>NZ_LRUB01000025.1 GCF_001550065.1 Kordiimonas lipolytica
TTACGCGATGATTTTAGCTACAACGCCGGCGCCAACGGTACGGCCACCTTCGCGGATTGCGAAGCGGAGGCCTTCATCCATGGCGATCGGAGCGATCAGCTCAACAGTCAGGTTCACGTTGTCACCAGGCATTACCATTTCGGTGCCTTCTGGCAGTTCAACATTACCGGTCACGTCAGTTGTACGGAAGTAGAACTGTGGACGGTAGTTCGCGAAGAACGGCGTGTGACGACCACCTTCCTCTTTAGTGAGGATGTAAGTCTCGGCAGTGAACTTGGTGTGTGGCGTGATCGAGCCAACGTGTGCCAGAACCTGGCCACGCTCAACGTCATCACGAGCTACACCACGCAGCAGCGCACCGATGTTGTCGCCCGCACGACCTTCATCAAGAAGCTTGCGGAACATTTCAACGCCAGTAACAGTTGTCTTCTGAGTGTCGCGGATACCAACGATCTCGATCTCTTCGCCAACTTTCACGATGCCGCGCTCAACACGACCAGTACATACAGTACCGCGACCGGAGATGGAGAATACGTCCTCAACAGGCATCAGGAATGCACCGTCAACAGCACGCTCTGGCTGTGGGATGTAATCATCAACGGCTTTCATCAGCTCGATGATCTTGTCTTTACCGATGTTGTCGTCACGACCTTCGAGAGCTGCAAGAGCAGAACCAGCTACGATCGGAATATCGTCGCCTGGGAAATCATACTCAGACAGAAGCTCACGGATTTCCATCTCAACAAGCTCGAGGAGCTCTTCGTCGTCAACCTGGTCAACTTTGTTCATGAACACAACAAGCGCTGGTACACCAACCTGACGAGCAAGCAGGATGTGCTCGCGTGTCTGTGGCATTGGACCATCTGCTGCGTTAACAACCAGGATAGCGCCGTCCATTTGAGCCGCGCCCGTGATCATGTTCTTCACATAGTCAGCGTGACCTGGGCAGTCAACGTGCGCATAGTGACGTGCTTCAGTCTCATACTCAACGTGTGCAGTAGAGATCGTGATACCACGCTCACGCTCCTCTGGAGCCTTGTCAATGTTCGCGAAGTCTACAGCTGCACCGCCGTATGCTTCAGCCAGAACTTTCGTGATCGCAGCTGTCAACGTCGTCTTACCATGGTCAACGTGACCAATAGTACCGATGTTGCAGTGCGGCTTATTACGTTCAAACTTTTCTTTAGCCATCTCAAATTACCTTTCTATCGGCCCTTGATTTACCAAGGGATCCATAGCTTTTTGGTTCTTCTTGTTTATTAACCGGCAAGCTTGGCTTTGATTTCCTCAGCCACGTTTGCAGGAACTTCATCGTAATGGTCGAACTGCATGGAGAACTGTGCACGACCTTGTGAGAAGGAGCGGAGCTCGTTCACGTAGCCGAACATGTTCGCCAGAGGGACCATTGCGTTGATTACAGTAGCCGGACCGCGGGTTTCGGAACCCTGGATCTGGCCGCGGCGCTTGTTAAGGTCGCCAATTACGTCGCCCATATACTCTTCTGGGGTCACAACTTCAACCTTCATCATCGGCTCGAGCAATTTAATGCCGGCTTTGGACGCTGCTTCACGCATTGCGCCGCGGCCTGCAATCTCGAACGCGAGAACGCTGGAGTCTACATCGTGGTACGCACCGTCGATCAGGCGTACGGAGAAGTCGATGATTGGGAAGCCAATGAGAGCACCAGCTTCAGCGATGTCGTTAACACCCTTTTCAACACCAGGGATGTATTCGCGAGGAATGTTACCGCCCTTGATCTCGTCGGTGAACGTGATGCCGGAGCCGCGCTCGCCTGGGGTTACAACCATCTTCACGCGACCGAACTGACCAGAACCACCGGACTGTTTCTTGTGCGTGTAGTCGATTTCAACTTCTTTCGCGAAGCTCTCGCGGTATGCCACCTGAGGCGCACCCACGTTACACTCAACTTTGAATTCGCGACGCATACGGTCAACGATGATGTCGAGGTGCAGTTCGCCCATGCCGGCGATCACAGTCTGACCGGATTCTTCATCGGAAGAAACGCGGAAGGATGGATCTTCAGCTGCCAGACGGTTCAGAGCGATGCCCATTTTCTCCTGGTCTGCTTTCGACTTTGGCTCAACAGCCACTTCGATCACAGGATCAGGGAATTCCATGCGCTCCAGGATAACCTGGCTGTTGTTGGCACACAGGGTGTCACCAGTCGTGGTCATTTTCAGACCAGCGATTGCGATGATGTCGCCTGCGCGAGCTTCCTTGATGTCTTCACGGCTGTTGGAGTGCATTTCCAGCATCCGGCCGATCTTCTCTTTCTTGCCCTTAACGGAGTTGGTTACTTGCGTACCAGCTTCGAGAACACCAGAGTAGATACGGCAGAACGTCAGCGTACCAACGAATGGGTCGTTCATGATCTTGAACGCGAGAGCCGAGAATGGCTGCTCGTCGTCAGACTTACGAACGATTTCTTTTTCGTGGTCGTCAGCGTCTACACCGCGGATCGCGTCAACGTCGGTTGGCGCAGGCATATAGTCAACAACAGCATCCAGAAGCGGCTGAACGCCTTTGTTCTTGAACGCGGTACCGTTGAGAACCGGAACGAACAGACCCTTAGTCGTACCTTTGCGGATAGCGCCCTTGAGCTCTTCCTCGGTCAGCTCTTCGCCTTCCAGGTACTTTTCCATCAGAGCTTCGTCAGCTTCAACAGCCGTCTCGATCATTTCCATGCGAGCAGCTTCAGCGTCGTCCTTCAGTTCGTCACGAATATCTACATATTCGTATGAAGCACCAAGGTCTTCACCTTTCCACAGTACTTCCTTGAACTTGATCAGGTCGATCAGGCCTTCGTATTCAGCTTCTGCGCCGATTGGCAGCTGAACAACGAGAGCTTTAGCGCCCAGGCGGTCTTTGATCATGCCCACGCAACGGTCGAAGTTCGCACCCATGCGGTCCATCTTGTTGACGAAGCACATACGTGGAACACCGTATTTGTCAGCTTGACGCCATACAGTCTCGGACTGAGGCTCAACGCCTGCAACCGAGTCAAATACAGCTACGGCACCATCGAGAACACGGAGGGAACGCTCAACTTCAATAGTGAAGTCAACGTGACCTGGTGTGTCGATGATGTTGATGCGGTGATCGTTCCAGAAGCAAGTCGTTGCAGCGGAGGTAATCGTGATACCGCGCTCCTGCTCTTGCTCCATCCAGTCCATAGTCGCGCCGCCATCGTGCACTTCGCCGATTTTGTGGCTACGGCCGGTGTAATAAAGGATACGTTCAGTAGTCGTCGTTTTACCAGCATCGATGTGTGCCATGATGCCGATGTTACGATAACGATTAAGTGGCGTTCTGCGTGCCATGGAACCTGTTCCTTACTTAATAACTTGTTACCAACGGTAGTGCGAGAAGGCTTTGTTAGCCTCAGCCATCTTGTGCGTGTCTTCACGCTTCTTGACGGCGGCACCCCGGTTGTTAGCTGCGTCCAACAGTTCGCCGGAAAGACGGCCAACCATCGTGGTTTCGTTGCGCTTGCGAGCAGAGCTGATCAGCCAGCGAATAGCCAGCGCCTGAGCGCGCTCGGAGCGAACTTCAACAGGAACCTGGTACGTCGCACCACCAACACGGCGGGAGCGAACCTCAATAGCAGGCTTCACATTGTCCAGTGCTTCATGGAAGAGAGCCAGAGCATCGGTCTTGGCGCGCTCTTCGATAGTCTCAAAGGCACCGTATACGATACGCTCTGCTACGGACTTCTTACCATCCAGCATCAGGCTGTTCATGAATTTGGTCAGTACGACATCACCGAACTTTGGATCAGGAAGTACTTCGCGTTTTTCTGCGCTATGACGACGAGACATGCGTTAAATCCTTCTCTAATCTTACTTCGGACGCTTCGTGCCGTATTTGGAACGGCTCTGACGACGATCTGCAACACCCTGGGTATCGAGCACACCACGGAGAGTGTGGTAGCGAACACCAGGCAAGTCTTTCACACGACCACCACGGATCAGAACAACAGAGTGTTCCTGAAGGTTGTGGCCTTCACCCGGGATGTAAGAAGTAACCTCGAAACCGTTCGAAAGACGTACACGAGCAACCTTACGGAGTGCCGAGTTAGGCTTCTTAGGGGTCGTGGTATAAACACGAGTACATACGCCACGTTTTTGTGGGCATGCTTCCAGCGCTGGCACTTTATTGTGCACTGGCTTCGCTTTGCGCGGCTTCCGCACTAGCTGTTGAATGGTAGGCATCTTAATTCCTTGCCGTTTTTCTCTGTCACCATTACCGAATGACCCCTTTTGCATGCAGCAAAAACGCCTGCATCGTGAACCACTTGGTTCCGACGAGGCCATTCATGATAATTCAAACTCTGTTTTCCTAGGCCAGAAAACCCCAGCGTTTAGCCTGTTTGGGCTACCACCTGAGCTCTGGCGAGGTGCGCTATCTATACCGAAAAGGGCCTCAGGTCAACGAAAAAACGGGGGTGGTAAGGAAATGCTAAGATTCTAGGGATTATCGCATTTTTCTTGCGATGGATCAGACATTTCCGTCAGGCTGCACCCCGCCCCTCGACGGTAGAGATACACATAGCCGTATCCACCGTCTAGATTATGTCGGAGGCGCGCCGGCAAAAAGTTCCAAATGCGCGAGTCCTTGATTGCCGGCACCAGGGGCTTTGGCGCCGGATGTGCCTTGGACACAAGCGGCCAGTTTTCAGCTCTTGCCTGCTCAAGCAGGTGTGGGGTCCGCGCGGGGTCAACGAATACCAGCTCCCCTGCTTGAGCCTCTGCAACTGAGGCCTTGTCCCCTGCTCCGCTCCACTTTAACAGGATCATCGCCCGCCGGATGGTTTCCGCGTCGGCATGGACAGGCGCGTCAGCAGCATCAGTCCAGGCAGCAAACTGCTCGACCCCGAAGATATAATTCCTGTTCTCGATATAGAGCGCCGCCAGATTCAGGCTGACAGCTGCCATCAGCAAAAGGCCAACAGCCTTATGGCGGCCGACACGGCAAAGCGCTGAATACGCCACAGCAAGGGATGGCAACACCGCGAGTGCGGTGACCAGGAAGTAGCGCGGATTGAGCGGCAGCAAGGTCGTGGCCGCACCGACCATCACAAACCAGGTTGCAGCAAGCCCAAGCCACAGGCCAGCTAGGTACCTCACTTGTGGACTACCCATTGCAACCTTCCGTCCGCTCAGGAAATACCAGGCAAGAACCGGGATCGCCACCCAGAACAGGATTGTGAATTCCTGGTTGAGAAGAATCACCAGCAAGGGGTCGACAACAGGGTGCACAATCACATTGCCCGCCAGGTCAATTGTACGGTCGATGGTGCTGTCATGATGGCTGGAGATGTTCATGCGGTACAGCGGATCGCCGGTCATGATGGTCAGGTAGAGTATCTCCTGCAGCCACACGGCAAAGAATCCCCCCGCCATAATCCAGTATTGCCGCCGCTCAATCACCGCCCCCATCAGGAACAGCAGGCCATAATAAACCAGAAGGAAAACCGTGGTTTCCCGGGTCAGGAAGCCAAAAGCCGCAAGCCCCCCTGCCCCCAGCAGCCACCACAGGCGCTTCTCCCGCTCGCCCGCAATCAGGAAACACTGAAAGGACGCGACAACAAAAAGCGCCTCGATCACATCCACGGACGCCACGCTGGCGCTGCTGACCAACACCGGAAGCGTCACCAGAAGCGGGGCCATCATGAGCATCGCCTCTCGGCCTGCCATGCGCCAGACCGCATATATAAGGAGCGCCACAAGGCAAAGGCAATAAAGAAGGCTTGGCAGGATCAACGCAAATTCGCTACCGCCGAACGCCAGGAACGACAGCGCCACAGGAATGGTGATGGTAATGCGAATGGTGCCATGCCCGCCCACATAGGGAAAATCCTCGATCCAGCCGTAAGCTCCACGGGCATAAGTGGCATCGTCCGACGCCAGAAAACCAACCCAGGTCACGGCCACCACCCCCAGGAAGACCGCAAGGATGATAAGTATGGAAGAGCGTAAGGACAGACGGCTAATCACGCTGGTCTCCCTTGTAGTGAGCGAAAACGAAGGCCCGGCTGATCAGGAAGGAACAACCAATCACGACAATATCGACGCCGACCTTGGCAACAAGTGGCGGGAACGTCAGCATCTGCACGGCAAGATACAGAAGTGCTGTCGCAAGCCCCATATTGAAACCAAGCAACAACCCATACCTGACAGCCTGGTGTGCGCCAGCATGTGCATGGACGCCCGCAAAGGTATAATATTTGTGCAGCAGGAAGCCTGTGCCCGCACCAACAAGTTTGGCTGCCACATTGGCCCACAGATACTGGCCGGTCGCCAGATAGGTGATCAGCACAAAGGTAAGATAGTCCAAACCATAGATAACCGGCCCGACAAAAATATAGCGCGCGGCCTGGCCGAAAACGCTTTTACCTGTGGCGCGACTGGCGCTGTCCTCGCTCATGCCTGATCAGGCCTTTTGCGGCGCCGTGCCGACAGGCTCTGCAGCGGCTGCCGCGGTGTGTTCGACACATCATAGCTCAGGAAAAACAGTACCAACTGGAAGCCAAGAATGATCGGGAGCACCGCAACCATCACGGTGCCGCTGGTAGCCGCCACCCCTTCAGCGATAGACTGCTGCCATTTCACAAGGCCAAAGACGCCGCCAAACGCCATCAGCAAAAGCCCGAAAACGAGATTGAGCGACGCCAGGTTGAAGTCCCGGAAAAAGTAGGAATAAACCATGCGCCGAATGGTGCCGCGAATATTGCCCCACAGGAAAGGACCGGCAATCCTGCTGATTTTCAGCCCGCTTTCTTCGTCCCCGTAGACCGCCTCCATCGGGACGTCGGTGACCACAGCCCGGTGGTCACCCAGCATGATCAGCATATCGGTTTCAAAGAAATAACGCTTGCCCAGCTTGTGCAGCTCAATCCGGGACAGAACCTCCCGGTGGATCGCCGTATAGCCATTGGTGGGATCAAACAGGTTCCAGTAGCCACTTGAAAGCTTGGTCATGAAAGACAGCACGGCATTGCCGAACAACCGCACCTTGGGCATCTGCCGAACCGAATAGAAAGAGTGAAACCGGTTGCCCTTGGTATAGTCCGCCGTACCGTCTTCAAGCGGACGGATCAGCCCCGGCAGTTCGTCGGGGTCCATCTGGCCGTCGCCATCCATCTTCACAACAATATCGGCGCCAGCCTCTAGAGCGGCCTTATAGCCCGTTACCACGGCCCCTCCCACCCCTTGGTTCATCGCGTGCTTCAGCACCGTCACGCGGGGATCCGTGCAATTCGCCTCGACAAAGGCGCCGCTCTGTTCCGGGCAGGCATCATCAACGACGAATATCTGCTGGCATGCAGGACCGATCGAGTCGATAACCTCTAGGATATGCCGTTTGACATTGTAGCACGGAATAACTATGGCGACTGTCTGGCTGTCCACTGGCCTCTCCCCAAGCCTTTCAAGCGTTTATCCATTAGTATCTGCGACAGGCACAGGCTTCAAGCCCCGATGGATAGGGTCCGATACAAAAAAAGGCCCGCCGATATCGGCAGGCCTTTCCTTGAATTCTTAGCAAGAAGCTTAAGCTTCGCCACCCTCTTGCGGTGCTGCTTCTTCCGTGCCGGTTGCTGCGGCGAACTCGGCTTCGGCAGTTGCCATTGGGTCTGCTGCCTCTTCCTGTGCAGCCTCTGCGATCTTGTCACGCTTGTGCGCTTCGTGACGCAGGCGGTTCATCACAGAACCGGTACCAGCCGGGATCAGGCGACCAACAATCACGTTTTCCTTCAGGCCAACGAGACGGTCTTTCTTGCCTGCAACAGACGCTTCTGTCAGGACGCGGGTCGTTTCCTGGAACGACGCGGCAGAGATGAAGCTGCGGGTCTGCAGGCTCGCCTTGGTGATACCAAGAAGGATCGGGTGACCTTTGGCTGGCAGTTTGCCCTGAGCTTCAAGCTTCGCGTTCTGTTCTTCGAACTCTTCGCGATCAACCTGTTCGCCCAGCAGCATCGTGCTGTCGCCAGAGGAAGTGATTTCGATCTTCTGCAGCATCTGGCGAACGATCACCTCGATGTGCTTGTCGTTGATCTTCACACCCTGCAGGCGGTAAACGTCCTGCACTTCTTTCACCAGATAGTTGGCCAGCGCCTCAACACCCATAACATGCAGAATGTCGTGTGGTGCAGGGTTACCGTCGATCAGGTATTCACCCTTCTGGATGAAGTCGCCTTCCTGAACGGCAATGTGCTTGCCTTTTGGTACCAGATATTCAACTGGCTCGCCCTCTTCGTCGCGTGGACGGATAGAGATGCGACGCTTGTTTTTATAGTCGCGGCCAAATTCAACGATACCGTCGATCTCAGCGATGATCGCGTGGTCCTTCGGACGGCGGGCTTCAAAGAGCTCAGCCACCCGTGGCAGACCACCGGTAATGTCTTTGGTTTTCGCAGCTTCACGCGGGATACGGGCGATTACGTCACCAGCCTGTACGTGCTTGCCGTCCTCAACGGAGAGGATGGCATCCACAGACAGGAAGTAGCGTGCTTCCGTACCGTTGGCGAGTTCGACAACTTCGTCGTTCTCGTTACGAAGCGTGATGCGTGGACGCAGGTCAGCACCTTTTGGCGCGGAACGCCAGTCGGTCACAACCTTGGACGCGATACCTGTACCTTCGTCTACGATTTCCTTCACGGACACGCCTTCGATCAGGTCAACCAGGCGAACCGTACCAGTTTGCTCTGTGATGATCGGAACGGTGTATGGGTCCCACTCAGCGAGTTTCTCGCCTTTAACAACCTCTTGGCCTTCGTCCTTGAACAGGTGCGAACCGTAAGCCAGGCGGTGCTTGGCTTTTTCACGGCCTTCATCGTCAACAACGATGACTTCCATGTTCCGGCTCATCACAACCTTGCGGCCTTTGCTGTCTTCGATCACGTTGCGGTTTTCGATCTTGATCTTACCGTCAGCGGACGATTCAACAGCGGATTCAGCGTTCACCGTTGCGGCACCACCGATGTGGAAGGTACGCATGGTCAGCTGTGTACCAGGCTCACCGATCGACTGAGCGGCGATAACACCAACGGCTTCACCCATATTCACAGGCGTACCGCGGGCCAGGTCACGACCGTAACACTTGCCACATGTGCCGCCCTTGGTTTCACAGGTCAGAACCGAACGGATCTTCACTTCACCAATGCCGGCAGTCTCGATCGCGTCAGACTTGGCTTCGTCAAGCAGCTCACCAGCCGGGAACAGCAGTTCGCCGGACACAGGGTGCTTCACATCCACTGACAAACAGCGACCAAGGATACGCTCGCTCAGCGGCACGAGAACGTCGCCGCCCTCGGATACTTCCGTGATGGTGATACCGTTTTCGGTACCGCAATCCTCTTCGATCACAACGCAGTCTTGGCTTACGTCCACCAGACGACGGGTCAGGTAACCTGAGTTTGCCGTCTTCAGGGCTGTATCCGCCAGACCCTTACGGGCACCGTGCGAGGAGTTGAAGTATTCAAGAACCGACAGGCCCTCTTTAAAGTTCGAGATGATCGGCGTTTCAATGATCTCACCAGACGGCTTGGCCATCAGGCCCCGCATACCGGCAAGCTGCTTCATCTGAGCCGCAGAACCCCGCGCACCAGAGTTGGCCATCATGAATACCGAGTTCACATCAGTTTCACGACCGTTCTCATCAACCTCGGTGCGCTCCATTTCCTTCATCATGGCGTCTGCCACTTTGTCGGTACATTGCGCCCAGGCGTCTACAACCTTGTTGTATTTCTCGCCCTGGGTGATCAGACCATCCTGATACTGCTCTTCATATTCCTTCACCATGTCGCGCGTGGCTTCAACCAGCGTTTCCTTGGCGTCAGGAATGATCATGTCGTCTTTACCGAAGGAGATACCAGCGGCACATGCGCGGCGGAAGCCTTCGCCCATGATGCCGTCAGCGAACAGAACAGTCGTCTTCTGACCACAGTGGCGGTAAACCACGTCGATCACTTCAGAAATCTCTTTCTTGCCGAGACGACGGTTGATCAGGCTGAATGGCACTTTCGGGTGCTTCGGCAGGTGCTGCGCAAGGATCATACGGCCAGGCGTGGTTTCAACGCGCTTGGTCTCAAGTTCACCCTTGTCGTTGATCAGCTCGAAACGGGCATTGATCTTGGTGTGCAGCGTGATGGATTTGGCGTCCAGTGCAAACTGGATTTCGTCCATGCAGGAGAAGGCTTTACCTTCGCCAATGTCACCCTGGCGCAGGCTGGTCATATAGTAGAGACCAAGCACGATATCCTGGGATGGAACGATGATCGGCTTGCCGTTCGCTGGGCTGAGGATGTTGTTTGTGGACATCATCAGCACGCGGGCTTCAAGCTGGGCTTCGATGGACAGTGGCACGTGAACGGCCATCTGGTCACCGTCGAAGTCAGCGTTGAAGGCAGCACACACAAGCGGGTGCAGCTGAATGGCTTTACCTTCGATCAGTACAGGTTCGAACGCCTGGATACCAAGACGGTGCAGTGTTGGGGCACGGTTCAGCATCACTGGGTGTTCGCGGATCACCTCATCAAGGATATCCCAAACCTCACGGCGCTCCTTCTCAACAAGCTTCTTCGCGGCCTTGATGGTGGTCGCGATGCCTTTCTTGTCGAGGCGCGAATAGATGAACGGCTTAAAGAGTTCAAGCGCCATCTTCTTCGGCAGGCCACACTGGTGCAGCTTCAGCTCAGGACCAACCACGATTACGGAACGACCGGAATAGTCAACCCGCTTACCGAGAAGGTTCTGACGGAAACGACCCTGCTTACCCTTGAGCATGTCAGACAGGGACTTCAGTGGGCGCTTGTTGGCACCAGTGATGGTACGGCCACGACGGCCGTTATCGAACAGCGCATCCACGGATTCCTGAAGCATACGCTTCTCGTTCCGGATGATGATATCTGGCGCGCGCAGTTCAATCAGGCGCTTCAGACGGTTGTTCCGGTTGATCACACGACGATAAAGGTCGTTGAGGTCGGAAGTCGCGAAGCGGCCACCGTCCAGCGGTACGAGCGGACGCAGCTCTGGCGGGATCACAGGCACAACGGTCATGATCATCCACTCAGGGCGGTTGCCGGATTCGATGAAGCTCTCGATTACCTTGAGGCGCTTAACGATCTTCTTGGGCTTCAGCTCAGACTTGGTCTCAGCCAGTTCCTTCAGAAGCTTTTCCTGCTCGTCTTCAAGATCAACGCTTTCCAGAAGCTTGCGGATCGCTTCAGCGCCAATGCCAGCGGTGAAGCTGTCTTCGCCATACTCGTCCTGCGCACGATAGTAATCGTCCTCAGACAACAGCTGGAACTGCTTCAGCGGCGTCAGGCCTGGCTCGATCACCACATAGTATTCGAAATACAGAACGCGCTCGAGATCCTTCAGCGTCATATCCAGCACAAGACCGATCCGGCTTGGGAGCGACTTGAGGAACCAGATGTGGGCTACAGGAGCAGCCAGGTCAATATGGCCCATACGCTCGCGGCGCACCTTCGAGAGCGTGACCTCAACGCCACATTTCTCACAGATGATGCCACGGTACTTCATGCGCTTATATTTGCCGCACAAGCACTCATAGTCCTTCACAGGGCCAAAGATACGGGCACAGAAAAGACCATCTTTCTCGGGCTTGAACGTCCGATAGTTGATGGTTTCCGGCTTTTTGATCTCACCAAAAGACCAGGAACGAATCCGCTCCGGCGACGCAATCGAGATCTGGATCTGATCAAACGTCTCCGGTTTCTGGTTCGGGTTGAAGTATTTCATCACTTCTTGGTTCATGTCCGGCGTCTCTCTTAATTCGCTGTCGGGGCAATTTCTGCTCAAGGAGCCCCGCTTCGCCTTCCAAAACTCCGCCCACCCGCAGGTGGGCTGGCCGAGGCATAAGCCCCGGCCTGCACAATATTAGTCGTCGGTACCAGTAATCAGCTCGACATTCAGACCCAGGGACCTGATTTCCTTCACAAGTACGTTGAAGGATTCTGGGATACCTGCTTCGAATGTATCGTCGCCGCGTACAATGGCTTCGTAGACCTTGGTCCGGCCTGCCACATCGTCCGACTTGACGGTAAGCATTTCCTGCAGCGTGTAAGCAGCACCGTATGCCTGAAGTGCCCACACCTCCATCTCACCGAAGCGCTGGCCACCGAACTGCGCCTTACCGCCCAGCGGCTGCTGGGTAACAAGGCTGTATGGGCCAATCGAACGGGCGTGGATTTTGTCGTCCACAAGGTGGTGCAGCTTGAGCATATAGATGTAGCCCACGGTAACCTTACGGTCGAATTTCTCGCCCGTACGGCCATCCCACAGTTGAACCTGACCAGAACGGTCAAGGCCGGCTTGCTCCAGCATTTCACAGATATCGGCTTCCACAGCACCATCGAACACCGGTGTGCCCATTGGGACACCGCTTGTCAGGTTGCCGGCAAGCTCGATGATCTGGTCATCGGTCAGCTCAGCGATATCGCTTTCATACTGCTCTTCGCCGTAGATCTCTTTGAACTTGGCACGGAAATCATCCGCAGCGCCCGAACCGTGGCGGTATGCTTCAAGCATGCCGTCGATCTGGCGGCCAAGACCACGAGACGCCCAGCCAAGGTGCGTTTCAAGAATCTGACCCACGTTCATCCGCGATGGTACACCCAGCGGGTTCAGCACAACGTCAACCGGCGTGCCGTCCTCAAGGTGAGGCATGTCTTCCTGTGGCAGAATGCGCGAGATAACACCTTTGTTACCGTGACGGCCTGCCATCTTGTCACCAGGCTGAAGCTTGCGCTTCACGGCAACGAAGACCTTAACCATCTTCAGAACGCCAGGAGGCAGCTCGTCACCACGCTGCAGCTTCTCGATCTTCTCGTCGAAGCGGCGCTGGAGCTGGCCTTTGCTGTCGTCGAACTGCTTGCGGAGTGCTTCGATATCGCTCATGGCGCTATCGTCATCAACGGCGATATCCCACCAGGTGATGCGCTTCAGTTCAGCGAGGCCTTCCTCGGTGATCTTGGTGCCCTTCTTCATCTCTTTGGTGCCCGCAGTAACCGTGCGGCCAATCAGGAGAGGCTGAAGACGACCGTAGATGTTGCGCTCAAGAATTGCGCGCTCGTCTTCGCGGTCTTTGGTCAGGCGTTCGATTTCTTCACGCTCGATCGTCAGGGCACGTTCGTCTTTGTCCACACCGTGGCGGTTAAAGACGCGTACCTCAACAACCGTACCGGCCACACCGGGTGGCAGGCGCATGGAGGTGTCGCGAACGTCGGATGCTTTCTCACCGAAGATAGCACGCAGAAGTTTTTCTTCCGGCGTCATTGGGCTTTCACCCTTCGGCGTGATCTTACCAACGAGGATGTCGCCTGGGTGAACTTCAGCACCGATGTAAACGATACCGGCTTCATCCAGGTTCTTCAGGCCTTCTTCACCCACGTTTGGAATATCACGAGTGATTTCCTCTGGGCCAAGCTTGGTGTCGCGGGCCATCACCTCGAATTCCTCGATGTGGATCGACGTGAAGACGTCTTCTTTCACGATCCGCTCGGAAATCAGGATGGAATCCTCGAAGTTGTAACCGTTCCAAGGCATGAAGGCCACGAGGGCATTCCGGCCAAGCGCCAGTTCACCGAGTTCCGTCGATGGGCCATCACAGATGATGTCGCCTTTCAGGACCTCGTCACCCACTTTCACCAGTGGACGCTGGTTGATGCAGGTGTTCTGGTTGGAACGCTGGAACTTCTGCAGCGTGTAGATGTCAACGCCGGACTTGCCAGGGTCAACGTCTTCGGTAGCGCGGATAACGATACGGGTCGCGTCCACCTGCTCTACCACGCCGGTACGGCGGGCTGCGATGGCGGCACCACTATCGGAAGCCACAACTTTTTCCATGCCGGTACCAACAAACGGCGCCTCAGCGCGAACGAGTGGAACGGCCTGACGTTGCATGTTCGAACCCATGAGTGCGCGGTTCGCGTCATCGTTCTCGAGGAACGGAATGAGCGATGCAGCCACGGACACAAGCTGCTTCGGCGATACGTCCATCAGGTCGATGTTGTCAGGCGTGGACATGATGAATTCACCAGCCTCACGACAGGACACCAGGTCGCTTGCGAACTTGCCGTCTTCTGTCAGCTCGGCGTTTGCCTGTGCAACAGTGTATTTACCTTCTTCCATAGCGGACAGGTAAACCACTTCAGCAGACACTTTGCCGTCAACAACCTTACGGTATGGGCTTTCGATGAAGCCATACTTGTTCACTTGGGCGTAAGTCGCGAGCGAGTTGATCAGACCAATGTTCGGGCCTTCCGGCGTTTCAATTGGACAGATACGACCATAGTGGGTTGGGTGTACGTCACGAACCTCAAAGCCCGCGCGCTCACGCGTCAGACCACCAGGACCAAGCGCTGACATACGGCGCTTGTGCGTGATCTCGGAAAGCGGGTTGGTCTGGTCCATGAACTGCGACAGCTGCGAAGAACCGAAGAATTCACGAACAGCTGCAACAGCCGGCTTCGCGTTGATCAGGTCATGCGGCATCACAGTGTCGATGTCTACAGAAGACATACGCTCACGGATCGCACGCTCCATACGCAGGAGACCAATGCGGTACTGGTTTTCCATCAGTTCGCCAACGGAACGGACACGACGGTTACCAAGGTGGTCAATATCGTCGATCTCGCCCTTGCCGTCCTTCAGCTCAACAAGCGTCTTGACGGTGGAAAGGATGTCTTCGCGGCGCAGCGTGCCAACAGTGTCTTCGCAGTCAAGGCCAAGACGCATGTTCATCTTCACGCGACCAACGTCAGACAGATCATAGCGTTCTGGATCGAAGAACAGCCCGTAGAACAGCGCTTCGGCTGTTTCCTTGGTTGGCGGCTCACCCGGACGCATAACCTTGTAGATCTCAGCCAGTGCGCCGTCAGTGCACTCGATCTTGTCGGCTTTGAGCGTGTTACGGATGTATGGGCCAACATTGACCGCATCAATGTCGAGAACCTCGATCTCGTCAAAGCCCGCAGCAGACAGGTCCTCAACGATCTCTTCGGAAAGCTCGTCACCGGCCTCAACATAAATGGAGCCGGTTTTCTCGTTGATCACGTCGCGAGCAGCATATTTGCCAACGATCATTTCTTCTGGAACAAGAATGCCTTGGATGCCGTCTTTTTCCAGCTTCTTCGCCAGACGTGGCGTGACCTTCTTGTCTTTTTCAATAATCACTTCGCCGCTGTCGGCGTCGACAACGTCAAAGTCCGGCTTAACACCGCGCCATGCTTCGGCGATGAATGGCATGCGCCAGCCGCCTTTCGTGCGAGTGTAGGAAACCGTGTTGTAGAAATAGTGCAGAATGTCTTCTGCACCCATGCCAAGGGCGTAAAGAAGGGACGTCGCAGGCAGTTTGCGGCGACGATCGATCCGTACGTTGACGATGTCTTTTGCATCAAACTCGAAGTCGAGCCAGGAACCACGGTAAGGAATCACGCGCGCTGCAAACAGGAATTTCCCGGAGCTGTGCGTCTTGCCGCGGTCATGGTCGAAGAATACACCAGGCGAACGGTGCATCTGGGAAACGATCACCCGCTCGGTACCGTTGATCACGAACGTACCGTTGTCGGTCATCAGTGGCAGGTCGCCCATGTAGACGTCTTGCTCTTTGATGTCCAAAACGGACTTGGCTTCTGTCTCTGGATCAACCTCAAATACGATCAGGCGCAAGGTCACGCGCAGCGGTGCGGCATAGGTCATGTCGCGCTGCTGGCATTCTTCTACATCATATTTCGGTGCTTCCAGTTCATACCTGACATATTCAAGCGATGAAGTAGCTGAGAAGTCCTGAATTGGGAAAACCGACTTGAGAACTTTCTCAAGGCCGGAAGTCAGCCGCTCTTCTTCTGTTGCGCCAGGCTTGAAGAACTGGTCATAGGACCGCCGTTGAACCTCAATGAGGTTTGGCATTTGCGTCACTTCGGAAATGTGCCCAAAGTCCTTACGCACGCGCTTACGACCGGTAAATGAAGTCGCCATGCTTCGCCCTCGTTCCTTTAGTTGTGCCGCCAAAGCCTGAGTACTCGAAGGCCCTGGTCCAGCTGCCAATTGGGGTCTAGGGTGAACAACTTACCCTAAACTCCTGAAAATCCAAATCTTTTGGGCATTTCACCCAAGACGGGACCTGATTTTTATGTCCTTAGGTCCTCAGGACGCCGAAAGGCCGGGAGCGAATTTCGCTCCCGACCCCGGGATCAAGTGGCTCAAGAAATTACTTGAGCTCAACTTTCGCGCCAGCAGCTTCGAGCTTTTTCTTGAGCTCTTCAGCTTCGTCTTTCGACACAGCTTCTTTAACTGGCTTAGGAGCACCTTCAACCAGGTCTTTAGCTTCTTTGAGGCCCAGACCAGTGATTGCACGTACTTCTTTAATCACGTTGATTTTCTTGTCGCCAGCGTCTGCGAGAATTACGTCAAACTCGTCTTTCTCTTCTGCAGCTTCAGCACCAGCAGCAGCACCGCCAGCAGCAGCAACAGCTACAGGAGCAGCAGCAGATACGCCCCATTTTTCTTCCAGCATCTTGGAAAGCTCAGCAGCTTCCATAACAGTCAGGCCAGAAAGTTCTTCTACAAGCTTCGCGAGGTCAGCCATTTGTATTACTCCAATTTCGTAGTCCTACAGTCGAGGTACTACATGTCACATTGCATAAAAGTCTAGGCAGCGTCCGACCATCCGGGCACCACCCATTTTGTGTTTAAGCTGCGTCTTTGCTGCCGTAAGCACCGAATACACGAGCCAATTGACCCGCTGGGGCTTGCGTAACTGCGGCGACCTTCTGGGCAGGAGCTTGCAGGAGACCCACAAGTTTGCCACGAAGCTCGTCCAGCGATGGCATAGAGGCCAGTGCTTTAACGCCGCTTTCGTCCAGAACCGTAGAGCCCATGCTGCCACCAACAAGACGAAGTTTTTCGTTCTTCTTGGCGAATTCAGCGAGGACTTTGGCTGGAGCTACAACGTCGTCAGCAAAACCAATTGCCGTCGGACCTGTAAACAGATCAGCAATACCTTCGTATTCAGTACCTTTGAGCGCAAGACGAGTCAGCCGGTTCTTGGTTACTTTCAAAGAAGCACCCACTTCACGCATTTGCGCACGCAGTGCAGTAATCTCAGCAACGCTCAGGCCATCATAGTGTACAACTACGACAGTCGCGGCGTTCGAGAATACCTCATGCATGGATGCAACCAGATCCTGCTTTTCGGCTCTTTCCACTTTTCTCGTCTCCGACTTTGGAAACCTTCCCCAAACTTCGGGGTCAGCCTCCGTTTCATTTGAGCCATATATCCGCGTCTCATGCCGAAGCATCATTCCCGGATACGCTACCCTGTCCAGGGCGCAGGATGGGCCACACCCAATCCTGTAGGAACCGCGGCTATCAACTCACGAAGCTGATAATTCCTAATACCCATCTCATACAGGCCTCGGCGTCGCGACGACCGATTGTTTTAAACCCTGAAGGTCAACTACTAGCAACACACTTCAGAGCACCTGTAATCTCGGACAGTACTCTCACACAGGCAAAACATCCGCCTGCATGTTTGTGCCGCCCCGTTCGAGACGGCACAAATTCTTCAATTACGCGTCGATCGCAGACGTGTCGATCTTCAGGCCTGGGCCCATGGAAGAGGACATCGCGATTTTCTTCACGTAAGTGCCTTTTGCGCCGGTTGGCTTGGCTTTAACAACCGCACCGATGAACGCTTTGGCGTTTTCAATGATCTGAGCTTCGTCGAAGCTGGCCTTGCCAACGCCGCCGTGCACGATACCGGCTTTTTCAACGCGGTATTCAACCTGGCCCGCTTTAGCCGCTTCAACAGCGCCTTTAACGTCCGGTGTAACAGTGCCCAGCTTTGGGTTCGGCATCAGGCCTTTAGGGCCAAGCACCTTACCCAGGCGACCAACAACAGCCATCATGTCAGGCGTTGCGATCACACGGTCAAAATCCATGTTGCCCTTCTGGATGTCTTCCATCAGGTCTTCTGCGCCAACGATATCTGCGCCAGCTGCTTTTGCTTCTTCAGCTTTCGCATCGCGAGCAAACACAGCAACACGCATCGTCTTACCCGTGCCGTGTGGCAGGGATACAACGCCGCGAACCATTTGGTCAGCGTGACGTGGGTCAACACCGAGGTTCATAGCAACTTCGATCGTTTCGTCGAATTTCACTTTGGAACGAGCTTTCAGCTCGGCAACAGCTTCTTCAACGGTGTAAAGCTTTTCGCGGTCGATACCGTCGAGAGCTTTTTGCATACGCTTAGCAGTTTTCGCCATCTGATTAGCCCTCTACCTTCAGACCCATGGAACGAGCGGAGCCTTCGATGATCAGCATTGCTGCTTCGATATCGTTGGCGCTCAGGTCCACCATTTTCGCTTCCGCGATCTCTTTTACCTGTGCCTTGGTGACAGAACCGGCAACAGCACGGCCAGGCTCGGAACCACCAGACTTAAGGCCAGCAGCTTTCTTCAGGAAGTAGCTTGCTGGTGGGGTCTTGATGTCAAACGTAAAGCTTTTGTCAGCGTAAACCGTGATGATGGTTGGGCAAGGCTGGCCTGGTTCCATCTTCTGGGTTTTTGCGTTGAACGCTTTACAGAATTCCATAATGTTAATGCCACGCTGACCAAGCGCCGGGCCAATTGGAGGCGACGGGTTTGCTTGACCTGCAGGCACCTGAAGCTTCAGATAGCCAGAAATCTTCTTTGCCATTTCATTTCCCTTTCAAAAACAACATGGGGCTTCAGGCCCCGTTTAGGGTGCGCGGTACGGCTAATGGCTGGCCTTCCGCGCGGTTCATCCGGGGCAGCTAGCCCCAGAATTCTTAAGAAACTTTTTCGACCTGGGTGTATTCCAGCTCAACCGGTGTCGCCCGACCAAAGATCGATACAGACACCTTCAGGCGCGCCTTGTCTTCATCCACGTCTTCGACAGTACCGTTGAAGGATGCGAACGGACCATCGGTCACGCGCACTTCTTCGCCAATCTCGTAAACGATATTCGGACGTGGGCGCTCAACACCTTCCTCAACCTGGTTGAGAATGCGAGCAGCCTCTGCATCCGAAATCGGCGAAGGCCGACCTTGTGGCCCAAGGAAGCCCGTTACCTTCGCATGGCCGTTGGCCAGGTGGTACGTATCGTCCGTCAGAACCATCTTGATCAGCACATAGCCCGGGAAGAATTTCTTCTCGGACGTTACTTTTTTGCCCTTGCGGACCTCAACAACCTCTTCGGTCGGAACAATCACTTCGTCCACCAGCGCGTCCAGGCCCTGCTGAACGGCTTGCTCTTTAATGGCCTCAGCGACCTTCTTCTCAAAGCCCGAATAGGCGTGAATGATATACCAACGAGACTTGCTCACATTAACCTCCAAGACCCAGCAGGTATTGCACACCGGCGTTCAGAACAAAATCCACGCCAAGGAAGAACACAGCCATGATCACAACCATAATAAACACCATAAGAGAGGTGATTCCCGCTTCTTTAGGCGTCGGCCAGGTCACTTTGGACCCTTCCTGCCGTACCTGGCGGACAAATTCACCCGGGGTGGTCTTCGCCATAGTGTGTCCTTCTTTCTAGCTCATAAGCCCGCGCTTAGAGCCTATAAAGCGCAGGCTTTTCAAAACCTTATCAATTCAGCACTCAAAAGCAGCTGCTCTCTCTTCCGGCTTGGCAGGGGCGGAGGGACTCGAACCCCCGACACCCGGTTTTGGAGACCGGTGCTCTACCAACTGAGCTACGCCCCTAAAGCCATAAGCGCTTCTCGTGAGGGGTGCGGTTTAACGCCCCTACCCCCAGCATGCAAGCACTTTTTTTGCCATTTTTAAAATGGCTTAGCGGGGCAACCTCAAAACTCGGAACCCGCGCAAGAAAATGGGCCGAACAGGCCGGCCCACTTTCGAGTTCTTGTCGCTTACGCGATGATTTTAGCTACAACGCCGGCGCCAACGGTACGGCCACCTTCGCGGATTGCGAAGCGGAGGCCTTCATCCATGGCGATCGGAGCGATCAGCTCAACAGTCAGGTTCACGTTGTCACCAGGCATTACCATTTCGGTGCCTTCTGGCAGTTCAACATTACCGGTCACGTCAGTTGTACGGAAGTAGAACTGTGGACGGTAGTTCGCGAAGAACGGCGTGTGACGACCACCTTCCTCTTTAGTGAGGATGTAAGTCTCGGCAGTGAACTTGGTGTGTGGCGTGATCGAGCCAACGTGTGCCAGAACCTGGCCACGCTCAACGTCATCACGAGCTACACCACGCAGCAGCGCACCGATGTTGTCGCCCGCACGACCTTCATCAAGAAGCTTGCGGAACATTTCAACGCCAGTAACAGTTGTCTTCTGAGTGTCGCGGATACCAACGATCTCGATCTCTTCGCCAACTTTCACGATGCCGCGCTCAACACGACCAGTACATACAGTACCGCGACCGGAGATGGAGAATACGTCCTCAACAGGCATCAGGAATGCACCGTCAACAGCACGCTCTGGCTGTGGGATGTAATCATCAACGGCTTTCATCAGCTCGATGATCTTGTCTTTACCGATGTTGTCGTCACGACCTTCGAGAGCTGCAAGAGCAGAACCAGCTACGATCGGAATATCGTCGCCTGGGAAATCATACTCAGACAGAAGCTCACGGATTTCCATCTCAACAAGCTCGAGGAGCTCTTCGTCGTCAACCTGGTCAACTTTGTTCATGAACACAACAAGCGCTGGTACACCAACCTGACGAGCAAGCAGGATGTGCTCGCGTGTCTGTGGCATTGGACCATCTGCTGCGTTAACAACCAGGATAGCGCCGTCCATTTGAGCCGCGCCCGTGATCATGTTCTTCACATAGTCAGCGTGACCTGGGCAGTCAACGTGCGCATAGTGACGTGCTTCAGTCTCATACTCAACGTGTGCAGTAGAGATCGTGATACCACGCTCACGCTCCTCTGGAGCCTTGTCAATGTTCGCGAAGTCTACAGCTGCACCGCCGTATGCTTCAGCCAGAACTTTCGTGATCGCAGCTGTCAACGTCGTCTTACCATGGTCAACGTGACCAATAGTACCGATGTTGCAGTGCGGCTTATTACGTTCAAACTTTTCTTTAGCCAT
>NZ_LRUB01000026.1 GCF_001550065.1 Kordiimonas lipolytica
TGTTCCCCGTCAGGGCTTATGGGGCCAAAGAAGGCAATTGCATAAGAGAGGATTTTGATTTCATTTGAAGTGACGTAAGGAACGAAGAATGAAAGCTAAATCCTCTAGTTCAAAAAGTGGCAAGTCAGCCGCAGATCAAACAGTTAAGAACATCCGCCGCGCGACGCGGAAGATTTATTCGGCCGAGGAGAAGATCCGGATTGTCCTTGAGGGGCTGAGCCGCGAGACATCGGTTGCCGAACTGTGTCGCCGGGAAGGCATCGCGCAGAGCATGTATTACAAATGGTCGAAGGAATTTTTGGAGGCCGGCAAGCAGCGCCTGGCAGGCGATACAGTGCGTGCAGCCACCAGTGACGAGGTAAACGACCTAAGGCGGGAAGCCAGGGACCTGAAGGAAGTGGTGGCGGAGCAAACCCTGGAGATACGGCTACTTAAAAAAAGCGTGGTCGGGGATGGGGGGTACGAAGAATGAGATACTCTGCATCTGAGAAGCTTGAGATCATCCGCACTGTCGAACAGTCACATCTGTCGGCACGTCAGACACTGGACAGGATAGGCATTCCACGCACGACTTTCTACCGCTGGTATGACCGGTATCTGGCCAGTGGCTTTGATGGTCTCAATGACCGGCAGCCGCACCCTGGCGAAGCCTGGAACCGCATCCCGGATCATATCCGTAAACAGGTGCATGATATGGCACTGGACGAGCCAGAACTGAGCCCGAGGGAACTGGCCGTAAAGTTCACGGACAGCAAGGGCTACTTTGTGTCGGAAGCCAGCGTTTACCGCATGCTGAAAGCCGCAAACATGATCACCAGCCCGGCCTATGTGGTGATCAAGGCTGCGGACGAGTTCAAAGACAAGCCGGCGCGCATTAACGAGCAATGGCAGACCGACTTTACCTACTTCAAGATCAAAGGCTGGGGCTGGTATTATCTATCCACGATCCTGGATGATTACAGCCGTTATGTGATCAGTTGGAAGCTTTGCAGCACCATGAAAGCCAAGGATGTGACAGACACAATTGATCAGGCGCTGAATGCTTCTGGCTGTCATGACAAAGCTGCCATGCCCCGCCTGTTATCAGATAATGGTTCGTCCTATGTGGCAGAGGAACTGGCGGACTTCCTGAAGGCCAAGGGCATGGGGCATGTTCGCGGCAGGCCATATCACCCGCAAACACAGGGCAAGATTGAACGCTGGCACCAAACACTGAAGAACCGCATTCTCCTGGATAACTATTATCTACCCGGTCATCTGGAACATGAGATCGGCCAGTTTATCCACTACTATAATCACGAGCGATATCATGAAAGCCTGAACAATCTGACGCCTGCAGATGTCTACTTCGGGCGGGGCCCAACCATTCTGGACAGAAGGAGAAAAATCAAACAACAAACCTTAAGACAACGAGCCTTGCGACATCACGCAAAGGCTGCTTAACTTAAAACAAGATATGAGATCAAAACCTCTCTTATTTTAAGCGCCTACTGGTAACAATTTATCTGACGACGGACAGTTCGCATGAACGGTAGAACCAAGACTTAGGGCCAATGCAGATGCCACTGATAAATAGGTTCTCATATGCAGCCCCTATTTGTTGCTAGCGCGTAGAAACGCTTCAATATCGCGCGCTACGTCGCCAGGGATATTTCCGCGTACTCGCATGTGAGTGACATCGACATGCCATTCTTCGTCAGAGTTATCTTGTGCACTTCTCATGTTGTGGCAGCGAGCGCAGGTTTTTGCCCAGGCTTTTGCGCCTCGCGCAAACTGTTGAGGATCTACTTTTTCCTTTGTCTGCTGCGCAGTTGCTGCTCCAAAACTAAGGAAACCAACGAACCCGGCTATCGCCAGAAATGGTAGCATTGCGTTAATTTTTCGCATTGTCATTCTCCTTTCTATATTTAGAAACCGTAAGAGAGCTGGAATTGAAGGCGAGTATCGTCTTCTCGGTGTTCAGCGAGGTAGTTACGAAATTCGAGGCCTGTCTTGACGACCACAGAAGGACTGACCCAATAGTTCAGGCCAACATTGAATCTCTTCTCGCTGAGTTCATCTTCCAGCTCGTGGTCACCCTCTGCTGTAAAGCGTCCGTAACGAACCATCGGCTCGAGCTTATGAATGAAGGCCGAATCAGTCACGCCAGACAAACGGTAAGCAGCTTGCGCGTACCAAGCCTCCCATGAAATGGGTTCTGGTGCATCGCCGTGATCGTCGTCACCACCTAATCCTTTCAGATCGGCGGTTAGATACTCGGCGCGGATATCCCAGTTGCCTCCGGTATAGGCCATATCAAAGCCCCAAAGGTCGTAATCGCTTTGTGCAACGTCAGCAATTACCTCTTCGGCGTCATCATGGTCATCCTCGACTTCTACCTCATCATCGTGACCGTCGCCCTCTTCTTCGGCTTCAGGCGCGATCTTGGCCGTCAAGAATGAGCCACCAATTTCCAGGTTGTCGAATGGGAAAAAAGCTAGGCGGCCGCTAAGAGCTTTGTTGGAATTATCATCGCGGCCAAAACCTTCGAGCTCGACTCCGTCATGGCCCGCTCTTGGGCCGTTCCCGAGAGAAACCGAATAGGTAAATAACTTTTCACCAATGGGTACCCCGCCACGCAGCATCAAACCAACCTCACTAAGAGGCTGGATACCACCGTGCCCGAAACCAGCCGGGGCGTTGGTCGCCCTGTTGATCCAACTGGGATGCAGTCTTTCTTGGAACTGCCCTACGGGACTAAGAAATTTACCGGCAACTAAAACAGCATTGTCATGGAGTAGGAAATCAAGCTGGCTATATTCAAGCGCAATGTCGGTTTCGCCGGTGTTTGAGGTCTTAATTTCAAACTCTGATTCAAAAAGTACAATGTCTTTGAACTGGAAATGGAAGGCAGGATTGAATTTGCCACTTGTAAAGGTGTCGGCGTTTTCACCATCACTAAATTCAATTCCCACATCAGCATAACCGGCCAGGTGCCAGCTATTGGCTCTCACAACATCTTTTGCCGCTATAGCGCTAACAGCTTTTTTTTCTGCCTTTTCAGCCACCTTTTTCGTATCAGCAGCTTGTTTCTTAGTCTCCTTAAGTTGTTCTTTCAGTTTTTGAATTTCGCTCTCAAGTGAATTCAATCGCTCAAGAAGTTTTACCTCATCTGCATCCTGTGCATGTAGAGGTGCGGTAAGGCCTGAAGTGGCTACAGCAGTTGCCATAGTCGCGGCGATACCCCAGTAAGAAATTGCTTTCATAGCAATTCTCCCAAAATAACGTGATTATGATTATTAGGTAGTCAGATGAGGCCTGTTAGCCGCCCTTGCCCGGTTCATAGAAAGGGTTCAAGGTGTCATAAAGGCGCGGGCAGCCGACCTCGGCTGCTATGCTTTTGGGGGATGGGGAGCGACTTCTGGGTGAAGGGAGTGGAGCTGCTGCTCAACTGGCAAAATAAGTGTTTCTGCTAACAAGTCAGCATTTGCCAACGGATTAGATTGAGCAAAAAAGAGGGGGGTTGAATGCACCATCTCGTTGCTGCTTGCGTCTGCTGTATGGTCGAGATCGACGGTAAAGTGACCGCAAAATGCCTTGCTTATTTGATCACTGTTCACGTTCGCACTAGCCTGGCCTAGTTGGCTCAGGAGATCGCCAAAATCAGTAGCGCAGGTTGCAATAGCCGGTGAGTCTGAGGCTTCCACCTCATGACTCACTGTTCCTGGTGTAACCGCGAGGGCGACAATCAATAAAAGGAACAGAATGTGTTTTAGCAGGCTCACAACCCTACCTCTCCTTACATGCAGGAGACCCCAACTGAGTAATCTTGTGTTTGACTTACGTCAAGCAGTACCAAAAAAAAGCTTATCGAACCAAACTCTTTAGTATATAGTCTGGACAAGGGTTCAAGGTATTCGACACTTATTCTTGAGGTTTAGTGATGAATGCCGTTATGAAAATTGGGGAAGCAGCCGCGTCTGTCGGACTGCCCCAAAAGACTATCAGATACTATGAAGATATTGGTCTGGTCGCGCCACTGCGCTCGGATAATGGATTTCGCTATTTCCGGCCAAGCGATGTCCAAGCTCTGGCGCTGGTAAAAAACGCCCGAGACCTGGGGTTCAGTCTTGCTGAGAGCAAAACTCTTCTGGAACTCTACCAGAATCCCAATCGCAGCAACGCTGCCGTTAAAGAATTTACCACAGAGCATCTGAAGCGTATTGAAGAGAAGATTGAACACCTGACAAACCTTCATGACCAGCTCAGTGACATGACAAAAAGGTGCAACGCCGACGGCAAGTCTGAATGTGCTATTTTAGACTCGCTGGTCGATCTTCACTAGAAATAGCTTTGAAGGGTGGCTCGGTCTGCTGGACTTGGCTACCCTCTTTTAAAACCTGATCTTCATTGACCACTTTCAGCAATTCTACGCTCCATCTCGTCGTGACGTTGTCGAATGCCAGCTGGCCATCTGTTTTTAATGAATGACAGAACGGCGACTATTTCTTCATCAGTAAGTGTATCTTCATATGCTGGCATGTCGCTTTTATAAGTACCAGTTCCGGCCATTGCTGCGGGTCCAAACTTTGTTACGGCAAATAATGTTTGTTCAGGGTGGTGCCATGTATGACCAGAAGCGTCGTGAGGTGGTGCAGGCATTCGGCCATTTGGCTTGCGCTGTTTCCAGTTTGGCTCACCTTCGAGATTTGCACCGTGGCAGGCCGCGCACTGTTCTTCATAAATCCTCTTGCCTATCTCAATGATTTGGGGGTTATTTGGCTGCAGTTTTACAACAAATTTATTCGTTTGTTCGGCCGACCATAACAGGTACAGCAAAATTGCTCCTAGAACTACGGCAGCGGATAGCTTCAGATATGAATTGAAGGCACTTTTAGACACAGATGCGCACTTCTCTTTGTTCGTTAGTTGAGTCCTTGTTTAAGTAGATGAGCTTAGTTATTCCAGTTACCGGAAGGTCAAGCATAAACTTTACATCAATATTGATTTTCTTAGGCGTTATCTCCGTAGCTCTTAAGCTAATATATTAGCAAGTTCTAATAGAAATTTCCCCATACTGGTTACCAGTTGAACTGCTGACGTGTTGAATGTAACACTCGCCTTCTTTTTAGGCACACTACCCAGAACAATCCAATAACACTTCCCAATCTATCAAATCTGGTTTTGATAGCCTAATTGGAGAAGGCTGGTGAAATGCCTGTTACTGTAGTTTGCCGATGTAATTAACTAAACTGATAATTGGATCGCTGCATTATAAGAGGTGACTGACAGCCACATAGGGGTTCGCAGCAAAAGGGAAGCTATTACCTTCCCTCTCCCTGACAAGCTTTCTTACTATCATTCTAGATAATTAGAAGGTGAATTTGACACCGCTGGTCCACGTACGGGGCTTGCCAGGTAGCAGGCCTATCGGGCGACGCGCAACCGAGTAGGTTTTGTCAAAAAGATTATCGATAGTCGCGAATAGTGTGATGGCCTCAGATACCTGATACTGTGCAGCCAAGTCAAAAACCACCCGGCCATCAACACGATCGCTGGAGGCGATTTCACCGGATCCGGCGGTTACTCGAGTGGCTGAGACATAATTTGCCTGCAAGACAAAGCTAAAGTTATCATTGTTCATGCCCGCGCTCATTGTTAGCTGATGTCTTGACAGGTAAGGAAAATCGTCTCCCCTCACAACGTCGCCCCAGAAACTGCCCTCAAAATCCGTACCGAACTCGGCGTCAGTAAACGTATAGTTTATATACAGAGGCAGCTCCCAGTCGCCATCGAACGCCGCAGTGTATCCTGCTAAAAACTCCAGTCCCATGATCCGCGCTTCACCGCCATTGAATTGATCGCCGATTTCGGCATCGGAGCAACCAACAGCTGCGGTGCAAGTTCCAAGTATGTTCGAATAATCGCTGTAGAAGGCCATTCCTTCAACATAGGCACCGTTGTTGTCATAGATGGCGCCGAATTCAAAATTTAGACTTTTTTCTTCCTGCGCGTCAGGGTTTCCTGCGCCAGGAGGGTTGAAACCTTTAAAGATACCGCCTGTTAAGGTGAGGTTTTTATTGACCTCATATCTAATGCCCAGGCCCGGTACAAAAGTGTTTACGTTAGTGGTCTCACGTGCATTTTCGAGGCCGCTGCGTTCTGGATCATCGCCGGCCCAGTCGGAGCGGTTCAGTTCGATGCTTTCAAAACGAATCCCCGGTGCAATAGTCCATTTGCCAAAACTAATTGTGTCCTGAACGTAAAACGCCCAAGCGTTAGCACTCACTAGCCGGTTGCCCGCACTGCCAAGGCTCGTTTCCGAAGCAAACTGCAATCTGCCTCCAACTACCGTATACTGCTCGTTATATTGCAGCCTGTCTTCATAGTCTTTGTGATAGCGAGCGGATATCTCCAGATCGTGAACTAAATCACCCGAGGTGAATGGAATTGCAATGACGGATTGTATACCTTTTGATACATAGGACCGTGCATTATGCCGGATCCGAATAGCTCCCTCAGCGCTGTCCGCATTCCCTCTCAGCCAGGACAGTTCCGTTGAACAAGCAACAGGGTTATCCAGGACGAACTGCCCTTTGTTGCAGCCCTCGCTAACCGTATTCTTCAAGTCATGAAACTTGAACCAGTCACGCTTAAATTCGTTTCGGTAGGCCGTCGTTACCAACTCCAAGCCACTTTCTAACTGCAACTCATGGGTGATTTGAACCTGTTCATGTTCCGTATCAATATTGTCCAGCTCAGAAGCGACATAGCGTTGAAAGGGGTCAGCCTCAAAATCCGCATCGGTCAGGCCAAGGTATGTTTCGTTCGAGTCACCATCGGTCTTGGTAAGCTTAATCTCAAGAGCCTGTTGTACCGCTGCATTTTCGTCGGTAAATAAACGGAGTTTGGCCAGATAGTCTTCTATATCGTAACCAGTGTCAGAACCATTTGTTAGGCTCTTAAAACCATCATTGTTACTGTCGAACACTTCGACGACACCCGCAATATTTTTGCCTGTACCGCCAGCAACTCCATGAAGTGTACGCAGTCCATCACTGCCGATGCTTAAATTAGCAAAACCGCCAAAACCTTCTGGTATTGAACGGCTGACGAGGTTGATAGCTCCCCCAACTGAACGGGGTCCAAACTTGACAGCTGCAGAACCCTTACGAACTTCAATAGCTTCCATTCTTCCTGCCGTCGGGAAATAGTAGGCAGAGGGCGATGCATAGGGGGCTGGCGCGATCAATACACCGTCTTCCATCAAAGTAATTTTAGCCGAGCGTTCGACGCCCGAACCGCGGAGGCCTATGTTTGGCCGCAACCCATAACCATCCTCTTCTTGCAGATTGACGCCAGGCACAAGGCGTAGAACTCTATTGATGTCCTGGTACTTAAAAATTTCAAGGTCTTCGGCGCTGAGGCGAGTTGCAGAACCGATCACATGCTTACGATCGGTTGTCTTACCGATTACCTGAATTCGCTCTATTGCGATGTCGATTAGGTCCATTTCGGCATGGTCAGAAATCGCATTGTCGGCCGCGTAGACTTGGGAGGCGCCTGCCATGAGTGCAACCACTGCTGCGGTGGTGTGAAGACTGCGGTTCATTGAGTGTTCCTTCGGGTCTTGATAATTATTCGCGTTATTAATCACATCAGCTATCATCCCAAGCTGCTTTCTGCAAGTGATTATTAATTGAAGTTACAAGGAGGCCCGTTGAACAGCCCATTATTCCAGGCGAAGTGGCTCGATTATCGTACCTAGGTTCACTGCGAGACATAACGCTTTAGAAATTTCAACCATTCGAATGACATTCGGTACCGTCCTGCAAACTATAAATCTGAGAATGCAGTTGTTGAATATGCCTTGCGGAGCCACATTGACAATCGACTTGCTTGGATTGTCTCAAAAGGCATTCCTGAATAGCTTCCTTTTATTCAGTACTTTCAATAGTACAGTGTGTGATTTTGAACTGCGTTTCTAAAAGTGATCGCATTAACTTCTTAGTTTCTTCTATGTTACCGGCAATCTGCGCATGCCCTTCAAAAAACAACTTGTTTTCGTCCAGTTGCCAAACATGAATATGTGAAACAGATTTCACATGATCTAGTTTTTCCAGCTCATTCTGCATGACCTTTATATCTAGCCCCTCCGGTACCGCTTGCATTAATATCTTGATTGCTTTTTTGAGCAGTAAACATCCATGAAATATTACGTAAAGAGATATCCCAATTGTAGCTATTACATCTACTACATATAGATCGTAAAATATTATGAGAACGCCAGCAAAAATAACGGCTACAGACGCCATAGCATCTGACACATTATGTATGAATGCAGCTCGAATATTCATGTTATTTCTGGCGCCGGATTTGTATGTCAGTATTGCCGTTAAAACGTCAATTATAAGCGCGATACCAGCGACCCAGATAACAATCCAACCGTCGATAGGTATAGGATTAAGGTATTTGTCGATAGCCTCGATAACCAGATAAAGTCCGATTAGAATAAGTGTAGTGCTGTTAATCACAACTCCCAAAATTTCCGCCCGTTTATATCCATATGTCATAGATGGGGTTGCTGGCTTTGCGCCAATTTTCCGAGCTAGAATTGCAACAACTAAAGCACCAGCATCGCTCAAATTGTGAAGGGCATCCGCAATGAGTGACAGGCTTCCCGAAAGCATACCACCGATCACTTGTGCGACAGTAAGTAGAATATTGATCAACACCGCTATGGTTAGCTTGCCGTTATGCTCGTGGGGATGAGAGTGGTTCGCCATTTCAGTCTCCAGGAAGGATAATCGTTTGATCTGAGCGCGACTTTTCAGCCGCGCTCAAAGTATCTATTTAGACAGCCTAATCTGCGGCCAGGATCCGTTTAGAAAACACGGGATAGAGGCATGGGAGGACGAGTAGCGTCAGTGCAGTCGCACTAAACAGGCCCCCAACGATAACTGTTGCCAATGGTCGCTGGATCTCCGCACCCACTCCATCCGAAAGCAACATAGGAATAAGGCCAAGGGCGGAAGTAAGGGCGGTCATCAAAACCGGGCGTAAGCGGGATACTGTTCCTCTAAACACCGCCTCGCCCATGGCAACGCCACCTTTTGCCAATCCATTAATGCTTTCCACAAGCACCACACCATTCAGTACTGCAACACCGAAGAGCGTAATAAAGCCGACTGAACTGGGTACTGAAAGATATTGACCAGAAAGAAGAAGCGCAAAAATGCCGCCGACAAGGGCAAGCGGGACATTCACCAAGATTAACAGTGCCTGCCCAATTGAACCGAAGGCGAAGTACAACAGCAAAGCAATTAGTAAAACTGAAACAGGAACCACGAGGGCTAAACGACCTTGTGCTCGTTGCTGGCTTTCAAATTGTCCACCAATTGTCACGCTGTAGCCGGTTGGCAATTCTATCTGTTCACTGATCGCCGTGTTTATGTCTGCTACAACCGAGCCCATATCACGACCTTCAACATTTGATTGAATCACGATCCGGCGTTGGACGTCATCACGCCTAATCTGTGCGGGGCCATCTTTGATTTCGACTTTCGCGACATCAGCAAGCCGGAGTATTGCCCCAGTTGGAGCTGTGAGACGTAAATCTCCAATAGTCCTTTCATTGTTTCGATAAACTTCATCAATTCGAACATAAATGTCGTACCGTTCATTGCCATTGATAACTTGCCCTACTGCTGTACCACCCAGGCCCTTTTCCACCAGGCTCATAACGTCGCCAACAGCGAGTCCATAGCGGGATAGTTTTTCTCGGTTCGGCGAAACAACTAGCTGCGCCTCTCCGCTCACTTGCTCTAGTGCGACGCCGCGGGTGCCCTGCACTCCTTTTACAACGCGCTCAATTTCACGTCCTTTCATTACCAGGGTATCGAGGTCAGGACCGAATAGTTTGATAGCAAGTTGAGCCCTAACGCCAGAAAGCAGTTCATCTACGCGTGTTGCGATGGGCTGGGAGAAATTGAATAAAAGCCCTGGATGTACTGAAAGTTGATCCTGCATTTTTCTTTGCAGCTCGTAGCGGTCTGACGCCGTCTCCCAATCTGATACAGGCTTTAAACCAACATAGATTTCAACGTTGCTGACAGGTTCTGGATCCCCACCAATTTCCGCGCGTCCAATTCGACTTAGCGTGTAGGTAACCTCAGGAAAATTATCGACGAGAATTTTTTCCAATTTGGGGGCTAATGTTAGGGCTGTTTCCAGGCTAGAGGACGGAGCTAAGGTTACACGTATATTGATAGTGCCTTCTTCCAACTCAGGGACGAACTCTGTTCCAATAAACGGCGTACTAGCCATTGCTCCAATAAACAAAGCTGCTGCGCTTGTAATGACAACAGATCGCCTGCCGAGTACCCATTGAAGCAACCGTTGATACCCTCGCTCTATTGGCCGAAGCACGGGGCTTTCTTTAACACTAACGCCTCTTTGGAACATAAAAGTGGCAAGCGCTGGGACAACCAGTAGCGCGACAACTACCGCAGCAAAAACTGCGACCATAATACTGATCGCCATGGGTTGAAATAATTTGCCTTCCACGCCTTCAAACGTAAACATGGGTGTGAAGACCACCAATATTATCAGGGCGGCAAAAAATACGGGCCTTGCAACTTCGCGACCGGCTTCTTGGACGCGAAGCTCATAGCCTCCTTTGCTATCTCCATTGCTCTGTGTAAGATGCTTGAAAATATTCTCGACCATAACCACAGAACCATCAACAAGCATGCCGATGGCGACAGCTAGGCCTCCAAGGGACATTAAGTTTGCCGAGAGTTCCATCATAGACATCACGATAAGCGCCAAACCAATCGAAAGCGGAATCGATAGCAGGACCAAAACCGTGGCACGCAAATTCATCAAAAACAGAGCTAGAATGACAATGATGAATACAAATGCCAATAGAAGCGCTTCGACGACTGTATCAACGGCTTTGGTAATCAAATCCGCTTGGTCATAAAGGGATTCGATTGTCACACCGGAAGGCAACGCCCCCTGGATTATGGGAAGGCGTTCTTGAATGCCGTCAATAGTGGCCTTTGTGTTGGCACCTAACCGCTTGAGTACGATACCGGTCACCACTTCACCGAGTTGTTGAATATTGCCACTCTCATCCCGCTCAGTAAGCGAGACTGCTCCTTGACGAATTTCGCCGCCAAAACCAACCTGTGCAACGTCTCCGATTTTAATGACCACACCGTCTATGGTCTTGATAGGCATATCGGCAATATTACGGAGGCCAGCTTCGCCAGAGGCCAGCCAGCCGGTTCCCCTGATCACCAGTTGCTCCTGACCCCTGTCCATATACCAACCACCTGCGATGCGGTTGTTTGCTTCAATTGTGCCTTCAATCTCCTCAATCGACAGATTGAAGGCTAATAATTTATTGGGATCGAGATTGACCTGATACTGCCGGACTTCGCCGCCAAAGGACAATACTTCGGTCACGCCGTCAATTGGCATCAAAAGAAGCTGGACAACCCAGTCATTCAGGCTTCTGAGTTCAGTAATATCAACGCCGCTATCGGGATCCGCTTTTAAAAGATATTGATATACTTGACCAAGGCCTGAAGTGTTAGGACCTATGTCCGGCACTCCAATACCGCCAGGTATAAGCTCCCGTGCCGCTTGTAGCCGTTCCCCAATTAGCTGACGAGCAAAATAGATATCAGTTCCTTCTTCAAAAACTACCGTGACTATTGAGAGTCCTGTCTTTGATATTGAACGCACTTCAGCTACGTCTGGTAACGCGTACATAACGGATTCGATAGGGAAAGTAATTAACTGTTCCACCTCTAATGCCGCCAGTCCCGGCGCTTCGGTATTGACCGACACCTGGACATTAGTCACATCAGGAAATGCATCCAAATTTAGACGCGGAATCATAAAAATCGCCGCTATCAGGAATGCGCCTAGGCCGAGAACAATTAACAACCTGTTGCGTACCGAGAGATCAATAAGACTATTTAACATCGAGCTTCTCCCTAGTGGCCATGAATATCGAAGCCGGCTTTAGCCTGCTCAGATGCCAGAAAAAACGCACCGGTAAGCGCAATGCGGCTACCAGCATCAATGCCTTCAATCACAGTTAAGCTTGAAGTTTTGCGTACAATGGCCACCTCCTGCGCTCTAAATTGCCCAGTGTCTTCTTCCACGAAAACCTGCCAGTCGCCATCCTGTGACCGCATTAAGGCTGTTTCAGGAACAGCGAGAGCTGGTCCACCACTACTGAGGTTGAATTTTACATTTACGAAATGCCCAGGATGCAATTTTTCGTCGGGATTCTCGACTATCAGGCGGATGACCCTCGTACGTGTCTCATGATCAACTATATGTGCTTGCTGGATAACTCGAGCAGTAAATTCGCCACCATCGCTTTCAATAAGAGCACTTTCCCCTGCCGTAATGGTCTCGCCAAGACTAGCTGGAATCTTAGCTTCGATCCAAAGCTGTCGTTCGTTGGTCAGTTCAGCTAGCTCTGTACCCGTTTCTACCCATGCGCCCTGCACGAAGGAATCGTTTAACACAATGCCTTCGGTAGGAGCGGTTAAGACATATTCACCCATGCTGGGTACAAATCCGGTAGAATCGATTTTGTTCAAGGACGAAGCGCTCATTCCTAGAATGTTCAGTTTCGCCTTTGTCGCTAAATACGATTGTTCCGCCTGAATAAACCTCGGGTTGCCAGTGACAGCCTTCCCCAGAGCCTGAACTCGCACCCATTCATCGCGAGCAACTAGAAAACTCGACTGAGCGACCGCCATTTCTTCGCTAAATAGTGTTGCAATTGGATCGTTTTCTTTAACTCTGGAGCCGAGTGCTATGTGTCGTGCCTTAACAAGCGATGGCGTACGCACACTGACTTTCCAGTTGCTGTAAGCATCACTGAGAACTTCGCCCGGGGCGGAAAGTTGATCTGGAACATTTTGCAGCCACAATGTACCAACCGATATGTTCGCTGCGGCCATTTGGCTACGGGATAGCTCGATTAAGCCTTCTTCCTCGTCACCATGGTCACCTTCATCTCCGTGATCATCTTCGTCATCATGGTCATCTCCGTGATCATCTTCATCATCATGATCATCGTGTCCAGGTTTGTCTTGTTCATCGGGGTTGTAGCCATTGTCCAACCCGTCTGCATTTCCGAGACTAACTTGGTCGGCAGCGGATGCATCAACAGGGAATGATAATATTGAGTTAACTGTTAGCAAAGAGATGCCAAGCATTAGCGCCGTAATTGGAGAATTTACGTTCGTATTCATAATAAGGTATTCCTTGATTTCTTTTTAGTGACGGCCTAGCCAGTCTTTTACCTGCCCCGAAGTGCGAAGCCAGGTAACGAGACTGCGGCGCTGAAGTGCTCTGAGCTTGATGCCCGCGGCAACGCTTTCGCGCCAACGGTCTAGAGCGAGTAGGAACTCGGCGGTACTCATATCTCCCATTTCCCAGCGGGCTTTAAGAAGCTTGAGACCCTCTTCTGGCGCCGCGCCGGTCAAATTATCGTATAAGTCAAGTTGCCTCGTATTTTCCCGCCAGGCTAACAGTGTACCTTCTAATTCAGCACCTATAGCTTGTTGTATTTGACGATAGTCCATTTCTGCGGCCAGGGATCTCCGGCTTGTCGCTTGTTCAGAGGCCTTGAAGGATTTGCTAATATTGAGGGGTACCGAAACATTCACTCCAACGAGGGCGGCACCGCCATCTCTGCCGGCCACAACACCCACCGTTGGGTCTGCTTTTCGATTTTTCTTCGCAATCCCAATCGCTGCTCTCGCAACCTGATACCGCTCATAGGCCTCACGTACCCTTGGAGACTCTGCTAAAAGGATGTCTGTATCAATTGACCCGCTGTCTCGCCAAATTACTTGGTTTGGCAAAGTGGTGAAGTCCGCAAAGCTACTGCCCAATAAGGTCTTTAAGCGGGCTTGGGCTTCTATAGACTTTGTACGTTCTTCAGCAATTGTCGGGTATGCTGACGATAGCGCAAGGGTCGCCAACGTCCCATCCGCATTGCCTAGATCACCATTTTCTAATCGTTTTTTTGTAAGGTCAGCTAAAGCTTGCAGATTAGATGCATGCTTCTCGGCAAGTACCAACTGCAGTCTAGCCGCTTCATATTCAGAAAGCCCAACTAAAACGTCAGCTAGATAGTCTTGGTAAGCAACTTCAAAGGATTGTTTCGCTAGTTTGGCTTGGGCTGTACCAAATTCACGCCGCATCTGCCGTTTTCCGAATAGGTCAAGCGTTTGATTAATGCCAACTTGAAAGTTTGTGGTGTCTTCGTTCACAACATCAAAAGATGCCGTAGGGTTATACAAGAGTGCACTCTTCGCTGTACGGTCATAATTGGCAGCAGATAGACGTTCTTTTAAGGCCTGCACTTGCGGTAGCCTGTGGGTGAAGGTAATTAGGTTTTTTCCCCAATTTTCACCACTTTTTTCCTGCGCATACGCAGGTAGAGAGGCGCTCACTAATGCGAGCGCTATGTATATCGGTTTCATTCCGAAACTCCATAGTCCAACTAGGCTGTGGGCCATGTAGCGCCACAACAAAAAAATTTAGGTTAGATCAGGAGTTATCCTCGAGGAGGACGAACGATATCAAACAAAGGAGATTTATAAGGGTCACCAGCACTTAAGAACGGATTTTGGTTGTCGTGTACACATTGATAGGTGCTTGATGTCTGAGTGGGGATTTTATAATGACCGGCATGACAATGAACACAGTGAAGCGGTGTCTCTTCAGCCGCATCAGGATTAGAATTATCGTCAGCAATATAGACGATATCATGTTCAACAGAAGGCACGATGCTAACAGATTCTGCTGCCTGCACCAAAGTAAGCGCAAATATCGAAAATAACAGCAATGATCCGATTATTCTAAACACACAAGAGTCCTTATCTGAAGCCCGTATATATGTGCCTATGTTAACAGAGTCAATATGGCTTTAGGTCTTAAGCCCCGCCGGTCCTGTTAGTGTTAGCTAGGTTGCACATAGTCCAGTGCGGCGATAATAAAAAATCTTGGCGGAGGTGTTGGGTTCCCAAATTGGCTGCCAATAAAAAGCAAAACTCGAGTATTTCCAACAAAACTGCTCAATTTCTTGCCGATCATCTGAATATCATCAGCTTGTGAAGTAGCCTCATTTGGCTCTAACCTATTTTCGTGTGGTGTATTAGGGAATAAAGAGTTCTCATTTTAGTGGGCCAAATCACTTTACGGCAATTTTCTTTAGTTTTAATGCCGTTCAAAAAAACCAAAAAATGGCGAACCAGCCAATAGGCGTAAGTGCTTTGGTGCTCCAATTGCCTTTTACTTTTCGTTCTGACATTGGACTAATGCGCGACGGCGCCAACCGTTTAAGGCGCCGCCACGCGCTCCCTGGAAAATCCCCATTTAGTACCCACGCCGAATGCTTTGCTTAAGTTCCGTGTGAAAACGGTCAGCCGTGAGTGCGCCGGTGCCTGCTCCCAAGGCCTCACGCAGACGGCGGATGCTACTACCGACTTGTTCGGCCTTGTAAGCCTTTATGAATAAGTCCAGATGAGGCTCTCTGCTCATAATGGGCCACTTACGTAAGTAGTCGGGCAAGTCTGTTTGGCCGATCTTAAATGTCGCTATGCGCCTGTCAACTATGGTCGCTTCGCCTATTTCAAACGGTACCCACCAAGATTGCACAGTGGTTTGAGATGCAATGGCCAGAAGGTGGGTGCACTGCATAATACGTTTGGTTATCAAGGCTGTAATGTCCGATGTAGTCTATGACTCTTGGTCTAGTTTGTCCAAATAAACTGTTATGCCTTCGTTCTGAAGTCGTCTGGAAATCGCGAATGCTTTTTCTAGGTCATTGTGTCGATAACTGATAAAAACAGGCACCTATCACCCTTTCTGCTGTGTTTTATCTATATGCGTAGGATCGCTTATATACGCCCCATCTCGGCTAATTTGCGATAATGGGCACCCGTCGCAGTCAGGCGGCAGCCAGTGGCGTGGACGGCGGCATGCCACATATGGGGTTGATCTAAGGGCCGAACTAGACTGTTGTAGCTGCATTGTTGCAATTCTTTATAGATTCGGACGTTATCTTCGTTGACAGGGATGTGAGTTAGCTCTTGGGCGAATTCACCACGGTCCGGTTCGAAGGAAGGATCTAATGCAAATACATCATTTGCATTTGGAAAGTAGATTGGAAGCCGCCTAAGCACATCCAGAGATACCTTGGGCGGCACGTCTCTGAGCGACATGAATGTTCTAACATTTGCTTTGTAAATGGGCCTTTGGTCCCATACTCCAAGCGTTTGGTCGATATGGCTATATATCGAGGCAGGAGAAATCCGTCCTCTGATGTCTGCGGCCGCTCCGTTAAGCGCATCTAACAGGAGGGAGGTAAATGTTCCATGGCAATTGGCTGGATCTTCCGCCGCTGTACCGGCCCGATCACATGCCGTTAAGATTGTAACACCATTGCCAATAGCTGAAATTTCACCGCCTTGTGCTAACCCCTGCAACTCACCGGCGAAACCCGAATGGCAACTATCTAGAATAATGATGCTGCTTTTGATCCGAGGATGGGCTCTATTGGCCATTGTTAGGATCGTGCTAAGTGAGAGGCCCCAATTAGGTTTGTGACCATCTACGGTTACAAGAAATCCTTGATTTGCAAGAGGATCAATAATGCCGTGGCCTGCGAAATAGAATAGTGCTGTGTCCGCCTCACCGGAAAAGAGTTCCTCAAGAGAATGCGTGAGAGCTGCAGTCGTGACTTCATCTTCATCATCGTTGCTGGTTATGCGTCTGACTGCAAAATTCGGGGATCCGTCCCCGTGGGTCTCCAGTAGAGAGGCAATCTTTGTTGCATCATTCACACAGCCGTTCAGCGGCATGGTTTCATAATCATCAATGCCGATGACAAGTGCCTTGCGCATCACTTTCTCCTATCTGTTTTTGCCTTCAGTCATCATTTGATCAATTGCACTGGCTACATTATCCCAGGTCCATACAATTGTACGATTTCGCTGAAGTCCTTTAGGGAGATTGCTATTTGAATTGGCACCGTCAACGTAAACACCAAACACAGGTACATCTTGGTCGATCGCCATGGAAATTTCCTTCGCAACGCCGGTAGCACTCGCCATTGTCTTTCCGACAAGGACGATCACCATGTTGCATTTGTTAATCTTTTCCTTAACGATTGCTTCCCATTTTGATTGAGGCATGGAGGATTTTGCGGACCAGTCTGAAATCGCAAACGGTGTACTTGAGTTTTTGGACTGCCCAACAAACAGGTTTTTTTCGGTTTCATTATGATCAAAATGTCCGTCGTCAGATAAATTGTTACCAGTAGGCGCTTAAAATAAGAGAGGTTTTGATCTCATATCTTGTTTTAAGTTAAGCAGCCTTTGCGTGATGTCGCAAGGCTCGTTGTCTTAAGGTTTGTTGTTTGATTTTTCTCCTTCTGTCCAGAATGGTTGGGCCCCGCCCGAAGTAGACATCTGCAGGCGTCAGATTGTTCAGGCTTTCATGATATCGCTCGTGATTATAGTAGTGGATAAACTGGCCGATCTCATGTTCCAGATGACCGGGTAGATAATAGTTATCCAGGAGAATGCGGTTCTTCAGTGTTTGGTGCCAGCGTTCAATCTTGCCCTGTGTTTGCGGGTGATATGGCCTGCCGCGAACATGCCCCATGCCCTTGGCCTTCAGGAAGTCCGCCAGTTCCTCTGCCACATAGGACGAACCATTATCTGATAACAGGCGGGGCATGGCAGCTTTGTCATGACAGCCAGAAGCATTCAGCGCCTGATCAATTGTGTCTGTCACATCCTTGGCTTTCATGGTGCTGCAAAGCTTCCAACTGATCACATAACGGCTGTAATCATCCAGGATCGTGGATAGATAATACCAGCCCCAGCCTTTGATCTTGAAGTAGGTAAAGTCGGTCTGCCATTGCTCGTTAATGCGCGCCGGCTTGTCTTTGAACTCGTCCGCAGCCTTGATCACCACATAGGCCGGGCTGGTGATCATGTTTGCGGCTTTCAGCATGCGGTAAACGCTGGCTTCCGACACAAAGTAGCCCTTGCTGTCCGTGAACTTTACGGCCAGTTCCCTCGGGCTCAGTTCTGGCTCGTCCAGTGCCATATCATGCACCTGTTTACGGATATGATCCGGGATGCGGTTCCAGGCTTCGCCAGGGTGCGGCTGCCGGTCATTGAGACCATCAAAGCCACTGGCCAGATACCGGTCATACCAGCGGTAGAAAGTCGTGCGTGGAATGCCTATCCTGTCCAGTGTCTGACGTGCCGACAGATGTGACTGTTCGACAGTGCGGATGATCTCAAGCTTCTCAGATGCAGAGTATCTCATTCTTCGTACCCCCCATCCCCGACCACGCTTTTTTTAAGTAGCCGTATCTCCAGGGTTTGCTCCGCCACCACTTCCTTCAGGTCCCTGGCTTCCCGCCTTAGGTCGTTTACCTCGTCACTGGTGGCTGCACGCACTGTATCGCCTGCCAGGCGCTGCTTGCCGGCCTCCAAAAATTCCTTCGACCATTTGTAATACATGCTCTGCGCGATGCCTTCCCGGCGACACAGTTCGGCAACCGATGTCTCGCGGCTCAGCCCCTCAAGGACAATCCGGATCTTCTCCTCGGCCGAATAAATCTTCCGCGTCGCGCGGCGGATGTTCTTAACTGTTTGATCTGCGGCTGACTTGCCACTTTTTGAACTAGAGGATTTAGCTTTCATTCTTCGTTCCTTACGTCACTTCAAATGAAATCAAAATCCTCTCTTATGCAATTGCCTTCTTTGGCCCCATAAGCCCTGACGGGGAACA
>NZ_LRUB01000027.1 GCF_001550065.1 Kordiimonas lipolytica
TGTCCGTCGTCAGATAAATTGTTACCAGTAGGCGCTTAAAATAAGAGAGGTTTTGATCTCATATCTTGTTTTAAGTTAAGCAGCCTTTGCGTGATGTCGCAAGGCTCGTTGTCTTAAGGTTTGTTGTTTGATTTTTCTCCTTCTGTCCAGAATGGTTGGGCCCCGCCCGAAGTAGACATCTGCAGGCGTCAGATTGTTCAGGCTTTCATGATATCGCTCGTGATTATAGTAGTGGATAAACTGGCCGATCTCATGTTCCAGATGACCGGGTAGATAATAGTTATCCAGGAGAATGCGGTTCTTCAGTGTTTGGTGCCAGCGTTCAATCTTGCCCTGTGTTTGCGGGTGATATGGCCTGCCGCGAACATGCCCCATGCCCTTGGCCTTCAGGAAGTCCGCCAGTTCCTCTGCCACATAGGACGAACCATTATCTGATAACAGGCGGGGCATGGCAGCTTTGTCATGACAGCCAGAAGCATTCAGCGCCTGATCAATTGTGTCTGTCACATCCTTGGCTTTCATGGTGCTGCAAAGCTTCCAACTGATCACATAACGGCTGTAATCATCCAGGATCGTGGATAGATAATACCAGCCCCAGCCTTTGATCTTGAAGTAGGTAAAGTCGGTCTGCCATTGCTCGTTAATGCGCGCCGGCTTGTCTTTGAACTCGTCCGCAGCCTTGATCACCACATAGGCCGGGCTGGTGATCATGTTTGCGGCTTTCAGCATGCGGTAAACGCTGGCTTCCGACACAAAGTAGCCCTTGCTGTCCGTGAACTTTACGGCCAGTTCCCTCGGGCTCAGTTCTGGCTCGTCCAGTGCCATATCATGCACCTGTTTACGGATATGATCCGGGATGCGGTTCCAGGCTTCGCCAGGGTGCGGCTGCCGGTCATTGAGACCATCAAAGCCACTGGCCAGATACCGGTCATACCAGCGGTAGAAAGTCGTGCGTGGAATGCCTATCCTGTCCAGTGTCTGACGTGCCGACAGATGTGACTGTTCGACAGTGCGGATGATCTCAAGCTTCTCAGATGCAGAGTATCTCATTCTTCGTACCCCCCATCCCCGACCACGCTTTTTTTAAGTAGCCGTATCTCCAGGGTTTGCTCCGCCACCACTTCCTTCAGGTCCCTGGCTTCCCGCCTTAGGTCGTTTACCTCGTCACTGGTGGCTGCACGCACTGTATCGCCTGCCAGGCGCTGCTTGCCGGCCTCCAAAAATTCCTTCGACCATTTGTAATACATGCTCTGCGCGATGCCTTCCCGGCGACACAGTTCGGCAACCGATGTCTCGCGGCTCAGCCCCTCAAGGACAATCCGGATCTTCTCCTCGGCCGAATAAATCTTCCGCGTCGCGCGGCGGATGTTCTTAACTGTTTGATCTGCGGCTGACTTGCCACTTTTTGAACTAGAGGATTTAGCTTTCATTCTTCGTTCCTTACGTCACTTCAAATGAAATCAAAATCCTCTCTTATGCAATTGCCTTCTTTGGCCCCATAAGCCCTGACGGGGAACAGTGACTTGAGTTGTCGGTAGCGCCCCATGATACCTGCCTCCTCCGCTTGGAAGAGTATCAGAAGCGACATTAATTTTCATTCTTTATTCTAAATATATGAATTTATTTTCAAACTATATTAATAATTTTCAAACTTTATTGTTCTTAAACAAAAGGGTTATACTTTTTACGCCAATCCAGAGACCAAAGCCTGTCCGTATTCGAACACAGTTTGTGTTCGTTTTCGGACAGTTTGACAGCGGTGAACCGCGCTATTCTCAAAGATACTGGGCCGCCGCCCAGCCGCTGGACCAGGCCCACTGGAAATTATAGCCGCCCAGCCAACCGGTCACATCCACGCATTCGCCTATGAAATAGAGCCCCGGTTGCTTTTTGGCTTCCATGGTTTTGGAGCTGAGCTCGCTGGTGCTGATGCCGCCACGTGTGACCTCGGCTTTCTTGAAGCCTTCAGTGCCGCTGGGCACCACGTGCCATCGACTGCAGCGGTCACTGATGGCCTGCAACTGTTTGTTCGACAGGCTGCCAAGCGGGCCTGGCCAGTCTAAAGCGATGGCCTCAGCGAGCCGCGACGGTAACTTCTCCGCCAAAAGCGTCTTGAGCGCCGTCTTCGGCCGACTGTCCCGCGCTGCACGCAGCCAGTCAAAGCTATCTCCAAGGTCGGGCAGCAGGTTGATGGTGACAGCCTCACCCGGATGCCAATAGCTGGAAATCTGCAGGATGGCAGGGCCTGACAGGCCCCTGTGAGTAAAAAGAAGGGCTTCGCGAAAGCTCGTCCGCCCGCACGACACGACAGCGTCTGCGGCCACACCTGCGAGCGGCTTCATGAAATCGAGGTCTGCATCCGAAAAGGTGAAAGGCACAAGCGCCGCTTCTGGGGCCTCTACTTCCAGCCCGAACTGCTTGGCAATATCATAGGCGAAACCTGTTGCGCCCATTTTGGGGATGGACAGCCCGCCTGTCGCGACCACAAGGCTTGGAGCCTCAAACTCTCCCGCTGTTGTGGCCACGCGGTACGTTCCGGCATCCAATGAAACTTTCTCAACTTTTGTTCCGGTGAGTATCTTTGCGCCGTTCTGGTGGCATTCATCTGTCAGCACCTTCAGGATACGGCCCGCGCCCTGGTCGCAAAAAAGCTGTCCCAGCGTCTTTTCATGCCAGGTCACACCATGAGTGGCGATCATGCTGATAAAATCCCATTGGGTATACCGGCTGAGCGCCGATTTGGCGAAATGTGGATTGTGACTGATGTAGGCGTTCGGACCCGCATCCTCATTGGTAAAATTACAGCGCCCGCCACCTGAAATCAGAATTTTTGCGCCAAGCGCCTTGTTGTGTTCCAGCAACACAACCCTGCGTTCACGGGACGCAGCCTCACGCGCGCACATCAGGCCCGCGGCACCACCACCAATGATTATGGCATCGAATCCGGTCATTCACGTCCGCCTTTGGGCATAAGAAGCGCTTAAATCCTTAAAATCTCCGCCTTTTTATCGAACGCAGCTATTGATAACAAGAATATTGGCGTTACTATCCGCATACGGGGGAAGGGTGAATTCATTTTTCATCCAAAACAGGCAAAGCCTTTAAGGTTCATTAACTGTGATATGCAATGAATCGGATTGGTTTAGCTTAAATTTTCATAGTCGGGTTCTCTGATTTGTAGAGGGGCAGTTTAAAAATGGCCGCGCAAGATTCCAGCAACGTGCTTCAAAGCCTTACCCAAGGCAAAGTTTTCAGCATTCGCAACCTTCTGTTGTTTGTGACCGCTATATTGATGGCGATGATCATCTGGCTGACGGTTGGGCGGATTTTTGATGCCTCGGACAACAGCGCTCGCGCAAAAAACGCGATGGAAGTGAACCAGTTGATCGACAGCATATCGACACTGAAGCTTGCCCTTGCGGATGAACGCAGCCTTGCAAATACGGCCTATGGCTTCAGAACCGAAGCCGATGACTTCTTCCCGACTCAGATTGCTGAACAACGTAAAGATATCGACAGTGCGTTCAGCGAAATCCAGACACGCCTGCCGGATGTTCCTGAATTTGACAACCCATCAGGCAACGAGACGATCTTCGCCTCCGTCAACCAGCGTTTTGGTGCGGCGAAGACGGCCTTTTTCAAAGCGCATGAAAGCTACATGGCAATGCGTCCTCAGCTGGATGCGGATTTGGACAGGATTTCCTCTGACCGAGAACTTCGGGGGCGCGATGTCACCAATGCCATCAACGATGTTATTGAGACGGCAGCCGATCTGCGCGCGATCCTTGAAAATAACTATGACTTTGGCGACGACCGGATTTCGAAAGTTATTCAGCTGAAGCATAATCTCTGGTCGATGATCGAGTATGCCACCCGCGAATCCGCAGCCCTTGGCGGCAGCATCGTCTCCGGCTCCCAAATCCGCGCAGCCATGCAAACACTGAATGCCCAATATGTGGGCCAGGGCAAGGAAGCATGGGAGCAGGTTCAAGGCATCGTTAACAGCCTTGCCGTCGCCGAAGAAGGCACCAAGGAAGCTGAAATCGAAGCGATGCTGAAAAAGATCGAGGATGTCTTCTTTGCAGAGTTTGAGGAAACACGTTTCGCTATCTATGACGCATCAGACGCAGCAGAAATGGACCTTGAAGGCAACGTAATCGCTGATTACGGTATTTCACCAAGCGATTGGATCAACCTGGCCCAAGACGCCATTGGCCCTGTAAGCGCCATGAGCCAATATGCCAGTGATCTGTCCCGGAGCCTGAATGAAGACGCAGTTTCCACCGCCACAGGTAACATGACGCTTTCCTGGATCGTACTTGCCATCGTTGCCGGTATCGGCGCACTGGCCTTCTGGGTTGTGATGTTCCGCGTAGTTCGCCCTGTAAACGCCCTTTCCGACACCATGATGGTGCTGGCCCAAGGCAAGCTTGAAGTTGAAGTGCCGAGCGCAGATGCGCAGGACGAAGTTGGCGACATGGCCCGCTCGGTACAGATCTTTAAGGAAAACGCCATTGAGCGTCAGCGCCTTGAAATTGAACAGCGGGAACGCGAAGAGCAAGAGCGTGCCCGGGCTGAAGAAGAAGAGCGCCGCAAGCGCGAGGAAGAAGAAGCCAATCGCAAACGCGAGCAGGAACGCGAAGAAAATGCCCGTAAGGAACGCCGCCAGGCCATGCTTGACCTGGCGGACAAGTTCGAAGCGTCTGTTATGGCCGTGGTGCAAGGTGTGTCCAACTCGGCAACTGAGATGGAAAATGCAGCACGCGGCATGGCTGAAACCGCTGATGATACTTCTAAGAAATCTGAAGTCGTATCCAACGCCGCCCAACAGGCAAGCTCCAACGCCCAGATGGTGGCCAGTGCGGCAGAAGAACTGTCAGCGTCGGTTCGTGAAATCACCGGCCAGACCAACCAGTCATCCGCTGCAGCGCGCGATGCGGTGTCTCGCACGGAAAACGCTGGCAAGGATGTCGCCGAGCTGGTGGATGCCGCACAGAAGATTGGCGACGTTGTGAAGCTGATTAACGACATCGCCGAACAGACCAACCTTCTGGCACTCAACGCGACGATCGAGGCGGCCCGTGCCGGCGATGCAGGCAAAGGCTTCGCGGTTGTGGCAAGCGAAGTGAAATCGCTTGCCAACCAGACCGCCAAAGCAACCCAGGAGATCAGCGAGCAAGTGGAAGGCATGCAACAGGCCACCAACCTTGCCGTGCGGGCAATGGACGAGATCAAAGGCATCATTGGCGAGATCGAGACCACATCCGTTTCCATCGCCAGCGCTGTGGAACAGCAAGACGCCTCCACGCAGGAAATCGCCCGCAACGTGGGCGAGGTGTCTACCGGTACCGAAGAAGTGACCTCAAACATTCATGCCGTGAATCAGGGCGCTACATCCACAGGCAGCGCCGCAACAGAGGTGCTTTCAGCGGCCCAGTTGCTGACGCAGCAGTCCGACGAGCTGCGCGGCCAGGTGGAATCTTTCCTGGCAACCATTCGCGCCGAATAAGAATTGGCTGCGGTCGGCACGTCGGCCGCGCCCAAGTGATCCTATTCAAAGAGCTCCTTCGGGAGCTCTTTTCTTTTTGGCTGCAGCCTGCCCCTCGTCATAGGCAGTCGGACAAGACTTTTTAGCATAGGCGGGGCCCAGCTGGCTCCCTCAGGCTCAAGACAGTGTTATATGGCCCACAAGCGCAGATAGTGGCCCTCGAAAGACCCATACAACATAGGGAACAAAGACGTGCGGCAACCGGGCTGAGAAAGGCATAGTGTGTAACATATATAGTGAGGAACACATGAGCCTCTACCCATGAGCCGATTTTCAATAGCCAACAAAAAAGGGGCCCAAAGGCCCCTTGTCTGCTCGATATACTCAAGCGCTTATTGCAAACGCCATGCAATCGGAATGGTGAATGTCAGGTTTCCATCCGGCAGGCTGTCTGGCGGCGCGGGCAGAGGGTCCATCTTTTCCATCATCTTTGGAATCACGTTATCAAGCTGGCTCTCGCCAGTTGGCTCCAGCACCTCAAAACCTGTGATCTTACCGCTGCGGTCAATCGTCACGCTGACCTTCGCGCGACCTTCAATTTCCCGTGCGATGGCAGAACGTGGATAGATGTGGGACTTCACGATCTTCTTGACAATCTCCCGTTGCCAGTCCTGAAGCTCATCCGCATATGCAGGCGTTGCCATTGCCATAAAGGCCCCCGCACACAAAAGCGCAAGAATCATCTTCACATGCTTTTCCACGCCCCCAACAAGCACCCCAAATACCATCCCGATCCTCCTTCAACTCTGTTGCTTTCTCCTACCATAAGCGAAAGCAGGTAAAAACAAAGATAAGATTTATGGTTAATAACGCGTTAAGGTTAAGACTTCAATCTTAGCGTTTCTGCGAGTTGGATCGCGCGGCACATAAAGAGTCTCAGCATAAGAATTCCTGGAACCGATTAGTTGCGTGTAGAGGTGAAATAAAGCTACGGATTTCCCCTTGCCTTTATGTTTCATATGGCTATAGTGCGCCCGCACACCCCATCTTATGGGGTGCTTTCTCTTCCAGCCTGCCTGGAAAACGGAGTCGTGGCCGAGCGGTTTAAGGCGCACGCCTGGAAAGCGTGTTGGGTGGCAACGCCCTCGAGGGTTCGAATCCCTCCGACTCCGCCATTATCTTTAATACCATATAGAAGATGTTACCGAAGCAGAACAACTGTCTCGAAGCTCGCTAGCGCCCTGCGCCAACCGCTCTCAGCCATCTGGCAACTCTGGCCGCGAGGCATAGGCACAAAAAAGGGCGCCAACAGCGCCCCTCTTAGTCCCTCAAGGACGATCAGTTGGTATAATAGGCGCTCTTGCCACCATAGTAATAGCCTTGGTCACCATAGCCATACCCGCGATGGCGTTTGATATTGACCTGGGTCAGCACTGCACCAGCAAGAGGAATCTGTGTTTGTGCCAGCTGTTTTACGGCAGTTTTTACAATACCCTTCGGCGTGTTTTCCCACTGGATCACAAACATCACGCTCTCGGCATGGCGAGCAATGATCATGGCATCCGCAACAGCCATGATTGGAGGGGTGTCCAGCAGTACCAGGTCATAGCGCTTACGTGCCTCTGACAGGAAGTGGCGGAACTCTGCGGACGTAAAGCGCTCCTGTGGGTCATCAACGCGCTCCGCCCAAAGAAGGTGAATCCCCGTTACATCGTCCTTGAAAATATCCTTGCCCGATTCCTGCGCCGTACCGGTCAGAATGTCGTTCACGCTCAAGTGTTTGTCCTTGGAAACACCCATCCGCTCACGGAATACAGGTCGGCGCAAATCGCCTTCTACCACAAGCACCTTCAGACCGGTTCGGCCCAAAATCTGCGCGAGACAGAGTGTCGCTGTCGTCTTGCCCTCTCCAGGTACAGACGATGTCACCGCCAGCACTTTTGGCGTGCTACCATCCTGCCCGCTGAACATCAGGGAGGCATGCACATTCCGGTGAGCTTCAGCAAACGAGGAATTCGGCTTCTGGGCGATATATTCTTCTGGCTTCATGTCCTTTAGAGCAGATTTATCCACCAGCGGAATCATGCCTAGAGCCCTGAGCTGAAGGTCCTGACGGAGCTGATCAAAGCTGCGATAACCGTTATCAAGGGCCTCAAGAAGGAAGGCCAGACCTACCCCTAGCGCTAGCCCCACAAAAGCGACAAGTGCCAGAATCATCTTCTTCTTGGGGAAAGACGGGTCGATAGGCGTGTCTGCCTTTGCGATGATACGGGCATCAGCCTGCTGCATGCCGTCCTGACTAGACGTTTCCTTGAAGCGTGTCAGGAATGTTTGGAGCAGAAGACGGTTGGCTTCCGCTTCGCGATCCAACTCACGCATCTGTACCTGCGCCCGACTAACCTGAAAGCTCTCCGCCTTCAGATTGTCCAGGTTCTGCTGCAGTGTCTGCACGCGGATGGCCGCCACTTCGGCTTCACCCCGTATGCCCGCCACGATCTTATCTATTTCATAGGAAATTTTTGAGCTGATGTCGGCGAGCTCAGCTTCAACATTCAACATCCTGGGGTGCTTTGGACCGTAGCGGGTGGCAAGTTCCGCCCGCTCCCGCTGAACTTCCGACTCCTGCTCCTTTAGTCGCTGGATAAGCGGGGACTGCAGTACTTCAATCAGGCCAGATTCCTCAATCTTACCATCGGCAACATTTTGCTCGATCTGGCGCTGGCGCGCCTCAATGCGGGCCAATTCGGTCTTTGCTGTTACCAATTGCGTATTGATTTGTGCCAACTGTTGTTCGTTCACCAAACCAGCAGACTGAGTCTGAACCAACTGGTGGCGCTCACGAAAACGCTGGGCTTCCTGTTCAGATTGGCGAACCTTGTCGCGCAGTTGTGCAACCCGTTCATTCAGCCATTCGTTGGCACGCTGAGTTGCTTCAAACTTCACTTCCAACTGATCAGTGAGGTAGAGGTCAGACAAGCGGTTAACGATCTGTGCTGCTTTTTTGGCGTTCCCGGATTCAAACGAAATATTGAGGGTGTAGGAACGAGGCGGGTTGGAAACAGAAAGACGCGCTGAAACAACATCAATGACTTTGGCCCTTGTCGCTTCCGCGATTTCCTCTTCCGTCCGGCTGTCAGGTTTACTTCCCAAAATGGCAGCCTTCCAGCTGTCCGACATATAGCTGAGCGGGTTGAGGTACGACAGCAGTGAACGGTCCGTCTTCAGGTCACTGTTGAACTCAGGATCGTTGGTCAGCCGCAAACTATCCACCAGTTTGCCGACAAGCCGTCTGGACTTCAGAACATCAATCTCTGTCTTGATTGCCGCCTGATCAGTGCCCAGCCCGGACATCACTGCCTCAAGATCAACGACACTGTTCTGTCGGCTTTCAATCGCCAACATGGCATTTGCAGTATAGCGTGGCGTCAACTGGAACACGACAATCGTAGCCAGCACAACCAGGAAAACGGCAGTGTTCAAAATCACCCATTTTCGGCGCCATAAGACCAGAGCCAACGCGCGGATATCGATCTCCTCGTCCTGCTGGCCATGTGGCGCACTTCCCGGCGCGTTAACTTCGTGCTGCTTCACATACTGATTGTCATACATTGTCTGTAACCTGCTGGAACGGCTAACTTAGAAGAAGCGTTCGGGAACTGTGATAATATCCCCCGGCAAAACCAGGGTTGCGTCAGTTACTTCGATGTCTTGTTCAATGCCATCGACTTTGCGTGTGATTGTAATCTTCTTTTTGGCTGCGCGGTAGGTGAAGCCTGAAGCAAGAGCCACGGCATTCAAAATTGTCATACCATTCACAAACGGATAGCTTCCCGGCTTTTTCACTTCGCCAAGAATGTAGAGCGGTCGATAATTCATGACCTCTACGCTGACCCGCGGGTTGATCAGATAACCGTCTGCAAGCTTTTCAGCAATCAGCTGCTCCGCTTTATCGAGGTCCATGCCGCCCACTTTGGTGGCGCCAATAAGCGGCATTGATATAACGCCAGTGCCGTCGAGCTCGAACTCGCCAGACAAATCTTCTTCGCCATAAACGGTGACCCGAATCTGATCACCTGAGCCCAACTGATACCGGACAGTAACATCCAGGCCATCAGCACGCGAAGCGTCCTGGGCTGACGCAGAAAAAGCGAGCCCCACGAGGCTCGCTATAAGAAACATTATTTTCATGACATTACGCATACATAAAAGCCTGATCTGCTACCTACAAAACAAGATGTAATACTAGCAAATCAGCTTAGCAAGCGCTACCACTGTGCCTTCACATTTACCATGAGGGCATGACGGGAATAGTCCTGACCCTGCACGTTCGTGTCACGGTAGCTATAGTCATAGCCGACATTCACGTTCACATTCGGGTTCAACAGATACTTCGCGCCGACACCAAAGTTGATCAGGTCGTCCTCACGAGTGGTAAGTGCGAAGCTCTGCTTGGTGAAGCTTCCTTGTGCATTCAGCAGTACATTCCGGCGAAGTTCGTGTTCAACACGACCGAAGACCAGGGTGGAAATAATACCAGATGCCGGAATGGCAACGCCGTTTTCGTTCTCACCAAAGACTGACGTCTCATCAATGGAACGCTTGATCGAACCGGTAAAGGAAGTCAGTCCGCTCACATTCCAGAGGAGTTCAGCACCAAACTTGAAGCCATCAATCTCACCCATGGTTTCAGAGTCAAACGTGCGCTTCATGTAACCGCCGTAGACCTCGCCACGGGCTTTACCCGTCAGATCGAAGGCCGCCCCACCAACGATTTCCATACCGTCGGAATTACGCTGTGGACCGCCGTCTTCTTTGGAATTGTCGTACTCCACCCGGTCAATGCTACCCCGAATGAAGGCTTCACGGCCATCAGCGAGCTCGTAACCCACACGACCTTCTACGGTTACCCGATCACGGTCACGGTCGTCGTTGTTGAGCGTGCCGCCGCCCTGCAGGGCCACATCGTCAAAATTCTGCTTCACGTAGCGGCCATCAAGGGCAACGGAGAGAATAGAAACATCACGCTTGAAACCGAGCGACGCCCGGAATGTGGATGTCTGTGCAGGCGCCACCTGATTGCCAACCGCATCGGCAGAACCACGGTCTTCATGGCCATCTTGGTACATGATGTCAGCGTGGATGTCCGTACCATGGGAAATATCTTTCCGGCCAGACGCGCCGATGTTGAAGTCTTCCCAGTCTTCACTGCTGTTGTCCGTATAGCGGGCAATATTCGCATCAGCAAACACCTGCAGGAAGTCTGTATTCCAGTCAGATACCAGCGCAAAGGAAGGCTTGATGAGCGCGATGAAATCATCGGTCACGCCACTTTCCTGCGCATAAATGTTCGAATCGTACTTACCTTCGGCTGCAATTGTTGGATAGAAAAGGAAGCTGCCGGAACGAATTCCTGGGGCATCATAATCCGGGCGATACCGCTCGTATACGGACGTCACTTCATCAGCCTCGGCGGCCTCATCCTGTGCAAAAGCAGCCGGTGCCAGCGCCGTTGATGCAAGCAGGCCGGTGGCTACATAAAAGGAAATCTGTTTTTTCATCTAACTTACCCCAGTTGGTAGATCGCCAGCACATCTATGGCCGACTAAAAAATCCACTTAATACGCGGTTTAATATACACATCTAACCTTTTGGTATGGCGAGACAAAGTGTAAAATAGGCCAATCTTAAAATTAATAGATCGACATGTTGCCAATTAGCAACATTCCCACCCAGAAACACTCACGCAAACATGGCTGATTCTAACCTGAAGTAGAAATATGTCGATCAGGCTACACAGAGAAGCAAACTTGATGCTTATTTAATTTAGTGCTAAAATAAATCAGTTCGAAAAACGAGGCGGGGGAGCCTGACGTGACGAGACGAATAGCCTTGATAACCGGCGGCGGCAGCGGCATCGGCCTTGCCATCGCCCATGCGTTTTCCCAGGCTGGCATCACCCCAGTACTGGCAGGACGCAGCAAAGCACGGCTGGAGGACGCTGCAGCCCGAATGGAGGGCACAGCCTTTGTCCCCATGGATGTCACGGATGAAGACAGTGTCGAAAAAGCCTTCAAGCAGCTGAAAACCGCCGGCTATGAGCCTAACATCCTGGTGAACAACGCAGGCTCTGCCGCAACCGCCCCTTTGGAAAAAACTGACACTGGCACCTGGCAGGCCATGCTGGACGTTAACTTAACCGGCGCCTTTCTATGCACTCGCTCCGCCTTGCCCATGATGAAAGAGCAAGGGTTTGGACGAATCATTACCGTCGCAAGCACCGCGGGGCTAAAGGGCTATGCCTACACCGCAGCTTATACTGCCGCAAAACACGGCGTTATCGGCATGACCCGGTCCCTTGCGCTTGAGCTTGCCGGCACGGGCGTCACCGCCAATACAGTATGTCCCGGTTTCACGGATACCGAGATCGTACAAGCCTCTGTCAGGAATATCGTCGAGAAAACCGGCCGCAGCGAAGAAGAAGCCCTGAAGGCACTGACCAAGCATAATCCGGAAAACCGACTGGTGACCCCCGAAGAAGTCGCCGATGCCGTCCTCTGGCTGGTAAGTGACGGCGCGAGTGCCATCAACGGCCAAGCCATTGCCGTTGCCTGCGGGGAGATTATGTAAATGACCAATCGCCCCGCCATTTCACCCAAGGAGCAGGACGCCCTGCGCACCTGGCTGAAGCTTTTGGGCACCAGCAACCTGGTGCGTAAAACTTTGCAGTCTCGCCTGCATGCGGGCTACGGCGTCTCGCTGTCGCGCTTTGATGTGCTCGCTAACCTTTACCGTGCGCCTGAAGGCGGTATTCGCCTCTCCGAACTTTCCAAACAGTTGATGGTCTCGAACGGAAATGTCACCCAGGTGATGACGCCGCTTGTAAAAGAAGGGCTGGTTGAGCGAAATCCCTGCGCGCAGGATGCTCGCGCGGCCACTGCACGGCTAACCGACAAGGGCAAAGCGCTTTTCGAAGACATGGCCACCGACCACGCCAAATGGGTAGGCGAGATTTTTGCCAATCTTTCATCTGACGAACACAAGCAGATCGCAAATCTACTGGACAAGCTGGACCAAACCAAGCTGAGCCAGGACTGAGAGGATCCGACATGAACCCCAATACTTTCAAACCCAAGCATTTCCTTTGGCAATTCGAGAATGGCGTCGGCACCGTAACGCTGAACCGGCCTGAGCGTATGAACCCACTGACGTTCGAAAGCTACGCTGAAATGCGGGACATGTTTCGCGAACTGGTTTATGTGCCGGAAGTGAAAGCTATTATCGTCACTGGCGCCGAAGGCAATTTCTCCTCTGGTGGTGATGTGCATGAAATCATCGGCCCGCTTGTGGAAATGGACATGCCGGGGCTCCTCAAATTCACCCGTATGACTGGCGATCTTGTGAAAGCCATGCGCGGTTGTCCGCAGCCAATCATCGCGGCGGTGGACGGCATCTGCGTTGGGGCTGGTGCCATCATGTCGATGGCGTCTGACCTTCGCATCGCCACCAAGGAAGCAAAAACAGCCTTCCTGTTTAACCGGGTAGGCCTTGCGGGGTGCGACATGGGGGCTTGTGCGATCCTGCCGCGCATCATCGGCCAGGGCCGGGCGTCGGAACTTCTGTTCACCGGCCGCACCATGAGCGCCGAAGAAGGCGAGCGTTGGGGCTTTTTCAACAAACTGAGCACCCGGGCGGACCTGATGAAGGACGCGCAGGACATGGCAAACAGACTTGCGGGCGGCCCAACCTTTGCGAACGGCATGACAAAGAACCAGCTGAACATGGAATGGGACATGAGCCTGGACACCGCGATTGAAGCCGAAGCCCAGGCGCAGGCCATCTGCATGCAAACCAAAGACTTCGAGCGCGCCTACCACGCGTTCGTGGCCAAACAGAAACCGGTATTCGAGGGCGACTGATGACAGATTCGACATCTGATCGCACATTCCTTTCCTGGCCGTTTTTTGACGACCATCACCGTACGCTTGCAGATAGGCTTGATGCCTGGGCCGCGGCCACCCTCCCCGACATTGTCGATGCACCAGGCGCGCACGAAGACGTAGACACCACCTGCCGCGCTCTGGTGAAAGCGCTTGGGGACGGGGGCTGGCTTCGCTATGCGGTGCCAAAGGCTTACGGCGGCATGTTCGACACGCTTGATGTGCGATCCCTGTGCATCATTCGCGAGACGCTGGCCCGCCATTCTGGCCTTGCGGACTTCGCCTTTGCCATGCAGGGCTTGGGTTCTGGCGCCATCACGCTGGCGGGCTCTGACGCCATCAAATCGGCGTACCTTCCAGCCGTGGCGGCGGGTGAAAAAATTGCGGCCTTCGCGCTGACGGAACCGGAAGCGGGCTCGGATGTGGCGTCTATCGCCAGCACGCTTAAGGATGCGGGCGGTGAGCTCAGCCTGTCGGGCGAGAAAACATACATCTCGAACGGCGGTATCGCCGACTTTTACTGTGTATTCGCACGAACGGGCGAGGCACCGGGTGCGCGTGGCCTGTCTGCAGTGGTGATAGACGCCGACACGCCTGGCCTTGAAATCGCTGAGCGAATCGAGGTGATCGCACCGCACCCGTTGGCGAAGCTTTTCTTCCAAGGCTGTCATGTGCCGAAGGAAAACCTGTTGGGCGCACGCGGTGCGGGCTTCAAGCTGGCGATGGCGACACTGGATATTTTCCGCTCTACCGTCGGCGCCGCCGCGCTTGGCTTTGCAAGACGTGCCCTTGAGGAAGCGCTCAAGCGCACCCGCGAGCGCGAGCTTTTCGGTGCCCCGCTTGCTGACCTGCCTATCACACAAGAACGCTTGGCCGAGATGGCGCTAGATATCGACGCAAGCGCGCTCCTTATATATAGAGCCGCCTGGACCAAAGATAGCGGCGCGCCCCGTGTAACGCGCGAAGCGGCCATGGCCAAGTTGTACGCCACGGACCAGGCGCAGCTTGTGATCGACAAGGCGGTGCAGATGTTCGGCGGCATGGGCGTGACAAAAGGCGTGAAAGTAGAAGAGCTTTACCGGGAAATAAGGGCGCTCAGGATCTATGAAGGCGCATCCGAAGTTCAGAAACTGGTGATCGCCCGGCAACTGCTGTCACAGTAAAAAATTCACACTATTGGGACTGGGGAGGCCCAAAATGATGTTTGATAGTGCCCATAGTGACCATTTTACCCGGGACAACCTGCCCAAAGAGGCAGACTGGCCGGAGCTGGCGTTTGACCTGCCGGATCTCAAGTACCCCGAACGGCTGAACGCGGCCGAGGCGCTTCTGGCAGGCGGCGCGCCTGATGCCCCGGCTGTGCTGTGGTCGGGTGGTGCCTGGACATACGCCGACCTGCGATTGACCGCCAGCCGCATCGCCAATGCGCTGACACACGACCTTGGCCTGGTACCCGGAAACCGGGTGCTCTTGCGCGGGCGCAACACACCGATGATGATCGCCGCCTGGTACGGCGTGCTCCTGGCGGGTGGTGTCGCGGTTTCCACCATGCCGCTCCTGCGCGCGCCCGAGCTTGTCACCATCTGCGACATGGCGCGCATCACCTTAGCGCTCAGCGAAAACGGCCTGATGGACGAGATGAAGGCCGCACAGAAAAGCACCCAAACGCCCCTGCGCACTGTTGGCTTCGGCGAGGAAAGCGCGGAGCTTGAGGCCCTGATGGCCCACGCCAGCGACCAGTTCACCGCAGTGGACACCGCGCAGGATGATGTGGCGCTTCTGGCCTTCACCTCCGGCACCACCGGCAAGCCCAAGGCCTGCATGCATTTCCACCGGGATGTGCTGGCCATGGCGGACGCCTATGCCCGGCATATCCTGTCGCCCACATCGGACGATGTTTTCTGCGGCTCGCCGCCGATCGCCTTCACCTTCGGGCTGGGCGGGCTGGTGGTATTCCCGGCGCGCTTCGGCGCGGCTGTGGCCCTGCCGGATGCGCCCACGCCAACAGCCATGCTGGACTGCGTCGAGAGGCACAAGGTGACCATGATGTTCACCGCCCCCACGGCATACCGCGCCATGCTTGGCGAACTTGAGAAGTTCGACATCTCCAGCCTGCGAGCGTGCGTTTCCGCCGGGGAAAGCCTGCCAAAGGCCACGTGGGATGACTGGTTCAAGGCCACAGGCCTCAAGCTGATGGACGGCATTGGCGCCACGGAAATGATCCATATTTTCATCTCCGCCCGCGAGGAAGACATCCGGCCCGGATGCACCGGCAAGGTGGTGCCCGGCTATCAGGCCTGCGTTCTGGACGAGAGCGGCAATATCCTGGCCCCACCCGCAGAAGGGCGGCTGGCTGTGAAGGGGCCGACCGGCTGCCGCTATATGGCGGATGACCGGCAGAAGACCTATGTACAGAACGGCTGGAACGTCACGGGCGACACTTATGCCCAAAGTGAGGACGGCTATTTCACCTTCATCGCGCGGTCTGACGATATGATCATCTCATCCGGCTACAATATCGGCGGGCCGGAAGTTGAGGCGGCGCTGCTGCTGCACGAAGCGGTGGCGGAATGCGCGGTGATCGGCGTGCCGGACGCGGACAGGGGCCAGATCGTGAAGGCCTTCGTCGTGCTGGCGGAAGGCACGCAAGCGTCAGGCGAGCTGGTGAAGGAACTTCAGGCGCATGTGAAAAACACCATCGCGCCTTATAAATACCCACGCGCTGTCGAGTTCATCGATGAGCTTCCCAAAACACAGACCGGCAAGGTCCAGCGGTTCAAGTTGCGCCAGGGATAGTTGGCTCCAGATACCGGCCTGCGCCGGTAGGACGAAAAACTGACCCGTCGTCCCGGCGAAGGCCGGGACCTTTGTTATCATAGCGCACGAGTAAAACCTTTTTGACCCCGTCTCCCGCCTGATAGGCCTGGCACACAATGCGCAGTTGGGGGAATGCTGCGCTGACCTACTATGTTTATATCCTGACCAACAGGCCGCACGGCACACTATATATCGGCGTTACCAACAATAATGCACGGCGGATAACAGAACACCGCGACGGTAAGGGATCACGCTTTGCCCACAAATATAACCTGCGTCGGCTGGTGTATGTTGAACCGTACGATACGGTGGAGGAGGCAATTGCCCGCGAAAAGGCCATGAAAGAATGGCAACGGGCCTGGAAGGTCAGGTTGATCGAAGAGCATAATCCCGAGTGGGACGACCTTTATGGGCGACTTAACTGGTGAGGCTCTTTCTGATAGAGATACCGGCCTGCGCCGGTATGACGCGAGGGGCCGGAATGACGATTGATGTTCAGTTGTCATCCCGGACAAGCGAAGCGTGATCCGGGATCTTTGTCAGAATAGAGTCCTTACCTGAAACAGATACCGGTTTTCACCGACATAGGAATACCGGCTTGCGCCGGTATAAACGAAAAAGGCCGGGGAAAACCCGGCCTTCCTGAGAATTCTGAAATGTCACGCCCGCCCTAGGTTGGGCTGCCCGCCTGCTGTGGGTTTGGCTCGATAATGATCGGCACAACAGTGTTGCGCGGGATGCGGGGGCGTGGTGGGGCACTAACCCGGTTCCGCGTGGTGTGGCGTACGGTCGGCGTTGTCGTCGTGGTGCCGCCAAACTGTTGGTTGTTCCCTGGCCTATTGCTATCTAATGCTTTCTTCCCGCCAGCTGGCGCATTTGTATAGACTGTATTCCGGAAACTCCTGTTGCTGGACGAATTGACGGCTCTCACGATTGAATTCATGGCCGCAAGCGTTGCCGGGTTGCCGGACATAACTTCTGTACCATTCTGAGTAGACCTCACAGTGGCCCCAGAATCGTCCCACATCCTTGACACTGCAGCACCCGCTGCTAAAGCCACTGCATTGGTAACCGTGCTGTCCGCCGCAGTCACTGCCGGATCGCCTGCGATCATAATCGCTGCATTCACCAAGGCTGCGGCATTGTTCGGGTCAGTACCTGCGAGTTGGGCACCCATATTGGCAACGGCTTTGGCAACCTTGGCAACCATTGCGCCTTTGCCCTGGGCAATCTTGATTTGGATCAGCTGCTGGATGCCCGCGGTATTACCAGCCTGGGCGAGCGCAACCAGTTGCGCCTGCAGGGTTCGTTCTTCGGCTAATGCCGTCGTGTCGGACTGCGCTTCAGCCTTGTTCATCACGCTTGTCGGCGCAACAATTGGCGCCCCCATCACCAGCCCTACGGCTACTACCATCATTGCAAAACGCATGATCCCACTCCAATAAATTCCTAGTCGTAACCGACTTATTCAGAAACTCTATCTCACTATTCTTAAACAAATACAAATATCAGAGTCAATTTTAGTGAAACAGTCCAATGGCTTGATAGCTATTCGGGGGGGGAGTTGGCGAGCGACAGCTTACCCCAGAAATGTATTGCAGGTCGAGCTGGGTAAAGGCCTATGGATGCCGTTCCCTCGCGCAGCAAGGCCCGCTCGCCCGGCATGACAAGAATGCAAAAAGGCCGGGGAAAACCCGGCCTTCTGGAATTCTGAATGTGTCGCCCGCCTTAGGTTGGGCTGCCCGCCTGCTGTGGGTTCGGCTCAACAATGACCGGTACGATCGGAGTCGTCGGAATGCGAGGCCGTGGCGGAATGACAGTCCGCGTCCGCGTGGTGCGGCGCACGACAGGCGTGGTGGTCGTGGAACCAGTCTGCTGCTGACCGCCTTGCTGCTGCTGGCCACCACCTGTATCACCGCCGGTGCCACCGCCGGTTTGCGGAATGTTACGACCCGCGCTGCCGCCCGCGTTCACGAAACCAAGGGCAACATCCGTGGAGCGCCCAATGGCAACCTTCGTGGTAATATCAGCCGAAAGGCGCGCGTCGCCACGGTTGATGGCTGTTGTCGCAATGGTGCTTGCCGCACCGCCAACAATGTTCGCCACATTGGTGTCATTAACACCTTGCGCAACGTCAACTGCCTTCTTCACCAGTTCACCGGCGCCGGCAAGGTCAGTTGCAGCAAGAGCCACCGACGCATTCGCAAGCGCTGTTGCCAGGTTCGCTGAATTACCAGCCGCCTGTTCGCGCGAGACGATCTGCTGGAGCAGCGTAGGATTACCAGCAGCTGCAATAAGCTCAGCCTGCAGCGTCGAAGTTGGGTCCGTTGTAGTGGCCTGCGCTTCCGCCTTGTTCATCACACTTGACGGCGCAATGGGCGCCCCCATCACCAGCGCAAGGGCCAGAAATATCATCGCAAAACGCATGATCCCACTCCAATAAATTCTTTGTCGCAATCGACGTGATCGGAAACACTATCTCACAATTCTTAAACAAATACAAATGTCAGAGTCAATTTTAGTGAAACAGTCCAATGGCTTGATAGCTATTCGGAGGGAGCTGGCGAGCGACAGCTTGCCCCAGAAATGTATTGCAGGTCGAGCCGGGTAAAGGCCTATGGATGCCGTTCCCTCGCGCGCCAAGGCCCGCTCGCCCGGCATGACAAGAATGCAAAAAGGCCGGGACATGCCCGGCCTTCTGGAATTCTGAATGTATCGCCCGCCTTAGGTTGGGCTGCCCGCCTGCTGTGGGTTCGGCTCTGGCACGATCGGCACAACTGGCGTGGTCGGAATGCGGGGGCGTGGTGGAACAACTGTCCGGCGTGTCACCGTGCGGCGCACGACAGGGGTCTGCGTATTGCCCGTCTGCTGGTTATTGCTGCCAAATGTCGACCGTGTCGTTGGCCCGTTGACATAGCCGATCTGGAAGTCTGCTGACGAGCTCATGGCAACCGTCACCTGAATGTTAGATGCCGTAGATGGATCCGTGCTTTGAAGGTTGGTAACAACCTGCATCAAACCGGCGCCAGTTGCTTGTATGATCGCCGTTGACAACCCAGGCGTACTGCTCACTTTGGCTGAAACGCGCTTGGCTGCGGCGGCAGGGTTGGACGAATTCTGCACAATGGTTGCGATCTGCTGCGTAACTTGATCTGCGGTCAGGGCGGTGTTTGCCAGCACCGCATCAATGGCCGCGTCAACGCTGGCTTGCTCAGCCGCAGGCAGCGTAGCAGTCGACTGCGCTTCCGCCTTGTTCATAAATGCAGTCGGCGCAACAACCGGTGCACCAAGCACCAGACCGAAAGCCGCGATAACAATTGCCAGACGCATAATCCGCTCCTTTAGGCAAGATCGTTCAGCAAAAACTGAATCGAATTAAATAATTAGGAGAATTGTTACATCCTTTTGAGGCCCGGGTCAAACGAGGAAAAACGAAAAACCCCCAATAGGTGTAATATGTTGCCTATATGTAACGACCTTGTCCCAAGGCGAGACAAATAGCCGCCCCCGATCACGTATTTAGACATGCCTGGAGCCGACTCACCCACCGCCCCGAAAGTGCCCTTGTCGGGAATTTAATTTAGTGCTAAAATAAATTTATCAAATGGCCCAGTTGGTAACTTTTTGTCGGGGACTTTTCATGGCGACCTTCAGCCGCACGCGGAAAATACGCTTCGCCCACACGGATGCGGCAGGCATTGCCTTTTACCCGCGCTATTTCGGCATGATGAATGACTTTATCGAAGACTGGTTCGGTGACGGGCTGGGCTTTGATTTCAAGCACCTGCACATCGATGAGAAGCGCGCTGTGCCCACCGTGCATATAGAGGCCGATTTCATCGGCGCGGGGCGCATGCATGACGAGCTGACGTTCGCGCTGACCGTCACAAAGATTGGCCGCAGCAGCGTGCACCTGCGCATCCGGGCAACATCAGGCGGGGAAGACCGCTTCCGCATGACATTTGTGATCGCCCATATGGCCATGGAAACAGGCAAAAGCCTGCCGTGGCCTGATGACATGCGCGCCGCCATGGAAAAATGGCTAGCACCAGAGGGAGAGAATTCATGAAGGCACTGTTGCCCGAGGGCTGGCCGCGCCCAAGCGGCTATTCAAACGGCGTGATGGCGGAAGGCCGCATGGTGTTTGTGGCGGGCCAGGTGGGCTGGACACCCGACATGAAATGGGAAGCCGAAGACTTCCTGGGCCAATACCGGCAAGTGCTGGAGAACACGCTGGCGGTGCTAGCGGAAGCCGGCGCGGGGCCGGAGCATATCGCGCGCATGACATGGTATGTCACCAGCCGCGATGAATATCTGGCGAACCTGCGCGGCATGGGCCAGGTGTGGCGCGAATGCATGGGCAAGAACTATCCCGCCATGGCGTGCGTAGAGGTTTCCGGCCTGATGGAAGAAAAAGCCAAGATCGAAATTGAGACCACGGCGGTGCTGCCGGCAAGTGAGGGATAAGCCATGAAAATCACAGTAATCGGCGGCGGCCCGGGTGGGCTTTATTTCGCGCTTCTGACCAAAAAGGCGCGGCCGGATTTCGACATTGAAATTTTTGAGCAGAACAAGGCGAACGACACCTTCGGCTTCGGCGTGGTGTTCTCCGACGAAACGCTGGACGAGTTTTTTGCCGCAGACCCGGAAAGCTATGACCTGATCCGCGACCAGTTCGCCTACTGGCAGGACATCGTGGTGGAAAAAGGCGGTGAGCGCACCATCATCGGCGGCAACGGCTTCGCCGGTTGTTCGCGCTTCACGCTTTTGGAAATCCTGCAGAAACGCTGCACCCAGGTGGGCGTGAAGCTGAACTTTGAGACGGCAGTCGATATCGACAATCTCGAAACGCAATTCGCAGACAGCGACATGATCATCGCCGCAGACGGCATCGGCAGCCGCATCCGCGAAAAATACGCCGACGGGTTCGAACGCTCGATTGAGAACCGCCGCAACCACTTTACCTGGATGGGCAGCACAAAGCCTTTGGACGCCTTCACCTTCTTCTTCAAGGAAACGCCCGAGGGGCATTTCTGCGCCCACACCTACCAGTATGAAGAAGGCCGCTCCACCTGGGTGATCGAATGCACGCCGGAAGCATTCGAGAACTGCGGCTTCGAGGGCATGAGCGAAGAAGAGAGCGCCCGGTACCTTGAAGGTGTGTTTGGGGATGAGCTCGCGGGCCACGGCCTGATCATCAACCGCTCCATCTGGCGGCAGTTCCCGCGCGTGCGCTGCGGCAAGTGGAATGTGGGCAAGATCGCCATCCTGGGCGACGCCAAGGCCAGCGCGCATTGGTCTATTGGCTCAGGCACCAAGCTGGCGATGGAATGCGCCATCGGGCTCAGTGAAGCCGTGCTGGAGAACGCGGGCGATGTGCCTGCGGTGATGGCGGCTTACGAGGACAAGCGCCGCACGCCGGTGGAGATTATCCAGCATGCAGCGGATGTGAGCCTCAGGTGGTTTGAAAATATGCCGCGCCACTGGAAACTCAGGCGCTATGAATTCGCCTTCTCGCTGATGAGCCGGTCAAAAAGCATTACGTGGGACAATGTGGGCCTGCGGGACCCTGAGTTCCTGGCGCGCGTTGAAGACGAATATTACGCCAGCCTGCCTGAAGGCGCGCAGCCAAACGCGGGCAAGCGCCCAACGCCCATGTTCACGCCCTTCACCCTTCGCGGGATGACGCTTTCGAACCGGGTGGTGGTGGCGCCGATGGCGCAATATTCCGCGGCGGACGGCATGCCCACCGACTGGCACATGATGCATTATGGCGCGCGCGGCGTGGGCGGCGCTGGCCTTGTGTTCACGGAAATGACCTGCCCCGCGCCCGACGCCCGCATCACAGACCATTGTCCCGGCATCTGGAATGACGCCCAGGAAGCGGCCTGGAAGGACATCGTGGATTTCATCCATGAAAATTCGGGCGCCAAGGTATGTATGCAGATCGGCCATGCGGGCCGGAAAGGCTCCACAAAGCACCCCAAACACGGCTCCGACCTGCCGAAAGACAATGACAACTGGCCGCTTGTGAGCGCCTCTGCCATTCCGTTCAAGGAAGGCGTGAGCGCAGTGCCTGAAGCGCTGGACCGGGTGGGCATGGACCGGGTCAAGGCCGAGTTTGTTGAGGCGACCGAACGTGCCGCGCGCGCGGGCTTCGACATGGTTGAGCTTCACGGTGCCCACGGCTATCTGATCGCAAGCTTCCTGTCGCCGCTGACGAACACGCGTACGGACGAATACGGCGGCTCGGCTGAAAATCGCGCTCGCTATCCGGTCGAGGTATTTGAAGCCATGCGTGCCGCCTGGCCTTCGGACCGCCCCATGTCCGTGCGCCTTTCCGCGTGGGACTGGGCTGAGGGCGGCATCAGCTGGGATGACCTGCGCGTAATCTCGCAGGCATTCAAGGACGCAGGCGTGGACCTGATCAACGCCTCAACCGGCCAGACGGTGCCTGGGCAGAAACCGGTGTATGGCCGCATGTATCAGGTGCCCTTCTCCGAATTTATCCGGCATGAAGTAGGTATCCCCACCATGACGGTTGGCGCCATCACCCTGCCGGAACAGATCAATATGATTTTGGGCGCAGGCCGCGCGGACCTTGTGGCACTTGCGCGCCCGCACCTGAATGACCCGGCCTTCACGCGCATGGCGGCTGCGCATTACGGTGTGACCGACCCGCATTGGCCGATCCAATATTCAACTGGTGTCGGGCAGATGCTGCGCGAAGCGGAAAAAGAGAATGACAAGGCGCTGGAGACAGCGCTGAAGCTGCGGCCAGCGCGGCGACACTATGTGAGGGCCAAGTAAAGGCTTGTAAGGCCTGTCAAATTCCATACACAATAGGATGCTAACGATAGCGCCTTATTGTTGCCTGAAGGATTGATGTCGCCATGAAAGTTCTCGTCACCGGTGCCGCCGGGTTCATCGGAAGCCATGTTTCAAAAGCTCTTTTGGCGCGGGGCGATGAGGTCGTTGGGCTTGATAACCTCAATGATTATTATGATGTGGCGCTCAAGGAAGCGCGGCTGGCGCGGGTGACCGAAGCGGGCGGCGACGCCTTCCGCTTCGTCAGGATGAATTTGGAAGACCGCGAGGGTATGGCTGCGCTGTTTGAGGCGGAAAAGTTCGACGGCGTGATCAACCTGGCGGCCCAGGCCGGCGTGCGCCATTCGCTTGATGCGCCGTTCGACTATATCGACAGCAACATCACCGGCTTCCTGACGGTTCTTGAGGGCTGCCGCCACAACGCGGTGAAGCATCTGGTCTATGCGTCGACAAGCTCGGTTTACGGCGCCAACACCAACATGCCCTTTTCCGTGAAGAACCCGGCGGATCACCAGGTTGCGCTTTATGGCGCAACCAAGCGCGCCAACGAGCTGATGGCCCACAGCTATAGCCACCTGTTTGGCATTCCAACCACGGGGCTCAGGTTCTTCACGGTTTATGGCCCATGGGGCCGCCCGGACATGGCGCTGTTCCTCTTCACCAAGGCCATCCTTGAAGGCAAGCCGATCGATGTCTTCAATGGCGGCCACCACAAGCGGGATTTCACCTATATCGACGATATTGTACGCGGCGTTGTGGGCACGCTGGATACTCCTGCCGCACCCGACCCCGATTGGAACAGCGCGAACCCATCGCCCCAGTCGTCGAACGTACCGTGGCGCATCCATAATATCGGCGGCGGCCAGCCGGTTGAGCTGATGCGCTATATTGAGGTGATCGAGGAATGCCTGGGCAAAAAGGCCGAAAAGAACTTCCTGCCAATGCAGCCGGGCGATGTGCCGGAGACCAGTGCGTCGGTCGAAACCCTCGTTGCCGCGACAGGCTACAAGCCGGACACGCCGGTTGAAGAAGGCGTAAAGAATTTCGTCGACTGGTACCGCAACTTTTATGGGGTGTAGGTTTCGGCCTGCACTTCAGGCGCTTCAGCACCCTCATCCTGCCACTGTAGCGCGGCCTCAAACTGGCGCGCGACTTCATCCCAGTCATATTTTTTAGCAAATTCCGCGCAGGCCTTGCGGTCACGCGTGAGTGCCGTGTTGATCGCTGCTGTCAGGTCCTCAGAGAGGGCCGCAATGGGTTCATGCCAGTCTGTGAACGGGCCGGTGCCGTCTGGCCCCAGCACATCCAGCGGGCCCTGCACCGGATAAGCCGCGACCGGTGTACCGCAGGCGAGCGCTTCAATCATCACCAGGCCGAACGTGTCCGTCTTGCTGGGGAACACGAACACATCGGCTGACGCATAGGCCTTCGCGAGTGCCTCGCCAAACAGGGGGCCGAGGAATTTCACATCCGGGTAAGCCGCCTGCAGTTTTGCCATGGCCGGACCGTCCCCCACTACCACCTTGGTGCCGGGCGTGTCGGCCTCCAGGAAAGCCTCAATGTTTTTCTCCACCGCCACGCGGCCGACATACAGCTGGACAGGGCCTTCGAAACCCCACTCGGCATCGCCGACATCCGCATGGAACTGGGCCGTATCAACCCCGCGCGTCCAGTCCACGATATTGGTGAAGCCTTTGGCCCGAAGCAGGTCACGCACTGTGGCAGTCGCGACCAGAACCCCACTGCCTGCAGCGTGGAAGCGCCGGAAAATAGGATACAGAAGATCTGCGCTCAAGGGTGTGCGCGCCTCTACATATTCGGGGAAAGCTGTGTGGTAGGCCGTGGTGAAAGGCACGCCGTTGTGCACGCACCAGCGCCGCGCCGCCCAGCCGAGCGGCCCCTCGGTGGCGATATGCACTGCATCGGCGTCGATGCGCGACATCAGCTTGGGGAGTTTCCAGCGTGCGTCAAGCGCAAGCGGGATTTCAGGATAGGTCGGGCACGGCATGGTACGAAACCACTTGGGCGTCACCATATAAACCCTGTACCCCCGTGCTTTCAGCTTTGACCGGAGTGTTTCAAGCGTGCGCACTACGCCATTGACCTGGGGCGCCCAGGCGTCAGAGACAATGCAAATCTTGCGCCCGAACTCAGCCACGACCCGCTATTCCGCCGCCACTGGAACCGGGGCACCGGGCTTGCGGCGGCCCTTGCGGCCTGTGCTCGGCTTGTCTGATTTTTCATGACGGGCCCGAACTTCATCGGCCCAATGCAAAATCTCAAACGCGCCGTCCATACGCTCCACAAGCGCTGTGCAGCTTTCAACCCAGTCGCCGTCGTTCATATATTCGGTTTTGCCGAAGAAACGCCGTTCCGCATGGTGGATATGGCCGCAGATCACGCCGTCCACGCCCATGCGCTCGGCCTCAAGCGCCACGGCCTCTTCATACTTGCCGATATATTCAACCGCGTTCTTGACCTTGTGTTTCAGGTAGGACGAAAGCGACCAGTAGGGATAGCCCATCTTGTGGCGCGCCCAATTGACCATGGTATTCAGGCGAAGCAGCATCACATAGGCATGGTCGCCCAGATGCGCGAGCCACTTGGCGTATTTCACGACGCCATCGAATTTGTCGCCGTGCAGCACCCAGTAGCGTTTGCCCGAAAGCGCTTCGTAAATGGTTTCTTCCGCGATCTGCACACCCGCCATGTTATAGCCTTCAAAGCCGCGCAGGCCCTCGTCATGGTTGCCGGGAATATAGATTACTTCCGTACCGTGCTTGGCCATTTTCAGTACCCGGCGGATCACGTCATTGTGGGTCGTGTCCCAGTACCAGCGGGACTTGAGCTGCCAGCCGTCGATGATGTCACCCACAAGGAAAAGCTTGTCGCAGGTCATGGACTTGAGGAAATCCAACAATAGGTCAGCCCGCGCGGCGCGCGTGCCCAGATGCGTGTCGGATACGAAGACCGCGCGATAATGCGGTTTCTTGGATCTTGGGGATTGAACGCCCCCGGCGAAGGGATCGGGTTGGGAGGAAGGGACATCGCCGGAGGGTTCAACGTGCTTGGGGTTCGGCTCCGAAAGCTTTTCGAGAGCTCCGGACACCAGAGGAAAAAGAAGTGTCTGTTCAGTCTTTTTCATGGGCGCTTTATGCGGGGGCTGCATGACAATCATGTTGCAGCCATGTGACCGTTTCTTTGTAATTTCAGCCCTGAGGATTTTTCAGACTCTGAACAGACTCAGCGAGTCGCCGCGTTTAGACTTTTGGTTTAGCCATGGCGTTAAACGCATGACACCGCATGCAGGCAGTGCCATAAGCAACAAGACTTCAATGATGGGGGATATGATGAAGCCACTTTTCGCAAAACTATGCCTGATGATCTGCCTGCTCGCGCCCGCAGCCTTTGCCGAAGGCGACGCCAGCCCGGACCAAGCCAAGGCGCTGGCGCTTGAATACAACAAGCGCATGAACAAGATGCTGAGCGCCGGCTCAACGGTTGCGGATGTGGATAACCTGTTCGCGCTCTATGCCAAGGATTTCGTCTATAACCACCCGGGCCAGGGTGATGTGTATGACACCCAGTATCTTTACAATAATTCGGTGAAATATGTGAAAGCAGGCCACTTTGACGGCAGCTATCAGCAGAAGATCACCAATATGATCGTTGGCAAGAACGGCGTGATGCTTGAGTGGACCGTGCCAGGCGGCGACGGCAGCAAGCGGGTGACGCTCATTGAAACGCGCGGCGACAAGATCATCCACATCAAGGAATTCTGGTAAGCGGTCTGCCGCTTTCTCTAATTCGTCACTCGCCGACTTGATCGGCGAGTCCACAGCACCCTTTCGCCAAACATAGATTCGCCGATCAAGTCGGCGAATGACGATTAGGCGTTACCCATCTTCTAATAATAACGCTCCGGCTCGAGGCGCTTAGAACGGCAGGCTCCAGACCTCAGACAGGATCCGGACGTACAATTTCGTCTGTCTCAGCCAAGCCTGGATGAAGTCCAAAGCCAACAAGGCAACCCAACCGGCGAGCGCCCAGGGACCCCAGCTTACGCCGCTGCCTGTAATCACGGCGAACACAATAGCGACCAACACCCACGTAATCAGACCACCAACGATACTACCAGTATCTTCAATTTCGCTTTCTTGCTCTGACATAATCCCTCCCGCACGTTTAACATCTATATAAGTGCGTTTCTGAATGCCGCAATAGTCGGCCAATCCCAATAAAAAGGGCCGGCCCCAAGCGGGACCGGCCAAGAAACACCTGCGGATAAGGCAGATGTGAGGGACAAACTTTACTCAGCAGCCTTGACCACAATCGTCTCGGCGCTTGGTTGCGTAATCATTTCATAGGCCGGGGCCGTCAGGAACTCTGCGAGCTCCTCCTTGAAAACAAGGTCGAGGAACAGCCGACCGGCCTCAGCAAGTCGTCCGTCCTCGAAGTTGGCAGGGCCTAAAGTCTCTCTCAGCTTCACCATCTCGTCTGCATAGAGATCGTGAACCAATTCTTTGGTAACGGGGCGCCCGTCATCCAGCTGTGCCTTCAGTTTCAGCTGTTGCCAGATCTGTGTGCGGCTGATCTCGGCTGTGGCGGCATCTTCCATCAGGTTATACAAGGGCACCGCGCCGCGGCCGGTAAGCCACGCGCCCAGATACTGGATGCCAACGCGGATGTTTTCGCGCACGCCTTCTTCCGTGATCGTGCCGCTGTGTGGCGCGAGCAACTGTTCCCGGCCTATCTCGATATCAAGGCGGGTGCGGTGAAGCTGGTTCGCCTGCGGCATAAGCCGGTCGAAAACATCCTTCGCCACGGGCACCAGCGCCGGGTGCGCCACCCAGGTGCCGTCATGACCGAAGCTGGCCTCGCGGTCTTTGTCGGCGCGGACTTTCTCGAATGCGGCAGCGTTCAAAGCCTCATCCCCCTTGACGGGGATTTGAGCGGCCATGCCACCCATGGCGTGAGCCCCTCGCCGGTGGCAGGTTTTGATAAGTAAAAGCGAGTAGGCTTTCAGGAAGGCCTCACCCATCGTCACCTGCGACCGGTCCGGCAAGAGGTATTCGGCATGTTTGCCGATCCTCTTGATATAGCTGAAGATATAATCCCAGCGGCCACAATTTAGGCCGACAATATGATCCTTCAAGGCGTAGAGGATTTCATCCATCTCAAAAGCGGCTGGCAGCGTCTCAATAAGGACGGTCGCCTTGATCGTGCCGTGCTCAAGCCCCAGGACTTCTTCAGTATAGGTGAACACGTCATCCCACAGCTTGGCCTCAAGGTGGCTTTCCATCTTCGGCAGATAAAAATAGGGGCCGGTGCCACGCGCAAGAAGCGCCTTGGCGTTGTGGAACATATAAAGACCGAAATCGAACAGACTGGCGGAGATAGGCTGGCCACGCAGTTCGGCATGCGCCTCTGTCATGTGAAGGCCGCGCGGGCGAACCTTCAGCGTCGCCGTTTTTTCATCCATGCGATATCGCTTACCGGATTTCGGGTCCGTATATTCAAGCGTGCTTTGAGCATAATCCATCAGGTTGATCTGGCCATCGATCATATTCTCCCAAGTTGGGGAGGATGCATCTTCAAAGTCGGTCATGAAAACATTGGCGCCGGAATTGAAGGCGTTGATCATCATCTTGCGGTCAACCGGGCCGGTGATTTCCACGCGGCGGTCCTTAAGCTCCTCGGGCGTGCCCAGGATCTTCCAGTCGCTCTCGCGAATATCTTTTGTCTCGGCCAAGAAATCCGGCAGCTCGCCAGCGTCGAACCTTTTCTGGCGTTCCGCACGCGCTTCAATAAGCTCCCTGCGGCGCTCGCCGAAGCGTTCTTCCAAGTCAGCGACGAACGCCAGCGCGTCACCAGTGAGGACGCGGGCATACAGGTCCTTCATGGGCGCGATGATATCGAGCGATGGCTCATCTGTGCGTTCAACTGCTGCTGACATTTCAAATCCTCTCAACGGTTGTCGGTCGCCCTTTTAGGCAACTTTCTTGCGTCCAGCAGCTTTCATATTTCATTTTATTTCAATATTTCAAACAACAATTGATACAAAAAGTGTTCGAATGTATGTATATGTAAATGTCAAAATGTTGATTTGTAAATTTTGTAAACAGTGGAATGCGCCATGGCAGAGAACGCCACCAAGAAGATTTTCGCTGGCCCCCGCATCCGCCGCCTGAGGCGGGAACGCGGCCTGAGCCAGGGCCAGATGGCAGCTGAGCTGGGCTTTTCGACCAGCTATCTTAACCTGGTGGAACGCAATCAACGTCCTGTTTCCGCGCAGTTTTTGCTGCGCCTGGCAGAAGTGTATGACGTGGAGCTGACAGCTTTCGCCGGCACAGATGAAGCCCGCGCCTTCGCCGACCTTTCCGAGATCCTCGCGGACCCGATGTTCAAGGGCATTGGCCTGTCGCGCGGGGAAATGCAGGACATGGCGGACGCCGCCCCCAAAGCTGTGGAGGCCTTTACACTAATTTACAAATCATTCCAGCAGGCCCGACAGAATGCGACGGAGCTTTCAAGCCAGGTGGTGGAGCGCGAGGGCGCGACGCCGGAATCCATCTTCCCTGTTGATGAAGTGCGCGACTTTATCCACGACCGGAAGAACTATTTCCCGGAGCTTGATGAGGCAGCCGAGACCATGCACGAAGAGCTGGGCCTGGAGCGCGACGACGCCTTCATGGTGCTGACCGGGCGGCTGGACGAAGAGCACGGCATTCGCGTGCGCATCATGCCCCATGAGGTGATGCCCGAAACGCTGAGGCATTTTGACTTCCACCGCCGCCAGCTTCTGATTTCCGAAATGCTGGACCAAAGCGCGCGCATCTTCCAACTTGCGTTCCAATTGGCGATGCTGGAGTTCAAGCCGATGATCCAGCGGATCGGCGATACCCACACATGGCAGACGGAAGAGGCCCGGCGATTGGTGCGCATATCGCTCGCCAACTATTTCGCAGGCGCCCTCCTGATGCCCTACACGCGGTTCCTTTCTGACGCCAAGACGCTCAAGTATGATATTGAACATCTGGGCCACCGCTACAACACCAGCTTCGAACAGGTCTGCCACCGGTTGACAACCCTGCAGCGACCGGGCGAACGGGGCGTGCCCTTCTTCTTCATCCGGGTGGACAAGGCAGGGAATGTCTCCAAGCGCTTCTCAGCCGGGCGCTTCCACTTCTCGCGCTTTGGCGGTACTTGCCCCTTGTGGAACGTACATGACACTTTCGCCTACCCCGGTCGGATCGCCACCCAAATCATCCAGATGCCGGATGAGACCACCTATTTTTCGGTCGCGCGCACGGTTAGGCGCGTGGGTGCAATCTATGGCCAGGTGGATCAGCAGCTCGCGATCGGCCTTGGTTGCGATATCGCCTATGCGCGGGAGCTGATTTACGCCAAGGGCCGCGACTTGGAAAACCTGGACGCCACGCCGGTGGGCCCCAACTGCCGCCTGTGCGAACGCCCCGCCTGCCCGCAGCGCGCAAACCCGCCGCTGACCAAAGCGCTGGTGCTCGATGAACGCTCCCGCGGCATCTCCGCCTACCGCTTTGCCCAAGAGTGACCTGAAGTTTTTCTAGGTAGAAATCCACCATCCAGTGCCGATATGAAACTGCATGCACCGGCCCAAAGATGAAAGCCCGTTTTTGCCCTCTGCTCCGCCAACACCCAAGGCGCTGAGAGAACGCAACACTGTTCTCGTTCGGTATTTCTGCGCCACCTTGGGGCTGGGATTGAACCTGATGGTTCCACAAGTCGGCCTGTTGATCCTGATTGGCGCGTGCGCCAGCGCCTATATTCCGCCCTTGCCGGAAACAGGGACTTGGAGGAGCCATATGCGCAACCTGCGGCGCACCTGCATACTGGCAATATCCATGCTGTCGTTTTGGAGCTTGTATATCTTTCTATTCGACGCAGGCATTCTTTGGCCCAACATGGATCGCAACGCTGGCGACGAGAACCTCTTCTATTACCTGATTGTGATCTGGGGCATTTATGCCTGCCAGTTCTGGCTCGGCATTCGACTATTACGCGGCGTCTGGCATGCGAGCCGAAATCGAGCGCACCCAAGATATGCAGAGCCTGCCCCTTAGCCCCGCTGAGCTCTCCCCTTTTTCCCGCCTGAAGTTTTTATAGCTGCACGAGGGCGCGGTTCCCGCCATGATGGTTTGCAATATGGAAAAGCCGGCATAATGTCATAATTCCGTAACGTCAATTGGCGGAAAAAGTGCGACCTAATGCTGCATTGCGCTTGCCGCTATAGGTGCATTATGCAATTATAAAGACTGACCGACAGAATGGAGACGGATATGACAGACACTGCTTCCCCGCACCGGTTGCGCCACGACACTGATCGGCGCTCTGTCGTCCTTGTCTATATCCTGTATCTGATTGGGCTTGCGACCGGTGGTCTTGCCTCTGTCGCGGGCGTGATCATCGCCCACACCAAAAGCCACCATGTCGGCGGCATATATCGAAGCCATCTGGATTTTCAGATCCGCACCTTCTGGCTGGGCCTTGTGATCGGGCTGATTGGCGTGCTTTTGACTGTTGTTCTTGTCGGCTTCCTGATCCTTGCAGGCCTCTTTGTCTGGATGCTGGTCAGGAGCATCAAGGGGCTGATGGCCGCCAACGATGGCCAGCCCATCGATAACCCGCAAACCCTGCTGTGGTAGAAGGCACTTCCTGCCGACAGAACGATTATTTCAAAGCGTTGAAATAAAATTACAAACAACCGACCCTTGGAAAAGCTGGACTTTTTCAAGGCGTGTAATTTTATTGCGCGTGTCGCTTTTTAGCAAAATCCCATTGCAAGCCGCTTCGACTATGCGTAGCGTGTGGCCGATTTTATACAATTTCGCCACCGGATAACTGTGAGCACCGCGTTATGAGCATCAGCGTTCTTGATCTTTTCAATATCGGCATCGGCCCTTCCTCCAGCCACACGGTTGGACCGATGAAGGCCGCCACAGAGTTCGTCGAGGAACTGGAAAGCGCCGGCAAGCTGAAAGACGTCACGCGCCTCGCCGTAAAGCTTTATGGCTCCCTTGGTGCCACCGGGCGCGGTCACGGGTCTGACACCGCAGTGATGCTGGGACTGATGGGCGAATGCCCGCGCGGCGTGGACGTGGAAGCCATCCCGGCTATGGTTGAGGCTGTCCGCAAATATAGCAAGATCAAGCTGATGGGCCATCACACCATCGATTTCCATGAAGACGACGACCTGCAGTTGCTGCCACGCGAACAGCTGGAGTTTCATCCCAACGGCATGGAGTTCTGGGCCTATGACAAAGATAGCAACGAGCTGAACCGGTCGATCTATTATTCCATCGGTGGCGGCTTCATTGTCCATGAAAAGGAAGCCGAAAAAGACAAGTTCGTCGAGGACAAGATCAAACAGCCCTACCCATTCAAGACAGCGGAAGAACTGCTGGCACATTGCGAGCGCACCGGCAAACCCATCAGCGCCATCATGATGGCGAATGAGAAGGTCCTCAGGTCGAGCCAGCAAATCAGGGCGGAACTGCTGGAAATCTGGTCCGTAATGCAGGAATGCGTTGAGCGTGGCTGCTCAAGGGGCGGTGACATGCCGGGCCTCAAGATCAAACGCCGCGCCCAAAAGCTTTATGACCAGCTCAAGTCCCGTCCCGAAAGCGCGCTGACAGACCCGCTGACGATCCTGGACTGGGTGAACCTTTATGCGCTCGCAGTGAATGAGGAAAACGCTGTGGGCGGGCGAGTGGTGACCGCGCCCACAAACGGCGCCGCCGGCATCGTGCCTGCCGTGCTGCACTATTATATGCGCTTCATCCCACATGCCAACGAAGAGGGCGTGATCAAATTCCTGCTGACAGCCGGGGCCGTGGGCCTTTTGTTCAAAATGAATGCGTCTATTTCGGGCGCGGAAGTGGGCTGCCAGGGTGAAGTGGGCAGCGCCTGCTCCATGGCCGCAGCGGGCCTCACCGAAGTGCTGGGCGGTACGCCAAGCCAGGTGGAGAATGCCGCGGAAATCGGCATGGAACACAACCTGGGCCTGACGTGCGACCCGATCGGCGGGCTGGTGCAGGTGCCCTGCATTGAGCGCAACGCCATGGCAGCCATCAAGGCCATCAACGCGGCACGGCTGGCGATGCGCGGCGACGGCACCCATTTCGTGACGCTGGATAAAGTAATTCGCACCATGCGCATAACAGGGCGTGACATGCAGTCCAAATATAAGGAAACTGCAGAAGGCGGTCTGGCGGTCACAGTACCAATCGCCGCCAACGTGGTAGACTGTTAAGCCGGGCGGGCCTCTGCCTCCCGGTATTGGGGGAGGACATATGGAAAGTCACGTTATCGGGCCTACAGACGAGCCGCTGCTGGAAAAAACCATCGGCGATATGTTTGCGGAAACTGCAGCCCGCTTCCCGGACAATGAATTCGTTGTATTTGCGGAAGACGGTATCCGCCTGACTTACGAAGAATTCCTGCATGACGTGGAAGCCTTCGCCGCCGGTTTCCTGGCGCTTGGGCTTGAGCCGGGCGACCGGGTGGGCGTGTGGGCGCCGAACCGCGTCGAATGGGTGCTGACCCAGTTCGCCACCGCGAAAGTCGGGCTTATCCAGGTGAACATCAACCCGGCCTACCGGACCCATGAGCTTGAATTTGCGCTTAACAAGGTCGGCTGCAAGGCACTGGTGCTGGCCGACCGGTTCAAAACGTCCGACTATGAAGCCATGCTGATAGAACTGGCGCCCGAACTGGCCACAAGCCCCCACGGCAAGCTGAGCTCCGAGCGCCTGCCCCACCTTCGCGCCGCCATCACCATGGGCGAAGAGGCGCCCGCAGGCTTCTTCCAGTTCGCCGATATCGTCGAGCTGGCGGAAGAAGACCATTACGCGCGCATGTATGAAATCGCGCGGTCTCTTGGGCCCCATGATGATATCAACATCCAGTTCACCAGTGGCACCACGGGAAGCCCCAAGGGCGCCACGCTGAGCCACTATAATATCCTCAACAACGCAAAGTTCGTCGGCGCAGCGATGAATCTCTCAAGCGAGGACCGGTTGTGTGTGCCCATCCCGCTTTATCACTGTTTCGGCATGGTGATGTCTGTGCTGGCCTGCGCCCTTGTCGGCGCCACGCTGGTGTTCCCGGCCGAAGCGTTTGAGCCCAAAAGCGTGCTGAAGGCCGTTCAGGACGAGCGCTGCACCGGGCTTCAGGGTGTGCCCACCATGTTCATCGGTGAGCTCAATGAACCTGACTTCGCGAGTTACGACCTTTCAAGCCTGCGTACCGGCACCATGGCGGGATCACCCTGCCCCGTGGAAGTGATGAAGCGGGTCATTGGCGACATGCATATGAGTGAGTGCACCATCGCATACGGCATGACGGAAACAAGCCCCGTCAGTTTCCAAACAGGGCGTGGCGACAGCCTTGAGCGCCGCACATCCACCGTCGGCCGGATCCATCCGCACGCGGAGGTGAAAATCATCGACGAGGACGGCAACACTGTTCCCCGCGGCACCCAGGGCGAACTGTGCACCCGTGGCTATCTGGTGATGCGCGGCTATTGGGACGACCCGGAGCGCACGGCGGAAGCGATCGACGCGGAAGGCTGGATGCACACCGGCGATCTGGCGGTGATCGACGCAGAGGGTTACTGCAAAATCACAGGCCGGGTGAAAGACATGGTGATCCGGGGCGGGGAGAACATCTACCCCCGCGAGGTAGAGGAATTCCTATACACCCACCCGGACATCCGTGACGCCCAGGTGTTCGGCATTCCGGACGAGAAGTTCGGCGAGGAACTGTGCGCCTGGGTGCAACTCAAGGACGGGGCGGCACTGGATGCAGACAGCCTGAAAGCCTTCTGCAAAGACCAGATCGCCCACTATAAAATCCCACGCCATATACGCTTCGTGGACGACTATCCCATGACGGTCACCGGCAAGATCCAGAAATTTAAAATGCGTGAAGCCATGATGGATGAGCTTGGCCTTAAGGAAATCGAGACAGCGTAAAGCAGGGTAAGGCCGCACTATGCCGATGAACCACCTGCATTTATGAGACATGTAAGTTGACTAACCCACCCTACCATGCAATTTGCAGAGCTTGTGTAATTTTCACGCAATGGGGGCCATGATGATCCAAGCAACCGGACGGACAAAGCCTGAGGCGATGACCTCAAACAGAGAAGTGCGACAGGAAGCAGAAGAAGAGAGTTTTCTGCCAACAAAATCTGGAGACCCCATCACCGTTAATGAAACCGACGGGAACATTTACGGTGGATCAAAAATCACAGCTTTGGAAAGCGGAAACGCTGTTGTCATTTGGACCATAGACGGCGACAGCTTCGGACAAATTGTTTCCGCCGACGGGGAACCGATTGGCAGCAATTTTGAACTCCCTTCCCATGAAAGCATTGCCGCCCTCAGCTCCGGTGGGTTTGTAATCGCCTGGGGGGAGGATGGCGCTATCTATACCCAGACCTTCGACAATGAAGGGGCTGCGGTAAGTGCAATAGAAACCGTTACCAACCACTCGCACTCCAGTGCTGCAACGGTTCACGCCCTGTCTGACGGAGGCTTCCTCGTCGGCTGGACCAGTAACGTCTATTATATTGGCCTGGGCAATACGCTTGGCAGCATGGGCCGCATCTACAACCAATATGCACAAGTCCAATCGAACGAGATTCAGCTCAGTGCGTTTACTGATGGCTATCACACGGCCCCCGAAATAGCCCCTAGTGCAGATGGGGGATTTGCCGTTGTCTATTCCGCCGACGAAAGCGGCGCCGACGAAAAGGACGTCTTCCTGCGCTTTTTTGACTCAAACGGGAATGTTATCGAGATCGATAGCGAACTGTCGGACAACCGCATCCGCGTCAATTCGGTGACAGAGGGCGAACAATTTGATCCAGATATTGCCTTGCTGAACGATGGGTTATACGTCGTTACCTGGACTACGGACCAAAGCGAACTCGGCTACAATAACACCGACGTCATGGGCAGAATAATCAGCTCGGACGGGTCCTTTGTCAGCGATCCGTTTGTACTGAATACCGAACTGAACAATAACCAGTCAGATACAAGCGTTTATGCTTTAGGCGACGGCGGCTTTATCGCCGGCTGGTCTGGGTTTTACTGGAGAGGGCAGCGCTTCGATTCCGAGGGCAACAAGCTGGGCGAGGAAATCCTTGGCAGTAACGACAATCTGGCGATTTTCGATGGCAGATACCTGTCGAACTGGAGCCATGAGGGCATCCATGTTCAAGCCTATGACTTTGTTTTCCAAACGGTTCAAATGTCCGGATCCGACGCTGACGACCGCCTGACCGGCACAACCGGGGCTGATGTCATTCTAGCCGACAGTGGTAACGATACCGTCAGCGGTGGTGCTGGCGCAGATTCCATTCTGGGCGGCGACGGTGCTGATGTCCTGCGCGGAAATGCTGGCGGCGACACCATCAATGGCGGAGACGGCAATGACGTTATCTGGGCAGGTGCCGGCGATAATGGGCATGACCGCTTCTGGGGCGGAAACGGCGCTGATACCATTGGCGGCGGAGCAGGCAGCGACCTGATCGTAGGCGAAGCCGGCCCCGACGTGTTGTTTGGCGGAACCGGATATGACACGCTGGTCGGCGGAGAGTGGGACGGCAGCGCTGGCTTTGCCGATACTTCCTCAAATTCCATCTGGGCGGGTGAAGGCAACGATGTCGTATACGGGGCATCTGCCGCGGACCAACTGGGCGGCGGTGACGGTGACGACTATATCGCAGGCGCGGGCGGCAATGACATCATTTATGCCGGGCGAACAGGTGATGACACCCTGGATGGCGGCGCAGGCGACGACATCATTTTCGGTGGCAGGGACGATGATGTTGTCCGCGGTGGCGATGGCGATGATGAACTTTATGGCGGTCGGCTGCATGATGTTGTGGAAGGTGGCGCGGGCAACGATTCCATCTATGGCGGAACCGGCAATGACACCCTTACGGGCGGCGAAGGCGACGACATCATTCTTCCCGGCAATAACTCTTTGTCCGGCGCAGTTGATTACGATCTGCTGATTTTCGCCGCGGGCCACGGCAGCGATATCGTTTCAGGGTTCAGCCTTGATGAAGACCAGCTTGATCTTTCTGCGACCAGTACGGAATTCATTGACCTTGCGGCCGTACAAGCCGCAGCCACAGATACCGATGAAGGTGTCCTGATTGATACCGGCGGTGGCAACAGCATCCTGCTGACCGGCATAACCGCAGCCGATCTTATTGATCTGCAGGTTGTCCTGTAGCCATCAGATATAACACTGGACTTCTTGGGGGGAAGCGCATGACCGACATAACCATTGCGGAAGACTCGTCGACTGCCATTGATCTGAATGACGATCAGTCCGACACAATCACAATTAACGCGACCCTGTCGAATTATATTGATGCCGGCGGCGGTGAGCGTGACACGCTGACCAACAACGGCATAATCGACTATCAAAGCGATGCTGCCATCAAAAACGCCGCCTTCTACAGCGGTGCTACACTGGTGGACGTCACAAATGCCGGTACTATTTCAACTCTGACCTACCCTTCTCCAGAAGACGAGCCCGAGTGGACCCAAGGGAACGGCATACAGGTTGGGACTGGCACGCTGACCCTCACCAACCTCGCGTCTGGTGAAATCAGAAGTGGCAAACACGGTGTTTATGTAGCTGGCGATGGTACGACCGCCTCTTCCGATACCGACATTTCCAACCAGGGCCTGATCCATAGTGCCGCCCACGCCATCTTGATCTACGGTGGTACTGTCACCAATTCCGGGACCTTGGAGGCCGTTGGTGGATCGTTGGTTGGCGGCGACCCCCTTTATGCGCCTAACGGAATCTATTCCGGTTACCTGAGCACCCAAGACAGCAATGATTATCAGGCGGCGCACACTTCGATCACCAATACCGCCTCAGGTACCATTAGCGGCATGGCGACAGGTATTTACCTTGAAAATGGCGGGGGAAGTATAACGAATGCCGGATCCATTTCAGGTGGTGCCGCAGGCATTATCGTCAGGGGCAGCGATCTCTCGCTTGACCTCACCAACAGCGGCACCATTGTAACCGACGGCAGTGAAGCGGCCACATTCAGTGTTCTGGGCGCCTTTGGCATAATGGTTCATAAGGAAAGCAGCCTCAACCTTACGCTGACAGGGACCGTTTCAAGCAGCGAAACGGGCATCTACGCCGGCCAGGCCGATATTACGGTTTCAGGCAGCGGCAGAATTCTTGCCAACACGGCCACAGGCAACAGCGGCTATGCTATTGAAACGGCAGATGCGGAAGACTTCGCCGCAATTGCAAGCCGAGTTTATACCAGCAGCTATTCACCCTTGCTGCCTGATGATTTCTGGTCCTTTGCTACAAACGCCCAGGTGGAGGCCTTTGCCGTTAGGCTGGGGCTGATCGACGGCACCGATTCCAACTACGCTTTCTATTTTCACTATGAGTATGAAAAGGGTGAATCTGAATACTATCGCTCTACCGGTGAGCTTCAATCCTATGAGAACGAGTTTGGCACATTCACGCTTGAGCTTGTCAACGGCCAGTATGCCCTTCACCTGAATGGAGAATTGGTCACCGAGGTTCCAGACAATCATTCGTTTGCCGACACAATCACCAATGCCGGCTTTATCGATGGCGACATCTCGCTTGGGATGGGCGACGATACACTGACCAACACCGGCACCATTGATGGCCGGGTTTACCTGGGCGACGGCGCTGACACATTCATTGCGACCAACGGTGGCGCCAATGTATTTGGCGGCAGCGGCCATGACCATATCACAGGTAGTAGCGAGGCGGATATTTTGCGCGGCGACGGGGGTGCCGACACCATCCATGGCGGTGCAGGCAATGACCAGATATGGGCCGGCGCTGATGATATCGGCGGCGACCATTTTTTTGGTGGCGACGGCAATGATATTATAGGCGGCGGTAATGGGAATGACCTGCTGGTCGGCGGCAGTGGAGCCGATGCGCTCTTTGGCGGCAATGGCCAGGATACATTGGTTGGTGGCGATTGGAACGAAGGAACCGTCACCGCCGGTAAAAACGCCGAGCAGCTTTGGGCTGGCGGCGGCAATGACCTGATTTATGGGTCCGACGTTGCAGACCAACTGGGCGGCGGAACGGGCGACGATACCATTCACGGCAATGGCGGCGCCGACACGATATACGCTGGCAAAGCGGGTAACGATATCCTGTATGGCGGCGGAGGAAACGACCTCGTGTTCGCCGGATCGGAAAACGACCAGGTCGACGGCGGCGAGGGCAACGACGAACTGTATGGCGGGGCCGGTGACGACTCTCTCACCGGCGGTGACGGTTCAGACACGCTCTATGGCGGCGCCGATGCCGACACACTGGTTGGCGGTGCAGGGGCCGATATCCTTCGCCCTGGCGGGGGCGCAGACGTGCTGGTCTTCCAGGCGGGAAGCGAGTCAGACACGGTCGAAGGCTTTGATCTGGCAGAAGACAGACTGAATCTCGAGGCAACCTCAACTGATTTCATCAGCGTCGACGACGTTATCGCTGCGGCCACAGAAACAGCGGACGGCGTGTTGATCGACTTGGGCGGCGGCGACAGCCTCCTGCTCACAGACCTCGCACTCGCAGACCTCAATACGGTGACATTCGACCTATAGCCTGTTGCAGACTTTCGGGAATGGCGCGTATGCTGCGCGCCTCAACCCCTGTTCTCCGGATTGCCGCCCTATGACCCGCACCTATGCAAGCTTCCCCGCAATCTATGATCTGGTGCGCGAAATCCCGAAAGGCCAGGTCGCGAGCTACGGCATGGTGGCAAGCTTGCTGCCTGGCGTGACGCCGCGGATCGTGGGGTTCGCCATGGCCGCCACACCAGCCGAACAGGGCATCCCGTGGCAGCGGGTGATCAACAGCGCCGGAAAGATAAGCGAGCGCGACGGGGCGACGCGGCAGCGCGACCGGCTGGTGGCAGAAGGTATCAGCTTCAGGAAAAACGGCGCTGTGGACTGGAAAACCTGCCGCTGGCAGGGCCCATCGGAAGCCTGGCTTGATCGAAACGGCGTCGACTTCATGGATTTCCTGACCATCCAGAGCGGCTGGCCGGGCTGAAAACCGCCTGAATTTACCCACTTCAAAAAGAGCGAGGTGCCAAAAGGCACCCCGCAGAGGTGGGAACGTGCCTAGAAACGATAATCCAGGCGGAGGAAAGCGTTGGTGCCCACGCCCGGCAGGCGCGAACCAAGGGGAACATCTGAATCCGATATGCGGTTATAGCCGGCCAGATGATCCTGATAGAAACGGTCGAACAGGTTCTCCACGCCCGCAGTCAAGCTGACGCTGTCGCTCAGCCAATAGCCCGCGTAGATATCGGCAAGCGCATATCCGTCTGTCGCCACTTCGCTGTTGGTGGCAGACACCTTGTTCTGGGCAGCCACAAGGCGGGTCGCGGCGGTCACATACCAGTCACCCCCCTCATACGTCAGGGCAATGGTGCCGCGTGCCGGTGCGATGCGGTAAAGGTTATCGCTAATGTCATCGCGCTTTGCGCGGACATAGCTGAAGCTGCCGTCCAGATGCAGCCGGTCGCTGATTGTCACGCCCATATCAAGGTCAATACCGTAAAGCGTGGCGTCCACATTGCCGAAGCGAAGCGGCGTCGGGTCACCGTTCATGGCGGAAATCATCTCAACCGGCGTGTTCACAACACCCGGCGTGTCGTCATAGGCCACACCCTGGATAAAATCGTCCACCTTGCGGTAAAAGACTGTCGGGCGCGCATAGAAGCGATCACCGGCATAGTCCACGCCCAGTTCCGCGATCAGGGCTGTTTCGGCCTTAAGCGCCACATCACCCACATAGGTGTTGCCGTCAGCCAGCCCCCCGCTCGCGGGTGTCGGCAGCCAGGCATATTGTTCAACATAACCCGGCGCCCGGTTCTTGCGGGCAAGCGTGGCGCGCAGGGTTGCCTGTTCGCTCAGCGCATACCAGCCCTGGAACACGATATCCACCAGATCATGCGTCACATCCGTGTCTGCATTGGTGAAGGCCATCGCCAGCATAGCCGGCCCCATTGGCACGGCGCTGCCGACGCTCGCGCCCTCTGTTGTACTTGAATAATGGTCATAGCGCACGCCGATCTCATAGCCGCTACCGCCCTCTTCCATGCGCCATTCACCAAAGCCGCCAATGCGCTCCATCTCGATACCCTTGAAGCTTTGGAGGAAGAAATCCGCATTATTCGGGTTGGTAATCTTCAGGTCATGGGTGCTGCTTTCATAGTCACCCCCCACCTTCAGCTTGCCGCCCGCGAAATCCGTGGTGGCCATCAGGTCAGCCGTCCAGGTTTCGGCCCAGGCGAGGCTGCGGCGCTGCATCATCGGCATTGGCGCCGGGCGCGAGAGATAGTTGGTCATGGCGTGCGAGATATCGGCATACCCCACGTTGGCCTCAACATTCATCCCGTCATACTTGCCGCGATATTTGGCCTGAACGAAGTCACCGTTGAAGAATTCGATGTCCATGGCGAACGGCGGGTTGCCCGTGTCGTCCACCTTCTGGTGGCGGTAATCAAGGCCCAGTTCGTGCTTGCCGTCCTGGCTGCGCCAACCCATGCCGACACCTGCGACCGACCGCTCATGGAAAGTGTTTGTGATATCGCCGCGTCCGGACCTCAGATCATCGCCTTCCTCATAGGACGCCAGCACATGTATGCGCCATGTGTCTGTGGATGCGCCAACCACGCCGCCCAGGGCCATGCTTTCATCGGCGCTGCGCACCGTGGCGGAAAGGCTGCCGCTCAGGTCAGCGCTGCTGCTACCGGAAAAATCCACTTTCTTCAGCGTGGCGTTTACATTCCCGGCAAGACCCGGCCCTTTGGACACGGACCCCACACTGCGGGAAACCTCAAGGCTTTCCACAAGCGGCAGGGGCGCATACTGAAGCGGCGGGTCCATCAGGTTCGGGCCACCTGAGCCGAAACGCTGACCATCGATGGAAACGCCGACACGTGCGCCCATCAGGCCACGGAACTGCACCTGGCCAGAAAGCGCACCGTTATTGATCAGGGCCCCACCGGGAACGGCTGTGGCGAGCGCGGCTGCGTCGGCCTTGGCTACGCGCACCGGCTTCACCTCGCTGGTGGTCAGGGTTGTCTGGTCGCGGCGAGCACCAACAACCAGGATTTCTGTCAGGGTGTCGCTGTCTGCATTTGCGGATTCAGCGGCAGCAGGCATGGACAGCATGGTGGAAGACGCCAACGCTACAAGCGCGAGGCGTGAATGATTGAAAATCATGAATATCACTCCGAATGGCCGGTGAAAATCAATCCGGCACAACAAAAACAAAAAATGGTTTAAGTGCGGAGTGTGGTTGGCGGTCCCCTGCCTTCATAAGGCACCACCACAAGGCTGCGCGTGGGGGCAATGACAGGGGTAATGGTAACGGGATCGTTCGGCACAGCCACAAGGACGACACGGTCCAGATCAGCCGCCATGACGGCAGGCTGGCCGGTACACTGGCGACAGTCGCTGCAGTCAGCAGTATGGCTTTCGCCGCTATCCGCCTGACTTGACGCCGAGGCATCGGTTTTGTCGATGCTGCACCAGCTTAAAGGATCGGAAAGGGAAAGGCCGTCTGCGGCAGAGGCCGGCGCCATGCAACAGCCAAGCTGCAGGAAGACGTTCAGAAGCACCGCGACAAGCGCGATATCCCATGCAGCACCGTCTTTCCTGAATTTACGCAGCATCAAAGGCGTTCCCGGACGTTTCCAATTGGCCGTCCGGTACCCCATGGCCGCCGACTATTCAAGTCATTTCAATCCAAGTGGACACTTTGCCGCGCCCTTACCGAGGCATCACTTGGCCTGTTCAGGAGCCTCGCCAGAGGGGTCCAGCCCTTTCGCCATCATACGGTGCTCGTGCGAGAAGAAGCCGCGGATATCCTCAATCACCAGAATGAGCGCAGGCAGAGCGAACAGCATCACGAAGCTTGAGAAAACAAGCCCTGTCGCCAGGCTGACCGCCATCGGAATCAGGAACCGCGCCTGTGGGCTTGTTTCCGAAATAATCGGCAAAAGCCCGAGCGCCGTTGTGATGGTTGTCAGCGCGATCGGGCGGAAACGCCTGAGCGTGGCACGCACAGCAGCATCAAGCGCGGTCGCACCCGGCTCCTGCAGTTCAAGATTATAGCGGTCAATCAGCACGACAGAAGCGTTCACCACCACGCCCGCAAGCGCCACGACACCAAAAAGCGACACGAACGAAAGGTCAAACCCCAGTGTCATGTGGCCATAAATGGCTCCGGCAATCCCAAGCGGGATAGACACCAGAATGATCGCCGGCTGGATATAGCTTTTGAGCTGGGTAGCCACCAGCGCATAGATGATGATCACTGCCAGCATGAAGCCCCGGAAGAGCGACGCGAAGTCTTCGCTCTGTTCGCGCGAGCCGCCTTCAAGCTGCCAGCGAAGGCCCGGGTGCTTTTCCATCAGCCCAGGCAGGATTTCAGCCTGAATCATATCATTGACCACATTGGGCGTTGTGATGGCTTCATCCACATCGGCTGTTACCGTGAGCACCCGGCGGCCGTTCACCCGCTCAATCGAGGTGGGGCTGCGGCCTTCACCAATATCCGCCACAAGCGCCAGCGGCACACCGCTTCCGTCCGGCAACCGGATACGGACATCCTGCAAATTCTCAAGGCTGTGGCGCATTTCTGCCGGGTACCGCACATAAACCTTCACTTCCTCGCGCCCGCGCTGGATGCGCTGTACTTCCTCACCGAAATAGGCCTGCCTGAGCTGGCGCGCGAGGTCTGTCGGTTTGACACCGGACGCGAGCCCAAGGTCCGTCAGGGTAAATTCGAACTGGCGCTTGCCAAGATCAAGCCCGGCGTCAATCTGGCTGACACCGCCAATGAGCGCCAGCTGGTCTGCAAGGTCACCAGCCGCGGCTTCAAGTTCGTGTTGGTCGTCGTGCGCGAGCTCATAGCCCACATCGACGCTTTGCGGCCCGATGGTGGAAGCAAAAGAAAGCGTTTCGGCACCGGGAATTTGGCCCACCGCCTGTTCCCAGCGTCGCCCAATTTCGCGAGCGCTATAGCTACGGGCATCGGTCGGCACCAGTTCAACAGACATCTGCCCCAAATGGCTGGCTGTCAGCGCGCTTGAAAAGCTGCCAGGCCCCGTGGCCTGGTTATAGCGCGCGCCTATGGTCACGGACGTGGCGTTGATCACCGTCTCGCCCGATTCGGCTTTGATCTCTGCCGCCACTTTATCAAGTGCCGCCTGCAGCTGATCCATCGCGCCCACGGTGGCTTCAAACGGTGCGCCGTTCGGCAGCGCCAGTCTGGCAGAGATTTCCGTACCCTCGATGTTGGGGAAGAAGACAACCCGCACAATGCCCGCGCCCACCAGTGAAAATCCGACCATCATCAGCGAGATGGTCGCCGCAACGGTTACGTAGCGGTACTGGCTTGCGCGCACGATCAAGCGCTGCAAGGGGCCGATGGCGAAGGCATCAAGCCCCCGCGCCACCTTCTGCTGGATGGTGCGAAGAAGGCCCTTAGACCAGCGGTTCTCGTGCCGGAGGTGCATCGGCAGAATGAAGAAGGCTTCAATCAAAGACACTGCCAGGATCGCGATCACCGCCACGGGTATGGGCCGCGTAATCTTGGCGAAGGTCCCTGTCTGGAACAAAAGCGGCGCGAAGGCCGCCATGGTGGTGAGCACGCCCACAAGTACCGGCGCATAGATATTTTTCACACCCTCAAAGGCGGCGCGGCTTTCATGGAAACCGTGCTGTTGTTCGGCATAGATATTTTCGCCCACCACGATGGCGTCATCCACCACGATACCGATCACGACGATAAGCGCGAACAGCGTCACCATATTGAGCGTGATACCGATACTGCCGAAAATCAGGAAGCCGCCAAGGAAGCTGATGGGGATGCCCATCGCCACCCAGAAAGCCAGCTTGAAATCAAGGGTGGCCACAAGAAGCAGGAAAACAAGCGCAAAGCCAAGAAGCGCGTTGCTCGTCAGCAAGCTGATCCGGTCCGCGAGGATTTCCGTCTGATCCCGGAACACCAGCACCTCAAGGCCTTCCTCAAGCGGAACGGTATCCACATAGGAGACCACCTTTTCCTTCACATCCAGGATATCAGCGCTTTCGTTTCTCAGGACATCAAGAAAGATCGCGGGTGAACCGTTATATTCATTGATCAGCGGCTCATCGGCGAAGCCGTCGGTCACGGTGGCGATGTCGCTCAGGCGCACAATGTCACCGGAACTGGATGAGCGGATCATGATGCGTTCGAATTCGTCGCCCACCCGCGCCTTGGCATCCGTGCGCAAGAGGACTTCCCCATCACCCGATTTGATGGCTCCGCCAGAGAGTTCAATCGAGGAATTGCGGATCGCGTCTGCCACTTCCTTGAAGGTGAGGTCATATTTCCTGAGCGTATCTTCCGAAAGCTCGATAGAGATTTCCTTGGCGCGCGCACCCCGGATCGTGATGGCGGAAACGGCATCAAGCGCCAGCAGGTCCCGTTCCAGAAGCTCAGCTGTCGCGCGCATCTCTCTTTCACCAACCTGGCCCACCAGCACCAGCGTCAGCACGTTCGACAGCGACTGGGTCACGGTAACAATGGGTTGTTCGGCATTGCCGGGCGGGAAATCCACAAGGCTGTCGATCGCCGCCTCAACCTCATCCTTCACCCGGTAGGCATCGACAAAATCTTCAAGTTCCAGCGTCAGCGCGCCGCGGTTCTCGTAAGCATAGGAGCGCACACGTTCCACGCCGTTCACGCCCAGAACCGCTTCTTCGATCCGCCGGGTGATGCTGTCTTCCACTTCCAGAGGCGTCGCACCGGGATACTGCACAGCCACGGAAATGGTGCCAACATCAACGGTCGGGAACACCTCGGACCGCATGGTCACAGCCGTCATCAATCCGCCGATGATAAGGAACACCATCAAAAGGTTGGTCATCACCGGGTTTTCAAGGAACCGGGCGACAAGCCCAAGAATACCTGAAGCCTCGATGCGCTTTTCGCTCATGACGCATCCCCTGCAGTCGCCTCGGCACGGATAGACTTGCGGATGGTCACAGCGCGCGACACGAAGCTGGTGGGCACTTCAGAAATTACGACACCATCGGCGACATCGAAGGCACGGACATACACATGATCATTGTCCATATCGACGATATCGACCGGCGTGTCCTCAAGCTTCCCATCCTTCACGCGCCAAACGCTGTTCGCTGTCGCCAGCGCGCTGATCGGCAAGGTGTAGATATTGGCCTGCTCATGGCCTGAAAGCTCAACGGTTGCGAAGGTACCGGGTACCAGGCTGCTGCTCGCGGGCAGCGCGATGATCACGTCCTGAAGGCGGGTGCGGCTGTCCAGCACCCCGCCAAGTTGGGTAACGGGCGCAGGGATAACCGCGCCGGCACCAAACTCGTCCCGGATATGCGCCACGTCACCCACTTCAAGCGCCAGTCGCGAAAGGTCCTTTGGCGCGATCCCTGCCGTGATGCGCAGACTGTCTGTGGCATAAAGGCTGCCATAGCTGATACCAGTGTTCACCAGTTGGCCACGCTCGACGCTGCTGGCCACAATCCGCGCCGGGTAACCAACGCTGAAGCGCGTGCGCGCCAAGTTCAGCTCCGCTCTCGCGGCTGCCGCTTTCGCAGCCTTCAGACGCGCTTCAAGCGCCCGCACCTGGGGTTCCTTGGCCACCAGTGCTGGCGCCGGCTTGTCAGGGAACACGCGCTTCCAGTCGCGGATGAAGTTTTCCGCGTTCGCGCGAGCCTGCAACAGATCAGACTCAGCGGCTGCGACTTCGGCCTCGGCTTGCTCAAGCGCCAGTTCATAATCGCGCCGTTCAATTTCAAACAGCACCTCACCCGCACCAACAAGCGCGCCGGGTTCCAGTTGCTTATTCACGCTGACCACGCGGCCGCTCACCTGGGGGCTGATCGCCACACCTGCACGCGCTGAGACTTCACCCGTGATCTCCAGCTTTGGCGTATGAGCGGTAGGCCGCGGCTGGAACACATCCACCACCAGGGCAGACTGGCTTGCCGAATATCCGGGGCCATTATCACCTGTGATGCGGATAATCTTTGTGATGGCAACCGTGCCCACCACAACGGCGACAACCAGGGCGACCTGGATAAGGCCAGCCGCCTTTTCGCTGCCCTTGGCAACATGGAAAGCCTCAACTACCCGCTTCATAAAAACCTCTCTGACGTGCCCGGCACAAATATGCCGCATCGGAATCGAATTATTAGACGCCCCCGTCCATCAATTGTGGGATACCACACCAAGCACGCCAAGCCGTCAAGCGAAAGGATTGTCGCAGCACCGGCTTCCCGGGATGATACGCATCAAATTTACGTGTCCTGCGTATGTGCAGATCACCAGCTTGAGATCATGGCTTTTATCCGGGCGGGAAAATGCTATATGAAAGCGAACGCTTTCCCTAGGCTCCACGCGCAGCCCCGGGAAAAACCGGAACAATATAGGAAGATCTGATGGTAAAAGTTTCTGTGACCAACCTGGCCGGCCAAACCCGCGATATCGAGGCCGAAGAAGGCCTGTCGCTGATGGAAAACATCCGCAACAATGATTTCGACGATCTGGCCGCTATCTGCGGCGGCTGCTGCAGCTGCTGCACCTGCCACGTCTATGTGGACGGCGAGAACTTCGGCCAACTGCCTGCCATGGAAGATGACGAGCATTATCTTCTGGAAGACAGCGAGCATTATAAAGAAGGCGCGTCCCGCCTGTCCTGCCAGATTGAAGTTGATGGCTCGATGGACGGCCTGAAAGTCACCATCGCCCCAGAAGCCTAAGTTTCAGAAGCTTAAGATAAAGAAGCTTAAGCGCCCCAAAGGAAACACACTGCCATGACCACCGCATTCCTGACGACCGACACGTCCAAGCCTGCCACGCCGCTCCGCCTTGTGCGCGCGGATGACTGGCAATCCGGCCTTTCAAAAGACCAGTTGGCCTGGGCTGAAAAGGTTGAGTTTGAAGGCGAGGCCAACACCTGTGTGTTGTTACCCGGTGAAGGCGGCGGTTTGGCGCTTGCGGGTGTGGCAGACGGCGCCGTGACTGTATGGTCGCTTGCAACCGCTGCTATAACCCTTCCGAAAGGGGCATACCGGCTTGAAGACCTGGGCGCGGCAGACGCCCAAACAGTGGCGCTGGGCTGGACGCTGGCGCAGTATCGGTTCGATCGCTACCTGACCGAAAAACCCGAAGGTGGGCGCGTGCTTGTGCTGCCTGAAGGCACCGATGCAGCGACTGTGGCCAAAGAGGCCGAAGCCGTGTGCCTGGCGCGCGATCTGGTGAACACCCCAACGGAAGACATGGGGCCTGCCCACCTGCAGGATGTGGCAGAGGCGCTGGCGGAAGAATTTGGCGGCACCTGCTCTACCATCGTGGGCGAAGACCTGCTGGATGAGAACTTCCCAGCCATTCACGCCGTCGGGCGTGCAGCGGGCATGGGCCGTGAGCCGCGCCTGATTGACCTCCAGTGGGGCGATAAAGGCCCGAAGGTCACCCTTGTGGGCAAGGGCGTGTGCTTCGACACCGGCGGGCTCGACCTGAAGCCCGCGGCCGGCATGCTCCTCATGAAGAAAGACATGGGCGGGGCTGCCCATGTGCTGGCGCTCGCGCGGCTGATCATGTCCATGGACACAAAAGTGCAGCTACGCGTGCTCATTCCGGCGGTTGAAAACGCCGTGGACGGCAATGCCTTCCGTCCCGGCGACGTACTTTCTACCCGCAAGGGCATTTCGGTTGAAGTGGGCAACACTGACGCTGAAGGCCGCCTGGTGCTGTGTGACGCGCTGGCACTCGCGTGCGAGGACAAGCCCGACCTTCTGGTCGATTTCGCCACTCTCACCGGGGCGGCGCGTGTGGCGCTTGGGCCAGACCTGCCGGCCACCTATGCCAACAATGAAACCCTCTGGGCCGCCATCGACCGCGCCGCAAGCACACTGACCGACCCTGTCTGGCGTATGCCCCTTTGGGCACCCTATGACGAAACACTGAGAAGCGACGTGGCCGACATGAGCAATATCTCCGACGGCGGCGGATTCGCGGGCTCCATCACGGCGGCGCTCTACCTGCAGCGCTTCGTTGAAGAAGGCACGCCCTGGGTGCATCTGGATGTTTTCGCCTGGGTACCAAAACCCAAGCCTGGCCGCCCGAAAGGCGGCGACGCACAAGCCGTCCGAGCCATGCACACAGCGATGAAAGACTTCTTGTCGCTTGACGGATAAGCAAAAATCGGGTCACCTTAGGGGCTGAAGTTCTGTGTCACCTTTGATCATTCCGGCTGAGGAACGAGCCTGTGACCGAAAAAACAAATCCCCGGATGCTGAAAATTTGGCACACCGCCAATCTTGATGTCGTGCGCGCCGACGTCCCTGACCTGACGCTCAGGCAGATGACGCTGCTGTTGACGGTCTATATGACCAAAGACCCGCATACCGTCCGGGGGCTTGCTGCCAAAATGAATGTGACCAAGCCGGTTATCACCCGGGCGCTTGATACATTAGGGCAGCTTGGGTTCCTGAAACGCAAGCGCGATGAAAAAGACCGCCGCAATGTGCTGGTGCAGCGCACCGTCAAGGGCGCCGTGTATCTGAGCGAACTATCCGACCGCATTGTCGCCGCCGAGAAACAGGTGGACGACGGAGAAGGCGGCTATGAGTGACCTGCTGCATGGCTTTGGCCTGCCGCCGCTCTATGACCCCAACGACCTCCTGAAAAGCAGCAAGAGCCTCCTTGGGGGCAGCATTATCGACGGACTTGGCGCCCGACCGATTGCGGCCGTCAAGGCAGAGCCTGATCAAGGCGCTGAAACCGTAAATGAGCTACTGTACAGCGAGCCAGTGCAGATCCTGGCGGAAGTGCCTGGCTGGTGGTTTATCGTTAACCTGATCGACGGCTATATGGGCTGGGTACCAGATAGTGCCGTCGACGAATTCGATGTTCTGCCAAGTCACCGAATATCGGCGCCCCTGTCGCACGTGTACCGCGAGCCGGACCTGAAATCCGCGCCTGAGGTTGTGCTTCCCATGGGGGCATTCGTCAGCCTGCCGGGGGTATCGGAAAACGGTTTTTCGGAGCTGCATGTGGGCGGCTGGATTTTCAATAAGCACGTCACCCCTGTGGGCCACGGCAAGGCCGACCCCGTGGATACCGCTGAAAGCTTCATCGGCTCGCCGTACCTGTGGGGTGGGCGGTCCAAGCTGGGTATCGACTGTAGCGGACTGGTGCAGACAGCACTTGCCGCCGCCGGATACCGCGTGCACCGCGACAGCGGCGCGCAATATGCAAGCCTCGGGCGCGCACTTGAGGTGGGAGAGACACCCGCGCGCGGGGACCTGGCTTTCTTCCCCGGGCACGTGGGCTTCATGATCGACGGCGTGCATCTGCTGCATGCCAACGCCACCCACATGATGGTCACCATCGATCCGCTTGAGGACGTGAAGGGCTGGGTCGCAAAGGAAATGGCGGACAAGGGCCGCACCGGGCCCGCCTTCCTGGGCTTCAGAAGGCTTTAAAATCAAAAACGGCGACCCAGATGGATCGCCGCTCTTAGAAATCTGTTCAGCTGAAGCTGGCTTATTCGCCAGCTGTTTCTGCTGCTTCCATGGCTTCACCCGCAGCTTCTTCAGCCGCTTCAACAGCTGGCAGCTCCAGTGGGCTGTCAGAGAAGCTGTTCAGGTACGCCATCAGGTCAGCGCGCTGGTCTTCCTTGCGGATACCGGCGAAGGACATGCTGGTGCCTGCGAAAGTGTTTTTCGGGCTCATGAGCCACGCATCCATCTGTTCCCAAGTCCAGGTACCTTCCTGACCGGAAAGAGCGCTGGAATAGCCGAAGCCCGCATGACCACCGATCTGACGGCCCATCACACCATAAAGGTTCGGACCAGTGCGGTCGCCTTCGCCTTTGCCAATCGTGTGGCAGGCTTTACATTTAGCGAACTGACGCTCGCCTTTGCCAGCGTCTGCAACAGCCAGCAGCTCAGCCAGCGATGGACCTTCTTCAACAACAGCGTCGGTTGCTTCCTCAGACGCCACTTCGATGGTGTAGGCTGGTTTGGTTTCTTCTTCGTGGAACACGGTTTCGGAAACAGTCGTGATCACCATGATCAGCAGTGCCGCAGAAAGGACAGCTGCAAAGACTTTGTTTGATTCTAATGACACAGGCTCTTCTCCTTGCAGGCGAGCAAGCTTAAATTCTCTCCCAGCCAGTCCATTACCCCTGACAGATAGATGACCGGCTAATTCGCGCGCGACAATAGCCGCTGATGGGCATCTTATTCAAGTCGTCATTTGCACGATTTTGCCAGCTTAGGCCAAAAAATCGCGTTTTTTGGCACCTTTTTCGTGCGACAAAGCGGCGCACCACCTGAATCAGCCGCAGGAATCAGGCCTTTGCGCCGTTCCTGCATTGACTCGCGCAAACCAGCTTGGCACTAATCTCAACCGCACACTTTTATTCAGCCAAGAAAGAAATCTCCGTTATGGCAAGCCAAAGAGCACAGGACACAGACAACCTGATCGCCTTCCAGGGCGAACTTGGGGCCTATTCCCATATGGCGTGCCAGGCGAAATTTCCGACCATGGAGCCCTTATCGACACCAAGTTTCGAGGATGCCCTGGCCGCCGTGCAGCAGGGGCGCGCGCGCCTTGCCATGATCCCGATTGAGAATTCTACCGCCGGACGGGTGGCTGATATCCATATCCTGCTGCCTGGCAGTGGCCTCTATATCATCGGCGAGCATTTCGAGACCATCCGGCACTGTCTGTTGGGTGTCAAAGGCACGGATGCGTCCATGCTGAAGACCGTGAAAAGCCACGTCCAGGCGCTTGGGCAATGCCGCAAGAACCTCCGCGCGCTTGGGCTGGAGCGCCTGCCCTTTGCCGACACGGCCGGGTCGGCAAAGCATGTGGCGGAACTGGGCGACGAAAGCGTCGGCGCCATCGCCAGCGAACTGGCGGCCGAGGTTTACGGCCTTGAGATCATTCAGAAAAACTTCCAGGACGAAGGCCACAACACCACCCGGTTTGTGGTGCTCTCGCGTGAGCCGCTTTCGGCCGAAGAGCTGTCCGGCCCGGTGATGACCAGCTTCACCTTCGAAGTGCGGAACATCCCGGCGGCACTTTATAAGGCACTGGGCGGCTTCGCCACCAACAGTGTCAATATGACCAAGCTGGAAAGCTATTACGAATCGGACAGCTTCACTGCGACCGAATTTTATGCAGACATCGAAGGCCATGAAGGCATGGAAAATGTCCACCGCGCGATGGAGGAGCTCAGGTTCCACACCAAGCGCGTGAATGTGCTTGGCACCTATGAGCAGGAACGCCGACGCGGGCTGACCTGATCCTGTTTCCATAGTTTCATTTGCCCCGGCACCGACTATCCATTACGCTTGGCGTGAGCTGAGATTGGTTGGGTGAACCGTGCGGATAAAGTCTCTACAGACCGTTGTGGCCCTATTGGTGCTGATAGGAATTGCATCACCGATATCGCATGCGCAGGACCAGGCCAGCGCAAAGCCTCTCAGCTTCTGCTATCAAGACATTGAGCTGTACCCGAATTACACCGGCGCGTCCGAAGCGGTGCCTGAAAAAGACCCGGGCATCCTTGTGGAACTGGTGCAGCTGGTCGCCGCAGACGCAGGCCTTGATGTCACCTTTGCCCGATACCCATGGAAGCGATGCCTGGCACTGATGAAGCTTGGAAGGATCGATAGCGTGATCGCCTCTTTCCGCCCGGAACGGCAGGAATCCATGGTTTATCCCATGCTGGACGGCAAGCCGGACAACCGCCGCATGATCGTGCTGAACGGGTATTATCTTTATCAGAAACGCGGGAAACCACCCTATTGGGACGGGCGCCAGATTCTGGAACCAAATATCGTGATCGGCGCACCGCTTGGTTATTCAATCACCGCTGCGTTGAAAGACCAAGGCCTGAACATTGTTGAGGCAGGCACTACCGAAGGGCTTATGCATATGCTTGCCTATGACCGCCTGCAGGCTGTCGCCGCACCCGGCGCTGCGGCAGACACCCTTTTGCGCCAGAACGCATCCGACTATGGCGGCATCATCAAGGTCTCTGATCCCCTGAAGGTCAATCACTATTTCATTGCCTTCAGCCACCAGTTTTTTGACAAGAACCCAAGCGCGGCAGATCAGCTGTGGCAAGCAAGCCCCATGGTTCATGCCACCCACTTCGAACGCCTGCAAACCAAATATGCCCTGCCGACGGGCGCGGCCGCCAATCCATAAATTTGGCCGCTCCAGCACCCCATAAAGGAACAATCAGCATGAAAACCATCGGCCTTCTGGGCGGCATGAGCTGGGAATCCACGGCCACCTATTACCGGCTGTTGAATGAGGGCGTCAAAGACGCGCTTGGTGGCCTGCATAGCGCAAAGGTCCTGCTGCACAGTGTCGACTTTGACGAGATCGCAACCATGCAGCGCGAGGGCGCATGGGACGCCGCTGGCGACCTTCTTGGAAAGGCAGCCGCCGGGCTTGAGGCGGCGGGCGCGGACATGACGCTTATCTGCACCAACACCATGCATCTGGTGGAAGGAGCCATCCGGGCGCACACTGGTATCCCGCTTCTGCATATCGCGGACGCCACAGCTGAGGCCGCGAGGGAAAAGGGATTCCAAAAGCTCGCGCTTCTGGGCACCAGCTTCACCATGGAGCAGGATTTCTACCGCGGGCGTATCGCCGACAGGTTCAGCATTGAGGTGATCACACCAGACGCTGCCGACCGCCAGATTGTGCATGACATCATCTATGACGAGCTCTGCCAGGGCGATATCAGGGATACGTCGCGTGCGGCATATCTTCGGATCATCGACAGCCTGCACGGCCAAGGCGCCGAGGCCATCATCCTCGGCTGCACCGAAATCGGTCTGCTTATAAAGGACGACCACACAGACGTGCCACTTCTGGATACCACTGCCATCCACTGCGCGGCGGCAGTAAAGGCCGCGCTCGCCTAATGCCCCGCGTCCGGCAGCAGGAAATGCTTGCGCGCCAGATCGCTCCCCAGCGTCTCGTCCTTATAGTAGTCCGCAAGGAACGGGGGTGATTTCCGCATCAGGTCAGGGTTCGCGGCAAGAAACTCATCAAACGACTTGGCCCCGCACGCCAGTTGCTTTTCATGGATAATGAACATGAATGCCCAGGTAACCGTTTCATGGTAGCGGTCCCCAAGGCCGTAGGCGATATCCCATGCCAGCAGTTCGCGCGCCATGGTATCGCACGCCTCGCCAAGCGGCAGCCGCGTCGCATATATCCAGCCCACCCGCAGGTGGGCTTCGTGGGTGAATTCCTCTCGCGTGAGACGGTGGCTTTCAAAGGCCTCAATCAGCTCATCGTCGGTCATGCGGCATCCTTCACCATGGCCCCATCAGGCAAAACATAATGGTACCGCGCCCGATCGCTCGCAAGCGTTTCCGCGCGGTAGTACCGAGTCAGGATCGACGGCTTCGCCACCAGATCGCGGTTCTTCCCAAGGAAGGCCGCAAAGGTTGCCGCAGGATGGGCGGCCTGCCGCTCTGCGATCAGCAGCATATAAAACCAGGTGATGGTCTCGTGGTATTTGGCTTCAGCCTCCAAGGCGCGCGTATAGGCACGAAGGGCACGCCCGAACTTCTCGATTGCCTCCGCGAGCGGGTAGCGCATCACATAGATCCAACCCATGCGGATATGGGCCTTATGGTCAAACAGTTTGGGGTCAAGGCTTGCATCCTCAAACGCTTTCAGAAATTCCTCGTCATTCATCGTCTATCCTTTCGTCGTGATCTCGGGCTTTTGCCTCATTGTTCGGTCAGCTTATGGCTGTGGCTGGCGTCAAGGTCACAGTCATAGACCTTTTTTAGCGCGGCAATCTTGGCGCGCGTCTCATCGGAAAAAGGCGGGGTCTTGCCATCAAACGCATGCAGCACGATGCCCTCGAGAAGGTCGCCGAGCGATATATCCAGATATTCCGCCGTACCCTTGAGCACCTTCACCAGCCGCTTTTCCATGCGTACGCCAGTTTGAACGCGTTCCACTTTCATCGACAATTCCTTCGCCTTATGTTGTTTTGTTACCCGTGTACCATGGTAACATAAAAAATACAATACGAGAGAATCCTGGGCATGCATCGCCAAAAATCAGGGATTAAATCAGAAGGTCAGCCAGTCGCCGCCCTGGCCTTTTTCAATAATTTCGGCAAGGCCCGCGATCTCCACCGCTGGGCGGGCGATCAAGGACGTGACATCAATGTCGTGTTCGCGGAGCGCGGCTTCGCACACCAGAAAGCGGGCATCAAGCGCTGCAAGGCCGTCCATCAGGATGCTGCTGTCGGCGACGCCCTTTTCCTCCAGCGCCGCGTCCATCTCAGGTCCCGTCGCACCGGCCTGTGTCTTCAGGCTGTCCCATCCGCCAGCCGTCAGGAACGGCGTCGCGGATTTGGAGAAAAAGAAGGTCACGGGCCTGCCCATGGCGGATGCCGTTGCGCCCATCATCAGCGCCATATGGATACGCTCAGGGTCGTTGCTGATCACCATCAGGGTCATGGGCCGCTTTAGATCAGATGATTTCGCCATCAGCTTTTCCCCTTCGCGCAGGCCTTGCAATTGGGGTCCTGCGGCAGGTTAACCTTGCGCATGCTCATATCGCGCGCATCCATGATCAGCATCTTGCCCGCAAGGCTTTCGCCCACGCCGGTGATCTCCTTCAAAACCTCCAGCGCCTGCATGGTGCCCACCATACCCGCGACCGCACCCAAAATGCCGTGGTCGGCACAGGTGCCGGTGCTGTTCGGCGGCGGCGTGTGCGGCAGGAAACAGCGATAGCACGGCAAGCCTTCCCCCGCATGCGGTTTGAAGGTGGCAAGCTGCCCCGTGTAGGACGACAGCGCGCCGGAGACGAGCGTGGTTTCCATTGCCACGCACATGTCGCTGATCAGGTGCCGAGTCCCGAAATTGTCCGTGCCGTCGGCCACGATGTCATAGTCGGCCATAATGCTGATCGCGTTGGCCTGCGTCAGGCGCTCGGGATGCACATTCACCGTCACATCGGGGTTGAGCACCCGAATTTTTTCGGCCGCGCTTTCGACCTTGGACCGGCCAACATCGGGCGTGGTGTGGATCACCTGCCGCTGCAGGTTCGAAAGCTCGACCGCGTCATCGTCCACGATGCCGATGGTGCCAACACCCGCCGCCGCCAGATAGAGAAGGAGCGGTGACCCAAGGCCGCCCGCGCCCACCACAAGGACCTTGGCATTCAGGAGAGCCACCTGCCCCGCGCCGCCTACTTCCTTGAGGATGATATGGCGCGAATAGCGCTCCAGCTGGTCGTCGGTGAAATCCATGAAAGTCTACTCAAGCACTGGTGCTTCAGGTGCGTAATCCTGGTGGCAGGCCGCACAGGCGCGCAGCATGTCATCAAAAATCTTGCGCTGGCCTACGATGTCTTCGGCCTTGGCTGCTGCCTCAAGCGCGCGGGCCATGGCGTGAAATTCCTTGTCGCGAGAGACGAACTCCTCACCCAGGACCGCTTCCAGCTCCCGAAGGTCCAGCGTGGTGACCTCCTTCTGCATGATGAAGGCCTTGTCCATGTGGGACGCGAATTCCTTGACGCGGGCATGGTCTTCAACCGCCAACGCGGCCTCAATGCCGCGGCCCGCATTGGCCAGCATCAGCATCTCATGCTTCAGGAAACCGCGCATATGGTCCGAAAGCTCAAGCGCCGGGGCGTCTTCGGGCCCACTGCTCGAAAGCACGGCGCCGCCTGTAACCGCGAGGCCGGAACCCAGGAAAATCAGTGCTGCGATTTTACGTTTCATAGGAATCCCTCTTCATCAGTTCTTTACAAGCATCGACCATAAAACATGCAGACTTCGCCCAAAATCAGGCCAAATGACAAAAATACATTTGGGACAAAGCTTAAAAGCGCAGCAACATAGTCCTTCTTCCAAATGGAAGCCGAAGAAATAGCTGGGAACGCACCGATCACTAGATAGTCATACTGCGCCCCAAATGAAAACAGTTCCTCATTGATAATTACCGAAATTGTGGTCATCAAAACATTCAACCCAAATGCTGCAGCCAGCCATTTGAAGAAGGATGCCACTTTCTATTTCACACCTGTTGAGCCGAAACCGCCCGCGCCGCGCGCGGTCTCATCCAGCTCCTCAACCTCTGCCCACGCGCCTTGCGTGACCGGGGCGATGATCATCTGGGCGATGCGCATGCCGCGCTCAATCGTAAAAGGCTCGTTCGACAGGTTCACCAAAATCACCTTCACTTCGCCGCGATAGTCGGCATCAACGGTGCCCGGCGTGTTCAGCACCGTCACACCGTTCTTGGCGGCTAGGCCGGAGCGTGGGCGCACCTGCGCTTCAAAACCCGCGGGCAGCGCCATGGCAAGGCCGGTTGGGATCATGGCACGCTCAAGCGCACCGAGCGTGATGCTTTCGCCTTCCGCCAGCGCGGCATACAGGTCCATCCCGGCGGATTGCTCAGTCTCATATTTCGGCAGCGGCAAGCCTTTGCCGTGCTCAAGCGTTTTGACCTCAATCACCACTTTACTGTCGCGCATTCGCGTTACCCCTTCAGTATCTCTGCAATCTTGAGCGCGAGCCTGTCGGCCACCGCACCTTTTTCCATTTTTGGCCAGCTTTCGGCACCCGCCGCGCTGATCAGATGAATCTCGTTATACTCGCCGCCCATGATGCCGGTCGCAGCCGAGACATCATTCGCCACGATCAGGTCGCAGCCCTTGCGCGCGCGTTTTTCTGTGGCGTGCTCGATCACCTTTTCGGTTTCAGCAGCGAAGCCCACCACCAGCGCCGGGCGGCCTTCGGTCATGCCGGAAAGCCCCTTCAGGATGTCTGGGTTTTCGCCGAACTCGAACGACGGTGTACCGTCCTTGGATTTCTTCAGCTTCTGCGCGCCGCCGTTTTTCACATGCCAGTCCGCGACCGCCGCAACGCACACGGCGATATCTGCTGGAAGGGCTGCGGTCACGGCCGCTTCCATCTCACGTGCTGTTTCCACGTCCACGCGGGTCACGCCCGCGGGCGTTTCCTGCGCGCATGGCCCTGCCACAAGCGTGACATTGGCACCAAGGCGGCAAAGCGCCGCCGCAACCTCAAAGCCCTGACGGCCCGAGGACCGGTTGGCGATATAGCGCACGGGATCAATGGGTTCATGGGTCGGCCCGGCGGTCACGACCGCGTGCTTGCCGCTGAGCAACAGGTTGTCGCCACCGAAAAAGTCTTCGACCGCGGCGACCATATCCATCACTTCCGCGAGGCGCCCCGGCCCCACTTCGCCGCAGGCCAGCATGCCGTCGCCGGGCTGCACCACATGGATGCCGTCGCCCCTAAGCGTCTCAAGGTTTCGTTTGGTCGCCGGATGGTCCCACATCTGGGCGTTCATGGCGGGTGCGATCATCACAGGCTTGTCTGTCGCGAGAAGGATCGTGCTGGCCAGGTCATTGGCGATGCCGTTTGCCATCTTGCTCATGAGATCAGCCGTCGCGGGCGCGATCAAAATCAGGTCAGCTTCGCGGCTAAGGCGGATATGCCCCATCTCGGCTTCGTCCTTCAGCGAGAAGAGGTCCGTATAGCATTCATCACCCGTCAGGGATGCCACCGAAAGCGGCGTGATAAATTCCTGCCCGCCCGCGGTCAGCACACCGCGTACGCTTGCGCCGCGCTCCATCAGGCGGCGCGCAAGGTCAAGCGCCTTGTAGGCCGCGACCCCGCCGCCAATGATCAGCAGTATTCTCTTACCCTTGAGCATAAAGCGCCCTTTTCAAAAAACCGGTCCCCGACATATAGGCGGGAACCGGTTGTGTCTCAAGGCGGATTTATCCGCACAAGGCTGTGATAACGCCTCAGCTGTCGCCCGACGCTGCGCGGTTGTCCAGGCTGAACTCACCGCCGCCAAAGCGCATCAGGAACAGGAATGCACCTGCCATGGCCAGATTCTTCAGGAACATGGTCTGCTGGGTTTGGTCGGCGAAATCCGCATGGAACATCACGGCGGTGACAAGGCAGAAGCCCGCCAACAAGAAGGCCACAAGCCGCGTCTTGAAGCCGATCAGGATCGCGATCCCCGCCAGCAATTCAAAAAGCGCGGCGGGCCAGAAAAGGAAGCCCGGCACACCGGCAGCTTCCATATATTCGGTCATGCCCGCGCCGCCACTTGCGACCTTGGCGAAACCGGCACCGATAAAAATAAGCGACAGGAACAGGCGGCCCAAGGGGGCCGCGAATGGGTCAAACTTCGATAACAGATTATCCATAAATCCCTCCCCTGTTATGGAAGGGACAGTGTCTGCCAAATTGTGTGGGGGCGCAAGTACTAGGCGATAAGCGTTGGCGCAGGGTAGAAAGTCATCCCTATTTCCCCTATCAACCACAGAAACCAATTCCCTGCAGGAAGGCTTCCAAATGGCTAGCGAAACAAACAAGAATCATTGGATCAGGCTGGGAACCGTTGTTGGCGTGCATGTCGCAGGAGGGGTTTCCCTCCTTGCCTTAGTGCATATTTTTGACCTGACTGACGAGACGCTGACCTATCTGGCCTTCGGGCTGCTCATAATCGTGGCAAGCCTGTTAATCTGGTCTCTCATGTTGTTCAGGTGCCCCTTCTGTAGAAAGAACCTGATCATCAGAACTATAGTCCTGTTCGAGAGGAATATACCCTGCTCCAACATGTTTTGGGCACCAAATGAGTGTCCGAAATGTGAGAAGAGTTTGCCCTGATTTCTTCTTCCTAAAGCATCAGAATTTTGAGGATGGCGGCGCCGGTTATAAGGCCGAGCGCGAAAGGCCAAAGGCCGACCTTGGGTGCGGGCGCGGGTGCGGCTTCCCAGTCATCGTCTTCAGTCGGTTCTTCATCCTCTTCCGACAACCACTTTTCAATACGGTGCGGCAGGCGTTCAAGGAAGCGCGGAAGGTTCGCCACCATGTCGGCGAGGCGCGCTTCGGGAGACAGGTTGGCACGTATCCAGCTTTCAATCACCGGTTCGGAGATTTGCCACATGTTGGCCGTGGGGTAGAGATGCAGCGCCATGCCTTCGGCCATCACCATCGTGCGCTGCAGAAGAAGAAGCTGCGGCTGTGTCTGCATCGAAAAACGCTCGGTGGTGGCGAAAAGCTGGGCCAGCAGTTGCCCCGCGGAAATCTCTTCCACCGGCAGGTCCATGATCGGGTCGGCGATGGCGCGGAGGGCCTGCGCGAATTCTTCCAGGCTTTGGTTCTTGGGCACATAGCCCGCGTCGAAATGCACCTGCGCCACGCGGATGTAATCGCGCCGGATGAAACCATAAAGGATTTCCGCGAGGAACTGGCGCTCGCGCTTTGAAAGCCGCCCCATGATGCCGAAATCGATGGCGGCGATGGTGCCATCGAGCTCCACAATCAGGTTGCCCTGGTGAAGGTCGGCGTGGAAGAAGCCGTCCCGAAGCGCTTGCGTCAGGAACACCTGCACGACCTTCTTGCCCAGGGCTTCAAGGTCATGGCCCGCGGCTTCAAGCGCCCCACGGTCGGCGAGGCGCACGCCGTCGATCCACTCAAGCGTCATCACGCGGCGGGCCGTGTGGTCCCATTCGATATGCGGCAGGCGGTAGCCGCTTTCCCCGCGCATGTTTTCCGCGAGCTCTGCCGCCGCCGCGGCCTCAAGCCTGAGGTCCATCTCGCGAAGGGACGTTTCCTTGACCTTGTCGACAATCTTGGTCAGGCGCAGGCGGCGCGCTTCCTTGACATTCCGCTCGGCGATGCCCGCCAGCCAGTCAAACAGCTTCAGGTCACGCACGAAGCGGGCTTCGATATCGGGCCGCAGCACCTTCACCGCCACCGGCACGCCTTTTTCGGTCACGGCCTTGTGGACCTGCGCGATTGAGGCAGCCGCCACTGGCACTTCCCCGAACGACAGGAAATGGTCCTCTAGCTTGCCGCCAAGCTCGGCCTCAATCGTGGCGCGGGCTTTCGCGAACTTGAAGGGCGGCAGGCGGTCCTGCAAGGTGGTCAGCCCTTCTGCGAGCGGGCGGCCCACCAGGTCTGGCCGGGTAGCCAGCGTTTGCCCAAGCTTGATATAGGCCGGCCCCATGCTGGCCAGCGCAAGCGCCAGACGTTCGCCGTCTGACTTTGGCAGGCCGAACCTGTGCGGCACATAGAAAGTGAACAGGCGAAGAAGCCTTGGCGCCCACGCGGGCACCAGATCGATGCCAGCGAGCGCACGGATGGCACCGAAGCGGCGAAGGCCCACGGCCATCATATAAAGCTGGAAAAGATATCCAATCGTGCGCACGCGCCTGTCCCCTATCCGCCGCTTATTAAATCCGGGTGCCCTGATGGATCGCCACGATGCCCGCAGACATGGTGCGATATTTCACGCGACTGAAGCCAGCTTCCCTGATCATGGCCGCAAACTTGGTGGGCGTGGGGAAGCGGCGGATCGATTCGACAAAATATTGGTAGCTGTCGCGGTCCTTAGTGATGAACTCACCCATCGCCGGGATCGCGTTGAAGCTATAGGTGTCGTAGGCGTTCTGCAGCACGGGCACCACTTCAGGGCTAAACTCCAGGCAATAGAAGGTGCCGCCGGGCTTCAGCACGCGGTAAGCTTCTTCAAGCGCCTCGTTGATGCGGGTCACGTTCCGGATGCCGAAAGAAATCGTGTAGGCGTCAACCGACCGGCTGGCGAAGGGCAGCTTCATGGCGTCACCGCAGACAAACTCTGCCCGATCCGCGTAGCCCGCCTTCTCAGCCCGTTCCTTACCTACCGCCAGCATTTCGGCGTTGATATCGCACACCGTCACGGTGCCGCCCTTTGCCGCGTCAAGAAAGCGGAAGGCGATATCGCCGGTGCCGCCCGCGAGATCGAGCAGATGCATGCCGGGCCGGGGGTTGACCGTGTTGATCAGCGAATCCTTCCACAGACGGTGGATGCCCATGCTCATCACGTCATTCATGATGTCATAGCGCTTGGCCACGGAGTTGAACACGCCCTTGACCATGTCGGCTTTCTTGTCTTCGGCCACGGTCTTGAACCCGAAATGGGTGGTGGCCTCGCCCTCAGTTGGGGCCTGGGTGTGTGATTCGCTCATCTTATCGTCTTTGCTGCTTGACATTATGGTGGCTTGCCCTGTCATTTTGGCGGACCATAGCCCACGCGGCGGCCATGCGCCAGCCTCGTTTATAGTATAAGGACGAACGCGACAAAATGCCCGAACTCCCCGAAGTTGAAACCGTCAGGCGCGGCCTTGTGCCGGTTCTTGAAGGCGCTGTCATCAAAAGCGCTGCGGCAAACAGGCCGGACCTTCGCCTGCCCATCCCGGTCGATTTCGCTGAGCGTCTTACGGGCAACCGCATTGAGCGGCTCACCCGCCGGTCCAAATATATCCTGATCGAATGCGCCGACGGCCTTGTGGTGATCCTGCACCTGGGGATGTCAGGGCGCGTAACCATCACGCCCGCGGGAAGCCCTGCGCCTGAGGTGGGCAAGCACGACCATGTGGTGATCGTGACCGACCGCGGCGATCATATTGTTTACAATGACACGCGGCGCTTCGGCATCATCACCTTCACAAGCCGTGACGAGATGGACAGCCACCCGCTTCTGAAGAACATCGGGCCGGAGCCGCTCGGCAACCAGTTTAACCTAGATGTGCTGAATGCTGGCCTCAAGGGCCGCAAGAGCAGCATCAAGGCCGCGCTGCTGGACCAAAAGCTGGTGGCGGGGCTGGGAAATATCTATGTGTGCGAGGCGCTGTGGCGCGCGGGCATCAGCCCGAAGCGCACCGCCGACAGCGTGGCGGGCAAGCGCGCCGAACGGCTGTTTCCGATTATCCGGGAGGTTCTGACACAGGCAATTGAGGCCGGGGGATCAACGCTGAAGGACTATGCCCGCGTGGACGGAGAGCTTGGTTATTTCCAGCACAGCTTCCAGGCCTATGGCCGCGAAGGAGAAGAGTGTTCAAAGCCCGGCTGTGGTGGTACGGTCTCGCGTATTGTGCAGTCGAATCGATCCACATTCTATTGCCCAAGTTGCCAGCGATGAAGGGAAACCGGTAAACCATGCGCCTATTGCCAGCACTGTTGATCCTGCTCCTGAGCCTTTCCGCGCGCGCCGAGGAAAGCTTCATCGACGGATTCCCGGATGTACCCATGTTACCGGTGATTCGTTCCATTGAGGGTGAACCCGTTGTGTTCGACACCCCCGGCGGGACAGTGGCGGAAGCAACCTTGATGCTTGAAGGCACCGCCGCCAAAGCCATGGAATCATACAGGGAATCGCTGACCGCCCTTGGCTGGACATGTGACAATCCAACAACCGCAATGCATTGCTGGCGCGAAGAGAATCGGCTCACCTTCAAACATCCTGCCAACAATGAAGCCGGTGACCGGCTTATCTTGCGCCTCGAACCCAAGCAGTGACGAAATATGGGGCGCTACACCCCATTCCCGATAAAGGTCTTTTCAAATGGCTTCGAGGGCAGTAGGAGTCTCAGCCACAGATCAGAGCAATAGAAGGCTGAAAGATGACTTTCGAAACCATTCTGCTGGACAAGCAAGAAGGCGTGGGGCTGATCACGCTTAACCGCCCCGATGCACTTAACGCGCTGAACAGCAAACTGCTGCAGGAACTGGGGGAAGCGCTGCTCGCGCTCGACGCAGACGCCGAAATTGGCGCCATTGTTGTCACCGGCAGCGAAAAAGCTTTTGCGGCTGGCGCCGACATCAAGGAGATGTCGAGCCGGTCATTCGCAGAAGTCCTGAAAATGGATATGTTTGCTGAAATCAACAATGTGTTTGCCCGTGTGCGCAAACCTGTGATCGCGGCAGTATCGGGGTATGCCCTTGGCGGCGGCTGTGAAATCGCCATGGCGTGTGATTTCATTATCGCCGCAGAGAACGCCAAGTTCGGCCAGCCCGAAATCAAGTTGGGTGTTATTCCCGGCATTGGCGGCTCTCAGCGCCTGACGCGCCTCGTGGGCAAATCCAAGGCCATGGACATGATGCTGACAGGTCGCATGATGGATGCGTCCGAGGCTGAACGGTCCGGTCTTGTCAGCCGTGTGCTGCCAACCGAAGACATGCTCGATAGCGCCATGGAAGTGGCATCATCGATCGCGGACCTCTCTGCGCCAAGCGTGGCACTGGCCAAGGAAGCCACCAACCGGGCGCTGGAAACAACGCTCGCGGAAGGGCTTCTGTTTGAACGCCGGGCGTTCCATTCGCTGTTCGCGACAGAGGACCAGAAAGAAGGCATGAATGCCTTTATCGAGAAACGCCAGCCGCAGTTTAAAAACTGCTAGGGCGTAAATCGGCGAGAAAACTGGGCCTAGCCTATTGACTGGGGCCAATATCGGGTATATAGACCCGACCTCGAATTAACTGGCGGACGCGGCCATAAGGGAACGCGGCCCCGATTGAACAAAGAAAGCAAGGACTGAAGCGCTGGACGGTTTTTGGAGCGCGGTCCGAAAAAGGTAGAAGAAATGGCAAATTCTGCACAAGCCAAGAAACGCATTCGTCAGAACGAACGTCGTCGCTTGATCAACAAATCCCGCGTAAGCCGCATCCGCACTTTCGTGCGCAAGGTTGAAGAAGCAATTGCTTCCGGCGACAAATCGGCAGCTGGTGACGCCCTCAAGGCCGCTCAGCCAGAAATCATGCGCGGTGTGACGAAAGGCGTTATTCACAAGAAAACGGCTTCCCGCAAAGTTTCCCGTCTGTCCGCTCGCGTTAAAGCGCTCGCATAAGGACAGCGTCTGGCGCGACCCGATTCGCTGCCGACAGGAAAAAGAATCCGATCTAAGCCACGCCATCCCGGCGTGGCTTTTTTTCATTTTTGCAGAGCTCTCCGGGAACAAAAAGAGCACATCATTCAGGTCAATTTTAGTCGAATCAAGATGTTGTATGCCGCTCTGATTCACGCCATAGGGCTGTGAAGAATCTTTGTGTCAAGCGATAGATTCAGTTGCTGGGGCAAGACCCCAGATGTATCTTCCAGTCTTACGCGATGGGCCAGCCGGGCAACCAACCATCCCAATTTGGGAGCCGCCCGAATGTGGTTCAGGCCTGACAACCGGAGAGACCTGCCAGGGATCTCGAAGGGGGCTGGGATCACGCCGTCGCACTTGAAAATAACAGATCGGGACCATGGACCTGACTGGCGCTTTGCTGGAGAGGCAGGAGCAGTTGTGTCAGCATCAGGTTTATTGTGAGAATTGTCACTAAAGAGGTCCGGGCATTGGGCATTGTGCCGAGAGTAGTAAGGGGTTAGGTCGCCCGATGGCTGATAGGGAGAGCGATAAAATGGGGGCTTCTAGGGGGGCTGCATCCGCTATGGACGCAAACTTTGCCGCGTCGCCGTGGCCAAAGGTTTGCGACAAATTCAAGCATGAATTCGGCCAACACGCCTATACTACCTGGCTGGGGCAGCTGGGCTATCAGGGCGTGGACAGCGGCACGGTAGAGCTGACCGCACCAACAAAATTCGTCCGCGACTGGATCACCCGGCATTACGCGCCGCGGCTGAAGGACTATTTTCTTGCGGAAGATCCACGCATCAAGGGGTTGTCGATCCGTCTGGCAGCGCGTCAGGCCGCAGCTGGTGCAAGACCGGCTGAGCGCGCACCCGTTAGCCCAGTGGAGGTGGACCCTTCCACCGGCGCAGACGAAAGCGCCGCACTTGACCCCAAGTACACCTTTGACAGCTTCGTTGTCGGCAAATCGAACGAGCTGGCGTACGCCGCAGCAAAACGCATTGCCGAATCGGGCGAGGTGACCTTCAATCCACTGTTCCTGCATGGCGGCGTGGGGCTTGGTAAAACCCACCTGATGCATGCCATCGCCTGGGAAGTGAAGCGCCAGAACCCAACCAAGCGCGTGGTCTATATCTCGGCGGAAAAATTCATGTTCGAATTTATCGCCGCGCTCCGTTTCAAGGACACCCACGCCTTCAAACAGAAGTTCCGCGCCGTGGACCTTCTGATGGTTGATGACGTTCAGTTCATCGCCAACAAGGAAAGCACGCAGGAAGAATTTTTCCATACCTTCAACGCGCTCGTAGACAACCGCTGTCAGGTGGTGATCACCGCCGACCGGTCGCCAACCGACCTTGAAGGCATCCAGGAACGCATCATCAGCCGCCTGGGCTGGGGCCTGGTGGCCGACATCCACCCGACCGACTATGAACTCAGGCTCGGCATCCTCCAGTCGAAAGCCGAGCAGGCAGAGAGCGTGATCGTGCCCGCCGAGGTGCTTGAGTTCCTAGCCCGCCGCATCACGTCGAACGTGCGCGAGCTTGAAGGCGCGCTTAACCGCGTGATGGCCTACGCAACGCTTGTGGGCCGCCCAATCACCATGGATATGACCCGCGACGTGCTGCAGGACCTGATCCGCGCCAACGACCGCAAGCTGACGATCGATGAGATCCAGCGCGCCGTGGCCGACTATTTCAATCTGCGCCTTGCCGAAATGCTTTCCGAGCGCCGCGCCCGCAACATCGCACGCCCGCGCCAGGTGGCCATGTATCTGTCGAAACAGCTCACGAGCCGGTCCTTGCCGGAAATCGGACGCCGGTTTGGCGGTCGTGACCATACAACGGTGATGCATGCGGTCCGGAAGATCGAAGACCTGCGCCGCGACGACAGCCAGCTGGACGACGATATCTCGCGCCTGACCCGCCTTCTCGAAGGCTAGACCGTCGGCCTGACGGCCAAAATGGACGCAAAAAGTACGAAAGGGCCCCGATGGGCCCGTTAATTTTTGAGCCCAGCCCCTATATCCCCTTCAAAATCCCATCAATATATTTCGACACATGGACCGCGTATGCCACGGAACATCTGCCTGATCTTTACCTTTTTTTCCCTCATCGCCACCTCTCCCACTTCTGCATCCACCGAATCCCCCTGGCGCCTTCAACGCGCAATCGGCACACCCGACTGGCTGACAGTTTCCGGCGAACACCGCCAGCGCCTTGAGCTGGTAAACGGGCAGTTCCGCCCGGGTCGCACTGGCAATGACCAGGCCCTGATGATGCGGACCCTGATCCACGCCGTTGCCGGCCGCGGCCCATTCAAGGTCGGGCTGGAACTGGGCGACAGCCGGGTCTATTTCAACAGCAGTGACACGCCCATTGGCGGCGCAGACGTCAACACCGCAGACATTGTTCAGGCCTACCTCAGCGCTGAGACAGACAGCCTGTTCGGCACCGACACAAAAGCCATACTGAAGCTGGGCCGCCAGACCTTGAACCTGGGCAGCGGGCGGCAGGTGTTTCGCCCTGGATACAGGAACGTGGTGCGGCCACTGACCGGCGCTTACCTCCGGCTGGACACCGCAAATGGAGACGAGCTTCACGCCTTCTACAGCGTGCCAGTATCAACCCTGCCAAACGACCGGAATGCCATCCTTGATAACGGCCATGCCTTCGATAAGGAACTTTGGCAGCAGCGTTTCTTCGGCCTGCATTACCGGCGTGCTAATTTGCTTGGCGGTATCGCGCCGGACCTCTGGGGCGAGGCATACCTTTACGGCTTCCGCCAGGACGACCGCGAAAGCGCACAAACCCCTGACCGGCGGGTCACCGACATTGGCGGGCGGTTGTTCCGCGCACCCGCGTCCGGCGAGTGGGATATGGACGTGGAAGCCTCCTGGCGCTTTGGTGACCAGCTGGCTTCGGCCCTACCCGGAGAGACGGAAAGCCTGGACGTAAGCGCCAACATGCTGTTCGCAGCTGTCGGCTACACGTTTGAGACCGTCGCAGCCCCACGGCTGGCGCTTGAATATTTCGTCACCGGCGGGGACGACGACCCAGCTGACGCCACCTATGGCCGCTACGAACGCTATTTCAGCGACCGGCGCCGCGATCTTGGCAACACAGGTATCTTTGGCCCGCTCAATGCCGTGAACCAGGAGCATATCCGCCTGAATAGCCGGATGCACCTGTCGACAGACACCAGCCTGCAGGCCACCTATGCTGCGGCCTACCTGGCAAGCGGTACAGACACCTGGGACAGCACAGGGCTTCGGGACGCAAGCGGGGACAGCGGGGACTTCGTCGGCCACCTGATCGAGGGCACGCTACGCCACTGGCTGATCCCCGGAAGCCTTCACCTGGAGGCTGGCGGCTCCCTGTTTGTTTTCGGTGGGTTCACCAAAAATGTACCCGGCGGACCGGACGGCACCCGCGCGCTGTACGGCTTTGGTCAACTGACTTTCCACTTCTGATCAGGACGCCTGCCAGAGCGATTTTTTCCGCCTTGCCACGTCTGCCGGAATGGGGCTTGCGACTCGGCAGTTTTCCTTCGATTCCAAACCACAAAAAAAAGCGCCTTTTGGGCGCTTTTTCGTTTGGTTTAAGGCTGAAAATCGCTATTGTTCCTAAAGACACAAATCCTCATCCAGTAGGGTGTTGAAATCACCCGTCCCTGACCCGGATTTTAAGCATGAAATTCCGGCACGGGGGCACCGACTCGATTTCACCACCGGGAACTGGATGAGAGGGGAGCGCCCCAGCCGCGAGGCGGGGTTAATAAAGTTAGGCAAGAAGAATATTTCCATGAAAGTCACCATCGAACGGAATTCACTTTTGAAAACGCTGGGACACGTGCAGTCGGTGGTCGAGCGCCGCAACACGATCCCTATTCTGTCGAACGTGATGGTCGAGGCTGAAGGCGACATGGTCTCGATGACAGCAACCGACCTCGATATCGCGATTATCGAGCGCGTATCCGCGAGTGTTCAGCAACCGGGCTCCACCACGATCCCGGCGCACACGCTGTTTGACATCGTGCGTAAACTGCCAGACGGCAGCGAGGTTGAACTGACACTTGAGGAAGGCGAGCGCCTGGTGGTGAAAGCTGGCCGGTCCCGCTTTACGCTGGCGTGCCTCGACAAGGAAGATTTCCCGGTCATGAACGACGGCGACATGCCGCACCGTTTCGACCTGGCCGCCGAAGAGCTGAAGCGCCTCATCGACAAGGCCCGCTTCGCCATCTCGACCGAAGAAACACGCTACTATCTGAACGGTATCTACCTGCATGTGGCCAACAGTGAAGACGGCCAGCGCCTGCGCGCCGTCGCCACAGATGGTCACCGCCTTGCGCAGGTTGAACAGGAGGTGCCAGACGGCGCTGCCGGCATGCCGGGCATCATTATCCCGCGCAAGACCGTTGGCGAAGTCAGGAAGTTGATCGACGAATTTGAAGGCAATGTGAATGTGTCCCTGTCGGACACCAAAATCCGCTTCTCGTTCGACGGCGCCGTGATCACCTCCAAGCTGATCGACGGCACGTTCCCGGACTACAGCCGTGTGATCCCGGAAGGCAACGACAAGATGCTGGAAATGGACTGCCGCCTGTTTGCAGAGGCAACAGACCGGGTTTCCACCATCAGTTCCGACAAGACGCGCTCTGTGAAGCTGTCGCTTGGCCAGGACCAGTTGACCCTGTCGGTCAACAGCCCGGACAGCGGTACGGCAACGGAAGAGCTGGCGGCTTCATACGGCTCCGACCCGCTCGAGATCGGCTTCAACAGCCGCTATCTTCTCGACATCCTGGCGCAGATCGAAGGTGAGACCGTACAGGTGTTCCTCGCGGACCCATCCGCACCGACTGTTCTGAAGGATATGATCGACGAAGGCGCGCTCTATGTCCTGATGCCGATGCGGGTCTAAGGCCCCTTTGGTTCAGAGGCTTCAGGCCGGAAATGTTTGGGATTATTGGAAGACACGATGACCAATGGGGTACATCTTAAATCGGCGGGGTTCAGCCATGGCTGAACCAGCCCATGCCGTGGGTGAGGATGGCACAAGTCCTGCGCCCCAAAGCCATGGTGTCTTTGTCTCTTCCCTGATGCTGACGGATTTCCGGTCCTATAGCCGCACCAAGATCACGCCCACGGGGGACCACCCCCTGGTGGTGCTGGCGGGCCCCAATGGGGCCGGCAAAACGAATGTGCTGGAAGCCCTGAGCTATCTGGCGCCCGGCCGGGGCCTCAGGCGTGCGCCGCTTGACGAGGTCACCAGGCAGACAGCGCCAGGCCCCTGGGCCGTGGCTGCGACGCTGGCGCTGGAGGGCGACGATGTCCGCATCGGCACCGGGCTTGAGGGCAATATGGGCGAAGGGGCAACCCGCCGCCTGGTACGGATCGACGGGGAAGCGGTCTCGAGCACCAACCTGCTTGGCGACCGATGGTCGGTAACCTGGCTGACACCGCAGATGGACCGCCTTTTCATCGAAGGCCCGTCTGCGCGGCGCCGGTTTCTCGACCGCATGGTCCTTGGGCTCTACCCGGACCACAGCCGACAGGTCGGCGCCTATGAGCGGGTGATGCGCGAGCGTAACCGGCTTCTGTCGGATAAGGGCATGGGCGCGGACATGGCCTGGGTTTCGGCGCTGGAGACGCGGATGGCCGAACATGCTGTGGCTGTCGCGATCGCCCGGCTCGATTTCGCCGGGCAACTGGCGGGACAGCTGGAAGCGGCTGATGAAAGCCCCTTCCCGCGCGCGGAACTCGCGATCGACGGCTGGCTTGAGGGCCTGATCGCCGAAGGGATGGCAGCGGTGGAAGCGGAAAGCGCCTACCGCGAGAAATTGATGAGCCTCCGGGCGCGCGACGCCAGAAGCGGCCGCGCATCGGAAGGCGTACACAAGACGGACCTGATCGTCACCCATGCACCAAAGGGCATGCGCGGCGAACTATGTTCCACTGGTGAGCAGAAGGCGCTCCTTATCGCGCTTGTGCTCGCCAACGCGAAACTGCAGGCGGCCCAGAAGGGCCAGGCGCCGCTGATGCTGCTGGATGAAGTAGCTGCGCACCTGGACGAAAGCCGCCGCGAGGCGCTCTTTGAAGCGCTATCGAAGCTTGGCAGCCAATGCTGGCTGACAGGCACCGACCGGGAGCTTTTCACAGGGCTTGAGGGCCGGGCGGAATTTTTCGATGTGCGGGACGGCCAGATCCAGCCGCTGCACACATAAGGATAACAGGATCACAAAGGTATGAGTGAAGACATGACCGATACACCAGACGTAATGGCTGAAGAAGTGGCAGCAGAATATGGCGCGGATTCCATTAAGGTCCTGAAGGGCCTTGATGCCGTACGGAAGCGCCCGGGCATGTATATCGGCGACACCGAGGACGGCTCCGGTCTTCACCATATGGTGTTCGAGGTATCCGATAACGCGATCGACGAAGCGCTCGCAGGCCACTGTGACCTTGTGACCATGACGCTGAACCCGGACGGCAGCTGCACGGTAACCGACAACGGCCGCGGCATCCCGACCGACATTCACGAAGAGGAAGGTGTCTCCGCCGCCCAGGTGATCATGACCCAGCTGCACGCCGGCGGTAAGTTCGACCAGAACAGCTACAAGGTATCGGGTGGCCTGCACGGCGTGGGTGTATCGGTTGTGAACGCGCTTTCCGATTGGCTTGAGCTCCGGATCTGGCGCGATGGCAAAGAACACTTTATGCGCTTTGAAAAAGGCGAGCCTGTTGAAGACCTGGTGGTCGTGGGCGACGCAGCTGGCAAGAAAGGCACAAGCGTGACCTTCATGCCGTCTCTCGATACATTCAAATTCATCGAGTTCGACTTTGACAAGCTTGAGCACCGCTACCGGGAGCTCGCTTTCCTGAACTCGGGCGTGCATATCCTGATACGCGACAATCGTCACGCGGACGTCAAGGAAGTTGATCTCTTCTATGAAGGCGGCATCACGGCTTTTGTGAAATATCTGGACCGCAACAAATCCAGCCAGATTGGTGACCCGATCACCATCATGGGTGAAAAAGACGGCATTACGGCCGAAATCTCGCTGCAGTGGAACGACAGCTATCATGAAAATGTACTGTGCTTCACCAACAACATCCCGCAGCGCGATGGCGGTACGCACCTTGCGGCCTTCCGCGCAGCCCTGACCCGGACCATCAACAACTATGTGACCGAAAGCGGCTTGGCGAAAAAGGCCAAGGTTACGCTCGCGGGCGACGACAGCCGTGAAGGCCTGACCGCGGTAGTATCCGTAAAAGTTCCGGACCCGAAATTTTCCAGCCAAACCAAAGATAAGCTGGTGTCATCAGAGGTTCGCCCCGCGGTCGAAGGCCTGATGAACGAAAAGCTTCTGGAATGGTTCGGCGAGCACCCGAATGAAGCTAAAGCGGTTGTCCAGAAGATCATCGACGCCGCCACCGCACGCGAGGCCGCGCGGAAAGCGCGCGAGCTGACGCGGCGCAAGGGTGCGCTTGATATCGCATCGCTGCCGGGCAAGCTGGCGGACTGCCAGGAACGCGACCCGGCGCTTTCCGAACTCTTCATCGTGGAGGGTGACTCGGCAGGTGGCTCCGCGAAGCAGGGGCGGAATCGGAAGAATCAGGCGATTCTTCCGCTCCGTGGTAAAATCCTCAATGTGGAGCGCGCGCGCTTCGACCGCATGCTGGCATCGAACGAGATCGGCACGCTGATCACAGCACTCGGCACCGGGATCGGACGCGAGGATTTCAACCCTGACAAGCTCCGCTACCACAAGATCATCATCATGACCGACGCCGACGTGGACGGCGCGCACATCCGGACGCTTCTTCTCACCTTCTTCTATCGGCAGATGCCGGAAGTGGTGGAGCGAGGGCATCTTTATATCGCCCAGCCGCCCCTATATAAGGTCGGCCGCGGCAAGTCAGAAGTCTATCTGAAGGACGACCGCGCGCTCGATGACTATCTGATCGGCCAAGGCAAGTCCGACGTGGTCATCACCGACAGCACAGGCGCCCAGCACGCCGGTGGCGAGATTGAGCATCTGGCCAACGAAGCCCGTGCCATCAAGGCAATCATGGCGAATGTGCCCCAGCGCTATAACGCGACGTTGATTGAAACCATGGGCCTCTTGGGCGGTTTTGACGAGAAGTTGCTGGATGACCAGCCCGCCCGCCAGGCCATGGCCGACCGTATTGCGGAGCGCCTTAACGTGCTCGCGACCACTGAAGAAGAAAACGGCTGGTCCGGCACCGCGGCAGAGGACGGCGGCTATAGCTTCGCCCACGAAGTGCGCGGCGTGATCGACATGCACAAGATTGACGCCCATTTTATCGAAAGCCAGGAAGCCCGCAGCCTTCACAAGCGCATGGCAGAAGTGCGCGGCCTGTTTGCAGAGCCAATCACGGTCGCCCGCAAGGAAGAAGAGCGCAGCGTGGGCACGCCGCTTGAGATGCTTGCCATGATCATCGCCTTCGGGCGCAAGGGCCTTTCGATCCAGCGCTATAAGGGCCTGGGCGAGATGAACCCAGAACAGCTTTGGGAAACCACACTCGACCCTGATGTGCGCTCGCTCCTTCAGGTGAAGGTGAGCCAGGCGGATACAGCAGACGAGATCTTCTCCAAGCTGATGGGCGACGTAGTTGAGGAACGCCGTACCTTCATCCAGGACAACGCGCTATCTGTCGCCAACCTGGATATCTAAGGCTGTGTGTCGTGTCTGTCGGCTGACACATAAAGTGAGACAATTGACACATAAAGTGAGACTGTGTGACGCATAAAGTGAGACAAAGTTTCGCAGAAAAAAGGCAGTTAGCGAGGAGCTAGCTGCCTTTCTTGTTTCTGGGGGTACCTACCCGGACATGTTTTGTAGAGAAATCCCCGACCGGGTATTAAAAAACTCCCGACACCTGTCGGCTGACACATAAAGTGAGACAAGGTTTCGCAGAAAAGAGGCAGTTAGCGATCCGCTAGCTGCCTTTGTTGTTTCTGGAGGTACCTATCCAGACATGTTTGGTGAAGATATTAACCTCCCCAACAAACACTGCCATTTCTAGAGCGAGAGCTTTCGTCCCAAGCGATAGAAATCCACTGCTGCTTCGCTGAACAGCAGCAGGTGCATTAGACAGAGAGAATAATCTTTCCGTCTCTACCCCGCAGCGGTCGATACGCACCTCTACCTGCGGAATAAAAGCAACATGTTCGCCCCAGCCTACACATCATTTTACTTTGTTTTCTATCGACCTTTTTGCAACAGATCATTACCGTAACCCCATAAATTATAATATTTTAAGGGATCAATATTCGACTCCTCACGAATCTCGCCCTATAAGATTGTTTGAACTCAAATAATTTAGCCTCACTGACTAGTCACCTGTATTTGAGTACCCGCACCTGCATAGGCCGGAGGCTATGCCGCACTTGTGCACAAAAATAAAACTGGGAGATACTTTGTGATTACCGCCAAGAAGGCCCTAAAATTAAGCCTTTTGACATCCGCCCCCATCTTTGCTGCTGCTCATACAGTAGTAGCAGAAGAAGCCGAATATGGCGCCATCGAAGAGGTTGTGGTAACCGCCACCAAACGCGCCGCCAGCACACAGGACATTCCCGTGGCTGTACAGGCCATGGGCATGACCGCACTTGAACAAACTGATGTGGATGTCTTTACCGATTATCTGCTGCAATTGCCTGGCGTATCCGCTGGCGGCAGTGGCCCAGGCCAGGGCACTATTTATATCCGCGGTCTGGCATCCACCACACCCAACCTGACGACGGCTGGTGTGGCAGGCCTTGCGCCAAACGTGGCCCTCTATCTTGACGAACAGCCTGTAACGCAGGTTGGCCGTAACCTGGACGTTTACGCCGCTGACCTGAACCGGATTGAAGTTCTGCCCGGCTCGCAAGGCACACTCTTCGGCGCCAGCAGCCAGGCCGGTACGATCCGCCTGATCACCAACAAGCCGGATACACTGGAATTCCAAGCGAAAGTCTCTGGCGGCGTGTCCTTCACCAAGGGCGGCGAGATGAGCGAGAAGGTTGAGGCGATGATCAACTATCCGCTGATCGATGACAAACTCGCAGTGCGCGGTGTCTTCTATGTGGATAACCAAGGCGGTTACATCGATAACGTGCCTGGCACCATCACGGCCGCTGAAAGCGCGCGCTTCAAAGACACTGAACTGCGCCCGAACGGAACACCAACCAGCCCAGGCTTCCAGGCGGGCGCTGACATGTCTGGCGTCACCTTCCTTGAAGCCACTAACCTTCCGTATGTAGAAGAAAACTTCAACGACGCGTCCTATACTGGTGCGCGCTTTGGCCTGCGTTACTACCCGACACCTGACTGGGAAGTGAACCTGGGCCACACGCGCCAGCGGATCGACAGTGAAGGCGTCTTCTTCTTCGATCCTGAACTGGACGACCCGGATGAGCTCTCGGTACAGCGTTATTCGCCTGACGAAATCCGCGATGATTTCGACAACACGTCACTCACGATCGAAGGCCGCCTTGGCGCACTTGAGGTGGTGTATGCCGGCGCTTACCTGAACCGCGACACAGACCAGACGGTGGACTATACCGACTATCTGTTCGTGGGCCAGTATCTGCCTTACTACATCTGTGACGGCTCGGTTACTTATCCGGGTGACGCTGCCCCATCCGGCACCTGTCAGGCGCCGAACCTCTATGTGGCATCTGAAACGGAAACAGAGGTCTGGACGCATGAACTGCGCTTTAATACGCCGTCCGACAAACGCGCGCGGGCAACCTTCGGCGGCTTCTACAGCGACCAAAAACTGATCGAACGCAATGACTTCACCTACCCAGGTTCGCAGTTCGCAGAAAGCTTCACACCGGGCGTGTTCGGCTGGCCACAAAACGGCCCGCTGCCAGGTTCCAGCGTTAGCGATCCGACCCCACGGCCGCTTGGCGTGATCTTCTTTAACGACATCACCCGCACAGACAAACAGGTCGGCTTGTTTGGTGAAGCGACGTTTGACGTGATCCCGGATACGCTTTCCATCACGGCCGGCGCGCGCTGGCACGATGTGGATGTGCGCCTGAAAGGCAGCGCCAACTCGTCCTTCTATAACTTCGGCGGCGAAGACGTGAACGCCTTTGGCACCAACCTGGACACCCAGTTTGACGGCACCCAGGTGATCAACGGTGTACCAGTACCGAAAGGCGCAGAAGCCAAAGGCTGGGTATTCAAGGGGAACGTGTCCTGGACCCCGAACGACAATACGCTGATTTACTTCACCTATTCTGAAGGCTTCCGTCCTGGCCTGCCTAACCGGCCTGCTGGCGCAGGCGGCGGTGCCGTGCCAGCCGTTGTCCGGACCGACGAAGTGACCAACTATGAACTGGGTTGGAAACTGGACCTGTTTGACAATAGCGTGCGCTTCAACGGTAGCGCCTTCATTGTCGACATCAAGGACCTGCAGACCACCATTTTCGACCCGACTGTAACGAACCTGTTCTTCTCGGATAACGCAGCAGACGCGCAGATCAAAGGCATCGAAGGTGACCTGCAGTGGGCTTCCCAGTCCATTCCGGGCCTGAGCGCCTTTGCCGCCTTCTCCGTCCTCGACACAGAGATCAAGGAACTGGTGGGCGCCAGTGTGGCCATCGCCCAGCCAGGCGAAGACCTCTCCTACGCGCCAAGCTTCCAGGGTAACCTGCGCGTGCGCTACGAGTGGCTGATGGACAACGGCCTTGAGGCCCACATCCAGCCGGCAATCGCTTATTCCGGTTCGTCTTATTCGGACATCGTGCTGATCAACCGCGCCAAGCAGGACAGCTACTTCCTGATGAACCTGGCGTTCGGTGTGCGGAAAGACGGCTGGATGGTTGAAGTGTTTGGTGAAAACCTGACCGACGAGCGGGCACAGCTCAACAACAATCTGGTGTTCGACCGCGAGCGGATCACCACCAATCGTCCGCGTACGTTTGGTGTTCGCTTTTCGTACGAATACTAATCGGGGTAACAGCCCAAAAAATTACCGAAGGCGCTCCGACTTGGGGCGCCTTCGCTCTTTCCCCTTCACGCTCAGCCGCTATAGTAGGCCCATGCAGGACACGTCCCACACACAGGCGCTCAAACAGGCGCAAAAATTCATTTACGACGGGCGCTTCGATGAAGCCCTGAAAAGCCTGGACGGCGTACTTGATGCCGCGCCAGAGCATATCGACGCGCTCTATATGAAAGCCGTGTGCGAACGCTATGCAAACAATGCGGCTGCGGCGCTTGCAACACTGAAAACCCTTAAGCGCATCAGCCCTGATTTCGGTCGTGCACTGCAGGAAGAAGGCCATCTGTACCGCGCGCTTGGAAAAACCATGGAAGCCCTTTCGGCCTATCAGCTTGCATGCCGCGCCAACCCGGCGCTGGTCGCCAGCTGGCAAGCGCAGGCAGACCTTCTGCGGGCTATGGGCCGCACCGGGGAGGCCGGGCAAGCTGCCGCGCAGGCAGCGCGCCTTTCATCCCTGCCGCGCGAACTACAGGCCGTGACCAACCTTATTTATGAAGACAAGCTCCTGAAGGCTGAAAAGCTGTGTCGCACCTTCCTGCGGGCAAACCCGAAGCATATTGAGGGCATGCGCTTGCTCGCTGACATCGGCGTTCGCTTTGGCGTGCTGGATGAGGCCGAGTTCCTGCTGGAAAGCGCGCTGGCGTTCGAACCTGAAAATGTGCAAGTACGGCTTGATTATATCGCCGTACTTCGGAAGCGGCAGAAGTTCGACAGGGCACTTGAAGAAGCCAAGTCGCTGTTTGATAGCGATCCAAAAAATCCCGTGTTCCTCAGCCATTATGCGATTGAAAGCCTGCAGGCGGGAGATTATGACACTGCGCTTGAGATGTTCGACCGCATCCTTGAAAAGCTGCCACATGACGCCACCACGCTGACATCCAAAGGCCATGCCCTCAAGACCATCGGCAAGCAGCAGGAAGCCGTAGCATCCTACCGCGCAGCGTTCGCCGCACAGCCAAACCACGCAGACGCCTATTACGCGCTCGCGAACCTCAAGACCTACCGCTTTGAAGATACTGAGATTGCAGCCATGGAAGAGCAGATCAGCAGCGGCGCGCTACCGCTGGATGGACGCATCCAGCTTGAGTTTGCGCTGGGCAAGGCATACGAGGACTGCAAGGATTATGACCGCTCCTTCCCCCACTATGAGGAAGGCAACGCATTAAAGCGCCACCAGTGCCGTTACAAGGCTGACCAGATGCAGGAAGAGCTTGAAACGCAAGCCAGCGTCTGCACCAGAGAGCTTTTTGAAAAGCAAACGGGCCATGGCTGCCCTGCCCCTGACCCCATCTTCATTGTGGGCCTGCCGCGCGCAGGCTCCACGCTGTTGGAGCAAATCCTTGCGTCCCACAGCTTGGTGGACGGCACCATGGAGTTACCGAACATCCTGTCGCTGGCGCACAAGCTGCGGGCGCAGAAAAGCGTGCAAGCGGAAGACGGTTACCCCAAAAATCTGTGGCATTTGAGCGCCGATGAGCTGCACGCCTTTGGCGAACAATATATCGAAGACACGCGTATTCACCGGCATGATGCGCCGTTCTTTATCGACAAGATGCCCAACAACTTCCGCCACATCGGCCTGATCCAGCTGATTTTGCCGAACGCCAAAATCATTGATGCACGACGGAATCCGTTGGCCTGTTGTTTCTCTGGCTTCAAGCAACTGTTCGCTGAGGGCCAAGAATTCACCTATGGCCTGGCGGAGATCGGCCGCTATTACCGCGACTATGTCACGCTGATGAGCCATTGGGACAATGTGCTGCCCGGCAAAGTGCTGCGCGTGCAATATGAAGATGTGGTCTCTGACCTCGAGACCCAGGTGCGGCGCATCCTTGATCATTGCGGCCTGCCGTTCGAAGATGCCTGCCTTGAATTCCACAAGACGGACCGGTCTGTTCGCACCGCCAGTTCCGAGCAGGTGCGCCAACCGATCAACACCAAGGGGCTTGAACCCTGGCGCCCGTTCGACGCCCATCTGGGCCCACTGCGAGAGGCCCTTGGGCCACTCGCCAAAGCCTAGCAAAAAGCCTTATACCCGCGCGATGTTCAGGAAGTTGATGTGCTTGTCATACTGGCTGAGAATATCGTGGATCAGCTGTTCTTCGGTCAAGCCATACACGCAGTAATCCTGGCTACCTTCCAGAAGATGCACCTCAGCCCGGTAAAAACGCTTGGCTTCATCATCCCTACTGATATAGGCGAAGTCCGGCTGCATCAGACGCCTGGGCTCAATGGCATAGCGGAAGTCGATCTCGTCACCATGCAGGATTTTGATCTCTGTACCGCCGTGCAGAATTTCCACTTTCGCATCATGGTCACTGACCTGCATTTCTGCCGCGACTTTCTGAAGCGCGGGCCGCACCACGTCATCCAGAAAGGCTTCAACTTCGGCCTTGCCCGGATAGGAAAGAAGCGCGTTAAGGCGCTGTTTCCATGAAGCGCCCTTGCCAACGATCTGCACGTCTGGCACTGCCGACGCGCCTTTGGCTTTTGCCGCTTCCATCCGAAGGCCCTTCATCAGCCCAAAGCAGGCGATGATGATCACAAAGGTGAAGGGCAGCGCAGTGGTGATGGTGGCTGCCTGCAAGGCTGCCAGCCCACCCGTGAGCATCAGAACTGCTGCCACAACACCTTCTGCCACAGCCCAGAAAACACGGGGCCACAGGGGCGGGTCCATATGCCCGCCGGATGTGATCGTATCAATCACCAGCGACCCGGAATCCGAAGACGTGACAAAGAAGGTAATGATCAGAATGACCGTAACAAAAGAAACCACGCTAGAGAACGGTAGCTGCTCAAGGAAAGCAAACAGGCCCAAAGGCAGGTTATTGGCTATCACGTCGGCGATGCCCGCCCCTGCAGCTTCAAATGATAGTGCGCCATTGCCGAAGGCAGTCATCCAGATGAAAGTGAAAATGGAAGGCACTAGCAACACACCAATGACAAATTCCCGAATGGTCCGCCCGCGGGAAATACGCGCAATGAAAATACCAACGAAAGGCGACCAGCTTATCCACCAGCCCCAGTAAAACAGGGTCCAACTGCTCATCCAGGCATGGTCGCCGCTATAAGCGTTCAGGCGAAAGCTACGCTCAACAATCGTGCCTATGTAAAGGCCCAGGTTCTGAACAAAACTGTTGAAGAACAAAAGCGTCGGCCCAAGAATGATCACAAACAGAAGCAGCAGAAACGCCAGGATCATGTTCAATTCCGACAGCCGCTTGATCCCGGCGTCTAGGCCAGAGACGACAGACACGGTGGCGCAGGCCGTGATCACGACAATAAGAGTGGCCTGTACATCGGTGCCCACGGGCACATCAAACAGATGGTTCAGCCCGGCATTCACCTGCGACACGCCAAAACCAAGCGATGTGGCCACGCCAAACAGGGTGCCCACCACCGCCAGCACATCAACCCCGTGCCCGATCGGTCCGTGGATACGGTCACCCATGATCGGGTAGAGGGCGGACCGGATGGTCAGTGGCAATTTATGGCGGTAGCTGAAGTAAGCCAGAATAAGACCAACGATGGCATAGATCGCCCAGCCGTTGATCCCCCAATGGAAGAAAGTAAGCTGCATGGCTTCCTTTGCAGCCTCAATAGTGCGTGGGTCTGCGTCGGGCGGCGCCAGATAGTGGGTGATCGGCTCCGCCACACCAAAGAACAATAGGCCAATTCCGATTCCCGCTGAAAACAACATGGCAAACCACGACAGGAAGCTATAATCGGGCTTAGCGTGGTTGGGTCCAAGGCGCGTCTCGCCGTGTTGGCTGAAGGCCAGATACAGGCAGAAAACCAGAAAACCCGTGACCGCCAGCATATAAACCCACCCGGCAGTTTCCGAAATCCATAGCTGCAGTGAGGAAAACAAGGTTGCGGCGCTGTCGCCCGCGACAATGGTGCCAATAACGATCAAACTGATCGCGATGGCCGCAGGGAAAAACACAGGGGGCAAGATGCCAAGCTTTGATGCGTTTACCTGGTCTTCCTCATTCATCGCAAACATAAAGGGGCCGCCTAACTCTTTTGACTTCAAATATAATGGCCACACTTAACCACATACTAAAACAAAAGAAAACAGCCACTTTCTATGAGGGGTCTTCACATTTTTCAACATATGCCCAGACATAACAATTTGAATTCGATAGAACTCTGCGTTCTCCACTCAGGCACTTAACCCACCCTGAGCCAGCCAGACTGAATTCCACACCCGAGGACCGCTTCTGGCGAGTTTGAGACGCCTGACAGGGAAAACTGAAGGTCTGCTCTTGGATGGAAAGGCGGCCCAATTGATGAGACGAAGGTCAAACGTTAACTAAATCTTGTTTTTAAGTCGCCTGAGAAACAACCAAACGGCTGCAATTGCAGGTGGCGCCAATATTGCCGCAAGGATTTCCCAGCCTGAAAACAGGCCCGCTTTCTCCCCGCCCTTGAGCAAGAGACTAATGATGCCGAGTAGATAGTAACTAATGGCAACAACCGAAAGGCCCTCCACAGTGTGCTGCAGTTTTACCTGTTGTTCGGCGTTCGTTTTGATCGTTTTCAGAATGGCATTATTCTGAAGGCCCATGGCTATTTCCATATGGCCCTGAAACATGGCTGACGCTGAATCAATCCGAGCGAGCAGCTTGTCCTGCCGACGCCTGAGCGATTCACAAGTGGCCATTGCCGGCCCCATCCGTCGCTCCAGAAAAACGGAAGGGCGGGTTTTCCCCTCCATGCTTTCTTCCCTAAGATCCTGCAAGCGCTGTTGTACGATTGCCGAATAGGCATGCGTGGCAGACAAGCGATATTCTGTTTGGTCTATCAAACGACTAACCTCTGAACTGACTGCCTGAAGCTTTTCGAACCAGTGCTTGAGGCTTTCAAGCTCCATGTCCTGAAGGCTGGCGTCATGGATGATCGTTGAAAACCGTCCCTCAATTTCACTGAGGATACCATGAGCCTTCCGTGCGACCGGGAAGCCCAACATGGCCATCATTCGATAGGTTTCTATTTCCAGCAATCGCTGGGTGATACGTCCTGCCCTTGATGGAACCACAGAATCCAACCACAGAACAATTTTGGAAAACCCGTCCATATCAATTCGGAAATCAGTCCAGACCTTCGCGGTATCGCCGCCAATGATGGCACCCGCAGACTGGTTAAAACCCACAAGCTCACGGATAGTATTTTCGGGCAACGCCTGATTACCGCCAATAACATATAGCTGGCAGGCGACCAGGCGCTTTCCCTTGTGGGTATCCAAAATTTCGGTGATCCGGTTCGCCAGTTTCTTGCCGTCTTCCGACTCGTTCAACAGCACAAGCGTAAAGCTGGCGAACTCGCTATGTTGCTCCCACTTGATCTTGAGATTGTCTGTTTCCACGATGATTTGCGGTGACTCAAATGTGGACAGGTCTTTGTCGAGCAGCCTGAGCGCCTTTTTCACCGCCGCCCCAGGATTTGCCTTCTTCCGGAAGCCGGTCAGCCAGGCGAAATGCAATATCCGTCCCGGTGTGGGAATAGACAGCGGTGGCCTGCTGTGGATTTCCGCATCAATTTTATACCTTAACTCATGTTCTCTCATATCAGTATCGCCCGTACCCGTATTCTGGCCTGCATTTGGCTGGAAAGCGGAAGCTCACTTGCCGGTCAGGACAAGACCTGGAAATCTATTTTCCAGAAGGGCCTCCCCGCTGACGACCGCCCACCGACCTGTCTACTGACCGCACAGAGTGCAAAGGCGCTCTGCACCGCCACTTTTTCGCCAACTGAGCACTGCCTGCACCCAGCTCTGAAAACTTGTCGAAGCAAAAAGCCAGCCATTTGCAATCTATGTGTCACCCGACCGGGCTTGCTGGCAGGACACCAAAAATCAAAGTGGAAGTTTACTTATCAGATCGGCACCAATCCTTTCGGTTTTGACGCCGTATTTTGTCGTCCATTCGCAGAGAAATAAACTTAAGGCATTGATTTAATTGAATAATGAATAAGTGGCACATGCCTTGCGGATAGGACAGTTGGAATAGGGACAATTTGCCACACCGCTATAGGATAGGGGAGGAGAAGCTTGGCATGACCGAGACATTTTACGATGTAATGAGGCGGCAAGGTATCACGCGCCGCAGTTTTCTTAAATTTTGCAGCCTAACAGCCGCGGCCCTTGGGCTTGGACCGGCTTTTGCGCCGAAAATTGCGCATGCGATGGAGACCAAACCCCGGATACCTGTTTTGTGGCTGCATGGGCTTGAATGCACTTGCTGTTCGGAGAGTTTCATCAGATCCGCGCATCCGCTCGTGAAGGATGTAATCCTTTCCATGATCTCGCTGGACTATGACGACACCATCATGGCAGCGGCCGGTGATCAGGCTGAGGCTATTATCGATGAAGTGGTTGAGAAATATAAAGGCAACTACATTCTGGCCGTAGAAGGAAACCCCCCTCTCAATGAAGACGGCATGTTTTGCATTATTGGTGGCAAGCCGTTTGTCGAACAACTGAAATATGCAGCAAGTAACGCGAAGGCCATTATTTCCTGGGGGTCATGCGCATCCTGGGGATGTGTGCAGGCAGCGCGGCCAAACCCAACCCGCGCGACACCAGTGCACAAGGTTCCCGGCCTGCCGGACAAGCCGATCATTAAAGTACCCGGCTGCCCGCCTATCTCGGAGGTAATGACAGCCGTCATCACCTATATTCTCACGTTCGAGAAGTTCCCGGAGCTGGACCGTCAGGGCCGGCCGAAAATGTTCTATTCACAGCGCATCCACGACAAATGCTACAGGCGGCCGCATTTTGACGCCGGACAATTTGTCGAAAAGTTTGACGATGAAGGCGCCCGCAAAGGCTATTGCCTCTATAAGGTCGGCTGCAAGGGCCCAACCACCTATAACGCCTGCTCCACCGTTCGTTGGAACGGCGGCCTGTCCTTCCCGATCCAGGCGGGTCATCCCTGTATTGGCTGTTCGGAAGACGGCTTCTGGGATAAGGGCAGTTTCTATGACCGCCTGACCGACATCAAAGGATTTGGAATAGAAGAGAATGCCGATGAAATCGGCGGCACAGCGGCCACCATTGTTGGTGCGACCGCAGCTGCGCATGCGGCTGTCAGCGCCGTCAAACGTGCACGCGAAAAAGGAGGGGAAAGCTAATGTCGTCGATCACAACCCCAAACGGATTTAATCTTGATGACAGCGGCAAGCGCGTGGTCGTTGATCCGGTAACCCGGATTGAAGGCCATATGCGCTGCGAAGTTAACCTGGATGAAAACAATATCATCCGCAACGCGGTATCAACCGGCACCATGTGGCGCGGGCTTGAGGTTATCCTCAAAGGACGTGACCCGCGGGATGCCTGGGCCTTCACCCAGCGCATCTGCGGTGTTTGCACAGGCACGCACGCCCTGACATCGGTGCGCGCGGTTGAGGATGCGCTCGGGATCATGATCCCGGAAAATGCCAACTCAATCCGGAATATCATGCAGTTGTCGCTGCAAATTCACGACCACCTGGTGCATTTCTACCATCTGCATGCGCTGGATTGGGTAAACCCGGTGAACGCCCTTAAGGCAGACCCGAAAGCGACATCCGAACTTCAGCAGGCGGTATCGCCGCGGCACGCGAAATCTTCGCCCGGCTATTTCCGGGATATCCAGAACAGGCTGAAAAAGTTTGTTGAATCAGGCCAATTGGGGCCGTTCAAGAACGGCTACTGGACAAACCCGGCCTACAAACTGCCCCCGGAAGCCGACCTGATGGCCGTAACGCACTATCTGGAGGCCCTTGATTTCCAGAAGGAAATCATGACCACCCGTACCATCTTTGGCGGCAAGGATACTCACCCCAACTGGCTTGTGGGTGGTGTGCCCTGTGCGATCAACATGGACGGCCCGATGGCTGCAGGCGCACCCATCAACATGGAACGCCTGAACTATGTTTCCCAGATTATTGATCGGTCCATCGAGTTTATCGAGAATGTCTATATCCCGGACATTATCGCCATCGGCTCCTTCTATAAGGACTGGCTCTATGGTGGTGGTCTTTCCAGCACCAGCGTCCTTTCCTACGGCGATATCCCGGACAAGGCCAATGACTATAGCGCCAGTAACCTGATGATGCCGCGCGGCGCTATCATCAACGGCGACCTCAGTAAAGTGCATGAAGTGGACTTGCGCGACCCAAGCGAAATTCAGGAATTTGTTCCGCACTCCTGGTACCAGTATCCGGACGAAACAAAAGGCCTGCACCCTTGGGATGGCATTACCGAGCCGAAATACGAGCTTGGGCCAAACGCCAAAGGCACACGCACCCACATCAAGCAGCTGGACGAAAACGCCAAATATAGCTGGATCAAGGCGCCGCGCTGGAAAGGCCACGCGATGGAGGTGGGCCCACTTGCCCGCTATATCGTTGGCTACGCCCAGGGCCATGAAGAAATCAAGGAGCAAGTTGACAGCACCTTGTCCGCCCTGAACGTTCCCTTGAACGCTCTGTTCTCCACCCTTGGCAGGACAGCAGCCCGGGCGCTTGAGGCCCAGTGGGCTGCACGCAAGCAGCGCTATTTCATGGACAAGCTGATCGCCAACATCAAGGCCGGCGATACTGCCACGGCCAACACCGAAAACTTTGACCCCAAAACCTGGCCGAAGGAAGTGAAGGGGGTTGGTTTCACTGAGGCGCCCCGTGGTGCCCTCGCCCACTGGATCAAGATCAAGGACACCAAGATCGACAATTACCAGTGCGTTGTACCAACCACCTGGAACGGTAGCCCACGCGACAAGGAAGGCAACATTGGTGCTTTTGAGGCTTCACTCATGAATACCAAGATGGAACGTGCCGAAGAGCCGGTCGAAATCCTGCGCACACTACACAGTTTCGATCCATGCCTTGCCTGTTCGACCCATGTGATGGGCCCGGACGGCGAAGAACTAAGCACCGTGAAAGTCAGGTAAGGGAGATTATCATGAAAACACATACGAAAATTGGTCTGGCTTCAATCGCCGCCCTTACTGTAGCCGGGGCTGCATCAGCCCACACAGGAGGCAATCTTGCAGGTGTGGGCGCAGGGCTTCTGCACCCGCTGGTCGGGCTCGATCACCTGATCGCCATGTTTGCGGTTGGTTTATGGGCTTCGCTCGCACCAGCAAAAAAGGCAATCCAGGGGCCGCTGGCCTTCCTGGCAGCCCTTGTCGTTGGCTTCGGGCTTGGCCTTGGCGGCGCCTCTGCCTCCTTCATTGAGACCGGGATCATTGTGTCGCTGATTGCGCTTGGTGGCCTGATGCTTCTGCGCCACAAGGTGCCCATGGCTATGGCGCTTGCCTTGATTGGCGGCTTTGGCCTCTTTCACGGTCACGCGCATGGTGCCGAGGCCACAGGCGCTGTAGGCGGTTACATGGTGGGCTTCCTTGCCACAAGCATAGCCCTGCATCTTCTTGGCTATGCCGTAGGGTCGATTGTATCGCGCAACAAATATGCCGTTCCAGCAATGGGCGCGTCTGTTGCCGCAGTCGGGCTTATCCTGGCCAGCGCATAGGAGGGAGGCATGACGTCCACTCAAACTCCCAGCCATACCGAAGAGGCCGTATATGTCTATGAAGCGCCTATTCGAATCTGGCACTGGATAAATGTTTTTGCCATTCTGACCCTCTGCCTGACAGGTTATTTCATCGGATCACCGCCGCCGACAATGTCTGGTGAGGCATACGATTCATACCTGTTCGGCTGGATACGGTATCTGCATTTCGTCTCTGCCTATATTTTCCTGATCGGTTTCCTGTTCCGCCTCTATTGGGCTTTTGCAGGAAACAAGCATGCCAAAGAGATTTTCGCGCCGAAATTCTGGACAAGGAAGTTCTGGTCAGAGGTGAAGCACGAAGTTGCCTGGTATGCCATGCTGGCCAAGGAGCCCCTGAAATATACGGGGCATAACCCGCTGGCGGCTTTGGTTATGCATATCATGTTTGTCTGGGGCAGTGTCTTTATGATCATTACCGGCCTTGCCCTTTATGGCGAGGGAACAGGCATGGGCAGCTGGCAGTTCGACTATTTCTCCAGCTGGGTTATCCCACTGTTTGGTCAAAGCCAGGATGTGCATACATGGCACCATCTGGGCATGTGGTGCATTATCTGCTTCATGATCATTCATATCTACGCAGCGGTGCGGGAAGACATCATGTCGCGGCAATCGATCATATCGTCCATCTTCTCTGGCTGGCGAACCTTCAAGGATAGCAGGTCGTCTAACCAGAAATAGAACCAACCAGTTTCCGACTGGAACAGGTAGAAAATAGCGAGGCCCGCCTGGTCTCGCTATTTTTGTATTATATTCTTCCACCTATTGCGCATAATGGAATGTTACTTTCCACTTAATGAGGGGGTGGAATACAAACTTCCAGTATTTCTGCCAGTTTGGAAGCTGACATGCTTCTGGCACGGCCCTTGCCTTTCATGGCGACGGGAAGAGCGCCCCTTGAAGGGGCAACGGGGAGAAGTCGGCTATGGGTGAAACCCAACCATCCGTCCTGATATTGGGCATCGGCAACCTGCTATGGGCAGATGAAGGTTTCGGCGTGCGCGCCGTTGAAAGCCTGCATCAAAACTGGTCTTTTCCGCCCAATGTCAAAGTCATGGATGGCGGCACACAGGGCATCTATCTGGTTCAGCATATTCGTGACGCGGATATATTGATCGTGTTTGATGCCGTTGACTACGGCCTTGAGCCGGGCACGCTCAAACGCGTCGAGGGCGACGAAGTCCCGAAATTCCTGGGGGTCAAGAAAATCTCGCTTCACCAGACCGGTTTCCAGGAAGTTTTGGCCATGGCTGAAATGATGGGGGACTATCCCAAGCATCTGCTTCTCGTGGGTGTGCAGCCCGTTGAACTTGATGACTATGGCGGAAGCCTTCGCCCACAGGTAAAGGCGCAAATTCAGCCAGCCATCGAGATGGCGCTTGGCTATCTGATCGCCCATGGCATCAACGGCGAAAAACGAAGCACCCCGCTTGATGAAGAACTGACAATCGCATGTGAGCATATGGTCCTGAGCCGCTATGAGGCCGAACGCCCGGACGATGCCATGGCTTATAGAAAAGGAGATGCCCGCATTGTGGCTGGCGAAGGCTGGCAGGGACCTGAGGATTTCGAAGCCGAGATTGACGAAATATTGCACAGCCAGGGCCAAAGCTGATGTGTGTCGGCCTGCCGATGAAAGTGCTGGAAGCCGGTTTTGGCCAGGCCCTGTGCGACTATCGCGGGGAACAGCGCACCATTGATACCATCCTTGTTGGAAATGTGGAGCCCGGCCAATGGGTCATGGTCTTTATCAATGCCGCCAGAGAAATCATCAGTGAAGACGATGCCCTGAAAAGCCTGAATGCCCTGATTGCCCTTGAAAAGGTAATGCAGGGCGAGACCGACATCGACCATCTGTTTGCCGACCTTATTGCAAAAGAAGCGACGTAATCGGCGCAATCGGCAAAACGACAAGAATAATTGAGGGAGCAAAAACCAATGTATTCACCCCTATTGGAATCAATCGTTGAACGCGAAAATTTCAAGATCATGTCTGCTGATGAGCTTGAAGCCTATGCGCCGGACCGGGAGGATATTGTCCTGTTCTTTGCGGGCGACGCCGCAAGAATGGCAGATAGCGACGATGTGGCTGTGGTGCTGCCTGAACTTGTTAAGGCATTTGAGAATATCTTTGAAGCAGTGATAGTCCACCGGGAAAGCGAACGGGCCCTGCAGCTCAAATACCGCTTTAACGCCTATCCAGCACTCGTTTTTCTGCGCAAGGGCGACTATCTGGGAACCATTCAGAAAATTCAGGACTGGACTGATTATATCAATGAAATCAGTGACATCCTAAAGCGTTCACCCAGCGCACCGCCGCCCTACAGCCTGCCTGATGGCTGCGCCACCCAGCCCCAACAACCTGCAAACTAGAAGGCAAGCCCATGTCAGATACACCTCTCAGCTTTACTGGACCCGCGGCCACAGGGCCAGGCACCCAACCCCTTGATGAAGACGGCGCGCAGCTTGAATATATGGACATGCCGAAGGAAATGTCGGTTTATGAGGCGCCTGACCTGCCAGAGCCCGAAGAAGCCAGGGGGATGAAGGCCGCCCTCACCATCCTCCAAGACGTCCTTACTACATTGAAAGCGGGAGGCCTGAACGGCAAGGATCGCTATTTTGACCTGACCGGCCTGTCTGAAGACAATCTTGACTTCGTCAATCAGGTGCTGGGTGAAGGCGAGGTTTCGGTTATCGCGGGCCCCGATATGCAGGCACAGGAAACCATCCTCGCGGGCGTCTGGCGCATCCGGGGCAAGACAGACGGCGGCGATGTTCAGGATTATATCGAAGTCGCTGATTTCCCGTCGATTGCCAAAGAAATTGCCGGCCAGGGCGCAAAATCAAAGGTCGAGATCCCGCGTGTTTTTATGGAGGGTGTGTTTAACGCACCTGCCCTCCTCAGCGAAATCAACGAACATATCCCCGTGGCAGAAAAGCCGGGCGGCATTCACGCCATTAACCTGTCGCTGCTACCGCACACGGAAAATGATCTTCAGTTCATCACCCAGCAGGTGGGCGAAGGCAATGTGATTGTGCTTTCGCGCGGCTACGGCAACTGCCGCGTGTCGTCGACCAAAACCAAAAACACATGGTGGGTGCAATATTATAATTCGCAGGATACCGTCATCCTGAACTCGATCGAGATCACCAAATTGCCGGAAGTTGTTTGCGCGGCCCCCGAAGACATGGAGGAAAGCGCCGACAGACTGACAGAAATTCTGGGAGTTTATGTCTGATGGCGTCCTTCTTTGACGGGTCCTATGGAGGTGATGCACAAAGTTTGGCCGACGACGCCAAACTGGAATGCAAAATCTGCTGGCATGTCTATGATCCGGCTGAAGGCGATACCTATTGGCAAATCCCTAAAGGCACACCTTTTTCAAAGCTCCCGGACCACTGGAGCTGCCCTGAGTGTGACGCCGAAAAGTCAGGATTTCTGGAAATATCTGAATGACAAACCCAGACGCCATAAATGATCTGCCCTTATGGGTGGCTGACTGCTTCAGGGAGATTGAAGCAAGCCGCATGGCGGGACTGCCTTTTCTGAACCATAAGCTGGAAGTCGAGCCAGTCGGCTTTCAGGAGTGGGGAGGTGGCTATCTGGGAATATTGATCACGCCCTGGTTTCTGAGCATTCTGTATCTGCGCGAAGAATGGGAAGACGCCGCCCCAGGCGTTGGCGAAAAACGCATGCTATCGCTCCCTTCAGGAAAATTTGAATTTATCGGCAGCCATGAAGAAGCCCTGGGCACCTACCTTTCCTGCTCTCTCTTTTCTCCGGTACTGGAATTTGAGGACCAGGAAACAGCGCGCGCCGTCGCGCAGACGTCGATGCTTGAACTTCTGAACACGGAAACAAGTGTTAGCGAAAAAGAACAGGAAATGGCGCAGATCTGGCGCGGCGAATTGCCTGCAAGCCCGGCCAAGCCAAGCCCTGAGGACAGCTTTGATCAACCTTCAGACAGCACGGAGCAGGCGGAAGAAAAAGTGCCACTTTCCAAAACCGAGATGAGCAGGCGGCGATTTATTTCTGCCGGCCACGCCCGTAATGCCAGCGAGGCATCTTCATGACGTTCGAAGGCAAAATCACCATTGCGTTTCCGCGTGAAGAAAACGGGCGGGTGCAGGTGGGCATGCGCGAAGCCTTCAAGCCAGAAAAAATACTGGAAGGCATTTCTTGCGAGGAGGCGATATCGCGCATCGGAGCCCTTTATTCTCTTTGCCGCACAGGTCAGACACAGGCGGCTTTCACGGCCTTTGAACAAGCCAAAGCCGTTCAGCCGACCGGCCATGAAAGCCGCATAAGGGAATGCCTGATCCTTACGGAACGGCTGGGGGAAAACCTTATGCGGCTGGCGATTGACTGGCCCAAATGGACGGGCGCTACAGCGCCGAAATTCGCCTTCCCTGCCGCCAAGGTCCTTGTGGATGCCATCAAGACTATCTTCGACGAGGAGAATGCCTCTGGGTCACAAGGGCCAAAAGGTCTTGAACCAACCCTGGCGCAGATTGAGAAATTCATCGAATGCGAAATTCTTGAAATACCCCTGGCGCGCTGGCTGAGCTTGCGCGGGAACGAGATTGATAGCTGGTGCCTGAACGGACAACAGCTTCCAGCCCGCGCCATGGCTTATGTCATCAAAAACCGCTGGCAGCAGATTGGCGCCGCCCAGGACCCGGCGCCTACCATGGCGGCCGAAACCTCAACCGACGCCACAACGGTGGAAACCAGCCTCTATACCCGCTGGAGAAACGAAAAGCTTATCGGTTCATGCGAAACAGGGCCAAGAGGTGGGCTTCTGGCAAGGCTCCTGTGCCGCCTTGTGGAGATTGCAAAATTACCGGACCTCATCCGAAATACCTATTCGGGGGACAAGGCAATTGAAACCAAATGCTCCCTGGAGGGCGGGTGTGCCAGCGCAACAGTACAGGTAGCAAGAGGCCGCCTTATCCATAGCGTGAAACTGGATGGCAACATAGTGACCCGGTACCGGATTTCCTCGCCGTCCCATGTGAATTTCAGCCCTGACGGCATGGCTCAAAGAATTTTCCAGCAGATATTTGAGAAAAACAGATCGCAACTCTCTGATGTCGCCAATATGATGGTACGTACCGCCGACCCGTGCGTTCCATATGTTCTGGAGGGTGTCTGACATGCATGAAATGGCGATTTGTGAAAGCATCCTGCAGACCCTTCAGCAAGAAGCGGCTGCGCAGGGTTTTTCGGTTGTCAGAAAAGTCCGCCTGGAAATCGGGCCTTTCTCCGGCGTCGAAGTTGATGCGCTGAAATTTGGTTTCGACGTGGTGACGAAAGGGTCACTTGCGACAGATGCCGCTCTCGAAATCATAGAGACAAAAGGCACGGCCTGGTGTCTGCCTTGTGCTGCATCTATCACGATCAAGAACAGATATGACCCCTGCCCCACCTGCAATTCGCACCAGTTGCAAATAACCGGCGGGGAAGAACTGAGAATCAAGGAACTGGAGGTAGACTGATGTGTACAGTATGCGGATGTAGTGACGGCAATGTACAGATTGAAGGCAAGGATGGGCAGCATGCTCATGCGCATGACCATAGCCACGATCACAGTCATGACCACCACCATGGTCACGGGCATCATCATGATCACGACCACCACCATCATGACCATACTCATGCGCATGATTATGGCGCCGGTATTGCAGGTACCAGCGTACCCGGCCTGAGCCAAAGCCGCATCGTGCAGATCGAACAGGATATTCTGGCCAAAAATGACCAGTATGCCGCCAGAAACAGGGGATATTTTATGGATCAGGGCATCCTTGCTCTGAACCTCGTTTCCTCCCCTGGTTCAGGAAAAACCACGCTGCTGGTCCGCACCTTGAACGACCTGAAAGGCAAAACCGCCTGCTCTGTGGTTGAAGGCGACCAGCAGACAAGCGCAGACGCAGACCGCATCAGGGCAACCGGCGCACCCGCCATTCAGGTGAATACCGGCAAGGGATGCCATCTTGACGGCCATATGGTGGGCCATGCCCTTGAAACCCTGAAGCCGGAGCCCGCGAGCCTCGTCTTCATTGAAAATGTTGGCAATCTGGTGTGCCCAGCTGCGTTTGATCTGGGGGAAGCCCACAAGGTGGCTATCCTTTCCGTCACCGAAGGTGAGGATAAGCCCCTTAAATATCCTGACATGTTTGCGGCTTCCGGCCTGGTGCTCCTGAACAAGGTTGACCTGTTGCCTTATGTCGAGTTTGACGTGGATGCAGCCATCGAGAATATCCGTAAGGTGAACCCAGCCGCCAAAATACTGCAGGTTTCCGCCACCACCGGAGAGGGCATGGACAACTGGCTGTCCTGGCTGTCTGCTGCTCACTCCATGATTTTGGCCGGGCACCCCCTGTCAGAACAAAGCGCATAGGAGGCGCCGATGTGCCTTGCATTACCCGCAAAAATAGTCGCGCTTGAGGGCGAAGACATGGCTGTTGTCGCACTGGAGGGCGTGAAAAAATCCGTGTCCATCGCCCTGATCGAAGACGCGCAAGTTGGCGACTATGTGCTGGTGCATGTGGGATACGCCCTTCACAAAGTAAGCGAGGAAGAGGCCGAGCGAACACTGACAATCATGGCCGAGGCCGGCGTGCTTACCGAAGAAGTGCGGGAAAGCCTTGGGGAAGCCTCATGAAATATATCACCGAATTCCGCCAGAAGGATGTCTCTGCCAATCTGGCGCGGGCGATCGCGCAAGAGGTACAACCCGACCGCACATACCGTGTCATGGAGTTTTGCGGGGGCCACACCCACGCCATTTTCCGCTACGGGGTGCAAGACCTGATGCCCGCAAATTTTGAATTTATCCACGGCCCCGGCTGCCCTGTTTGTGTGCTGCCTATCAGGCGGCTGGACGATGCGATCGAGCTTGCCGAAAATCATGACGTGATCCTTTGTTCCTATGGTGACATGATGCGGGTTCCCGGCACCAAGCAGAACAGCCTTCTGAAGGCAAAGGCACGCGGCGCTGATGTTCGTATGGTCTATTCAACCCTTGATGCCCTGAAGATCGCAGCAGACAACCCGACCAAACAGGTGGTGTTCTTTGCCATTGGGTTCGAGACCACGACACCGCCCACGGCCGTGGCCGTCAAGAAAGCGAAAGAAGCCGGGCTTTCAAATTTTTCGGTCTTTTCAAACCACGTGCTAACGCCTGCCGCTGTAGGTGCCATCCTCGACACCCCCGGCACGCCGGATGAGCCGCCCGTTGAACTTGACGGATTTCTGGGACCATCCCATGTCAGCACCATTATCGGCACCCGCCCCTATGAAGCTGCCGCACAGAGATACAAAAAGCCTGTTGTCATCACGGGGTTCGAGCCGCTTGATGTGATGATGGCGGCCCTCATGATCGTGCGCCAGATCAATGAAGGGCGTCATGACGTCGAAAATCAATATACCCGTGTGGTGACCGCAGACGGCAACAAGAAGGCGCAAGCCCTGGTCGCTGAGGTCTTTGAGCTTCGGGACAGTTTTGAATGGCGTGGGCTTGGCCAAATTCCGAACAGCGCCCTGAAACTGAGGGACAGCTTCGCAGACTATGATGCCGAAAAACGCTTCGATATTGCACCCAAACAATCCCGGGAGGTCAAATCCTGTGAATGCCCGGCCATTCTGCGCGGCACCAAAGGCCCGCTGGACTGCAAACTGTTTGGCAAAACCTGCACGCCGGAAACGCCTTATGGGTCATGCATGGTGTCGTCAGAAGGGGCCTGTGCCGCATATTATAGCTACGGCCGTTTCCGCGCAGACCAGAGCGAGGGCAAAGTCGCATGACGGGAAAAACCAATAAAGCCTGCATTGAAATGGCGCACGGCGGCGGTGGTCGCACCATGGACCGGCTGATCACCGATATATTCAGGAAACATCTGGACAATGAATATCTGTCGCAGGCCAATGACGGGGCGCTTTTGCCCAAAGCAAGCGGCAGGCTGGTGATGGCAACAGACGGGCATGTGATCTCGCCGCTGTTTTTCCCCGGCGGCAATATCGGTTCCCTTGCCATTCATGGCACTGTCAACGACGTGGCCATGATGGGGGCAACGCCGCTTTATATCTCGGCCTCTTTCATTCTGGAAGAAGGGTTCCCCTTGGAGGACCTCGAGGAAATTGTCCGTTCCATGGGGGATGCCGCGAGACAAGCAAATGTATCTGTTGTCACCGGTGACACCAAGGTTGTCGAAAAAGGCAAGGGCGACGGGGTCTTTATCAGCACAACAGGCGTTGGCGTGATTGAGGATGGTTTGGCAATCGGCGGCGACAAGGCCGTGCCGGGGCAAGCTATCCTGATCAATGGCACCGTTGGTGACCACGGCGTCGCCATCCTTTCAAAACGCGAAAACCTGGAGTTCGAGACCGAGATTGTCTCGGACAGTGCAGCCCTGAACGGCCTTGTAAGCGACATGCTCGCTGCTGCCCCATCCATATCAGTGTTGCGTGACCCGACGCGAGGCGGGCTTGCCGCCACGCTGAATGAAATCGCGGGGCAATCCGGCGTGGGCATGTTGATTGAAGAAGAGAAAATCCCCCTCAAGCCCGCGGTATCCGGCGCCTGCGAGCTCTTGGGACTGGACCCCCTGAATATTGCAAACGAAGGCAAGCTGGTCTGCATCTGCAATGCCGAAGATGCAGACAAATTGCTATCCGTGATGCACGCGCACCCTTTGGGTAAAGAAGCATCCATGATCGGCGCGGTCACACAAGACCCAAACAAGATGGTCAGGATGACAACCATGTTTGGCGGCACCCGAATGATCGACTGGCTTGCGGGCGAGCAGTTGCCGCGCATATGTTAATGGGATTGGAGGAATAAATGACGGACCTGCCATCCATTCTGATTGTAGATGATGAAGTCAGATCGCTTGAATCCCTGGAACGTATTCTGGGGGGGCAGTTTGACGTCAAGACCGCAAAGAATGTCGCCGAAGCAAGCGAAATACTGGAGAATGAGTGGATTCAGGTAATCCTCTGTGACCAGCGAATGCCCGACAAGACCGGGGTGGAGTTCCTGACCGACGTGCGCTCGCGCTGGCCCGACATCATTCGCATGATCATTTCAGGCTATAGCGACCCAAACGACATTATCGAAGGCCTCAATGAAGCAGGCATCTATCAATATATTACCAAGCCCTGGCACCCGGAAAACCTGATCCTGACGCTGGAAAACGCTGTGCGCCTTTACAAGCTGCAGCGCGAGCATGAACTCCTTGCTATTGAGCTGAAAATGTCAGTCTCGAATGCTGAAAGCAAGATGTCTGACCGACGGAACAAGCTGCGGCAGGAGTATGATTTCAATGACGGCATTGTGCGTTCCAAAAACAGCCCCATGAACGAAATCTGCGAAACCCTGCGGCAAGTGGCCCCCTATGATGTCTCTGTAGTGATCACGGGAGCGTCCGGCACCGGAAAAGAGCTGGCAGCCCGCGCGCTACATTATGGCAGCCTGCGGTGGAACAAGCCATTTGTGGTCGAAAACTGCGGAGCCCTGCCTGACCAACTTCTTGAAAGCGAACTTTTCGGCCACAAGCGGGGCGCCTTCACGGGCGCTGTCACCGATCATGTAGGGCTTTTTGAACGGGCCGATGGCGGCACCGTTTTTCTTGATGAGATTGGCGAGGTTTCAAAGGCTTTCCAGGTCAAGCTGTTGCGCGTTCTCCAAGAGGGCGAGATCAGGCCCGTTGGCAGCGGAAAAAGCAAGAAGGTGGATGTACGTGTAATCGCGGCGACGAACAAGAACCTTGAGGACGAAGTAAAAGAAGGGCGTTTTCGGGCCGACCTTTATTACCGGCTCACCGGCATGATTATTCACCTTCCTTCATTGAAGGATCGCGCGGGCGACATCCCGGTGCTGGCCCACGCCCTGCTCACAAACACGATGAAAAAGCTTGGCAAGAAGGTCCAGGGCCTTGATCAGGAAGCGATCGAATGCCTGTGCGACTATGATTGGCCAGGAAATGTGAGGGAGCTTCAAAATGAAATACAGCATATGCTGGTGGTGGGCGAAGAAGGAAAGCTTCTAGGGGCCAACCTGATTTCAAGGCATATCCTGCATGCAAGTCCCACCGATGAAGAGGGCCACCTTGACAATTTTGCCACCCTTGAAGGCACACTGCGGGAGCGGGTTGACGCACTTGAGGCCTGCATCATCAAGGAAACTCTGATCAGGCACCGCTGGAACAAATCACAGGCCGCGAAAGAACTTGGTTTGTCACGCGTTGGCCTTCGCAGTAAGCTAGACAGGTTTGGTCTTGAAAATGTGAAACCCATCCGCACAAATCGAAAGACCGCAACAGGTAAATAGGCTTAATGCATTCTTCAACCGACAAAACCGCCCCACCGCATGCGCCAATGTCCTCCGTCCTGGGGCAGCAGATCGGGCCTGCCGGAGAAGAAGCCTGGATTGAAGTCGTCCAGAAAATGGACGAAGTCTATAGTGACCTCGTTAACTCCCAAACCGAGCTTGAAAACAAGAATGAGCAACTGAAAAAAGCCTATGAGGAACTGGACGACGCACACAAAAAGCTGACCCTGGCCCAGGAAAGATTGATTGTATCAGAAAAAATGGCGGCGCTTGGTCGCCTGGTTGCCGGTGTCGCTCATGAACTGAATAATCCGATCAGTTTTGTCTTTGGCAACATGCACGCATTGAAACGCTACGGCAGCCAAATTTCTCAATTCTTTGAACTCCTGCGAAAAAAGCAACCTTCGCCTGAAGTGGAAGACCTGATCGCAGAGCAGAAAATAGACAAGATTTTGGCCGATATTACGCCCCTTGTTGAGGGCACGCTGGAGGGAGCTGAACGTGTCAGCGATATTGTCCAGGGTTTGCGTCGCTTTTCTTCCAATCAGGAGGAAGCCCCCGGTCAGTTCAACCTGGTGCGGGTTATCAGAACTGCAGTAGACTGGGTGATAAAGGCTGAAAGAGCCAACCCGACCGTCAAGCTTGATCTTCCCGAAGCGATGGAAATAACTGGAAGAAAAGGCCAGACACATCAAATACTTGTCAATCTGGTCCAGAATGCTGTGGACGCCCTTTCAGACACCGAAAACCCCGAAATTCGGGTCTCATGCCGGTCAGTTGACGATGCCGTGGAAATATCCATTGCCGACAATGGCCCCGGCATACAGGCAGAAGAGATGGACAAGATATTTGAACCCTTTTTCACGACCAAACCCGTTGGCCAGGGAACCGGTCTTGGCCTCTATATCAGTTACGGTATGGCTCTCAAGCAGGGGGGCAGCTTGACAGCCACAAATAACGAAAATGGCGGTGCCACATTCACACTGAAGGTGCCGCACGATGGCCAGTAAGACCCAAAAGAACCTGATCTGGTTGCAGTCCGGTGGCTGTGGTGGCTGCACCCTGTCGCTCCTCGGGGCCAACAACCCGGATGTTTACAGCCGGTTTGAGGCCGCCAACATCAACCTTCTTTGGCACCCGTCATTAAGCGAGCTTTCCGGAAAGCCGGTCATTGACCTGTTCAACCAGATACTGGATGACAAGCTTGAACTGGATTTTCTGTGCCTTGAAGGGGCGGTGATGCGCGGACCCAACGGCACAGGCCGCTTTCATATGATGTCGGGCACAGACGAGCCCTATATGAACTGGATCGCAAAGCTTGCAGCAAAGGCAAAATATGTGGTTGCCGTTGGTTCCTGTGCAGCATTCGGCGGCATTACAGCCGCCGGCGATAATCATGTTGAAGCCTGCGGCCTTGCTTATGACGGCGTTGAGAAAGGTGGCCTGTTGGGCGGAGATTTTTCTTCAACAGATGGGCTTGGGGTAGTCAATATTGCGGGCTGCCCTGTTCATCCGGAATGGGTCACTGAAACCTTGCATCAGATGTCTGCGGGTACGCTTGAAAGCGATGACCTTGACGAATGGCAACGCCCGCTAGCTTACACCAAATATCTGGTGCATCATGGTTGCTCCCGCAACGAGTTTTATGAATATAAGGCCAGCGCTGAAACGCTCGGCAATCAGGGTTGCATGATGGAAAACCTTGGCTGCAAGGGCACCCAGGCCCGCGCTGACTGTAACATCAGGCCATGGAACGGCGTGGGTTCCTGCATCGAGGGTGGATACCCCTGCATCAACTGCACGGCCCCCGGCTTTGAAGAAGCAGGGCATGCCTATACAAAAACCCCGAAGATTTCCGGCATCCCGATCGGGCTTCCGACCGACATGCCAAAAGCCTGGTTTGTGGCGCTGGCGTCCTTGTCCAAGGCAGCAACGCCCGAACGCCTCAAGGAAAACGCACGGCGTGATCATCTGGACTTTGTGCCCGGCAACAAGAAAGGGCGTTCCAAATGAGCCGCTTGATCATGGGCCCCTTTAACAGGATTGAAGGTGACCTTGAAGTCCGGTTGGATGTGTCGAGCGGCTATGTGAACAAGGCTTTTGTCACATCGCCCATGTACCGGGGGTTCGAACGCATCCTTACTGGCAAACCTGTTTCCGATGCCCTTGTATATGCCCCGCGCATTTGCGGTATCTGTTCTGTGTCCCAGTCCGTTGCGGCGGCAAAGGCAATGGCCATGACCCAGGGCCTTACGCCTTCACCCAACGGCCTCATTGCTACCAATCTCATTCATGCCTGCGAAAATGCGGCCGATCACCTGACCCATTTCTATCTATTCTTCATGCCCGATTTTGCCCGCGAAATATATCAAGGAGAAAGCTGGTACGAGGAAATCGCGGACCGCTTCAAATCCGTGTCCGGAAGGGCGCCAGCAGAAATGCTGCCCGCCCGCGCAAACTTCATGCAGATTATGGGGCATCTGGCAGGCAAATGGCCACATACGCTGACCATCCAGCCCGGCGGCGTGACCAAACAGATTGGCAAGAGCGAAAAGACTGCCCTTGAGGTCATATTGGCCAGCTTCAGAAGGTTTCTTGAAGGCTCTCTCTTTGGCTGTGCGCTTGAGGAAATTGCAGGCATCTCGAACATACAAGAGCTATGGGCCTGGCACAGCAATGACCGGGCATCCAAAAGCGATTTTGGCAGGTTTCTTCATGTCTCCAAAGCGTTGAGGCTGGAAAGCCTCGGCCACACAAACAACGGCCTCATGAGCTTTGGCGCATATGAAGTGGGTGGCGAGTTTCTGTTCAACCGTGGAACATATGCCGATGGGGCACGACAAGCCCTTGCGCCTGAGACCATTACTGAGGAAGCAACAAGCTCCTGGTATGAAGACCTTGAGACCCCCAAAAACCCTTATGACGGCTCCACACTGCCCCAAATAGATAAAGAGGATGCCTATAGCTGGTGCAAATCCCCAAGATATGATGGGCGGGTGATGGAAGTGGGCGCCTATCCCCGGCAGGTGATATCGGGACATCCGCTTGCTGTCGATCTTTGGGCCAACGGTGGCGCGAATGTTTTCTCGCGCGTCGTCTGCCGAATGCTTGAACTCGCTATCCTTGTGCCCGCGATGCAGAAATGGGTGGGCGAGCTTGAAGACAAGATGCCTTTCTGCGTTCGGGGTAGCAGCGAGACGATCACCGGTAACGGCCTTGGCCTGACAGAGGCGGCAAGAGGGTCGCTTGGGCACTGGCTATGCGCAGAAGATGGCATAATCAAAAATTACCAGATTGTTGCCCCCACTTCCTGGAATTTTTCGCCCAGGGATCACCAGGGCATACCGGGCCCACTTGAACAGGCCCTCGAAGGGGCCCCGATCAGAAGCGGGGAGACCGAACCCGTTTCCGTGCAGCATATCGTGCGCTCCTTTGACCCCTGCCTCGTTTGCACGGTTCATTAAAGACCAGCTGGTTTTCGCATGGCCGCCAAACCCCAACAGGACCATTTCCTAATTCGCATCGAAGGCCTTGTACAGGGTGTCGGCTTCCGGCCAACCGTTTGGCGCATCGCAACCGAAATGAAACTGGTGGGCCAGGTTCTCAATGACGGCGAGGGCGTCAAGATTCAACTGGCGGGAAGCGTAGAAGAAGCACGCAATCTGCTGAGCGAGCTTCGCCGACAGTGCCCACCTCTGGCTCGAATTGACACGGCCGAAATCACACCTTTGGGCCAAGCTGGGCCCTTTGAAGGTTTCCAGATTGCCAAGAGCACCCACGACAGGAAGTCGGCCGGTATTGTGGCTGATGCAGCCACCTGCCCCGAATGCCTTGACGAAATCATGGACCCAGCTGACCGGCGGGCGGGGTATGCTTTCACAAACTGCACCCATTGCGGGCCGCGCCTTTCTATCATTCGCGCCATTCCGTACGACCGGAAAAACACCTCAATGGCCTCGTTCGAAATGTGCCCAGCCTGTCAGGCGGAATATGAAAACCCTGCTGACCGCCGCTTTCACGCCCAGCCCAATGCCTGCCCCGATTGCGGTCCACAAATCTGGTTCGAGACATTGGATGGCCGCCTGGACGCCGATGCCATAACAGTAGCTGTCAATAAGCTGAAAGCAGGCAATATCCTTGCGATCAAAGGGATTGGTGGTTTTCACCTTGCCTGTGACGCCACAAACAGCGAAGCCGTTAAGATGCTCAGGCAGAGGAAGGCCCGCGACAAGAAACCTTTCGCCATGATGGCCAGGGATATCACTCAGATCAAACGATATTGCACGGTAAACGGCGCGGAAGAAGCCAGCCTTACTTCAAAAGCTGCGCCAATCGTCCTTCTTGAAAAGCGACAAGATGCCAGCGCCCTGCCTTCCACTCTTGCCCCTGGCACCCACAAGCTAGGCTTCATGCTACCCTACAGCCCCCTGCATCACCTGATCATGGCCGATCTTGACCACCCTATCGTGCTGACATCAGGAAACCTTTCAAGTGAACCACAAGTAATCAGCAACGATGCCGCCCGCCAGAAACTACACAGCCTAGTTGACGGCTACTTGATGCACGACAGGGACATCGTCAACCGGGTGGACGACAGCGTAGTGTGCCACAGCGCCAGTGGTCAGTTGGTGATGCGGCGGGCGCGGGGATTGGCGCCAGCGCCCATCAGGATCGCCTTCCATACTAATAGGCCGATCCTGGCAATGGGCGGTGAGCTCAAGTCGAGCTTTTGCCTCTTAGACGGAAACCAAGCGATCCTGTCGCAACATATCGGTGACCTGGATGAGCCGTTCACCTTCACCGATTACCAGAAAATGCTGAACCTCTATCTGAAGCTCTATGACTTCCGGCCAGAAATCATCGCCATCGATAGCCACCCGGATTTCAAAGCAAGCCAGCTTGGGCAAAAACTGGCACAGGAGTTCGGGGCCGAACTTATAACCATCCAGCATCATGAAGCCCATTTCGCAGCCTGCCTGGGCGAAAATGAAGCCGGGTTTTCCGAAACCAAGGCCCTTGGCATCATTCTGGATGGTTTTGGTCTTGGGACAGATGGTGCCATCTGGGGTGGTGAGTTTTTTGTTGGAAATCTCTCAAGCCGACAGCATGTCGCCCAGTTTTCGCCTCATGCGCTTCTTGGGGGGGATAAAGCCACGCAGGAGCCCTGGCGAAACGCGTACGCGCACATGACCGCTGGACTTACCGATGAGCAAAAACAAGTCTATGCGAACCTGCCCATTTTCGAATTTTTCCGGCAGAAACCGCTGGCCGTTCTTGACCGGATGCTGGAGACAGGACTGAACTCACCACTGTCATCATCGGCGGGCCGCCTTTTCGACGCCGTGGCCGCCTGCCTTGGCATCTGCACGGGGCGTCAGTCCTTTGAGGGTCAGGCCGCAATCGAACTTGAGGCCACCGCAATGCCCTCAATGCAAACAGCCAACCCATATCCTTTCGAAATTCTGGAAGAGGGTGGGGCCGGGCAGCTTTCTTTTGCCCCGATGTGGGGGCCACTTCTGCACGATATGATGGGTGGCAAAGCCATTCCGCAAATCGCAGCAAACTTTCACCTGACCATCGCAGAAGGGATCGTGGCGCAGGCCCAGCTCATCGCGGGCCAACACGGCTTGAACGATATTGTCCTCTCAGGCGGGGTTGCCCAGAATACTATTCTGCGCGAAACCCTTGGTGAAAAACTTGGCGCACAGGGATATCGTTTCCTGCTCCATCACCAAATTCCGCCAAATGACGGGGGCATTGCTTTTGGTCAGGCCGTTATAGCGGCCCAACGGTAGCCCCGCCCCTGCTTACGAAAACTGAAGGTCTGCTCTTAGATGGAAAGACGGCCCTGTCGGATAGTCTCATTTTATGAGTCACACAGTCTCATTAATTGCGTCACCCTAAATGAACCAAAACCGAATTGAACCAGCCGCCATACGTAAGGGGAGTCAGAAGACTGACAATGATGAATTGCGGCCATTCGAGCGCAATAATTTAGGGGTTGGCCTCGGTAAGCGAAAAACCGACCTGTCGCGGATTTGCTGAGTCAGCATATGATAGCCAAAATCTATCATTCAATCACAAAAATCATGTATTGAACTATCACCGCAAGCCTACATCTTCTAGTTCGGCGGCCACCCCCGCCAGGAAACAGAATTAAAGATGGTTTGTGCCGTGCAGGAACAGTCTCCACGGCCTTCTTTTTGCGAGTGAAAAAACGTGTCCGCCCCCAATCCCCCGAGCGCTGCATCATCCACGAACTTAAGCGAGGTTTATGCGTTTCTACGCTCCATCCTCGGGCCCGAAAAATCCTTCTACAAGCTCGCCGCCGTCTATGGCGTCGGCATCAGCCTGCTGAGCCTTGCGGTGCCTGTATCGGTACAGATGCTGATCAACACGGTGGCGAATATCGGCCTGGCCGCACCCCTGGTGGTTTTGGCGACCGTGCTCTTTGTCCTGCTGCTGGTGTCTGGCCTCCTGAATGCGCTCAGAATACATCTGATGGAAATATTCAGTCGGCGGTTCTATGCGCGGATGGTCGCTGAAATTTCCCTGCGCACACTGTATGCCCAGAATCCCTTCTTTGCGGACAACGGCAAGAACCCGTTGTTCAACCGGTATTTTGACATCGTTATCATCCAGAAATCAGTGCCTTATCTTCTGATTGGCGGCTTCACCGTCGTGCTGCAGGCCCTTGTTGGGTTTGTTATCGTATCGCTTTATCATCCCCTATTTCTGGTGTTCAACATCACGCTCTGCCTGCTGATCTGGCTCATCTGGGCCATGTGGGGCAAGAAGGCCATCAAAAGTGCGATCGAGCAATCCCATAAGAAACACGCGGTTGCCGCTTGGGTTGAAGACCTTGGGGCTTCAAACGGCTATTATAAATCCAGCCTCCATATTGAGAGGGCGCTCAAGCTCACTGATGCGAAAACGGCAGACTATATCGCGTCGAACAAGGCCCATTTTCGCTACAGCTTTTCCCAAACACTCGCCTTCCTGCTGATATATGCCGCAGCCAGCGCGGCGCTTCTTGGGCTGGGCGGCTGGCTGACTATTCTGGGCCAGCTCAGCCTTGGTCAGCTGGTGGCAGCGGAACTGATCCTCTCAGCCGTCTTTTTCGGCATCTCGCAGCTTGGGGTCTATCTTGCCAGCTTCTATGACATCATTGCCGCCGTCGAAGAACTCTCGCATTTCTACTCCGTCCCCCAGGAAGTGCCCAGAGGCACGAAAACCCCGCTGGAAACCAACAGCGTGCTGTCCTTCGACAATGCGCAGGGCTTCGGGCGGGATGAGAAGGTCACTTTCAACCTCACCATCGGGCAAGGGGATGTCATTTTCTGTGGCACCAAAAACCACGGTATACAACGCCTGTTCACAGACCTGTTGAAGCACCATGTGCGGCCCGATGGCGGCATCGTCAGCATCGGAGGCATTGATGTGCTGGATATCGAAGTGCATGAATTGCGGCAAATCATCACCATCCTTGACCGGCCGACAGTGATCAATGCCACCATCCGCGACTTCCTCCGCTATGCGGGTGAGGAAAAACACAGCGGAGACACCCTTGATATCCTGGATCAGGTAGGGCTCAGGAACGCTGTCACCCATCTCAAGAATGGGCTGGATACGGAGGTATCGACCACCGGCGCGCCCCTGTCACTCACCGAAGTGCTGAAGCTCAAGCTTGCGGCGGCGCTGATCTCAGGCCCCAAGGTGCTGGTGCTTAATCAGCTGTTCGACATCATCCCAGAGAATACGCTGGTCAACATCCTCGCGCTGTTCCGCGAGCGCTGGAATACGACCGTGATCTATTTCTCCAACAGGGATCATGCGTTGGGGTTCGAGAAATTCCTCTATCTGGGGGCAGACACGCAATCCTTCTTCACCAGCTTCGAAACTTTCAAACAAGAACTCCGGTAAAAGGACGAGGGCACCATGCCGTTCCGCGAGCGTCATATCAATCACTTCCAAACTCTTGCCAGCATTCGCATGCCCCGCATCATGCGCGTGATTGCCTGGATGCTAGGCCTGGGGACCTTGGCTATCATCCTGTTCCTGATTTTCACCCCCTGGGTACAGACCGCCTCGGGCTTTGGTACCGTCACGGCGCTTAATCCAACCGACCGGCAGCAGGAACTGAACGCGCTGGTTTCTGGCCGTATCAAGGAATGGTATGTGCGCGACGGTAGCCGCGTAAAGGCCGGGGACCCCATCGTCAAGGTCGTCGACAATGACCCCAATTTCCTTCAGAGCCTGGAAGCCGAGCGCGCCCAGGCAATGGCCAAACTGCGGGCCATGGAGACCGCGGTCCTGACCGCAGAGATAGATCTTGACCGAACCCGCAAGCTGCTGAATGAGGGGCTGGCGTCCCAGCGTGACTTGGAGCAAGCTCGCCTCCGGATCGAGAGCCTTCGCGGAGACACTGCCGACGCATCGGCGCAACTGAACCGCCTGGACATCGGCCTCTCCCGCGGCTCCACCCAGATGGTGAAAGCCCCACGCGATGGCTTCATCCACAGGGTTCTCGCAGGCGATACAGCCACTTTCGTCAAGGCAGGAGACCCTGTAGCAACCTTTATCCCCGAAAAGGTTGAGCGGGCTGTTGAACTTTATATCGACGGTCGGGACATTGGCCTTGCCCGCCTTGGGGACCGGGTGCGATTGCAGTTCGAGGGGTGGCCCGTCGTACAGTTCAGCGGCTGGCCATCCGTGGCGGTGGGAACATTTGGCGGCCGAATTGTCGCCATTGACCCGGCGGCAGGCACGGGCGGAAGGTTCCGGGTTCTGGTCAGTGAAGACCCGGATGACCTCCCCTGGCCTGACAACCGGCTGCTGCGTTTGGGCGCAAAAGCCAGGGGCTGGATTACCTTTGAGACGGTCACCGTAGGCTATGAAGTTTGGCGCCAGTTGAACAACTTCCCGGCCGAGTTTCGCCCGGAGGCCACAAAAGCCAACGCCGACGCGGGGGCGAAATGATGACACGCCTGATCCTGATCGCCCTGGCGCTGGTTGCAGCTCTCACTGGCAAGGCAGGCGCCTCACTGACCCTGCAGGAAGTCCTGACATCTGCCCGCGAGCATGCCCCGAAACTTTTGGAACAACAGGCAGCGCTCAGGGGCGCTGAAGGAAGTGTGCTGGCGGCTGAGGGCGCTTTTGACACCACTCTGGATGTGGAATTTCGCAGTCGCGCCACCGGCAGCTGGAGCGGAAGCTACCTGAAAGCCGATGCCAAAAGGGCACTGACAGACAATGGTGTCTCGGTCTATGGCGGCTACCGCGTATCAGACGGTCGTTTCCCCACATATGAAGACCAGTATTTCACCAACTCGTTGGGGGAATTCAAACTGGGCGTTCTTGTGCCGCTGTTGCAGGACCGCGCTTTCGACACGAACCGCTTCCGCGTGGCCGATGCGCGCCTGAAACGGGAGCAAGAGCAGATCAAAACGCTGATCCAGGCCATTGAAGTCCAGCGCAACGCCACAATTGCATACTGGGAATGGGTCGTGGCCGGACACCAGCTGAGGGTTTATGAGCATTTGCTTGCCATCGCGAAGCAGCGGGACACGGCGCTCAGCCGGCAGGTTGAAGAAGGCGCAATCGCCAACTTTGCATTACTTGAAAACCAACAGAATATCACCCGGCGGCAGACCCTGGTGATGAATGCGCGTCAGAAGTTTCTGATGGCCGCCAACAAGCTGTCACTCTATTACCGAAGCCCGAAGGGAATCCCACAGCAACCGGAAGAAGCGCAGCTGCCCGCCATGGCAGAGGTGTTTACCGGCATCGCTGGCGTAAACCTGACAACTGGCCCGACCGAGGCGCTGGTCGCCAAACGGCCGGAACTGGAAAGCCTGAATGTCGCGCTGGACCGCGCCCGCCAGAAACTTCGGCTTGGCGAAAACGGCCTAAAGCCCCAGCTTACCCTTATGGGTGAAGTGTCCCGAGATTTCGGGGGCATAGCCGAAGGGGGCAGCAGCCGGGACTCTACCGATGCCATCGTTGGCGTGCGCTTCTCGATCCCACTCGGTCAACGTGCTGCACGCGGCAGCTTTCGCTCAGCAAAGGCAGATTTAGACAGGCTGTCATTCCAGCGGCAGCGGTTAATGGAGCAGTTCATCGTTGAGCTTGAAAATCTCACGCTGGGCGTTGAAATGTCACAACAGCGTCTGATGCTGACCCGGCAGAATGCGGCCCAGACCCAAGCCATGCAAAAAGCCGAGGAAATTCGTTTTGCCAACGGTGCCAGCGACTTTTTTCTGCTTAACGTCCGCGAGGAAGCCGCCTCTCGCGCGCAAATCGACCACCTTCTGGCGGCGCTGGAGTTTCACGCCTCCATGGCCAGCTATTCTGCTGCGATGATGGATTTGGAAACCCTGGGGCTTGAGGAAATGCCGCTATAGGCAACCGCTTTGGGGATCTCACCTGCCCATTGGGTGGATCCCCGTCTGCTTATGAACGTGCGAACTGGTCTAGCACATATTGGTAATAGGCATCCGTGTCTTTGATCTTCATGATCACATCCACTTCGCGCATGGCCTTGTTGGGGATCATCGCGCCTTCCTTGTCACCACTGGTGACAATTTCGATATGCATCTTCTGTGGCTCATCAAACAGATCCGGCCGCGAGATATAGCAGGTGGTTACCATGTCCCACATGTCATAGAAGGGCTCGTCAGACACTAGGGCATAGCTCTGCAGCGCCAGGTCCGAATAGCGGTAGACCTTCCCCTGCACGAGAAGCTGCGCCATAAACTCCTTGGCGACCGGCACCGTATCCGTGACATCAAGCGGGAAGACGGTAATCTTGAATTTGGTATTGGCCAGAAGCCACTGCCCTGCGTCCGGGTCCCAGAAGACATTCCATTCGGCATAGGGGTTGGCGATGGGCAGCGTGTCCGGGTCAAGGTTGCCGGCAACATCCACCGCACCCGCCATCCAGATCATATGGTCGATCTTGGCCTCAAGCTCGGGGCGCCGCTTCAAAAGCTCCGCGATTGGTGTTGCCGGGCACAGGCACAGGAGGATGACCGGCTCCGGCACGCTATCGAGATACTGCTCCAGCCAGGCATCACCGTCCGGGTAGGGCGGCCAATCGGGGTGCGGGCCATAGGGCGCGAGCGCCGCAACCTCCCCCTGCTTGATGCAGTCAGCCCGGTACGGCCAGGGGAACGGGTTGAACCCCCGCGCGCCAGAGAGCGACAGCGGAATATCGGTGCGCCCGATATATTGCTGTATTTTCCATGCCGCATCCATTGCCGGGCCATAGATACAGTCGGCGTTGACGATGACGATACCGTCGAGCGAGACACCTTCCATGGTTGTGAGCAGGATGGTCGACATATATTCGTCGATGGCTGCGTCATGGACGAGAACCACACGTTTGGTCATTAGCTTTAGCCTTTCCCGTGGCCGCCATGGCCACCGTTTTTATCCGCATCCAAAATGAGGAAATTCTGCATCATGCCGGTGTCTTCATGGGGCAGGATATGGCAGTGGAACACCGACTTGCCGGTCCATTCCTTGAAGGTGTTGCGTATCCTGACCTGCTTGCCCATGGGCACCCAGATGGTGTCCTGTATCAGCACTTCATCAGGCGCATAGCGCACCTCGTTGGTCACCGTGCCGTCCGGCGCCAGGTCGGCCTCGCCGATCACTTCGAACGAGTTGACATGGATATGGAAGGGGTGGCCTTCGGTGTTGTCCTGGTGCCCGGGGGTCGAGTGATCAGGCGGATGGTTCGGATGACCGGGCGAGCCGATGATCCAGTCTTCCGTCTCACCTGTGTCGACCACATAGCTGATGCTGCGTTCATCATACTGGGCGTTATTGATCAGGAAATCGATGCCCACAACGGGATTCGCCTGCCCGGGAAACTGCATACCGAATGTGACATACCGGATGCGGCTGACCTCACTGTCCGGCGTGAGCGGGAAATGCCGCCGCTGGATCGGCAGGCTGGCTGGCAGTGCCATATCGTCGGTTTCGCTGGTGACTTCGATCCGCGCGAGAAGGCGCCCATCGCTATTGAGAAACTGCAGGCTCTGCGGCGCCTGCCTGAGCTCATAGATGCCGGGCTTGGAGATCGCCTTGACCAGAAATTCGCCCCTGTTTGCAGGCGCCAGCAACAGCTGATAGGCGGTATTGGGGGCGCCGGAGGGCAGCGCGGGCAATGTTTTCAACTTGGGCAGATTAACCCCGTCCATGCCAATCAGGTGCAGGTCGTGCGACTGCAGATAGATGGGCATCACGTCATCCGAATTGGCATTCAGGATGCGGAAGCGCGCCACTTCGCCCTGCTTCATCTTGTAGGTTGGCACGCCGCTGTCGATCTGCGTGCCTATGGGGCTCGTGGGATCTTTCTGGTTATGCACTTCCTTGTAGAAGGGCTCCCCATTCAGAAGGAAATACCTGAGCGCATAGTCACCCGTGGTGAAGCCGCCCTTCAGCTTTGTCGGCTCGGGCTTGCCGGTCTTGGGGTTATAGATGGTGACATTGCCGCCGAAGGTCTGCCAGATGGCATTCTGCTTTGGCTCATAGATATAAGTGCCCTCGCCGTCCTTATCCGGGTTATCGGTGGGGAACAGGCCGATATCCTGCACCACGATGATATTGTCCTTGGCGGCCTTGATCTCCGGCACTTCGTCGATGTCGCCTTCGATCAGGATGCCGCCCGCCATGCCGCTCACGGCCTGGACAACCGTCGACCCATGCTTGTGCGGATGATACCAGAAAAGCCCCGGCGGCTGATCGTCCGGGATCTGGAAGTTATATTGCTTGCTGCCGCCCTCAGGCGGGATAACAATCATTTCCGCCGTCGCGTCTGTTGTACCGACAGGCTCGAAAAGATGCGGCACCACTTCAAGGCCGTGCAGGTGCAGGTTGGTTGAATTCAGGTCGTGCGGCACATTGTGATTGCCGTCCCACCCTGAGGAATCGTATGGCGTCAGATTATTGACCACCTTGATATTCAACCTGTCTCCCGGCCTGGCCTTCAGGAGCGGACCCGGCACAGTGCCGTTCCAGGCGCGCAACTTCACGGGTGTGCCGTCCAGCTTCTTCTCAAGCCAATGGGCCTTCAGCGTATAATCCTTCCTGGGGCGGTCGGAATCGTCTGCCTGACCCTGTGGTTCCATGCCCTCGCTGGCATCCGACGCGCAAGCCGTCAGCGTTGCGACTGCCGTTCCGGTTGCCAGCAAGGCGCTTGAGCGGGACAGAAAATCCCGGCGGGTAACTTTTGTCATCGCGTGTTCCTTCTGGCTCAGAATTGATCCGGGTTGGTGCAGGCTGTTGGCTTGCCGTTATTGGCGAAGGTGGCGTATTGGGTGAAAGCCACCTCAAGCTGCAGCGATGTATCAAGCGGGATGGCGCCCGCATATTTCGGATCGGGATACGCCTGCGGGAACGGATAATTAGCGAAATAGGCCGCGTTTTCCGGGCTGCCGCCAGCTTCGCAGATGCCGGTGAACCCGAATGACGGCGGTACATTGGTGCCCATCACCGAAATAGCACCGTCCGCTGCCGCGAAAGCAGAGCCATGGCACGACACACAGGAAGACTGTGGGTTGTCAACCGGGCCGGCAAGCCGGGATGCGCAGCCCCAATGCTCATAAATGCCGACATCCAGGTTGAGAACGCTTTCGGTCGCCGGCTGGCTATCCTGGGCCGTAACCGCTGGGAATGTGTTCGGATCTGAGCCCCACTGCAGCCCAAGCGGCACGAGGCGCGCCAGCACCGTGTCGCCGTCAGCTTCAGCGGAATAGCCAAAGGTGCCATATACCCAGCGCGTTGGCGACCGTTCGTCAACCACAGCCACGTCCACCTGCGTCAGCCGCGTTTCCTGCAGCGCCCGCTGGCACAGATATTGTCTGTCGGGTGCCACTTCATGGCGGTTAACCAGCCAGACGGCAGAGTTCGCCAGGTATGGCACGCACTCAGGTGTCGCATTGGTTGTCAGGAATTTGGTGACCATCGTGCCTTCCGGGAACGGCAGGCCTTTCGGCACTGTCTGGCCTTCAAGCGTAGTCAGCGCCGGCTCGCCTGTATCTGGGATTGCCTGCCCAAGGGCATAGCCGCCCCACTTGTTGTACATACCCACCGCCCAGCTCTCAAAGCCGTGCGGGAACTGGGCCTGGCAGCTTGGGCTCATACTCTGCAGCATCGTCGCATTTGGCATGGGGCTGCCGATAAAGTCGGACAGATGCGCCGTGCGCTCGTTCGTGGTGCCGTGGGCGAATTCACGCCCGGCCGTCGGGTCGTACGCCATCCACGGCACATGGTACCACATGGTCTCGCCGTCGATTTTGGTTCTGAAGCCAACCTCGTTGGGCATGTTCGGGTCCTGCCCGCGGACCACCACGCTCATGATCGCCATGATATAGTCGTTCCAAGGGCCCTCTTCCCAATTGACCGGCACACCCGACGTGAAATCCACATCAATATAAAGCCATGGGCATTCGCTTTGGGGGCATTGGCCGGGGTCTTCTGTTGGATAGTCGTGGCTCAACTGAAATACCGGCCCTTGATAGCCCGGGGGCGGCGCGCTTACCGCATTTTGAAAGGCGAAATCCGCCGCTATTGATTGTTCAGCCGGCTGTGCGGGCGCTTGCTCGGTTTCCGCTGAAGAACAGGCCGCAACAGCGCCTATCGTCAGGGAAGAAACGGCAAGGGTGACAAGTTTTTTGTTAAAGCGATTTTTCATGGGGGTAGCTCCATTGAGTGACCTTGGAAACAAGCAATACGAGCAACAAGACTGGTTAAGGTGGAATAGATCACGCAAGCACAACCATGACAATAAGATTTTAAACTTTCTTCACACCTTTACACCAAATACGGGAATTTTTGGCGTTTCTGCCCACCATGTGACGGCACCAGATGAGCCGGAGCCCTTTCCGCCACAAGCAAGCTATCCAATTGGGGAGGTGGTGTTTTTTCGGGATTGCCCCGAAAATTGAGAGAATGGCCGTGAAAGAGATGAAATAAGTGGAGGGCTGCCTTGTGGCAGTTTAGATGGACCGCACCACCCTGCCCTTTCATCAATCCATCCTGCAGAAGCAGACGTATACCGTGAAGGCGGAGAAGACCGCTCAGACAGCGATGTCGCATTAGACCTAATCACCTGGGAAGATATAGACCATGTTTGACATGATAAGGAACAGGGGCGCAAAAGGCGCCCAGACAAGTGAAGTCGCCCTTGAGGCAACGCCAAAGGGCGTGGAACAGCATTTCGCTGCCATGTTTGATATGCTGCCCGTCAATGTCATGCTGTGTGACAAGGACAGCTGCGAAATCATTTATGCCAACAAGAAGTCGTTCGAGACCATGCGCTCCATCGAGCATCTTGTCTCGATCAAGGCTGAAGATCTTGTGGGCACCAACATCGATGTTTTCCACAAGGTGCCGAGCCACCAGCGGAATATCCTGGCAAATGAAGCCAACCTGCCGCACCGGGCAATCATCCAGCTGGGCGAAGAATTTCTGGACCTGAATGTGGAAGCTGTCCGGGACGAAAAAGGTGCCTACAGGTTTGCCATGCTGTCCTGGAGCGTGGTCACCGAGCAGAAGAAGGCCGAGGACAAGACACGCGAGCTGATGCAGGTTCTGGACAAGATGCCGATCAACGCCATGATCGCAGACCCGAACACCCTTGAAATGGTTTACATGAACGAAACCAGCCTCCAGACCCTGAAGACGCTTGAAAAATACCTGCCCATCCGTGCGGACGACGTGCTGGGGCAGTGCATCGACGTGTTCCACAAGAACCCGGAGCACCAGCGCAGGATTTTGCGGGACCCGAAAAACCTGCCATTCCATACCCGCATCAAGCTGGGGCCAGAGGTGCTGGAGCTGAATATTTCCGCCATTATTTCCAACACCGGCGACTATACGGCCGCGCTGGCGACCTGGAGCATCGTGACCCATGAGGTCCAGATGGAAAGCGCAGTCCGGGCAACCACGGACAAGATGAAGGAATATACCCGTAAGCTTGAGACCACGTCGAACGAACTTTCGGCGGGGGCGGAGCAAAACAGCTCTGTGGCCATGTCGGTTTCCGCGTCAGCCGAAGAGGCAACATCGAATGTGCAGACCGTAGCCACGGCAACAGAAGAACTGACAGCATCGGTTCATGAGATTGGCCAACGCACACAGCGGACATCCGAGATCGCCGCGAACGCAGCGGCAGAGGCCAAAAAAGCACAAGAGATGGTGGGTTCGCTGGATGAGGCATCGACCCAGATCGGTGCCATCGTCAAAATGATCGACGATATCGCCAACCAGACCAACCTTCTGGCGCTCAATGCCACCATTGAGGCCGCACGCGCCGGTGAAGCCGGCAAGGGCTTTGCTGTGGTCGCCAGCGAGGTTAAAAGCCTCGCTACACAGACATCCGGCGCCACTAAGGATATTTCCGAACAGGTTGGCGAAATCCAGCAGCAGATCACCCAGGTGGTCCAGGTGATCAACCATATCAGCGACGTGATCGGTGAAGTGAACGGCATTTCCGCCGATGTGGCCAGCTCAGTTGATCAGCAGCAGGCCGCAACGCAGGAAATTGCCCGCAGCATTCAGGAAGCCGCAACCGGCACGCAGGACGTATCCGCCAACATTACCGAAGTGGTTGCCACGTCACGGCAGACCGCGGCAGGTGCCATGCAGGTGCTGGAAGCATCGCAGATTCTCGACAGCGCCGCACAGGAACTGGCAATGGAGATTGAGAAGCTTCTCAAAAAATAACACACTTCCCAGGTGTGTTCCCTTCCCCTTAACTTGTATTTCAGGCTTTGGGGGAGGGATTTTCTATTATTTTACTTTAGCTTAACTAATCCGGCCTAGGGTTGCCTCCGATCTGGGGACTAAACTATGGGTTAGGATATTTATGCTCGACACGAGCGCGTTAAACCAAGATTTCGCCCTGGCCAGCAACCAGCATGTCTCCACCGCCAAAAGCGCGCTGTGGGCGGACTATGTCGTCGATGTCATGGGCCCGAAAGGCCTTCCGATCCTTTTCAAGGGCATTCTGCCCGCTGACCTGTCTGACAGTGACAGCCTGAGCCTGAACGGCAAACCCATCAGCTACCCTTACTTTGTCCAGCCCGGACAGTGGTTCAATAATGATACCTGCCTGACCTTTTACAGGAACATGCAAAGCATCACCCCGAACATGGTGGACGTGGGTGCCACTGCCGCGCAAATGGCGCTGAAAAAGCGCAATATCATGGAGCTGCGCCTGCTGACGCTCCCGAAAGCGGCCCTGATCCTGCGGAGCATTGCGCGCATCAACGCAAAATTGGCCCGCAACAAGACCCCCCGTATCATGGACCTGAAAAAAAACAGCGGGCATCTTGCCATCACCTATCATGAGGGCATGTATCACACCGCCGCCAGCACGGACTATTACCGGGGCTTCCTATGCGGCTGCCTCGATTTCCTTGGCTTCAGGGACGTCCGGTCAACGGTTCTTTTTGACCATATGGATAATGTCAAACAGGGCGAGACCGAGATTCTGTTCGAATGGGAAGAAAAGAGCTTCCCGGAAAAGTTCAAGATTCGGGCCCTTGAAAAGCACCTCAGCAGACGGGAAACAGAGCTTGTAAGGCTTCTAAGCGAAGGCTTTACGCTTCAGGAAATCAGCTATCTGACGGACATCACCTATGAGACCGTGAAGTTCCACCTGGCCAATGCCCGCAAGAAACTTAATTGCCGTACCCGCGAGGAGCTGGTTGCCAAGTTCATCACCCAGAGCCTGGGTGGCTGACCCAAGACCGACCGCCCGGCCTATCCCACCGTGTCACGGTGAACAAAGAACCCGGCGTCAATCCAGCCCTGCCGCACATCATCCCGCCATGACCGTTCAACATCGGCGAGCGGTCGCCCACTCCAGCCAGCGAGTTCCTCGAGTGCGGCACCAATATTGCCGTGTTGGCGAACCGCATAAAGGAACCGGTAATGGAAGGGGCTGAGGGGATAGGTACTGGTCTGGAAATCCCGCCGCGCGACGGCCAGGAACTCCTGCGCCGGGGGAGGATGCCCGGGCGCCTTGCCCGCGCGCACTTCATGATAATACCAGGCCACCGGGAAGCGGGAATGCGCCAACACCAAAGACGGCAGAAGCACCAGCTCATCGTCCGCCTCATCGCCTGTCGGCCAGGCCCTACCTTCATGCCCGGGCGCGTCAAACAGGTGAAAGAGCGCACGTTCATATGACGCCAGGTCGATCATGAAATCGATCCATCTTTCACGCTCGTCCACCGGCAGGTCGCGGTCGGGCCTGTTTTCATCGATCCAGGCTGCGAACCGGCGGCCAAGTTCATAAAGCGTATAGCTGTCTGACGGACAGGTGCGCAGATATTCGTCCGCAAAATCGCAGAACAGGTCTTCCCCCAGCGCATGGGCTGTGGCCGGGAACTGCTCGATCAGGCATTTCCTGAGCCTCAGGATATAGCTGCGCTGATAGATGCCCAGGCAGGCGGCGGCATCGATGTGCGCTCCCGGTTTGAAAGTAGCGTCCAAATTTGGCGCATCCACGCTACCGGGGGCAATGAGCGCCTCCATCATCCAGCGCTGCATGTCGGGAAGCGTGGCTGTGTTCGCGCTCATTGGCTTACCATCCTGCTGTCATTCATCACATTCGGCACCATGAAATCCACCGGGGTCGATGTGGCTGTGCCAAGGCGTTTTTGGGTTGCGGCCTCGGGCACTGGCTCAATCCCGTCAATATAGGCGCGGGCACGCAACACTTCCGCGTGCACCCGGTCGAATTCCGGCACGTCGCCGTCCCATTCCAGAAGCGTCGCCGCGCCGCCGGTTTTCTGCCAGGCTGTGCGGAACAGGTCCCACACCTCGTCGCACACAGGGCCGTCGTGCGTATCCACAATGTGGGTGCCGCAGTGCTGGTGACCCGCCAGGTGCATCTGCACGACCTTCTCGAACGGGAAGGCCTTCATATAGTCGTCCACGCTGGTGCCGGCGTTGAAGCATGTTACATAGACATTATTGACATCAAGCAACAGCTGGCAGCCTGTCTCTTCGCTGAGGGCCGCCAGGAAATCCGGTTCGCTGATGGTCGACTTCTGGAACTGCACATAGCTGGACGGGTTTTCCAGAACCAGCGGGCGCTCCAGCACGTCCTGCACGGTGCGCACCCGAGCTGCCACATGGGCGAGCGCCTCTTCGGTCAGCATCAGGGGCAGAAGATCATGGCTGTTGAGCCCCATGATCCCGGTCCAGCACAAGTGGTCGCTGACCCAGCGGGCATTCACATCATCCGCGAGCGCTTTCAGCTTATTGAGGTACGCCATATCAAGCGGGTCGGTGCTGCCGATGGACATGGAGACACCGTGCAGCACCAAGGGGTAGCGTTCCTTGATCTGGTCAAGAACCCAGCGCGGCCTGCCGCCTGAATCCATGAAATTTTCGGAAATGGCTTCGAACCAGTCCACCTCCGGCCAGGCCTGAAGGATATGGTCGAAGTGGCTGTTACGCAGCCCGACCCCTAGGCCCAGCCGGTTATCGGCTGAACCCTGGGTTTCTGGCTGCGTAACGGTTTTTGTGACGGAACCATCCATTAGCTGCAGCTGCCCGCGCCGCTCATGCCCGACGCACCGCAGGCAGTCATGCCCTGGCCGCTATAGTCCTGAATCCACTGGATGGTCGGACCATACTGGAACAGATGGGGGTGCGGCACAGATGGCGGCTTGGGCGGCAGGTGCGGCTTCTCCTTGAGAAGCGCCGGATAGGTCTTGGTCTCGAAGATCTCCCGTGCCCGAACCCACACGCTTTTGCCCTGGTTTTCCCCCATGGTGGAAAAACGCTCGGCATTGATCGGTGTGGCGCAAGAACCCTTTGTGGCACAGTCGTTGGCGCCGGGGTTTTTATATTGCTCCTCAGCCGTGCCATAGAGGCCGCAACCGCCCTGGCCCGCGCAATTGTTCTTCACGTGGCAGGTATGGTCTTGCGCCAAAGGTTTGCCCGGATCTGCATAATTGTATGCAAGCGCCGTTGAACAGTAGCCCTGACCGGCGCAGGCGTTGTCACGCGTCCGGCCCTGCCCGGCACAGCTATTGAGCCCCATGCAGGCATGGCGCACTTCACCGGGCTGCACCGCCACGGGCGGGTTGGCCGGGAACATGGGAACGCCTTCATATTTCGATACGTCGCAGCTGCTGCCGGTGCTTGCCGGTACGGCGAATTTCGCCGCCTTCGCCGCTGCGATATTCTTGTCCAGCGGGTCCGCCGGGTCCTTGATACCCCGCCAATAGGGGCTGACGTCAAAGAGCGTCGGGATCAGCTTGATATAATATTGGATGTCGCTGTTGTACCATTGCTCGTTGCCATATTTGGCATCAAGCGCCTTGGCCATGGCCGAAAGGTTGGCGAAAGCCTCGTCCCGTTTGCCCAGGTCGATATTCTCGAACGAAGGCGCAAAGGCCACTTTCTGATCGCCCATGGTTGCCTGCTGGCCGCGCATGGCCTGCAGCACTTTGTCGAGAACCCAGATCATGGACCGGTGAAGGGCCTGGTTGAAATAGAGCTTCTGTTCAGACGACGGCACCTTGAAGATGGTCTCCGTCATGATCAGCATATATTGGTAAAGCCCGTTCACCACATCCGCGCATTCCTTGAAGCCGTCTGCATAGTTTGCTGCAACCGGGTTGGTGGGCACGTTATAGACAAAGCTTTCCAGCTGCTTGTTCGTGATCGGGTTCGCTGGTGCTGGTGGCGGTGTGGGATTCGACTGTGGAATTTTTTCGTGGGTAGGGTGATAGCCTTCCAGGTTCGACTGGAGCGTCAGGAACTTATAGTAGTGCGAAAATTCCTGGTCTGACGGATCGTCGAACTTGGTGAAGTCATAGCCTTCGCCCTGCGCGTCAATCGTCTGAATGGCCAGCAGCGCGTCATGCTTGGTGTTGATTGTCATCAGTTCTACACCGCCTGCGTGGCTGTCGTCGCGGCTGGTGAAATCAGCCACCGTTGCCGCTGACCCCGCCGTGGGCGTCGTCACCGGGCAGGTCTTGTTGAAGCTGCCGGTCGGGAATACGGTGTCGATATTGTTCGGCGAATAGTTGGTGCTCTGAATCTGGTTCAGTTGCTGGCCCTTGGTAAAGTCAGAGTTCTCAACATATTTCGACAGGATCAGGCAGCGCACATAGGAATAGACCTGCCCGATTGTTTCCCAATCACCGCCTTCTGGTGGCGCATCGACTTTGGCTGGATATTCGATCTCCAGGAACTGCCACATCTGCTCCAGCGAAAAGGGCGCCAGCGGGATTTGCACGGGCTTAGAGTCCGGGCCCAGTTTCGCATGCCCCGGCAGGTTTGTTGGGTAAGGCCATGGCGACTTGCCGTAAAGCTCTGGCGGCTGCCCCAGCGAGAACAGGATGTTCGACGCCAGCGACATATGCAGCATTTCTTCCACCGCCACGCTCATGATCATGGCGCCTGCCTCGTCGGCAAAACGGGTCACATGGTCAGACGGGAACCCCTTTGGCGTCCGGTTGATGGAATAATAGGTGTAGAGATAGATCGGCAAGGTCGCCAGCTCGATCTCCACCGCGATCTGAAGATGATCCTTCAGTTCCTGCAGGACCCGGTCCCGGTTCCAGTCGGATGAAGTATTGATTGTGTTGATTACCGTCTTTTCCGCGTCTGTTGGTGGCAGCAGCGGATCGCTACTCTGGCTCTTTTCATACATGAGTGTGTCCTTTACCTCTCTATGGAATACCTCAATTATTGTGTCTGGAAAGCGTGCGCCCTGGCCCCCACCAAGGCGCGCGCCTTTTGTTTTAGGAACCCGGAACTTTGGTCAGTGTGTTGGCGGTGACATGCGGGAAAAGAAGCAGCCTGCCGCCAATCGGAAGCTTCATCAAAATGTTCTGGCTATATTGCAGCTGGGTGTAATTTTCCGTGCCGTCGAACGATTCCAGCCAATAAGTGCAGCCATAGGATTCCACATTGGCATGCTGCTGTTCGAACCCGATGTTGGTCACCGCACCCGTTCCGTTTGTCGAACTCAGCTCCAGTTCCAGGTAATTGGTTGGCGCCCGTGCCGCCAGCGCGTCCGTCAGCACCTGGTTCGGGTTGGCCGTATATTGGGGCTGCGGGTTGGTCACCGGATTCTGGGTCGTATATTCAGGCGGCAAGCCGGAATAGCCCTGCGGAATAACCGAAGCTTGCGGAATAGACGGCACACCCGTGGCACCGGAAACATAATTGCCAAGCGCGAGGATTGAGTTGCCATGGGGCACCGAAACCTGCTTGACGATGTCATAGTCCTGCGTCGGCGGCATGCTGTTATGCACAGTCTTGTCGCAAATGCCGGGCAGATCACCGTTGCCGTACGGCCCAAGCTGCTGAGTGCCGTCTTTGAGGAACAGGAGCGAGCCATTTTCGGCATGTACCAGCGCGTCCTTATTGGGCCCTTCGGCGAAATAGACCCGCTGTTCGTAAAAAGCCGTAAAGGCCGTCTGCGTGCCCACACCACCCCGGTTGGCGGCACTGCCGTGAATGGCCGAAAAGGTCAGCTCTTCATAGTAGGAGAAATTCTTCAGAATGAAGCCGTCCGGCGTTGACGGGTCAACCTGCGGCAATGGCATCACATTATAGGAATAGGGCGCGCCCGGCCCGCCCTTGTCTGTGCCCGCCAGATTTTGGTTGGTCCAGGTGCCGATCAGATGCGCCAGCGGCCCAAGATCGGCAGTCGGGACACCCGGCGACATTTGCGGCGGCTCAGAGATCAGCGGTGTGGAAAGGTCTGGTGCCGTGTTGGCCGGATGGATAGTCATGATCATGTTGCCCTTACAATCATAGAGGCTGCCAAAAGGCAGCTCGTTTGAGCGAATTCGGACCCTGCCTTACGTTTCTGCCCCCGCTTCCCAGAAGGACAGAGGAGCTCAAGAGCATCCCGACGGGGCACCCAATCCTTCTTTCTTTAGTTTTCGGGAACTCAGATACTGATACAGCTAAAGCGACGCGTCATCTACCATAGGGTGTATATCACTGTGCAGAATCCGTGACAATCACAAGCAAGGGCTGCCCGCCGAATTGGGAAAAAGACCGGTTGTATTTTTTGGCCAGGCCCGCCCTTGCCACAACCACCCGCGCGCGCTAGACATTTTAGTATGTCTCACGGGAATGATCGGGCTGACGCCTATGCTGCGCCTTCTTAATCTGCTGCCGCTACTATTGGCCTTGCTGGCTGCGCCCGCTGAGGCTGGCGAAACGCGCATTGCCGTGGCCGCCAACTTCAGCCACGCTGCAAAGGCAGTCAGTGGCGCATTTGAGCGCGAGAGCGGCCACCGCGTGCATTTCAGCTTCGGATCGACCGGCCAGCTTTATGCCCAGATCAGCCAGGGTGCGCCATATGATGCCTTCCTGGCCGCCGACCAGGCACGGCCCATGCGCGCGGAGCACGACGGCCTGGCCGTCCCCGGCAGCCGCTTCACTTATGCGATCGGCAGACTGGTGCTTTTTGGCGGCAACAAAGGCCCTGTCCATGGTGAGACGCTGCAGACAACAGAGCCAACCAGGCTGGCTATCGCCAACCCCGCGACCGCACCCTATGGGGCAGCTGCCATGGAAACGCTGGCGGCGCTGGGCGTCGTTGCCAGATTTGAACCCCGGCTGGTACGCGGCACAAATGTGGCACAAGCCTACCAGTTTATCGCCACCGGCAACGCGGACCTTGGGTTTGTGGCGCTGGCGCAGGTGTTCGACCAGCCCGCCACGGATTACTGGCTTGTGCCAGCGAATCTTCACAGCCCTATCGCGCAGGACGCCGTGCTGCTGACGCACGGTGAAGCGAACGCTGCCGCCCGCGCCTTCATGGCGTTCCTGAAAGGTGATAACGCCCGGGCCATCATCGCAGGCATGGGTTATGAGGCCAGCACCAGCGCGGGAGGCCAGCCCTGATGGACGATGTAAATCTCTGGTCACCAATTTTCCTGACCGCCAAGCTGGCCTTTGTGACCACGCTCATATTGATGCTCCTTGGCACGCCCATCGCCTGGTGGCTGGCGCGGTCCGGAAACCGCTTCAAGGAAGCCGTGGCAGCCGTGGTTGCCCTGCCGCTTGTGCTGCCGCCCACGGTGCTCGGGTTTTACCTGCTGATGGCGCTGGGGCCGGAAGGCCCGGGCGGGCTTATCGCCTCGCTTTATGGGGCGCGGTCACTGGCCTTCACCTTTGAAGGGCTGGTGATCGGGTCGGTGATCTATTCGCTGCCCTTTGTGGTACAGCCGATCAGAAACGCGTTTGAGGCCATCGGCGACCGACCGCTAGAGGTGGCCGCAACGCTGGGCGCGAGCCCCTGGGACCGGTTCTGGAGCGTGGCCATGCCGCTGGCGCGCCCAGGGTTCCTGACCGGCGCTGTGCTGGGTTTCAGCCATACAGTGGGCGAGTTTGGCGTGGTGCTGATGATCGGCGGCAACATCCTGGGCGAAACCCGGGTGCTTTCAGTGGCCATCTATGACTATGTGGAAACCCTCAACTGGGCGCCGGCACACCTGCTGGCGGGCGGCCTGCTGGTATTCTCCTTCCTGGTGATCTTCGCCGTGATGACGCTTGAAAAACGCTGGCGGTTCAGGAACGAGGACCGGTCATGAGCGACAATATGATTCGCGCGGCTTTCCGCGGGCAGGCAGGCGATCTCAGGATCGATATGGATTTCACCATGCCGGGCATGGGTGTGACCGCCCTGTTTGGCGCGTCCGGCAGCGGCAAGACCACGATCCTGCGCGCCATGGCCGGGCTTGCACCGATGCAAGGCATGCTGCGAGTGGGCGACACGGTGTGGCAGGACAGCGACCGCGGCATCTTCAAAGCCCCACACGAACGACCCATTGGCTATGTGTTTCAGGAGGCCAGCCTGTTCCCGCACCTGTCGGTCGAGGGCAATATCCGCTACGGCGAAAAGAGGTCGCTTAAGAAGGGCAAAGTGCCCCCCGTATTCGGCGACATCGCGGCCATGATGCAGATTGAGCATCTTATGGACCGCGCGCCAAAGCACCTGTCCGGTGGCGAGCGCCAGCGGGTGGCGGTTGCGCGGGCACTGATGCGCGGGCCGGAGCTGTTGCTTATGGACGAGCCCCTGTCGGCCCTGGACAGGCGGGGCCGCGACAGTGTGCTGGCCTGCCTTGAGGCCCTGCACCGGGAACTGAAAATCCCGATGCTTTATGTCAGCCATGATTCAGGCGAGGTGGCGCGCCTGGCAGACCATATGGTGATCATCGATGCGGGCCGGAAACAGGCGGAAGGCGCGACGGCCACCCTTTTCGCGCAGCTTGACTTCACACCGCCGGACGGGCGGGCAGAAGCCGGGGCGATCCTGCGTGCCACCGTACGGGACCAGGACAGGGAAAGCCGGACAACCCATGTGAGCGTGGGCGAACAGACCCTGACTATGCCGCAGATCGAGGGCGCGGCTGGCACGGCGGTAACACTCAGGATCAAGGCGCGCGATGTGGCGCTGGCGCTGAAGAAACCCGAAGCCATCAGCATCCGCAACATTCTGGAAGGCCGGATCAGCGAGATTAGGGACTCTGCCGACACGGGCCATGTGGATATATTGGTTGATATCGGCGGCGGGGTGCTCAGGTCACAGATCACGCATGAGGCCTGCCGGGAACTGGCGCTTGAGCCGGGCGTCAACGTCTACGCGCTGGTCAAAAGCATGTCGTTTGATCGCCCCGGCGCTTGAGCCGGGACGTGTTCCAATGGGCGGGCTTAAACCATCCCGCCCGCGGCCTCGCGCGGCCTAATGTCCGAAATACCGGCCATCTCGTCCGCTGTGGGCATCCAGCTCATGCGGGCGAAGACCTGGTCGGACATGGCTTCATCTTCAACGAACCCGTATTTCGTCAAGAACTTGCCCATGGCAAAATCATCACGCCGCGTTGGCACCAGAAGCGGCCTCTTGGTCGTGGCCGCAGCTTTCATCAGCCACAGAAGAATGCCGGAACCGAAGCCCTTGCCCTGTGCCTTCTTGATGAAGTCCAGGTCCACCAGCCGAAGCTCAACCGGCTGGACATCCAGCGTCAGCCGCCCGATGCGCGAGCCGTTCTTTTCCAGGATCAGATAAATGGCATTCGGAAACTGCGACCCATAGCCGCCTGACTGGGCGTCAAGCTGCATCTCGATCACGGTTTCAATATAGTCCTTCTCCGCATCGATCAGGCGCAGGTCGTCGCGGTTGTCCTTATACATTTTGGCAAGGAAATCCTTGTCATGGCGGCCTGCGGGGCGGGCGCTGATGCCGTGCGGCAGGTCAACTGTTCCTTCAATCATGCTCTGTCTCCGTATTCTCTGATACCAGCCTAGTTGAACATCACCTGATAATAAGCGCCTTCCGGCAGGTTCGCCGGGCGCATCATCCGGTGGATCATCAGGCCGTCAAGCGACCCGTCCTCGAGCCCGGCAATGCTGCCTTTGAATTCGAGGGTTTGCTGCATCAGGTGCGCCTCATCCACATCCGCCCGGAAAATCAGGATAAAGGGCGTGCGCTTGCTGTCCGGCCCGGCCGATAGCGGTTTCTCCTTGCATTCCATCAAGGTAACCGGCATGGCCAGGTCACCCGCAACAAACTGATAGTCCTTTTCTATGCCGCCATCGAAAAGCTGCGCATTGGCAGTTGCGATTGAAAGCGATGCTGTTTCTGTGCTCGTCATAATATTCTCCCTAATTGGTACCACCCATGTCCGCCTCCCCGAAGGCGGATGGGCGCCGCGCGGACGCGGCCCCCGATAGCTCATGATCGCATCAGGAACGTGATGGATATAGGCCCTCAAGGCACATGCTATAGTGCACAGCCTGCGTTGGTTGCTGAATCGACACAGCCTGCGTCGCCTGCGGTGTATCCTGGATTGTCAGCGCGTTTGTATTGAAACCGCTGATAGCTGCATTCACACCGCCAATCGTGGCTTTTGTCGTCACTTCTGCCGGTGCCGTGTAGGCATTGCCCAGAGGCGAACCAAGACCACTTGCCGGAACGGCGAGATAGTCACCATCTGCTGGAGTCGCATCCTGGCCCGCGCTTGCAGACACACTAACGTTTACGCTAGCGCCACCACTCCCCGTATAGGTGAAACCGTGGGTGTGGTCCGGCATTTTTGAGAGCGACAGCACTTCATGATGCCAGCCCGGTTTGGCACCCATGACCCATGGCGAAAGGCCTGGGCTTTGCCCCCAGCCCATCGGCACACGCCCCCTCAGGTCAGGTAGGGTAAAGTCGGTCCGACAATCGCCTCCAAATCGACAGCCCAGAAGCGAAAACAGCGCGGAGAACTGGCCGATACTCAGATACTGGCCATTGCAAAGGCCCCATTCGGCTGGCGTAAATTGAAATCCGAGCGCTTTGATAACGCCCATATATTGTTCATACATGATAAATCTCCTGCTGCCCGTTAACCGAAATTGATTTCGTAAAGCACAACAGGGCGCGACTGGGTATCCTGCTCGTTTTCAACGACCGTCGCATCATCGGCTTTCTTCTTGGCTTTCGCGGGTGCCTTCTTCTTGGCAATCGCCGCAGCCTTCTTCATCGCCTCTGTGTTGAAATCGTCGCTTTCAGGATTGTCAGCCTTGTTGTCCACATACAGGCCTTCAAGCACGCCGACCTTCTCAAGCGTCAGGTCATAACAGCCATCAGGGGCTTGGTAGGACTCCGGTCCGCTCAGGACCACCGAGAAGGGCTTCTTACGGCAATCAGAAGGGCGTGCATCGTCCTTCTTCAGCTTGGCCTCATGGACCTCCTCAACCGTCAATTCAATGTCCGGGCCGTCCATGATCGTCAGGGTCACTTTTGACCCGATGAGATCCTTGAAATTTTTTGATGTTACCTTGTCCAGCATAGCTAAACCTCCTTATTTAAGGGCTGGATAATCCGTCCCTTGGGGTTAGCTGCGTGACGGGAACATACCCTGCATGCAGATGGCGAAGTTGATCACCGTGCTTGGTTGAACGATAGCGAACGGATAGTTCTGGCCTGTGTGCTGGATCGCGAAGGCGTTCGAATCGAACCCGCCGCCCCCGGATACGGTTACACCACCAATGGCTGCCGTAGCCGTGACCTCTGCTGGTGCCGTATAGGCGTTGCCGAGAGGCGAACCAAGACCACTTGCCGGAACGGCGAGATAGTCACCATCTGCCGGCGTTGGCTTTTTGCCGCCTGCGGTGGATACCTCAACCTGGACAATATTGGTGCCGCCACCACCACCTGCGTAGGAGTGGGCGTGCGTGTGGGACGGCAGATGGGTTGCGTTCAGCGTAACCGTTTCCGTACCCACCTTCTGGCCCATGGTGTAAGGTGGCAGGCCCGGCCCTGTGCCCCAGCCCATTGGAACGCGGCCACGCAGTTCAGGCAGGCCAAAGGTGCTGCGGCCATCACCGCCAAAGGCAGTCCCCAACAGCGAGAAAAGCGCCGTATTCTGGCTGATTGCGATCAGCGCGCCAGCACACGCCCCATAATGAAGCGGTGTAAAGTTGAAACCAAGAGCCTCAATGACCCCGAGATAGCCTTCCATAGGATTTCCCCTAACATGATTGGAATGTATGTCGAAACTCGAAAAACACACGCATAACAAGAACGTGGATTGAAACCTTAAGATTAGACGCAGTCAACTTATTAGTGCTGAAGTTTTCATGACGTCTCGAAAAACGGTTGTTCTTTTTATGCCACCAATGACGGGAAGGCTTGGAACCCGGGGATTCATGCGGGCACACAAGGCAATCAAACCCAGCCCGCCATGAAATACAACCTGAATACAACGCGTAAATGCTTGGGTTTGTGTAAAATTATTGTTTGCTATGCAGTAATTCTTCACTATTTTGTATCGTGCACATGAATAAGCTCTGCTAAGTCAAAGTTTCGACCGCGCGCTTGTGACAGAAAAACCTGCACGTGTATTTGGGGGCAATGGGTACACTTGGGCATACTGCCAAAAGCTGCACGCGATAGCGCGCTTGGGGTTGTCTGCCAGTTTTCAACAATAGGGAAATATTATGGTAGACGGCTTTGGCGGCGCCACGACAACCAACACTTGTTTCAACCAATTTAGTGAATCCGACAAGGCTGTAGGGGAACAGTACCCCGCAGTATTGATCGTTGATTCGACGGTTGAAGATTCGGCGATCCTGCTTGACGGCCTTGTGCCAGGCACACATGTGGTACGGGCGGAAGCCGGAAAGTTGGCGGAAGTCGCCCGGGAGCTGGAAGCCCTGGCACCCACAAGTGCTGTCCATATCCTGACACACGGTGAACCCGGCGCCTTCACACTGGGGGGCGAGCGGATCGATGCCGCCAGCCTTGAAAGCGGCACCCCAATTGCACGCGCGCTGGCCCATGTTGCCGCCACTGCCAGCAGCATCGCCCTGTGGGCCTGTAATGTTGGTAAAAGCCAAATCGGCGCACGTTTCCTTGACGCCCTGTCAAACCTGACCGGCGCAAGTGTGTATGCATCAGACCAACCTGTTGGTGCCTCCTCTGGCGGCGGCAGCTGGCATATTGGCATACAGTCGCCTTTTACCATGCAGGCACAGACAGCCTATCCGCATACGCTGCCAACCATCGGCACCACCAACTTTGGTACAGGCCTCACCGCACTCTCGACAGACAGTGCCGGCCCAGCCACAAACGTAGGCGGCTCAGGTCTGTCGGCCAGCTATTCCGGCGATACGACAGGGGTTGATATCGTTATCGGTGACCCGCAAAACCTGGCGTCCGTTGATGCTGACGGTAATACCCAATATGGCGAAGGTACCGCGGGTACAGATAGTTCGCTGGTTTTCGGTAATTTCGCCGGAGCTGGCGGCGTCGCAGGCACCGTACAAACCATCAACTATATCTCGCTTAAATCCGACAACGGTACAGACACATTCAATCTGGATGGTTTCTCAATTTATTATCGCGGCACCGCCGGCCAGACCTTCACCGTTACCGCGCACGATGCTTCGGGTACCCAAATTGGATCGGGTATCACCCTCAACAGCTTTACCACTTCTACCGATAACGCTTTTGAAAACTATACAGTTGGATACCAAGCGGTTTCCGACGGTACTCTTGGGTCTAACTTCAACAACATCGTTGAATTTCGCATTACGCCCTCAGACCCATCTACCATGGCGTTCGTCGGACTGGATGATATTGTTGTCTCAGCAGCAATCACCAATAGCGCGCCGGACCTGGGCGGCACGCCGCTAGACGATACAGCCACGGAGGATGTAGCCACCGCGATCGACCTGTCTGCCTACAATGTGTCAGACAGCGACGGTGACACCATCACGCTCACCCTTGCGGTTGACCGGGGCACGATTGCCTCGACCGACGGCAACGGCACAACGGCAGGTGTAACGGTCGCCACCTCGGGCACAACATCGATGACGCTGCAGGGTAGCGCTGCTGACCTGAATACATATCTGAACGACACCACAAAGATCACCTTCACGACGGACAGCAACGACACCACGTCGGCAACGCTGACGGTCACGCCGAATGACGGCACGGAAGACGGCACGGCCGACACCGTCACCATCTCAATTTCAGCCGTGAATGATGACCCGGGCGCCACAGGCGTGCCAACCGATGTGACGGTCACGGAAGACACGGCCTCGAACGTGGACCTTTCCGCCACCAGCTTCAGCGACGTGGACAGCGCTAGCATTACCGTAACGCTAGCCCTCAGTGGCGGCACCTTCAGCTCACCGGCCAACGGCGCAGGCGCTGGCGCAGGCGTCACGGCAACGCTGGTGAACGCCACCACCATTACGCTCGCGGGTGCGCCTGCCGACATCAGCACCTATCTCGATACCGCATCGAACATCCAATATACCGGCGCATCCAACGTGAACGGCAACGATGCCGCCACAATCACGGTTACAGCCAATGACGGTGACGGCTCCGGCAATGTGGCCATGGGCACCGTCAACCTGGACATCACAGCAGTCAATGACGACCCGACCATCTCTGGCCTCGTGACAGATGTGACGGTCACCGAAGACACAGCCAGCAATGTGGATTTTTCGGCCGTTACTTTCGCTGACGTGGACAGCGCCAGCATGACCGTAACCCTGACCGCGAGCGCGGGCACCTTCAGCGCGCCGGGCGAAGGCGCAGGCGTTGGTGGCGGCGTCACGGAAACGCTGGTCAACAGCACCACCATCACGCTGGTAGGCGCACCAGCCGACATCAGTACCTATCTCGATACCGCATCGAACATCCAATATACCGGCGCATCGAACGCGAACGGTAACGACGCGGCGACCATTACTGTGACCGGCAATGACGGCGACGGCTCCGGCGATGTCGCGCTCGGTACCGTTAATGTGGACATCACGGCGGCTAATGACGCGCCGGTTCTGAACCCCGCCTTTACGCCGACCCTGACGGCGATTGATGAAGATGTCCTTGATGCCAGCAACTCAGGTGCGACGGTGGCCGCCATTGTGGCCGACGGCTCGATCACCGATGTGGATGGCGCCGCCCCCGAATCCATTGCTGTCACAGCCGTGGACAACACCAACGGCACCTGGCAGTTCTCCACCGACGGCGGCACAAACTGGACCAGCATCAATTCAGGCACCACGAGCGACAGCAATGCGCTTCTGCTGGACAGCACAGACATGCTGCGCTTCGTCCCGGGCGCGGACTATAGCGGCTCATCCACCATCACCTTCCGGGGGTGGGACCAGACTTCGGGTGCAGCTGGCACTTTCGTGGATGCCTCCACCAATGGCGGCACCACGGCCTTCTCAAGCTCTACTGATACGGCAAGCGTTACGGTGAATGCGGTCAATGATGTGCCTGTCTTCACCGGCCTTGACGGCACGCCAAGCTTCACCGAAGGCGGTAGTGTTGTCGCCCTAGACGGCAACGTCACTATCTCTGACGCCGAACTGGACAGCCTCAACGGCGGCAGCGGCGACTATAGCGGTGCATCGCTCACGGTTTTGCGCAATGGCGGTGCGAATGCCAATGACAGCCTTTCGGTTGTCTCAGGTGGCAACCTGACGGTTGCGGGCGGCCCGAACGGTGGCGGCACCATTACCGCGGGCGGTAGTGTTATCGCGACTATCTCGAACGCTGGCGACGACGATGAGCTGACCATCACATTCCAAGACGTTGGCACCACGCCGACCACGGCGCTGGTGAACGAGGTGATGCAGGCCATTCGCTACTCGAACAGCAGCAACGACCCGGCAGCCAGCGTGCAGATTGACTGGTCGCTCTCTGACGGCAACTCCGCCAACGCGCAAGGCTCGGGCGACAACCCTGGTATCGCCACCGGCTCAACCACTGTATCCATCACCGGCGTCAATGACGCACCGACACTGAGCGCCACGGGCAGCGACCCGAACTTCATTGAAGGCGGCGCCAATAGCGACCTGTTCTCCGGCGTCACAGCAGACACGGTTGAGGCTGGCCAAACCATCACGAGCATGACGCTGACTGTCACCAACGTCAGCGACGGTGCGGATGAAACCTTGACGTTCGATGGCTCTACCATCCAGCTAACGAATGGCAATGTTGTGAATACTGCCACCAATGGCCTGACGGTATCCGTCAGCGTTGTGGGCACCACCGCAACAGTGAGCTTCACCGGCGCCACCCTGACCGAGGCCCAGTTCCAGACGCTGGTGGATGGGATGGCCTATGCCAATGCCAGCGATGACCCGACGACGGCTGGAAACCGTGTGGTTACGATCACCGGCATCGCCGACAGCGGCGGCACAGCGAACGGTGGCAGCGACACAGCGGCACCAAACATCACATCGACTGTGTCTCTCACGGCAGTCAACGACGCCCCGGGCATCGCGAACCTCAATGGTGACAGCGCCAGCGAAATTATTGCCGGACCTAGTGCCCAGGACGTAACAGATCTGAATGACGTTACCGTCACCAACGTGGATTCAGCCGATTATAACGGCGGGTCCCTGACCCTGTCGCAACTCAGTGGCACAGCAAACGGTAACTGGGGTGTTGACGGCACTACTGTGACCTCCGGCGGCGACGGCACCATCGCAGCGGGCGAGACCATCAGTGTGGGCGGCACGGCGATCGGTACGGTCCATGCCACGAACGACGGCCAGGGCGGCAGCACGCTGCAAATCGACTTCGATACCGCCAATGCCACCTCTGCCAATATCCAGACATTGATCCGCGCCCTGACCTTTGAAGGGCCATCCGGCATTGGCGCACGTGCATTCACGCTGACCCTGAATGACGGCGACGGCACCGCGAACGGCGGTGACGAAGACACCGCAGCCACCTTTACGCTGACCGTAACGCCAAATCCACCTGTGATCAGCAATGTGGACGGCGACAGCTTCACCTTCACCGAAGGCGATAGCGCAACCCTAATTGACGTCAGCAGCAATGCCACACTTACGGATGCGGATTCCGCCAACTTTGACGGCGGCAACCTGACAGCCACCTTCCAGTCGGGCGGACAGGCCGCGGAAGACCTGCTGACCTTCGACACGTCCGGCACCGTGTCCCTCGCGGGCACAACGGCAGGCTCCAATGTCTCCGTCGGCGGTACGATTGTTGGCACCCTTGGCAATAATATCGCTGCGGGAAATGACCTGGTGGTCAACTTCAACACCGATGCCACACCGGCGCGCGTTCAGGACCTCCTGCGCGCGATCCAGTATGACAATACGGGCGGGGACAATCCGACAGACGGCGACCGCGTTGTGCGCGTCACCATTGTCGATGCGGGTACGGACCCGGCTTCCGGTTCGGCAGACATCACGATCAATGTTGATCCTGTCAACGACAACCCAACAGGCGCCACCCTGCCAACGGATGTGACTGTCACAGAAGACACGGCCAGCGATGTGGATCTTTCCGCCGCCAACTTCACGGACGACGATAGTGCCTCCATTACCGTGACGCTCACGATTGATGACGGCACCTTCAGCTCACCCGCCAGTGGCGCGGCTGTCGGCGCAGGCGTCACGGCAACACTGGTGAATGCCACCACCATCACACTGGTCGGCGATGCGGACGATATCGACACCTATCTCGATACTGCCTCCCGCATCCAGTATACCGGCTCGTCAAACACCAACGGCAATGACGCGGCCACCATTACAGTGACGGCCAATGATGGCGACGGCTCTGGCAATGTGGCCATCGGCACCGTCAATATCGACATCACGGCGGTGAACGACGACCCAACGGGCGCCACGCTACCAACGGATGTGACCGTAACAGAGGACACAGCCAGCAATGTGGATCTTTCCACCGCCAACTTCGGCGATGTGGACAGCGCCAGCATCACCGTGACACTCACGATCGATGACGGCACCTTCAGCACACCGGCCGACGGCGCGGGCGTGGGCGCAGGCGTCACCGAAACACTGGTGAACGCTACCACCATCACGCTGGTGGGTGCGCCAGACGATATCGATACCTATCTCGATACAGCGTCCCGCATTCAGTATACCGGCAGTGCGGATACCAATGGTGACAATGCAGCGACCCTTACCGTGACCGCAAATGACGGTGACGGCTCCGGCGATGTGGCCATCGGCACCGTCAATATCGACATCACGGCAGTCAATGACGATCCAACGGGCGCAACCTTGCCAACAGATGTGACCGTCATAGAGGACACGGCCAGCGATGTGGATCTGTCTGCCGCCAACTTCGGCGACGTGGACAGCGCCAGCATCACCGTGACGCTCAGCATTGATGCAGGCACCTTCAGCACACCGGCCGACGGCGCGGGCGTGGGCGGCGGCGTCACGGCAACACTGGTGAACGCAACTACCATCACGCTCGCAGGTGCGCCGGACGATATCGATACCTATCTCGATACCGCCTCCCGCATCCAGTATACAACGGCTGCGGACGTTGATACTGCAGATGCCGCCACCATTACCGTTACGGCAAATGACGGCGACGGGTCGGGCGACGTTGCCATCGGCACGGTCAGCGTGGATGTCACTGGCGTCAACGACCTGCCAACCAGCAGCGGCGGCTCGATCGCGACGGCTGAGGACACCAGCAAGGCCTTTGCGGAAAGCAACTTCAACTTCAGCGATGTAGACACGGGCGACACGCTCCAGAGTGTCCGGATCGACACGCTGCCAAGCACCGGCACGCTGAAGCTTTCCGGTGTCGCTGTCACGGCTGGCGACGTGATCGCCGTCGCCGACATCGGCAACCTGACCTACAGCCCACCATCGAACCAGTCTGGCTCCACCAGCTTTACCTACACCGTCAATGACGGCACGGGCTTTGCGACCAGCACAGCGACAATGAATGTTTCTGTTTCGGCCCGCAACGACGCGCCAAACAACATCAGCCTGTCAAACAGCAGCGTGAAGGAAACTGTCCCGGGCGCCGTGATCGGCACCGTAAGCGCGACCGACGTGGACGACAATGTATTGACCTACACTGTCAGCGACAGCCGCTTCATCATCGATGCGAACAACCAGCTGAAGCTGAAAGCTGGCGAGACACTGGATTTCGAGACCGAAAGCACGGTTACCGTGACACTCACTGCCACCGACGACGAAGGCGCATCCGACAGCGACGACTTCACCATCACTGTTATTGATGTCAACGAAATTACGGGCGGCAATGACCCTGACACCCTTGATGGCGGCGACGATGATGACTTCGTCCTGGCCCTTGGCGGCAACGACCGCGTCAACACCGGCAACGGACGTGACACGATCGACGGCGGCGATGGCAACGACGATATCAACGGCGGCGGCGACGACGACTTCCTCAAGGGCGGCACCGGCAACGATACAGTCGATGGCGGGTCAGGCAATGACCTTGTTTATGCCGGCCTGGGTGACCTTGGCAATGACACGGTGCTCGGCAGCGGCGGGTTCGACAGCCTTGGCGGTGGCGCCGGGGACGATTCCATCAACGGCGGCGACAATGACGACCTCCTGTGGGGCCGGTTTGGCAGCGACACCGTTGACGGCGGCACCGGCGACGACATGCTTTATAACGGTGAAGGCAGCGACACCGTCATCGGCGGCTCCGGTGATGACACCCTTTGGGCCGGCAACGATGACGACTTGCTCTCTGGCGGCGACGGCGATGACGTCTTCATCTTCGGCGCCAACTCCGGCAATGACACCATCACCGACTTCGAAGTCGCAAACGACGCCCTGGACCTGCAATATAGCGGCGCGGGCTTTGGCGCGCTGGCGGATGTCCAGGCAGCCGCAAGCGATGTCACGCAGAACGGCCAGGACGGCCTGTTGATCGATCTTGGAAACGGCCAGAGCGTGTTCCTGGTCGGCCTGGATACCGGCGATCTGGCGAGTATGACTATCACGATATAGCCTAAACGCTCGGGACTGGCGGCACTTTGTCGCCGGTCCCTTTTTTACCCCACACATATCTGGCTTCAGGCTGAAAAACGCGTCATGATGACATCATGAATGTGATGCTCGCGCTTTTCCTGTTCCTTCTGCTGGCCCGCTTTGGCGGCTTTGTCGCAGAGCGCGCACGCCTGCCCGTGTCCGTGGGTGAAATGATGGCCGGCGTGCTGATCGCCATGGCCGCCAGCAATTTCGGCGACAGCGTTCCTTTCCTGCCTGCCATCATCAAGGATGAATTCGTGGCCGCTGCGGCTGATATCGCGGTGTTTTTCCTTGTGCTGTTGGCGGGTATTGAGCTGGAACCGCGTGAGATCGCACAGGCCTCGGGCAAGGCCTTGTGGATTGCCCTCGGGGGGGTGCTGGTGCCGCTGGTGGGCGGTGTGTGGCTGGCGTGGGAATGGCTGCCCATGGGGCCGGAACACCATAGCCAGGCTCTGGTGACCGGTGTTGTGCTTTCGATCACTGCGCTTCCGGTGGTGGTCAAGGTGCTGACCGACTTCAACAAGCTGAGAAGCAGTGCCGGTGAAATGGTCATCACCGCCGCGCTGTTTGACGACATTATCGGGCTGGTGCTGATCGCGCTCCTGCTGGCGATTGTGGAAACAGGCGGCCTGCCTGCCCCCGCCGACCTGGGCCTGATGGCGCTGAAGGTGGCAGCCTTCTTCACCATCACCATGCTTCTTGGGGTTCATGTCTATCCCCGCGTGCAGAAGGGCCTGAAGCTCATGAAGGCTTCGGCGATCGAGTTCAGCGCGCTTGTCACCGCGGCTCTCGGGTATGGCTGGCTCGCCGAAACCATGGGGCTGCACTGGGTGATTGGCGCTTTCATGGCAGGCCTGTATTTCGAAAAATCGCGGGTTGGCGGGCGCAGCTACACTGAAATTCTGGCCATTGTGAACACCATGGTACAAGGCGTTCTGGGGCCGCTCTTTTTCCTGTCGATGGGGCTTTACGTCGATATTGGCGCCGCCGGAGATATGCCTGCCCTCCTGGTCGGGCTGTTGGTGTTTGCACTGCTGAGCAAAATCGTTGGCGCCGGGGTGCCCGCGCTCTTTTTGGGCTTCAACCCCCGCGACGCCGTTATCATCGGCACCGGCATGGCCGCGCGGGGCGTGGTGGGCCTTGTGGTACTTGGTATCGCTGTGGACGCTGGTGTATTTAACGGCGCGGGCGATAACCCTGCCGGCACACCCCTGTTGACGGCGCTTGTGCTCGTCAGCGTGCTCACCACCGCACTTACGCCGCTCTTGTTGCAGCTGGTGCTCAGGAAAAATCAGACCAGGGGCTGAAGACCCGCCTCAGCGGAAGGCCGGGCCATGCGCCCAGGCAGCGAGTGAATAGCGCCGCCCCGCGGTCACAGGCGTCACCCGGTGGAGCACATAACTCGGGAAGGCCGTCAGTGTGCCGCGCGCGCGCACCTGCGCCGCCGGTGTGCCGTCAGCATTCACCTCAAGGCATCCGCCTTCATAGTCCGCCGGGTCCGAAAGCTGCAGCACCAGGCTGAGCTTGCGGCTGGCATTCAGGCCCTGTCGGCCAATATCGATATGCCAGTCATAGAAATCGCCGCCCTCTGCCGTCCCGTCATACCGCAACAGCTGGAAGCCTTCATCAAAGCCCATGAGCGCGAAATCGAACCAGCGCCGATTGAGAAGCGCGAGGCCCTCGATCAACCGGTCACCAAGCCACGGCAGGGTGTCATCATCCAGCCACAGGGTGCTGGCGGAGCGAATGCCTGATACCATCACGCCGCCGGTCAGACGCCCTGGCGCCATGCCTGCGGTCTCGCCATAGGCAATCAGGCGGTCACATTCCTCAGCGCTCAGAAAGTCAGGCAAACTAACAACCGCCTCCCTGCTGGACACGGCAGGCATGAAGCCGATATCGCCGCGCGGAGCCATGGTCTCAGCGGTCCAGATCGTAAAGGTCGATCAGGTCGGCGACGTCACCGACACTGACGCTGTATTTGCTGGCGATCTGGCCCATGGTGCGCCCACGCTTGAGCGCCGCCGCGAGTGTCGCTTCGTCGATCGGCCATTCATCGTCGTAGGAATCGCTATAGCTGGGCTCATAATCCAGCCCCAGCTCATCGTCAAAAAATCCAGACCGCGTCATCGCATTGCTCCAGAAGGGACTCGGCCCCGCATGGGACCGTTCATTTTTCTTCTGCGCTTGCGCTTTTCATTTGAAAAGCGGATAAATTAGATAGTTTATATCGAAAAAATCGATACATGAGGCAGTCATGGACATCATGCAGGCACGGACATTTCTGGCGGTTCTGGAAACCGGCACTTTCCTTGGTGCCGCCGAGAAGGTGAATGTGGCACAAAGTACAGTCAGCGCCCGGATCAAGGCGCTTGAGGACATGCTTGGGCAGGAGCTGTTTGTGCGCAACAAGACGGGCGCCGCACCCACACGCGCCGGCCAGGCGTTTGCCCGCCATGCCCGCGCCATCCAACGCCAGTGGGACCAGGCAAAACTGGCGGTCGCCATGCCCGAAGGCCAGCAGAAGATGCTGACAATCGGCGGCCAGCCCAGCCTGTGGGATGGCTTCCTTCTGCACTGGCTGCCCTGGATGCGGAGCCACGCGCCCAAAGTGGCCATTCGCGCCCAGATGATTGCATCCTCAAGCCAGCTGATGCAGCAGCTGGTCGATGACACGCTGGACCTTGTGGTGCTGTATCGTCCCGAAGCCCGCCCGGGAACGGAAATCCGGCAGATATTTGAAGAACAGCTGGTGCTGGTGAGCAGTGCTTCTCCGCCCGAGCGTGGCAAAGAACCGGAATATGTCTATATTGATTGGGGGCCGGAGTTTGAGGCGGATCATGCGCTTAATTTCCCCAATGCCACGATGCCCAGCCTGAACCTGAATGTGGGGTCTCTCGGGATTTCCTTTCTGCTGAACAACATTGCATCGGGCTATTTTCCCATGCGCATCGCCGCACCCTACCTGGCGGCAGGCACCCTCACGCGTGTCGAGGGTGCGCCCATATTCACCTACCCGGTCTATGCAGCCTTCCCCGAGGATCACGACAGCGCCCTGATCGGCACAGTGCTTCAGGGGCTTCGGCAGATTGCCGCCGAAAGCCTTTCCTGACCCGCCCGTTTCACTACTCAACCGGCTATTGCCCGCATAATTTGTGTAACGTTTGCCGCGGTCGCAGCTTTTTTCTATAGTGGCCGCGTCCATTCGGGGAGGAGGGGACATTTCACGCCAGGGGAGCCTCACTGTGTCCATTTTCCGCCACACCCGCCTGCCTACCCTCATCTATGCCGCATTGACTTGCACCGTTGCTGCACCCGTATCTGGCGATGATACCGAAGGGGCGATGGAAGAAATCATCGTGCATGCCCGAAAGCGCGAGCAGGCCCTGACGGACACGCCGGTTTCCATCAGCGTGGTTGGCATGGCGGCAATCGAGGACTGGACACTGGTGTCGCTTGAGGACCTGGAACTGGCGGTCCCGAACCTGCGCACCGCGGCCCAGTTTGCCTACAATAATACCGTCTCATTGCGCGGCGTCGGCTCCTTCAGCCGCAACATCGGCTTTGACGAACGCGTCGGCCTGTATCTGGACGGCATCTATCTGGGGCCGTCTTACGGCCTGAACCAATCGCTGCTGGATATCGCGCAGGTGGAAGTGATGCGCGGACCACAGGGCACGTTTTTTGGCCGAAATTCCATCGCCGGGGCGGTGACGCTTGTCAGCCAGAAGCCGGGCCCCGATCTGGCCGGGCGGTTCCTTGCCCGCTATGGTCGGTTCGACACCCGCACTCTTGGCGGCAGCATCAATGTGCCGCTGTCGGATACGCTCTCTGCGAGCTTTTCTGCCAACCTCCATAAGCGCGACGGGTTAACCACCAATATTTTCGATGGCTCAAAAATCGATAACCGCAACAGGAACAGCCTGCGGGCACAAATGCTGTACCGTCCGTCAGACCAGTTCGAGGCGCACCTGAGCCTGGACCGGAACGAAATTGATGAGAGCATGCTGATCGGCGACCCGAACTCCGATACCTTCGGCATTTTCCCTGAAACAGCAGCCCCAAACGCCTTTGAGGTGGACTTCAACCGCGTACCCCGCCAGAGCGTGGTAACCAAAGGCGCGGGCCTCAGCCTGGCCTGGACCTTCGAGAGCGGTTTGGAGCTTCTCTCCCTCACCGGCCTTCGCGCCAATGATACAGGGCATTCCTACGACACGGACTATTCCAGCATTGATATCCTCTATCTGGATTACCGCGAAGACTATGGACATTTCTCGCAGGAACTGCGGCTGACATCACCAGAAGACAAACCGCTCGGCTATGTATTCGGCCTAACTTACCTGGACCAGAAAGGCGAGACCGACCGCCACGCCATCGGTGGGGCAGCAGCTTTCCTCCTGGGCGCCGCAGAGGGTGCTGATATGGCGAGCGTGGGGCGCGTAGACACTGAAGCCTGGGGGCTTTATGGCAGCCTGGACTACCGCCTCAATGACACACTCACCCTGTCGGCGGCGCTCAGATGGTCCCGTGACGAGAAGGCCGTGGACTGGGGCATCGACACAAGGGGCGCACCCGCTTTCGGGCTGGCAACAGGAACCCTTTTGGACACCAGGCACGATAGCGACATATCCCCCACCATCAGCGTAACCTATGAACCTAACAATGATTTCACTGCTTTCCTGCGCTATGGTGAAGGCTTCAAAAGTGGCGGCTATAACCTGGATTATGTCAGCGCCGCCATCTTCCCCGACCAGCTTGAATTCGACAAGGAAAGCGCCCGCAGCTATGAGGCCGGCCTCAAGGGCAACCTGTGGGATGGCCTTGGCTGGTTCAGTGCCACGGCCTTCTGGGTGGATTATCGGGACTTTCAGGTCAACCAGTTCCTGGACCAGGGCGGCGGCAGTACGGTTATCGTCATCGCGAACGCGGCCAAGGTGCGCACCAAAGGCATGGAGTTTGAACTGACGGCGACACCTGCGGAAGGCCTTTCCGCCTCAGCCTCGCTCGCGCTTCTCGATGCAGAATATCGCCAGTTCACCGATGGCGGCGTGGGTGCCACGGATGTTTCCGGCAACAAGCTTGAAGCGCCGGACGTGGAAGCCAGCTTGAGCATCGCTTATGAGCGCGCGGTCACTGAAGCCCTGATGGGCTTCTTAAACCTGAACGCTTCCTTCGCTGACGGCTATTTCATCACGCCGGACAATGTTTCCGAACAAACGCTTCTGGGTGGCAGCAAGGTGCCGTTCGGGCGGATATCCAGCCGGTCCCAACTGAACGCCAAGGTTGGCGTCAGTAGCCCGGCGGGCGGCTGGACCGCGGCATTCTGGCTTCAGAACGGATTTGGGGACGGCGGCACCGCGGCGAGCCTGAGGGACTTTTTCGGCACCATTGTGGAAGCCCAGACCGCCCCCAGAAGCTATGGGCTCGAGCTGACATACGCTTTCTAGCACGCTTGAGAGGCTTGACTTGAGCCTCCTCAGTTTCTAGCGTTCGTCGTGTAAAGGCTTGCCAAGAAAGGAAAGCGCCTCACACACTGCGCCAATGGGCCCTTAGGGCCCTGCCCACACTGTGACGGCCAATCATGCCCATGACTTTCCGCATCGACTTCCGCCCCATCGTTCAGGTTATCGGCCTCCTTCTGGTGGCGCTTGCCTTCTTCATGATGGTTCCGGCCGTGGTGGAAGCCCAGATGGCAGGCACCACGCCTTGGGAGTTTATCTTCTCATCTGCCTTTACCGGCTTTATCGGGCTGGCCCTTGTGCTGGCAACGCGGGATGACGAGCCAGTCAATCTGGACATCAAGCAGGCTTTCCTTCTAACCGCCACAACCTGGCTGGTGCTGCCCATCTTTGCGGCCCTGCCGCTTCTGGGGCTTGGCCTGCCTGAAGATGCCACGCATTCCTACACTGACGCGGTGTTCGAGACCGTCTCTGGGATCACCACCACCGGGTCCACGGTTCTGTCGGGGCTGGATACCATGCTGCCGGGCATCCTTTTGTGGCGGTCGCTCCTCAACTGGATCGGCGGCATCGGCATTGTGGTGATGGCCATCATCATGCTGCCGTTCCTGCGCATCGGCGGGATGCAGCTTTTCCGCACCGAAAGCAGTGACAAATCCGAAAAAATTGTGCCCAAGTCTGCCCAGCTGGTGAAATGGATCACCGGCGTTTATGTGGCACTGACCGCCCTTTGCGCTATCGCCTATTACCTGTCCGGCATGTCCATGTTCGACGCGGTCAACCACGCGCTCGCGACCCTGGCGACAGGCGGCTTCAGCACGCATGACAGCTCGTTTGCCGGCTTCGGCATGGGGGCACAGTGGGTTGGCATTCTTTTCATGCTGGCAGGCAGCATTCCCTTCATCGCCTACATCAAGTTCGCCCGGGGACGAAAGCACGCCTTCGCGCGCGACCCGCAGATCAAAGCCTTCCTGCGCTTCCTGGCCATTATCATCCTGGGTTCCACCTTCATGCTGATGGCCGACCGGGACTGGGACTTTTTCCATGCGCTGACCATGGCGGCCTTCAACATCGTCTCCATCGTCACCACAACGGGGTTCGCCTCCACCGACTATACACTGTGGGGCACAGGAGCGGTGGCCGGCTTCTTCCTGCTGACATTCGCAGGCGGCTGCGCCGGATCAACGTCGGGGGGAATCAAGGTTTACCGGTTTCAGGTTCTGTGGATCACGCTTCGCGAACAGCTGCTCAGGCTCAACAGCCCGAACCGGGTGGTGATCCTGAATTATCACGGTGCGCGCATGCCCACCGACCTGCCGCTGTCGGTGCTGGCGTTCCTGGCGGCCTTCTTTGCCTCCATCGCCATCGTCACGCTCATGCTGGCCATGATGGATATCGATTTTGTCACCGCGCTATCTGCCGCGACCACCGCCATCACGAACGTGGGGCCAGGCTTTGGCGACATCGTCGGCCCGTCGGGCAATTTCGCCAGCCTGCCGGACGCCGCCAAATGGCTGCTCAGTTTCGCCATGATCCTGGGCCGGCTGGAGGTCTTTACCCTGATCATGCTGTTCGACCCGCACTTCTGGCGGGACTAGGCACGGTTAGTCCGGCATTCCAGCCTTCTTCATCAGGTGCTTGGTAGCCAAGGTGGCCGTGTGGTCCAGAAGGCTGGTGTTACTGACCGTGCCGTGGCCTGGCACAACAATCGTTGCGCTTCCGTAATGATCCTTCGCAAGCGCCATCGCAGCACCCCAATTGCCAGGGTCGCCTTCCTTATAATAGCCAAGGTTGCGGGCAGAAGCCTCGCGGACCGCGCAGCCGCCGAACAAGAGCTTCTCGCGCCCCAGCCACACGATAAGATTATCGGTGGTATGTGCCGTGCCGGGGAACATGACCTCCAGCGGGCCGAGCTTTGTGGTGGCGCCCGCCTCGTCCGCAAGATCAAGCTCATACTCGGGCGGCACTTCGCCGCGGGCAATCATCAACTGGCGGGTCTTGCGCGACGCATAAAAGCGGATGCCGCGGGCTTTCATCACCTCTGCCCCCGCCGCGCGATCGGCGTGCGAATGGGTGGCCACCGCCATGGTGACCTTGAGCCCGATTGCGGCTTCGATTTCATCGAGGAGCGTAGCGGTCGCAGCCGCGCCCCAAGCGCTGTCCACCAGCACAAGATGGCCGCGGTCGCGCACGATCAGGCCGTTCGATGTGGCGCTGTAGCCGTTTTCGAACGTGTGGCTTGAGACATGCAGCCATACACCGTTCACGAGCGGGCGGATGCGCACGCCTTCATCTTCCGCGCGCCCCACCGGGGCGATAAGCATAAGGAACAGAAACAACACAAGCACGCGCACAGAGACCTCCTCGGACAAACATCGGCTGCCCATCCTTGTGGCATGGAATGACGGCGAAAAATGGACAAAGAAAAAGGCGCGCCGGGATCAGGTTCCTCTGGGCACGCCTTTTGCTGAGTCGGCCGAGTCGGGCCCGAGTCAGACCTTAATTCTTATCTGAAGTCTCGTCGGATGTCTCTTCAGGAACGCCTTCCGCCGCTGCGGCGTGGGCCGCGTGGGCCTCTTCCGGCGTGAAGTCATAGGTGGAATTGCAGAACTGGCAGTGCACGCTGATCTTGCCGTCCACCGTCATATGATCGATATCGTCGTCAGAAAACTGGCTGATCACGGTGATCAGGCGCTCGCGGCTGCAGCGGCAGGCGTGGACAAGGGCCACGCTGTCGAACACGCGCACGCCGTCTTCGTTATAGAGCCGGTAAAGCAGCTGATCGAGCGTCAGCTGCGGATCGAGAAGCTCTTCCGTCTTGACGCTGTGCATCAGAACGCTTGCCCGGTTCCATTCCTCGGCAGTGTTGCGCTCAAGAATACGCTCTTGGCCGGTTTCACCCCGCGCCAGATGCTGCACCATGATGCCGCCCGCGCGCCAATAGTTGGTCACCGGGTCATGATCACACCGCAGGCGAATTTCCGTGGGCGTCTGCTCGCTGTTCTGGAAATAGTTGCGCGCCACTTCCGACAGCGTCTCGCCCTTCAGCTCAACAATACCCTGGTAGCGGTCCATGTCCTCGCCCTGGTCGATGGTGAGCGCCAGATAACCGTTCTTGGACCCAATCAGGCCGTGGAAGCTTGGGTTCTTGCCATATTGGGCCATGGTCTCTGCGTTAATGTCCGCGTAGCCGCGCAGGCGGCCAACCCCGTCTTCCTTGAGCTCATAATCCGCAACCATCATCGGCACCGGGCCGCCGGATTTGGTCTGGATTGTGACAATGCCATTAAATTTGAGCATGGAACCAAGCATGGCGGTGAGCGTGAGCAGTTCGCCCAAAATCTTCGCCACAGGTTCCGGATAGTCGTGCGCCTTCAGGATCTGGTCCACCACCGTGCCAAGCCGCACGGCGCGGCCGCGCACGTCCATGCCTTCAATGGCAAAGGGGCGGATTTCATTGTCCCGGCTGCCTGCCGGGTCTTTGACAACGATCGGGGTTTCGCTCATGGGACCGCTTTCCAAACTCAACTAAAAGGCCAAAGGGCCCCTTGGGGCCCGTTTCCCGGCGCTTTTATATCTTTCCGAGGCACCAGGCAAGGATTGCCTTTTGGGCATGCAGGCGGTTTTCCGCCTCGTCCCACACCACGCTTTGGGGGCCGTCCATCACATTGTTGGTCACTTCTTCGCCGCGGTGGGCGGGCAGGCAGTGCAGGAACACGGCGTCATCCGCCGCCTTTTCCATCAGCGCCCGGTTGACCTGGAAGGGCTCCAGCGCACGCACGCGGCTGCCTGTGCGGTCATCGCCCATCGACACCCAGGTGTCTGTGAACACGGCGTCAGCATCCCACACGGCGGCCTCGGCTTCCGTCACCACATGGATGTCGCCGCCCTCAACTTCTGCCCATTCAAGCACATCGTCATAGGGCGCAAAGTTTTCCGGGCAGCCCAGCATCAGCGTGAAGTCGAACTTCACCGCCGCTTCGATGAGCGACGTGGCCACATTGTTGCCGTCGCCTACCCAGGCAAGCTTCTTGCCCTTGATGGGGCCCAGACGCTCCTCAATCGTCATGATATCAGCCATGATCTGGCACGGGTGCGACCGGTCCGTGAGCGCGTTGATCACCGGCACATCACCCTCTTCCGCAAGCTCGATGACCGCTTCATGGGTGTTGGCGCGGATCATGATAGCGTCCACATAGCGGCTGACCACGCGGGCGGTATCGCCGATGGTTTCGCCGCGCCCGAGCTGCATACTGCCGCCCTGCAGCACAACGGCCTTGCCGCCCAGCTGGTGCATGGCCATCTCGAAGCTGATGCGCGTGCGGGTGGAGGACTTCTCGAAAATCATGGCAAGCGCATGGCCCGCGAGCGGCGCGCCTTCATCCACCGCACCCTTGGGGAGATGACGTCGTGCCTCTTTCCATTCCTTGGCCGTATCGAGGATATGCCGAAGCGTCTCCGCCGGGATATCCTTCAGGTCAATGAAGTGGCTGTTGGGTGTGCTCGTCATCTCACTGTTTCCTCTTCACTAAGATACAGGGTTACTCGTTGGCTATTTGCCCGGCAGGCCGTTGGCCCGCCAGTCGTTCATGGCCGCGTCCAGCTTGTCCATGGCCTCATCCAGATGCTCGTCTTCGATAATCAGCGGCGGCAGCATGCGCATAACCATGTCGCCCGCCACAGCCGGCAGCATGCCCCGGCCAATCATGTCCACCACCGCATCGCGGGTTGGCACCTCCGGCAGGCGGATACCGGCCATCAGGCCCATGCCACGCACTTCGGAAATATAGTCGCCGTGGCGCTGCTGCAGGGCGCCCAGCCGCGCCTGAAGCTTGTCGCCCATGTCGCGCACGCGCTCGAGGAAGCCCGGGGCCAGCATTTCGTCCAGCACCGCGTTGCCGACAGCCATCGCCAGCGGGTTGCCGCCATAAGTGCTGCCGTGGGTGCCGACCGTCATGCCCGAAGCGGCTTCTTCAGTCGCCAGGCAGGCGCCCAGCGGGAAGCCGCCGCCGATGCCCTTTGCGGCTGTCACGATATCCGGCTTGATGTCAGACCATTCGTGGGCGAACAGCTTGCCCGTCCGGCCCATGCCGCACTGGATTTCATCAAACACCAGCAGAAGGCCGTGCTCATCACACAGGGCGCGGAGCGCCTGCATCTGCTCTTTGGGGATCGGGCGGATGCCGCCTTCGCCCTGCACGGGCTCAACCATGATGCCGCCGGTCTCTGGCCCGATGGCGGCCTGCACGGCTTCAATGTCGCCAAAGGGCACCACATCAAAGCCGTCCGGCAGGGGCTCGAACCCCTTCGTCAGCTTTTCCTGGCCCGCGGCGGCAATGCCCGCCAGCGTGCGGCCATGGAAGGCGTTCGACATGGTCACAAGGCGGTATTTGCCCTTGTTGCCTTTGTCATAATGATACTTGCGCACCATCTTGATGGCGCATTCGATTGCCTCAGCGCCCGAGTTGGTGAAGAAAACAGTGTCAGCGAAGGAGGCCGCGCACAGGCGCTCGGCCAGCTTGGTGCCAAGCGGGATTTCATAAGTATTGGCCGTGTGCCATAGCTTTGCGCCCTGCTCGGCAAGCGCTTTCACAAGAGTGGGGTGGCTGTGCCCCAGGCACATCACGCCGATGCCGGAATAGAAATCCAGATATTTCTTGCCGTCGGTGTCATATAGATACATGCCTTCGCCGCGCTCGAAAGCGACAGGAATACGGGCGTAGGTTGGCATCAATGGGCTAATCACGTCTTCTCTCCATCCGGCCTCTTGTGAGGCTCTGTTTGGGTGATATGGCAGGGCTATATAAATGCGTTGAGCCGAGCCCTTATCCGGCCCGGCTTTTCAGGGTTCAGAGGATGCCCCTACGGCACGACCAAGTCAATGGCCGCCCACCGCAGGAAACACGAAAAAAACTGGGCTATCCGGGAAGTTCTGTTGAATTGGGGGAAGAGGGGATTACAGACATGCCTAGTAGTTCCGGCACAGAGGTTTACGGTGATGAGATCTGCAATATCTAACCGGCTGCTAAATAAATTGCTGCGGAAGCGCGTGACACAATCCATAAACTCGCAGAACCAATAAGAACCGAGCGCTGCCATTTATACATTTTGATACTAGCCGCGTTCGCATTCTCTTTTTTCCGACCCCTATCGCTACACGAAGGACTATCAAAAGCGTCCCCAGGATTTTTACCAGCGGCTCTTTCGGCTGCGTTAGAGTGTATTAGAGAGGATTGGCGGAACACCTCGATTTCTGAATGCTTTGCTTTGATTCCGCATATACCTGCGGCTAGGAATGCTCCCCACACCGCAATTTCGAGACCTACAAAGACAATATGTCGGGGGTTTTCGAAAGATGATATGGCGATGCTCTAGAGAGCGAAAGGCAGTGAAAGCATGTAATACGATAGCTGCTTACGGGACTCCTTAAAAGCCTGCCTACTTTCGTCACGCAACAATACATGACGCTTTTCATACTCATCGCTCATAATATGTCCTTTATTGCAAGGCCACACCCACATCCGTCTGGCTGAAATCATCACCGACGAACAAGAGCGGTACAGCCATGCTTTTTGCCGTGGCGTAGGCAAAACAGTCGCCGAAGTTCAGCGATGCCGGATGCCGCCCCTTGCCCCAGGCCAGGAAAGCTTCCTGCACGCCTTTGGCGATAGCGCCGTCGACATTGGCAATCTCCATCCCAATGGCCTCCAGCGTGTCGTTCAGCTCATCAGCCAAGCCTCTCGCGGCAGCCACGATCATCAGCTCAGACAAGGTACCCGCCGACATGCAGAGGTCATTGTCTGACAAACACCGGATAATCTCGTCCGCCCTCGGCTCACTCAGCAACACAGCCATAATCGCGGAGGTATCGACAACAATCACGAAGGCATCCCCGTGTCGTCATAGAGGAAGTCGGCGGCGTGGGCGGCATCCGCACCCTGGGCCTGTTTGTCCCTAGCCCGCAAGGCGATCGCCATCAACGCCTCCCGCTTTTCGGCAGCTGTCTTTGGTGCGATAAGGGGTTTGATTTCCGCCACAGGCCGTCCGTGCCTAGTCAATACCACGTGTTCCCCTGTTTCGGCGGCTTTAATAAGGCCGGAAAGCTTGCCCTTAGCTTCGTGAATAGCGATTTCCATATAACACTCCTTTGTGGACCATAATATAGTCCAAATTTGAAATGTCAAGATTATGGACCATAATGTGGTCCAAACTCCTTCCTCAAGCGGTAGAAAAAAGGGGACCCGACAGATGTCGGCTCCCCTGTTCGGGAAGGGTTACCCGCATGGGAAAGCATTGCGGGTAACCCTTCCCTCAGTCTCTTGGTCCGCCCTTAGAAGCGGGTGCGGAACTTCACACCGATGGTGCGAGGCTCGTTGGTGCGGAACGCCAGACGGGCGCGGCCGCCACGCTCTCGGTCGAACGACAGGTTGGCGTTTTCATCAAACACATTGTTGATGTAGGCCACAACGTCCCAGCGCTCCATCTCTACACCGAACGACAGGTTCATGGTCTGGTAGCTGTCGAGCTCCAGATCAAGAACCGTGGTGTCCGCGCCCGATGCACCACCGAACGGCAGGCCGGATGTGAAGCTGCCTGCGCCTGCTTCCTGGTCAGACGGCTGCGTGAAGATGCTGCCGCGATGCTGGAAGGTGGCGGAGAAATAGGCTTCCGCGCCGTTTGCGATGAAATCAGCAGGGAAGAAGTAAGTGGCCGTGGTGCCAAACTGAAACTTCGGCACGGATGGCAAACGGTTGCCGTCGCGCACGCCGCCCAGAACCGCGTTAGTGCTGTCAGTCACGGTCGAATCAAACTCCGATTCGATCAGGCTGCCCGCGAAAGTGAACTCGAAGTTGTCGGTTGGACGTGCCTTGAACTCTGCCTCAACGCCCATGGTGTGGGCTTTCGGCACGTTAAAGCTGATCCGCGACGAACAGGAGCCCGCGTCCAGCGTGACCTGCAGGTTCGAGATATCGGTATAGAAGGCAGCGGCGTTGAAGGACACCTTGCGCTTATTCACCTTGATGCCTGCTTCATAGTTCCACAGCGTTTCGTCTTCATAGTTCTGGAAGCCGCCGAAGATCTCCAGGTCAGATGCGTTACAGAGCGCTGTATTGAGCGGGTCATTCACGCCGCCCAGACGGAAGCCCTTGGACACCTGCGCGTTCACTGTGACGTCGTCAGAAACGTCATAGCGTGCCAGCACCCGCGGCGTGAAGCCGTTGGCGGATGTCTCATCAAGCTGGTCAACAACACCGTTACCGAACAGGCCAACCTGGGTGACATAGCGCTCTTCGCTATAGTCATAATAGCGCCCACCGGCTGTCAGTTGCAGGCGGTCTGTGATGTCGTAGGTCATCTCACCAAAGAGGGAGATCTGCTCGATCGAGTATGGCAGTTCGCTGTAGAATGGCGAATCAACTGGGCCAACACCCATGGACGTCGCAGCAGCCGTACCCGCGCCCAGAACGGCGTCTGTGAAACCGTCATAGCCCGGCGTTGGCAGGAACTGTTTATAGAAGCGGTCGGTGTCGGAATAGAAGGCACCCACAACCCACTGCAGCGGGCCGTCACCGTTTGACGACAGGCGCAGCTCCTGGGTGAAGCTTTCCACCTTGGTGGTGTCACGCAGGTTCGATGGCAGCATCACAGCTTCGGTTGGGTAGCCAAGGTCAACCGACACACTGCCGGTCAGCGCAGACGCATCGCGGGACACCAGGATATCGCGGTCGGTGTAGCTGGTCACGGACGTGATATCGACACTGTCCAGGCTGATCTCAAGCGTGGCGTCGGCGATCATGGTCTGGTCTTCGAACGCTTCGTCCAGGAGCAGGAACTGCTGGCGCTCATCAAACGATACAGGCTCGCGGCCACCGGCCACGGATGCATCAGTGAACGGGTTGGCATAGAGGTTGAACACTTCCTGCCGGTTGAAACCGTTCATGTCGATTTCCTGATACACCACGCGCGGCGTGAAGGTCACGCTGTCGGATGGTTGGAACGTCAGGGCAAAACGGCCGCCGGTGCGGTTGCCGCTGTTGACGTCTTTGTCAATTGAGCCGCCTTCGCGGATGGCATCGATAAAGCCGCCATATTCCGTGTGGTAGGCCACAGCGCGCACAGCGATAGTGTCGGAAAGCGGCACGTTGATCATGCCCTTCAGGCTGCCGCCAGTGCCGCCACCCTTGACGGTATTGAGGTCAGCTTCAAAGCTGCCTGCGATGCCGTCGAAGCTTGGCTGGTTGGTGATGTAACGGATGGTGCCGCCGATGGAACCGGACCCGAAAAGTGTGCCCTGTGGGCCACGCAGCGTTTCAACGCGGTTCAGGTCATAAAGGTCAAGGTCTGGCGTAAAGAGCGAGAGCGAGATGACGGATTCGTCCAGGTAAACGCCGACTTGCTCTTTCACGCCCGGCTGGTCGCGCACGATCTGGCCGGCAGATACGCCGCGGATGGCAACCTGGCTCTGGCCCGGCCCCAGGTTCTGGATCTGGAGGCCGGCAACGTTACGCGCCAGGTCTTCCAGATTGCTCGCGCCTGTGCGCTTGATGTCGGTCTCGCTCATGGCGTTGATCGAGAAAGGCACATCCTGGATGGAGGACGCGCGCTTGGTTGCCGTCACAACGATTTCTTCAAAGGTGAAATCGCTGTCTTGTGCGATTGCCGTGCCCGCGGACGCGCCCACAAGCGCGGCAACAGAGGAGCTCAGCAACAGTGTTTTCTTGGATATCATAAAGAATACCTCCCTGGTTCGGCACTTTGCGCCGATGTTTTTTTAAGCAATCGGCGGGCACCCATCTGCCCGCTGACACTCTCTATGACGAAGAGCGGAAGTGTTTTAGGAATAAAATAGTTAATAAAATCGAACGATTGGACGATTAATGTAAAAACCCCCGGAAAACCGGGGTTTGCTTACAACTATAGCAATAGTTTATCTACAGAATGGTTGATAGGGAGATGTTCCCTTCAATTGCTCTCTTCGGACATCAATATTCACTGTCCCCAAATATGCTTTGAGCTTGGAATAACCGTCATCAAAGCCACCCAATGGCGTTGACAAAAACTCTATATATGAAGGGATATCTTCTGGAACCAGCAGGTTCATATCCAACATATCCAACTGTGCTAAAACTTCATTCGAGACCGAGTTTTCTTCTTGATCTTCACGATCCTCAAAATCATACGCACGGTTCTGATAGTGCTGCCCCGCCCAAGCATGCACTTCCTCAGCAGACAAGGTGCCTTCGGCCCACCTTTCAAGAACTTCTTTGATATTAGCTCTCGAAATTATCTGCGTCATTCGAATCCAACATATTGACCGATCAATAGAAACTCGCCGTTTTACGCCTTCAGGCGGTAGCCGGTTTTGAACACGCGGTAGACCCACAGAACAAGTACGGTGTTGAGCACCAGCGTATAGATAATGCCGGTCATGAGGTCACTGTCGGCCCGGTCGATAAAGCCGTAGCGCACGCCGTCGATCATATAGAAGAAAGGGTTGATCTGGCTGAAGACCTGCCAGCCAGTCGAGAGGCGCTCGATCGAATAGAAGGTGCCTGACAGAAGGCTGAGCGGCGCGATCACAAAGTTGGTGATGGCCGCCGAATGGTCGAACTTTTCCGCCCACACACCGGTGAGCACGCCGATGAGCGACAGCATGATGCTGGCCGCCAGCGCGAAATAGACCACCGCCCAGATGTGGGCAATTTCCATGGTCACGCCGGGCATGGCCCAGAAAGCAGTGCCCACGGAAAGCCCCACCAGAAGCCCGCGTGTAACCCCGCCCGCGACAAAACCGATAGTGAGCTCAAGCGCGCTCAAGGGTGGCATCAGCGTGTCGACAATATTGCCCTGCACCTTTGCGATCAGGATCGAGCTTGAGGTGTTGGCGAAGGCATTCTGCAGGATCGCCATCACAATCAGGCCCGGCGCCAGGAACTGGCCGTAGGGCATATCCGCCACCATGCGGCCGCGGCCGCCAAGCGCCAGCGTGAAAATGACCATGAACAGGATGGTGGTAACCGCCGGTGCCGCCAGCGTCTGCGCCCATACTTTCATGAAGCGGCGCGATTCGCGCATATAGAGCGTCCATAGGCCCACCCAGTTGACAGCCCCGATGGTCCGGCTCCCCAGTTCCGGGTAGCTTTCGTTGGCGTCGTCTGGCGTGATACTGGATGTGGTCGATTCCATGGGCTGACTCCGTAAAAAATTGCGGGCCTCACCATATGGTGTCGTTTGTCCCCTTGGCAAGAGGGGTCGTTGGGCGATATAAGCTTTAGGGAATCGGGTGACTCGGGAGTCACCGGCACCCAAAAAAGAAATACAGGGAAAAGACCATGGCATGGACGGATGAGCGGATCGACAAGCTCAAGAAACTTTGGGACGATGGCCTGAGCGCCAGCCAGATCGCGAAGGAACTGGGCGAGGGTGTGACCCGCAACGCCGTGATCGGCAAGGCCCACCGCCTTGGCCTGAAATCGCGCCCATCTCCTGTGAAGGCCGACAAGGACAAGAAGAAAGCCGCGCCCAAGAAGGTCGCAAAAAAGGCTGATAAACAGTTAGTTACGCTTCTGGACCTGACGGACCGCATGTGCAAGTGGCCGATTGGCCACCCCGGGGACACGGACTTCCATTTCTGCGGCAAGCAGGCCGAGGCGGGCATGCCTTACTGTGCTGGCCACTGCGCTGAAGCCTATCAGGCACAGCCGCCGCGCCGCGACAAGCGCCAGCAGCCACCGCGCACCATTCTATAGAACGCGCGCGCTGCTCAAACGGGCAGAAAACCGAATCAGAATTTGCGACTCGCAGGTGGGCACCCTGCGGGTCTTTTATTTTGGGGCCGCGTCGCACCGATCACAAAATCGCGATTGGGAAGGCGCTTGCCCTTAATCGCGGCTTGGGTAATGCTTGGCCAGAGAACACCCGGTGCGTCATCACCGCTCAAGATCAACAGGGAGAGATACATGACCAAAAAGCTTCTGGTAGGCACTGTTGCTGCAGCGCTTATGCTGGGTGCAGCCGTCCCAGCCACTGCACACGGCGAAGGCAAGCGCTTCAAGGAATCGAAAGTGCGCCACGATATCATGGAAGTGTTCGGCAAGGGCTTTGGCAAGATCAGCAAGATCATGAAGGGCGAGGAAGGCACGCCTGCCGAACTGCCGACCATTGCGAAAAAGATGGCCGAAGCGTCTACCAAGACCAAGGCGTCCTTTGAAAAGGACACTCGCGGCATGGAAGGCTTTACCGAAGCCAAGGACGAGATCTGGGACAATTGGGAAGATTTCGCCGACCGCCTCGACAAGATGGAAGTTGACGCCCAGGCTTTCGCAGCCGCCACGGAGACCGGCGACATGGCGCAGATCGGCCCGGCCATGAAGCAGCTCGGATCAAACTGCAAAAGCTGCCACGACAAATATAAAGCCGACCTGGACTAGGTTGGTCAGTTTAACCGACACAGAAAGGGTGCCCTCCGGCGCCCTTTTTTATTGGCCGTTTCTGTTCCTAGCCCAGAATGGCGAACCAGAGGGTGGCCGCCACGGGGACCAAAACCCCAAGCGCCAGCCAGGGTGACGCCATCCTTGGCGCTTTCTTCGCTTCCGCCTTGGTGCCGGTGATCATGGCGCGCAGGATGCCCGCCTTCTTGATCAGCGTATAGTAAAGCACCACCAGCACGTGGAAAGTGGCAAGGCCGATCAGCACCAGACCGAGTTGCTTGTGCAGCCGCGTCAGCGTCCCCGCCCAACTGCCTGCCTCACCGTTCAACGGGCCGGAGAAGAACATGTCATCGGTGGCGAAAAGCCCCATCACCGCCTGCGCCAACAATAGGAGAAGCATTGCAACGACGCTGAGCGCCCCCAGCGGGTTATGCCCGGCGCATTTCGCAGTGTCGCCATGCCTCAAGTATCCCATGATGGCCTTGGGGCCTCGCACGAAGCTGCTGAACCGGGCGCTTTCAGAGCCCACAAGCCCCCACAGGATGCGCCAGACCATCAGGATCAGGATCGTCACGCCCGCATAGGTGTGCATATCGGCATAGATGCCGAATTTGTCCTGAAACGCCGAATAAGCCGCCATGACAAACGCAACGACCAGCGTCCAATGGAAAAGTCTGATGGCAATGTCCCAGATTTTCATAAGCCCTCCTTATGCGGATGCCAGCGTGCGAGCCGCATTCAGAATTTCATCCACGCCCGGCAGCCATACGGCTTCCGCCTTGCGGCCATAGGGCACCGGCACGTCCGGCGGTGTGACCGAAACCGGCGCCGCCGTCAGGCTGGAGAAGGCGCTTCTTGCCACGAAGGCCGTCAGCTGATCGGCGAACCCGCCAAAGGCTGCATCTTCCGCCGCAACCAACAGCCGCCCTGTCTTTTTCACGCTCGCCAGAATCATGGCTTCATCAAGCGGCTTGATGGTGCGCGGGTCGATAATCTCGACGCTGATACCCTCTGCCGCGAGCGTGTCGGCTGCCTCCACAGCCTTGTGCACGAAGGCAGAGACCGCCACAACGGTCAGGTCTGTGCCCTCACGCATCAGGCGCCCCTTGCCGATCGGCACAGGCGGTAGCTCGTCCGGAACATCCTCAGCAAAATCATAAAGGCCCTTGTGTTCCATGATCACGGTTGGGCCCTTGGCCTTGACCGCAGACTTCAGAAGCCCTGCCGCATCCGCAGGTGTGCTGGGGCATACGACGGTCAGCCCCGCGACGGATGCCAGCATGCCGAAGGTGGACTGGCTGTGCATGGCGCCTGAGCCGTCCCCCGCGCCCATGGTGGTGCGGATGGTGAGCGGAAGATCAAACCGCCCATTAGAGAGAAAGCGCGCCTTCGCCGCCTGGTTCATGATCTGGTCAAAGCAGACGCCCATGAAATCACAGAACATTACCTCGACAATCGGCTTCAAGCCGGTCATGGCCGCACCCGTGGCCATACCGACAAAGGCGGTCTCCGATATGGGCGTGTCGATCACCCGGCCTTCGCCGAATTTGGCTGCGAGACCGCTGGTCACCCCGAACACGCCGCCGAGCTCAAGCCCGCCGTCAACCCCGCTGCCGCCGCGGATGTCTTCACCGATCACCAGCGACCGCTCGTCTGCAGCCATGATGTCATGGTGGGCGCGGTTCAGCGCTTCGGAAATGCTCATGCGGGTCATGACTGTGCCTCCTTGATATAGGCATCAAGAGCCGTGTCGCTGACATCGGGCGCCGCGATGGCTTTATCAATAACGGCACAGGCCCGTTCATGGGCGCGGTGCTTCATGTCCTCAACGAGCCCTGAAGGCACATCGCGGTTCAAAATCATCGCCTCCAGCCGCTGCAGCGGGTCAGCCGCCTGGCTGTCTGCGGCCCGGTATTTTTCCTCATCCCCATGATAGTGGCCGGACAGGCGCGGCACGCTGGCCTCAAGGAAGGCGGGCGAACCGGATGTGCGCACCCAGCTTACAAGCCGTTCAGCCGTCTTGGCGGATTCAACCGGGTCCGTGCCGTCTACATGATCGGCGGCAAGGCCAAAGGCGCGCGCGCGCCCCAATAGGCTTGTGCCGCCCGCCGAATAACTGGAGGCAGTGGACTGGCCAAAGCCATTGTTTTCGCACACAAACAAAATGGGAAGCTTGAGCACAACAGCCAGATTGAGCGATTCCATCACCGCGCCCTGGTTGGCCGCCCCGTCACCAAAATAGCTGACGGCGATACCGCCGGTCTCAAGCGTTTTGGCGCTGAGCGCGGCACCAAGTGCGAGCGGCACCTGCCCGCCAACAATGCCGTTTGACCCCAGAAAACCGCTTTCGGGCGCGATCAGATGCTGCGTGCCCCCAAGCCCACGCGAAAGCCCGCCTTCGCGGCCAAGGATTTCACATGCCAGCGCCTGCGGGTCTACCCCGAGTGAAAGCGCGATGCCGTGGCTGCGGTGCGAGCCGGTCACCTGGTCTTTCTTGGGGTCCAGCGCGGATGCGACCGCAAGTTCAAGTATCTCTGCCCCGTTTGAAAGGTGCACCAGCCCCGGCACCTCGCCCGCGTCCGCCGCAGCCGCCAGCGCGCCTTCGAACGCCCGAATGAAATGGGCCTTTTCAAACAGCGATGTCAGGTCTTCAAGTTCCATAAACGGTCCGTATACCATACGCTTCCCTACCCGGGGTTTAGCGAAATTTGTCGGCCTTAACCACAGTTTTACCCATGTCCTGCATTAAATAGGTGTAATTTTGTCAGAAATGCGCAATAAGGCGCTGTAAATCTGTTGACTCCTTAGCCAGACATGCCCATATGTGTGTCAATTCAGAGTAAATTGGTAAGAATTTACCGATATGGTTTGAACTGGCGCCCCGCAACGGGGTGAGAGAGCAAGGACAAGACAGTGATCCGGCTAACCAATCTAGCAGACTATGCCGTCGTGTTAATGTGCGAAATGTCGCATGCCGACGCGCGCCTCAGCGCGCAAGACCTTTCAGGTGCCACCAGCATCCCGGCGCCCACTGTTGCCAAAATCCTGAATGCCCTTGGCAAGGCCGGGCTTCTTGCGTCGCATCGCGGGCTCAAGGGCGGTTTCTCATTGTCAAAACCCGCGGATGAGATTTCTGTCGCTGACATTATCGAAGCCATCGATGGCCCGATTTCGCTGACGCACTGCGCCGAAACGGGCTCAAGCGACTGCAGCTTCGATGATATCTGCCACATGCGCCCGCGCTGGCAATTGATCAACAATGCAGTCCGCGGCGCGCTTGAGGACGTAAAGCTCTCTGCACTCGCAGGCCCCGAAGGCACTTTTGACCTGGCCTCGCGCTTCGAGCAGAAGGCACAGGCCGACAAGAAGGCCGCAACGGCCTGAGGCCACTGAAACGAAGCGCCAAGCGAGTCGTCAGTTTATTGAGTATGGATAACGTAAGGAGCCGCCACCATGGCCGGAACCGCTGAAGCCCAAAAACAAGTCCAGGACGTTACGGGCGAGTATAAATACGGGTTTGTCACCGATATCGATATGGATATGGCACCCAAAGGCCTGTCCGAAGACGTCATCCGTTTCATTTCCGCCAAAAAGGAAGAGCCGGAGTGGATGCTGGAATGGCGCCTGAAGGCTTACCATGCCTGGCTGAAGATGGATGAGCCAGACTGGGCCAAGGTGAACTACCCACCGATCGACTATAACGACAGCTATTATTTCGCCGCCCCGAAGAAGAAAGACGGGCCGAAGAGCCTGGATGAAGTAGACCCGGAGCTGCTGGCGACCTACGAGAAGCTGGGCATCCCGATCCGCGAGCAGGAAGTGCTGGCGGGCGTTGAGGGCGCGGCCAAGGTTGCTGTGGACGCCGTGTTCGACAGCGTGTCTGTTGCCACCACCTTCCGCGAGGAACTGAAGAAAGCCGGCGTGATCTTCATGTCGATTTCCGAAGCCATCCGCGAATATCCGGACATGGTGAAGAAATATATGGCGAGCGTGGTGCCTGTGCGCGACAATTATTTCGCCGCCCTCAACTGCGCTGTCTTCACCGACGGTACGTTTGTTTACATCCCCAAGGGCGTGCGCTGCCCGATGGAGCTCTCGACCTATTTCCGCATCAATGCGGAAAACACCGGCCAGTTCGAACGCACGCTGATCGTGGCCGACGAGGGCTCGTATGTATCCTATCTTGAGGGCTGTACCGCGCCGATGCGGGACGAGAACCAGCTGCACGCCGCCGTGGTTGAGCTGATCGCCATGGACGACGCCGAAATTAAATATTCCACTGTCCAGAACTGGTATCCGGGCGACAAGGAAGGCAAGGGCGGCATCTATAATTTCGTGACCAAGCGGGCACTCTGCAAAGGCAAGAACTCGAAAGTCAGCTGGACCCAGGTTGAGACCGGCTCCGCCGTCACCTGGAAATACCCCAGCTGTGTGCTGGCAGGCGACGGGTCTGTGGGCGAGTTCTACTCGGTTGCCGTCACCAACAATTACCAGCAGGCCGACACCGGCACCAAGATGATCCACCAGGGCAAGAACACCCGCTCGACGATCATCTCGAAGGGTATATCGGCGGGCAAGAGCCAGAACACCTACCGCGGCCTCGTGAAAGTGATGTCAGGGGCCGATAATGTGCGCAACTATACCCAGTGCGACTCGCTTCTGGTGTCATCCGAATGCGGCGCGCACACCGTGCCCTATATCGAAGTGAAGAACCCGTCCGCCACGATCGAGCATGAGGCGACAACCTCAAAGATTTCGGAAGACCAGCTTTTCTATTGCCGCGCGCGCGGCCTGGATGAAGAAGAAGCGGTCGCCATGATCGTGAACGGTTTCTGTAAGGAAGTAATGCAGCACCTGCCCATGGAATTTGCCGTGGAAGCCCAGAAGCTTCTTGGCATCTCCCTTGAAGGCAGCGTTGGCTAAAGTGGATAGATAAAGATGCTTAAGATCAAAGACCTCCATGTAACCATCGCCGACAAGGAAATCCTGAAGGGCGTTTCCCTTGAGATCAAGGCCGGTGAAACCCACGCCATCATGGGCCTCAACGGCGCCGGCAAATCCACGCTCGCCAACACCATCGCGGGCCGCGACGATTATGAAATCACCTCTGGCTCCATTGAGTTCATGGGCAAGAACATGCTGGAAATGGATCCGCACGAGCGTGTGGCCGCCGGCCTGTTCCTGGGTTTCCAGTATCCGGTGGAAATCCCTGGCGTGTCGAACCTGAATTTCCTGCGTACTGCCCTCAATAGCGTGCGCAAGCAGAATGGCCAGGATGATATGTCTGCGGCGGACTTCATGAAGCTCGTACGCGAGAAAGCCAAGCTCCTGGGCATGGACCCGGACATGCTGAAGCGCTTTGTCAACGTGGGCTTCTCAGGCGGCGAGAAAAAGCGGAACGAGATGGTGCAGATGGCCGTTCTCGACCCCAAGCTCGCCGTACTGGATGAGACCGACAGTGGCCTTGATATCGATGCGCTCAAAACCGTGGCGGAAGGCATCAATGTGCAGCGCCGCGAAGACACGGCAGTGCTTCTGATCACTCACTATCAGCGCCTGCTTGATTACGTGCAGCCCGACCATGTGCATGTGATGATCGACGGCAGGATCGTGAAATCGGGCGGCAAGGAACTGGCGCTTGAGCTTGAAGAAAAAGGCTATGCGGACGTGGCCTAGGCCACACCGTACACAGCCATCCACAAATGGGTTAGGGACCATTTATGAATGACGCGGTAACAAAAAGCTACCAAGACCAAGCCGAAAGCCTGAAGGGCTCGATCGCGGGCATGGACGGTGCGCGCGCCCAGGCAATGAGTGACTTCGTCGCCCACGGTTTCCCGACAGCCCGGTCGGAAGACTGGCGCTACAGCGACTTGCGTGACCTGCGCGGCAAGGCCTTCGCGCCCGCCACCCACGCAGGCGAAAAACCCACGATCCCGGAAGCCTTCGGTGAAACGGCGGCGCGCTTCGTGTTCGTGAATGGCCGCTTCAGCGAAAGCCGGTCCGACATGGGTGACCTGTGGCAGGCAGCATCCGTGCGGCCGCTGGCGAACCATTTCATGGCCAACCCGGACCGGGCGAACGAACTGGTGCGCGGCCGCGACGGTGTCTCGCAGCTGAATACCGCGCTTGCCAAAGACGGCATGGTGATTGCGATCCCCGCAGGCGTGGAGATCGACGACCCGGTTGAGATCATCCATATCATGACAAATACGGCAGACCGCGCCGCCCATACCCGCCATATCATTGAGCTGGGTGAAGGCGCGAGCGCCCATATTGTTGAGCGCTTCATCGGCGACGACGGCGCATATTGGACCAACAGCATCCTGCAGGGGCGCGTGGCTGAGGGCGCGAAGCTGAGCCACACCCGGCTGCAGGAAGAAGGCGCGGCTGCCATCCACACCGGCAAGGTGTTTGCGGGCGTAGGCGCGGGCGGCCAGTATCACGCCTGTAACCTGTCGCTTGGCGGCAAGGTTGCGCGGTTTGAGGCGCATGTGCGCCTGATGTCTGACGAAAGCCGGGCCACGGTGGACGGTGTGGCCCTTGCGGCCACCGGCCAAAGCCATGACACGCTGACGCACATCAGCCACACCATGCCGCACACCACCAGCGACCAGATTTTCCGCACGGTGGCCGACAGCCGCGGCAAGACCAGTTTCCAGGGCAAAGTGACTGTAAACAAAGACGCGCAGAAGGTGGAAGCCGACCAGAGCTTCAAGGCGCTGGTGTTCGACCGCACGGCGGAAGCAAACGCCAAGCCCGAGCTTGAAATTTTCGCCGACGATGTCAAATGCAGCCATGGCGCCACGGTGGGTGACCTGGACGCGAAAGCGATCTTTTACCTGACCAGCCGCGGCATCGACCCGGTGACCGCGCGCCAGATGCTGGTGGAAGCCTTCGCAGCCTCCGCGCTTGAGCGCATAGAAAACGAGCCCGTGCGCGACGCCCTGATGGCGCGTGTGGGCGACTGGATGACGGCGCGCGCGGACAAGCCCGTCCCTGAGAGCAAGTAAAGAGTAAAGCGATGATTGAGGCAGCACCGATAATTCAAGGCCTGGATGTGGCGAAAGTCCGCAAGGATTTCCCGATCCTCAGTGAAACCGTCTACGGCAAGCCGCTGACGTTCCTGGATACTGCTGCGTCGGCCCAGAAGCCGCGCGTTGTGATCGAGGCGGAAAAAGAGCTCTATGAGCATTATTATGCCAACATCCACCGCGGCGTTTACAAGTTCAGCCAGGATGCGACCGAGGCTTACGAGGCCACGCGCGAAACGGTGAAGGATTTCATCGGTGCGGCCAAGTCCAAGGAATGCATCTTCGTGCGCGGCGCGACCGAAGGCATCAACCTTGTGGCCCAAGCCTGGGGCCGGACGTTCTTAAGCGAAGGCGATGAGATCATCCTTTCGGAGATGGAGCACCATTCCAACATCGTGCCGTGGCAGATGATCGCCGAAGAGCGAGGCGCGAAGATCCGCGTGATCCCGGTTCATGACGACGGCTCGCTGGATATGGACGCCTACAAGGGCTTGCTCTCAGGCCGCACCAAGATGGTCGCGGTGGCGCATATCTCCAACTCCATCGGGGTCGTGAACCCGGTCAAGGACATCATCCGCATGGCGCACGACGCGGGCGCCGTGACGCTGATTGACGGCTGCCAGGCCGCCCCGCACCTCAAAATCGACGTGCAAGACCTTGACGCTGATTTCTACGCCTTCTCCGCCCACAAGGCCTACGGCCCCACCGGCATCGGCGTGATTTACGGCAAGGAAGACCTGCTGGACAAAATGCCGCCATGGCAGGGCGGCGGGGACATGATCTCCACCGTCACGTTTGAAAAAACCACCTTCAACGACCTGCCGCACAAGTTCGAGGCAGGCACGCCCAACATTGCAGGCGGCATCGCCATGAAGCATGCGCTGGATTACATCACCGCACTTGGGTATGAGAACATCCACGCGCACGAGCAGGCGCTGCTGGAATACGCGACACGCGAGCTTGGCGCCTTCAACAGCCTGCGCATCATTGGCACGGCAGCGGAGAAGGGCGCGCTCATCAGCTTCACCATGGAGCACGCGCACCCGCACGATATCGGCACCATCCTGGACCGCCAGGGTATCGCCGTGCGCGCCGGCCACCACTGCGCCCAGCCGATCATGGACCGCTTCGGCGTGCCGGGCACCGTGCGCGCCAGCTTCGGCATCTATAACGACACATCAGACGTGGACCGCCTGGTTGCGGGCCTTAAAAAAGTAACGGACATCTTTGGATGATGGATACAGATAAAGAACGCGATATCATGGACCTTTCAAGCCCTGCTGCGGGCGCTGAAGTGCCGGATGAGAACCAGCCGAAAGCGGCGGTTGAGCGCCCGACTGTGAGCCCACAGGAAGGCGGCTATTTCCTCAACAAGTTCCTGGAGCAGGACCGCAATGAGGAAACGGCTGAGGACGCAAGCACGCCTGCAAAGGCTGGCGGCACCCCGCCTGCGTCAAAAGACGAGCTTGAAGCGCGCATTGTTGAAGCGCTCCGTGAAATCTATGACCCGGAAATCCCGGTCAATATCTATGAGATGGGCCTGATTTACGGCATCGACATCGATGACGACTGGAACGTCAAGGTGACCATGACGCTCACGACCCCCCACTGCCCTGTGGCCGAAAGCATGCCCGGCGAGGTGGAGCTGAAGGTGAACAGCGTTGAAGGCGTGAACGGCACCGAAGTGTCGCTGGTGTGGGAACCGGCATGGGATATGTCCAACATGTCAGACGAGGCCCGGCTTGAACTGGGGCTTCTTTAAGCCCACATTCGCTATAGGAGAAAATGATGGCAGTAATCCAGATTACAGACCGCGCCGCAGAGCATATCAAGGCGATCCTGGCGAAAAACGAAAGCGCCGTGGGCATCAAGCTGGGCACCAGCACCCATGGCTGCTCGGGGCTTGGATACACGGTCGATTATGTCGAGGAACCGGTGGACGACTTTGAGCTTGTCGAAGACAAGGGCGTGAAGGTGTTTGTGGACAGGAAATCACTTCTGTTTCTGCTGGGCACCGAAATGGACTGGGAAGACAGCATGTTTTCAACCGGCTTCAAATTCACCAACCCGAACGAGAAGGGCCGCTGCGGCTGCGGCGAAAGCTTCCACGTTTAGAAGAGCCAATGCCGCTCTACCTATCCATTTTATTTGGCGGATATTTCATGTTAGTGGGTAAATAAAGTTCAACTTTGCAGTATAGGCTCAAGCAAGAAATTTATGAACCACCGTCACATATTCAGGATGACATACTTTCAAAATATACCAATATTCCTTCGTGATGGATTTGTTGGCTCAAAAAATCATATGCCACTTCAAAGGTGTTTTCAGACCTCTTACGCCAACATTGTACAGAGAAGAAATTCAACAGATTTTTTCACCCCATGCAATAGTTCCGTGAATGATTTTGTCCCATTTTATTTCTCACCTCTAACGAAGATGGCCTATACTATTCATGCTGGAAACGTGCACCTGGTTAATCCCAACGGACTTGATTTAGGTATCGCCAACATGCAGGACCTTGTCTTTCTTGTCTGTGACGTCACCAAAATTGCAGCCAACAATCTACACTTTTGGTTTTCTGACGTAGCCTGCAACACACTCTCGCAAATACCCAAATATGATAATGATCTAAACAACCTTGATGCACATGTAGACTGGCACGTCTTTGACGAACAACCAATCCGAGCTTCCATCCCACAAATTGGTTACCCTGGCGTGTGCCAATGGCAACACGACACAGACTCTCGGCCAAACCGGGCATCGAAAAGAATGGCAGAATTTCTCGTTAAAGATGTTTTGCCATTGGAAGTCCTGGAGTGTATCGTTGTAAAGAGGGACGAGATCAAAATCCAAATTGAGAACTGGCTGTCTGAATCCGATATAAACATACCGGTTTATACGAACACTGGATGCTATTATTAAATGCCCATCATCTACAAAAAAGGGAATATGTTTGACGATCCGTCTGAGGCGATCGTGAACACCGTTAACTGTGTAGGTGTAATGGGTAAGGGTGTTGCCTTAGAATTCAAACGTCGCTGGCCTGAAAATTTTAAAGCCTATAAAAAATTGTGCGATCAAAAGCAGCTCTCCCCTGGCCATATGTTCATTTACGACAATGGCGGTATGCTCGTCGAAAGCGGTCCTAGGTATTTGATCAACTTTCCAACCAAGCAACATTGGCGGGCTAAGTCGAAAATGTCCTATATCAGTGAGGGTTTAGACGACTTTGTTATCCAAGTCCAAAAGCTAGGTATTAAGTCTGTTGCAGTCCCACCTCTTGGATGTGGCAACGGAGGACTTCCTTGGAACGATGTCCGCAAAGTCATTGAATCAAAACTAGCCGGTATTGACGGTGTTGATTTCGTTGTCTATGCGCCCAAAAATCACTTTAGTTCTCCCGAATACGAGAATATTCCACCTAAGATGACATTGGCACGCGCAGCCTTAGTCAAGGCTGTGGGAGATTTCGAAGTATTCTTTGGTGGCCACTTAACACGCATAAGCCTTCAAAAGATTATTTACTTTCTTCAAGCTCTTGGAGTGCCATTTAATCTTAAATTCACTCGGAACACCCACGGTCCATATTCAGAGTCTTTGAATACAATATTGTCTGAGTTCGAACGCCTGAATTACATTAGTGGTTTCTCCAAAGCGGAGGCAGAAATTCAAGCGACAAGAGCCGCTTACAGCCAAGCAGATGAATTTTTGTCGTCAGAACGAGATACATCCACTAATGAGATTATCCAAAAACTCGGGCTCTTAATTGAGGGCTATGAAAGCCCGTTTGGCATGGAGCTTTTAGCTAGCGTTCATTATCTCCACGAGGTTGAAGGCATTCATCGCAAAGCAGAGATTATCAGCGCGATTAAGTCGTGGAATGATCACAAAAGCAGAAACTTTACTGATGCTTCAATATCGACTGCCTTCTTAAGACTCAACGAAGACGGACTAATTCAAGCCCATTAGTAACAAACAACACCTCCCCCACTGCGACCATTTTACCCCCTGACAGATAGTTGAACGCACGTTAAGCTAACTCATTGATTTGTGGGCTAGTGGAGGCGCGTTCATGGGACGCCATAGAAAAAATTACCCCCTTGCACGGCTATGCGGGGCGGTGGGGCTTGTGGCATCGGCTTTGCCCGCGCAGGCGGAGGACGACTATAAGCTCGGGCAGGGCGTACGGTTTGACGACATTCATGTCTCTGGCTACCTGGTGGTGGAGGCCGAAGCGCCAAAGGGCGGCGACGCCGAATTGTTTGTCGATGACCTGGCGATTTTTGTGCAGGGCCGTTTCAACCGCTTCTTCAACCCCTTCTTCGAGGGGGAGGTCGCGGGCATGCCCGTGTTGAAGGAAAACCACGACCCCTTCACGGGCCGCACCGCCAAGCTGGTGCTGGAGCGCCTCTATAACGACACCTACCTGAAGGACAATCTTGTCCTCAGGCTCGGGAAAAGCCTGACGACGGTCGGCGAGTGGAACACCATCCACGCCGGGCCGTTGGTGCCCAACACCACACGCCCGCTGACGACACACCGCAGCTTTTCCGAATTCACAAGCGGCGCGTCCTTGATTTACACGCCGCGGGATGAGGCCTGGCCCACCGTGACAGCCTATTGGCAGCCCGACGGGGGGCTGGCGAAAGATATCGACGCGATCGAAGACCGCATCTTCCACAATATCAAGGGTGTGAACCTTTCCTGGACCAAGGATTTCGAGAACACCATCGGCCTGTCGTTCCAGACTGCGGATGTGACCGACAGTAGCGAGAGCCAGACGCTGATTGAACCGCCCCGGGATTGTCGGAGGCAGGTTGGTTTAAGTTAAGCGGCCATGGGGCGTTCGTCCAGCATGGCGTAGTAATTTCTCTCAGCCTCGGCAGGTGGAATGTTGCCGATTGGCTCCAGCAGGCGTCGATGATTGAACCAGTCGACCCATTCAAGCGTCGCAAATTCAACCATCTCAAATGACCGCCACGGCCCTCGCCGATGGATGACTTCGGCCTTGTAGAGCCCGTTGATCGTCTCGGCGAGTGCGTTGTCGTAACTGTCCCCGACGCTGCCAACCGATGGTTCGATACCATCTTCTGCCAAGCGTTCGGTGTATCGGATCGAGACATACTGGCTGCCCCGGTCACTGTGATGGATAAGCCCGCCTTTTCTTGCTGGCCTGCGGTCATGCAGAGCCTGTTCAAGTGCGTCCAGCACAAAGCCCGTATGTGCCGTCCTGCTGACCCGCCAGCCAACGATGCGCCTGGCAAACACATCAATGACAAAAGCTACATAAACAAAGCCCTGCCATGTGGCGACATAAGTGAAGTCAGACACCCACAACATGTTGGGTGCCGGGGCATGGAACTCGCGGTTCACTTGGTCAAGTGGACAAGGGGCTGACTTGTCGCTAAAGGTGGTGCGAACAGGCTTGCCTCGAATGGCGCCTTGTAGCCCCATCTCGCGCATCAGACGCTCGACTGTGCAGCGGGCCACATGAAAGCCTTCACGGCCGAGTTGACGCCATATTTTGCGGACACCGTAGACCAGAAAGTTCTCCTCAAAGACACGGGCAATCTCCGGCTTCAGTGCCATATCGCGCTGTGCCCGTGCAGACAGAAGTGACGGGTCACGGCGACAGGCCAGATGGTGGTGGTATGTGGATGGGGCGATCTGCAGCAAACGACAGATCGGCTCGACCCCATACAGGTCCCGGTGCTCGTCGATAAAACTGATCAACGTCTCAGTGGGCGGTCGAGCTCCGCCTGGGCAAAATAAGCCGATGCCTTGCGCAAGATCTCGTTGGCTTGCCTCAGTTCCCGGTTCTCCCGTTCAAGGGCCTTCAGCTTGTCGGCAACCTC
>NZ_LRUB01000028.1 GCF_001550065.1 Kordiimonas lipolytica
TGTCCGTCGTCAGATAAATTGTTACCAGTAGGCGCTTAAAATAAGAGAGGTTTTGATCTCATATCTTGTTTTAAGTTAAGCAGCCTTTGCGTGATGTCGCAAGGCTCGTTGTCTTAAGGTTTGTTGTTTGATTTTTCTCCTTCTGTCCAGAATGGTTGGGCCCCGCCCGAAGTAGACATCTGCAGGCGTCAGATTGTTCAGGCTTTCATGATATCGCTCGTGATTATAGTAGTGGATAAACTGGCCGATCTCATGTTCCAGATGACCGGGTAGATAATAGTTATCCAGGAGAATGCGGTTCTTCAGTGTTTGGTGCCAGCGTTCAATCTTGCCCTGTGTTTGCGGGTGATATGGCCTGCCGCGAACATGCCCCATGCCCTTGGCCTTCAGGAAGTCCGCCAGTTCCTCTGCCACATAGGACGAACCATTATCTGATAACAGGCGGGGCATGGCAGCTTTGTCATGACAGCCAGAAGCATTCAGCGCCTGATCAATTGTGTCTGTCACATCCTTGGCTTTCATGGTGCTGCAAAGCTTCCAACTGATCACATAACGGCTGTAATCATCCAGGATCGTGGATAGATAATACCAGCCCCAGCCTTTGATCTTGAAGTAGGTAAAGTCGGTCTGCCATTGCTCGTTAATGCGCGCCGGCTTGTCTTTGAACTCGTCCGCAGCCTTGATCACCACATAGGCCGGGCTGGTGATCATGTTTGCGGCTTTCAGCATGCGGTAAACGCTGGCTTCCGACACAAAGTAGCCCTTGCTGTCCGTGAACTTTACGGCCAGTTCCCTCGGGCTCAGTTCTGGCTCGTCCAGTGCCATATCATGCACCTGTTTACGGATATGATCCGGGATGCGGTTCCAGGCTTCGCCAGGGTGCGGCTGCCGGTCATTGAGACCATCAAAGCCACTGGCCAGATACCGGTCATACCAGCGGTAGAAAGTCGTGCGTGGAATGCCTATCCTGTCCAGTGTCTGACGTGCCGACAGATGTGACTGTTCGACAGTGCGGATGATCTCAAGCTTCTCAGATGCAGAGTATCTCATTCTTCGTACCCCCCATCCCCGACCACGCTTTTTTTAAGTAGCCGTATCTCCAGGGTTTGCTCCGCCACCACTTCCTTCAGGTCCCTGGCTTCCCGCCTTAGGTCGTTTACCTCGTCACTGGTGGCTGCACGCACTGTATCGCCTGCCAGGCGCTGCTTGCCGGCCTCCAAAAATTCCTTCGACCATTTGTAATACATGCTCTGCGCGATGCCTTCCCGGCGACACAGTTCGGCAACCGATGTCTCGCGGCTCAGCCCCTCAAGGACAATCCGGATCTTCTCCTCGGCCGAATAAATCTTCCGCGTCGCGCGGCGGATGTTCTTAACTGTTTGATCTGCGGCTGACTTGCCACTTTTTGAACTAGAGGATTTAGCTTTCATTCTTCGTTCCTTACGTCACTTCAAATGAAATCAAAATCCTCTCTTATGCAATTGCCTTCTTTGGCCCCATAAGCCCTGACGGGGAACAGCGCTGCTATACCAAAATGATGCAGGGCGTGCACGAAGCGGTCACGGACAAAGACTATATGTTCGGAACGAAGCTCGCCACGCTCCTTGGGCTGGAGTAAGCCAAGAGGGAGAGCCCTTCGCCCAGCGAGGCAGGCCAATCGCCTGCCTCCTCTGGGCGTGCAGGAAAAGCACAATGCTATTTATTTCTGATCGAATTCGAAGCGAACAGACCTTAGATCGACTGAGAACAACCTTGACATTAGCTGTATAAAATGAGAACAAATAGTGAACATATGAGCGAGTGATGAGAGTGAGGATATGGCCTGTGTTTCCTGTCGCAGAAAATGACAACCCTGAAAAAACGCAGGTTTCCGCGCACAAGCAGGCGACACTGAAGGGTCTTCAGGCACAGCTTGGTAGCGCGGGGGTGACGCTCCCTGCCCTTGGGCCTGATGTGACCGACGCAGCGGACCGCACAGAGATGCTGACATCCCTTGCCTATGGCGAAGTGCATGAGCTGTGGGCTGAAACGATAGTAGACTATACCGCCGCCATGGCCTGCCTGCTGATGGCGGTCAGGGACAGCGACAAGCCCATCCTGTGGGTGACGAGCCGCGCTGTGGCGCTGGATCACGGCCTGCCTTATGGCCCCGGGCTCAAACAGTATGACATCGCCCCCGAACGCATCATATTGGTTCAGGCGCACAAGGCCATCGATGCCCTCTGGGCCGTGGAGGAAGGTCTCAAGACCGATGCGTTCGCGACCGTGGTGGGCGAATGCGACCCGGTGGACCTGACGGCCAGCCGCCGCCTGACCCTCGCGGCCCAAACACACGGCAGTCGCTGCCTGCTCCTTATACGGTCGCCTGAAGCCCCGTCAAGCGGGGCCCACAGCCGCTTTCGTATCGCCCCCGCCGCCAGCCTTAATGCGCTTTTTGACGCCAAAGCTCCAGGCGATGCCCGCGGCACGATCAACCTTGTCAAACACAGGGGTGGTGAACGCCCTTTCTCTATCACGATGGAGTGGCCCTCTCATGCGCAGGATTATCTCTCTATGGCTTCCGAGGTGGCCGATCGATCGGTGGCACCGCGCGCAGGCGAGCCCGTGCACGCCACTGGATAGCCTGACGGATAGCTCGGCGGATAGGCCACTTGTCCTGACGGAATCTGAAAACCAGACCCAGAAGCTTTATGCCGTATGCCCGGCTGCTGCCGCCCTTGGCCTTGCGCCGGGTATGACGCTTGCGGAAGCACGCGCCATCAAACCGGACATTGATGTGCATCAGGCGGATAAGCAGAAGGACACCCAAGACCTTGAGGCGCTCGCCCGCTGGCTGGGGCGCTACAGCCCCCTTGTGGCGCTCGATGGGCAAGATGGCATTCTGCTCGACGTCACCGGTTGCCCGCACCTGTTCGGCGGCGAACGCGCCATGCTGGACAATATCCGTCACAGGCTTGAAAAAGCCGGAATTAATAGCCGTCTCGCGATGGCCGAAAACCAGGCAGCAGCCTGGGCCCTTTCGCACTACCGGGACGGCACAATCAGCCGGGATGCGGCCAACACTCAGGAGCTGCTCGCGCCCCTGCCCGTCTCGGCCCTCAGGCTGGATAGCTCCAGTGTGCAAACCCTTGTGCGCCTTGGCCTCAAGACAGCCGGAAGCTTGTTCTCACTGCCGCGCCCTGCTCTCGCGCGCCGCTTCCGGGGCAAACCCTCGAAAATGGTGGCTGATCTCCTGACACGGCTAGACATGGCTTCTGGCAGCCGGGAAGCACCGATATCCCCCCTGGAGGCATTGCCCAACTGGCAGGTCCGGCAAGCCTTCAGTGAACCCGTCGTGCACTTGGAAACCATTAAAATTGCATGCGACAAGCTTCTGACAGAGCTGGCCGTTGCGCTAGCACGTGCAGAACTGGGACTATCCCGCCTGGGGCTTTATGCTTTTCGCGTGGACGGCAGTGTCCAGCAGCTCACGATCGGCACCAACAAGCCAAGCCGCGACAGAAAACACCTTATGCGCCTTTTGGTAGAGAAAATTCCGCTGCTTGAGGCTGAGTTCGGTTTTGACCTGTTGATCTTGAAGGCCTATGAGACCGAGCGCCTTGCCCCTGCCCAACTGGCATCAAGCCAGGATACGCAGGAGCAAACAGCTTCCGAAGTACTGGACAGGCTGAGCACCCGCCTTGGCACCGGCACAGTCAGACACCTGAAGCACCGTCATAGCCATCTGCCCGAACGCATGCAAAGTTTCATGCCTGTGGGAACTGGGGCACCTGACTGGGGCAGCCTGCCTGAAAACCTGCCCGAGAGGCCCCTGCGCCTCTTGTGCCGCCCTGAAACCATCGATGTACTGGCAGAGGTTCCGGAAGGTGCCCCAAAGCGTTTCTGCTGGCGCCGGATGGAGCATCGGGTCGTCCGGGCGGCAGGCCCTGAACGGATCGCCCCCGAATGGTGGCTGTGCGAGGAAGACCGCACCCGCGACTATTATAAGGTGGAAGTGTCATCCGGGGCCCGTTTCTGGCTGTTCCGCTATGGTCTTTACACAATGCCTGACTCTCACGCCCATCAGGGAGAACGGCCAGATTGGTACATGCATGGCTTTTTCGCCTGAGATCAACCATGTATTCTGAACTGCAAATAACCAGTAATTACAGCTTCTTAAGAGGCGCCTCTCATCCTGACGAATTGGTCATTACGGCCAAGGCGCTGGGACTGAAGGCCGTGGCGATCACAGACCATAATACCCTGTGCGGCATTGTGCGCGGCCATATCGCCGCAAAAGCCCATGATATTGGCTATATACCCGCCTGCCGCCTGAACCTGCGCTGCGGCACCAGCCTGCTTGCCTACCCCACAGACCGCGCGGCCTATGCCCGTCTGACCGAATTGTTAACCGTCGGCAACCGCCGGACGGAAAAAGGCGCCTGTGACCTGGCGCTCGAAGATGTCGCAGCCTTTTCCAAAGGGCATATCTTCGCATTGCTGCCAGAAAGCTTGGGGAAAAACCTGCCAGATGCCCTGCCCAAACTGCGGGAAAAGCTGGATGCCCCGCTCTACTTGGCTGCCTGTCACCATTACCGGGGAGATGACCGGCAACGGATTGGCGCACTGGCAAGCATAGCACACCAGGCAAATATCCCGATCGTTGCCACCGGAGACGTGCTGTACCACAGCCCACAGCGGCGGGAGCTGACGGATACCCTAACCTGCATCCGCACCCACCAGAGGATTGAGGAAGCGGGATACCTGCTGGCAGCCAATGCCGAACGATACCTTAAATCAGCGCAGGAGATGGCCCGGCTGTTCACAGATTACCCGGATGCCATCAAAAACACGCTCGAAATCGCCGAACGCTGTCAGTTCTCCCTGGATGAACTGCGATATAATTACCCAACTGAGCCCGTTCCTGACGGCTTGACACCGCAAGCTTATCTGGAACAGATATCCCGTAGGATGATCAAGGGTCGGTTCCCTGCCGGTGTCCCCAGCCCCGTATCCGATACGCTGGAGCGTGAGTTGAAGATTGTGGGGAGGAAGGGCTATGCTCCCTACTTTCTAACGGTTTATGACATTGTCACTTATGCCCGCAGCTTGAATATCCTATGCCAAGGACGCGGGTCTGCAGCCAATTCCATAATCTGTTTTGCCCTTGGCATCACTGACGTTGACCCAACAGAAATTGACCTGCTGTTCGACCGTTTCATCTCCGACGAACGGGATGAGCCACCCGATATTGATGTGGATTTCGAACATGAACGGCGAGAGGAGGTAATCCAGTATATTTACAGGCGCTATGGCAGGCACCGGGCCGGTCTTGCCGCCACACTGATTACATACCGTCCACGCAGCGCCATCCGCGAGGTCGGCAAGGTCATGGGCTTGTCTGAAGACACAATCGGCGCACTATCAGGTACGGTTTGGGGCTCTTACGGTCGCGATATCCCCGATGAACAGGTTCGCGAGGCCGGTTTCGACCCCATGGACAAGCGCCTGAAACAAACGCTCTCGCTCGCGCATGAAATCATGGGCTTTCCCCGGCACCTGTCGCAGCATGTGGGCGGTTTTGTGCTAACTGAAGCCCCGCTTCACGAGGTCGTCCCCATACAGAATGCTGCGATGAAAGACCGGACAGTGATTGAATGGAACAAGGATGACCTGGATGCCTTGGATATCCTGAAGGTAGACGTGCTGTCGCTGGGTATGCTTACCTGCATCCGCAAGGCGTTCGACATGATCAGGTTCCACCACGGACTACCCTATACGCTTGCAAGCCTGCCGAAGGACGACTGCGCCACCTATGACATGCTGGAGAAAGCGGATACCATCGGCGTCTTCCAAGTCGAAAGCCGTGCGCAGATGAGCATGCTGCCCCGCCTGAAGCCCAGAAAGTTTTATGACCTTGTCGTTCAGGTAGCTATCGTCCGCCCTGGCCCCATCCAGGGTGATATGGTTCACCCTTACCTAAGGCGGCGCCAGGGCAAAGAAGAACATGAGCTGCCGTGGCGCGACCCTGCGTTCGGCACACCGGATGAGCTGAACGACGTTCTGAAGGCCACTTATGGTGTGCCACTCTTTCAGGAGCAGGCGATGAAAATCGCAATCGTCGCGGCCGGCTTTACGCCCGCCGAGGCCGACCAGCTCAGGCGCTCGATGGCGTCTTTCCGCAACCATGGCACCATCCACAAGTTTGAGGAAAAGTTCATCACGGGCATGACCAACCGTGGCTACAGACGGGATTATGCCGAACGTTGTTTCAACCAGATCAAGGGGTTTGCCGATTACGGCTTCCCGGAAAGCCACGCTGCTGCGTTCGCGATGCTTGCCTATGCTTCAGCTTGGCTCAAATGTCATTATCCACATGCTTTTGCCGCAGCCCTCCTCAATTCCCAGCCTATGGGATTTTATGCCCCAGCCCAAATTGTGCGTGATGCACGCGATCATGGCGTGAAAGTGCATCCAGCAGACGTGAATATAAGTAACTGGGACAGCCATCTGGAGCCTGAACCAAACAGCAAGTGGAAGTGGGCTATCCGGTTGGGGCTGAGGCAGATAAAGGGCATCGCCAAGTCAACGGCCGATATCCTGACTAGTGCCCGAACCCGCCCCTATGCCGATGTGGCTGACCTGCATACCCGTACCCGGCTGTCGGTCAGCCAGCTTGAAAAACTGGCGGAAGCGGATGCCTTCAGGTCCTGCCGCCTGGACCGACGACAGGCCTTGTGGCAGGTACGTGGGCTAATTGATGCCCCTGACCTTCCCCTCTTCCAACATGCCGATGTTAGGGAACACGCAGAAAATGAAAGCGTGACACTGCCACACATGCCTCTCTCCGAACATGTGGTCAATGACTACCAGACCATGCGCTTATCCCTTAAGGCGCACCCACTGGACTTCCTGAGAAGCAGTCTGCACGCACGAGGTGTCATTCAAAACACTGACCTTCCCGACCTTGGCAATGGTGCCAAGGTCAGAATAGCTGGCCTGGTGTTAGTGCGTCAGCGTCCCGGCAAAGGCAACGTCGTTTTCATAACACTGGAAGATGAAACAGGCGTTGCGAACGTGATTGTCTGGAAACGTCTGTTTAAAAAACAACGAGCCGTATTGATGTCCAGCCGACTTTTATTGGTGGATGGACAACTGCAGCATGAAGACGGCGTTACGCACCTGATTGCAGATAAGCTTACAGATATATCCTCGGACTTACTCAACTTGTCAGACAAAAATGCATCAGCGGAAAGTCTTCCCGCCTATCGCGGTGCATCCCACCCCAGAGATGTTAAAAACCTGATCCCTAAAAGCAGGGACTTCCATTAATTGGTTGCAAAAGATACACGCCATGCGGGATTTGCCTTAGGCCTTTTAACCTGTTGATTTAAATTATCTAATTGGTTAACCAGCTTCGCAAAAGATAAAATTTTTATAAAAAAAACACATAGATTTGTAACTTCGTTAACCATTGACTATTAGTATTCCATCAACGATTTCAAGTGAAGCCTGTGCCTTATGTCAATGTCTGAAAAACTGATCGGCGGCCTGTTTTTCTTCCTGTGCGCCCCGTTACTCCTCATCCTCGCCCCCACGGGTCTGAGCTTGGGAGTAGTATCGTTAGTGGCATTCGCCTATACCTACCGGTATATCGTAACAACCAGACACCGCTGTAACAGCTGTGGGCATATTTTCACATTTGGTCTGAAAGACTATATCGCTTTGGCCAAAAGCTCTTTCTGCTGCCCGCATTGCAAAAAGCACAAGCGCTGGTCAAACTTGTCTCACTATTAATCAGACAACTGAACTATTCAGGAAACAGGCTGGAGTTGCGCTTCGAAAGAATGCAGCGCGTCTGTGCGGTCTTGCAATATTTGCGTTACCTGATGGTAATCCTTTGGCGTGTCGACATCGATCGCTGCCTCCGCAAATGGCAGACGTACCGCACTGGCTTCCACACCCAGCACAGTTGACGCACGCGCAAAAGCCTCATCTACCGTATAGCGCTTAAACAGCAGCCCCAGAAGATTGCGATACCCAAACGCCTTGAACAGCTGCCATGGCTTCTTCCGCTTCATCTCAATCTGGCGCCAGAAATCAAGAACCGGCAGAGCCCCTTTGTTGGTAAAGGCAAATAAGTTTGCTCCCGAAAGCTGGGTTTCCCGAAACGGCAAATATGTCCGTTTCGATCCCGGATGCTCAGCATCCAGATGCTTCTTTTCAACAAAACCGACTGACAGTGAACCGCCATTTAAAGCCTCACTGCAAAAGCGGTCGACCATAGCCGGTGTCAACAATGCGTGGTCTGCGGTTGTCACAAGAAACGGCCATTCATCGCCAGTACTTTCGAGTGCACCAGCCACGCTCCGGCAAATGCTCTCACGACAAGGAATAACCTCAACCGGGATATTGTAGTTCTCGCCTATATTAGGGCAACTTTTATGCAACACCTCTGCGTCGTCAAACACAACGACCACTCTCTTCACAGAATTGGATGAGGCCAGCGCATCGATGACCCGCTCAACCATGGGCTTGCCGCAAATCGGCACCAGCGCCTTGTATTGACCACCGAAGATAGAGGCAACCGGATCGTTGCTGCACCGCGCACCCGCCAACACAACCGCTGCAAACGACCGCTCAGATGCGGTGGCTTCAGACAATCTGGTTAATGTATTGGAATGATTGGGTTGGTGTGCAGCCGCAAACTCATACATGGCCATTTCTTTCATGCCCGGTCAGTCCCCTGTAGCCCCCATCTTAATCTTAGCGACCAATTCTGGTCACGTCTCTCGATCCTCCCAAACCGATGGCCTGTCGCCAAGCCAAGCTTTATATCTATAGGAGCTGTCATACAAAAGCAATGATTCAGACGAAAACCTGACATAATCGACCGGCTAAATGCCAAACCGGCTTGGCATATTCAGACTTTTGAAGCGGACAATTTTGGCGCCCACAAAGACACCCAGAAGCCTGCGACTAGCCAACCAAATATGATATCCGAAGGCCAGTGCACCCCAAGATAAATCCGGCTAACACCGATACCCATAAACAGAACGAAAACGGCAAGGGCAAAACCAAAGCCCCGAAGCGCCTGACTATAGAGCCGCGCAAGCAAAAGCAGCGACAAAAAGACGGCCGCAGACCGTAAAGTGTGTCCACTTGGGAAGCTGGCGCTAGAAGCATGGACCACATGTTCGACAATATCTGGGCGAGCGCGACCAAAAATCGCCTTTAAAACCGCTGACAGAAGAAACGAGCCCCCAGCCATCACAAGGAAATAGATCGCAGCGGCCTTCTGTTTCCGCAGCAAAAGCCATGATATGGTCAGTAGCGAAAAAATGATCAACGTAATGGTGTCACCAAGGTGGGTAAGGCCCAGCACTGCTTTCTCGGCCCAATAAGGACCAACCGGGTCTGACCCCGCCGCATCGGTGCGAAACAGCATCACCCCTGCTTTGTCGATGCCATCAAGAAACCCTGAGAAAGTCAGGACAACACAAAGGGCTGCAAGCAACAAGAGCACACAAGGCCAGCGATAAGTGTGAAACAAAGAAGCCTTTGGTTGCGTGATCATAAAACTCCCTTCCCGGTCCAGTCAGCGCCACTATCTATAGAGCTTGCTCCTGGTAAAAACAAAGATATTCGGGTTCAAAATCTGAGACTGAACGGCCCAGAAACGATCCGTCGCAATGATATCAGCGCCCAAATTCAAGATATCCAGATACCTGCTATCCTGTCCGGCTTGCCGGATCTGGCTATCAATCGAGTATGCTGGATTGCCGAGTGTTCCCACAATGACTCGCCACCCTCTGTTGTGAAGCATCTGGTAGAAATCCTTGGACGTCAGTCTTGTGCCAGTCCAGGCTACGATCGTGTCTTTGTTAAGCTCGCTGGCCTCAACTGCGGCCAACTCTTCCGTATTGCGCATGGTGACTGTCATCATCATATCTGGCGCAATTTCCTGATACTCCAAGGCCTGTTCAAGTGAATATGTGATAGCAACGGCATAATCTGTGGCGCCTGCGGTTTCTATTTCGCGAACGACGGCTGAGAAATCGGTACCAACTTTGATATCAAGCGTCAAAATCGCCCTGCCCGTTGCCCAGCGGAGTGCATCTGACAGTCGTGGGACTTTATGACCTGTCTGTTTCCCCTCGGCATCTACAAGCGTCAACGATTGGACATCCGACCAACTTGTATCAGCGACATCGCCCGTACCCGTTGTGGTGCGGTCCAGTGTATTGTCATGCATTAGGATAAGGGTGCCATCGGCAAGCTGGGCAACATCCACCTCCATCAACCCGGGGCCATAGCGTAGCGCGTTCTGCATCGCTTCAATCGAATTTTCAGCAAAGCCCGGCGCTGGACCACCACGATGATGGCTGACAAGCGGTATCCGAAGTGGGTGCCAACGAAAGAACTCGGCAAGTCCACCGGGCGGAACTTCCAGATAATAATAGCTGTCACCGTCAGGGGATGGCACATCCTCGGCCCGCGCCAACAGCGATGGCCAGAAGACTGCACTCAGAAACACAAGCGCAAGAAGCCGTTTAATCATCAATCACCGTCCTTCAAAGGGTTGACCTTCAGCGCCCAAGCCACGAATGTGTGCGGGCTGCAACAAACAGTTCAAGGGTAGGCCAATTATGTCAAGAGATGCATCAAATCCCGACTATTCGGTAGACGACCTTCTGGAGATCATGCGCAAGCTGCGTGATCCCGAAGGCGGGTGCCCTTGGGACCTTGAGCAAACGTTTGACACCATCGTGCCTCATACGATTGAAGAAGCCTACGAGGTGGATGAAGCCATCCGCCATGGCGATATGGAATCACTCAAGGACGAGCTCGGCGACCTGATGTTCCAAGTGGTCTTTCATGCCCAAATGGCGAAGGAGGCCAACCATTTTACTTTCGCCGATGTAATCAACGCGATTTCAGGCAAAATGGTACGGCGTCACCCTCATGTTTTTGGTGATGCAACGATTGAGACAGCAGACGCCCAGATCGCCGCCTGGGAAACCCAAAAGGCAAAAGAGCGGCAGAAAAAGGCTGACAAGCACGGCAAGACGGCTTCAGTTTTGGACGGTGTATCTATCAGCCTGCCGTCCCTCCTTCGGGCCGTGAAGCTACAGAAACGTGCCGCCCGCGTGGGTTTTGATTGGCCTGAAACGGCTTGTGTCCTGGACAAGATGCAAGAAGAAGCCGCTGAGCTCGTCGAAGAATACAAAAAAGGCACCGACAAAGAACGCCTAAAGGAAGAATTCGGTGATCTACTGTTCGTGATGGCAAACCTAGCCCGCCATATGGACATTGATCCCGAAGAAGCTCTTAGGGACGGCAACGCCAAATTCGAACGTCGTTTTCACCGCATTGAGGCCTTGCTGGCAGAAGCGGGCAAAGAGCCATCACAGTCATCGCTGGAAGAAATGGACCGGCTGTGGGACCAGGCCAAGGCTGAAGAAAAGCAGCGGGCCTAGCCCGTCGCCCTTATTTTGTTTTCGCGGTGAATTTTGCCCAGGCAACCGGGTCCACGGTAAAGCAGTAGCTAACGCCCTGCTCTCCGTGCTCTTCGCTCAGGATTTTGGCGTTTGCATGAAGCCACGCCTGAGTCGCACCGTCACTGTAGGGCACAGTAAGCTCCACCCGGTGATCCTGTGCACTCAGGATCTCGTCTATTGCCGTGATGAGGGTTTCACAGCCCTCGCCCGTCAGGCCAGACAGTGCGACAACGCGGTCCTGCCTGTCGGCCTTGTTCATGGCGGCTTCGCGTTTTTCCTCGGACAGCAAATCCGCTTTATTCAGGGCTTCAATTATTGGGGTTCCGTCAGCTTCGCTCTCGAAATCCACGCCTAAGTCGGAAAGAACATCTTCCACGTCTTTCTTCTGCACCTCGCTATCGGGGTGTGCCGCGTCGCGTACATGCACAATTACGTCCGCCTCCAGCACCTCCTCAAGGGTCGCCCGGAACGCCGCCACGAGCATAGTGGGTAGTTCAGAAACGAACCCCACAGTATCCGAGAGGATGATCTTCCTTCCGCTTGGCAAGTCGATGGACCGCATGGTGGGATCAAGGGTTGCGAACAGCATATCTTCCGCCAGCACTTCGGCATTCGTCAGCTTGTTAAAGAGCGTCGACTTGCCGGCGTTGGTATAGCCCACAAGCGCCACAATCGGATACGGCGTCTTTTGCCGCTGTGCCCGGTGGAGCGTGCGCGTGCGCGTGACATTCTCCAACTGGCGTTTGATTCGGGTAATACGGTCAGCAATGATCCGGCGGTCAGCTTCGATCTGTGTTTCCCCGGGCCCACCCATAAAGCCTGCGCCGCCGCGCTGGCGTTCAAGGTGGGTCCATGACCGCACCAGTCGGCTTCTCTGATAGTTGAGGTGTGCAAGCTCTACCTGCAACTCGCCCTCTTTCGTGCTGGCGCGATTGCCGAAGATTTCAAGAATCAAGGCTGTGCGGTCAATTACCTTGGTGCCAATTTCGCGTTCAAGGTTCCGTTGTTGGATAGGGCTTAGCTCGCAATCGAAGATAACAAGATCGATTTCCTCGGCCTTTACGAACGCTTTGAGGTCATCAAGCTTGCCTACGCCCAAGTAGGTTGCCGGGCGCACACCGCGCAGCGGTATGCATTCCCCACCGACGAGGTCAATGTCGATGGCGAGGGCGAGCCCCTTGGCTTCCTCGAGGCGGGCCTCAGGAGAGCGAACAAGCGCGTCAGCTTTACGGGAATCCTTCACATAAGGATGGACAACGAATACACGCTGCCGAGCTGCCTCGTCCTGGAGGTAGCCTAATCCTTCGGTTGACCAGCCGTCGCCCGGCTGATCGGCCGAGCGGTCATCGGTTCGGTCGGTCAATTAGTCCTCAATATCTTTTTCCGGCTCAAACAACTGCACTGGGCCAGATGGCATCACCGTAGAGATTGCGTGTTTGTATACCAGTTGGGAATGGCCATCACGGCGCAACAAGACACAGAAGTTGTCGAACCAAGTGATTACTCCCTGCAGTTTAACACCGTTGACTAAAAATACCGTTACCGGCGTTTTGGTTTTGCGAACGGCGTTAAGAAAGACGTCCTGGAGGTTTTGATTTTTTTCTGACATGGACTGTCCGTTTGTTTTTTAAGTTATAATCATTTCGCCTTTAGAGCATAGTGCCGCTGCCGACCCGTTTGATCCGGTGCCGATAAACACCTTCCCCGTCACATATCGGCTGCGCGTACATATATGTCAGACACTCTCGCTGTCGGTCAACAGGCTTCGTACAATTATCCGCGCCAAAAACTTCTTGTGATCAGGGCAAGAAACAATGACGCCTCTATTCTGCCCAGCAGCATGAGGCCGGAAAGGATCATATAATCCGCCTCTGTCAGCCCGGAAAACCCACTGAAGTATGGATCGAACATCGTAATCAGCGGCCCAGACAATGTCAGGGCAGAAACGGCCATAGCAGTGGCAGCCTGAAAATCGATACCCAGTATCGATAGAGACAGACTTCCAAGGCCCAGCATCAGAACAAAAGCCCCCACCAGCAGCCAGACCGCCTCAATATCCCTGCGTTCAATCGTAAACGCCTGAAACCGCAATGATTTTACACCGTGCGGATGGGCCAGCCGGTCAACTTCTTTTCGCGCCAACAGATAGATAACAATCAACCGCAGTTGCTTCATGCCGCCTGTGGTACTGGCCACAGCGCCGCCCAGGCAGGCCAGGACGATCAGGATAATGGCGCCGGCGTCGGCCCCCTGCACTGAAAACCCGAGCTCCGACGGCATAAAACCGGTGGTGGACATAGCAGAGATTGCTGCAAAAACACTATGCCAGAAACCATCCAGATCACCTGGAAACGCCAGAAGGTATAAGGCCGCTGCACCGCACCCGACCAACATCAAGACGCTCTTGCTTTCCAGGCCTTGCGGGTGTTTTGCTTTAACCCGCAATAGTCGCGCCCTCATGATATCCCAGTTCAGCATGGCAACAACCATAAAGACGGCGAGAACCACTTGCGTACTTACACTCTCTATTTTGTTTGACCCATCAGGCCCAATCCCGGTGGTGCTGACGGTACTCATGGCAAATTGGAGCGCGTCGAACAACGGCAAGCCTGTCAGCATCAGGAATGCGCAGCAAAGCACTGTAACCAAACCATAAATCGGAGCCACTGACACGCCTACGGCTCGCAAGCGAGGATATCCTGTCTCACTATCGCCATAGGGCAACGGTGACCGGTGCAACTGGACGCCACCGCTATTCACGGCCGTAAGGATGGATAATGTCATGCAGATCGCGAGAAAGCCCCCAGTCCAGGCAGCCTGTATCCGCCAGAAACTGATGGATACGATTTCTTCAAATGCGCCCTCGTAAGCACTGCTTCCAGTTGTAGTAATAAGAGACATGCCTTCAAAAAAGGCGGGAATTAGCCCTTGATCTGGAAACACGAAAAAGAAAGGCATGCCAGCCACAGCCGCAAGAGCCATTCCGCCTACCACGGGCAACAGGATGGTTAGGCGGGTTACCTTTATTTTTGGTGTCGAGCGAAACCCCAGAAAGAGCGAGCCGCCAATAACCGACATAACCATTATGGAAGCCAGAAATCCGCTTGCAGCGTGTAATTCACCAAGTGCCGCAGCAATTGTGAACGGGACTGCCTGTGTTGCGCTCAGCAACAATATCCAACACCCGATCAGGTAAAAAAGCCGGCTTCGCCACATGAAAAGGCCCTAAAAAATATCTGCCCGCGCAGAGAAGAGCTGCTCGATTTTCTTCACGGCTTCCGAAAGCGCCAGGATGACCACACGGTCTTCGCCCATCAGGACGGTGTCGGCGCTAGGGGTGATAGCCTCGTCACCGCGAACAATCATGCCGAACTTCACATCACCATGCAGCCTGAGCTCGCCGATTGATTTGCCTGCGACCTCAGAACCCTCAAGCACTTCGGCTTCGATAATCTCTGCTTTGCCCTCAAAGATACTGTAAAGATCGCGAATCCGGCCGCGCCGGATATGCCGCACGATCGACGAAACTGTTGTTTCGCGCGGGTCAAGAGCAACATCGATTCCAAGCGAGCCCACTAGGCTGCCGTAAATCGGGTTGTTCATCAGCGTAATGGCCCTTGGGCATCCCTGCTGCTTTGCCAAAAGCGATGACAGGATATTAACCTCGTCATCGTTGGCCACAGATACGATCGTGTCCGTCTGAGCGATATTCGCTTCCTGCAGGATTTCCCGATCAAGCGCATCACCATTGATGACCACCGTCCTGCCGAGCTTTTCAGCGATAAGTTCAGCGCGCTTCTTGTCGTATTCAATGATCTTGAGATTGCTGACCGAAGGATTATCCTCCAGCTGCTTTGCCAGGAACAAGCCGATGTTACCACCCCCGACAATTACAATACGCTGCGCTGTTTTTTCTTCATGACCGAACACAGCCATCGCCCGTTCGGTCGTACCCGTCTCAACAGCGATATAGACGGCATCACCCGCCTGTAACTGGTCATCGCTCCGGGGCACGAAAATACGCTCTCCCCGAACCACAGCAGTAACTGTTGTCTGCAGGTTCGGGAACAATTCGGTCAACTGACGAAGCGGCGTGTCCACCACCGGGCAATTCTCATCAAGCACCAGGCCAATCATGCGAACACGGCCATCCACGAAGGGCACCATATTGAACGCGCCAGGCACTTCAAGCCGCCGCCGAAGGGCTTCCGCCACTTCAAGCTCTGGTGAGATGATTACATCAATCGGCATGTTATCACGTGAGAACAAGTCGCCCCAGGTAGGCTTGAGATATGTTTGGTTCCGTATACGCGCTACCTTTGTCGGCACGCTGAAAAGAGAACTAGCCACCTGACAGGCTACCATGTTCACCTCATCGGACCAGGTAACAGCAATAAGCAGTTCAGCGTCCCCTGCGCCAGCACGGTCCAACATGGATGGGTCCGACGCGTGCCCTACAAGGGCTTGAACGTCCAAGGACTCACTGATTTTTCTGATGAGGTCTGGTGATCGGTCGATCACCGTCACATCATTCTGCTGGTCTGCCAGGTGTTTGGCAATATTGAAGCCTACCTGGCCAGCGCCACAAACAATGACTTTCATATTTCCCCGTAACGCCTAATCGCTCTGGTCGCTGGATTAACTATCAGAACCGTCGCCGTTTCTGGCAGAACCGGTCAGGCCCAGTGACTTCAGTTTTCTATGCAGGGCGGAACGCTCCATACCTATGAAAGCGGCCGTCCGTGATATATTTCCACTGAACCGGTTTATCTGAACCTTCAGATATTCCCGCTCAAAGGCCTCTCTGGCCTCCCTCAGCGGCGTCGTCATAATGGCCCCATTACTACCAGAGTGCAACAAGTCACCCGAGCCGCTTTGAATTTCTGGTGGCAACTGGTCGGCTGTAATTTCCCCGTCCAGCTCGTCAGAGCCCATAATCACGACCCGTTCCATGATATTCTTCAACTGGCGGACATTACCCGGCCAGTCATAGGACTGCAACGCGGCGACCGCATCATCCGCCAGATATACCTTTGGCCGCCCCGTTGCTTCGGCAAGGGCATCAAGAAAACTCTGAGCCAAGACCGGTATGTCCTCGCGTCGCTCTGAAAGTGCGGCCATTTTCAGGGGCACGACATTCAGCCGGTGAAACAGATCTTCGCGAAAACGGCCTTCGGCGATCTCTGAAACGAGATCCTTGCTGGTCGCGGAGATCACGCGCACATCAACCTTTACGCCTGTATTGCCGCCAACTCTCTCAAAGGCTTGATCTGTCAGAACCCGAAGAATTTTTGCTTGTGTGGGCAGCGGCATATCGCCCACTTCATCTATGAAAAGCGTACCGCCGTGCGCGCGCTCAAAAAGGCCGGTCTTCACAACTCCACCGTTTTGTTCGACACCGAACAGCTCCTGTTCCATGCGGTGCGGCTCCATAGAAGCTGCACTTACAACAACAAACGAACTGCCAACACGGTGCGACCGGTTATGAATCTGCCGCGCTGCGACTTCCTTGCCGGAACCCGATGGGCCATGAATCAATACGCGGCTGTTGGTAGCAGCGACCTTCTCAATACTCTGGCGCAAACCATTGATAGCATTTGACTTTCCAGTGATATCAACCGTGAAGACAGATCGCTTTTTCAGCTCTTCATTCTCGCGACGAAGGCGCTCCGCTTCGGTCGCACGTTGTACAGTCAGCAGCAAATGGTCCGCCTCGAAAGGCTTTTCTATGAAGTCGTAAGCCCCCTTCTTGATCGCGGCGACTGCTGTTTCAATGTTCCCATGTCCGCTGATGACAACCACCGGCAACTCCCGATGACGGGATTTCACGAGCTCTAATATCTCAAGGCCGTCAAGTTTGCTGCCTTGCAGCCAGATATCCAGAACCATCAATGATGGTAGGCGCGCTTCAATTTCAGCGAGGCCAGTATCACTGTCTCGGGCTGTACGCGTGTTGTAGCCCTCATCTTCCAGAATACCGGAAATCAGTTCACGGATATCTTCTTCGTCGTCGATGATAAGGATATCAAGAGCCATCTTTGGGCTTACTCCCTGGTTGTCACTCTGCCGCGCTTGCGCTGTTTTTCAGCGCAAGCTGCTGCTTGGTTTCATTCGAATGGGTTGTTTCAGCACGCTGATGCAGCGCTGCGTGTGAGAATGTCAAAATGGCCCGTGCGCCAACTGGTTTCCTGTCCACAATCTTAACGGTCCCGCCATGCTCCTCAACGATGCGGCGCACTATGGCAAGCCCAAGGCCTGTCCCTTTCGCGCGCGTCGTCACATACGGCTCCATTAGGCGGTTTTTTTGCTCCTGTGGCAGGCCAAGGCCATTGTCGTCGACCCTGATTTCAGTCCGGTCGTCATCTTGTGTCATGGTCACCTTGATCAAACCCGGCTCAACGGTATCGTTGATATTCTGCATATCAGTGGCCGTCCTTGCCTGAACCGACTCAGATGCATTCTTGAGGATGTTTGTCAGCGCTTGCCCGATCAGTCGTCCATCACATGGCAACAGCCGGCTATCTTTCGGAAGGTCTGTCGTAAATTGAATCTTGGCCGCAGCCACGTCCTGCAAGAACACGGCCTGTTTCACAACATCCACCAAGTCATTTTCCTTGAAAATTGGAGCCGGCATGCGAGCAAAAGATGAGAATTCATCCACCATTCGGCGCAGGTCTCCGACTTGACGGATAATAGTATCTGTACACTGGGAAAACACCTTTACGTCAGTGGTGATTTCCTTTGTGTATTTACGCCTCAAGCGCTCGGCCGAAAGCTGGATCGGCGTCAGCGGATTCTTGATTTCATGGGCGATCCGGCGCGCCACATCAGCCCAAGCTGCCGTCCGTTGGTCTGCCAACTGTTCAGTCAGATCGTCAAACGTCACCACGTAGCCGGCGATATTGTCATTTTCGGATTTTTCGACAAACACGCGAACCAGAAGTGTCCGCCCCTCTTCCCCAACCTCCACCTGTACCTGGCCCTTGGCCTCACCGGCATTTGAACCCTCAGCCTGCGCCAGCAGCTCACGAAACTCAGGCACAACATCATGCAAGCGTTCCCCGACCAACTCGTCGTGGGTGCGCCCCAGAAGGCTGGAAGCAGACCGGTTTGGCAGGAAGATGGTCCCGTCCTGCTGCATGCCTATGACGCCTGCGGATACACCTTCCAGCACCTCTTCAAGGAAGCGCCGGCGTTCGTCCAGTTCCTGGTTGGCAACAAGCAACGCGTCTTGTTGCTTTGCCAGCTGGTCTGTCATGCGGTTGAAGGCGCGACTAAGGGTGCCGACTTCATCACTGGTAGGAACGCTGGGCACCCTGGCGTCCAATTCGCCTTTACCTACCCGCTCTGCTGCATCCACCAGGTTGGAAAGCGGGGTGACAAGTCGACTTGAAAACCAAAGGCCAACCCATATGGCAGCAAGGAGTATCAGAAGTGCAACGATGATGAAAACAACATTGAACTGCAACTGAATGTCGCTGCGCTGCCCCTCGAGGTTTTCATAGTCGGCCACTGCACTTCGGGTCGCTTCCAGATACGCCAGAACCTGGGGGTTCAGGTCCCGCGCCACATAAAGATAGGTCGGCTTGAAAAAGGAAGTCAGCCGGATCATCCCAACTACTGTGTTGTCCGCACGGTTGGAGGCGACAAACATGCCATCATGTCGAACCCTGGCGATCATATCATCCTTTAGGCGGATCGTTGCCAACTCAAGCCCCTGACTGGCACGGGCCAAAACGGCGCCTTCTGTATCGGTATCGCTGTACTCAATAACCAAGACTTCAGAAAGGAGCCTGGTATTCAATGCACCGTATGCCACCTGCCTAAGCGCCAATTGATCAGCCTGCTGCAACGGGGTCATTCGGTTGAAAGCAAGCGCAATGGCTTGCATATCCTTCTCGATCGTCGCGCGGTGTTCGACCATATAGGCTTCAGCAACCTCAAGCGAATTGTTGATGGTGGAGCGCACCTTTTCGCTGAACCAGCCTTGAATGCCAAATTCAAGAAACAAGGCTGAGAAAACCGTCATGATGATTGGCGGAATGATAGCAATGGCAATGAAGAAGCCAGTCATTTTGGTCTGCAGCCGCGAGCCTGCAGCCTTACCCTTCTTGGCGCTCCAAATACGCACAAACCAGCGCCCGATCGATACACCAAGTGCCATCAGAAGCGCCAGATTGATTGCCAGAAGCACGCGCATCGTCCGGCCTGACGTCACTTCGAACGGCGCTGACTTGCGAGACATGGTGATATAGGTTGCGATCGCCGCAATCACCGCCAGGATGGAAAGAAGAATCTCGATCCGACCGCCCAGATTGAAACGACGGGCCCAAAGCATAAAGCGGGCCCAACGACGGTTGGGCAGCTTCGGTATTTTTGGCGCATCTGGCGAACTGATCTTAGACATAGCGCCCATGATGCATATTTGCCACTATTGTTCCAGAAATATCACACACAGAAATCAAAAAAGCACTGAACTCGAAGAGCCTAGCTGCCTTTGGCCGGCATGGAGATGTCCAATTCCCGGATCTTTTTTCGAAGCGTATTGCGGTTCAGGCCCAGAAGCTCTGCAGCTTTCACCTGATTCCCCTGCGTGACAGCCAGAACTTTCTGGATGAGGGGCCGTTCCACCTCCCGCAAAATGCGCTGGTAGAGCCCGGCGGGCGGCAGGTCGTCGTCATGGTAATCGAAATACTGATCCAGATGCTGGCGAACAGTCTGCGACAGGTTTCCCCCGCTGATATTGGCCATCATCCCCATTGGGGCACCGGCCAACTCGGAGGTCGAGCGTTCAAACTCGCTCTGGATGATCGTGCCGGAAATTTCATTTCCTGGGTAAAGGGCGCAAATCCGGTGCAGCAGGTTTTCCAGCTCACGCACGTTGCCAGGCCAGTCAAACGACTTCAGGACCTTCTTGGCGCCCTCTGTTAGTTTTTTGAGCGGCAAGCCATTGTCTGCGGCTTTTCGGAGGAAATGTTCGGCCAAATCAGGGATATCGTCAGCCCTGTCACGAAGCGGCGGCAGGTTAAGGGGGACTACGTTAAGGCGGAAGAACAGGTCTTCCCGGAAGTCGCCGGAGCGCACCATATTCCTTAGATTACGGTTGGTTGCCGCTACTATACGTACGTTTGCCTTGATGCTGGCCTGGCCACCTACCGTCCGGTATTCGCCTTCCTGCAGCACGCGCAAAAGCCGCGTCTGGGCCTCAAGCGGCATATCACCAATCTCGTCAAGGAACAGCGTTCCGCCCTTTGCCTGGCCGAAACGGCCCAACGTGCGTGTCTCTGCTCCCGTAAAGGCCCCACGTTCGTGGCCGAAAAGCTCACTTTCAATCAGCTCCTTCGGGATTGCCGCCATATTTACCGGCACAAAGGGATTGTCCGCCCGCGGTCCGTGGTTATGGATTGCGCGTGCAACAAGCTCCTTGCCTGTGCCACTTTCGCCTGTCACCATCACCGTCAGGTCTGTGTTCACCACACGCGCCATCGTACGGTAGATCTCCTGCATCGCAGTCGAGCGACCAATGATCAAGCTGTCATCTTTTTCGATTGCAGTATATGCAGTTGCGCCACGTTCTTTAAGAGCTTTCTTAACCGTGGAAACTAGCTCGTCGATGTCAAATGGCTTCGGTAGATATTCATACGCCCCTTTGCCGGTCGCGGCCATGGCAGTAGACAGGGTGTTCTGCGCGCTCATGATAATGAATGGCAGTTCCGGGCGTGCTTCAATCAACTCAGGCATGGCATCCAGCCCACTGCCAGACGGCATGATAACATCAGATATAACAACATTGCCCTGACCGCCCAGGACCAAACGCTTCAGTTCCGGGATATCTTCGGCTTCCAGTACAATCCAACCTTCCTGGCGCAGCGCCTCGCTCACCACGAGGCGGATTGTCATGTCATCGTCGGCGACGATAATCGTCGGTTTTGCCTGTGCCATTATTTTGCATCCTCATACAGAGCGAGCTGAATTTTAAATACCGCACCGCCGTGCGGGTGGTTATCGCAGGTCACGGTGCCACCCATTTCGCTGACATAGCGCGCGACCAGGGCAAGGCCCAGGCCGGTACCGCCTTCCTTGCCACTGACAAAAGGATCGAACAGATGCCCCTTAAGGTGCTCGGGAATACCTGGGCCACTGTCATGTATCGCGATCTCGATAGGCAAGCGGATTCGCTCGCCTGAGCGCCCAGTAATCCAGATGCCATGCCGGTATGACGTGCTGATCGTAATGTCCGCCTCTGGCCCTGCAGCCTCCACGGCATTCTTGATCAGGTTCAGGAAAATCTGGACCAAGCGGTCATAGAGCCCGGCAACGGGCGGCAGTGATGGGTCAAATCTTGGCCTGAAAATACATTTTGCCCCAAACCCAGCGACTGCGACATTCAGCACATGATCAAGCACTTCATGGATATTGACTGGCTCCAGTACGGCCTGGGATGGGTTGCTGAAAGTCTCCAGCTCATCCACCAGGCCTTTGATACGGTCCACTTCCTTGCAGATCAGTTCCGTCAGCTTGATATTCTTGTCATCAAGCGCCCGCCCCATAAGCTGGGCCGCCCCACGAATACCTGAGAGCGGGTTCTTGATTTCATGGGCCAGCATAGATGCAAGGCCACCCACAGACCGTGCGGCGGCTTCCATATGATCGCGTTTTTCCAGAAAGGCGGTAATCCTGCGCGGTTGCGCGGTCAACAGCACTACCCCTTCAGTCCCGTAGGGGTGTGCGTGCAGGTCCATCAGTTCAATATCCCCAATGGGAGGCACCACGGAAACGTCATAGCTATTGAGTGGCGTATTTTCCTCACGCGACCGGGTAACAATGTTAAGTGCCTCGCCGCCGATGCCGCGGATATGGTTGATCGGGCTGCCAATCAGGCTTTCACGGCTGCGCTCAAAAATGGCCTCTGCCTGGGCATAAACCTCCAGGATGCAATCGTCGGCCCCGACCACAAACACGGCCTGCGACAAGCTGTGCAGGATGTCCTGGGCGACAATCTCCGCCAGCGGTCCTTGATCCAAGCCCTCCCCCGTGCTTGTCATCAGGCGGCTGCCTGCTCGCACAAAGGCAAATAGAATTCCTTGAGAGCTGCCTTTACCTTTTCAGGTTCCTCAATGCGGTTCACCTCGTTGCGGAATTCCGCAGAGCTATGAAGCCCTTTTGTGTACCATCCCAAATGCTTGCGTGCGATGCGCACGCCCCCTTCGACACCATAGTGGGTCAAGATGTCGTCATAATGCTCAAGAACCAGCTGAAGCTGCTCTTCAAGCGCTGGCTCATCAATCTTCTCGCCGGTACGGAGATAATGCATCACCTGGCCTACAAGCCATGGCTTCCCGTAAGTGCCTCGGCCAATCATGACACCGTCAGCGCCGGAATCGGCCAGCGCCTGGTCCACATCTTCAAATGTGTTGATGTCGCCGTTCACAATTACTGGGAGGTCAACGGCCTCCTTGACGATGCCGACCTTCTTCCAGTCAGCATGGCCGCGATACATCTGGCAGCGCGTACGGCCATGAACCGTGATCATCTTCACGCCGGCTTCCTGCGCGATTTTCGCAAGCTCAGGCGCGTTGAAACTGCTGTCGTCCCAGCCAAGGCGCATCTTCAGCGTTACCGGCAGGTTCACCGCGTTCACGGTTGCATGGATCAGTTCACCAGCGTGATCCAGGTCCCGCATCAGGGCGGAACCGGCGTGGCCGTTCACCACCTTCTTTACTGGGCAGCCCATGTTGATGTCGATGATGGCGGCGCCGCGATCTTCATTGAGTTTAGCGGCTTCTGCCATGCGCGCGCCCTCACAGCCTGCAAGCTGGACTGACATTGGAAATTCTTCCGCGCAACTTGTAGCCATTTTCTGGCTCCGTTCGCTGGCGCGGATCATGGCTTCAGACGCAATCATTTCAGACACAACAAGGCCTGCTCCGTAACGCTTTACCAGTCGACGGAACGGCAAGTCGGTAACGCCGGACATGGGCGCGAGGATCACAGGGTCTTTGATTTCGACCGGACCAATGTTAAGAGCCATTTTACAAACCTACACTTACGCTAATACGCACTGCCTAAATATTGGGCACTGCTTATGCCAGAAGTTTTGGTAAAAAGCCAGCCCGAGATTGAAAGGCCTCATATGACGCAAGTTTCTATCGTGATAGTCGCCGCAGGGCGTGGCAGCAGGGCCGGTGAAGGCCTGCCGAAGCAATATCGTAAGCTGGGTGGCAAGGCTGTGCTCAGACGCACCATCGAATCATTTCTTGCGATTGATCCCGGCTTTGACATTCGCTGCGTGATCCATCCGGATGACAAGGCCCTTTATGAGGAAGCCACTGCAGGCCTGAACCTGTTTGCGCCGGTTTTTGGCGGCGCTACCCGGCAGGAAAGTGTCTTTAACGGGCTGAAGGCGCTTGAACAGGACACAGACTATGTGCTGGTGCATGACGCGGCGCGTCCCTTTGTGACCCACGAGGTGGTGATGGATGTCATCAAGGCACTGGATGCAGGTGCAGAAGCTGTGGTTCCAGGCGTTCCCGTGGCCGACACGCTAAAGAAGGTTCAGGACGGCACTATCAAGCATACTGTGGACCGAAGCGGCCTTTATGCTGTCCAGACACCGCAAGGGTTTCCCTACGCCAATCTGATTGCGGCGCACGAGGCTGCTTTAGGTCGGGAACTCACGGATGATGGGGCCGTTATGGAAGCATTTGGCGCCCATGTAGCCATATCAAAGGGCGACAGCGGCAATTTCAAACTCACCACACCCGATGATTTCAAGAAGGCGGAGCAACAGACCATGATGGCCCTGGGCGATATCAGAACCGGTAGCGGGTATGACGTACACCGTTTCGAGGAAGGCGACCATGTCTGGCTCTGCGGCGTCAAATTACCATTCACCAAAGCCCTGAAGGGCCATTCCGACGCTGACGTCGGCCTGCATGCGCTGACAGACGCCATTCTGGCCGCGCTGTGTGACGGCGATATCGGCACCCATTTCCCACCGTCAGATGATCAGTGGCGCGGAGCCCCAAGCGACGTTTTCCTGGCCTTCGCCCGCGACCGGGTCTTGGCGCGTGGCGGTCAGATTAGCCATGTCGGTGTCTGCCTTGTTTGCGAAAAGCCCAAGATCGGGCCACACAAGGACGCCATGCGCGACCGCATCGCCGAACTTCTGGCCATTCCCGCAAGTCGCGTGAGTGTACAGGCCACAACGACCGAAAAACTTGGCTTTACTGGCCGTGAGGAAGGCATAGCCGCACAGGCAACGGCCACCCTGCGCCTGCCGATGGGGGATAACTGATGGCGAAAGTATCGCTTCGCACCTGGGATGGCCGCACCAAAAGCTTCTCATTCTGGTGGGTGACAGCCTTCGGTTCCGGCATGCTCAAACCTGCTCCTGGTACGTGGGGTTCACTTGTGGCGGTCATCGCCGGATACTTCATGCTGAAAGCAGGCGTCGACCAGATAGAGATGGCAGCATGGGTGATTGGCATCACTCTGCTCTCCACCAAACTGATCGGCAGCATTGAGACTATCACTGGCATCCATGACGCACCGGAAATTGTCATCGACGAGGTTGCTGGCCAGTGGATCGCCTTGATCCCGCTTGTTGGGCTAACTGGGTCACCTATCCTGTTTGGTATCGCGTTCCTGCTGTTCCGCCTGTTCGACATTATCAAGCCATGGCCCATTGGCTGGCTTGATCGGCATGTGGACGGTGGCTTTGGCGTCATGGTGGACGATTTGGTCGCTGGCATTATGGCAGCAATTGTTATATGGCTCCTTCTAACACTCGATTTGTTAGACTGGGCGATTTAATGGTTTCGACTTTTAAAGAACAATTCTCCACAAAAATTCCCGGATTTATAATAAGCTTGACCATCGGCCTGGCGGCTAATTTTTTAAGCGAGCATTACGGCGCCCCAGCGATGCTGTTTGCGCTGCTGCTCGGCATGGCCATGAGCTTCCTGTTCGAAGACCCAAAGTCTCGCCCCGGCATTGAATTTACCGGATCTACAGTTCTGCGGATCGGTGTCGCGCTCCTCGGATTCCGGATTGCCTTTTCCGATGTCATGGCGCTTGGCTGGCCCACAGTGAGCATGGTTGCCCTTGGCGTCGGAAGCACCATTCTTTTCGGTGTGGTTGTCTCTCGGCTCCTGGGTATGAGCCACCGTTTCGGCGGCTTGACCGGTGGTGCTGTGGCGATTTGCGGTGCATCGGCGGCCCTCGCGATATCTGCAGTCCTGCCAAAGCACAAAGGGCAGGATCAGGACACTATCTTCACTGTGGTTGGTGTAACCACACTGTCGACGTTGGCCATGATCATCTACCCGATGATCAGCGGCTTTTTGGACCTGAGCGAAGCTGAGGCTGGGATTTTCATTGGCGCAACAATTCATGATGTGGCGCAGGTTGTCGGGGCGGGCTATTCCATCTCGCCCGAAGCCGGTGACTTGGCCACCTTGACGAAACTAATGCGCGTTGCATTGCTGCTGCCGGTCGTTTTCATGTTTATCCTAGTGTTCCGCAAAAGCCCAAGCGAAGGTAAAAAGCCACCAATCCTGCCGCCGTTCCTGGCTGCCTTTGTCCTGTTCGTACTAATCAACAGCTTTGTGCCTCTGCCCGATCTTGTCACGGAAAACTTGACGGCCTTCTCAAGAGTTTGTCTGATTACAGCAATCGCTGCCATCGGGCTCAAGTCTGACCTTAGGAAGGTTATGCAGGTTGGCCTTAAGCCAGTCATCCTGATGGTTGCGGAAACTGCATGGCTCGCGGGATTGATTCTGCTGTGCCTGCCCATGATTGGATAAGCATGTTCGACCCTCAGATTCTGACATTGGCAGAAAAAGTGCTGGATGCCGCAAGGGCACGCGGACAGATGATAGCCACAGCAGAATCATGCACCGGCGGCCTGATCGCTGGCGCGCTCACCGAAATTGCCGGCTCATCAGATGTGGTCGATCGCGGCTTTATCACCTATTCGAATGAAGCCAAGAACCAGATGCTGGACGTGAGCTCCGAAAGCCTGGCACGTTTTGGCGCAGTTTCCGAAGCCGTGGCAAAAGAGATGGCTTACGGGGCCATTGTCGCCTCCCGTGCGGACGTTAGCGTGTCCGTGACCGGCATTGCAGGCCCCGGCGGTGGGTCTGCAGAAAAACCAGTTGGTCTGGTATGCTTTGGGCTTTGCCAAATTGGCGAATCCCCCACAGCCAAAAGCGTCGAATTCGGCGATGTCGGGCGCACGAAGGTTCGGCGCCAGACTGTTCAAACCGCCCTTGAAATGCTTCTTGAAGCGCTAGAGGATTAGCTATCGATCTTTTTGGACCAGGATTCCACTTTGACTTTCAGATGGTTATGCTCGTCCTTGATTTCCCGCTCGAACTTCTCGTCAAAGTCTTCGCCCTTTTCCTGGGCTTGCTCAATCCGGTCGCTGAAAGCTTTCAGTTCGCTGACCAGCTTGTCATATTCCTGCTTGTAGGCGCCGTTTTCGTCATTGTCGAAAATTGGATGCTCGGAATGCTCTTCCAGATACTGTTCGCGCGCCCTCAGCTCCTCAGCAAGCTTGTGCATAAATCCCGTCATCAGTCCCTCCTTCGTGTTAATTTGGGGAACTATACAATGATTAATTGCGCCTACCAATTAATGCTTGTCAATTTTCCAAAAATGGACCGTAAAGCTTGGCTGCACGCTCTTCAAACGCGTGCATCATGCGCTTACAAGCCTCGCCGAAAAGAGGGCCTATCACTTGATTGAGAATCTTGCTGGAAAATTCAAAATCCACTTCAAAGTCTACCAGACAGTGGCCGTTTTCCTGCGGGATAAAACGCCAGTGATTATAAAGCCGCTTCATCGGCCCCTTGATGTAATCCACATCCACTTTGCGATTGGTTACCAGGGTAACCCTTGAGGTAAAGCGTTCCCGAAACATCTTGAAACCGATAATAACATCAGCATCAAACTGATCCGGCTTTCGGTTATAGACCCGCGCACCCATGCACCAAGGCAGAAACTCCGGATATTTCCCAACATCAGACACAAGATCAAATAGCTGCTTGTCTGAATAGGGAAGGATTTTCTTCTCAACAAAATGGTGCATAGGGCTACTCAACTTTTCAGGCTCGCCTGTCCTAACTTGAATTGCTGCATTCGTAAAGCCCTGCGCCATCCAAGCTGCTAGAGACGCCCCCTCACCAAAAAACAAACGCCAACCAACTATTCAGCTGCCTTAAGCTGCTTGTCACGGGCCGCTTTAAGCTTCGCAAAGTCGTCACCTGCCAAATAGCTTGACCGCGTCAGCGGCGTGGCGGAGATCATCAGGAAGCCCTTGCCCTTGGCCATGCGCTCATAGGCCTTGAACTCGGCGGGAGTGACAAAACGCTCCACTTTTGCATGCCGCGGGGTCGGCTGAAGATATTGGCCAATGGTCATGAAATCGATATCGGCCATGCGCATATCATCCATCACCTGACTCACTTCCAGGCGTTCTTCGCCAAGGCCCACCATGATACCGGATTTTGTGAAGATGGATGGGTCAACCTTCTTCACTGACTCCAGGAGACGCAGCGAATGATAATAGCGCGCACCCGGGCGGATTTTTGGATAGTTCCGCGGTACAGTTTCCAGGTTGTGGTTGAACACATCAGGCTTGGCTTCGGCAACCATTTCAATCGAGCCCGGCTTATTGCGGAAATCTGGCGTCAGGATTTCAATCGTCGTGTCCGGGCAGCGGTCGCGGATCGCGCGGATAACTTTGACAAACTGCATTGCGCCGCCGTCGTCAAGATCGTCACGGTCCACAGACGTGATCACAATGTGCTCCAGGCCCATTTCCGCACAGGCCTCTGCCGTATTCATGGGCTCAAGCGGATCAACCTGCATCGGGCGACCTGTCTTGACGTTACAGAAAGCACAGGCGCGGGTGCAGGTGTCGCCTAAAATCATGATGGTGGCATGCTTTTGCTGCCAGCATTCGCCCAGGTTCGGGCAAGCCGCTTCCTCGCACACTGTATGCAGGTTTTTCGAGCGCATCATGCGGCGGGTTTCCATCGCCTGCTTGCTCGTTGGTGCCTTGACGCGCAGCCAATCAGGCTTGCGCTGGTACCCGGTCGACTTCTGCCCAGCTGTCTTCTGCTCTGTCGTCATGCTCGAAACACCATCTTTGCTAACATTGAAACGGCATAAGGCCGCCATTTTGGCGACCTTATAGTGCATTTATGAAGCTGACATCCACCAAATTGTGCAGATCAGCTATGCGCTCGCCTAGAAGTGAATAGCCTTGTCGTATGCATCCAGCACGCTTTCATGCATCATCTCGGAAAGCGTAGGATGCGGAAACACCGTGTGCATCAGCTCTGCTTCCGTGCTTTCAAGTGTACGGGCCACTACATAGCCCTGGATCATCTCGGTCACCTCGGCGCCGACCATGTGGGCACCCAGAAGCTCTCCGGTTTTCTTGTCGAATACGGTTTTTACCATGCCTTCCGGCTCGCCAAGCGCCACGGCCTTGCCATTGCCAATGAAGGGGAAGTTGCCGACGCGCACGTCATAGCCTTCTTCCTTGGCCTTGGCTTCTGTCAGGCCAACGCTTGCCACCTGTGGGCGGCAATAGGTGCAGCCCGGGATGTTGCCCTTGTCCATCGGATGGACACCCTTGACGCCTGCAATCTTTTCGACGGCAACGATACCTTCGTGGGATGCTTTGTGCGCCAGCCAAGGCGCTCCAGCCACATCGCCAATCGCCCAAAAGCCTTCAACACCCGTGTGGCCCCATTCGTCTGTCACGATATGGCCACGATCCACCTTGATGCCTACTTCTTCAAGGCCCAGGTTCTCGACGTTGCCGGTGATACCAATGGCCACGATCACACGGTCAACGGTGATCTCTTCTTTCTTGCCCTTGGTTTCCACAACGCAGGTGACATCGCTCTTGCCTTTTTTCAGCTCGGTCACAGAGGCGTTCGTCTTGATGGTCATGCCCTGCTTCTTGAAGGATTTCTCAGCGAACTTGGAAATATCCGCATCTTCAACCGGAAGTACGCGATCCATCATCTCGACAACAGTGACGTCAGAGCCCAACTCATTAAAGAAGGAGGCAAATTCAATACCGATCGCACCGGACCCAATCACCAGCAGCTTCTTCGGCATGGTATTGGGTGCAAGGGCGTGCTTGTAGGTCCATACCAGTTCACCATCAGCCTTGAGGTGCGGCAGTTCGCGTGCCCGTGCGCCGGTGGCCAGGATAATATCCTTACCGGCAAGCTCGGTGGTCTTGCCGTCAGCCCCTTTGACAGAGACCTTGCCTTTGCCGGAAATCTTGGCCTCACCCTCAATGTGGGTGACCTTGTTTTTCTTCAACAGCGACTTGATACCGCCATTCATCTGCTTGGCAACACCCCGGCTTCGCTTGACGATAGCTTCCAGGTCATAGTCGATCTGGCCGATCTTCAGGCCAAAATCAGCGCCGTGTTTTGCAAGGTGCAGCACTTCCGCAGACCGCAGCAATGCTTTGGTTGGGATACAGCCCCAGTTCAGGCAAATACCGCCAAGGTGTTCGCGCTCAACGCAAGCCACTTTCATGCCCAACTGCGCGCCACGAATAGCAGCCACATAACCGCCCGGGCCACCACCAACGACAACAAGATCAAAACTCTCAGACATTTCTACTTCTCCGTCGGCGTTATAGCAGCATGGTGATCGGGTCTTCGATGTAACCCTTGAAGGCTGCAAGGAATTCGGCACCAACAGCACCGTCAATTGCACGGTGATCACAGGACATTGTGCAGCTCATGACAGTAGCAACTGCCAACGCGCCATCTTTGACGACGGGGCGTTGTTCCCCAGCACCAATGGCCAGGATCGCGCCTTGTGGCGGGTTGATCACGGCGCCAAATTCCTTGATGCCGTACATCCCGAGGTTGGAGATGGAGAATGTACCGCCTGCATAATCCTCTGGCATCAGCTTGCCGTCACGGGCGCGTGTGGCGAGATCCTTCACAGTGCTCGAGATTTCGGCGAGGCCCATGTTGTCCGCGCCGCGCACAACAGGCGTCACCAAGCCGCCATCAATTGCAACAGCAACGGAGATATCCGCACGCTCATACCAATACATCTTGTCACCAGCATACTGAACATTGGCGGCAGGCACTTTCTTGAGCGCAAGCGCAACAGCCCGGATAATGAAATCATTCACGGAAAGCTTCACACCGCTATCGGCAAGTTTGGCATTCAGGTCTTTGCGCTGGGCCATCAGCTTGTCCATCTCACAGTCAATCGTCAGATAGAAATGCGGCACGGTGGTTTTGGATTCCGTCAGGCGCTTGGCGATGGTCTTGCGCATGTTCGACAGGCGCTCTTCCCGGTATGGAATATCGTCGTGAGGGCCGTATTCAGCGGCAGCAACTGGTGCAGCAGACGCTGCGGCGGCTGGTGCGGCAGCTGCAGGAGCTGGCATCGCTGCAGCCCCACCTTCCAGTGCAGCTTCAACGTCACGCTTTACGATCCGGCCATGCGGGCCTGAACCAGCAACAGCTGAAAGGTCGAGCCCTTCCTGCTTGGCTATGCGCTTGGCAAGCGGTGAGGCCTTGATGCGGTCGCTAGTGTCGGCGTCGGTAATCTGGCCGTTCACGGGCGTTGAAGCTACCTTTTCAGTCACTGGTGCAGCCTCTTTTTTCGCTGCAACCTCGGACGCCGCCTCTGCCTTGACTTCAGGCTGTGGAGCTTCAGCTTTTGGCGCGTCGGACGGCACTTCAACGTCTTTTGCGTCTTCACCTTCTTCAGCCAGAAGCGCAATCAGTTTGCCGACAGGCACATCGTCCGTGCCTTCCTCCACCAGAATTTTCGCTACAGTGCCATCGTCAATGCTTTCGACTTCCATCGTCGCCTTATCGGTTTCGATTTCTGCGATCACATCGCCTGATTCCACTGTATCGCCTTCTATCACCAGCCATTTGGCAAGCGTGCCTTTTTCCATGGTTGGCGACAATGCAGGCATAAAAATTTCAATAGCCATGGGAGTATCCCTATTCAAAAAAACTTTCTAAGCTCTTCAAGAGCAACGTCGAAGAAGACAAAAATGAAAAACGCAACGATCAGAAGAAGGATCCTACCTTCCCATTTATCACCATGTTCACCACCCAGTGTCGGGTCCCGATAATCCAGTTTCACTCGAACACTCTGAAACATGGACTTGAGACCATACCGGTTCACAAGGCGTCGTGATTTTCTTCGTCTCATCTAACCTCCGGTTTTACCCCGCGTAGCAGACCGCTTTGGCGGCTTTGACGATATCATCCGCGCTGACAACCGCAGCCTTTTCCAGGTTGTTGGCATAAGGCAGCGGCACGTCCGCACTGTTCACGCGTGTCACCGGCGCATCGAGCCAGTCAAAGGCTTGCTCCATCAACTGTGCGGAAACGTCAGAGGCCACAGAACACTGCGGCCAGCCTTCTTCCGCCACCACGCAGCGATTGGTTTTCTTCACGCTCTCGATCAGCGTATCCATATCAAGCGGACGAATGGTCCGGAGGTCGATTACCTCTGCCTTGATGCCCTCTTCCGCCAGCTTGTCGGCGGCCTTCAGCGCTTCACCGACCGTGATGGAGTAGGAGACGATCGTCACGTCTGTACCTTCGCGGAAGACACGGGCCTTGCCGATAGGCAGGGTGTAATCTTCCAGATCAGGCACTTCGAAACTTTCGCCGTACATCAGCTCGTTCTCAAGGAAAACAACCGGGTTCGGGTCTTGGATAGCTGCCTTCAGGAGGCCTTTTGCATCAGCCGAATCATATGGGGCTACAACCTTCAGCCCAGGTACGTTAGCATACCACGCGGCATAGTTCTGGCTGTGCTGCGCGCCCACGCGACTTGCGGCGCCGTTTGGCCCGCGGAACACAATCGGGCAGGATACCAAGCCCCCAGACATATAGCGCGTCTTGGCGGCGGAGTTGATGATGTGGTCAATCGCCTGCATGGCGAAGTTGAAGGTCATGAACTCAATCACTGGCTTAAGGCCGGCGAAGGCAGCCCCCGCACCAAGGCCCGCGAAGCCATGCTCTGTAATCGGGGTATCGATCACACGCTCTGGGCCGAATTCGTCCAGCAAGCCCTGAGTTACCTTGTAGGCGCCCTGATATTCGGCAACCTCTTCACCCATCACAAAAACGTCTCCGTCCTTGCGCATTTCTTCGGCCATGGCATCCCTGAGCGCTTCACGCACTGTCAGTTTCACCATCTTGGTGCCCTCTGGAACATCGGGATCACGCAAATCTTCTGAAGATTTCACAGCACCGGCAAACGCCGTAACTTGATCGTCTGGATTTTCTTTTGGCGCTGGTGGAGCCGCAGGTGCCTCCTCAGCCTTAGCCGCTGGCGCTTCAACCGCACTCGCGTCCTCGTCTTCCTCAGCCAAAATTGCAATCAGCTCACCAACCGGCACATCGTCTGTGCCTTCCGCAACAAGGATCTTGGCCACGGTGCCGTCATCCACGGATTCGACTTCCATCGTCGCCTTATCGGTTTCGATCTCAGCGATTACGTCGCCGCTTTCAACCTTGTCGCCTTCTTTAACCAGCCATTTCGCCAGTGTGCCCTTTTCCATGGTGGGAGAGAGGGCCGGCATCGTAATTTCAATCGCCATCGGGTGTCTCCCCCTTACGCCAGCACATCAGTATAGAGTTCAGAAAGGTCAGGCTCAGGGCTTTCCTGCGCGAACGTCGCGGCTTCAGCCACAATTGCCTTAACCTTCTTGTCGATTTCCTTGAGCTCTGCTTCATCCTTGAAGCCGGCATCCAGAATGCGCTGCTTCACCTGATCGATTGCATCATGCTCTGCGCGCATCTTCTGCACTTCTTCCTTGGACCGGTACTTCGCCGGGTCGGACATGGAGTGCCCGCGATAACGATAGGTCTTCATCTCAAGAACGAACGGCCCCTCGCCTGCACGGCAGTGCTTCACAGCTTCATCCATGGCGGCGCGAACCTCCAGCACATTCATGCCGTCAACCTGCTTACCTGGGATGCGGAAGCTTTCCCCGCGGCGGTAAAGCTCTACTTCTGAAGAAGAACGGCTCACGCTGGTACCCATCGCATACTGGTTATTTTCGATGATATAGATCACCGGCAGGTTCCAGATGCGCGCCATATTGAAGCTTTCATACACCTGACCCTGGTTGGCTGCGCCATCACCGAAATAGGCAACCGACACATTATCCGTTTTGCGGTATTTGGCAGCAAAGCCGAGGCCGGTACCAAGAGAGACCTGCGCCCCCACGATGCCGTGACCGCCATAAAAGCCACGGTCAGGCGCAAACATGTGCATCGAGCCGCCCTTGCCTTGCGAACAACCGCCGGATCGGCCGGTCAGTTCAGCCATAACAGCCTTCGGGTCAGCGCCAGCAGCGATCATGTGACCGTGCTCACGGTAACCAGTGATAACTGAGTCGCCTTCTTTCAGGGCTGTCTGAATCCCAACAACAACCGCTTCCTGGCCGATGTAAAGGTGACAGAAACCGCCGATCAGGCCCATGCCGTACATCTGACCGGCCTTCTCTTCGAAACGCCGGATCAGCAGCATTTCCTCATAGAATTCAAGCAGTTCTTCGTTGGAAGCCTTATATTGTTGAGGCTTCGTCGTGCGACGGCGCGCAGGTGCGCCCGACTTGGTGGTGGATTTTTTCGTAGTCATCTCGGCCTTCCAGAAAAAGGTCGCAGGCAGGAACGCCTGACACTCAATGCATGTGAGGCCTATGGATACCCCCGTTTTGCGCTATTTGCAATAGGGCTTAACTTGTTGTTTTTTATAGAAAAAAAATAATTAACTGGAAATAAGTTAATTAATGCGATGCATCAGAAAGGAACACCACCACTTCGTCCGGATGCGTGAAACCAAGGCGCTGCCGCACCTGCTCCTCGAGCATGTCAGGATCAATGCTACGGTTATTCAAGCGGGAGGTGCTAAGCTCAAGCGCGGCGCGCTCAGCCCCAACGTCCTGCGCAAGCACGGTAAGGTCTGCCTCCTGCGCCTCCAGGCGCTTGAGAGCAGCCAGACTGTTATCGCCCTGAAAAGCATGATAGGCAAAATATGCGACCAAAAAGATCCATACTCCAGCCAACCAAGCCTGGCTCAAATGACGTGATATTTTTCCGACTCGCTTCATGATTCGAATCATCTCATAAGCGAATCGGGCACGCAAGGGAAAAAACACCCGAAAATACGATTTTTTCGAGTGGAATCAGGATAGTAAAGAAACGCCCCTACCCGAGTCTTTTTCAGGCAGAGGCGCTTGGATGATTTGGGCTGTTTAGCCCTTCAGGATCGCGCGACCAGCATACACAGCTGTGCTGCCCAGCTCTTCCTCGATGCGGATGAGCTGATTATATTTTGCGAGCCGGTCAGAACGCGCCAGCGAGCCGGTTTTGATCTGGCCGCAGTTCATGGCAACCGCGAGGTCAGCGATTGTTGCGTCTTCGGTCTCCCCTGAGCGGTGCGACATCACGCTGGTGTAACGTGCGCGATGTGCCATCTCAACTGCCTGCATGGTTTCAGCAAGCGTACCGATCTGGTTAACCTTCACGAGGATCGAGTTAGCCACGCCCTTTTCGATGCCTTCAGCCAGGCGCGCCGGATTGGTCACAAACAGGTCATCACCAACCAGTTGCACCTTGTCACCGATACGGTCGGTCAGCATTTTCCAGCCGTCCCAATCGTCTTCGGCCATGCCGTCTTCGATGGAGATGATCGGGTATTTGGCAACCAGATCAGCGTAATAATCAACAAGACCTGCGCTATCCAGTTCCTTGCCCTCGCCCTTGAGGATGTATTTACCGTCATGGAAAAATTCGGTGGAGGCCGCATCCAGGGCAAGATACACGTCTTCGCCTGGCTTGTAGCCTGCGCTCTCAATTGCATTCATGATGAAATCAAGCGCATCAACAGTGCCGTTCAGGTTGGGTGCGAAACCACCTTCGTCACCAACTGCAGTATTGTGGCCAGCTTCGTGCAGCTTTGCCTTCAGTTCGTGGAATATCTCTGCACCAATACGGATGGCGTCTGTCACGCTGTCGGCATTCACAGGCATGATCATGAATTCCTGCACGTCGATCGGGTTATCGGCATGCTCGCCGCCGTTGATGATGTTCATCATTGGAACTGGCAGGATATGGGCGGCAGGACCGCCAAGGTAGCGGTAGAGCGGAAGGCCAAGGCTGTCTGCACTGGCTTTGGCGATCGCAAGCGACACGCCAAGGATTGCGTTTGCACCCAAGCGGCCTTTGTTTTCCGTCCCATCCAGGTCACGCATGGCTTGGTCGATTGCAAGCTGATCTTCGCTATCAAGGCCCACGAGAGCATCGAACAGTTCACCGTTAACGGCTTCAACAGCCTTCAGAACGCCCTTACCACGGTAACGGCCGCCACCGTCGCGAAGCTCCACAGCCTCGTGTGCGCCGGTAGATGCGCCTGATGGCACTGCAGCGCGGCCAAAGCCGCCGTCTTCCAGGTAGATGTCAACTTCAACTGTTGGATTGCCGCGGCTGTCCAGAATTTCGCGGCCAATGATATCGATAATCGCACTCATGGGCTGTTCCTTAATCGCTCAAGATGGGAAAGGATTAATAGTTTGCGGCGCGATTGTTACCCTTTCACGCAACGTGTCGCAAGGGGAACCGCCAACAAAGCCCATGAATTTAGCTGAAAAAACGGATAAGAAAAGCCCGCGCTATAGCCGGTAGTTATCCTCAAGCGTGTAATAGACCTCTCTCACACGGGAGAGATAGCCTGATGGCAGTTGCTCGGCCAAACCATCGGCGATTAGGGTAATCTCCGCCTTCAAGCGCGAGAGGTCAGCACGCTTGTCCGCCTCTTCAGGCTGAAATGCGAGCCGAATTTCAGTCTCCGACAACACAGCTTCAAGCCGGGACAATGACCACATTGGGAACTTCTCGGAAAACACACGAAGGTCAGCAAGCGCGTCCTTCAGGTTACGCCAGCGCATCGACCCGCCAAGCAGGCTAAGTTCCTGAATCCGCAAAAAGAGGCGCGAGCTGTCAGCATTGTCGCCCCGAGTAAAGGTATAGGCCCTTGCGGCGGCAAAGAATTGCCGCGCAGCTTCAAATTCCTTAACCTTTGCAGACGCATGTGCTGCCTGCACATTCAGCGCCATCAGCCGCTGTGCATTGTTTACACCCTGGTTATATTTGATAGCGGCATGCCAAGCGGCAACAACTCGCTTGCGGTCACGTGCAGCCGTTGCAGCCTGAGCACGCAAGACAGCGAACTGTCCAACAGCAGGCTCCCCAGGATCTACAATCTGAATAAAGTGTTCCCAGGCGCGTGCAATACCGGAATAGGCCTTTGCCAGTGCTTGCTCGTCTTCCAACGACGCAAAGGTTTCCAGATAATAACCGACGGCCTGCATGGTCTCAGCAGCTTCCTCTTCAGGCGTTTTCGCCGCCAGGACACTTGTTGTCAGACAAGAGATCATCACGAAAATCAACAGGTTCTTCAGCATGCGCACTTCCTCTACTGTACGGCAGATTTTACCGCATCAGACATAATTGGGAACTATATATGCAAAAAGGGGGCCGAAAAGCCCCCTTCCCTGAATTCATATTGTATTGGCTTTATACCAACCGCGATTGCTTGAGCGCTGCCTCTACAAAGCTGGCGAAAAGCGGATGCGGATCAAACGGCTTGGATTTGAGTTCAGGGTGATACTGAACCCCAATGAACCAAGGGTGGCCTGGAATTTCCATGATCTCCGGCAGCTCGCCGTCTGGTGACATGCCAGAGAACAGAACACCGGCTTCTTCAAGGCGCTCCACATAACCAATATTCACTTCATAGCGGTGACGGTGGCGTTCCTCGATCTCGGTCTTGCCGTATACATCTGCAACATGGGAGCCTTCCTTGAGAACCGCAGGATAAGCGCCCAGGCGCATGGTACCGCCGAGATCGGTATCTTCAGTGCGCTGCTCGATGCTGCCGTCTTCCTTCACCCATTCGGTGATCAGCCCGACAACTGGCTCTTTCTGCTCACCGAACTCGGTGGAGCCAGCGCCCTTGATACCCGCCAGATGCCGCGCAGCTTCAACCGTGGCCATCTGCATACCAAGGCAGATACCAAAGTATGGAATTTTGCGCTCACGGGCAAAGCGTGCGGCCGCGATCTTGCCTTCCGTACCACGCTTGCCAAAACCACCAGGCACCAGAATCGCGTGAACATTTTCAAGGCGGCTGATAGCGTCATCCCGCTCGAAAACTTCGGATTCGATCCACTCAATGTTCACCTTCACACGGTTGGCGATCCCACCATGAATGATGGCTTCATTAAGGGACTTGTAAGCATCCTTGAGGCCAGTGTACTTACCAACCACGGCGATTGTCACTTCACCTTCCGGGTTCTGCACCCGGTCCATGATGTCTTCCCAAACGGTCAGGTCAGGCTTCTGGCTGTGTGCCAGGCCAAAGGCTTTCAACACTTCGGTGTCCAAGCCTTCCTTATGGTAGGAAATCGGCACCTCATAAATCGACCTTACATCGAGTGCAGGAATGACAGCGGTTTCAGCCACGTTACAGTAAAGCGACATCTTACGACGCTCACCATCCGGAATCGGATGCTCTGAGCGGCATACCAGAATATCCGGCTGGATACCGATAGACCGCAAGTCGCGCACACTGTGCTGCGTTGGCTTGGTCTTGAGTTCCCCGGCTGCTGCCAGATAAGGCACAAGCGTCAGGTGAACGAAAATCGACCGCCCCTTGCCCAGATCAATCGAAAGCTGACGAATAGCCTCCATGAAAGGTGCAGCCTCAATGTCACCAGCCGTGCCACCAATTTCACAAAGCATGAAATCGATGCCGTCCTGTTCTGCAAGGGCGAATTCCTTGATTGCATCCGTCACATGCGGGATCACCTGCACTGTGCCGCCCAGATAGTCGCCGCGACGTTCCTTGGCGATAATCTGCTGGTAAATGCGGCCAGACGTGATGTTATCGCTCTGGCGTGACGCAACACCGGTGAAGCGCTCATAATGGCCAAGATCGAGATCTGTTTCCGCACCGTCGTCGGTAACAAATACTTCGCCGTGCTGGTATGGGCTCATCGTGCCCGGGTCCACGTTCAAATATGGATCAAGTTTGCGCAAGCGAACCGAATAGCCGCGAGCCTGCAAAAGCGCACCGAGCGAAGCGGACAACAGACCCTTGCCCAGGGAACTAACAACACCACCAGTAATAAAAATATAGCGCGTCATGGAGCCTCTCAAATCTCAAAAAGCACACCACCGCCTGGCAGGCACCCTGCCCGGCAACTCAAAAAATACTTTCTACACAAAGAGAAGCGGGGGCTCTTGGCCCCCGCTTTGAAGTCTCTTGTCCTAGCCGTCCTCAGGAACGGTTGGTATTTCAGGGAGTTGGCTTCCGCCATCTTCCTGTTCCTGCTGGATCACTTCCTGGACAATGCTGTCGTCGCCACGCTGCTGCGCTGCGAACCATCCAAGCAGAAGGGAATTAGCAAGAAAGACAATCGCCAGCCACTTTGTAGTCTTTGTCAGGAGATCACCGGCGCCGCGTGCGGTCATCATGCCACCTTGGCTGCCGCCGATGCCAAGCGCACCACCTTCGGAGCGTTGCAACAGGATAGCAACGACCATAGCAATGGCTACAATCAAATGAATGCTCAGCAATACGGTTTCCATTTACCTGTCCTACCTAACGTTGGCCTGCCCATGCCGATTATACAAATCTTGGCCGGGATTCAAAGCGCGGTTTCTAGACTTCTTTATCGGGTTTGCCAACCCTAAATTTTTATTTCCGGTACGCGTCGATAATACCATTGAAATCAGCGGCCTTCAGGCTTGCGCCGCCAACAAGGGCTCCATTGACGTTATCGGCAGCCATCAGTTCGGACGCATTTGACGGTTTCACCGACCCACCATAAAGAATGCGGAAGCCATTGCCAGCCTCACCGAACCGCTCCACAAGAGCGCCACGGATCGCTGTATGCACTTCAGCAACATCTTCAACCGTTGGCGTGCGGCCTGTACCAATAGCCCACACCGGCTCATAGGCCACTACTGTGTTTTCCGGAGTGCTTTCCGCAGGCACCGAAGCCGCAACCTGGCCTAGCACGATATCAAGCGTCTTGCCCGCATCGCGTTCTGCCTCGGTTTCACCAACACAGACAATCGCAGTCAGACCCTCTGCCAACACGGCCTCAGCTTTTGCGCACACCAGCGCGCTGTCTTCGCCATGATCAGCCCGACGCTCTGAATGACCCACAATAATAAAGGCTGCGCCCGCATCGCGAAGCATCTCTGCTGAGATATCACCCGTATGGGCCCCACTCTTGTTCGTGTGGCAATCCTGCGCACCAATCGCGACCCCTTCGGGGGCATTAGCAGCAAAAGATGCCACCAGCGTAAACGGTGGGCAGATCAGAACACCACAGTCGGCGGTATCACCGTCGCGGAGATAATTGCCAAGCGCTTCAAGTTCAGCCTGACTGGACGCCAGGCCGTTCATCTTCCAGTTTCCTGCAACCAGGGCAGTCGGTTTCATATTGGGGCCTCATATGGTTTCTTTTGAAATTTTTATACGCCGGTGGTTAGCAAATTAATGCCGCCATGACCAGCTTCCTGTTACCCCAATAAGCACTTGGTGCAGCGACACGGAGCTACCTTCGCTATCCCGCAGCAAATCGGCTGTTGCAGCGCACCGAAAGCGTGCTTATGATGCGCGGCCAATCTGGTGGGCTATACCACCCAAATTACGTAATGATTAATCGACGGGAGCTCGGGCGCATGCTGCTCAAACTTCGCGGGGGACTGGATTCCTTTTTTGTAACTCTTCTTCTGGGCGTTCTGATTGCAGCGTTCGCAATCTGGGGCATTGGCCCCGGCATGCTTGCTGGTAATACACAGTCTGTAGCGACAGTCGGCGATACCACCGTGCCAACTGCACAATATGCCAACGCTGTACAGCGCCGCGCTCAGCAGCTGCAGGCCCAGTTCGGCGGGCAGTTCACAGCGGACCGTATCATCCAGATGATGCAGCTGGACCGTCAGGTTTTGAACCAAATGGTTCAGGAAGCCGCCATCGCCGAAAACACAAGCGAGCTTGGCATGCGCATCACCGATGCACAGCTGGCTGCCGAAATTCGTGAATTCGAAGCGTTCAAATCACCTGATGGTAGCTTCAGCCCGCAGATGATGGCTCAGGCCCTCAATCAGGCTAATCTTACCCAGAAAGAGCTGTTCACCAGCTTGCGCCGGGAAGCAGCCAGGTCTCAGTTGATGGACAGCCTGGTTTCCGGCGCCACCGTGCCGCGCTCTCTTGCTGAACGTCTGTATGTCTGGCAGGCAGAGCGTCGCCGCGCGACCATGATCAATTTCGCGGCCTCAGACATCGCAGAGGTAACAGAGCCGACAGAAGAAGAGCTCCAGAGCTATTATGAGGATTCCAAATCCAATTACATGACGCCGGAACGCCGCAGCTATAATTACATCATGCTGACGCCCGCCCAGTTCACTGACGACGTGCAGATCACCGAAGAAGACCTGCTTCAGGCGTATGACTATCGCCGCAGCGAATATGTCCGTGATGAAACACGTGACCTGCAGATGGTTAGCTTTTCTGAACAGGCTGATGCAGAGGCCTTCATTGCAAGGGTGGCTGCAGGCGAAGATTTCATAGCTGCTGGTGCAGACATGTCCGAATTTACAGCCGAAGAGCTGGAATTGGGTGCGAACTCTTATAACGACCTACAGACCGATTTTGACGCGCCGACCGCTGATGCCGTATTCGCACTGACTGAGGGCGATATGAGCGCGCCGGTCGAAGGCCTGGCGGGCTGGAATGTCTTCAAGGTCAAAAGCATCACTGCTGGTGAAGAAAGAACGCTGGATGAAGTGCGCACCGAACTTGAAGAATCACTCAAGGCAGAGCATGCGGTTGATCTGATGTTCGATTTCCTGCCTGATCTTGAAGATGCAATCGCAGAAGATGGCACTCTGACAGCGGCAGCTACCAAGCTGAACCTGCAGCTTGCAACCGTATCTCAGGTTGACGGTCGCGGCCAGGGCCCAGACGGCGCCCAGAAAATCACCCTGCAGGAAGAAGGTGCCGTTCTTGCGGAAGCTTTCCGCACTGAGCTGGGTGTCGAGCCAGAAATGAAGGACCTGGATCCGAGCGACAGTACCAAAGGCGTGTTCTTCGTCGAGGTTACCGAGGTTCAGGAGCCTGCTGAGCGCTCATTTGAGAATGTCCGAGCGGAACTCAAAGACACATGGATGACCCAGCGTCGTCAGGAGCAAGCTGGCGAAATTGCCGAGGCCGCAAAAGCACGCCTTGAAGCGGGCGAAGAGGCGGAAGCCATTGCCGAGGACCTTGGCGGTACATCCTATGACGCCAAGAATGTCGCGCGTACCGCTGAAGGCACGTCCGGCCTTTCCCCCAATATTCGCGGCTTGATTTTCGAGCTCGGTATTGGCCAGATCGAAACCGAACGTGCTGCTGACGGCAACGGTTACGTTGTGGTTCGGGTCGATGACATTACAGCCGGCGATCCAACGCGGGATGCCGTCAATGTGGACGCCCTTCATGCGGAACTGAAAAATCAGTTCAGCGAGGAGCTGTTCCTGCAGTATCAAAATCAGCTTCTGGACAGCTACTCGCCAGAAATCAACTATAACCTCGTCAATCAACTGTTCCGCCGCGACGCGGACGAATGACAAGTTGACCATTGAGTGAGCCAGTGAACGCATCGGTGACACAGCCGGAAACGCTTGAGGCACAGCTTGCGTGCTATCGGAATGGGAATGCCCAGGTCGTATCCACTACTCTAGTGGCTGACCTGGACACACCCGTGTCCGCGTATCTGAAGCTTGCACAGGGCGAAACCTATTCCTGCCTGCTGGAGTCCGTTGAAGGCGGCGATACTCGGGGTCGTTACTCCATCATAGGGCTGCAGCCAGACATAGTCTGGCGCTTTGATGGAAAAAGTGTCGAAATCTGTCGCGATTACGGTACAAAAGGCGCCGCATTCCAGCAGCTTCAGGAAGCGCCGCTGGAAAGCCTGCGAAGGTTGCAGCAGGAAAGCCTGATCGATCTGCCGCACAACCTGCCCCCCATGGCAGCAGGCCTTGTGGGCTATATGGGCTATGACATGGTTCGCCAGATGGAAATCCTTCCAGACGCCAAGCCTGATCCTTTGGGGCTGGCGACCTCCATTTTCGTACGCCCGACCGTTATGGCCATCTTCGACAGTGTCACAAACCTGATCACACTGGTTACACCGGTTCGGCCCAAAGAAGGAGTTTCTGCTGAAGACGCGCTTGCTGCAGCAGACCAACGGTTGGAGACCATGCTTGAACGGCTGGATGCGCCTTTGCCACATTCCACCGTCCCGACCAGCGCTGTTTTTGAAGAACCTGTTTCCAACACGGGACAGCGGCGCTTCCATGAGATGGTCAAAAAGGCGCAGGAATATATCCTAGCCGGAGACATCTTCCAGGTGGTCTTGAGCCAGCGCTTTTCCATGCCGTTTGACCTGCCACCTTTTGCCCTCTACCGGGCACTGAGGCGCACCAACCCCTCTCCTTTCATGTATCATCTTGCCTTTGAGGATTTCGCGATCGTGGGCTCCAGCCCGGAAATCCTTGTTCGCCTGCGTGACGAGGAAATCACCATCAGGCCAATTGCCGGCACCCGCAAACGCGGTGCGACGCCGGACGAAGATGCCGTCCTGGCCGCAGACCTGCTGGCAGACCCGAAAGAACTTTCAGAACATCTGATGCTCCTTGACCTGGGCCGAAACGATGTTGGTCGCGTGGCAAAACCCGGCACCGTTGAGGTGACAGCCCGTAATACCATCGAATATTATTCCCATGTCATGCATATCGTTTCAAACGTGATTGGCGAAATTGACCCACAGTTTGACGCGATTGATGCCCTTGCCGCCGGTTTCCCGGCCGGGACCGTCTCCGGCGCGCCCAAGGTACGGGCCATGGAAATCATTGATGAACTTGAGGTGGACGCACGCGGACCTTATGCAGGCAGCGTCGGCTATTTCAGTGCCAACGGCAGTATGGATACATGCATCGTACTCAGGACCGCGATCGTCAAAGACGGACAGATGCACGTGCAAGCCGGTGCAGGCGTGGTAGCGGATAGCGATCCGGAATCAGAGCATCAGGAATGTCAGAACAAGGCCCGCGCACTCGTAACGGCCGCCAGGGAAGCCGTTCGCTTCGCCAAATCAAATCGAGGATAAGGTTCGAGGTATCGTGACCTCCTAGTCACGCGCTTGCCCACCCATGGCATCTTCCGTCATTACCTCCGCGTGCTGACGTCTTGCCTCCAACGTCCCAACGAGCTGGCTGATGGGTACCAACGCGATTCCTTTTGCCCGCAGAGTCTTCTGCCATTCCTTAAGGGTTTCCAGCGTTACCTGATATGGGTGACCAATCGCAATCGAATAGCCGCGGACCCGCGCGATCCGTTCTGCCTTCGCCAACTGAGCCTCAATAGCATCCCGGTGCTGTATGTTATCAAGGAAGATATCGCGGGCGATTGTAGGCACCCCGGTCGCCTTGGCGGCACTCATTCCCACACTTTTCGGGGACGTCAGGCTATCAAGGAAAAGATAGCCATCGGCTTTCAGGTAGGTCATCACCTGTACCATGTGGCCTGCGTCTTCTGTTAGCAGGCTACCCATATGGTTATTAACCCCAACAAACCCATCAAACCTGCTTAGGTTCCAGATCAGTCGCCTTTGGAACTCGTCAGGCCCAAGCCCGGCCAGAAGTGCGTTCGTGCCCGGGTCCGCTGCACTGCCTTTTGGCTGCATGGGCAGGTGAACCATCAACTCATGCCCTGCGGCATGAACCCTGCCCGTCTGATACTCCAGATGCTCGGCATAGGGCAAATACGCCAGCGTGTAGGGGCCCGGCATTTCCGCCAATTCTTCCGTGGCCTGGTAATTCAGCCCAAGATCGTCAATCACGATAGCGATACGCGGCAGATTGGTGTCTTTCCATGCAACAGCATATTGACGCCAGGCAGGATCAACCTTCTCGGGCAGTAGCTTCTCCAGGTCCTGTATCGGCACAGTGACATCACTACCGCCATCCATATCGGAGAGCACGGCCAAGACATCCGGGTCTAACTCAGCCCCGACCACCTCTTCTGGAACTGCTGCAGGTAGCGGCTTGTCCTGTTGCAGGACCATATAAAGCCCCGCCCCAATGAGGACGATAACAAGGCTGTAGATACCAATTACCAGCTTTTTCAGCCGCTTACTCATACAATTTCGGTTCCCTGGCTCGCCATATAGGTGGCGTATCCCTCTCGTTTCAATTTTTCTTAAGCCCGCACACTCAAAGTCTTTTGCAAATGCCGCGAAATTGACCAGTCCGCCATTGACATTCAATCTGAAAGCCGCAATGTCCAACTAGTTTATGAATCAGCGAGCGGTTTCAATGTATATTCTGATCGATAACTACGACAGCTTTACCTACAATTTGTACCATTATGTGATGGAATTGGGGGCAAAAGTTGAAGTCTGGCGGAACGATCAGATATCTGTCGCTGATGTGCTCGCGAAAAAACCCAAAGGTATCATCATCAGCCCAGGCCCCTGTTCGCCAACAGAGGCTGGCATCTGCCTTGAACTGATCGAAGCAGCTGCGGGGAAAGTCCCGGTATTTGGCGTATGCCTTGGCTTTCAAAGCATCGGCCAAGCCTTCGGCGGCGACGTGGTGCGTGCGCCCTATGTGATGCATGGCAAGATTAGTGAGATCACCCATACGGGCCAAGGCGTGTTCAAAGGCCTGCCAAGCCCCTATCAGGCGACGCGCTATCATTCCCTGATCGTGGAACGCAGTACCCTGCCCGACTGTCTTGAGGTGACGGCCGAAACTGCGGACGGCTTGATCATGGGACTGCAGCACAAGACGCTGCCGCTCTATGGCGTGCAGTTCCACCCGGAAAGCATCGCTTCAGAGCATGGTCACGCGCTTCTGAAGAACTTTATCGATATCTGCGAAGGGGATCAGGAAGCATGAGCGACCTCAGACCAATACTGGCCAAACTGGCAGACGGTGAAACGCTGACTGCGGAACAATCCCGGGAAGCCTTCAACATCATCATGTCCGGGGCAGCCGATCTTGCGCAGATGGCTGCCTTTATCATGGCGCTGCGCCTTCGGGGCGAACAAGTGGACGAAATCGTGGGTGGTGCCCGTGTGCTGCGGTCAAAAGCGACGCAAATCAAGGCGCCGGAAGGCATAGTAGACACGTGTGGCACCGGCGGCGACGGTCTCGGCACATACAATATTTCCACAGCTGCTGCCATTGTCACGGCAGCGGTGGGCGTACCGGTGGCGAAGCACGGCAACCGCTCTGTCTCTTCCAAATCCGGTTCGGCCGACGTCTTAATGTCATTGGGAGCCGAGCTTGAAATTCCTCAGGAAGCCAATGAGCGAAGCCTTATAGAGAACAATTTCGCCTTCCTGTTCGCTCCCGCGCACCATAAAGCCATGCGCCACGTGGCCCCGGCCCGTGGTTCGCTACAGCTCAGGACCATCTTCAACTTACTTGGGCCACTCGCAAACCCTGCACAGGCAAAGCGCCAAGTCTTGGGCGTATTTGACCGCAAGTGGCTGCGGCCGATGGCCGAAGTTCTGCAGAAGTTGGGCAGTGAACATGTATGGGTCGTGCATGGCAGTGACGGCCTTGATGAGGTCACCACCACAGGGGCAACCTATGTGGCGGAACTGAAGGACGGCAAGATCACAGAATTTGAGGTCACGCCCCAGTCCGTGGGCCTTGAGGTTTCCGATATCGAGGATCTCAAGGGTGGCGACGCTGACGTGAATGCGCAAGCGATCCGGGACCTTCTTTCGGGTAAACCTTCCGCCTACCGCGACATCGTACTGATGAACGCGGGTGCGGCGCTCGTGGTGGCTGGTAAGGCTGATACCCTCAAGGAAGGCGTCGAGATCGCAGCTGGAACAATTGATAGCGGCAAAGCGGCAGCAGCGCTTGAGAAATGGGTAGCCTTCACTCAAGCTAACGCGCCGGAGAAAGGCTGATGGCCGATATCCTCAAGGAAATCTGCGACCGCAAGCGTGACCATGTCGCCGCCATGAAAGTCAAGGTGAGCCACGCGGAACAGGAAACACGTGCCAAGGAAGCTTCCGCACCGCGCGGCTTTATCCGGTCCCTGCAGTCATCTATGGCCGACGGCCGTTACGGCTTTATCTGTGAGATCAAGAAAGCCAGCCCATCCAAAGGCTTGATCCGTCCTGATGACTTTGACCCAGCGACGCTTGCCAGCGCCTATGAACGCGGTGGAGCCTCGTGCCTGTCTGTCTTGACAGACGAACCCTATTTCCAGGGCCATGATGATTACCTGAAGCAGGCACGCGCTGCCGTTTCACTGCCATGCCTTAGGAAAGATTTCATGGTCGACCCATACCAGGTAGCCGAAGCCCGTGGGTTGGGGGCGGACTGTATCCTCTTGATCATGGCGGCCTTGGACGATTCGCTCGCAGCTGAGCTTGAGACCGAAGCCCATGCTTGGGGTATGGACGTGTTGATCGAAGTGCATGACGCGCCAGAGCTGGAGCGAGCGCTCAAGCTCAAGAGCCCACTTGTCGGCGTGAATAACCGTAACCTAAAAACCATGGATGTGTCGCTCAATACCACGCTTTCCCTGGTGCCTAACTTCCCAGAAGGTAAAATAGCGGTTGCGGAATCCGGCCTTCGCACGCAAGAGGACCTTGCAGCCTGTGCCGCAGTCGGGGCACACTGTTTCCTCATTGGCGAGACCTTCATGCGCCAGGCGGACGTTGAACAAGCGGTGCGCGACCTTCAGAAAGCATCCTAACCCTTTTCTATAAAAGGATATTTTATGAGCAAGCTTTCCCATATTGATGAAACCGGTGCAGCGCACATGGTTGACGTGGGGAACAAGGCGCCAACGCATCGCGTTGCTACCGCTGAAGCCTTTGTTGAGATGAAACCTGAGACACTCAAGCTCATACAAGCAGGCGACCTGCCGAAAGGCGATGTCCTTGGAACTGCGCGTCTCGCCGGTATCATGGCCGCCAAAAAAACCAGCGACCTGATCCCGCTTTGCCATCCCCTCTCCATCACCAGCGTGAAGGTGGAGATCGAGCCCGAATCCGAAACGCGCCTGCGCATTGAGACCTATGTGAAAGTCACCGGCCAGACGGGCGTGGAAATGGAAGCGCTTACGGCCGCATCAGTCACCGCGCTTACGATCTATGACATGGCCAAGGCAGCCGACAAGGCCATGCGCATCGAAGGCATCCGCCTCCTGCGTAAGGAAGGCGGCAAATCCGGAACCTATGAGGCTGAATGATGATTTCTGTTGAAGAAGCGTTCAAACGCATCGTTGAAACCGCAAAGCCGCTGACAACTGAAAAACTGCCGCTAGAAAATGCCTCAGGTCGCGTTCTTGCCGCCCCGCTGACGGCCCGACGCACACAGCCTGGCGCTGACATGTCTGCCATGGACGGCTACGCGGTCAACAGCGCCAGCCTGACCGGCAACCCCATTACACTGAAGCTGGTTGGCGAAAGTGCGGCGGGCAGCCCGTTTGGCGGCACCTGTGGTGCAGGTGAAGCCGTTAGAATTTTTACCGGTGGTATTGTACCAGAAGGCGCAAATCAGGTGGTGGTCCAGGAAGACTGCACCGCGAACGGCGATATGGTCACGACTACGATTGGACCTGAAATCGGCCGTCATATCCGCCTCGCCGGTATCGATTTTGCGCGGAACCAGATCGTACTCGACCAAGGTACATACATCAGCCCGAAATCCATCGGGCTTGCTGCCAGCGCGGGCTATGACCACCTGATGGTCCACCGTGCACCAAAGATTGCGATCCTGGCAACAGGCGACGAACTGGTGCCCCCAGGCAAGAAGGATTTCGCGCCGCACGAGACCGTCAATAGTACCGCCCCACAGATTTCGGCCTTACTGACCGACGCTGGCGCGAACGTCCGCATCCTCGAACAGGCGGGAGATGACCTGAAAGCCCTTAAGGCTGCTGTAAAAAAAGCAGCTGGTGCAGACATTCTTATCACGATCGGCGGCGCATCGGTAGGCGACAAAGACATGATGCAAGAGGCGCTCTCTGCTGAAGGTATGGCGCTCGACTTCTGGAAAGTGGCCATGCGCCCGGGTAAGCCGCTGATTTTCGGGACCATGAGCCAAACCAAAGTTCTGGGACTACCTGGAAATCCGGTATCTGCCTTCGTATGTGCCCTTTTGTTCGCACGCCCCCTTGTTGACCAGATGATGGGACGCCCCGCCCCCATGCCAACCGGCGTACCGTTACCGCTGGCGACAGACCTCGCCGAGAATGGCCCGCGACAGCACTATATGCGTGCGCGGCTTGTGGGGGAGCCGGGCAGCCGCCACCTTGACCCTGCTATTGCCCAGGACAGCAGCCTTGTTTCAGTCCTGGCGCAATGCGACGGCCTGATCATCCGAGAGCCCAATGCACCTGCGGTCAAAGCGGGTACCCTGGTGCCCTTCCTCCCATTTTAGCGTGCATCACCCGAAGGCCTTGACAATCATCCAAAAGGTGAACTAAAAGAGAACATACCGAAAACAAAACCGGAGGGAGCCATGTTAACCGCCAAACAAAACCAGCTGCTGCTTTTCATTCAGGAGCGACTGGCCAGTTCCGGTGTTTCGCCTTCCTTCGACGAAATGAAGGACGCGTTGGGGCTTAAGTCAAAATCCGGCGTCCACCGGTTGATTAACGCTCTTGAAGAGCGCGGCTTCATTCGCCGCATGGCCAACAGGGCACGTGCGATTGAAATACTCAAAACTCCGGACAATATGCCCACCAGACAAGGTGGCGACAATGTTGTCAGTGCACCCTTCGGGCAAAACCAAGCACCGGCTGTACAGCCCTCGGCTGGAGATGACACGTTTGAAATTCCCCTGCATGGCAAGATTGCGGCAGGTACGCCGATTGAAGCGCTGGAGAACCGCGATAGTTTTGTCTCTATCCCTGGCGCAATGATGGGGCGCGGCAACTGCTTTGCGCTTGAAGTATCAGGCGATTCCATGGTTGAGATGGGTATTCTCGATGGTGACACAGTCGTGATTGAAAGCGCCGATACTGCGCGGGACGGCGAAGTGGTCGTCGCTCTGGTAGACCGTGAAGAAGCTACACTTAAGACATTGCGACGTAATGGAAAATTTGTTGAACTGGTGCCCGCCAACCGAGACTATCAGACCCAGGTTTTAGAGGCTGGCAGGGTTCAGGTCCAAGGTCGTCTTGTCGGGCTTTTGCGCCAATATCATTAACACCACTGATGAAGGGGCTAGTCGGCTCTGACTGCCCCTATATGCCAGGGCCTGTCGCCCCGCTCCCTGCTCCATCGGACCGTGCCGGTTTTCGGCTCATAGGCTACAGGCCCGTATCTCTCCAGTCCTTCTTCTGACAGCTTTACGGCGTCGCCGCGGCAATAGCGGCGCCAACGAACAGGCATGATTACAATGTCAGCCTTAGCGCAATCACGCCGCATACCCTCTAATGAACGTGCTCTGGCAACCAGCAATCTGTCTCCGATATTCGTGTGGCAACCATCGCTGTCACACTGGCGGTCAAGTTTTTTTGGTGCTTCGTCTGGCGAGAGACCCCAGTATCGGGCCCAGGCGTCGTCACGAAAGCCGCCCCGCCGCCCCCCTGAGATGGCGAACCTGTCTGCATCCTGATCATAAACCGCGACAATATTCCCGCCGCTGTCGATCAGCAAATCATTGCGTGGCCCCTGATACAGGAAAGGCATCAATAATAGTCCAGCTAGTGCCGGTATCCAGGCAACCCGTCCTCGCAGGATCAACAGAAAAATGAAAATGCCGCTGGCGACACAAATGAAAGCGCCGGATTGCTGCGGGATATGCGCGACACCAAAACTGGGCGCGCCAAAAAAAGCCGCGACCTGCCTGACCATGTCAATTACCGCCCCCATGGCATGCAGTATGGGCCCGTCAAACCCCAAGGGCATAGTTAACAAGGCTAATAGCGCCAGTGGCATGACAATCAGACTAACCAAAGGGACAGCCAGAAGGTTAGCACCCAACCCTACAAGCGGTGTGGCCTGAAAGTGATAGAGTGCAAATGGCGCCACAGCCACTTCGGCAACGATCGTCGTGAAAGCTGTCATAATCAGGAAATTCAGGACCTTGCTGCGGACTCCCTTGCCAGTCGGCAGCTTTATGCCTGACCGATACAAACGCTCATAGGCGACAACCAGGGCTGCCGTGGCGCCAAATGACATCTGGAAGCCCACCGAAAGGATCGCTTCCGGCCAGATGCTCAAAATCAGTCCGGCTGCTATTGCCACATTCCGTAATGACAGGACCCTACGGTCAAGCAATACTGCAAGCAGCCCGATAGAGACCATGATGAAGGCACGCACAGTGGCCACGCCCATACCCGAAAGCAGCAGGTACCCGAATGCGACAGCCCAAGCCAGCAGTGCAGCCAGCTTGCGGGGCGGCACCCTGAGCGCGACAGCAGGAAAAGCAGCGAACAGAAACTCAAACAGAAAGAAAGCTGCCGTGGTGATAAGTCCCATGTGCAATCCTGAAATGGCCATCAGGTGTGCCAGCCCAGCATCACGAAAGTTCTCGACTGTTTCTTCTGTCAAATAGTGACGGTAACCAACCAACAGCGCGACAGCGACAGCTCCTGACTGATCGGGTTGGCCCGCCATGATACGTTCTGCAACCGCCCTTCGAAGTCTTTCGAGTTTTTCCCGTAGTCCCGGTTCTTGTCCCGTTTGAGGCGGTAGTATTTCAACCGGGGCTGCAGCAAACCCTTCCGCGCCAATACCGTCGAAAAAAGCCTTGCGGGCAAAGTTGAAACCGTCTGGCGTGATGGCGCCCCTGGGCGCGTGCAGCAAGGCCCTGGTTCGAATGAGCACACCGGGCATCAAGTCGCCCTGCACCTCCGTGCGAACCAAAAGCCGTATACTTCCGGGCATCGCACCAGACCTGCCATCAAGTGCAGTAGGCCTTATGATCAGCCGAGTCCCCTTCCCCGCGCGCTCTTCCACGGTTTTCACTTCACCTTCAAGGCTCGCGTAGCGCTCACTGTCCAGGCGTGGGCCACTCAGGTACTCGATGCGGCCCGCGGCAAAGGTCATCCCCAGCAATACGGCCAGCGGTAATTGCACTAGGAAGCGCTGCATATTTCCCAGAAAAAGGGCCAAAATTATGAGCGAGGCAAGGACAGGTAATAACACATGAAGGCTTAGGTATATCGTATTGGGCACAATCTGCAGGACACTGCCCAGCGCGAAACCTGTAACCAAGGAAAACAGCCTCCATTCACCATGCACGTGTTGCAGTGCGTCATAAGTACGCAATGAGCCCTTCAAGCGCGCAAGAAGAATGGGAGAGTGCACTGTACTGCCTATCCTGAGGTGATTTGACACTATTTAGGGTATAGTAGCGCCCGGATTTTTGTCTCGGAACACAAAAAAATGCTGCACTGCAATTTGTGTTGTGAAGAAACATGTGATACAAGCCAATCAAATTTTCTTTTAGGCCGCTCCCTCACTTTTCCAGCGTCCTATATTTGTTATAAACAACAAGGGTTTAGTTCCTGAGCATGCAAACTGACATGCCCACAGTGGTTACACGATTTGCGCCTTCTCCGACTGGGTTTCTCCATATCGGCGGGGCTCGTACAGCCTTGTACAATTGGCTTCTGGCTCGCCATTTCGGCGGGAAGTTTCTCCTTCGTATCGAAGATACTGACAAGAAACGATCTACCGACGAAGCCATCGAGGCCATTCTTAACGGCATGAAATGGCTGGAGCTGGACTGGGATGGTGATGCCGTCAGCCAGGCAGGTCGGGCTGAGCGGCATGCAGAAGTCGCGCTGGAGCTACTTGAAAAAGGCATGGCGTATAAATGCTTCGCTACCAGTGAGGAGCTGACCGAGGCCCGCGAAACAGCACGCGCCAATGGTGGTAACTTCCGTGGCGATCTCTGGCGTGACCGGGATGAGAGCGAAGCCCCCGGGGGCGCACCCTATTCGATCCGCATCCGTATGCCGCGTGAAGGGGAGACCACCATCGAAGATGCCGTTCAAGGCCCGGTTACTGTCCAAAACAGCAATCTAGACGATATGATCATCCTCAGATCCGACGGTACACCCACATATATGCTGGCTGTAGTTGTTGACGACCATGACATGGGCGTTACCCACATCGTGCGCGGGGATGACCACCTGAACAACGCCTTCCGTCAGCATCAGATTTATGAAGCCATGGGCTGGACACCGCCTGTTCTGGCACATATCCCGCTTATTCACGGGCCAGATGGCAAAAAACTGTCAAAACGCCATGGCGCTCTTGGTGTTGAGGCCTACCGGGACATGGGCTATTTGCCTTCAGCCATGCGCAACTACCTGCTGCGACTGGGTTGGAGCCACGGCGATGATGAAATAATCTCTACCGAACAGGCAATCGAGTGGTTTAACCTGGAAAATGTCGGCAAGGGTGCTGCACGTTTCGATTTCGACAAGCTCGATAATCTGAATGGCCACTATATTCGTAATTTAAAGGCTGACGCACTCTTGTCGCTGATCAGAAACGATCTAGAACAGGAAGTGGGTCACTCACTTGTTGCCGCTGAGGAAGAGCGCCTGATTAGAGGATTGCCTGCCTTGGCGGAACGCGCGAAGCGGATGCCAGATATTACAGAGAATGCGTCTCTTTTCTGTAATGTTCGCCCGCTAAGCCTAACCGAGAATGCTGCCAAAGCCCTGTCAGGCGAGGACACGTCCGACCTGATGGGACAAGTGGCAACCGAATTGGAAGCGGTGACTGACTGGGAAGCGTCGGTTATTAAAGCTGCCATTTTCTCTTTCGCGGAAGCGAAAGAATTAAAACTAGGCAAGGTGATGCAGCCGATCAGGGCTGCCGTAACTGGTGGAAAGCAGTGCGGCGACCTAGTGGAAACCCTGGAGATTTTGGGCCAGGAAGAAACGATCGGCCGCTTGAGGGACCTCATTGCCGCTTAGCCTTGTAGGTCTGCGCAGGCAGACTGTATTTTTTAAGAAGGAGTTTGGACCATGACAAATGATCCCCTTAAACTGGCCGGCGCCGGCGAAGACGTCGACCTTCCTGTAATGGAGGGGTCTGTAGGTCCGAAGGTATTGGACATCCGCAAGCTTTACGCGCAGACGGGCATGTTTACCTTTGACCCTGGCTTTACATCTACAGCAAGCTGTGAGTCTAAAATCACCTATATTGATGGTGAAAAAGGCGAACTGCAGTACCGCGGGTATCCGATCGAACAACTGGCAGCCGACAGCGACTTTATGGAAGTCTGCTACCTGCTGCTGTTTGGTGAACTGCCAACCAAAGCGGAAAAAGAAAAATTTGTGTGGGACATCACGCACCACACCATGGTGCATGAGCAGCTTCACCGCTTGTTCCTTGGTTTCCGCCGCGACGCACACCCAATGGCTGTGATGGTTGGTGTAGTGGGCGCCTTGTCTGCCTTTTATCATGACAGCACCGACATCAATGACCCACACCAGCGTATGGTTGCGAGCTACCGTTTGATCGCCAAGATTCCAACCATTGCTGCCATGGCGTACAAATATACGATTGGCCAGCCTTTCGTATATCCACGCAATGACCTGTCATATGCTGGCAACTTCTTGCACATGATGTTCTCTGTACCTGCTGAGGAATACAAGGTCAGCCCAACGCTTGAAAAAGCCATGGACCTGATCTTCATTCTGCATGCAGACCACGAGCAAAACGCATCTACGTCGACAGTCCGTCTGGCTGGCTCCTCTGGCGCCAATCCATTCGCCTGTATCGCTGCCGGTATTGCATGCCTTTGGGGCCCTGCCCACGGCGGTGCAAACGAAGCATGCCTGAACATGCTCTCGGAAATCGGTACCGTTGACCGCATTCCAGAGTTTGTGGCGCGCGCAAAAGACCGCAACGACCCGTTCCGCCTGATGGGCTTCGGTCACCGCGTATATAAGAACTTTGACCCGCGTGCGACTGTAATGCGGGAAACCGCACACAAGGTTCTTAAAGAGCTTGGCGTCGACGATCCACTCTTTGACGTTGCGATGGAACTCGAGAAGATTGCGCTTGAAGACCCTTACTTCGTTGAGAAGAAGCTCTATCCTAACGTAGACTTCTATTCCGGTATTATCCTGAAAGCCATGGGCTTCCCAACCGAGATGTTCACCGTTCTGTTTGCCCTGGCCCGTACCAGCGGCTGGATTGCTCAGTGGAAAGAGATGATCGAAGACCCGACCCAGAAGATCGGTCGTCCTCGGCAGCTCTATACGGGTTCACCAAAACGCGACTACGTTCCGCTCGACAAGCGCTAGAACGAATCCAGTGACAAAGGAAGCCAGCTCCCAGGAGCTGGCTTTTTTTATTACCAATACACAGGCCCTCTCCGCTTCCTAGCCAAAGCCGCTCTTTCGCGTAACCACATAAAAAAGGCGGCCCGCTTGGACCGCCTTCATTATAAGCACTTTATATAGTTCAGGGCCTATTCGCCGCCCAGCATTGCCGTCAGCTTGGCCTCTGTTACCAGTTCACCGTCAACGAATGCCTGAGCGTCAAATTTCCACACGGCCCCGCCCCCCCGGGTCTTCTGGACCTTCATCTCCAGGCGATCTCCAGGACCGACTGGCTTACGGAATTTGGCGCCATCAATACCCATGAAGTAGACAACCTTGCCTTTGGCATCGTCACCCAGAAAATCGACCGCAAGAACGCCTGCTGTCTGGGCCATAGCCTCAAGAATCAGAACGCCCGGCATCACCGGTTTCTGCGGGAAATGGCCTGGAAAAAATGGCTCGTTGATCGTGACATTCTTGATACCGGTAGCGCTTTCTCCCGACACAACGTCAACAACCTTGTCGACCAGAAGGAATGGATACCGGTGCGGTATCGATTCCATAATTTTCTGGATATCAAATTCCATGTTCAGGAACCCTGGTTACTGGCCTTCGCCATTTGCGGCAGGTGCTGCTTCATCAGCTTTCTGCGGCATGTTCAGCGAGACAGTTGGCAGTTCAGCATCGAGCTTTTCGATAAATTCTGTGGTTACATCGATACCTGCGGCAGAACCCAGTACCAAGCGCTTCAGCATGATGATTTGGGCCTTGCGGTCAGAAAGGAGGCTGCGGATTACAGGTTGGCGCGCACGCTCTACTTGTACCATAGCTTCCTGGCGCAGCTTGTCGAAGGTATACTCAAGCTGGCTAAGGGCTTGCTGCGCCTGAACATACTGGCTTTCCAGCTTGCGCTTCTCTTCTTCATACTTATCGTTGCCGATGATGGCTTTACGCTTTTCAAGGTCTGCGAGCTGTTGCTCTACCACACCGCCGCGCGTGATGAATTGACGAAGCTGCAGGATGTTCTGACGCAGTTCTGCTGTCTGCAGGTTGAAATCCTTGTATGCAGCTGCCTCACGCTCAACGCGTTCGTCATCCACAGTCAGGATCTGTGCCGTGGCCATAGTTGTGATGGTTAGTGCGGCGAGCGCACCCACAACAGCCAGTTTCAATGATTTAAACATGTTACCCATTATTTTTTCCCTAGTTTACCCTTAGAAGGCCGTCCCGACGTTAAACTGCAGAGTTTGCGTCCGGTCACCCAATTGTTTTTTCAATGTCTTAGACAGATCGATCCGGAATGGCCCGAATGGCGACTGCCAGGAGAAGCCGATACCCACGGAAATCCGTGGCGCTGGCGAATTACCTGCAAGACAGTTTGTGTTCAGGCTGGAAAGCGTGTTGTCAGCATTTGCCGCGTCAAATTCAGCCTGAGTGAAGGTACATTCCAGTCGGCTATCTTCCTGCGCGCGGAACAATGACCCTACGTCAACAAATGCCGAGGCCTGGATGCCCGATTCAAGAGCGGCATCGCCTAGCGGGAAGAAGAGCTCACCGCGACCGATATAATAGGCCGTGCCGCCCAATGATTGTTCGCTGGCGAAATCACGAGGCCCCATACCTGCCACATCAAAGCCACGCATACGCGGACCGCCGATAAAGAACTTGTCTGACAGACGAATATCTTGGCCCAGGCCGTGGATAATCCCTGCCTCACCGCCGGCCCGGAAGGTCCAGCCCTGCCACGGTGTCCAGTAGTTGTCAAAGTTCAGAGACGACCGCAGATAACGCACATCACCACCCAAACCGGCAAAGTCCTGGCTGAAGTAGAAACTGTGACCACGTGTTGGACGGATAACACTGTTCAGCGTGTTGAATCCAACCGTGTAGCCCAAAATGGATTGGAAGCGATTGCCAAGAGAATCCTGGATACCGGTAGATAGCGCTACGGTTTTTTCGTCAAAATCCAGCTCGGCAATGCTGTCAGCACCACTACCATTGACGTCATAATCAGCAAGGGTTACCGCGCCATCACCGTTTACATCATAAAGGCCTACCCGGCGCGCGATTTCGTCTTCATCGGTCACACCTTCAGTGGTCTGGGTACCATAATAACTCTGGAAGAAGCTATTAAGGAAGCCATCCAGAATATTCACATTATCCCGACGCAATGTATAGCGGGTGGAAAGTGTCCAATATTCACTGATCGCCATCCCAGCTCGCAGAGAGAAGCCAATCGATTTCGTATCGAAGAAGGACCCGAACGAGCTTGAATCTACTTTGCGTGCGAAAATGTCAAAGCCTGCAGCGACCCGGCGCCCCATAAAGTATGGCTCAGTGAAACCGAGATCAATTTCCTGCCGCCTTCCGGACAGGCGAAGGCCCAGACGCAGATCCTGCGCCATACCGCGGAAGTTCCGTTGCTGGATCGAGAAATCGAAAATGAAGTTTTCAAGGCTCGAGAAACCGGCACCAAGGTTCAACTGGCCTGTTGCTTGCTCCTCGACATTCACGTCCAGCACCATGCGGTCAGGGTCTGACCCCTGAAGCTGCTCAATCGTCACCTCCCGGAAGAAGTCCAGTCGCTTGAGGCGAGTTTCCGACCGGCTAACAAGAGCAGAGTTGAACGCGTCGCCTTCCTGCAAACGAAATTCGCGGCGGATCACCCGGTCAAGCGTCACAACATTGCCACTGATGTTGATCCGTTCCACATACACGCGTGGCGCGTCAAGAACGCGGAAGGTAATGTTGATTTTACGCGCATCACGGTCCCGGCTGATCTGTGGGCGAACATCCACAAATGCATAGCCCAGAAGGCCTGCAGCGTTCGAGAGCGATTCAACCGTTTTCTCGATAGCTTCCGCATTATAGGTCATCCCTTCACGCATCAGAAGGAACGCGCGGAACAGGCTGGCATCTACATCACGGATTTCGCTCTCCACATCGATTTCGCCGAATTCGTAAATCTCGCCTTCTTCCACCGTGAATGTAATGAAGAAGTCTTCCCGGTCAGGGGTGAGCTCAGAAATTGCCGACACAGTCCGGAAGTCAGCATAGCCTTCATTCAGATAATGCTGGCGCAAGACCTGCTGGTCATAGGCTAGACGATCAGGATCGAAAGTATCGTTCGATGTGAAGATTTTCCACCAGCGGGATTCTTTCGTCGCCAGGACGTCCCGCAGATCTCCATCGCTGAAAACATGGTTACCGATAAAATTGATACGGCTGACTTTTGTTTTCGGGCCTTCCTGAATTTCATAAATAAGATCGACGCGGTTTTGTTCAAGCTGAACCACCTTTGGCTCGATGATCGCAGCGAAGCGACCAGAGCGACGATACAGTTCCAACATCCGCTGAACATCAGCGCGAACCTTCGCACGAGTAAAGACCTGACGGGGCCTCAAACGGGCCTCTTCAATCAGTTCATCGCGATCAAGCCGTTTGTTACCTTCAAAGATAATGCGGTTGATGATCGGGTTTTCAACAACCCGGACGATCAAGGCCCCTTGGTTTTCCGACAACTCCACATCGGAAAACAGGCCTGTTGCAAACAGATTCTTAAGGCTGATGTCCAGCCGCTCCGCATCGAAAGGCTGACCGGGCTGGACAGCCAGATAAGACGCAATGGTCTCCGGCTCCACCCGTTCGTTGCCGATCACACTGATCTGACGGATAATAGGAATCTGCTGGGCAGCTGGCTGCTGTTGCGCCATTGCCGGCACCGTTAGCGAAGCTCCCCCGATCGTAAGCGCTATAACAAAGCGCCACATCACGCACATCTTAAATAAACGCAACTTTTTCCTGCCCATTCATAATTTTTTTAGCGACAATGGCGGTGAAATTGGCCTAGAGCGGCAAGGATTGCAAGTCATTCAATGTCACAAGCAACATAAAAATCAACATTAGCGCAAATCCAGCCACAAAACCGGCTTCCTGAGCCTTCTTGCTGATGGGTGAGCCCTTGATTGCCTCAAGCCCATAAAACAGCAAATGCCCACCATCCAACACCGGGATTGGCAGCAAATTCACAATACCAAGATTAAGTGACAGCATGGCTAGAAGCCATACCAGTGATTCAAGGCCATCGTGGGCGGCCTCGCCGATTGCAGTGGCAATCCGCACGGGCCCTCCCAATTCCTTCACAGAACGAACCCCAAGGATCATCTGGCCCAGTGTAGTGAAAATCATTTTAGTGGTTGAGACCATCTGGCGGCTGCCTTCAGACATGGAAAGCCAGAAGCCAGGGTGCTCAATAACCTGCGTGTATGGCGTCCGACCGTCTTCGTCTGAATTGCCAACCCCCAGATATCCATAAGGATAGCGATTACCAAAGCGGTCTTCGAAATACTTGGTCCCAATGGTTGGGCGAAGGATCACTTCCCTGCCCTCACGCTCTACAACTACATCAAGTGTGTGCCCTGGGCGCAGCCTGACAATACGTGCGATATCAGAGAAACGGTCCACTTCCTGGCCGTTGATCTGCGTAATGCGGTCATGGCTTTGGAAGCCAGCAACACCTGCCGGATCCTCGGCCCCAACAGAGACCGCTACGGGTTCAGTAATCGCGACGCCGTGCAGATACACAAAGGCGCCGAAAACAAGAACCGCAGCAATCAAATTAACGGCGGGACCGGCGAAAACAATCAGGGCCCGCTGCCACAGAGGCTTGAAATGATAGCAAACCTTCTTTTCTTCTTCGGTCAAACCTTCAGGAATATCACCAGGATTGCTGGCCGCAGACGCATCGCCAAAGAATCTAACATAGCCACCAAGCGGTATCAGGCTGATTTTCCAACGCGTGCCCCGCTTGTCAGTGCGACCAAAAAGCTCCTTCCCCATACCAATCGAAAAGGTCTCGATTTTCACGCCGAAAATCCTGCCAACGATATAGTGTCCCCACTCGTGAATAAACACGAGCAGGCTGAAGCCCCCGATAAATGCGGCAATGGTGAAAAACAGTCCTGGGCCTTCGGTCTCCATGGAGTAATCCTTACTTCTTCCGGCTTTCCAACTGTAGCCCGGCTAGGCGCCGCGCCTCTTGATCAATTTCAAACACATTCGTTAGCGATTGTGGCGCTTTCATGTCGATTTGGGCAAGAGTTTCCTCGACCAGTGCTGGGATATCCATGAAGCCGATCTGTCCCGACAAGAACCCACCGACAGCAACCTCATTCGCAGCATTCAACACTGCCGGGGCCGCCCCACCCGCGTCAAGGGCTTCTTTAGCCAGCGCAAGGCAGCGAAAGGCCTCATAATCAGGGGCTTGAAAGGTCAGTGACCCAATTTCAGCGAGCGATAGCCGCTTCACCGGGGCTTCCATGCGCTCCGGCCATGCCAGGCTATAGGCGATCGGCGTTCGCATATCAGGTGAGCCAAGCTGAGCCAATACGCTGCCATCCTGATATTCCACCATCGAATGAATGACAGACTGCGGATGCACCAGAACTTCAATCTGGTCCTTGGAAACAGGGAACAGATGAAACGCCTCAATTACTTCAAGGCCCTTGTTCATCATGGTGGCGGAATCGACCGAAATCTTGGCGCCCATGTCCCAGTTGGGGTGTGCGACGGCTTGCGCAGGCGTGACATCCAGCAGGTCGTGACGACTACGGCCCAGGAAAGGCCCGCCAGAGGCGGTCAGGATCAACCGGTCAACGGCCTTCGCTGCGCCAAAATCAAACACTTGATAGATGGCATTATGTTCAGAATCGACCGGCAACAAAGTCGCTCCATGTTCGGCCACTTCTGCCATCAGCAAGTCGCCCGCACATACAAGGCATTCCTTATTGGCAAGCGCTACCGTCGCACCGCGCCGGACAGCGGCCATAGTAGGCCTCAGGCCTGCAGCACCAACGATGGCCGCCATCACGATATCGGATGGCCTAGCGGCGGCTTCAATCAGGGCTTCATCGCCCGCAGCGGCCTCAACCCCTGTGCCCGCAAGCAACGCCTTAAGCGTTCCCAGTTTGCTTTCGTCGCCAATGACCGCCAGTTGGGCGTTAAAGCTGATCGCAGCCTTTGCCAGCTCTTCAACCCGGCTGTAAGCTGTGAGCGCCAAAACATTGAATTTATTTCTATTTCTGGAAATCAGGTCGAGCGTACTCTGCCCGACCGAACCGGTGGCGCCTAGAACTGTCACGCTTTTCTGGATTGTATCCACCATCACGATAACTCAAAACCAAACAGGGGGTAAAATGTCATAAGGAGAGCAACAGCAGGCGCCACAAACACAAGACCGTCCACGCGGTCCAGCAAACCGCCGTGGCCAGGGATAAGTCCGCCCGAGTCCTTGACACCAAACGACCGCTTGATGCCGCTTTCCAGCAGGTCTCCCACTTGCGCCCAGGCAGCCAAAAGACCTGCTACCCACCAATAATTAATGTCGAATTCAAAAAATGCCGCAAATGCGACACTGACTGCGCTACTCAGCGCCATGCCACCTAACAGGCCCGCCCAGGTCTTCTTTGGGCTAATCTTTGGTGCCAGTTTTGGCCCACCGATGCCCTTTCCGGCAAAATAGCCCCCTACATCCGTGGCCCAAACAACAAGGAAAACCCAGAAAACCACGAGCGCACTTGCCTCGCGGATATAAAAAAGCGCGACAAGCGGCAACGCCACATAGCCTAAACCAGTCAACCACCAGCCAAGGGACGGTGACGTCTTGACCAGCATCCTGCCAAGCAAGGCAAGCCCCGTTAGCCCAATAATAAGCAGAGCCACAGCGCCAAAGCCTGTAGCAAGCAGAACAGGTACCAGCAAAGCCAGCAGGGCGGCAGACAGACCGTGTAAAAGCCTTGGCTCAACCTTCGTCAAGCCGCACCATTCAATAATCATAAGGGCGCCACCAAGCGCCAAAAGACCAGCGAACCACCAGCCGCCCGCATAGATCGGCCATAAAACGACCGGCAAAAGCAACACTGCAGATACTATGCGTTTGAAAAGATTATCCGAAATCCCAAAAGGCATACGGCACCCTATCTCTTATGGGCGCACACCAAAGCGGCGGTCGCGAGTTTGAAAATCGGACACTGCCTTGGCAAATGCCTCTTTGGTGAAATCCGGCCACAAGATATCGAGGAACAAGAATTCCGAGTAAGCAGCCTGCCACAACAGGAAATTTGACAGCCGCTGCTCACCGCTTGTTCTAATAATCAGGTCAGGGTCTGGTAAGCCGCGGGTCGTCAAAGAATCAGCGAAGACTGCTTCAGTGATATCATCCGCGGTCATCTCACCTTTTGCTACTGCACGCGCAAGCTTTTGCGCTGCGTCCAGCATCTCATCGCGACTACCGTAGCTCAGGGCGATAACCAATGTCATTCGATCGTTGTTGGCCGTCATTTCCTCGGCACGGTCGATCATCTTTTGAATATCTGGAGACAGCCTGTCCCTGCGGCCAATCACACGTAATCGGATATTTTGCTTGTGTAAGGTTTTAACTTCACGGTTCAGGTAAAGCTTTAGCAGGCCCATAAGGTCCCGAACTTCTTCCTCTGGACGATTCCAGTTTTCCGAAGAAAAAGCGTATAAGGTCAGGTATTTGACGCCTGCATTCAAAGCGCCTTCAATTGCCTCGCGGACTGCCTCGGCCCCCTGTTTGTGGCCTGCGGACCTTGCCTTGCCTTTTTGGGCCGCCCACCTGCCATTGCCGTCCATGATTATGGCAACATGTTTTGGAGGCACCATTGCTGACGCCTCTTGGATAGGCTGGGCCTGAGCTACCATGTTAGACCTGCATGATTTCTTTTTCTTTGGCCTGCAGAAGTTCATCCACCTCGCCAACAAACTTGTTAGTCAGGTCCTGAACCTCATCGGCATACATCTTGTGATCGTCTTCGCTAATGGACTTATCTTTTTCCATCTTCTTGAGCTGATCCATGCCGTCGCGACGCACATTTCGGATCGCGATACGCGCAGTCTCTGCATATTTTGCAGCAACCTTGGCGAGCTCAGCCCGGCGCTCTTCATTAAGCTCAGGGATCGGGATACGGACCAGCTGGCCATCAATCATAGGATTCAGGCCGAGACCAGAGTTGCGGATCGCCTTTTCAACGGCGGAGACATTGCCCTTGTCCCAAACCTGAACAGACAGCATGCGCGGCTCTGGTACACCAACCGTACCAACTTGGTTCAGTGGCATATTGGCACCGTAAACGTCTACCGTTACCGGGTCCAGAAGACTGGTCGTCGCCCGACCGGAGCGCAGGCCCGCGTATTCATGCTTCAGCGCTTCAACAGCGCCTTTCATGCGGCGCTCGATATCCTGCAGATCAAGTTCTTCATCACTCATGTTTATTCCTCACCCACGATTGTGCAAGTGCCCTCACCTTGGAGGACCCTCACTAGCTCATCTTGCGTTTGAATAGAAAAGACAACAATTGGAATATTGTTTTCGCGGCTCAATGAAATAGCCGATGCGTCCATCACCTTCAGATCCTGCTTCAACACATCCATGTAGGACAGGCGGTCGTAGCGGACAGCCGTCGGGTCCTTTTTGGGGTCGGCGTTATAAACGCCATCAACCTGCGTACCCTTAAGCAGCGCATTACAGTTCATCTCAGCCGCTCTCAGGGCTGCTGCGGTGTCCGTCGTGAAGAACGGGTTACCTGTGCCTGCGGCGAAAATAACAACACGGCCCTTTTCAAGATGCCTGATCGCCCGACGGCGAATATATGGCTCGCTTACGCTCGCCATCGGAATGGCGGACAGGACACGCGTGTCTACACCAACCTTCTCAAGCGCGTTCTGAAGAGCCAACGCATTCATCACAGTCGCCAGCATACCCATATGGTCTGCTGTCGACCGGTCCAGCCCTTCTGCAGCCCCTTTGATGCCGCGGAAGATATTGCCACCACCGACTACCACACATACTTCTGTGCCGATTTCCCGGGCACGCTTTATCTCAAGTGACACGCGATTTGCGGTGACCGGATCAATCCCGTAACTACCGTCGCCCATCAGGGCTTCACCCGAAAGTTTCAGCAATACACGTTTAAATCTTGGCTCATTGGACATCAGCCAGTATCTCCCCTTACACCTTGAAATCTGGTGTTTATTTTGCCCGCTGCAGCTTATCCGCTTGAACCGGACAAGGCTACCGAAGTTTTAAATAAAAATACTTAGGTCTTCAACGCTCTACATTAGCTCGTAGAAAACTTCATAAAAAAGCCCAGGAGAAATCTCCTGGGCTTTCCAACTTGTCTAGCGGTGCGCCTTAAACGCCTGCAGCAGCAGCCACTTCCGCAGCGAAGTCGTCTTCTTTCTTCTCGAGACCTTCGCCCATTTCCATGCGAACATAGCTTACCAGCTCAATTGCAGTGCCAGCATCTTTCGCAGCTTTTGCAATCACGTCTTCGATCTTGCTTTCGCCATCGATTACAAACGTCTGCTTCAGCAGAACGATTTCCTCGAGGAACTTACGCATACGGCCAACGATCATCTTCTCGATGATTTCCATTGGCTTGCCGGATTCCTTGGCTTTTTCGATCTGAACCTGCTTCTCGCGCTCTACGATTTCCTGATCCAGGTCAGCTTCAGAAAGCGACGCTGGATTTGCAGCAGCAATATGCATTGCCAGTTGCTTACCGAGAGGTGCCAGAACGTCTTCGCCAGCGTCTGATTTCAGAGCGACGAGAACAGCGATTTTGCCCATGCCGTCGGTAACAGCGCCGTGGATGTAAGAAGCAACAAGGCCCTTGTCCACTTCAGCAACAGCCGCACGACGAATTGTCATGTTTTCGCCGATTGTTGCGATATTGTCGGTCAGAACTTCGGAAACTGGCTTCGAGGAACCTGGGTATGTTGCAGCAGCGATTGCTTCAACGTCGGTACCAACTTCCAGGGCAACGCCAGCGAGGTCGCCAACGAACTTCTGGAATTTCTCGTTGCGAGCAACGAAGTCAGTTTCGGAGTTTACTTCGATTACAGCAGCTTTATTGCCTGCAGATTTAACGCCAACAAGGCCCTCAGCAGCAACGCGGCCGGATTTCTTGGCAGCAGCAGCAAGACCTTTCGTGCGCAGCCAGTCAACAGCGGCTTCAAGGTTGCCGTCAGTTTCTGCAAGCGCTTTTTTGCAATCCATCATGCCTGCGCCGGAAGTCTCGCGCAGTTCTTTAACAAGTGCGGCAGTGATTTGTGCCATCGGAATTCCCCTTACGATCTCTGGAGATCTTAAAGTGTAGATATGATTTTGCCCCCGAAAGCCGAGGCCTTCGGGAGCAATAAATGAAAATTGTTACTCTGCTTTGTCAGCGTCAGCGTCTTTAGCTGCTTTTTTTGGAGCGGCTTTTTTTGCAGGAGCTTTTTTCGCAGCAGCTTTCTTAGCTGGCTTTTTCTCTTCAGCTGGAGCTTCAGCAGGTGCAGCAGCTTCCTCGGCTGGAGCTTCTTCAGCAACAGCTTCTTCAACTGGAGCTTCCTGAGCACCAAGGTCAACACCTTGAGCAGCCAGCTCAGCCTGAATACCGTCCAGAGCCGCTTCAGCAAGCAGGTCGCAGTAAAGACGCAGCGCGCGGGTCGCATCGTCGTTTCCTGGGATTGGGTAATCAACGCCTTCTGGCTTGGAGTTGGTGTCGATAACGCCAACAACAGGGATGTGCAGACGGTTGGCTTCAGCAATCGCGAGGTCGTCACCGATTACGTCAACAGCAACAATAATATCTGGCAGACCGCCCATGTCCTGGATACCGCCCAGGGAAAGCTCGAGCTTGTCGCGCAGACGCGTCAGCTGCAGAGTTTCTTTTTTGGTCAGACCAGTATGCTCTTGGCCGAGTTGCTCGTTGAGCTGCTTCAGGCGCTTGATGGACTGGCTGATCGTCTGCCAGTTGGTCATCATGCCGCCGAGCCAACGGTGGTTTACATAATACTGGCCGCAACGCTTAGCTGCTTCAGCAATGATTGGGGACGCCTGACGCTTCGTACCAACGAACAGAACGCGGCCGCCACCGGCAACAACGTCACGAACAGCCTGCAGGGCACGCTGAAAGTATGGAACGGTTTGGGACAGGTCAATGATGTGAACGCCGTTACGTTCGCCGAAGATAAACGGCGCCATTTTCGGGTTCCAACGGTGGGTCTGGTGACCAAAGTGTACGCCTGCTTCCAAGAGGGCGCGCATGTCGACTACTGGCATCGCCATAATACTACTCCTTTTCCGGTTAAGCCTCCGTGGGCGTGCGTATCGGAAAACCATTTCCCGAAACACCGGATGGCGGCCTGCCAACACAGCAGGAAGCCTTCACCCACGTGTGAAGTCGCGCGTCGTATAGGCCTTTAATCGGGGTAGATCAAGCTTTTTTTGCCAATCCGGCAGCTTCAACGGAAAGTTCTTTCGGCGTGGCCGCCGTAACACCAAAACCAGTGGCCGGGTCTATGGTCAATTTCACGCCTTCCTTGGTCATGTCGACCACAGGGAGCGTACGCACGACCCTCGCACGCCGCGCATGTCGAAGAGCTTCGTTAACCGTGGCTGCTCGCGCCAGTTTCATGAGGTTGAGCCTGGTGGGGAACATGAGAGGTATTCGGTCTTCCTCCCAGTCAGAGAGCATTTTTCGGGGACTGACCCAGCGGAAGGAAATCGCTTCATTGCCGTCATGAATGGCTTCTTCACCATTATGGGGCGCAAGATAGAAATAGGTATCAAACCGCCGAGGCATCGGCTCAGGCGTCACCCAGTGCGCAAAGGGCACGAGACTTGCGATATCCAGTTTCACCCCGGCATTTCGGACCATGGTCGCAAATGGCGCTGCTGCTGTCAGAGTGCGCCGTGGTGCCTTATCGCTTAGGAAAATACCCGCTTCCTCATAAAGCTCTCTGAGTGCGGCTACCCGAAAGGCAAAATCACGCATCGCGCCACGGCCGGTCGTCATGCCCTGCCAGCGCCAGTTCTGCATGTCTGATCGGTCCACCTTACCGCCTGGAAAGACAAAGGCTCCCGGCGCAAATCTCATGGTCTTGGCCCGCTCGATCATCAGAACCTCAAGGCCACCTTGCCCATCCCGGATCACCATGATGGAAGACGCCGGCTTGGGCATTGCGATTTTGCGGTGATGATCCAACTTACACCTCCTCAACAGAAAGAACGCCCATTTCGGCGGCAACTGCCTGTTTTAGCTCAGGCGTTACCTTGAAGCGGCCAGGCAGCTTGAACTCGGCGTAGCGACTGTTCTCAGCCACGGGCACACGTATGGTCACGCGGCCCTTGCCTCCGACTTTACGATCTAGGGCGGCTTTGATGCCGGTAAAGGATTTTTCCGAATCCACTTCGACAAACAGGCCCTTGGATGATTGGGATGCTACATGCTCCAGGCTTTCAATGCCCCGGCACGACAGGCCAATACTGTCGTCATCATCCCGTTTGCGGATTTGGACAGAGACTACAACAGGTGCCCCCTCCTCCACTCGCGCCCGAATGGCATCTAGGTCATCTTCAAATGCCATAATTTCAAATGCATCGGACCGGTCAGACAGCGTCAGCCGGCCAAACTTGCTGCCACGTTTGGTGTTGCCCTCGCGGTAGCCAGCAATGGCGCCGGCCATACGAACGGTCTGCCCGATCAGGCCAGGATCATTATAGACTTCCTTCGCGGGAATGATGCGTTCGCGCTGAAGGATCGTGTCGTATGAGTCCAGTGGATGAGCCGAAATATAGAAGCCCACGGCATTTTTCTCGTTTTCAAGCGCTTCTGTGTCGGTCCAGCTCCGAACTTGAGGTAGCGTTGGCCGATCCACCGTTTTGGCCATTTCTCCACCGAAGAGGCTGACCTGGTCGCTTTCGCGCTCCTTGGCCTCCATCTGTGCCACCCGCATGATCATCTCAGCGGCGGCATAGGCCTTCGCCCGGTCCGGCTCCAGGCAGTCGAATGCACCAGCGGCCGCCAGACGCTCAATCTGCCGTTTGTTGAGGTATTTCGGGTCTACGCGTTCGGCGAAATCGAAAATATCCTTGAACGGGCCGTTCTTCTCCCGCTCATCGATGATGGATTCCATGGCCTTTTCGCCAACCCCTTTGATCGCCCCCAGTGCATAGCGAACCCCCAGATTGTGACGCGGATCATCATCTTCCTCACAATATGGGTCTTCAACGCCCTCAACCACAAACGGCACGAAAGACTTGTTGATGTCAGGCAGCAGCAGCGGCACTTCCATACGCTGCAATTCCTGTTTGAACGCAGCCAGCTTGTCTGTATTTCCAAGATCAAGCGTCATGATAGCTGCCATGAACTCAACCGGGAAATTTGCCTTCAGATAGGCCGTGTGATAGGCCACAAGCGCATAGGCTGCCGCATGAGACTTGTTAAACCCGTATGATGCGAACTTTGTAACAAGATCAAAGATATAGCTGGCTTTTTCCGCATCAATACCGCGTTCGACAGCACCGTCGCAGAAACGGCCGCGCTGCTTGTCCATCTCTTCCTTGATCTTTTTACCCATGGCCCGGCGCAGGATGTCTGCTTCGCCAAGGCTGTAGCCAGACATCACCTGCGCGATCTGCATCACCTGTTCCTGGTAGATGATCACGCCGTAGGTTTCTCCCAGAATTTCTTCAAGGATTGGATGGGGGTATTCCACTTCCATGCGACCGTGTTTGCGGTCGATATAGGTTGGGATATTTTCCATGGGCCCCGGACGGTACAGGGCCACAATTGCGATGATATCCTCGAATTTATCCGGCCTCAGCCCCTTGAGGACCGACCGCATCCCAGTACTCTCGAGCTGGAACACGCCAGCCGTGTCGCCTTTTGCCAGCAATTCATAGGCGGGACCGTCATCGAGCGGCACTGCCGGCAAATCAACTTCAATGCCGCGGTCGCGGATATAATGAACAGCGCGGTCAAGTACGGTAAGGGTCTTGAGGCCCAGGAAGTCAAACTTCACAAGGCCTGCCAGCTCCACCCACTTCATGTTGAACTGGGTTACCGGCATGTCTGATTTCGGGTCGCGGTACAGCGGCACAAGCTGGTCAAGTGGCCTGTCGCCAATCACCACCCCCGCTGCGTGGGTAGACGAATGCGCATAGAAGCCCTCCAGCTTCAAGGCACGGTCCATCACACTGCGCGTCAGCTCATCATTGTTGATTTCCGCCTGTAGCCGGGGTTCGCTATCAATCGCCTCCTGCAGGGTCATGGCGTTACCCGGATCGTTCGGGATCATCTTCGACAGACGATCTGTCTGGCCATGCGGCTGCTGCATCACCCGGCCACAGGCCTTCACAACAGCCCGCGCCTGCAGCTTACCGAAGGTGATAATCTGGGCTACGTGATCATAGCCATATTTGTCCTGCACATACCTGATCACCTTCTCCCGCTTGTCCTGGCAGAAGTCGACGTCAAAGTCAGGCATGGACACGCGTTCCGGGTTCAGAAAACGCTCGAACAGTAGCGAGAAGCGGAGCGGGTCCAGATCTGTAATCTTCAACACCCACGCGACCACTGATCCGGCGCCAGAGCCACGGCCCGGCCCAACCGGAATATCGTGGTCCTTTGCCCATTGGATAAAGTCGGCAACGATCAGGAAGTAGCCTGGGAAGCCCATCTGGTTGATGATGCCCAGCTCATAGTCAAGCCGCTCCCAATATTCATTCTCCCACTCTTGGTCCTTGCCTGGTGTCAGTCCTTCTTCCTTGGCCTTAAAATCCAGTCGCTCTCGCAGGCCTTTCTCGGACTCTTCCCGAAGCATGTCCGCTTCGGAGACGTCCATGCCGCGGGTAAAGTTGGGCAAAAGAGGCGCAATCTTATCCACTTTGTAAGAGCAGCGATGCGCGATATTCATCGTATTTTCAATCGCTTCAGGAAGGTCTTTAAAGAGATTTATCATCTCTTCTGATTCCTTGAAGCGATATTCAGGGTTCAGCCTGCGCCGGTCCTGCACGGCCACATAAGTGCTTTCCGCCATGCATAGAAGCGCGTCATGCGGCTCGTACATATCCGGCCCCACAAAGAAGGGCTGGTTGGTTGCAACGATAGGGATATTGTGATCGTACGCGAGATCGAGGAAATCTTCCTCTGTCTGCTCTTCGGCTGGCATGCCGTGCCGCTGTATCTCCATATAGAGCCGGTCACCAAAAAGGGTCTTGAGGGACCGCACACACAGATCCGCCTCTTCCTTCTTACCTTCAAGGAGAAGCGCCCCAACCGGCCCAGATACGCCGCCAGTAAGGCATATTATATCGTCTGTAAGGCCTTTGAAGTCCTCAAACGGGAACTGCACACCGAGCTGTGGGTCGCTTTCAAGGTGTGCCTTGGAGACGATCTTCATCAGGTTCTGATAGCCCTTTTCCGACTGCGCCAGAAGTACCAGCTGATCCGGCTTGGCCGTTTTCTTGCCTTTGGCCTGATGATCTTTGTAAGGGTTTTTGACATGCAGTGTTACGCCGACGATGGGCTGGACGCCTGCGTCAGTCGCGTATGAGGAAAACTCAAGCGCCGCGAACATATTGTCCGTGTCTGTCATGGCCACGGCGGGCATCTTGTGCCCAACGCACTGTTTCACCAGATCTTTGACGTGAATCGCTCCTTCCGAGAGCGAATAGGCCGTGTGAACGCGCAAATGCACAAAGCCAGCGTGGCTCATAAATCCCTACTCCAGCCCACTTCGGTGGGCGCTTGTCCAAAAATATTCCCAGGCAAGGTTAGCCTGTGTCTGATGCTAAGGCTAGCGCTGATGGCCAGCCTCCTCAAGATTCGTGAAGCACCCCTGCTGACAGATGAAGCTGCCGGTCCATTTGGGCCGCCAGCGACGCATCGTGCGTCGCAATCACTGCCGCCAATCCGCGATCCCGCACCATAGACACGAGAAGCTTGAACACGCGCGCTGCCGTTTCCTCATCCAAGTTGCCAGTGGGCTCATCCGCCAGAAGCAGCGACGGATTGGTCACGATGGCACGCGCTATTGCCACGCGCTGTTGCTCGCCACCCGACAGTTCAGACGGCGTGTGGTTCAAGCGCTCTGCAAGGCCGATTTCTTCCAGAACAGCTTTTGCCTGGGCCGTGGCATCCACGCTCGAAACCCCGGAAATGCGAAGCGCGAGTTCCACATTTTCAAGCGCCGTGAAATCCGGCAGCAAATGATGAAACTGATAGACAAAACCCAGTCGGTTGCGACGAATGTCGCTGCGTGCCTCATCCTTAAGGTCATGCACTTCCGCGCCTGCAATAGCAATTGTGCCTGAAGTTGGCCGGTCCAGGAGCCCCGCAACCTGCAGCAAGGTACTCTTACCAGACCCCGAAGCACCTATAAGGGCCACCAGTTCGCCTTGCTTTACTTCGAGATCAATGCCCTTAAGCACATGCAAGGCCTTGTGGCCCTGATGAAAGCTTTTGCAGATCCCCTGAAGCTTCAGTGCTGGTGCCTTACTCATAGCGAAGCACCTCCACGGGATCGAGCTTTGCGGCCCGGCGCGCCGGGAAATAGGCCGCCACCAGTGTCAATCCTGTCGCTATCACCACTGTTAGTCCAGCCTCCAAATAATCCACGACCGGATCCAGTGACGAGATATAGCGCGCCGCCGGGTCGAACACCTGGATATTGAAAATCCACTCAACGAATGCAAGCAGGCTGTCAAAGCCGCCAATAACCGCCACCGAAAGCAATATTCCAAGACCAATACCTGTCATACCGACCATCAGGCCTACAGTTATGAAAATACGGTTGATGGACTTTGCTGTAGCGCCCATCGTACGCAGGATCGCGATATCCGCTGCCTTGTCCTTCACAAGCATGAAAAGGCTGGAGGATATATTGAACACGGCCACAATGATGATAAAGGTCATTACCACGAACATTGTAACCCGTTCGGTCTGCAAGGCTCCAACCAAGCTCTGGTTCAAGGACCGCCAGGTCCGAACATAGCCACGAGAACCCACTTTTTCGGTCAGGACAGGCAATAATGCATCCACATCATCGGGCGATGTCAGCATCAATTCAATGTTGCTGACCGTGTCTCCCAACCGGAAGAAGCGCTGGGCTTCCTCAAGTGGCATGCCGATAAAGCTCTCGTCGAATTGATAAACGCCGATCTCGACAACCGCCGCCACTGGATAGGAGAGATGCCTCAGCGTTGACCCGAATGGCGTGGCCACCGAGCTGGGGCTGACGATCGTGACACTGTCTCCAGCCGTAACCCGCAGCCGGTTTGCCAGCTGCTTTCCAAGTACCAGACCGCCAATTTCAGGGGCATTTTCGATGCTGCCAGTAACGGTGTGTGCAATGTTCAGTTTTTCGGCGCTGAAATACTCATCCGGTAATCCGCGGACAATCGCGCCCCAGGCTTCACCTTCCTTGGTGACCATAACCTGGGACTCACTGAAAGGCATAATCTTAACGATGCCATCAACACCTTCAATATCCCGGATAACATCCTGATAATTCTGAAGTTTCCCGCCGTATCCTTGAATAAGAACATGACCGTGATAACCGAGGATTTTGTCCATGAGTTCAGCGCGAAAGCCGTTCATCACTGACATGACAACCAGTAGCAGCATCACCCCAAGAGCAATCGCTGTGACAGACAAAAGCGCCGTGACAGAGATGACCAGATCGCGCTTGCCACCCAAGATATAGCGGCGCGCTACCGACCATTCAAATCCTCGTGCTATCACCCGTCTCCCCCTTTTTTTCGGCTTTATTATGCCGTCAGCTTGGCGACGGCCTCTTCTGGCGTCAATTCCACGCGCTCACCGCTCTTGCGGTTCTTCAACTCCACCACACCATTCTTGAGGCCGCGCGGCCCAACTGCCAGTTGGTATGGTAGACCAACCAGGTCCATGTTCGCGAACTTGGCGCCCGCACCGCCATCTGTATCGTCATACAGAACATCAATACCCGCGGCTGTCAGGTCCTTGTAAAGCCTGTCACACGCCGCCGTGCAGTCGTCATCCTTGGTGCGCAGGTTCATCAAGCCTACTTTGAACGGGGCAACGGCCTCCGGCCATATGATGCCATTTTCGTCATGACACGCTTCAATGATGGCACCAACAAGGCGGGATACGCCAACACCGTATGACCCCATCTGCACAGGCACGGTTTCGCCATCCGGTCCCTGGACCGTTGCGTTCATCGGCTTGGAATATTTCTCGCCGAAGAAGAAGATGTGCCCTACTTCGATGCCGCGACCTGTCACCAGGCCACTGGCATCCACAGGGCAGTTTTCAGCATCGTGAATTTCGTCAGTAGCCGCATAGTGGCTGGTCCATTCGTCAACAATCGGCTGCAAGTCTGCGCCGTCAGTTACTTCGACCATCGGATCGAGCTTATCAAACGCCTTGTCGAAGAAGACTTCGCTTTCGCCAGTTTCTGCAAGCACAATAAACTCGTGGCTCAGGTCACCGCCAATCGGGCCGGTATCAGCACGCATGGGGATCGCCTTCAGGCCCAAACGTGCGAATGTGCGCAGGTAGGCCACGAACATAGCGTTATAGGACTTCTGGCCATCTTCCGGCGTCAGGTCAAAGCTGTAAGCATCCTTCATCAGGAATTCACGACCGCGCATCACGCCAAAGCGTGGACGGCGCTCGTCGCGGAATTTCCATTGGATGTGGTAGAGATTCTTCGGCAGATCGCGATAGGATTTGATTTCACGGCGGAAAATATCCGTGATCATTTCCTCGTTGGTCGGGCCATACAGCATCTTGCGACCATGGCGGTCTTCGATGCGCAGCATCTCGTCGCCGTAGTCGTCATAACGCCCACTTTCCACCCACAGGTCTGCCGCCTGGATAGTCGGCATCAGCACTTCCTGCGCGCCTGCCGCATCCTGTTCTTCACGAACGATCTGCTCAATCTTTTTGAGAACCTTAAGCCCCAGCGGCAGCCAGCTATAGATACCCGCAGCGCCTTGACGGATCATACCAGCACGCAGCATCAGTCGGTGCGACGCAATCTGCGCATCAGCAGGGGTTTCTTTAAGAGTGGGCAAAAAATAACGGCTTAAACGCATGGTGGCTTTTATCTCTTGTTTGAAACGAGGTTAATGGCGCTGCGGCAGCACCGAAAGTCTTTGTTTCTTTTGCCGTTCAGCCTGCGGAATAGCAATGGTTTCTTTCATTTTTTTGCGCCAGCAAGCGCCTTGAGGAAGTAATTTCTCACCACCTAAGGCAGTGTCTCGCCCCAATTGTTGCAGCCATGCAACATAGAGCAGAAAGAAACACAATATCTAGTAGCCACACACGCGTTCAATTGATGACAATCATCAAATGTTTCCATAGCTTCTCTCAGACGCAGAGCTGAACGGTTCACGCATTATGTGGTCCATGCTCAGGGAGGACTTTGCGCATATATATTAGAAACGGGCTCTAAAAAAATCGCTCGTTCATATATTAAAGAAAAGCAAGGCTTAGCGGCCTTGCTTTTTTATTGGCTGATTGATGGAGCGACGTCAGCGCACTTGATCTCGGAATGAAATCCATCCAGATGTGGCGACAAAATAGTAGCCTACTGTCAGAGCGGCTGCGATCAGAGATGTAACAATGATCTTCTTCTTGAGGTTGGGGTTGGCAGGTGCGCCCGGTTCAGTCCCTTCCGTAACGCCTTCTTCCGTCTCGTGCTGAGAGCGGACGCCCCATGGCAGCACTGCGAAAAACACCAGCCACCAGGCAACTACATATACCAGAATGATCGTTGGGATACCCATGCCTCAAACCTCCTCAAGTTCCACAAGTGTGCCGCAGAAGTCCTTGGGATGCAGAAACAGGACAGGTTTGCCGTGCGCACCTGTTTTGGGTTCGCCGTCCCCAAGAATTCTAGCACCTTCAGCAACCAGCTTGTCACGAGCAGCAATGATATCTTCGACTTCATAGCAAACATGGTGCATGCCACCGGCAGCGTTCTTTTCGAGAAACTTGGCAATCGGCGAGTCGCTTCCCAGCGGATGCAACAGCTCGATCTTCGTATTCGGCAGTTCCACAAACACGGTGGTCACACCGTGATCCGGCAGGTCTACAGCCTCCGATACCGTCGCCCCCAAAGTATTGCGATAAGTGCCCGCTGCTGCTGCAAGGTCCGGCACCACAATGGCCACATGGTTCAAACGACCAATCATGCTTCTCTCCCTAACTGAACTCTAACTCGTCCTGGCGGTTGATCAGAACTGCAACGCCGGGATTCTTACCAATTTCACGTCGGCAAAACCGCCGGATACCGATCCGCACCACCTCTTCCACGAACATATCGCTCTGGCGGTCTGCCCGCTTCATGCGCTCAATCGCGGTTTCAACGGCATCTACCATGCCGTCATAGAAACTTTCGTCATCCGCCCGCGGCAGACCAAGAGGCGCCATTAGCGGTTCGGCCGCTAACCCACCATCATCGGCGAACACAAGGCTGACGGATACAAATCCATTATGGGATGCGCGCCTGCGGTCTGCGATTGCGGCATCCTCGAAAGACACCACTTCAGTGCCATCCAGTACAAGGCGGCCAAAAGGCGCTTCGTCAACCAGCTTGACACCCTTTCTGCTTATCTCGATGACATCACCGTTCTTGGGCACAATCGTGTGCTTGACGCCCAGTTCGCGCGCCAGCTTGGCGTGACGCAGCAAATGCCGTGCCTCACCGTGGACTGGAATCGCAGTATGAGGCTTCGTCCATTCATACATCTTGGCAAGCTCAGCCCGCCCCGGGTGCCCGGACACGTGAACAAAGGCATCCTTTTCGGTAATCACATTGACGCCCTTGGTGGCCAACTGATTAAAAAGCTGGCCAAGAACCAACTCGTTGCCCGGAATGATCTTTGAGGAAAAGATTACATTGTCATCAGGACTAAGCTGCAAGTGCTTGTGATCATCGCGCGCGATGCGAGCAATAGCGGCGCGCGGTTCGCCCTGACATCCCGTGCATGCAATCAACACTTCGTCCTTGGGCAGATAATCTGCATCTTCTTCGTCCACGAGGGGTGGGAAGTCCTGAAGGTAACCAGTGGCCTTAGCGGCCTTGACCACACGCTCCATGGAGCGGCCCAGTAGCACCAAGCGTCGGCCGGTGGCTTTGGCCACTTCGCCGATGGTCTCCAGCCGCGCTACATTGGATGCAAATGTCGTGACAACAACCCTGTTCTTAAGCCCGGCCACAATTTGCTTGAGGCTTTCACGAACGGCTGCCTCAGATCCTGACTCGGTAGGATTGAAAACATTCGTGCTGTCTCCCACAAGGGCCAGTACCCCCTCTTCGCCCATAGCGGATAGCACGGGGCTTGGGCAGGCAGGGCCAATCAGCGGTCTGTCATCAAGCTTCCAATCGCCAGTATGAAATATCGTACCCACGGATGTTTTGATCGACAGGCCATGCCCTTCTGCGATGGAGTGCGCCAGTGGCACATACTGAACCTCGAATGGGTCAAGATTGATGGGGTCAAGGCCATCGACCACATAAAGCGGCACCTGGTCAAGAAGGCCAGCTTCGGCAAGCTTGCCTTTCACAAGTTCAGCGGTAAACGGTGTTGCATAAACGGGGCACTGGAACCTTTCCCATAGGTAAGGCACGGCGCCAATATGATCTTCATGCCCATGCGTCAGCACCAAGCCCACAAGATCATCCTGTTCGTCTTCGATAAACTCAGGGTCAGGGAACACAAGGTCAACGCCGGGCAGGAAATTGTCGGCGAAGCTCATGCCGCAATCCACCATCAACCATTTGCCTTTATGGCCATAAAGGTTCAGGTTCATGCCGATTTCGCCAGAGCCGCCTAGAGGCAGGAACAGCAGCCGTTCGTCGCTTTTGCGCATATATCCCATATCAGCCTGCGTCCGGTCTGTTGCGTTCGAAAATCAGGCGTAAGCCCTGCAGCGTCATCTCGCCTGCCACCTCATCAATAGCGTTGGTCCGGTTTGCAAACACAGGCGCAAGGCCGCCTGTGGCCAATACTTTCATATTGCCGCCATGTTCGGCCTTCAGGCGCGCGACCAATCCTTCAATCATGCTGACATAGCCCCAGAACACGCCGGATTGCATCGCCTCCTGCGTGGTCTTGCCGGTCACAGCCTTGCCTTCCTTGGGCGCTTCAACGGCGATACGCGGCAGTTTTGCTGCGGCCAGGTGAAGAGCACGAAGGCTTAGGTTGATGCCCGGGCAGATCACACCCCCCAGATAAGCGCCATCAGCCCCCACAATATCGAAGGTCGTTGCCGTTCCAAAATCCACCACAATCAAGGGGCCGCCGTAAAGCGCATGGCCAGCTACGGCATTCACCAAGCGGTCAGCCCCCACTTCGCGCGGATTAGTGACCTGGATATCGACGCCCAGGTCAACATTCTCATCCCCAACAACCAGCGGCTCGCAGCCAAAATATTTCTTGCAAAGCTGGGTCAACGGCCAAACAACCTGCGGCACGACGCTGGCAATAATCGCACCAGAAACGGTTTCCGGAGACCTGCCCGAAAGCGCCATCAGATTGGAAATCCAAACCATATATTCGTCAACGGTACGCTGATCTCCTGTCGATATCCGCCACTGTTCGACAATGTCGTGGCCGTCTATCAGCGCGAAAACCGTATTGGTGTTGCCTGCGTCAATGGTTAAAAGCATAAGGAAATTCCTCTATTCCACCCGCTCGACCGGAAAAACATCCCCTGCATATAGGCGTTTTTCACTGCCGTCGTCCAGTCTGGCAATCAATGCACCGTCATCAGATAGCCCGATCAGTGTCGCGGTGAAGGTCTCATCATGAGTCCTGAGCTCCCGCTTTTGCCCCAAACCCCAGGAATGCTCAGTCCATTCGCGCGCAACGGCTGCGAAATCGTTCACCTTCCAGGCATCGATGCGGGCACATAACTTTTCCGCGAGGAGTGAAATTGCTTCCTTCACCGCAACCTCGCGGCCCGTGGCATCCAGAAGCGATGTTGCCCCAAAGGCAGCGTCATCCGGGAAATGCACCAGATTCATCCCGATGCCGATAATGACATAGTCCAGAGCGCCGCCATGCTTGGCACTGCTTTCTATCAGCACGCCACTGGCTTTGCGCTCACCGATCAGGATGTCGTTTGGCCACTTGCACTGAACGAGGTCCGCCGGCGCGCCCAGACCGACAAATGTATCGCGAACCGCTAGCGCAACGATAAACGGCAGTGCCGCCATATCCTGGGGCTGAATGCTTGGCCGAAACAAAAGGGACGCATAGAGGTTCCCACTTTTTGAAGTCCAGGAACGCCCGCGTCGGCCGCGGCCGGCGGTTTGTTCTCCGGCTATTACCCACAGCGGGCCCTGCTCGCCGGCAGATGCAAGCTCAGCAGCACGCGCATTTGTGCTGTCGCACGCTTCATAGAAGAAGGCCCCGACGCCATTCGGCATCGAGGCCCCCCAATCTTGATAGTCGCTAAGTGCCACTAAAACAGCAGGGACTGGGCGGCCCAGCCCGCTGCAGTTACCAAAGGTGCAATCAGCACAAAATAGCTGACGGGCGAGTTGATCAGCGCGCTAACACCAATCACCAGGCTGATGCCGCTGCCCTGCCCGCCTTCGAACGCAGGCGCAGGGTCGTCAAAGAACATCACCTTGATGATGCGGATATAATAAAAAGCGCCAACAACACTGGTGAGCACACCAATGATGGCAAGCGGTACAAGGCCTGCCTCTACGGCTGCCAGGAACACATACCACTTGCCCCAGAAACCTGCCAGAAGCGGAATACCGGCCAGCGAGAACATGAAGATCGCAATACCAATCGCCAGCGGCAGATTGCTCTGGCTCAAGCCAGACAGATCAGAAATATCTTCCACCATGCCGTTGGAACGGCGCATGCACAGGATCGCCCCGAAGGTGCCCAGCGTCATGGTCAGGTAGATGGCGATATAGATCAGCAGTGCTTCAACACCCGCCTGGGTGCCAGCGGCCAGACCAACAAGTGCATATCCAACGTGACCAATGCTTGAGTAAGCCATCAGGCGTTTGATGTTGGTTTGAACAAGCGCAACGAAGGCACCCACCAGCATGGAAGCGATGGAGATGAAAACAATCACCTGCTGCCATTCCTGAACCATACCAGGGAACGCGCCAATCAGCACGCGAACAAGCAGTGCGAGCGCGGCAACTTTTGGTGCGGCGGCAAAGAAGGCAGTTACAGGCGTTGGCGACCCTTCATATACATCTGGCGTCCACATATGGAACGGCACTGCGGAAATCTTGAAGGCAAGGCCCGCCATCAGGAACACCATGCCGACAACCACGCCCATAGACGTGCTTTCCTGGCCCTTGAGGGTGGATGCGAGAAGGTCGAAGTCCACGGTGCCAGCAAAGCCATATACCAGCGATACGCCATAAAGCAGCATGCCAGATGACAACGCGCCCAGCACGAAATACTTCAGGCCAGCCTCGGTCGACCGCGTGCGGTCCCTGTTCATCGCCGCCAGCACATAAAGCGACAGGCTCTGAAGCTCTAGGCCAACATAAAGCGTCATCATGTTATTCGAGGAGATCATCACCATCATGCCAAGCGTGGCAAGAAGGATCAGGATCGGATACTCGAACTTGGCGATGTTGTGGCTCTTCATGAAGCCGCCAGACATCAGGATCGCGACGACTGAACCTGCCAACACCAATAGCTTGGTGAACACAGCGAAGCTGTCAGTCACAAACATACCGCCGAATGTCAGTTGGCGTTCACCACCAACCTGGGTCAGCATCACTGCTGCCGCAGCCACCAGAAGCAGGATGGCGAGGTTAGAGACCTGGCCATAGCTTTTGTCGCCCTGAAACACGCCAAGCATCAGCAGCACCATCGCGCCAATTGCCAGCAGAATTTCCGGCATCACGGGTACGAGGGTTGGAATTTCACCGGTCATCGGTTTGTACTCCTTAACGTGCTGCAGCAGCAGAGGTGGTCACACCTTCCGCATGCTCGGCTGCAGATGAAAAATCAGTTTGGATGAGGTGCTCGACAGACGCGTGGATCGGCTCCAGGAAGCTGTTCGGGTAAATACCCATCCAGAACACCACAATCAGAAGCGGCAGGAAGATCAATTTCTCCCGCAGCGTCAGGTCGGGCATAGCCTTCACATCGTCTTTGTCCAACTCACCGAATACAAGGCGGCGAACCAGGTAAAGCATATAGGCAGCGCCGAGCACAACGCCTGTGGCAGCGCCAAAGGCAACCCAGCTGTTGTACGCATATGCCCCGTTCAGCACCAGGAATTCGCCAATGAAGCCGCTTGTGCCAGGCAGGCCGACAGACGCCATCGAGAAGATCACAAAAATCGTGGCGTAAATCTTCATATTGACCGACAGGCCGCCATACCGGCTGATTTCGCGGGTATGCAGGCGGTCATAAATCACGCCCACACAAAGGAACAATGCACCAGACACAATACCGTGGCTCAGCATGGTGAAGATCGCGCCTTCAATGCCGTTGGCATTCAGGATGAAGATACCGATCGTCACAAAGCCCATATGAGCAACTGAAGAGTAAGCGATCAGCTTTTTGATGTCTTCCTGCACCAGTGCCACCAGCGATGTGTAGACGATGGCAACAATCGACAGGGCAAACACAAGCCATGCGAAATGCTCGCTTGCCTCAGGGAACATCGGGAGGCTGAACCGCAGGAAGCCGTATCCGCCCATCTTCAGAAGAACACCAGCCAGGATCACAGAACCACCGGTTGGTGCCTGTACGTGCGCGTCCGGCAGCCAGGTGTGAACCGGCCACATCGGCATTTTCACTGCGAAGGACGCGAAGAACGCAAGCCATAGCCAGTTCTGAACATCGGCTGCGAACTCGTGGTTCATCAGCATCGGAATGTCGGTCGTACCGGTTTCTACATACATGTAGAACACAGCCACCAGCATCAGAACGGAGCCCAGAAGCGTATAGAGGAAGAACTTGAACGCAGCATAAATCCGGTTCAAACCACCCCACACACCGATCAGCAGATACATCGGGATCAAGCCGCCTTCGAAGAAGACATAGAAGAGGAAGATGTCGAGTGCGGTAAACACACCGATCATCAGCGTCTCAAGCAGCAGGAAGGCAATCATATATTCCTTCACGCGCGTCTCAATGCTTTCCCAGCTAGACAGGATCACGATTGGCATCAGGAAGGCCGTCAGCACCACGAACAGCATGGAAATACCGTCCACGCCAACATAGTAGCTGATGTCCCCTACCCAGTTGTAACGCTCCTCGAACTGGAAGTCCGCGCTGGAGCTGTCGAAACCGACCCACAGGAAAATGCTGAGGATAAAGGTGGAGATTGTTGCCAAAAGCGCAACCTGACGGATGTTCCGTTTTTCGATCTCTTTGTCCTGATGCCGAATGATCAGAATAAGAGCGGACCCCAAGAGCGGGATCAGCATCATCAGGCTGAGCAGGTTATTCGAGAAAAATTCCATTTTACTTATCCCCTGCCCTTAGTGTGCGCCACTTTGGGCCATAAACCATGTCACCACGAGCGCCAGGCCAATGATCATGGCAAAGGCATAGTGGTAAACGTAACCAGTCTGAAGCTTGCGCGCCTTGGCTGCCACAAGGGCAACCGTGGCCGACACACCATTCGGGCCAAAGCCGTCAATGGTCTGCTCGTCACCGCGCTTCCAGAACACACGACCAAGCCAGAAGGCCGGGCGCACGAACAGGAAGTCGTAAAGCTCATCCCAGTACCATTTGTTCAGCAGGAAGGCATATAGCCCGCTCCACATCGTAGCTGTACGTTGTGGCAGGTCGTTCGTAACCTTCCCAGCCGCATAGAGATATGCGTAGAAGAAGATCGCGAATGCAAAGCCCGAGAAGTAGCCCACATAGGTCATGCCGGCAACATGGTGCAGGTCCGTGAACTTGGCTGCGATAAAGAGCGCAAGTGTCAGAACGGCAAGCCCGGCCGCTGGAAGCTTCGGAAGTGCAATCCGCGGGGCATAGAACATCATGGAGATGAAGAAGCCCAATACCATCACAACGAACGGCGCCAACGTCACGCCCATAGGCACGTTGTGTGCGGCATCGATCACGTCACCCATTTGGGTTACAAGCGAACCGTTCCAGAAGGCGACGCGTTCATGGCCCACGAAATACTCTTTGAAGACCGCACCAGCGAACACTGCGCCAAGTGCCAGGATCACAAGCGGAGCCTTGATAAAGATCGGGCCTTCATGCGCCGCATCAAAGTATTTCTGCTTCGCGCGGGTCTCGCCGAAGAATGTCAGCCACACCAGGCGCCAGCTATAGAAGCTGGTCATCAGCGCCGCAGCCACACCCATAACGAAGGCATACTGTGCAACCGAACTATCGGAGGCGAAGGCTGCTTCGATGATCAGGTCTTTTGAATAGTAACCTGACAGCAGCGGGAAGCCTGTAATCGCCAATGTACCAATCAGCATAACTGTGCCGGTCATCGGGATCTTCTTGAAGAGCCCACCCATGTTGCGCATGTCCTGCTCGTGATGCAGGGCATGGATCACGGAACCAGCGCCAAGGAACAACAGTGCCTTGAAGAAAGCGTGCGTGAACAGGTGGAAGATCGCACCGCCATAGGCCCCCATGCCCAGCGCGAAGAACATGTAGCCAAGCTGCGAACAGGTCGAATAAGCGATCACACGCTTGATATCATTCTGCACCAGGCCCACGCTTGCGGCGAAGAATGCGGTTGTCGCGCCAACAATGGCAACAACCTGCAGCGCATATTCGGAATATTCGAAGACCGGGCTGAAGCGTGCCACAAGGAACACGCCCGCTGTTACCATGGTCGCAGCGTGGATCAGCGCAGACACTGGCGTCGGGCCTTCCATTGCATCTGGCAGCCAGGTGTGGAGGCCAAGCTGGGCGGATTTACCCATGGCACCCACGAACAACAGCAGGCAAACAACTGTAATCGCGTGATAATCATGACCAAGGAAGCTCAGCGTCGCTTCCTGATAGTTACCAATCGAGCCGAAGATTACGTCAAACTGTACCGAACCGGTCAGCAGGAACACAGCATAGATGCCAAGGGCAAAGCCGAAGTCACCCACGCGGTTCACAACGAAGGCCTTGATGGCCGCCGCGTTCGCGCTTGGTTTCTTGAACCAGAAACCGATCAGCAGATAGGACGCCAGACCAACACCTTCCCAACCGAAGAACATCTGAACCAGGTTATCGGAGGTCACCAGCATCAACATCGCAAACGTGAAGAGCGACAGGTAGGCAAAGAAGCGTGGCTTGTCTGGGTCTTCTTCCATGTAGCCCATGGAATACCAGTGAACGAGCGCGGACACAGAGTTGACCACAACCAGCATCACCGCAGTCAGCGTATCAACCTTGAGCGCCCAAGCGAACTCGAGGTCACCGGACTTTACCCAGTCAAGAAGCGTCACGACGAATTTGTTACCCGCAAGCGCCACATCAACGAACACGAGCCACGAGAGGATCGCGCCGATGGTCACAAGCGAGGCCGTCAGGACCTGGCTGAAGCGGTCGCCAATCTGGCGTCCGAACATACCTGCGATCAGGAAACCGACCAGCGGCAGGAATACAATAAACTTAGCAGCTGTTTCCATTTTCCTACCCCTTCATCTGGTTGATGTCTTCAACCGCGATGGAACCACGGCCGCGGAAATAAACCACGAGGATCGCAAGACCGATCGCTGCTTCAGCAGCAGCAACCGTCAACACGAACATGGCGAACACCTGGCCTACCATGTCTTGCAGGTAGGTAGAGAAGGCCACGAGGTTGATGTTGACGGCCAGAAGCATCAGTTCGACCGACATAAGAATGATGATGACGTTCTTCCGGTTGAGGAAGATACCGATAACCCCAAATACGAAGAGGATCGCGGCAACCGTCAGATAATGTCCTAACCCAATAGTCATGGACTATCGTCCCCTAGCCTTTCTTCGTTGGCAGAGCGACGCCCTTGCCAACTTCTACATCTACGAGTTCATATGCTTCTTCCGGACGGCGCGCATTCTGCTTGGAAACATTCTGGCGACGAACACCAGGACGCGTGCGGTGAGTCAGTACAATCGCACCAATCATCGCAACCAAGAGAATAAGGCCAGACATCTGGAAGATGAAAATATAGTCGGTGTAAATCACGTTCCCGAGTGCTGCAGTGTTTTCAACCTGCTCGGCAACCGGCATCGGTGCCGCGGCATTCTTGCCAACGTCTTCACCAAAGTGCCAGGTGGCGCCCAGCGTGCCCAGCTCAACAAGAAGCACCAGGCCGACAACAACACCGATCGGCGCGTTCTGCATGATCCCCTGCCGCAGTTCGACAAAGTTGATATCGAGCATCATCACGACAAAGAGGAACAGCACCGCAACCGCGCCAACATAAACGATGACCAGAAGCATCGCGAGGAACTCTGCGCCCATGAGCACAAAGAGGCCAGCAGCGCTGAAGAAGGCCAGGATGAGCCACAGCACGGAATGCACCGGGTTTTTGGCCAGAATGACCAACAACCCCGATAGAATGGTAATACCAGCGAACAGCCAGAAGGCGGCGACTGGAAGCATTGAGCTAAAGTCCATGATTATCGTCCCCTGCCCTTCGTTTAACGATACTGCGCGTCAGCAGCGATGTTCGCCGCTATTTCGCGCTCCCAGCGCTCACCGTTGGCAAGCAGCTTGTTCTTGTCGTACATCAGTTCTTCACGTGTTTCGGTCGCGAACTCGAAGTTCGGCCCCTCAACAATCGCATCCACCGGGCACGCTTCCTGACAGAACCCGCAGTAGATGCATTTGGTCATGTCAATGTCGTAGCGTGTCGTGCGGCGGGAGCCATCTTCGCGTGGCTCAGCCTCAATCGTGATGGCCTGCGCCGGGCAAATGGCTTCGCAAAGTTTACAGGCGATGCAGCGCTCTTCCCCGTTGGGATAGCGGCGCAGCGCGTGCTCCCCACGGAAACGCGGGCTCAACGGGCCTTTTTCGTACGGATAGTTGATCGTTACCTTCGGCCGGAAGAAATATCTCACCGACAGAATAAGCGCCTGAACGAACTCCCAAAGGAGCCAGGTCTTGGCAGCTTGCTTAAATGTACTCATGCTTCAAGCCCTTCCTATCCGATGTTGCCGATAACGCCGTAAACGGCGAGGCCCGAGTAAATGATCACGAACACGAGCGACAGCGGCAGGAACACTTTCCAGCCCAGACGCATCAGTTGGTCGTAGCGGTAACGCGGCACGAACGCCTTCACCATCGCGAACATCCAGAACATGAAGGCGATTTTGATAAACAGCCAAACAAAGCCCGGAATATAGGCATCAAGCGCTGGGAACGGTGCATACCAGCCACCCATGAAGAGGATCGCCATTACAGCGGACATCAACAGGATGTTTGCATATTCACCCAGGAAGAACAGCGCGAAGGCCATGGATGAATATTCAACCTGGTAACCGGCCACAAGTTCTGCTTCCGCTTCAGGAAGGTCGAACGGTGGGCGGTTGGTTTCCGCAAGCGCCGAGATAAAGAAGATTACGAACACTGGCGCGAACACCCACATGTTCCAATCCAGAATGCCACCGGCTTGCGCCACCACAATGTCACTCAGGTTCAAGCTTCCCACAGACACCAGGATACACACCAATACGAAGCCGATGGATACCTCATAGGATACCATCTGTGCTGCAGAACGGAGCGCACCCAGGAACGCGTAGCGGCTGTTTGATGCCCAACCGGACATGATGATGCCGTAAACGCCCAGGCTTGAGATCGCCAGCAGGTAAAGGATCCCCACATTCAGGTCTGCAATCGCCACGCCTTCAGCGAAGGGCACGACAGCCCAACTGATCAGCGCCAGCGTGAAGGTGATCATCGGGGCGATCAGGAAGATAACCTTGTTCGCGCCCGCCGGGATCACGGTTTCCTTCAGGAACAGCTTCAGGCCGTCAGCGAAGGATTGCAGCAGGCCAAAGGGGCCAACCACGTTCGGGCCGCGACGCATCTGAACCGCAGCCCAGATTTTCCGATCGAAATAAACAGCGAAGGCAACCGCAATCAGAAGCGGCAGCACAATCGCGAAGATGGAGGCGAGGATCGCAAGGAAATAGAGGAAAGGACCCTCACCGCCGAACAGTGTGTAAAGCGCCTCAACCATGGGTTCCTGTCGCCTCCTCAGCTACACCTTCCCGGGCTGCAACGCAGTCAGCCATAATCTGGCTGGCACGGGCGATCGGGTTGGTCATGTAGAAATTATCGATAATTGGCTTGATAGCACCTTCAGCGATGTCGCCCTTGGTACCAAAGTCGCCCCATGCTTCGGTCGGCACCTCGTCAATCGTTGCCGTGGCTGGTGCAACTTCGGCCAGACGGCCACGCAGTTCACCAAGCGTATTATATGGCAGCGTTTCACCAACAACGTCCGACAGCGCCCGCAGGATCGTCCAATCCTCACGGGCATCACCCGGTGCGAAGACTGCCTTTTCGGTACGCTGCACGCGGCCTTCAGTGTTGATGTAAGTACCTGACTTTTCAGTATATGCAGCGGCCGGCAGGATCACGTCGGCGTTCTTCACGCCCTCGTCCCCGTGCGTGCCAATATACACCGTGAAAGCTTTCTTCAGCTTCGCACTGTCGATCTCGTCTGCGCCCAACAGGAACACAGCCTTCAGCGCGCCAGCTTCTGCGTCATCCAGAATGGCATTCACACCGCCTTCAGTGGTCAGGCCCAGGTCCAGCGCGCCAACGCGGCTTGCCGCCGTATGCAGCACGTTGAAGCCATTCCAGCCTTCCTTGATGCAGTATTTGTCTGCAATATCGCGCGCGGCTTTCAGGATCGCTGCGCCGTCTTCACGGGCAAGCGCAGCCTGGCCAACAATGATCATCGGCTTTTCTGCGGCCTTAAGCGCTTTTGCAGCGTCATGACGGCCAGTAGAAGCTGACTTGAGGATCTTTGCATCGTCACCAAAGTCTTCAACCTTGTATGTCAGGTCTGCTTCAGCACCGATACGGCCAACCTTCAGGCCCATGTGACGAACCGCCTTCCGTATACGGCTGTTGAACACTGGCGCTTCGGCGCGTGGGTCACAGCCTACCAGCAGGAGGTAATCGGCTTCTTCAACGCCTGCGATGCCACTGTTCATCAGGTAGCCTGCCCGAACGCTGGCGTCGAGCGCGGCACCATCCTGGCGGCCTTCAACGCGAGTGCTACCCAGCGTGCCCAGAAGGTCCTTCAGGGCCAGCATGCTTTCCATGTCGGCAAGATCACCAGCGATACCTGCGATCTGATCGCCTTTAACGCCCTTGAGCTTTTTCTTGATCGCCTCGAACGCTTCAGCCCAAGTCGCTTCTTCAAGCTTCTTGTTCTTGCGAACGTATGGGCGGTCCAGGCGGCGCTTCTTCAGGCCGTCATAGACAAAGCGTGTCTTGTCCGAAATCCACTCTTCGTTCACGTCTTCATTGAGGCGTGGCAGAATGCGCATCACGGCAGCACCGCGTGTATCCACATTGATGTTGGAGCCAAGGGCGTCCATCACATCGATGCTTTCGGTGTGCTTCAGTTCCCAGCTGCGCGCCGTGAAGGCATAAGGCTTGCTCGTCAGCGCGCCAACCGGACACAGGTCAATCACGTTGCCGGACATTTCGCTGTCGAGCGATTTCTCAAGGTAAGTTGTTACCTCGGTATGTTCGCCGCGCCACAAAGCGCCCATGTCGTCCACACCCGCAACTTCAGAAGAGAAGCGCACACAACGCATGCAGTGAATGCAGCGTGTCATGGTTGTAGAAATCAGCGGCCCCATATATTTGTCTTCGACCGCGCGCTTGTTTTCGTCGTAGCGGCTGTCGCCGCCACCAAACGCCATCGCCTGGTCCTGAAGATCACATTCACCGCCCTGGTCGCAGATCGGGCAATCCAGCGGGTGGTTGATCAACAGGAATTCCATCACCCCTTCACGTGCTTTCTTCACACGCTCGGTGTTGGTGTGTATCACCATGCCGTCACCCGCAGGCATTGCGCAGCTTGCGATCGGCTTCGGTGCTTTTTCCATGTCTACCAGACACATACGGCAGTTACCGGCAATCGACAGGCGCTCGTGATAACAGAAGCGCGGCACTTCAACGCCGACTTCCTCACACGCCTGCAGAACCGTTGTTCCCGGCTCTACCGTTACTTCTTTTCCATCAATGGTTAGCGTGGGCATCTAACTCTCCTTGCCATGCGCTCTATTCAGCCGCTTTGGCATGATATGCATCGATACGCGCTTCCACTTCATGGCGGAAGTGGCGCATCAAACCCTGGATCGGCCAAGCTGCTGCGTCACCAAGCGCGCAGATGGTGTGGCCTTCAATCTGTTTCGTGACATCGAGAAGCGTGTCGATTTCGGACTTCTCGGCCCGGCCTTCGACCAGACGCTCCATCACGCGCCACATCCAGCCTGTACCTTCACGGCACGGCGTACACTGGCCGCAGCTTTCGTGCTTGTAGAACTCGGAAAGACGAGCAATCGCCTTTACGATGTCAGTCGACTTATCCATCACGATAACAGCAGCGGTCCCAAGACCGGATTGCACTTCGCGAAGGCTGTCGAAATCCATCAGCACGGTGTCACAAATCTCTTTCGGCAGAACCGGCACCGAAGATCCGCCCGGGATCACGGCCAGCAGGTTGTCCCAACCGCCGCGAACGCCGCCGGCATGCTTTTCGATGAGTTCCTTAAGCGGAATGCCCATCTCTTCTTCCACGTTACATGGGTTGTTCACGTGACCGGAGATGGAGAAGACTTTAGTACCCGTGTTGTTCGGACGACCAAGGCCAGCAAACCATGCGCCGCCACGGCGCAGGATGGTTGGCGCAACCGCAATCGACTCTACGTTGTTTACCGTAGTTGGGCAGCCCCAGACACCAACATTCGCAGGGAACGGTGGTTTCAGGCGTGGCTGGCCCTTCTTGCCTTCCAGGCTTTCAATAAGCGCTGTTTCCTCGCCACAGATGTAGGCACCAGCACCGCGGTGCACATAAACATCGAAATCATAGCCGGTACCGCAAGCGTTCTTGCCAATGAAGCCTTTGTCGTAGGCTTCCTTGATGGCGCGTTCCAGCGCTTCTGCCTCACGGAAGAATTCACCGCGAATATAGATGTATGCAGCCACAGCGTTCATGGCGAAACCGGCGATCAGGCACCCTTCGATCAGCTTGTGCGGATCGTGGCGCATCAGGTCGCGGTCTTTACAGGTGCCGGGTTCGCCCTCGTCCGCATTGATCACGAGGTAAGACGGGCGGCCATCAGTTTCCTTCGGCATGAAGGACCATTTAAGCCCAGTTGGGAAGCCCGCGCCGCCGCGACCGCGAAGGCCGGACTCTTTCATCTCACCGATGATCCAGTCTTTACCCTTGGCGATAATGTCCTTGGTACCGTCCCAGTCACCGCGCTTCATTGCGGCCTCAATGCCCGGGCTCTCAAAACCATAAAGGTTGGTGAAGATGCGATCCTTATCTGCAAGCATTATGCATCCTCCCCTTTATCGCCCTTAAGCGTGGTTGGGCCACCAAACGGTGCGCTGTTTTGACGATCGATCTGCGGACCAGGCTTAACCTCTTCTCCTTTCGCAAGCTTCTCTAAAAGCTCGGTCATGGTTTCAGGCGTCAGGTCCTCGAAGTAATCGTCATCAATGGCAACCACAGGTGCGTTTACACAGGCGCCAGCGCATTCCACTTCAGAAAGTGTGAACATGCCGTCTTCCGTGGTCTGGCCCTTCTCGATGCCCAGCTTGGACTTGCAAGCCTTCATGATGCCATCGCTACCGCGCAACCAGCATGGCGTGGTGCCACACACTTGCACATGGTGCTTACCGATCGGCTTGTGGTTATACATGGTGTAGAAAGTCGCAACTTCCTGAACCCGGATTGCCGGCATATCCAGATAGTCAGCGATATATTCCATGATTTCCTGCGTCACATGGCCACCGTTCTGGCGCTGAGCCAGATCAAGAAGTGGCATAACAGCACTTTGCTGCCGCCCGTCCGGGTATTTTGCGATGTGCGCTTGCGCGGCTTTCTCGTTTTCCGAGGTCCACACAAATTTTTCTGGCGCCGTACTCATCGGTCCACCTCACCAAATACAATGTCCATAGCCCCGAGAACTGCCGGAGCGTCAGCAAGCATGTGACCTTTAAGAAGATAATCCATGCCTTGAAGGTGTGCGAACCCGGGTGCCCGAATTTTACAGCGGTACGGACGGTTTGAGCCGTCGGATACCAGATACACACCAAATTCACCCTTCGGCGCCTCCACTGCGGCGTAAACTTCGCCTTCAGGTACTTTGAAACCTTCAGTGTAGAGCTTGAAATGGTGAATAAGCGCTTCCATTGACCGCTTCATCTCGGCACGGCGTGGCGGCGCAAATTTCGTATTCATGGAAAGCACAGGGCCTTCCGGCATATCGTTCAGGCACTGGCGAATGATCTTCAGCGACTCGCGAATCTCTGCGATTCGAAGCATGAAGCGATCATAGCAGTCACCGGAATTACCGATGGCAACCTGGAAGTCCATCTTGTCGTAGACCTCGTAAGGCTCTGCCTTCCGCAGGTCCCAGGCGACGCCCGTGGAGCGCAGCATCGGGCCGGTAAAGCCCCACGCCAGCGCCTCGTCTGCGTCAAACACGCCGATATCTACGTTACGCTGCTTGAAGATACGGTTGTCGATCAGCAATGCTTCCATATCCGCAAGCGTGCTTGGGAATGTTTCCGTCCATTTCATGATGCGTTCGGCAAGGCCTGCTGGCAGGTCCTGGTGCACACCACCCGGACGGAAGTAAGCTGCGTGCAGACGCGCGCCGCATACTGCCTCGTAGAATTCCATCAGGATTTCGCGCTCTTCAAAGCCCCACAGAATCGGGGTCAGTGCGCCAACGTCCATCGCATGTGTCGTCAGGTTCAGCAGGTGGTTCAGCACCCGGCCGATTTCCGAAAACAGAACGCGGATATATTGGCCGCGCTCAGGCACTTCGATATTAGCGAGTTTCTCAATCGCCATCACGAAGGCATGTTCCTGGTTCATCGGCGCCACATAGTCGAGACGATCGAAATATGGCATCGCCTGCAAATATTGTTTTGCTTCAATGAGCTTTTCGGTGCCGCGGTGCAAGAGACCGATATGCGGGTCTACCCGCTCAACGATCTCGCCGTCCAGCTCCATCACCATCCGCAGAACGCCGTGTGCCGCAGGGTGCTGCGGGCCGAAGTTCAGGCAGTAGTTCTTGATATCAACCTCAGCCATTATTTCGCCCCCTCTTTACTCTCAGCGGCATCATCGGCTTTCTCATCACCCGGCAGCACGTACTTGGCGCTCTCCCACGGGCTCATGAAATCGAAATTGCGGAATTCCTGCTTCAGCTTCACAGGCTCATAGACAATCCGCTTCTCTTCTTCGGAGTAGCGGCACTCAACAAAGCCTGTCAGCGGGAAGTCCTTGCGGAGCGGATGTCCTTGGAAGCCATAGTCCGTGAGCATGCGGCGAAGGTCCGGGTGATCCGCAAAGAAGATGCCATACATGTCCCACGCCTCGCGCTCGAACCAGCCTGCTGCCGGGAACACATCAATGGCCGATGGCACCGGTGTGTCAGCGTCGGTTTCCACTTTCACGCGGATACGCTGGTTCAGCTGCACACTCAGCAGGTGATACACAACATCGAACCGGCGGATACGCTCTGGATAGTCGGCGCCGCAAAGGTCGATCAGCTGCTTGAACATACATTCCTGGTCATCGCGCAGGAAGGTGAGCACTTTCTGAACATGCTCTGCGCGGGCTACCACCGTCAGCTCGCCAAAAGCGACACTGGTGGAAATGACCTCATTTTCCAGACTGGTAGCGATGTGTTCGCCCAGTGACTTTAATGCCTTATCAGTCATGCGCTGACGCGCTCCTTTTTGATGTGCGGCAGAGGTGCCGCAGGCACACAGAGAAGCACCCCCAACAAGTGGCGGTGCCTCATACTCGATCTAACGGTTGATGGTCCCGGTGCGGCGGATTTTGCGCTGCAACTGCAGCACACCATAAAGAAGAGCTTCCGCCGTAGGAGGACAGCCAGGGATATAAATATCCACCGGCACAATGCGGTCACAGCCGCGAACAACCGAATAAGAATAGTGGTAATAACCGCCGCCGTTTGCGCAGGACCCCATGGAGATCACATAGCGAGGCTCTGACATCTGGTCATATACCTTACGCATGGCAGGCGCCATTTTGTTCGTAAGCGTACCTGCCACAATCATCACATCTGACTGGCGCGGACTGCCGCGTGGTGCAAAACCAAAACGCTCCACGTCGTATCGCGGCATTGAGGTATGCATCATTTCAACGGCGCAACATGCCAGACCGAACGTCATCCACCACAGAGACCCTGTACGGGCCCAGGTGATCAGGTCTTCAAGATTGGTAACAACGAAGCCCTTTTCAGTAAGCTCCTCGTTGATGCCTTCGAGAAAGTCCCCATCGCCTGCTGGCGGAATCGGTGACAGCGTGTTGTACGCACCGGGATTTTTTGCAGGTGTTACTCCCATTCCAGCGCTCCTTTATTCCACTCGTATACAAAACCTACGGTCAGTACGCCGAGGAAGATCATCATCGACCAGAAACCATAAAGGCCGATCTCGCCCAGGGACACGGCCCAAGGGAAGAGGAAGGCGATCTCAAGATCGAAGATAATGAACAGGATAGCGACGAGATAGAAGCGGACGTCGAATTGATGACGGCTGTCTTCAAATGCTTCAAAACCACACTCGTACGCAGACAGTTTTTCACTGTCGGGGCGCTGCTTTGCGATCAGCATCGCTGCGCCAACGAAAATCAGTGAGAAAGCGATAGCGATCCCAAGGAAAATCAGGATCGGGAAATATTGTATCAGCAACGACTCCATGGGAGTCCCTTTTTGATTATTGGCCCTAATTACAGCGCCCTTTTAAAGGCCGTTTTTCGATCCGTAAAGGGCGAATTTGCCCAAGGCGCCTGAGGGCGTGAGTATAGGCATGCTTTTGGTTAATGAAAAGCTTATCCGCTGCGGTTTTTGGCGTATTTTCAGGATTTTTGTCAGAGCCAACAAAAAAACGCGCCCGGTGATACCGGAACGCGTTTTCTGATCTGCCCTCTAGGAGGGAGGCAAGTGGCGCGAGTGACGGGGCTCGAACCCGCGACCTTCGGCGTGACAGGCCGACACTCTAACCAACTGAGCTACACCCGCGCGTCTCTTGCGGGACGGTGTTTAGGCTTTTTATGCCTACCTTGTCAATCACTGAATGTTTCTTTTTTGGATTTTTTTTGACCGCCAAATTCCGGCGCTCGGGCACAAAAAAAGACGCAGCTGGATGAACCAAACTGCGTCTCTTCTTTTACCCTAGGGACCATGGCCCTTTGGGCCGCAAGTGGCGCGAGTGACGGGGCTCGAACCCGCGACCTTCGGCGTGACAGGCCGACACTCTAACCAACTGAGCTACACCCGCGCGTCTCTTGCGTGAGGGGTGTTTAAGCCCACCCCCTGCCCCTGTCAACGGCTTTTTTAAAACATTTTTTCCTTCAAATGCTTTTCCGGCGGAATTTGGCTAAAAGCGGTTGGCCTCAGCAAGAAATACCTGTCTTCACGATGTCTCTTTGTAACGAGTATCTCAAACTTCACACGAGAAAGGCTCAGCCGTCTTGCTTGGATTGCAGAAGAAGGATTCGAGCGTCATGCCCTATCAGGAATTGATCGACTATCTGGACAACGCCGATGATGGCGGATTTGCTGCCGATGTCGCTGCCTATCTCAATGACAAAGTCGCAAACTTTCACGACGTCGCAGACTATTTCTCGCCGCGCCCGGACCCTGACCCTGATTATTTCAATGAAGCGACTGTGCAAGGTGCCATGTTTCTGGTTTTGAACGAATGGACCCAAGGTGATGATGAAAACGAAGATCACTATTTGATCAGAATGGAAATTTTTTATCGTGGCGGGCCTCAAAACACCCCATACAGAGCCGATATTTGGGTCACTTACGATAATGATGATGACGACCCCCGCAATGTCGTTTTCGAACTGAAGACAGACTTCCAACCAGAAAGCGTCAACGCTGATGTCGGCAAGCTAGAAAACAATCTGGATCAGAACTTCAATGATTTTGACTTGGGGTACGCCGCCTATATCTATGATCCAGAAAATGATGGCTGGTGCGCCAACATTGATGCCCCGATGAACGAAGATGTAGCTACGATTCCGATCCCCGTAAATATTCCCTGACGCGCCTGGGTTACAGTGCAAAATAGGCAAAAGCAGCTGCTGCAACCACGCTTCCGATGGTCAGAGTCCAAAAAGGTTGCCGACGGGTCATTTCAAATACAAGCAGGAACGCATTCAGCACGGGATGAAACGCCGCGATTACCCTCACCAAAGACATGGTGCGCTCACGCGCGGTCGCATCTTCGTCATAGAGCTTGTCGCGCGGATCTTTGGGCGCCCAAGTGGCTTCAACCACTATTCCGCCGTCTTGATTACCACTTTCGGAATTCACTGCTTCGGTCATTCGATCACTCTAACTGCCCGAGCCTCGGGCCTCCTTAAATATCCAAAGCATCCCTTGCCTATAAGCCTCTGGAGCCGCAGAAAAGTGATTCTGCCCCGGCAGGTCAGCAACCTTCAATGTCCAGGGTAAATTCTTTCGGCCTTTCCAGGCTTCGCCCCAACGGCCCGCCGGCACGCGGAAACGGGGATCGTCTTCTGTACCGCTTGAAACATACAGCCGCGCGCTACCTTGCCCTGCTGCCGCCTTCATAGAAAGAAAATAGTCCAGATTCCGGTGCAACGCCGGATTGCTGGCTATTAACCCAAAGAACAGGTCAGGCTCGTGCAACGCTGCAAATAACACAAATTGGCCGCCAAGCGATTGCCCAAATAATATCCGCTGGTTTTCATCTGCCGCATAATTGTTTTCAATAAAGGGGATGAGCTCCCGCTTCAGAAATTCCAAAAACTGACCAGCCCCCCCGTAATGATCCCTACTCTCTGCAGGGGCGGTAAAGTCTGTACTACGCAGGTTTCCTTGTCGCCAATCATCGGTGCCATAAGAAATTCCAACAATTATCATGTCCGGCATATCGTTGGCGAACACTAGGTATGAACCATAGCCTGCCAGCATCGGAAAAGTATGGCCTCCGTCCAGCAAATAAGCCACAGGCCACTTTTTCTTTTCTTGTCCATAGGCCACGGGCAGTCGCACATGAATGTGGAAATCCCGCGCAAGGCTGGCAGACTGGAATAGATGGTAAGCTGGCTCGTTCAGGCCATGCGGATGCAGGACGGAGTGTTGTTTGGCAGGTTCGTCGGCCCAAACGTCAATATTTGCGAAAAGTACGACGGCGATCCATAGCAAGCGCATATTCCTGTCTCCTTTTCGATAAGGATACCAAGCAGCAAGACCTGCCCCAAGGAAATACAAGCCCCCTAAACGAAAGACTTTGGGCCCTGGGTGAAACTGGTTTTCAAGGAATGAAGGTGAGAATGGTGGGCGATGACAGGCTCGAACTGCCGACCCTCTCGGTGTAAACGAGATGCTCTACCAACTGAGCTAATCGCCCACTCTCAAAAGGCACCGACACTGGAAGGAATGGTGGGCGATGACAGGCTCGAACTGCCGACCCTCTCGGTGTAAACGAGATGCTCTACCAACTGAGCTAATCGCCCATACCAGTGTGGTGAGCGCGCTTTTAAGATTAAACGAAGCCTCTGTCCACCCCTTTTTTTTCAATTTTCTTGCACAAGATACCGATAAAGCATCCTGACGATCTCATGCACAAGTTTGTCAGCTTCAATATCCTTGGGCGGATAGAGGATATAGCCATGCACCAAGCCTTCGACTGCCTGCACAAGAAGGTAGCAGGAAACGCTCATATCCTCAGCCTTTACTTCCGGATACTGCTGGAAAAGAGCGACAAGTTCCCCTGCAAATTTGCGTTCTGCAGCCTCTTTTTCAGCAGTGAATGACGGGGGTAGCGGCGCTTCATTGAAAAGCACGCGGTGCAAGTCCGGGTTAACTTGGTGAAGGGCAATCAGCGCCTCGACAAAGTGTCTTAAAAGCTGTTTGAGGGGCGGTTGGGTGATAAGTGCGGCAGCCAGTTTTTCACGGATCAACAAAAACCCCTCTTCCATGTGGCGTTCCGCAAGAGCAAGCAGCAGGGCCTCCTTGTTCGGAAAATATTGATATAGTGAACCTATCGATACCCCTGCCCGAATCGCAACCTTGTCTGTGGTGCCGCCGGTATATCCCTGCTCGCAAAAAACCTGAGCTGCTGCCTCCAGGATGGCTTCTACCGTAGCAATAGAGCGTGCCTGTTTTGGCTGCTTTCTTGGCTTTTGGCTTAATTGAGGCGGCATTTTTCCTATCCTTCGAATGCGAGGTGAAAATATGAATAATTTCTCATATTTTAAGAAAAGGCAACAACACCAAGTCAAACGGCGCCAACAGATGTCGGGAGGTATTTATGAAAAAAGAACTTAGAGAGGCATTTGAATCGGAAATGACAAAGGCAAAACGCCTGTATAGTGCCGATGATCTTTCAGCTGCCTTCCATCACCTTGAACGCGCCCATATTCTGGGGCAACGATTCTATGTCCCTCATGTTGTCAGTCACTGGTGGATGCTCAAGGTCGGATTGAAGCGTTCAGACCTGTGGGAAATCTTCGGTCAACTAATGCGTATTATCGCCTCTGCGGGGTCATTGCTGGGCTGGGTGCCTGCAGGCAACACCGGCGGCGCAAACGTCAGTCCTATCAAGCCAATGCCCATCCCGGATGATCTGGCAAGTCTGCTGAAGGATGAAAGAGCCCCGAGCATGATCAGATTCGCATTCCGCATCATTGCTGTTGCCCTGATTGCCTCCCTGGCATTCGTTGCCCTCTGGCTTTTACGCCACAATCAGAAGGTTGCTTTGATTGATGCGGAATGGCGAGAACAGCAAGAGCCTCAGCTTGCCAATGTCGGCGCTGTTCGCGATGTCACGATCCAGCCTCTCGTCAACTGGCACGCATCAGACCCAACCTATGCGACCGAAGCAGGAGTATCCTATCTGCTCCAAGCGGACGGAAGAGCTATCTTGTTCGACTTGGGCAGCAACAAAGGCAAACAAGCCCCTTCCCCGCTGGAAGCAAATATGGCTTTGTTTCAAATATCCGTCGACACCATTGATTCAATATTTCTGAGCCACCATCATTTCGATCACGTCGGCGGGCGAGAATGGGCGGCACGGAACACTTTTTCATTCGGCGTCCACCAACCGAAACTTTCTGAAAAGATTGAAATTTTTGCCCCAATACCGCTTGAGTACCCTGGTCATCCGGTAACCCATATTACCGCGCCGAAGGTTATCGCCCCAGGTATAGCCAGCATCGGCCCAATCAAGCGGCAGCTGCTGATGGGGCAGATTCAGGAGCAGGCATTGGCCCTTCATGTCGAAGGCAAGGGAATACTATTGGTTATCGGGTGTGGCCACCAGACGCTGAGAAAGATAGTATCCCGTACCAAAGCCGTTTTTGACGCCCCTATCTTCGCCATTGTCGGTGATCTTCACTATCCGGTGCCTGATGGTCAAATGACCTTGGCCGGCGTCAATCTACAGCGCACTTTTGCATCTGGCGGTGGGCTTTTTTCCCAACTAACAATGGCAGACGTCGAAGAAGACTTCGACCTGCTGCAATCGCTGGATCTGGAACTACTGGCCATGGGTAGCCACGACACAAGCGATACCGTTCTCGAAATGGCGGCTCGCAGATTTCCTGGCAGTTTTCAACGCGTCGAAGTCGGTAAAACAATCAAATTAACCGAATGATCCACTGACCTGCAGTCAGCCCAAAGAAAAACGGCTGCGGAAATCCACAGCCGTTCTCTTTTCAAGAGTGTAAACAGATTACTTGTTTACAGCGTCCTTGAGACCCTTGCCAGCCTTGAACTTAGGCTGCTTGGAAGCAGGGATGTCAATTTCTTCGCCAGTGCGTGGGTTACGGCCTTTAGTAGCAGCACGCTGTGCTACTGCGAAAGTACCGAAGCCTACGAGACGAACTTCGCCGCCGCCAGCGAGAGCGCCGGAGATGGAATCGAATACAGCGTCTACTGCTTTACCAGCGTCAGCTTTGGACAGGTCTGCTGATTCAGCAACCTTTGCGATCAGATCATTTTTATTCAAGGTATCCCCCTCTGAGTTGAAGAGTTTGATTTCGTTATTAGCTCCGAAATGCGAATGCAGTTTAGGCACGGTAAAATCCGCTTGTCAAAGCAAAAAACCGCAGAAAACTGCGGTTTTGAGCTTTTTTTTCCTTGAAATTTATTCAATTAGGCTCAAAGGGGCTAATGAGTCGTAAGTTCCGCCTCATCTGCACCATCAGCAGAAGCCACTTCGTTGAGCTCTTCTTCGTCCGGCCATTCGATTGGTTCCATAGGACCAGCGAGAGCATGCTCCAGCACCTCATCCACATTGGAAACTGCAACAATTTCAAGGCCTTTCGTGACATTGTCAGGAATTTCAGCCAAGTCTTTCTCGTTATCTTTCGGGATGAGAACCTTGGTGATTCCGCCCCTGAGAGCCGCCAGCAGTTTTTCCTTCAAGCCACCAATCGGCAGCACCCGGCCGCGCAGTGTCACTTCGCCAGTCATGGCGATATTTTTTCTCACCGCGATTCCCGTGAGGACAGAAACAATAGACGTACACATGGCTACACCGGCTGATGGGCCATCTTTCGGTGTTGCGCCTTCCGGCACGTGGATGTGAATATCCTTCTTTTCAAACACTTTCGGATGAATGCCGAATTCAACACAGCGGGACTGCACATAAGACCGTGCCGCCTGAATCGATTCTTTCATCACGTCGCCAAGCTTGCCTGTCTGTTTGATCTGGCCTTTGCCCGCAACGGTCACGGCCTCGATTGCCAACAGCTCACCGCCAACTTCCGTCCAGGCAAGCCCAGTCGTCAGGCCAACCTGATCGGTTTCTTCCGCCTGGCCGTAGCGATATTTCCGCACGCCGGCATACTGATTGAGGTTCCGAGACGTCAGGGCCACCTTGTCACGTGACCCTTCAACGATCTCTTTCACCGCCTTACGCACCAGCTTGGCGATCTCACGCTCCAGGCTCCGAACACCGGCCTCCCGAGTGTAATAACGCACCACGTCCTTGAGCGCGCCGTCGGAAATCGACCATTCACCCTTCTTAAGGCCATGATCTTTCACCTGTTTCGGGATCAGGTGACGCCGTGCGATCTCAACCTTCTCTTCTTCGGTATAGCCAGACAGATGAATGATCTCCATCCGGTCCAGAAGTGGGCGCGGCATACGAAGCGAGTTGGCGGTGGTTACGAACATCACGTTTGAAAGATCATAGTCCACTTCGAGATAGTGGTCGTTGAACTTGCTGTTTTGTTCCGGGTCCAACACTTCAAGAAGTGCCGACGCCGGATCACCGCGGAAGTCCTGACCCATCTTGTCGATTTCATCGAACAGGAACAGTGGATTCGTCGTTCCCGCTTTTTTCATCGACTGCATTACCTTGCCAGGCATGGAACCGATGTACGTACGTCGGTGACCACGAATCTCGGCTTCGTCCCTCACGCCGCCAAGCGAAAAGCGAACAAATTCGCGGCCCGTAGCCTTCGCGATCGACTTGCCAAGGGATGTTTTACCAACACCAGGAGGGCCAACCAGGCAAAGAATGGGACCCTTGAGTTTCTTCGCGCGCTGCTGCACCGCAAGATACTCGATAATCCGCTCTTTCACCTTCTCAAGGCCATAGTGGTCGGTATCCAGAATTTTCTGTGCGAGCTTGATGTCTTTCTTCACGCGGCTTTTTTTGCCCCATGGAATGGTCAGCATCCAATCGAGGAAGTTCCGCACAACTGTGGCTTCCGCAGACATTGGGCTCATGGATTTCAGCTTCTTCAATTCAGCCAGGCACTTTTCTTCGGCTTCCTTGGTCAGCTTGGTCTTGGCGATTCGGTCTTCCAGTTCCTGGATTTCCTCGCGACCATCGTCGCCCTCGCCCAACTCCTTCTGAATAGCCTTGAGTTGCTCGTTCAGATAATATTCGCGCTGGGTCTTCTCCATCTGACGTTTTACGCGGCCGCGAATCTTTTTCTCGACCTGCAGCACGCCGATTTCGCCTTCCATGAAGCTGAAAATGCGCTCAAGCCGCTGAGCCACGGAAACTGTCGCCAGAAGGTCCTGTTTATCATCGATCTTGAGCGCAAGGTGGCTCGCAACCGTGTCAGCAAGTTTGCTGGCTTCTTCAATCTGGTTGACTGTCACCAACACTTCGGCAGGGATTTTCTTATTCAGCTTCACATATTGTTCGAACTGGGCAATGACAGACCGGCTGAGCGCTTCAATCTCCGAATCGTCTTCTTCCCCATCAGCCATCAGTTCGGCTTCGGCTTCGAAATAATCTTCATCGCGTACGAATTTCTTGATTGTTGCACGGTTGAAGCCTTCAACAAGAACTTTCACGGTTCCATCCGGCAGCTTCAGGAGCTGGAGCACACTAGCGACCGTGCCAACCTCGAAAACATCTTTTGTCTTCGGATCGTCTTCACCCGCTTCCTTTTGCGCAACAAGCAGGATTTGCTTGTCTTTTGCCATCACTTCTTCCAGTGCCCGGACGGATTTGTCGCGACCGACAAAGAGCGGCACGATCATATGTGGGAAAACCACAATGTCGCGGAGGGGCAAAACTGGCAAAGTAACGATGTTTGACGTGTTTTCTGCGGATTCGGACATGAGAACAGCTTTCAGAACTAAATGTGTTACTTGATCGACCTGATTTTAGGCCATTTCCGTTGAGACAAGAAAGGAAAAGAGGTCGAAAAAAGGGTTTAAAGGCACTTTTCTGCCTTTCACTATAAAAAATAAGGGCTGAAACTTCCGTTTCAACCCTTACTCAGCTCAAATATCGGTTTTTTATGCTGGCTGCCCTGCTTCGTCGCGCCGATCTGCATAAATCATCAAGGGACTCGACTTTCCTTCGACCACTTCACCATTGATGACGATCTCTTCGACACCCTCAAGGCTCGGCAAGTCGAACATGGTATCAAGAAGCGTGTCTTCCATGATGGAACGAAGGCCTCGTGCGCCAGTCTTGCGCTCGATGGCTTTCTTGGCGACAGCAAAGAGTGCGTCTTCAGAGAAAGTCAGCTTCACATCTTCCATGTCAAACAGGCACTGATACTGCTTGAGAAGCGCATTCTTCGGTTCGGACAGGATTTGCACCAGCGCATCCTCATCCAGATCCTCAAGCGTGGCAATCACAGGCAGGCGACCAACAAATTCCGGGATCAGGCCAAACTTCAGCAGATCCTCTGGCTCTGTTTCCTTGAACAGTTCCCCCGCGCTACGATCATCAGGTGAATTCACCGTCGCACCAAACCCGATAGACTTGCCCTGCAGGCGGGTGGCAATCACTTTATCAAGACCGGCAAAGGCACCGCCACAGATAAACAGAATGTTTGTTGTGTCCACCTGCAGAAATTCCTGCTGTGGATGCTTGCGGCCACCCTGTGGCGGTACGCTTGCAACCGTGCCTTCCATGATCTTCAGAAGGGCCTGCTGGACGCCTTCGCCCGACACATCACGCGTGATAGACGGGTTGTCAGACTTGCGGCTGATCTTGTCGACTTCGTCAATATAGACAATGCCGCGCTGTGCGCGTTCGACATTATAGTCAGCAGACTGCAGGAGTTTCAGGATAATGTTTTCAACGTCCTCGCCCACGTAACCAGCTTCAGTCAGCGTGGTGGCATCAGCCATGGTGAATGGCACATCAAGAATGCGGGCCAGTGTCTGGGCCAGAAGCGTCTTACCGCAACCGGTCGGACCAACCAGCAGAATATTCGACTTGGCCAGTTCAACTTCAGGAGCGTTGGAATTCGCATGATTGAGGCGCTTATAGTGGTTGTGTACGGCGACCGAAAGCACCTTCTTTGCAGAGCCCTGGCCGATCACGTAATCGTTGAGCACCTCAAGAATCTCAAGCGGTGAAGGCACGCCGTCCGTACCCTTGGAAAGCGCACTTTTGCTCTCTTCCTTGATGATGTCGTTACACAGCTCTACGCACTCATCGCAAATAAAGACCGTAGGCCCCGCGATAAGCTTTCTGACCTCGTGCTGGCTCTTGCCGCAAAAGGAACAATAGAGCGTGTTTTTCGAATCGCTGTTACTCAAATCTGTCACCGCTATAAACTCGTTTCTTACTATCGTAGACCGGTTAAAATGGCTCGTACACCCAAATTTCAAGAAATTTGCGGGATAATACGACCCTGCTTATTTCTCATCGGCCTCTTCGCGGCTGGTATACACATGATCGATCAAACCGAACTTCTTGGCTTCATTCGCATCCATGAAGTTGTCGCGATCCATCGCCGCTTCAATTTTGTCCAGCTTTTGGCCGGTATGTTTTACATATATATTATTCAATCGTTCACGAAGCTTTAAAATCTCGCGCGCCTGAATTTCTATATCCGCAGCCTGGCCGCGGGCCCCGCCCGATGGCTGGTGAATCATGATACGGGCGTTCGGAAGCGCGTAACGCATACCGGGTTCGCCTGCCGCCAGCAAGAGAGACCCCATCGAGCAAGCCTGACCGATACAGATCGTCGCCACCTTCGGCTTGATATATTGCATCGTGTCATACATCGCGAGCCCGGAGGTCACGATGCCGCCCGGCGAATTGATATAGAAGGAAATATCCTTCTTTGGGTTTTCCGCCTCAAGGAACAGAAGTTGCGCAACGATCAGGCTAGAAATCTGGTCGTTCACTTCCCCCGTCAAAAAGATGATGCGCTCCTTGAGAAGCCGGGAATAAATATCATACGACCGTTCACCCCTGTTGGTTTGCTCCACAACCATGGGGACGAGAGCATCTCTGATAGGGTCCATCAAATCATCGCGCATTAGGCACTCCAAATGTTGTACTGGGTGGCCCACGGACCTGCCTGAATATCTGACAGGCCGCATTTCAGGGCTTTTTGTTTCTATCTTTTGTGAAGCTGTAGCAAACCCAAGTCGGCTCGGGCAAGGAAATACGAAACACTTCCTGCAATTAGATAGGACTTCGGTAGATCAATTAAAGAGGGGTACAAAAAAAGGGGCCCGGAAGCCCCTTTTCTATCGGCACTGTATGCCGGTATTATTCATTATCAGCCTATTTCTTGGCAGCTGGCTTTTTCGCAGCAGCTTTCTTAGGCGCAGCCTTCTTTGCTGGAGCTTTTTTCGCTGCCGCTTTTTTAGGTTCGGCCTTCTTCTCTGCGTCGTCTTTTTTTGCGGCAGCCTTTTTAGGTGCAGCTTTCTTCGCAGGCGCTTTTTTCGCAGCAGCTTTCTTCTTAGGAGCAGCCTTCTTGCCCTTGGCAGGGTTGGCTTCTTCTTCGTCGATTGCGCGAACAGCAGCTTCCAGCTCGTCACGGGAAACTGTCTTTTCCGTCACGTCAGCCATTTCGAGAACGAAATCTACGACTTTCTCTTCAAAGATCGGAGCACGCAGCTGAGCGCGGGCTTCTTCGTTCTTCTGGTAGAATTCGAAGACCTGAGCTTCTTGACCCGGGAAGCGACGCGCTTCCTCGATGATCTTGCGGTTCACTTCTTCCTGGTTGACCTGGATGTTGTTTTTCACACCCAGTTCGGAAAGCAGCAGACCAAGGCGCACGCGGCGCTCTGCAATTGCACGGAACTCAGCAGCTTCTGCTTCGTCTTCGGGGCCTTCCTGGCCTTCGAAGTCTTCAGCCTTGGCTTCACCGCTCATCACGGCATCACGCTTGATCTGTTCCCAGATCTGGCGGAATTCCATGTCAACCATGCCGGCTGGCACATCAAAGCTGTATTCGTCAGCCAGCGCATCCAGCAGGCCACGCTTCATATGAGCGCGTGTCAGGCTGTTGTTGTCAGCTTCCAGTTGGCCTTTCACAGACTCTTTGAGAGACGCGAGGTCTTCAAAGCCCATGTTTTTGGCCATGTCTTCATCAACCTTGGCTTCAGCAGGCTTGCGGACTTCTTTCACCGTTACGGCGAACTCAGCTTCTTTGCCGGCAAGGTCATCCGCCTGATACTGCTCAGGGAAGGTAACTTTTACGGTCTTCTCGTCGCCTGCTTTGGAACCAATCAGTTGGTCTTCAAAGCCTGGGATAAACATGCCGGAGCCCAGCTCAAGCTGGAAGTCTTCGCCCTTACCGCCGTCGAATTCAACACCGTCGATGGAACCAACATAGTCGATCAGGACAGCGTCGCCTTCAGCAGCCTTGGTGGTTTTCGCAGCTTTCTTGAAAGTCTTCTGTTGGGCAGCGATCTTCTCGCAGAATTCTTCAACTGTTTTGTCGTCAACTTCTGCAACCCAACGCTCAAGCGCTGGCGCTTTAAAGTCGTCGACAGAAATTTCAGGAAGAATCTCAACCTTCAGCGTGTACTCAAGGTCCTTACCGTCTTCATATTCGTCCATGTCCACTTCTGGACGGGTCGCCGGGCGGATATTCTTGTCTTCAAAGAGCTTGGCAGACGTTTCCTGCATGGTCTCGGAGAGAACCTGCCCTTTAGCGCGCTCACCATGCATACGCTTCAGAAGCGACAGTGGAGCTTTACCAGGGCGGAAACCCTTGATTTTTGCAGTGGCACGGAATTCGTCCAGGATCGCGTCCAAACGGTCGTCCAGCTCTTTCGCTGCCACGACAATCTTATACTCGCGCTTCAGTCCTTCATTCAGCAGTTCTTCGATCTGCATGGGTCTTCCAACTCTCTTTTTCTTTTACCAAACAGGGTTTTCCGGAAGGTGGTGCGGGCGGAGGGACTTGAACCCCCACGTCCGAAGACACCAGAACCTAAATCTGGCGCGTCTACCAATTTCGCCACGCCCGCGTTACCTTCGGAAACACTAGAAAAACCGCGCGGCGCGCGACCTGTCCGGTTTCATTAAAACGTGAATTTGACGGGCTTATAACAGGCGCACTGCGGAGTACAAGTATTTTTGTACTTCGAGCCCAATTTTTCCTAGAGCAAAACTTGCGGCAAAGTCCTGACAAGGTCTGAAGCAATCAGCCCCCTGCCCGCTTTCATTGCGGCCTCGCCATGTAGCCAGACACCGGCTGAAGCAGCCTCAAACGGTGGCATGCCTTGTGCCATCAATCCGGCAATCACGCCGGAAAGCACATCCCCGGTGCCCGCGACCGACAACCAAGCCGGCGCATTCGCGGCAATTGAAACCCGCCCATCAGGTGCGGCTACAATGGTAGACACACCCTTCAGCACAATCAGGCATTTTGATGAAACAGCTGCTGATCTGGCTGCGGATATCTTGTTGGCTTCTTTCGACAGCCCAGGGAACAGGCGCGCAAATTCGCCCTCGTGGGGGGTTAGCACCACGTCGTCTGTCCCTTCCTGCGCGAATATATCCAGCCGCCCTACAAGGCTCGTCAACGCATCAGCGTCCAGCACCATTGCCTTGTCGCGGCGGGCTACATCATGAACAAGCTCAGCAGTTTTCTCCCCAACCCCGGCACCCGGCCCAAGCAATATGGTGTTAATGCGGGTATCGGCCATGATCCCCAGGAAACCAAACGCACTGTCGAAGCGTCGCACCATGACATCAGTCAGTGCTGTCGCCTGAATACTATATGTTTCGCTTGGGGCAGCCAGCGTTACCAGCCCGGCCCCCACTCTCAAACCAGCCGTTGCCGCCAACCGGCAGGCGCCCAATGTCGGTTCTTTGCCGCCCAGCACCAGCAGGTGGCCCCGACGATACTTATGCGTCTCAGGCCCGGGAAACGGGTAATGTCCGCCCCAAAGCGAAGGCGTGTTTTCAAAGAGCGTTGGTTTGATCTCTTCAAAGCAGCGGCTCGAAATACCGATATCAACAGCGTGGATGTGCTCCACACCGCCACATAGGAAACGTCCGGGTGCTACCAAGTGCCCAGGCTTTCTGGTGAAGAATGTCACCGTCATATCGGCCTGAAAGCATGGCCCGGTGGGCAAGCCCGAATCGCCGTCCAAACCGCTTGGGATATCCACTGCGACGCGGAACGCATCTAATTCGTTCACAGCTTCGATTAAATCGGCAATGTCGCCCTCAATGGCTCGGGTCAGCCCGGTACCAAAAAGGGCGTCCACTATGACCGTCGCCCCGTTCAGGCGAGCAAGGTCAATGGGGCCAACACCCCCCTGCCAACGCCGCGCCATGATGGCTGCGTCACCTTTCAACTCACGTGTCTCAACCGACATCATCACCCGAACGGGATAGCCCCATTCTTCCAGATAGCGCGCCGCAACGAAGCCATCGCCGCCATTGTTGCCGGGGCCGCAAAGGATCAATATCTCACCACCCGCCTCAAGCGGTGTGCCAATATAATCAACGATCACTTCGGCAACAGCCTTGCCGGCAGCCTCCATCAATGTGAGGCCGTTTGTACCGTTTTTCAGAGCCCATGCATCAGCCTGCCTGGACTCTTCCGGCGTCAAAAGGATGTGGGTGTTGCCACTGGTCTGCACTGTCTTAAGCTCCCCCTCAGGAATCGACGCAGTGTAGCAAAAGAAAAAAGCCCCGGAAGGGGCTTATTCAAAAAAACTTCAGAGTGGGGCGAGTGACCGGATTTGAACCGGCGACATCCAGTACCACAAACTGGCGCTCTAACCAACTGAGCTACACCCGCCATCTCTGAATGTGGCGCTTGTTTATGCGCAAGACTTCAAGTCGTCAAGTCCGAAGTTTGCCATTTTTTTTGCCCCCTTACAAATTCATGTTTTTCCGACCTTTCCGAATAGTGACCAAAGCTCGTGCAATTGCACAATAATTAGGCACTCCAGCGCACAAAGAACGGTCAACCCTTTTGACTGATTGGGAAAACCCGCGGGAATCCGCCACACAGGATTCTGGCATGAACCGTGCGTAAAGAGGGGCAATAACCATAACAAACGGTACCAGGAAATGAAGAAGATCGAAGCAATTATCAAACCCTTCAAGCTTGATGAGGTGAAGGAAGCCCTTCACGAAGTCGGGATTTCGGGGATTACGGTTACTGAAGCCAAAGGCTTCGGACGTCAGAAAGGCCATACCGAGCTCTATAGGGGCGCAGAGTATGTTGTCGACTTCGTTCCGAAGGTGAAAGTGGAAGTGGTCGTGGATTCAGCAGACGCAGAGCGCGCTGTTGAAGCAATCAAGAATGCAGCCCACACAGGGCGCATCGGAGACGGCAAGATTTTTGTCAGCGCCGTTGAAGAAGCAATTCGCATCCGTACCGGCGAAACCGGTAAGGACGCAATCTAGGCACAGGCCGCCCTGCTCCGCAGCGCAGCCAAACATTCATCCGGGCGGGAACCCCGGAACATACACAGTCGTTTAATTCGAAGGGAAAAATGGAAATGTCCAATTATACCGATCTGAGTGTTGAAGACTTTCTCGCTCTGGTAAAAGAGAAAGGCGCAGAATGGATCGATCTGCGTTTTACGGACCCAAAAGGCAAATGGCAGCACCTTACCATGGCTGCAGATGTTGTTGACGAAGACATGATCAGCGAAGGCTTCATGTTCGACGGCTCCTCTATTTCTGGTTGGAAAGCGATCAACGAGTCCGACATGATCCTGAAGCCGGACCTTTCCCGTGTTACCTTCGACCCATTTACGGCCGACGTAACAGCGATTGTCTTCTGTGACATTCTTGAGCCTGCAACTGGCCAGCCTTACGACCGTGACCCACGCTCGATCGCCAAAAAGGCGGAAGCCTATGTGAAGTTCGCGGGCGTTGGCGACACAGCGTTCTTTGGCCCAGAGCCAGAGTTCTTCGTTTTCGACGACGTAAAGTTCAACAGCGGCTACCGTGGTGCCATGTATTCCATCGATGATGTCGAAGGCCCCTACAACAGCGACAAGGCTTTCGAAGAAGGCAACTATGGTCACCGCCCAGCCGTAAAAGGCGGCTACTTCCCAGTGGCGCCGGTTGACAGCTGTGTCGACCTCCGCGGCGAAATGGTAAAAGTTGCCAAGGAAATGGGCCTGAAAATGGACAAGCACCACCACGAAGTGGCCGCTTCCCAGCACGAACTCGGCATGATGTTCTCCACTCTTGTGGACACAGCCGACAACGTACAGGTTTACAAGTATGCGGTGCACCAGGTTGCGCACACTTACGGCAAGACCGCGACCTTCATGCCAAAGCCGGTTGCTCAGGACAACGGCTCGGGTATGCACGTGCACCAGTCCATCTGGAAAGACGGCAAACCGCTGTTCGCAGGCTCTGGTTACGCGGACCTGTCTGAAACCGCTCTCTATTATATCGGCGGTATCATCAAGCATGCCAAGGCGATCAACGCCTTCTCAAACCCGTCCACCAACAGCTACAAGCGTCTGGTGCCAGGCTTTGAGGCACCTGTTCTCCTGGCTTACTCAGCACGCAACCGTTCGGCGTCCTGTCGTATTCCATACGGCACCAGCCCGAAAGCCAAGCGTGTTGAAATCCGCTTCCCTGATGCGACTGCAAACCCATACCTTGCGTTCGCAGCCATGCTGATGGCTGGCCTTGACGGTATCGAGAACAAAATTCACCCAGGCGATGCAATGGATAAAGACCTTTATGCACTGCCTGCGGAAGAACTGCTCGGCGTTCCAACAGTTGCAAGCTCGCTTCGCGAAGCCCTGGAAGCTCTCAATAACGACCGCGAGTTCCTCAAAAAGGGCGATGTGTTCACCGATGACCAGATCAGCGCTTACATTGAGCTGAAGATGGAAGAAGTGAACCGTCTTGAGCTGGCGCCACATCCGGTTGAATTCGAGATGTACTACAGCTCGTAATTCCAAAGACAAATATGTTGGAAAAGGGGGCCTAAGCGCCCCCTTTTTTGTTGTGCGCCGAATATTTTTATAGATTTGTAGTTGTTTACGTTTTAACAACCCGGTGCCTTTAAGGTCGGTCGTAAGCCAACTCGTGTTTTCATCGCGCAAGGAAAAATCAGGCAGCCATCCGATGCAAATTGAATACACCAAAGAACAAACGGCCCTTCGCCCGCTTCTCGCAAGCGCAAACATCCATCCTGAAACCTTTCTGGCCACGGACTATCTCAATCACTACAACGAGATTGTCATGCTTCTGGAAATGGTACCGGATATGCCTGAGCTGGCTGAAGATGCTTTTGACTGGGCACCAAAGAGCTATATCCAGCATTTTGAAGACAGTGGCTTTCAGGCAAAAGACCTCGCCATAGAAGCCTATGATATGGCTCCCGAAGTACTCAAAGCCCCCTTTGAGGGCATTTGCGCAGAATTGGACTCCCTGATCACATCAACCCTGAACGGGCTTAAGGCCACAAATGTTGTGGAACGCGGCTTTACACCGCAAGCTCAACAGCTTATCCGCATGCGAATTGAAGCTGTTCAGGAACTGTTGATGAAATTGAACCAAATTATCCACGGGAAATGGGTCGCGGAAGACCAGCCTGATGTCGAAGAAAAAACCGACGAAAGCGCTCAGACGCAGGAAGATATCGACAAGCTGTTCGATTAGGTCGACTATCAAAACTGACGGCAATCGGCTACGCGTCACTTCGCTGCGCCTTCACCACCAATTCAACAAAAGCTGTTGCTAACCCCCAAGCTCAAGGGGCAACCAAGGCAATTCAAACGCTGCGCGTCACGCCGCTGGTTTGAAATCCTCACCATCTTGCAGCACAGCGATAGAGACGATTTTCTTCAAGTCTGGTCGCCCCTCCCTTGCCAAACTGACAAGAGGATAGCTGCTTGACCCTACTTTGCTAATCCGCTCAACCACCCAAACGGATGCGCGGCTATGCTGGTGCTGAAAACGATCACCGATCGTCACCTCAGACAGTGATTCTCCGGTCGGTGCCGGGCTAAACATCCAATTAAACAAGCCTTTTCGACTTTGACTGGCCATTCGCTCTCTCCAAAAGGCACACATGCACCCATAAAAGGTACCAACAAGGCCTTAAATAAGTTTTAAGCCAGTATGAAACTTACAAGAAGAAAACAGAAATGCCCACTATATTTTCTAATTTTTGTGAAAATTAGCACAATATGTTGTATCGCTTGACGCCGCGTCATCCCTGGTTTACGCCGTTATCTGGACCAGTTTATAGGGTGGGGTTATGAGCGACCTGTTTGAAGTAACACAGACTAAATCTGACTATTCCGCAAAAGACATTGAGGTTCTTGAAGGCCTGGAACCGGTGCGTCAGCGCCCGGGCATGTATATCGGCGGAACGGATGAGCGTGCACTCCATCACCTGGTCGCTGAAATTCTCGATAACTCTATGGACGAAGCCGTTGCAGGCCATGCCAGCCGTATCTCGCTGGCACTCAACGCAGATGGCTCCTTGACCATTTCAGACAATGGCCGCGGCATCCCAACCGACCCTCACCCCAAATATCCCGGGAAATCGGCGCTTGAAGTGATTCTCACCACGCTGCACTCCGGCGGTAAATTCTCGTCCGATGCCTATGCAACATCTGGTGGTTTGCATGGTGTTGGTATTTCGGTCGTGAACGCGCTCAGCGAATGGATGACAATCGAAGTCGCCCGTGACCGCAATATGTGGCGTCAAGGCTATGCCCGGGGCAAGACCACAACAGGCCTTGAGGACCTTGGCGCGGTCCAGAACAAACGCGGCACCACGGTAACCTTCCTGCCTGACCATGAAATCTTCGGCAAAAGCGCCAAACTGAAGCCAAACCGCCTGTATAAGATGGCGCGTTCAAAGGCATACTTGTTCCGCGGTGTTGAAATCCGGTTCAAGTGCGCACCTGAGCTGATTGTGGAAGGCGACGATACACCACAGGAAGCCACCCTGCACTTCCCTGGCGGCCTGGCGGACTTCCTGAAGGACACACTCAAGAAACGCACGTGCGTGACCGATGAGCCCTTCTCCGGCTTTGTGAAGTTCCCGGATGAAGCCGGCCAGGTGGAATGGGCCATTCAGTGGCCTGAGTTTGGTGACGGCTTCTGCAACAGCTACTGTAACACCATCCCAACACCACAGGGCGGCACCCATGAAAATGGCATGCGCAGTGCGATACTCCGCGGCCTGAAGGCTTACGGGGAACTGACAAATAACAAGAAGGCAGCGCAGCTGACTTCAGACGATGTCTGCGGCTCATTCTGTGCCATGCTTTCGGTCTTCATCCGTGACCCACAGTTCCAAGGGCAAACAAAAGACAAGCTGTCAACGCTCGAGGCCTTTCGCCTGACCGAAAATGCTGTCCGTGACGCCTTCGACCATTGGCTGGGCGATCACCCAGACCGCGCCGGCAGCCTGCTGACCTGGGCGCTGGAACGGCTGGAAGATCGCCTGCGCCGCAAGCAGGAACGCGAAATTACCCGGAAAACAGCTGTCAGCAAACGTAAGCTCCGCTTGCCGGGCAAATTGACCGATTGCTCCAGCGATTCTTCGGAAGGCACTGAGATATATATCGTGGAGGGTGACTCCGCAGGTGGCTCCGCCAAACAAGCGCGGGATCGGAAGACGCAAGCTGTCCTGCCGATCCGCGGTAAAATCCTCAACGTGGCCTCCGCCACGCGTGACAAGATAGCCGCCAACCAGGAAATCCGAGATTTGATCCAGGCGCTGGGCTGCGGAACGCGGGATCACTATGACGGCGATGCGCTTCGCTATGAGAAAGTCGTCATCATGTGTGACGCGGACGTTGACGGCGCCCATATCGCAACGCTCCTCATGACATTCTTCTTCCAGGAAATGCCTGGGCTGGTTAAAGACGGGCACCTGTATCTTGCCATGCCGCCGCTCTACCGGCTGGCCCAGTCAGGCAAAGTCGCTTATGCACGCGATGACGCCCACAAAGACGAGCTGATGGCCACTGATTTCTCAGGCCGTGGGAAGGTAGAGATCAGCCGCTTTAAGGGCCTGGGTGAAATGCCCCCTGCACAGCTGAAAGAAACCACCATGGCACCAGCCAACCGTACACTTCAGCGCGTCACGTTGCCGCCTGAGTATGCCGAGCGGGCAGAGGTCAACCGGCTTGTGGATGACCTGATGGGTAAAAAGCCTGAAAAACGCTTCGAATTCATCCGCGATAATGCGGCAAGTGTTGATCAATTGGACATCTAATACTCCGACGTCGCCGAACCACGATGGAAACCGCAAATATCAACTGTGCGATCGATTTCTGGCGTCCGCCGCTTGTATCCGGGTGCCAGAAAGCCAACTGTCACATAAAAGCGCCGGTTAAGGGACTAAAGCATGGGTTTTCTGCGGCATATTCCCGTTTCCAACATTGACATTGACGTAAGCCCTCCTATGCTGCGCGCAAATTATGTAAGAAGCAACTGGTAGGACACGCATGGGTTTCGACCTCTTAGGACTGAGTGAACCAACATTAAAGGCTGTAAGTGAGGCCGGTTATACCGAGCCCACGCCCATTCAGGCGCAAGCCATCCCGCAAGTTTTAATGGGACGCGACGTTCTGGGCATCGCCCAAACCGGTACCGGCAAGACGGCTGGTTTCACCTTGCCCCTTATCGATATTCTGTCCGAAGGACGCGCTCGCGCCCGGATGCCACGGTGCCTGATTCTTGAGCCCACCCGCGAACTGGCGGCACAGGTTGCTGAAAGCTTCGAAAAATACGGCAAAGGGCACAAGCTGACGATGGCGCTTCTGATTGGCGGCGTAAATTTCGCGGATCAGGAAAAGCTGCTGGACCGCGGCGTTGATGTTCTGATTGCCACCCCTGGTCGTCTGCTGGACCACTTCACTCGCGGCAAGCTCCTCCTGAACGGGATCGATATTCTCGTGGTTGATGAAGCTGACCGGATGCTCGACATGGGCTTTATCCCGGATGTCGAGAAAATCTGCGAGTGCATTACCAAGAACCACCAGACGCTTTTCTTTTCGGCCACGATGCCGCCGGTGATTGAAAAGCTGACCAAACGCTTCCTTGACGATCCCAAGATGATCACGGTTGAGCGCAAATCCAGCACAGCGCAGACCATCGAACAGAAGCTTGTGGTTGTCGGCCCACGCGACAAGCGCAAAGCGCTGCGTAAGCTTCTGAAGGATGAGCCCGTGAAAAACGGCATCATCTTCTGCAACCGCAAGAAGGACGTAAAAGAGGTTTATAACAGCCTCGCGCGTCATGGTTTCAATGTTGGCCAATTGCATGGTGATATGGAGCAGAGCGAGCGCCTTGAAATACTGCGTCAGTTCAAGGCCAACGAAGTTCAACTTCTTTGTGCTTCCGATGTCGCAGCCCGCGGTCTCGACATTGCTGACGTAAGCCATGTGTTCAATTTCGACGTACCAAGCCATGCTGAGGACTATGTTCACCGCATCGGCCGTACTGGCCGCGCTGGTCGCAAAGGCAAAGCCTTCACGCTGACCACAACCGGCAAGACCGACACACGCTTTGTTGAAGCCATTGAAAAAATGATCGGCAACAAAATCCCACGTGGCGAGAAGATCGACCTCGCGCCACCAAAGCCGAAGGTTGCCGCGGATGACATGCCGAAAAAGCCATTTGTCGGCATGGGGCCACACGTTCCGGCCTTCCTGGCACGCCCAGTAGAGATCAAGCGCAGCCGCTAATTGCGGTTGCCAAACCACCGGCCTGCGCTAAGTCTTCTTTCTGGGGACAATAAGCGGGAGGCCAGCATGCCCACATATGAGACGATCGACTTCAGCATAGAGAATGGTCTGGCGACCATCACCTTCAATCGCCCAAAGCAGCTGAATGCTCTGAGCGCCAAGCTGAAAGCCGAGTTTCTAACCGCCCTACGGTCCCTTAACCGTGAAGACAGCGAGGCCAGAGCCCTTTTGATCACGGGCGCGGGGCGCGGCTTCTGTTCTGGCGCTGATCTGGCTGAAGGCGGCAATGAGAACCGAGACATGGGCGCCAGTCTGACGGACTCTTACCACCCGTTCCTGACAGAACTCGCGAACCTCAAAATTCCGGTCATCAGCGCAGTCAACGGCGTGGCTGCTGGCGCAGGCATGAGCATCGCAATCTCGGCGGATATCGTCATTGCATCCAAATCCGCTTACTTCCTGCAGGCATTTGTCAACATCGGGCTGGTGCCGGATGCGGGCAGCACCTTCATTTTACCGCGCCTTGTGGGCCTAAGCCGGGCCCGAGCCATGATGATGCTTGGCGAACCTATCCCGGCTGACACCGCCCTTGATTGGGGACTGGTCTATGATGTCGTAGACGATGACAAACTATTGGACACTGCCAAGGCCAAAGCGATGAAACTGGCCAACGGCCCCACTGTGGCGCTGGGCTCCATCCGGCAGCTGCTGGCACAGTCCTTGACGAATGACTACCCCGGCCAACTGGCAGCCGAAGCTAACGCCCAGCGTGTCGCTGGCCGCACGGAAGACTGCATTGAGGGCGTCATGGCCTTCATCGAGAAGCGCGAAGCTGCCTTCAAGGGTAAATAGCCAATCCGGCCACAAAATCCGGCATCCTTAAATCGCCACTTTTCATTTCTATCAGAGGACGCTACACATCCTTCTGGTAGTTTGAGAACATAAAGGCAACAAAGGGAGCATCCGTGCGCAATCCGCTCGCGATCATTGGTCAGGTGGTTTTGGCAAGTCTGGCCGAAATCGGTCGGCTGTCGAAATTCTCGGCAACCGCCATCAGCAGCATCGTCATGCCCCCGGTATACTGGCGGCACGTCCTCAATCAAATGTGGCTCATCGGCTATAACAGCCTGCCCGTTGTTGGCCTTACGGCTCTTTTCACAGGCGCGGCGCTCGCACAACAAATTTACGTTGGCGGCAGCCGCTTCAATGCTGCTTCCGTGGTGCCTGGCGTGGTTGTCATCGCCATCGTGCGTGAACTGGGCCCTGTGCTCGGCGGCCTGATGGTGGCAGGGCGCGTCTCTTCCGCCATGGCGGCCGAGCTTGGCACCATGCGCGTGACAGAGCAGATCGACGCACTCGTGACCCTTTCGACCGACCCGTTCAAATATCTGGTGGCACCGCGCCTGATCGCTGCGGTCATCACCCTGCCCTTACTCGTGATCATCGCCAACATTATCGGCGTGCTGGGCGGTTACCTGATCGGTACAGGCCGCCTGGGGCTAAATGAAGGCACCTACCTGCAGGTCACGGTAGACTTCCTTGAGCGTGCAGACGTGATCTCGTCGCTTGTGAAGGCCGCTGTCTTTGGCTTCTTCATCGCACTGATGGGCAGCTATCACGGATACAACAGCCGCGGCGGCGCCCAGGGCGTGGGTAAAGCCACGACAAACGCCGTGGTCTCAGCCTTCATCGCCATCCTGCTTGCGAACCTGATCATCACAGTGATTGTCTTTGGGGGGCGCGGCGTATGAGTACCGACCTCAAGATCCAGCTGAAGAACGTACATAAGGGCTTTGGTCCAAAGAAGGTCCTGCAGGGCATCAATCTGGACGTTCCAAAAGGCCAGTCAGTCGTCATTATCGGCGGCTCGGGCACAGGCAAGTCTGTAATGCTCAAATGCATTCTGGGTATCCTGAACCCGGACCAGGGCGAAATATATGTGGACGGCGAGGATGTCACCAAATTCTCAGGCCGTGCCCGCAAGAAGATATTGAGCAAATTCGGCATGCTATTTCAGGGCGGTGCCTTGTTCGATAGCCTGCCTGTCTGGGAAAATGTCGCCTTCGGCCTGATACAGGGTAAAGGCATGAACCGGAAAGACGCCAAGGAAATTGCGATCGAAAATCTGCGGCGCGTTGGCCTTGGTGCTGACGTAGGCGTACTTTCCCCAGCAGAACTGTCGGGCGGCATGCAGAAGCGTGTGGGCCTTGCGCGTGCCATCGCGACAGAGCCAGAAATCATCTTCTTCGACGAGCCAACCACAGGCCTCGACCCGATCATGGCGGATGTGATCAACGATCTGATCGTGGAGTGCGTTAAGGACCTTGGCGCAACAACGCTTTCAATCACCCACGATATGGCCAGCGCGCGCAAGATCGCGGACCGCATCGCCATGCTCTATCACGGCAAAATTATCTGGGAAGGCGCCAAAGACCAGATCGACCATTCAGGCAATGATCATGTCGACCAGTTCATCCATGGTCGCGCCCAGGGCCCAATTGAGATGGAATTGTTGAAGCTCTGATATGGCAAAGGCTCAGCTCTCATATAATTGCCGCGACTGCGGCGCTGTTTACCGCCGCTGGCAGGGCAAATGCGACGAATGCGGCGAGTGGAACTCCATTGAGGAATCAAAGGGTGGCACCACATCTGGCGCGCCAAAGGGCCTGAGCGGCAAGAAGGGCCGCCGGGTCGACCTTGTCTCGCTTGACACGCCGCTCAAGGAACAGCCGCGGTTGATGAGCGGCATTGCCGAGCTTGACCGCGCCCTTGGCGGCGGCATGGTAGCCGGAAGCGCCGTGCTGATTGGCGGTGATCCGGGCATCGGCAAATCCACGCTGCTGTTGCAGGCCATGGGGCAACTGGCGCTCAAGGGGCATGACTGTGTCTATATTTCCGGTGAGGAAGCAACCGCACAGGTACAGATGCGGGCGAACCGCCTTGGTCTTTCCGGTGCGCCGCTGAAGCTGGGGTGTGAAACCAGCCTGCGTGATATCCTGACAACGCTGGATGAAGGTACGCCGCCCAAAGTGGTGGTGATCGACAGTATACAGACGCTGTTTGCCGACAATGTTGAAAGCGCGCCCGGCACAGTAAGCCAGGTTCGCGTCTGCGCCCATGAACTGATCAGCTTCGCTAAGCGCAAGGGCACCGTTGTGCTTCTTGTCGGCCACGTTACCAAAGACGGCCAGATCGCCGGGCCACGCGTGCTCGAACATATGGTTGATACTGTGCTGTATTTCGAAGGTGACCGCGGCCACCAGTTCCGTATCCTGCGCGCGGTAAAGAACCGCTTTGGCGGCACGGACGAAATCGGCGTCTTCGAGATGACGGGCATGGGCCTCAATGAAGTAACCAATCCGTCTGCCCTGTTCCTTGCGGATCACAACAGCCGGGAACTAGGAAACTGCGTCTTCGCTGGCATTGAAGGCTCGAGGCCCGTTCTGGTGGAAATCCAGGCACTCGTTGCCCGGTCATCTGCCGCAAACCCGCGCCGCGCCGTTGTCGGCTGGGACAGCGGGCGGCTTGCGATGGTACTGGCCGTGCTTGATGCCCGCGCTGGCCTTGGCCTTGCCGGGTGTGACGTCTACCTGAACGTGGCCGGCGGCCTGAAGATTTCCGAGCCTGCGGCGGACCTTGCAGTCGCAGCGGCCCTGATTTCCAGCCTCTCGCAGGTGCCACTACCGGACGAGACCGTCGTATTTGGTGAAATCAGCCTGTCGGGTGACATCCGCCCGGTTTCCCAATCTGAAGGAAGGCTGAAAGAATCAGCCAAGCTCGGCTTCGCGAACGCCATGATGCCAAAAGCCAAGAAAGCCGGCCCAAAAGCCATTCGCCAGCAAAACATCACCCACGTGAATGAGCTGGTGACACATTTCTACCCAGATGGCGGCCTAGGATAGCTTCCGGAAAAAGAAGCATGATACTGAAGACAGACAGACTGACGCTCAGGTTGCCTGAACAAAGCGACGCCAAAGCCATCCAGCTGGCTCTGACAGACTATGATGTCGTCAAGATGCTTCAAGTGGTCCCCTACCCCTATAGCCTGGAAATGGCGCACGAGTTCATTGCCCTCACGCATGAGGAATGGAACAGAAACGCATCCTATATCGCAAGCGTGATTGGCCCTTCGGGTTTGGTTGGTGTGGCCGGCGCCCATCACTGGAACGAGACTGAGCGGCAGATAGAGCTGGGATACTGGCTGGGCCGCAATAGCTGGGGCTTCGGGTATGCCACCGAAGCCGCTGGGGCGGTCTGCACCTTCGCCTTTGAGCACTGGCCAATAGATAAAATCATCGCTAGTGTTTTTGATGACAACCCCGGCTCAAAACGAGTGGTGGAAAAATTGGGGTTTAAGGAAACAGGCCAGCACACAATATACAGTGTTGGGCGTGGCGCAGAGGTTTCGGCCACCCTTTATAAGCTAGAGAGATGCTAGAGGAACAAGGATTTGGACATCGATACTACCACACTGACGGCTTTTGATGTTGCCGTGCTTGTTATCGTCGGGCTTTCGACGCTTCTGGCTTTTGGCCGTGGCTTCGCGACAGTCGCACTGTCATTCGGGGCTTGGGCGGGCGCACTGTTGGCGACCATTTTCGGCCTTGAGATTGTCAAGCCATATGGCCGCGACCTGATCTCGCCGCCGGAGCTCGCTGACTTCATCACGCTGGCCACGCTCTTTTTCATCACGCTGTTCGTTCTCAAGCAGTTGGCCGAGTTTATCGGCAGGACCATCAAGGAAAGTCCGGTGGGGCTGCTTGATCGCTCGCTTGGTGCCCTTTTCGGCCTGCTGCGCGGCCTCGTGATTGTTTCTGTACTCTATCTTGGCTTCGCCAAACTTTATGGCACGTCTGATCAACCGGATTGGGTCAAGAACGCGCAGCTCCGTCCCCTTGTGGCCTGGAGCGCGGAAATGCTGGAAGGTTTCGCTGCTGACGCACTCGGCAAAGACCCGAAAGAGGTCGGTAACGAGTATCTGGAGAAGGCAGCAGATGCCATTCCCAGCCAGTTCATCAATGAAAAGCTTGAAGAACAGGCCGCTAAATACATCGAAAAGCAACGCGATAGCCTTGATGCGTTGATGGAAGACGTAGCCGAAGAGAAAAAGAAGAAAGATGACGGCGGGCGCTAATGCGCCTGTTAGCCGCGCACAATTCTTCAATTAGATGCAATATTTCTGTAAAATTGGTTTTTGACTAGGCAGCGGCACCATGAGGCGATATATGGTGCGTGCAACAAGACACCATTCGCCCCATTAACCAGGACCAAATAATGTCTTTTGAGCAAGCCCCACTCACTACTAATCCTTTCGACGACGATAAGCTGCACGAAGAATGCGGCGTATTCGGGATTTTCGGCACCTCGGACGCCAGCGCCCACTGCGCCCTTGGTCTTCATGCCCTGCAGCACCGCGGCCAGGAAGCCGCTGGCATCACGGCATTCGACGGTGAAAACTTCTTCACCAAACGCGTGCTCGGCCATGTGGCAGACAATTTCACCAGTCAGGATGTCATCGACAGCCTGCCCGGCGACGCCGCCATCGGCCATACGCGCTATTCGACCACAGGTGACACCGTCCTGAGGAACTGCCAGCCGCTCTTTGCTGAATTCGCATCGGGCGGCTTTGCTGTTGCGCACAACGGCAATATCACGAACGCGACGCACCTGCGTAAATCGCTGGTTCAGCGCGGATCGATCTTCCAGTCCACGTCGGACTCGGAAGTGATCATCCACCTGATCGCAACCAGTCGTTTCCGCACGTTGATGGACCGGTTTATCGATGCGCTTCGCCAGATGGAAGGTGCCTATTCCCTGGTGTCTCTCACCAAAGAAGGCCTGATCGGCGTTCGCGACCCGCTGGGCGTACGCCCGCTGGTGCTGGGTCGCCTGGATGACGCTTACATCCTGTGCTCGGAAACCTGTGCACTGGATATCATTGGCGCTGAATATATCCGCGACATTGAAGCTGGCGAGATGGTGATAATTACGGATGAAGGCATCAAAAGCCACAAACCATTCCCTGAGGAAAAACCACGCCCCTGCATTTTCGAGCATGTCTATTTTGCCCGCCCAGACAGCTATATGGACGGCATGAGCGTCTATGAAGTTCGCAAGCGTATCGGTGCGGAGCTGGCGCGGGAAAACGCAGTGGACGCAGACCTTGTGATCCCTGTCCCTGACAGCGGCACTCCTGCGGCTATCGGCTACGCGCAGGAAAGTGGCATCCCGTTCGAGCTGGGCATTATCCGGAACCACTATGTGGGCCGGACCTTCATCGAACCTTCGGACCAGATTCGCCACTTCGGCGTGAAGCTGAAGCACAATGCCAACCGCTGGCACATTCAGGGCAAACGCATCATCCTTGTGGACGACAGTATTGTTCGCGGTACAACGTCGATGAAAATCGTCAATATGATGCGCGAAGCCGGTGCCACCGAAGTTCACATGCGGATTGCCTCTCCGCCAACCGCGCACAGCTGTTTCTATGGAGTGGACACGCCTGAGCGGAAGAAACTGCTGGCCGCGCAGATGGATGTGGAAGCCATGCGCGAGCACATCAAGGCGGATACGCTTTCCTTCCTTTCCATCGACGGCCTTTACCGCGCTGTTAATCAGCCCAAAGGCCGCGACAACAAATGCCCGGCATACTGCGATGCCTGCTTTACTGGCGACTATCCCACCTTCCTGACCGACCAATCGGAAGCGGAAAAGGACGACAGCCAGCTCTCGAGCATCGCGTCCACGGGCACAGGAGCCTAAGTTAATGACCAAACCTCTGGACGGACGCCTGGCGCTCGTAACCGGCGCGTCGCGCGGCATCGGCCGCGCCACAGCGCTTGCTATGGCAAAAGCTGGTGCCGATGTGATCGCCCTCGCCCGACCTCGCTCCCAAGGGGCACTGGAGGACCTGGACGACAAAATCACAGCCATGGGCCGCAAGTGTACGCTTGTACCCATGGATCTGCGCGATTTCGACGCGATAGACCGTCTCGGGGCATCCATCTATGAGCGCTGGGGAAAGCTGGACATCCTGGTGGGCAACGCCGGTATCCTCGGCCCCATCTCGCCTCTCGGGCACATCACGCCCAAGGACTGGATGGAAATCATGGACATCAACGTAACGGCAAACTGGCGCCTGATCCGCTCGCTTGATCCGCTGTTGAAGCTTTCGAAAGCAGGCAGGGCCATTTTTGTAACCTCTGGTGCCGCCGGGAAACACAGGCAACACTGGGGCGGCTACGCTGTCTCTAAAGCTGCTCTCGAGGAGCTGGTCATGACCTACGCAGCCGAATCCCGCATCACCGGCGTAAAGGTGAATATGGTGGACCCTGGCCCAATCCGCACCAGCATGCGGGCAAAGGCGGTACCAGGCGAAGACCCGGAAACGCTGCCGACACCAGACCAGATCGCCCCGCTGTTTGTTGAACTGGCTTCAGCTGATAGCGAAACGACCGCAGAACGCATCAGCTTCTACGACTGGGCAGGCATCAAACGGGCCTAACCCCCTAAAAAACAATGGTGACATCAAATGGTCAACCCAGGAACAACCAAGACATCCCTCAAGGAACGGTGCAAGGTTGACTTGGGTTACCCCTATCACCTGAATGACAGCCCTGCTGACCACCTGGCGGCCCTCCAGCAAGCCTATCAGCATGGGGCTGGACCCAAACCTGAAATCCTGGAAGAAAAAATTGCCGCCATGTTCGGCAAGCCCGCCGCCATGTGGTGTGCCACGGGCACGCTGGCGCAAGGCATTGCGGCGCGGATTTACGCCGAGCGGTCGGGCAAAAAGCAGGTTATCTTTCATGAGACCTCGCACCTTCTGCTGCATGAAGAAGACGGATATAGCGCAGCTCATGGCCTCACAGCCAAGACCGTGGGTGAATGGCGCAAAACCATGTCCCCTGATCTTCTGGACACGGACGCCTGCTGCGCCTTCGTCGAAATGCCCCAGCGCCACAGCGGTGGCCTGCTGCCTTCATGGGATGATCTATGCGCTCTGAAGGCTCACGCCAGCAAACTTGACCTGCCACTGCATATGGACGGTGCCAGAATCTGGTCCAGTCGCCCGCATTATGACGGCCGCAGTTATGCTGAGATCGTCGACGGTTTCTCGTCCATCTATGTGTCTTTCTATAAGGATATCGGCGCCATTGTCGGCGCGGCCCTTATTGGTGAGAAGGACTTTATCGAAGAAGCCAAAGTCTGGCGGACGCGCCTTGGCGGCTCGCTCGTTGACGCCTCATACCTGATCGCGGATACGCTCAGGCTGCTGGACAAACGGCTGGAGCAAATGCCCGGCTTCATCCAGGCGGCAAAAGAAATGGCGTCTTCGATTGAACACATTGAAAATATTGAGGTTTCGCCAAACCCGCCGCAAGTGAACATGTTCCATGTCCTGCTGCCCTGTAATTCCTCTGCGGCAGAACGCGCACGCGACATTGTCGCCGAGAAGACTGGCATCTGGATTGCCAACCGGTTCTGGAACTATGAGGGCGACAATCAGTGCGCCATGGAAATCACCGTCGGCGAAAAAGCCGCCGCGCTATCCCGCGAGACCTTCGCTGAGGCTGTGCAGATGCTGGCTGCAGAAATCCCCAACCCCCAATAGAAGCAAAAAGGGCCGCCAAGCCAGGCAACCCTTCTGAACGGTATTTAAGTCGTTTCCTTAGTTAGCGCTGCACGACCGTCTTTTTGGCGCTGTCGCGGCCGTTCATGGCCTCCAGGAATGCCGTGATATTCGGGCAGTCCTTCAGCATCTCAGCGCTTTCCGGGAACCCTGGCAGATAATTGAGCGTAGGAAAGACCGCAAGATCAGCATAGGTCAGGCTGTCCCCCACCAGATGGCCGTTTGCCAACGCATCATTTAGAACCGCCAGATGTTTCTTCATCAATGGCAGCGCACCATCAATCTGTGCGCGGTTGGGCTCTTCGCCCGCCATCTTCGGCAGAATATAGCCGAGCGCATACTGGCGGATCATGGATATATCGAATGTTGTGTTATGGAGCGAAACCCACTGGTCCACCTTGGCGCACACCGCTGGATCTTCCGGAAAGAACTTCGGGCCGTCAAATACCTTGTCGATATAGCGGGCCATGGCTTCCGATTCGCACAGTGTCAGCTCACCATGCCGGAAAACCGGCACCTTGCCGAGAGGATGGATGGCATTCACTTCATCTGAATGCGGGCGCGCTACCTGAAAGTCATAGGCGACGCTTTTCTCTTCCATCAGCATCTGGACGGACCTGCCTACGTTCGATTGCGGAATACTGATCAATAGGGGTTTGGACATTTTTTCCTCCTGTCGGTGTTGGCGGGGCTTCTAAAGCCCTTTATATCCTTTGGCATGATAGAGCTTGAGCAGTTCGGAAACTGCAGCCGACACCGGCTTTTTGCCGCCTCTAACATCCTCCAGTATTGGGGTGAAGGACTGGCTCACCGAGGCGTCACCATAGAAATCTGCGAGCAACCGGTCAGCGATTTGGCTTTTGAGCCAGGAAACGCGCTGTTCGTCGCGCCGGACCTGCCGCTCGCCGCTCTCTGTCATGATACGGGCATGCTTTTCAATTCGCTCCCAAAGCTCGGCAACGCCATCACCGGTCAGCCCTGACACTGTCACAACAGGCGGATGCCAGCTTGGGCTGGCGTCCGTCATGATATGAAGCGCGGACTTATATTCACGCACGGCTTGCTTTAACTTCTTCTCGAAAATGTCGGCCTTGTTGACGGCGACCATGTCAGCAAGCTCAAGAATTCCCTTCTTGATGCCCTGCAGCTCGTCACCCGCGCCCGGCAGCATCAATACAAGGAAGAAATCCACCATTTCGGATACCATGGTCTCAGACTGCCCTGTTCCCACGGTTTCAACCAGAACCACGTCAAAGCCTGCAGCTTCGAGGACAATCATGGTCTCACGCGTTGCCCGGGCCACCCCACCCAGCACACCGGCCGATGGGCTTGGGCGTATAAAGGCGTCCTGATTGGCGGACAATTTTTCCATGCGCGTCTTGTCACCGAGGATAGACCCGCCCGTACGACCGCTTGACGGGTCAACCGCCAACACAGCCACCCGCTTCCTCTGGTCTTCGATCAACCAACTGCCGAGACATTCAATGAAGGTTGACTTGCCCACGCCAGGAACACCGGAGATACCGACCCGCTGCGCCCCGCCCGCATGCGGCAACAGTTTAGCAAGCAGCTGCTGTGCCTTGTCCTGATGCGCTGCATTGCGGCTCTCAATCAGCGTGATGGCGCGACCAATCAGGGCGCGGCTGCCGCTGCGCACCCCCTCATAAAGCTCATCAACGCTTGGCTGCTGAACGGTTGCCGCCACGAAGCCCCCTATTCAGCCGCTTCTGCATACCCAAGGCGGGCATTCAGCTTTTCAATCAGTTCACCGGCTGCATCTGCGATTACAGTGCCTGGTGGGAAGATGGCCTCAGCCCCCGCCTTATAGAGCGCATCATAATCCTGCGGCGGAATCACCCCACCAGCAACAACCATGATATCTTCACGGCCAAGCTTTGCCAGCTCTTCCTTAAGCGCTGGAACAAGTGTCAGGTGGCCTGCCGCCAGCGATGAAGCGCCGATGATATGCACATCGTTCTCAACCGCTTGGCGCGCCGCTTCTTCTGGTGTCTGGAACAGCGGCCCGATATCCACATCAAAGCCCAAGTCTGCAAACGCAGAAGCGATTACCTTCTGGCCCCGGTCGTGGCCGTCCTGGCCCATCTTGGCGACAAGAATTCTTGGGCGTCGGCCGTCATTGGCCTCAAACGCCTCAACAAGAGCATGAACCTTTTTCACCGCCGGATTGTTCTTGCCAACTTCTGACTTGTAAACGCCTGTCACAGCCTTGATTTCCGCTTTGTGACGCCCGTAGATCTTTTCAAGCGCCATTGTGATTTCGCCCACTGTTGCCTTGGCGCGTGCCGCGTCAACAGCAAGCGCCAGCAAGTTACCCTGGCCTTTATCGGCAGCCTTGGTCAAGGCCTCAAGCGTGCGTGCAACGTCTGCATCGTCGCGCTCAGCCTTCAGTCGGGCGAGTTTTTCAAGCTGGGCTGTACGCACCGCGCTGTTGTCGACCTTGAGAACGTCTACGTCCTCAACCTCATCCAGCTGATATTTGTTAACGCCCACAACAGTCTGGCGACCGCTGTCGATCCGCGCCTGTGTGCGCGCGGCTGCGTCTTCGATCCTCAGTTTCGGGATACCTGCCTCGATGGCTTTGGCCATACCGCCTTCCGCTTCCACTTCCTGGATATGGGCCCAGGCTTTAGCGGCCAGGTCTGCTGTCAGGCGCTCAACATAATAGCTGCCGCCCCACGGGTCGATAATGCGGTTGGTGCCGGTTTCCTGCTGGATAAACAGCTGGGTGTTTCTAGCAATCCGCGCGGAAAAATCTGTCGGCAGGGCAAGCGCTTCATCTAGCGCGTTTGTATGCAGGCTTTGGGTATGGCCGTGCGCCGCCGCCATCGCTTCCACGCAGGTACGCGTTACGTTATTGTAGACGTCCTGCGCTGTCAGCGACCAGCCGGATGTCTGGCAGTGCGTCCTGAGCGACAGGGATTTGGCGTTTTTCGGGTCAAACTGCTTCACCAGTTTGGCCCAAAGCATACGGGCAGCCCTCATCTTGGCCACTTCCATGAAATAGTTCATGCCGATAGCCCAGAAGAAGCTGAGGCGCGGCGCAAAGGCATCCACGTCAAGCCCTGCGGCAACACCAGAGCGGATATATTCGACACCGTCCGCCAGCGTGTAGGCAAGCTCCAGGTCCGCCGTGGCCCCTGCCTCCTGCATGTGATAGCCCGAAATCGAAATACTATTGAATTTCGGCATGTTCTCAGACGTGAAGGCGAAGATATCCGAAATGATCCGCATCGAAGGTGCCGGCGGGAATATATAGGTGTTCCGCACCATAAACTCCTTCAGGATATCGTTCTGGATCGTGCCCGAAAGCTTCTCGGGGCTCACGCCCTGCTCTTCCGCGGCCACAATATAAAGCGCGAGAATTGGCAGAACAGCGCCATTCATGGTCATAGACACAGACATCTGGTCCAGCGGGATACCGCTGAAAAGCGTGCGCATGTCATAGATGCTGTCAATGGCCACACCGGCCATACCCACGTCGCCCACAACACGCGGGTGGTCACTGTCATAACCACGGTGCGTTGCAAGATCGAACGCAACCGAAAGCCCCTTCTGGCCTGCCGCAAGATTGCGCCGATAGAAGGCGTTACTGTCTTCAGCGGTCGAAAAACCGGCATACTGGCGGATTGTCCAGGGGCGCTGGACATACATGGTCGGATATGGGCCACGAAGGAAAGGCGCAATACCCGGCTTTGTGTCCAGGAAATCCAGGCCTTCCAGGTCCGCTTGCCCATAAACCGGCTTTACCGGAATGCCCTCTGGCGATTGCCAGGCGTCAGTTGATGTGCCTTGGGCTGCATCTGCAGCGCTGAAGGCGACTTTGCTGAAATCAGGAATCCGGGTCATGAACTTGCTCCCGCCATTACGTGGGCCTGCGCCAGCACTTCAAGCACGTCGCAGCCCATATAGATAAACTCTTCAACGCCGGCCAACTTCAGTTCTTCGCTGTTCAGTGGCCGGCCAGCCAGATACACATGCGCGCCGGCTTTCCTCAGACATACGGCAAAATCCTGCCCGAGCGCGTCATACTGGCTATCGCTGGAGCAAATAACCGCCAGCTTGGCGCCGGACGCCTTGAACTCTTCCGCGACAGCCTCAGCGTCATTGCCGCCCGTGCCGTTGACCGACTTGATCCCGCCCGCTTCAAAGAAGTTTTTGGCGAAGGTGGCGCGTGCCGTATAGTCCGCAGCGCTGCCGATGTTCGCCAAATAAATAAGCGGCCGGCTTCCATCCTTCTCCAGGCAGGCATCACTGAATGCGCGCAGCTTTTCGAAATCCTCGGCCAGCCGGTGAAACGCCAAAGGCTCAATCGTCACGCCTGCTGGCGGCAAATCAGCAGGCTCGGCAGGCATTGCGCCGACATTCGAAATCGGCTTTTCGTCGATGTCCGGGAACTCAGAAACGCCCGTGATAGCGTCCTTCCTTTTGGCCAGGTTCGCCCGCCTGGTCGCCCAGGATACAGCCAGATCTTGCTGGATGGCGCGTGCAGCCAAGGCCTTTTCAAGCCCACCAACTGATTCGATTTTTTGGAAATATTCCCATGCCTTAGAAGCCAAATCTGAAGTGATGGATTCAAATGCATAGGATCCCGCTGCCGGGTCCTGCACCCGCGACAGGCCGCTTTCTTCCTGCAGTATGATCTGTAGGTTTCGGGCAATGCGCCGCGCGAAACTGCTCGACATGCCGATCATGCTATCGTGCGGCAAAATGCAGATATCGTCAGCACCGCCAATACCGGCTCCGAAACAAGCAGCCGTTGCCCGCAGGATATTCACCCATGGGTCTTTCACGCTCATCATCCTGAGCGAACTGACCCCGCTCAGGGCCATGCGTGGCGCGTCTTCAAGGCCACACTCTTTCATCACAGCCGCCCACATCAGGCGGGCGGCGCGGAATTTGGCGATCGTCAGGCTGACGTCAGCATCCGCCGCCATTGAAAAAGTGATTTGGTTTGCGGCCGCACGCACATCCATGCCCGCATCCACCATAGCCCTGAGGTAGGACACGCCAGTCGCGATCAGAATACCCAGTTCCTGCGCTTCTGTTGCACCGGCCATGTGATAGGGGCCGCTATCGGCCATGAAGGCTGATACATGGGGGTATCGTTCGGCGACAAACGAAGCGATATCGACTGCCTCGCCCACAGCTGCAGAAAGGGACGTTTTCAGCCGACCGGTCTGCGCAAGGGTCCCCAGCGGGTCAGCGCCCAGCTTGCCATAAACATCGTCGGCATTATGCCCGCGTTCTTCCAGAAGCGTCAGCATGGTCCTTGCTGCTGCGGAAAATTCCTCACCCGGCACCAGCGTGAATGAAGCCATATTCAGGTAAACACCATCAAGGGCCTGCGCCATCTTTTCCACTGGAACCCCGGGGAAACGGCCAGCCTGCAGCCTCAGCGCAACACCTGTTGCACCGCGCGCCAGGTCTTCGAGGATCGCGTCATTAGTGGCTGAGGTGTCAGGATTCCAATGAGGCACAATAACGCCCCATGCGCCTACACGCCCTTGAGGCCTGCCCGACACCCTTGCGTTGCCCTGGGAATAGAGCCCTTGAACGCGAATGCCGTCGTAGGTCTCGGCTGTCATGACCTTGTCGAAGTCACGTTCGCCCAGTGCCCGTTCCACCAGCTCCCGCCATGCCTCTTCGCTAGCGGGCTCGAAAACAGCTGCGAGTTTTAAGTCCTCATTAGACATGTAACCTGTCCCTCAATCAATTGATGGCGGCTTATATGCCGCTCACGAGTTTGATGGTCGCAACCACCAAGAAGATACCGAATGCGATGCTGAGCGCAGTCTTGGGCATCATATGGGCTACCTTAGCACCAACTGGGGCCATCAGAACAGCCGCGACCGCCACAGTAAAGGCAGAAGGCAGATGGATAAAGCCTGCCATGCCAGACGGCAAACCAGCCACATTCCAGCCGCCGACAAGATAGCCGAGCCCCGCTGAAACGCTGATTACCAGCCCAATCAAGGACGCAGTCCCGACCGCCCGATGGATCGGCACGGAATATAGCGTCATATAAGGCACGGAAAAGCTGCCCCCGCCAATGCCCATCACAGCCGAAAAGAAGCCAATCAGGCCCGGCGCCAGATAGCGTCGCCCGCCTTCAGGCAACGCCTGTCCAAGTTTCCAGCGGTCAAACGGCAACATCATCTTTATGGCCACAAGGCTGGCAAGCGTGGCAAAAAAATAAACGAGTTCCTCAGTCTTCAGCCCCTTGGCGAAAAAACTGCCCAGAACCGCGCCCGCAGCCACCACGAACCACCAGCCCTTGACGATAGACCAATCGACACCGTTCTTCCTGTGGTGCGCCAGCACGCTTGATGTATTGGTTGCGATGATAGCTGTCAGGGAAGACGCAATGGCAATATGCATCAGCCACTCTTCCGGCATGCCTATTTGGCGATACACCAGCACAAGCACGGGGATGGTCACGATTCCGCCGCCGATCCCCAGCAGACCTGCCAGAAAACCAGCCACAAGGCCCGCGCCGATCAGTGGCAAAAGATGCGTCAGAATGAGTTCCAAAATAGCTTCCTTGCTGCTGCGCAACATGAACGGGGTGCACTCTACTGCAGTGCAACAAAATCGCAAGAAAAGAAACGGATCAAAGGGACTGGGCCAAAAGAAAACGGGCCAGCGATAACCGCTGACCCGTTCAATTGGTCGGAGAGACAGGATTTGAACCTGCGACCCCTACACCCCCAGTGTAGTGCGCTACCAGACTGCGCTACTCCCCGCCAAGGCGATGCTGATGATACCAGCATTCTGGTGGCGCGGACTATAGCTTTGGCATTCAGGCAGCGCAACACGGTTTTTCGGAAAAATTATCCTTCCCTTGAAACGCTTTGGCTGGCCTGATACGCCGCCCGCGCCGGATGACGTTGGCGCGTCCGTGTGTTGAGATACCGATTGAGAGCAGCAAACAGCAGCCTTGATGTCTCTGCACTTACGATAGCGTCCAGCCGTTCTACCGCGCAGACCATCTTCAGTCGGTGCACGCCGTAGATATAGTCGCCTTCATCCATATTGAAGAGTGCAGCCTTCTGTTTCGCAAGGAAATCCGCCTTGTCCATCACCTGCCATGCTGCGATATCCGGGGCACCCACATAGCCGCTGTTGCGTCCGACAAAACAGGCCATCTGCATCAAACCTGACTGCCAATAAGCCGGGCTATCGGATGCATGCTGATAAACGGCTTCGCCGAACGTCAGCGCGTGGGTGAAATCAAGCCAGCCGACATTGTTTGCAATGGGCTGACTGACACCGTGCTGCAGGTCGAGGTCGAAACCCAGCATGTTCAGGGCTGCAGCACCCAACAGGGCTTCATAAAGTTTGGTTGGGTTGCTGAGCGATGCTGCCGCCTGCGCCATCGCGTTCCGCACTGAAAGCCCAAGAAACTCAGACGCCCCAGGCACGGGAGATGTGCCGGGCTCAACCTGCAGATAGTCTGCGAAACCACGAAACTCCGGAATCTGGTCCTCTCGCGCGGCGACACACAGATACTGCGCCAGTTGCAGCGCCAGCGTTTCCTCGACATCCTCGCCAAGCTGCGCGCTCAGTCGTTCCAGCTTGGCCGCATAAATGGCAGGGTGGCCGAAGCCCGCATAATGGCTGAAGATGAAATCCAGAAAGGCTTGTTTGTTGTCCCTGAAGCGCAATCCTTCATGGTAAGCGCCGCGCACACGCGCCAAGGCCATACCGCTGTCCATTGCCTCTAGGTCATGAACAAACGCACCAGCATCCCATGGCAATGGCTCAGTCGGCACCTCAAGGGGCGGGCTGAAAAGCGCATCCCAGGAAAAGTTCCCGATGGCCTCCAAAAAGGCAACCAGCCGCAGATCCTTATCCGCCCCCGCCAGATCAATCCAATCGGCGAGGCCTGCGTGGGCGTGGCCAAAGCCGCGCTCAAAGCGGGGCAGCGACCACCGGACCACGTGCGCCGCCACCTCTTCATAAGCGACACCCGCCCTATCGAGGCGGCACAAACACCTGGCGATACGCTCATAGTCATGCTCGCCGAGTGACTCTTCAAGCTCTCTGTATGCCTTGGCCGCCTGAACGGATGGCGGGATTGGCGTCAGGTCGATCCAGATATCGGCACCCCGGCGCTCTACCGGATAGGTTCTGACCGGATCCCGGCCCTGAAGCGCCTCGCCGCTTTTCAGATCAAAAGCCCAACCGTGCCAGTTGCACGCCAAGGTGCAGCTATCGTTCAATGTGCCCTCAATAAGGGGGTACCCCTCGTGGGGGCACCGGTTGTTGATGGCAAACAGCCCCGCTTCCGTGCTCAAAAGCGCAATCTGCTTTCCTTCAATCTTCAGGACATGGCGGCCCTTTTCCTCGAACTCTGCAAGCGGGCCCAGATTTTTCCAATCTTTATCGGCGCTGGCTTCGTGCTTTTCCATGTCGTCTCTCCTCGCTGCTGTAACTCGGCCCTGATGCGACCGTATTCTATCCACACTGAATCGCCACCCATGGCAGCCTCCTATTTTCTAAAGTTTTATCTTTAGTAATTTCGATATAGTGCGACCTGTTGATTTATTCAATATTTTTCTTTATAAAATAAACCAAACCAAGGACACAGCATGCAAACTACCCGTGAAATCATCCTGACTGAGCTCAAGCGCACAGGCGCCTGCCGCGCTGACGACATGGCTGAAAAGCTGGAATTGACCCCTATGGCAATTCGCCAGCACCTGTATCAGTTGCGGGACGAAGGTGCCGTTGTGTGCCGGTCAAAACCACAAGGGCGCGGTCGCCCAGCAAAGATGTGGGAGCTGACAGAAAAGGCGGATGTCTATTTCCCAGACGCACACCGGGACCTGTCGCTGGACCTGCTTGAGAGCATGCGCGATCTGTTCGGCGAAGATGGCCTCGCCAAACTGGTGAACCACCGGACGGCGAAGCAGAAAACCCGGTATGAGCATAGCCTTGAGGGTAAACGAGACTTGAAAGCCCGGCTAAAGGCTCTGGCCGCGGAACGGGCCCGGGAAGGCTATATGGCAGAAACCGTGGAAAAGGACGGAGCGCTTTTCCTATTGGAAAATCACTGCCCCATCTGCGAAGCGGCCAAAGCCTGTAGTGGCCTGTGCGGCAAAGAACTGACCTTATTCAAAGAATTGCTTGCAAATGAAGCTGAAGTGGAACGTACAGAACATCTGCTCAGTGGCGGCAAACGCTGTGCCTACAAGATCACACCAAAAAACCAGGAAGGTTAGGCGAGCCGATCCCGCAAGGCCTTCAGGCGCATCAGTACGTCACGCAAGGCTGCCGTGTCAGATACTGCTGTATCCATCTCTGTAGGCTGTTCTTCAGGGGCGGGTACCTCAACCGCAGATGCCACCGTTGGTGCTGCAGCTTCCAGACCATTGTCCGACAAATCGAGCGCTTCAAAGATTGTGGCTTTCACGCCCTGCGCCTTGAACAGCTTCTGAACACCGCGAATGGTATAGCCATCCGAATGCAGGAGCTTCTTGATCGCTTTAAGGAGGGTCACATCATCAGGACGATAATAGCGGCGGTTGCCACCACGCTTCAACGGCTTGACCTGCGTAAACTTGCTTTCCCAGAAACGGAGCACATGCTGTGGCAAGTCCAGTTCGTCTGCCACTTCGGATATGGTACGGAAAGCTTCGCGGCCCTTGCCGCCTCGTGGGCGATCAAGACCTGACGCAGTCTCACTCACAACCGTCTCCTTTAGACCCTGGTTAAGATCCGAGGCTGACCTCAGGTGTTGATGCGGTCTTTCATGACCTGGCTAGGCCGGAAAACAAGAACACGCCGAGGGTCGATCGGCACTTCTTCACCCGTTTTGGGATTACGTCCCATGCGACCGTTTTTCTGGCGCACAAGGAAGCTGCCAAACGAGGAGATTTTCACATTCTCACCAGTCACAAGGCAGTCTGAGATTTCACCGAGAACCGCTTCGACCAAGTCAGCAGACTCGTTCCTCGACAGCCCGACCTCTTCGTAAACTGCTTCCGTCAGATCCGCACGAGTAAGTGTGTTGTCGCTCATGTCTGCCCCCTGCTGGTGAATAGGCAAATTACCTGTTACTAAAAAAGCTAATCCAAGCGCGGAAGCGAGTCAACGCGCCTGTCGGCTTTTAGTCAATATTTAGAAGGGTTTATATCCCCGCCCTTATATTTTGGGCCAGAAAACGGGATTTAACACCTCAAACACTGGAATTATGCGGCTCCGGCAGCAGCCTCATCATCCACAATACGCTGCAAATCTTCGCTGATCAGCCGAATCAGGTCATTTTGCGCCATATCGATGGCTGAGGTGACCGCAGAAGCAAACCCATGCGCGTTGGCGCTGCCATGGCTTTTCATCACCAGACCGTTCAACCCAAGGAACACGCCGCCATTGTGGTTGTTGGGGTCAAGGTGGTCCCGAAGGGAGCGAAGCCCATGCCGGGCCAACAGATACCCAAGTTTCGTGGACATGGATGACCGGAAAGCCCGCCCAAGAAGATCAGTCACAAGACGGGCTGTCCCTTCCGCAGTCTTGAGCGCAACATTGCCGGTGAAACCGTCGGTCACGACAACATCCACTTCGCCCGTGGCGATGTCATTGCCTTCGACAAACCCGGCGAAGTCCAGTGGCAGGTGCTTCGATGCCCGTAGAACATCTGCAGCAGCTTTGATGCTGTCCTTGCCCTTTAGATCTTCAACGCCCACATTGAGAAGCGCAACGGTTGGCTTTGAAAGCCCAAGCACCGTACGCACATAGGCAGCACCCATAATGCCGAACTGCACCAGGTTGTTACTGTCACATTCCACATTAGCCCCAAGATCCAGCATGACGCTTTCACCACGAAGCGTGGGTAACGGGGAAATAAGCGCTGGTCGGTCGATTCCGGGCATGGTCCGGAGCAGGAACTTGGCGAGCGCCATAAGCGCACCAGTGTTGCCGGCAGAAATGGCTACATCGGCTGTACCATCTTTCACGGCCTGAATGGCAAGCCCCATGGAGGACTGACGTCCCTTCCTGAGCGCCTGTGAAGGCTTCATATCGGATGATACGACCTCATCAGTGTGGACGAGAGTGCTTGCTGCCTTCAGGTCAGTGTGCTGGTCCAGAAGTGGCTGAACCCTCGCCTCATCCCCAAAAACAAGGAACTGTGTGCCGGGAAAGAGTGTCCGGGCCTGCGCAATACCTTCAATGACCATGTCAGGTGCATGGTCGCCCCCCATGGCATCGACGGCGATCGTTATATTTTTTGCCACGTATATGTATCCAGTCTAACGCGTTGGTCTCGCGGGTTATTATAAAGCCTAAAGCGCATCCCTCAATGCGCATTCGGCATTTTCATTTGCTATGACCATAGCGATTTTGTTCTGCACTTCAAGATTCGTCGCGCGTTTTCGCGAGAACGGCAAAAGGATTGGGCTTTTCAAGCTCGGGTTCGTTAACGCTCACGCCGGAAAGTTTCTTTGTTTCAAGCTCAGCGCCTTCGGCTCTTGGGTAGGGGTTCATCGAAATCGACAGGGTCTGGGCCAGCACCTCACCCAAAGGAACTATATCGCCTTCCAGGGCATCATAGTCCGGCGCATCCGGATCAAGATACACACCCTCGTCATCCATGCGGTCAGCCATGGCCGGATCAACCAGCATCAGCTCGAAATCGGTCTCGAGTGTTTCTTCGACCGGCTTCAGCGATGCGATACACCGCTGGGTCAGTTTTGCGGAGATAGATCCTTTGACGTGCACACCGCTGTCGGCGCCCTCGTCCCAAACGGACATGTCACCCGAAAGGGACTCGATGGCAACAAGATCAAATCTTTCAGCAAGGTCCTTGCACTGAGCTTCCGTCGCAACCAGCTTGAACTGTTTGGGCTCCCGCTCAAGGTCTGCAATCTTTATGCTGCAATCCAACGAATGTTTATCAGTCATTTATTTCGCCTCCACCTTGATATCCGGAAACTCGAACTGCGACGTAAGCATTTCTTCGAAGCTACAGCCTGCCAATTTCTGCAAGGCCTCAAGCGCATAATCCGCCAATTGCTCGGCCTTGTTTATTTCCGATCCCTTATAAACATTTTTAGCGATCGCAGCTGCAAGACCCGGTTTGGGTGCGTCGGCCAGAATGGCGCGGGAATAGGCTTTGACTCTGCCGAACCAGGCGGCGCCCATCTTCTTGACTTCCTTGCCAACAGACATGTCGCCCACACCCATTTCCCTGAGCGAGCGATCCATGTCGGCAATCATGACCTCCTGCAGCTGCCTGCGTATCTTCTTTGCAGCATCGCCTTCTTTTTCAAACCGGCGATCCACGATAAAAAGATGCAGCAGGATCATGTCAAACCGGCCATCGATATCATCCGTCACACCAAAATCCTGATAAAACACCGGATTTCGGGCCTGGCTAACCAGCTTGCCATAGACCGCATATGCCTGCTCTTTGTTCTGGAACAGAGAAAAAAGTCGCGCAAACATGGCGCCTCCTTGATGTCGCCCCAATCTTCAAGGAAAAGAGGAACAACGGATCACTTGTGCAAAATTTATGGCGTGCTCTAACACGGAGCCTTGCGCCGCGCAACGGTGGCCGTTATTAAAGCACAGGAAGTTTTATCCGAACAGTCTCGGAAATAAGGATAGTACATGAATAAGACCTTTCTTGCGAAACAAGCGAAACCGCTGGCTCTCTGCCTTATGGCCGGTGTTGCCTTGTCCGCATGCGGTAACCGGGCCATGATCCGGGGCTATATTTTCGACAAGGAACTTGCAGACGCTATCCAACCCGGCGTTGACAATCGTCAGTCCGTTGAATCAACGCTTGGGACACCAACTGTCCGCGCCACGTTTGACGACAAAACCTGGTATTATATTTCCACTACGGTGCGCATCCGCCCGGTTTTCTGGCCAGACCCACAGGAGCACCGTGTGATGGCCGTTGCGTTTAATGACAACGGCGTTGTAACCGACGTGAACAACTATGACCTGTCTGATATGCGCCAAGTCGACCCGGTTAATGACGAAACACCGACAAAAGGCCGCAAACAAGGCTTCTTCCAGCAGATCTTCGGCGGCGTAGGCCGGTTTGCTGGCGGATCAGCGCCTGTGGGCAGCCAAGGCGGCAACCGCGGCCCGAACGGCTAAAACCTCCAGAAATTACAGACAAAGAAAAAGCAGCGGTGTTATGTGTCAAGCGCGGCTGCATAGTGATCCCTCATTTTTGCGTTTGCGCGAATGAGGATTTTTCTAGTGACTGCAATGAGAGCGACTTTACCGGGCTTCCCGTTTTCCCTGAGGCGTTGATAGAAAGCTTTCATTTCCGGATCGAAGCGAATGGCGGGGAGTGTCGCCACATATAAAGCATCGCGCACATGTTTCCGTCCTCCTGTAATTGTCCGCCTGCCGCGCATTAGACCACTATCCCGGTTGATTGGGGCTAGACCAACGAGCTTGGCGATTTGTCCTTTGTCGAGATGACCCAGTTCCGGCAGGCCTGCCAGCAGGAAGCAGGCGGTCCGCAATCCAATGCCCTTTATTGAAGTCAACACTTTGGCCCTGGCCTTGAGTGCTGCATCCTGTTCCAGGCATTCCTCCATCGCTTCCACAACGGCTTGACGCTGTTCCAGCAGGAAATTCAGAGCCTCTTCGATCCAGTCTCTTGCCTTGTTCAGCAGCTTTTCCCGGCGGTTCTTTTCCTGGACAATCATGTGGGACAGCTGTTTGTATCGGACTACGAGGTCTGAGAGTTCCTGCTGCTGTTCAGAAGGTTGTTCAAGAAGGCGTGTTTCCATGCGCCTGCCATAGTCGGCTAGCACAAAGGCATCCACCTTGTCGGTTTTGGCCAATTGCCCACTGGCCCGGGCAAACTGACGGATATATCGGGCATTAACTTTGGCAACCGGCAACCCGGCTGCAAGCAAGGCATCTGTGACCATGCGTTCATAGCCACCTGTAGGCTCCAGGATCAGCCGTTCAATGTCTTCCCTGTCAGCAACCCACGAAAGGAATTTGGCAATGCCGGATGTATTATTGGTAAATGTGTCTGCTTCGCCTTCTGGCAGCAGGCAAACGTCAAAGGATGATTTTGATATGTCGATCCCAATGGATCGCGTGGTATAAGTCATTGGCTTTGTCTTTCTTATACACGAGCGTAAAAGCTCACTCAGCGGTTCGACGAAGCCTCTGTGGTGCGGAAGGGTTATGCTTTTTTACGACCGTAAAAGGTCTTGCCCCGAGTGGGCTCAACCACATTCCGCACCTTGAACAGGGGGTGGCCACCCCCTGTTCAAAATCAAAGAGGCACGAAGATCATAACAAATCTTCGTGCCTCTCAATGTATAAG
>NZ_LRUB01000029.1 GCF_001550065.1 Kordiimonas lipolytica
GTGGCAACACAGACGCGCGCGCGCCCATCCCGCATCGCCTGCAGGGCGTGGCTGCGTTCGTTCTGACTCAGTTCACCCGACAAGGCCACAACCGAAAAGCCACGGTTATTGAGGCGGCTCGTCATATGGTTCACTTCAGCACGCGTGCTGCAAAAGATGATGGTGTTCGGCGCTTCGAAATAACGGATCACATTGATGATGCCGTTTTCTTTGTCATTGGGTGCCAGCATCAGGGCGCGATATTCGATGTCCTGGTGCTGCTTCGTATCGCTTTTGGTTTCAATGCGGATGGCATCGCGCTGATAGCGTTTGGCAAGCCCCATAATCGATTTCGGCACGGTCGCAGAGAACAAAAGCGTCCGGCGGTGATCCGGCGCTGTATCCAGCATATATTCCAGATCATCCCGAAAACCGAGATCAAGCATTTCGTCAGCTTCATCAAGAACAACAGCACGCAGCGCTGTCATATCAAGCGAGCCCCGTTCAATATGGTCGCGCAACCGGCCGGGTGTGCCAACCACAATGTGCGCGCCCCGGTCCAGACTGCGGCGCTCCGTGCGCATATCCATCCCGCCAACACAGGTGGCAATGGTTGCCCCAGCCAGTTCATAGAGCCATTCAAGCTCGCGCTTCACTTGAAGGGCAAGCTCACGCGTGGGCGCGATCACGAGCGCCAGTGGCGCGTGTGCCTGGGTGAGCTTTTCAGCCCCCTCAAGAATATCGGGCGCAAGGGCAAGGCCGAAAGCAACTGTTTTGCCAGACCCCGTTTGTGCAGAAACGAGAGCGTCAGCGCCAACAAGGCCCGGGGCCAGCATTTCTTTCTGCACGGGTGTGAGAGAAGTATAGCCGCGTTTTGTTAACGCCTGGCCAAGCGCCGGAACGACACCATCAAATTCTGTCATTGTTTTCTTTCGGAAACGGGTTTTAAGCGCAAAACTGCCAGCTAACCGCCTTAACCAGCTCATCGCATTAGGAAGACCGCAGGGATACTGCCAAGCGTGCGCCAAAACAAGCTCAATTTTGCCTGCCTATTGTAGACCGAGTTCAGGCGAAGCACCATGAAAAGCTGCGCCCTATGACTAAGATGTTTCATTACCTATGAAATTTTTCGATTGATGTAGAATAAAGGCACGAAACCGCAAGGGTGGAAAAGCAGCCAGTCCATGACAACGGGTTGAATGTCGGCTATCGGCCAGAAGCGGACGTGAGGAAGCCACATTATCTTGTCGTAAGAATAGTCACTTTCTGACCCAAAGAAGACGTGTGATGTCGGCTTTTCGCTATAAACCGAGTACCAACAAAACTAATCATTGCGCTCAAAAACCTTGCTTCCATCGATATAGACCTGCAGCGTAGTGGTTTCATGGATGCGGTTGCTCTGCACTTTATAGGGGTTCTGGCCCACCAGGATCATGTCGGCCTTCATCCCAAGGTCGAGGATGCCAACCTCATCGGCATCACCCATCGCCCGAGCGCCATTTTGGGTCATGATCTTCATGGCCTCTTCGATGCTAATGGCCTGCCCTGTGTTCAGCGGTTCTCCTGTGCCCGGTGTGCGCCTGGTCACCATCGTCTCAATCGCCAGCCAAGGGTTAACGGACGGCACCACGGACCAGTCCGATCCAGCGATCACGTTGGCGCCGCTCATCAGCGCGTCGCGAATGGGAACAAAGCGATCCATCCGGCCCCAGCCAACCGCCTTGGCGACATCAGCTGTGATGGGTGTCGGGTACCAGATGTAGGGAGAAAACTCCCACGTCACGCCCGCCTGTTTGGCTTTTGCGAAATCTTCTGGTGCCACGAAACTGGCGTGCGCCACCGTATGGGCGGGACCGCCATCGCCATTTTCCTGTCGAGCGTGCGCCACCACCTCTATGGCGGCCCGCACGGCTGCGTCCCCCGTTGCATGGAATTTGACATGCAGTCCCTCCCGGTCAAAGCGAGTTACAACATCCCGGAGCATGTCTGACGGCACAAAAAGGATGCCTTTTGTTGCCGCTTCGTCGTGGCTTGCGCGCACATAGGGCTCCAGCATCGCGCCTGTGTGGCTTTCCGTTGGCACACCGTCGAGGAACATTTTCACGCAGTCCAGCTTCAACCGGCCTTTGGCATAGTGGAAGCGGTCACGGATCAAGGCTTCGGTTGCCGTGCGGGAAAATTCGGGCGCAGGGTTCCAGACGATACAGCCGCGCACGCGCTGCTTGATGGCGCCCGATGCTGCAAGGTCAGACAGGGCCTGGATATCGCCGTAGCGTGTGGACGCGTTGGTGAAAGACGTGATGCCGTACGAAAGCATGGTCTGGCTTGCGTATTCAATAGCCTGCCGCTTGGCTTCAAGACTTGGCGGCGGCATATGGCGGATCACCAGGTCAACCGCAGTTTCACGAAATACACCTGTCGGCTCGCCGTTTTCATCGCGTTCGATCACACCGCCCGAAACTTCCGGCGTATCGCGGCCAATACCTGCCTGTTTCAGGGCGGCCGAGTTGACCCAGATGCTGTGGTGCGCCTCGTCATTCAGGACAACCGGATTGTCAGGCGACACGTCATCAAGATATTTGCGGTGCATCTCGCCCTGCGCAAAAGCGCCCGCGACCCAGTTTCCGCCTTCGATCCAGTCGCCAGCATTTGACCGCGCCACACAGTTCCGCACAATTTCCGTCACGGCCCCAAGGCCCGCCGAAGATGGCAACGAACAGGAAAACAGTTTCTCCATGCCGGCGAACTGGGCGTGCACATGCATGTCGTAAAGGCCGGGCAGCATCGTTTTGCCCGCAAGGTCGATCACTTGCGTATCCGGCCCGGTGAAGGCATCCACATCCTGACCCAGAGCGACAATAACGCCTTCCCGAACGGCGAGCGCCGACGTCCAGCCGGTTGCTGTCTTGATCTCGCCATTCAGGAACACCGTATCGGCCTTCACCGCCTGGCGGGCTTCATACATGTCAGGATCCACGACCGCAGACTGTGCCCAACCTAGCTGACTGGCCGCCAGAGGTGCCAGTGCCAGGGCAAGGCCGAAAAAGGTCTTAAGATAGCGTCTAGGTCTGATATCCGTGGTCATAACCAGCCTTCCTTTGCCCGTAGCGGTGCACCTGTGGTCTAGAATTTATATACTTTCAGAAGAACGGTCAAAAGCCCGCGTATTTTTGACCCTCCGGCCAGGTCGGTGGCAAGACGGTCCAATGTGTCATAGAAACCCAGGGCGGGTAACGCCTCATTGACCCGCGCAACCTGCGCAGGCTTGAGGCCATGCCTGACCTTGCCCTTGGTGGCATCCACCCAGTCCGCCTTCCTGACGGCATTCACCACGTCAGCATTCGGCCCCTTGTAGGCGGATATCTTGTGGTGCCAATGGATGATGGCCCGCAAAAGCCCCTCATCAAGACCCCAGCCGTGTTCTGCATTGGCTGCCAGCGCCGCCTGTTCTGAAGGCTCAAGATACGCCAGCGCATTGTCAGTCCAGAGGCCAATATCATGATACACAAGGGTAACCTCAACGGCCTTCTTGTGGGTTTCATCCCCTTGCAGAAAATGGAGGCTATAGGTCAGCACGCGGTAGATATGATTTCGGTAACCCGGAAGGTCGTCGCCGATTACAGGAGCAAGCTCCTGCAGCAGCGCCTCCACCACTTCAGACTCCGTGATAATCTGCAATTCTCCGGTCATGCCAGCCCCTGTATCTTGAGAATGTCTTCGCCGCAGACTAGCTGCACCAGCCATCTGATGACTTTGCAGACGCGGCCAAACTGGTACGATCAACGCCCTAAGGCGAAAATTGACCGGAAATGCCATGATCTCCGGGCCAGTATCGACGACGTTTGGAAACGTAAAACAACCGGAGCCCGCGAATGTCCCTTTTTCGAGCCAGATCGGATTTCGATCCTGATCGCACATCGTCTATTACAGCTGCGGTCCTCCTCAGCATATCCGCCAACATCTCCTTCATTATCCAGCCGGGGCTGGTTGGCGGTTTCGTTGAAGTGCTTGGCCTGAGCGAAGAGGCTGCGGGACAACTGGCGGCCATGGAAATGTTTGGTGTTGCGAGCGCCACCATTGTACTCGCGATTGCCAGCCTTCGGGTGAACTGGCGTACGAGCCTCGCGCTTTTTGCCCTGATCGCTGTAGTGGGGAACTATTTTTCCGCCAATGCGGACGGGATGGAACAGCTGTCACAAGCGCGGTTCGTCGCTGGGTTCGGGCACGGAGGGCTGATTTCGCTCAGTTTCTCTGCCATTGGCCTGACGACAAGAACAGACAGGAACCTGGGCATCTATCTGACCGTGCTTTTGTCCTATGGTGCACTAGGCCTCTTGTTCATGCCGTACCTATTGGACAGTATCGGCATCAACGGCTTGTTCATCGCGTTCGGCGTTGCAGCCCTGATGGCCCTGTTCGCCCTGCCCTTCATGCCGTCAGGCCCCAAGAAGGCAGAGGAAATTGAAGTACCAAGCGGGCCCATGCGCTGGAAGCTTTTGCTTCCCACGCTATTGGGTTTTCTGGCCTACAATATCAGCCAGGGTATCGCCTGGGCCTATCTGTTCCTGATCGGGCTTTCTGGCGGCCTTGAAGAACAGGCCGTGGCCAATGCCATGTTCATCTCGCAGGTATTTGGCGTAGTGGGTGCCATCCTCGCCGTTGTTATTTCCGCCAAGGTGTTTGGCCGCTTTGGGCCGATCACCCTGGGCGTGCTGGGTGGGGCGGCCTTTATCGCGCTCCTGATGCCTGGCGTTACCTTCGTGACTTACCTGGTGGCCGTCTGCGGCTTTAACCTGGCCTGGAACAAGGTGCTTCCCTTCATTCTGGCCGCCATTGCTGATTTCGACGTGCGCGGACGCGTGATGAGTTTTGCGCTGGCGATCCAGATGGGCGGGCTTGCCATCGGCCCCTATATCGCATCGCGTGTAGTCGGCGATGGCAACTTTTTCGCAGTCGAGCTTGCGAGCGTGCTGTTCTTTATTGTCGGGTATGTGCTTCTGATCATCCCCATCATGGCGCACCAGAAAGTTCTGCGCGTCCATCACACATCAGCAGAAGCGTAGGAAAATGGGATCGGTGCCAGCCTATGCGCTGGCACCGTAAACGGATTTGAGTTCCAGGAATTCTTCAAGGCCGTATCGGCCCCATTCCCGCCCATTGCCGGACATCTTGTAGCCACCGAACGGTGCGGCGCTATCAAGCCCTGCACCATTGATGTGGACCATACCGGACCTCAGTTCATTCGCGACAGCGACAGCCTCTTCCCGGTTTTCCGCCCATACGGCACCAGAGAGGCCATAATCTGAATCGTTGGCAATCTCGATCGCCTCTTCCTTACTGTCGTAGCCCATCAAGGCAGCAACAGGCCCGAAGATTTCTTCGCGGAAGATTGTCATATCCCGGCGCACATCACCAAACAGGGTTGGAGCTACGAAATAGCCCCGGTCAAGCCCTGCCGGGCGGTCAGGGCCGCCCGTGAGGCATGTAGCCCCTTCCCTGATGCCCGCTTCGATCATGCTGACAACCCGGCCATACTGGGTTTTGTTGGCGACGGGTCCAAGGTCGACATCCTCATCGGGGTTGCCCACCTTCAGCGCCTCTGCAGCTTTCACCGCAATCGTCACCGCTTCTTCATATCGGTCATTGGGAACGAGAATGCGGGTTCTGGCGTTGCAGGACTGGCCGCTGTTGTCCATCACGCCCTGAACGCATTTGGTAACGGCCGTTTCAAGGTCTGCGCTGGGCAAGATGATGGCCGCGGACTTGCCGCCCAGTTCCAGCGACACCCGCTTGATGGAAGGTGCTGCTGCCTGGGAAATGGCGACGCCCGCGCGGGTAGAGCCCGTGAAGGAAACCATATCCACGTCCCGGTGGCTGGTGAGCGGGGCACCAACCCCGACACCATCCCCATGCACCAGGTTGAACACGCCCTTCGGCACACCAACTTCATGCATGACTTCGGCAAGGATCACCGCGTCAAACGGCGCGAGCTCGCTAGGTTTCAGCACCATGGTGCAGCCGGCGGCCAACGCCGGTGCCACCTTGGTCGCGATCTGGTTAAGCGGCCAGTTCCAAGGCGTGATCAGGGCACAAACCCCAATAGGCTCATGCCTGACCGTCGTGGTACCAAGCTTTTCTGAAAAAGCGAAGCTATCCAGCTCCCTGATGACCTGACCGAAATGCTGGGGCCCGGAAGGCGCCTGCGCGCCCTTGGCCAAGGCCATCGGCGCACCCATCGCCTGCGATATGCCGTAAGCGATCTCATCATTGCGCTCGATCAGCTTGGCGTTGATGGCCTCAAGCAGCTCCCGGCGTTCTGCCACACTTGTGCGCGCGAAAGCCGGGAACGCGGCTTTGGCGGCCGCGACTGCCCGGTCCACATCCGCTGCTGTGCCGAATGCAATCTCCGCCACCGATTCCTCGGTGGCGGGGTTGATCACCGCGTGGGTTTCACACCCCCCGGGCTGGTACCAGGCACCATCAACATAGAAGCGGGTGGCGTCAGGCAGCTGCATTGGGTCAATCCTCCAGCTTGGATTTGTAGAATTTGGCGCCCTGGCCACCAGCTGCGCGCTTGCCGCGGTGCTCCCAGTCGCCACCCATGGCTGTGGAAATCACCTCTTCCGATTCCGTTGGCTGGGCGCCAACATCATCGCGGATTGGCGCCGGGCCTTCAACAATGCGGTTCGTCAGCTTGCCAAGGCCTTCGACTTCCACTTCAACCACATCACCGGGCTGGACCGGGCGGCTGTTCGCGGGCGTGCCGGACAAGAGGACATCGCCCGGTTCCAGCGTAATGGTACGCGCGATATCGGCCACCAGATAGTGCATGTCCCATTCCATGTTGTCGGTATTGTCTTCCTGAACCACCTTGCCGTTCACGATGGTACGGATCACCTTGTTCTTGAAATCCCACCCTTCCACAAGGCCGGGGCCCAAGGGGCAAAGCGTGTCAGAGCCTTTGACCCGCAGCATGGAGCCGGCATCCGTATCGCGGAAGTCATGAAGGCCATAGTCGTTCGCGACGGTATAGCCCGCGATATAGTCACCGGCTTCATCGGGCGAGATATTCTTGCAGTGCTTGCCAATGACAATAGCGATCTCACCTTCATAGTTCAGGTATTTGCAACGCTTCGGCCGCACGATGTCGCCCTTGTGGGTATTGAGGGCCGTCAGCGGCTTGTGGAAATAGGTTGGCGAGCTGCCAAGCTTGGTCATGAACTCATCTACCCGGCTATGGTAATTCAGGTGCACACAGATAATCTTGCTGGGGGCAACAGGCGGCAGATGAACGGCCTCGTCCACATGCACTTTCCTGCCATCCTTGGCCACCAGCCAGTCGCCGTCACGCGTTGTCAGAATCGGGTAACCGTCCAGCAGAATTTTGCGATACTCAGTTGTCATTTTCTTCACCTTGGTCGGGACAGAGATAAAAATTCAAGCTTACCTTAAGTCGATCCTGTTCCCACTTTCTTGGCTAATGAGGACAAAAACAGTCCCCCCAGTAGCCAGCCCCCGGAAGTTCAGGGATAGTTGCAGTCGAAGTTTCAGTTCCAAATACAAGGGAATGCACATGACTGGTTTTTACTATCCCCGGACACAGTCCGGCAAATCGGCGATCCTGCCCCCGGTGCCATGGCACTATTCCGGTGAGTTGATCACCCTGGAATATCGCACACACCCGGAAGCTGTTGCAGCCCTTCTGCCGGAAGGGTTCGAGCTAGCCGACGACGATCCGGGCGCTGTTGCTGCCATCTGGGCAGACTGGCAAAGTTGCTCAGACGATTTCAATGAAATCCTTGACCCCGTGCGGTGCCAATACAAGGAAATGTTCATCGTGATCCGGTGCAAGTACAAGGGCAAGCATTATTCCCGCTGCGCCTTTATCTGGGTTGATAAGGACTTTGCCATCCTGCGCGGCCAGCACCAGGGCTACCCCAAGAAGCTGGGCTCCATTCACATGAGCCGCCCGGTTACCCTTGGCAAAGCAGGCCCGCGCCTTGAAGCTGGTGGCAAATTCGGCGTAACGCTGGCGGCTTATGACCGGCGGCTGGCGGAAGGTGTCTTCACCATTACGGAAGAAGCCGAAAAGCCAGGCTTCGTCAATGGCCTGCCGATGGCGCACAATCGCTGGTATCCGGCGATTGAGACCAATGGCACCGACAGCCTTTCCGAAGTGGTGACCATGTCCGGCTTTGACGGCGAGATGGGGCGTTGCTTCATGGGCGATTTCGACTTGACGTATTTCCCGTCACCGGTCGAGGAACTGGTTGACCTGCCAATAGTTGAGAAGATCGCCGGCTATTGGCACGAAGTGGGCGTTTCCTGGAAGGCCGGCACCACTCTTTCCCGCAAGACACTGCCTGACTTTCGGTGATAACTAACCCCAGCATCTGTCATGCCCATGTCTATTTTGATGTGGGCATGACGCACGTTGCCACAAACGTTTGCCGCAGGGCAGCCGAAAAGTTTTCGCTTCAGATGGGGCGGGTTCATCAAAAGCCAGTCGGCCCGCATTCAAAGCCCAGCTGCCAACTGATCATTCCCCTCCCCAAACTTGAAACAGTCCTTCCCTGGCTGGACCATCACCGGCAGGGTCTGTCCGTCCTCATCCATTCGGTAACCGGCGATGACCTGGCCGACCATACGGACGGCTGTTTCTGGCTGGGCACGCCGCACCCTCTAAAGCTCAACATCTTCCAGTGAAAAAGCAAATGGGCGGAGAGCCATGTTTGGCGCTCCGCCCAATCATTTCGGGCCGCTAGGAAGGGGAGGAAGTGAAAGCCCGAAACTAGCTTGTAGACCCTTCCAGGATCTGCAGCGTCTTGAGATCCGAATGGAATTCAAGCGCATAATGCCCGCCTTCGCGCCCAAGGCCGCTCTGGCCAATGCCGCCGAAGGGCGCCGTCAGATCACGCACCAGGAAGGTGTTCACCCACACGGTACCGCCCCGGACCGCACGGCCAACGCGCTCGGCACGCTCGCGCGAGCCGGTGTAGATAATGCCTGAAAGGCCGTAGACGGTGGAGTTCGCCAGCGCCACGCCCTCTTCTTCGGTTTTGAACGTCTGGAACGTGAGGACGGGACCAAAGATCTCGCTTTGAACGACCTCAGACTGGTTGCTTTTCGGCTTGATCAACGTGGGCTCGACCCACAGGCCGCCTTCCTTGTAGAGCTTGCCGCCACGGACGATATCATCGCCATTGGCGCGTGCGCGGTCGATAAAGCCCAGCACACGGTCCACATGCACAGGGTGGATCATCGCCGACATTGTGGTGTCCGCATCGCGGCTGTCGCCCATCACGTGCTGGTCGGCATATTTGTGGAACAGGGCTTCGAACTCCGCCGCCACGCTTTCTTCCACGATGATGCGCGTGCCCGCCATGCAGACCTGCCCGCTATCGTCAAACTGGCCCGCTGCTCTCTTCGCCGCTGCATCGATATCCGCATCCGCGAACACCAGAAGGCAGGATTTCCCGCCAAGCTCAGCAGTAAAGGGCACGATGTTTTCCGCCGCTGCCCTACCAATCACACGGGCGGTCGGCACCGAACCGGTGAAGGAAATCCGCTTCACTCGAGGGTCGTTGACCAGATGGTTGCCCAGTTCGCTCCCCAATCCCTGAACGATGTTGAACACGCCGGGCGGGAACCCGGCCTTATCGATCAGGTCAGCGAGAACGCTGGCCGACAGGGGCGACCATTCGGCAGGCTTCAGGATCACCGTGTTACCGGCTGCAAGCGCTGGCGCACACTTCCAGGTCGACAGCATGAAAGGCGCATTCCACGGCGTGATGATCACGGCCGGTCCTGCAGGCATCCGGATCACCCTGTTGTGGGTTCCCTTGCTATCCCAAACACGTTCTTCGTGCTCAACCGCCAGGTCTGCATAGTTTCGGAAATTCAAGGCGCCACGCGGAACGAGCCGCAGTTCAAGGCTTTCCTGCAGCATGGCCATATCAAGGCATTCGACCGTCGCGATGTCTTTCTTATGCTCGTCAATCAGGTCCGCCAGCCGGTGCATATAGGCGGCGCGTTCCTTGGGCGAAAGTGCTGCCCAGGCAGGGAATGCCGCCTCGGCCGCCGCCACGGCCTGCTCAGCGGTGTCCGCGTCCCCGCGTGAGATGTTGCCAAGCAGCATCGACCAGTCCATCGGGCTTCGCGTCTCAAAGGTCGTGGGCGACGACACGCGTTCCCCGCCGATATAATGATCGGGCGATACGGATACATGGCCAACGGTAAATCTGTCTCTCATCGTATGGTTCCTCGTCGCCTAGATATAGTGGCCGTAATAATCGAACTGGCCCGCGGCATCCTTGCCGTCCAGTTCCTTCACTTCCGCTTCCTTGATCGCAATATAGTTGTCGATCATCAGCTGGCTGATAGCAGCTGTGAGGGTCGTATCATTCTTGAGCGCATCAAGGGCGTCGGTCAGGTTTGTCGGCACATGGCGCTCCGTGTTGACGCTCTCAAGCCCATCACCGGTTTCGGCAGGCGGCAGGTCATACCCTTTTTCAACCCCGAGAAGAGCTGCGTTCAGGACCGCCGCCACCGCAAAATACGGGCTTGCCGCACAGTCGCCCACCCGGTGTTCGATGCGAGCGGCCTTGCCCGTTTCGGCTGACACACGCACCGCGACACCCCTGTGGTCATAGCCCCAGTTCGCCCAATAGCCGCTCAAGCTTGCGGGGGTCAGGCGCTCATAGGAATTCACAATCGGCGCCAGAATACCACACATGCTCTCATGATGGTGTATGAGGCCGGCAATACAGCCCTTCACCAGATCAGACAAGTTGTCCTTGTCTGTGCCGCCCGCGAAAGCATTTTCGCCCTTCTCATTGAGGAAGCTGATGTTGACATGCAGGCCGCTGCCCGCAAGGCCTGGTATCGGCTTGGGCAGGAAACTCAAGAGGTAGCCCTTCTTGTACATCAGCTCCCGCGCCATGGTTCGGAACAGGAAGAAGTTGTCGCACGCCGCAAGCGCATCGGTGTACCCGAGCGTCATCTCGAACTGCGGGCTGTCATATTCGGCATTGAAGGATTCCACATTCAGGCCGATGGACTGTGCCACCGCCCAGACCTCATCCGTCAAACCGGCCGGGTCTGTGAAGGGGCCGGTGCCATAAACAAAGGCGCCCGGCGTGTCATACGGAACCCAGCCACCGTCTTCACCGCGCTGGAAGATAAAGGCTTCACCTTCAAGGCCGATCATGGGCGTCAAGCCACGCGCCTGCCACTTGGCAATGACATTCTTGAGCGCGGTGCGACCACAAAGCCCGCTCGGGCCGTTTGCGTCACGGATGTCCGCCAAGGCAATCTTCGTGTTGGGCTCCCACCCATCGCGCAGCGACTTCGGATCAAAGACGCCTTCAATATCCGGCAGCCCCCCTTCAACGCCTGCCCCAGGTGCTGCGATCAGATCACGCGAATAAGTCACGGCATAGGCACCAGCGCAGAAGCGGGCATGCCCGCCTTCAGCAAAAGCACTTGGCAAATATTTACCGCGCGCCAGGTTCAGTTGGTCTGAAAACAGAACCCTTACACGGCTCATGGCATCAGGCGTATTCATGTTGAACCCCTTTTTGATTTAGACGGCAGTCATGCGAACAGGCAGGCGCTTCAGGCCCAGAATAAAGTTTGACCGCAGATAGTCGTGGTTCTTGGTTTGCTCGATGGTCGCAACCCGGCGCGCCAGTTCCTCAAGAACGATCCGCACCTCAAGCTTCGCCAGCCACATACCAAGGCACACGTGCGGGCCGCCCTGCCCGAACGACACAAAGCGGTTCGGCTTGCGCTCAAGATTAAGCGTGAAGGGTTCATCAAAAGCCTCTGGGTCGCGGTTGCCAGACGCAAACCAAAGGACGATCTTGTCGCCTTCCTTGATCTGCTTGCCTTCATATTCGAAATCCTTGGTGGCCGTCCGGCGGAAGTGCGTGGTCGGCGACGCCCAGCGGATCATCTCATCGGCTGCGGAAATCATGAACTCTTCATTGTCGAGGTTGTCCTTGATCTGCTGGAAAAGATGCGGCTGGTTCGCCAGGGCGTGGATGGAGGCCGCGATACTGTAGCGCGTTGTGTCATTTCCCGCCGCCACCAGAAGACAGAAGAAATTGCGGAATTCATCATGAGTCATCTTGGTGCCGCCCTTGGTTTCACCAAGTACGAGGTTCAGCACACCGAAGCTCTCGCCCGCTTCCATGCGGTTCAGAAGATCATTGGCATAATCAAACAGCTCAACAGCCGCGGGCGACCGGAACGGCAACAGCCGGTATTCTTCAGTATCGACCTTGTCGACGACGAAATCGGTATAATCAGGGTCGGAGTTTGAGATCAGGGCATCGCCCTTTTCCACGAGCCACCCAAGGTCTTCCTCCGGCACGCCGATAATCTGCCCCAACATACGCATGGGCAACTGGCGAGCGATCATTTCAGTGGCATCGAACTCACCTTTTTCAAGCGCTTTATCGATAAGGCTGCCCGTGATTTCCCGGATCTGGTCTTCAAACTGGGCCACCGAATTGCGGGAGAAGGCTTTGTTCACCAGCATCCGGAAGTAGGTGTGCTGCGGGGCATCCGTTTCCTGGAAGGTTTTGCGTGCTTCATACTCTTCCTCGGACTGGTCCTCGATCCGGATACCCTTTGCGGAGCTGAGGAGATCAGGCTGGCGGTTCAGTTTCATGATATGCTCATGGCTGGTGACCGACCAGAAACCGCGCCCGCCGGTCTCTTCAGTCCAGGTTACACCGCCTTCGCCGCGCATGCGCTCGAAGGTTTTGTAGGGTGCGCCCTGATTGAAGGCATCAAGTGATGATAGATCGACGTTTGAATCTTCGGATTGCGAAAACGGATATTGCCAAGCGTTGCTCATTGCCCATTCCTTGTCTTTATGGGGATAGGTCACCGACCATTCCAATTTCCATCAGACTATCTGCTGGCAGGCGGAGCATCTTGGCAGATGTGGACATTGTAAGCCCCCCTGGTACCGAAGTCCCGGGAAATGAGTATTGTTAGAGAGAAGAATTTAATCATTTAGGAGGTCGCCATGGGCGAAATCGTGGGTGCAGGGCTCGTCTCGCATGTACCAACCATCATGACACCGGACGAAGATCGTCTGGAAATCTATGATGGCAAAGACACCACCCTTATCAAGGGGCTGGAGCGGATCAGGAAAGAGGTGCTGGACGTATTGAAGCCAGACGCTGTGATCGTCTTTGACACGCACTGGGCAACGCTGATCGAATTTATTGTTACCTCCCATGAACGCCGCACCGGCAAGTTCACATCGGAGGAACTGCCGAGGGGCATGAGCCAGGTTCCTTACGACCTGAAGGGCGACCCTGAGCTTGCCCTGCTGATTGAACGGGAAGTAAACGGCGTCGGCACCCGCTGCACCGCAATCGACGACCCTTACCTGCCCATCAACTATGGTACCGTCAATGTGGCCCATCACCTGAAGAAGGATGAAGCGTGGCTCAGTGTCGGCGTGTGCATGTCTGCGGACGCCAATGACTATCTGTCGGTTGGCGAAGGCATCCGCTGCGCCATCGAAAAATCGGACCGCAGGGTCGTCCTTTTGGCCAGCGGTTCCATGAGTCATACGTTCCGCCCCTTCCGGGACATCAGCATCGGCAAATATGAAGCCGCAAACCCTGAGTTTGTCTTCTCCGCAGAAGCCCGCGAGGCAGACTATGAACGCCTGGCCTGGTTCAAGGAAGGCAACCACGCCGCAGTCATCGACACCATGGGGGACTATTACAGGCACAGACCTGAAGGCGGCTTTGGCCATTACCTGATGATGGTGGGCGCACTGGGCGCGCGCAACTGTCGGGCAAAAGGGCGTCAATTCAGCGAATATGAAAACTCTGTCGGCACCAGCCAGGTACACGTATGGTTCGACCGCCCGGAAGACGGCTGGAACGGACTGGACAACAACGAGTCCTAAATCTTCAGCCATTCCAAAAAGAAAATGAAAAGCCGCGGAGGAATACCCTTCACGGCTTTTTTCTTTGCTGGTAACCTGTCGCCGAACAACACATCAGCGCAGGCAGTGGGTCACCCAATTGATGATCTCAGCCCGCCGGATGTGGGGGTCAAGAATATCTTCGTCGATCCCCAGCTGCCAGGCGATGGCCTTGTTGGATGGATTTTCAATCAGCGCATCAATCTGGGCGCGGTAGCCATCCGCAGCAACTTCCGTGTGGAAGAAATCCTGCTCCAGCAGGTCCTGCTTATACAGCCGGAAAAGCATGGACAATTGTTCCAGATCGAACTCCGGGTGATACTGGACCGCCCAGACCTCGGACCGCCCAACAGGTATCACCGCACCCTGGATTTCGCTGTGGCGGTTGGTACATAGAAGCGTCGCGTTCGCGGGAAGCTTTGTCACCTCGTCATAATGGATGCAGGGCGCGTCGAACGTGTGCCGCTTGCCGCGGAAATAAGGGTGTTCCCTGCCCGCATCAGTCAGCAGGATTTTCCGCGCGAAACCGATCTCGCGGCCGTTCGGGCTGGCCTCCACCGTGCCGCCGGCGGCAATGGCGGCAATCTGAAGCCCCCAGCAACTGCCAAGCACGGGCTTGCCCGTTTCGCCAAACTTTTTCAGGATCTCGATCTGGTTTCTGACCGCGAATGTATCGTCGAACGCGCGCAGGCTGGAGCCGCTGATCACCATGCCGTCAAAATCGTCGAAGCTGGCGCCTTCCGGCAAGGCGGCGTCCTTGTCAGCACCATTCAGGACCGTCATTTCAATGTCAGGGAAATGGGCGCTAATGGCTTCCGCATACACCTGGCTTGCGGCACGCACGCCGATACTGTCTGCGCGCACGCGGACTTTCCTGGGGTTTCCCTCCAGCAGCAATAGATGGGGCATTTCCGCCTCTTTCAAAAAAATCCGGGGTGCAGATATAGCAAAGCCCGCTTGCGCGGGCTTTGCCATTGAGGACATTTTGGGAGGACATTCTAGTTTTTACGAAGCCAGTTGCCTGAACTGCTGTGGCGCCATGCCGGCCCAGCGCATGAACGCGCGAGAGAAGGTGCTGTGTTCCGAATATCCGAGCTTGAGCGCCATTTCGGACAACGACTGCGTCTTGCAGATCTTGAACTCAAGCGACGCCGCGCGCATCCGGCACTCATCGAGGATCGACTGAAAGGATTCGCCCTCGCCCGCAAGTTTGCGCCGCAGGGTCCGGCGGGACATGCCAAGTTCAAGGGCAATATGATCCTGGTTGACCTTGCCTTTACTCAGCCCCTCGAAAATCTTCTGCCGGGTCCGGTCGCTTGCAGGCATACGGCGCTTCTGCTCTGACAGAAGCCGCGACAATCTTTTCATATGATCACCATCCACCGCCGGCAAAAGATCAAGTTCCCTGTTCAGAAGGCTGGTCGGGAAGCGGAAACCATTGCTTTCAGCTTTGTATTCGACGTTGGTTTTCACAATGTCGCTGACATCCCGTTTGATGGTCTCGGCGTCACATTCAACAAACATCTCAACCGAATGCCAGGCATCTGGCGCGGCCGACTTGATGAAAGTTGCGAAAATGCCCAGCGAATAAAGCGCATCTTCGGTCCGCGGCCAGATATCCGGGTCCAGAATACGGTAGCTGAGTGTGGACCATTGTTCGCCCACATCGAAGGTTACTTGGGTATCATCCTGGATCAGCGGGTAATATTGCGCCAAACGGCTGAAAGCCGTTCCCAGGTTCTTTGCCCCAAGGACAGCGCGCCCAGCATAGCCCCGTTTGGAATAGTTGGAGGCATGCCCTACGGCCCACGACAGGCCCGCACTGTCTTTTACCTGCCCGACCTGCTCAAGAAAGGAGACAAACTCTTTCAGGTCCACAACCAGAGAGCCGCCGTCCTCGCTGTGGTCAGACGCTTTCAAAGACAGGTTACCAAAGTTTCCTGCGTCCAGCCCGCGTGAGGCCAGAACGCCTTGCCAGTCGGCCACGGCCGAGGCGTTTACAAAGGAGTTTTTCATTTCGCTTCCCCGTTTCATCTCTGGATCAGACGATGATGGGAAAGCCGATCTTGCGCTTGTCAATTTCTATCAATATTATGATAATCTCTATCACGCGAAAGAATTGGACCCTTGCCAGATGTTGGAAGCAGCAAAATTACAAAAAATTAAGCAAGAACCACATATCTGGTCATCTGTTATCCGAAGCCTGCGCGCCCCCCTGAAGGAAAACGACATCGACGCTGATCAACTGATGGCAGAGGTTGGCATCTCCAAACATGACGTCGATCTGACCAATGGGGAAATCCCCCTAAAGGGTTGGATGAATTTTATGGAAAAAGCGGCAGTCAATGCCGGAAATCCATTGCTAGGGGTGGACCTGGCCCGCACGGCCGGGCCTGAAACATTGGGTGCCGTCGGCTTCCTGTTTCTGTCGTCACCCACCATTCACGAAGCCTTCTTGAATATGTGCCACTATATGAATTTGCTACAGGGCGTGACCAACGCCCATCTGGTTATAGACGACTATGAGACCGCTTGGGTTTACCAGATCATGCATGTGGATGAGCTGAAGTGCATCCAGGACGTGGAGTTTTCACTGACCCTCACGAAACGCATGATCAAGATTTTCGCCGAAGACAAGATCGATGTCCTTAGCGTCAACTTCCGTCATTCCCCACAAATGGATCGCCGCGAATATGAAAAGCGCATCAAGGTGCCGGTTCACTTCAACCAGGAGGTAAACAGCGTGGTCATCCCTACGCAGCATTTGAACATGACAGGCAAAATCCTGGATTCGAGCCTGGCGCCTATCCTGAAAGCATACCTGGACGAAGAACAGGCAAGCTTCAACAAGATCAAGACACTGTCAGACCAGGTCCGATACGTCCTGTACGGCCAGCGCATTCCCCTTCCCATCACGGCAAAGAAGGTGGCTCGCCATGTTGGCCTCTCTGAAGCCAGCCTGTATCGGAAATTGAAGAGCGAAGGCGTGCGTTTTTCCGATCTGCTGGAAGAAAGGAATTTCGGCCTTGCGAAGGAATATCTCTCGACATCGGATATGACTGTCACTCAGGTTGCCCACATTATCGGCTTTGCCGATTCCTCAAGTTTCTGCCGCGCTTTCACGCGCTGGTCGGGTGGCATCACACCGTCTGAATTTCCGAAAAGCGAGAATTCCGGCCTCTAGACACAGCCCATCTCTTTGGCCGGATTTGCACGGCAGGGCCTGCGACAATCCCTTATCACCCTTGGGGAAGATAAGGAGACCGTCTTATGTCGCTTGCATCCAAAGACCGGATCGTCATTGTGGGGGCTGGGCAGGCTGCGATCCAGCTGGCCCAAACCCTGCGCATGAAGGGCCACGCCGGCCCCATCACATTGCTTGGCGAGGAGTCTGCGCCTCCCTACCAGCGGCCACCGCTTTCCAAAGCCTTTATGAAAGGCGACCTGGCCGAGGAAAAGCTATTCCTCAAGCCGCTCTCATTTTACGAGAACAAGGATGTCGGCCTTTGCCTGAACACGCGCGTAACCGGCATAGACCGTGCGAATAAAACCGTCACCTGCGCGGACGGCACAAGCCATGACTATGACCGGCTGGTCCTGGCCACCGGTTCACGTCCGCGTATGCTCGATAGCATCGCACACCTTGAGAATGTTCAGGTACTTCGGGGCCTTGAGGACGCAAAAGCACTGAAGGCACGCCTTTCTGATCTCAAGCATGTCACCGTGCTGGGGGGCGGCTATATCGGGCTTGAGGCCGCGGCCGTGCTGCGCGGCATGGGGATTGACGTGGTTGTCCTTGAACGGATGCCGCGCCTGCTGGCACGTGTAACCGGCGAGACAATATCAGACTATTTCCTGCGCCTGCACAGGCATCACGGCGTGAATATCCTGTGCGATGTGGAAGTGACCGAGTATGTATCGTCCGATGACCGACTAACTGCGGTCAAGCTTGCCGATGGCCGTGACATTGCAACGGACCTTCTTCTTGTGGGCATTGGCGTACTTCCGAACCAGGAGCTGGCAGAAGAGGCCGGGCTTGAGTGCGGCAACGGCATCATCGTCGATGAAGACAGCCGGACAAGCGACGAACGCATTTACGCTATTGGCGACTGCAGCATGCGTCCCCTTCAGGGCCAGCCGCAGAAACTGCGCCTGGAGAGCGTGCCCAACGCCATCGACCAGGCAGATATTGTGGCGGCCCATATTCTTGGGGCCGAACGCCCCGGCTATAACCCGCCCTGGTTCTGGTCAGACCAGTATGACATCAAAATCCAGACAGCAGGCCTGTTCACAGGCCACACCCACACGGTCGTGCGCGGCGATATCGAAGTCGGTCGCTTTGCCGTCTTTTATTTTGAAAGCGACCGCTTCATCGCGGTCGACGCTATCAACGACCCACAGTCTTTCATGGCTGGCAAACAAGTCCTGAAATTATCAATCCCGCTCAAGCGGCATCACCTGGAAGAAACGGATGAGCCGATGATGAGCATCGTCAAGAAACTGCAGCAGAAGTGAGAAGACCATGACGAAAATTACCTTTGTAAGCCCTGACGGCGAAGAACGGATCATTGACGCAGAGGACGGCGATACCGTCATGGATGCGGCGATCAACAATGATGTGCCCGGCATCCTGGCCGAGTGCGGCGGTGCCTGTGCCTGCGCCACATGCCATGTTTATGTGGATGACGCTTTCATGGACAAGGTGGGCACCCCGAGCGAAATGGAAGAATCCATGCTGGAATTTAACGAACACCGGCAGGAAAACTCGCGCCTGTCATGCCAGATCAAAGTATCCCCGGACCTTGAAGGTCTGCGAGTGACAGCGCCTGAAAGCCAATATTGAATGCTGAACAAGGGCTAGGATCATTTTTGACCGGTATTGCCAATCGCGGCTGAGTGATCCTAGCTAATATATCCCTTTCAACGTAGGCGATAGATGACCTTCGCCGTGGAGACCGTTGTTAGGGGAAGCACATATGAAACGTCTTAGTAAAGCAAGCCTGCTTGCTTCATGTTCAATAGTCTACGCCGTAGCCGGCGGACAAATGGCGCAAGCGCAGGTATTTGAAGAAATCGTGGTCACCGCCCAGAAGCGGGACCAGTCGCTGTCGGATGTGGGGGTATCTGTTACAGCATTTTCCGGCGAGTCACTCAGGAATTTTGGCTTCACGAACAGTGTCGATGTTGCGGCCCAAGTGCCCGGACTGAACATCGGCACTCCAGTAGGTGAAGGCAACAACCCTTCCTTCACGCTGCGCGGTGTGGGGCTGAATGACTTCAACGACAACAACGAAGCCCCGATCGCAATCTATCAAGACGGCGTCTATATGGCTGCCCTACCTGGCCTGACCTTCCAGCTTTTTGACACGGAGCGCGTCGAAGTGCTGCGCGGGCCCCAGGGTACGCTCTATGGCCGGAACGCAACCGGCGGCCTGATCCATTTCATTGCCAAGAAACCAACTGATGAGTTTGAGGCCTTTGGCCAACTCACCTATGGCAGCCACAACGAGCTGTCGTTTGAAGGCGCCGTCAGTGGCCCGCTTTCTGACAGCATCCGCGGCCGCCTCTCTGTGGCGCGGAAAAGCTATGACGGTTATGTTGAAAACCGGATTGGCAAGGATGCAAACGAGGCAGACAGCTACGCCCTTCGCGGCCAGCTTGATTTCGACCTCAGCGATACAGGGTCGCTGCTTCTCAAGGGCAACTATGCGTCCTCAAACACGGTAGCACCGCAGTATCAGCATGAAGCATCTGACGGCGTCGCCGACATTTATGGCTATGCCGACACTGACGGCGATAATTTCGCAGGCGATTATAGCCGCGAAGGTGTTCTGGACATCGAATCCTGGGGCGGCTCGGCAACCTATACCGACACATTCGGCAATGTGGATGTGACCAACATCCTCTCCTATAGCAAGACTGAAAAGCTGCACAAAGAGGACACCGATGTCGGCCCGAATGCCGGTATCGAGCCAACCTTTGCCTCAAACATCAAAGTCTTTACCGAGGAACTCACGCTCAGTGGCGGCGACAACGACTTCAACTGGACAGTTGGTGCCTATTTCTTTGATTCCAAGGTTGAAGGCGACCTTGAACTGGCAGTGAACTGGTTTGCCGGCTTCGCCCAGTTCCTGGACAGCGACCCAACGGTCTTTGACGGCCTCCTCGGTGCAGGCACTCCGTCACTCGCGACAGCCGACCCGGATGCTCTGCTCCCAGCCATCCTTTATGACGTGAACTATGAGCAGAACACCCAGTCCATCTCTGGCTACGGCCAGGTCGAATATGCCCTGAGCGATACCGTCAAACTGACAGGCGGCCTGCGCTACAGCAGCGAAGACAAGGACATGGAATATCTGAACGATATGCCCTCCGGCTATCTGCTGAACGATGCGTTCGGCGGCATTCTCGGTATGCAAAGTTGGATGGACTTCCGCACAGGTGGCAACAACAACGCAACCGGCATCCCTGACCTGGATGCGGGCGCAGTCGGCGACCTGAACAACATTGATGCCAGCAACCTTTCCGGCAAGATCGGTATCGATTTCACGCCAAACGACAACACGCTTTTCTATGCAAGCGTAAGCCGGGGCTTCAAGAGCGGCGGCTTCAATGCCGGCTTCTCTGACGCCACAGACGGCATCAAGACCAGCCAGATTCCGTATGACGAGGAAATCCTGACGTCCTATGAAGCCGGTGTAAAATGGTCAAGCGAAGGCGGGAAAGTATCGGTCAACGCCGCAGCCTTCTACTATGACTATAAAGACTTCCAGGCACTGACGTTCCAGGGTCTGTCGCAGGTGATCACCAACTCAGATGCCACCTACAAGGGCGCTGAAATCGAGATTGGTGCCCGTCCGACAGACGGCCTGAGCATGCAACTGGCAGCGAGCTTCCTGGATGCCAACGTTGACGGAGTATCCGTTAACGGTGAATTCCTGCCTGACCGCCGCCCTGTGCTTGCACCCAAGTTCACGGCCAGCGGCTTCATCCAGTATGAAAAACCGGTTGAGTCCCTCAAAGGCTATCTATCTGGGAACGTAAGCTTCAACCACCAGGGCGCCCACTATTTCGATATCACCAACAGCCCACAGTCGCGTGAAGAAGCCTACACACTCGTTGATGCCCGCATCGCCTACCGAAATGACGATGACACCATCGAGGTGGCCGGCTTCGTGAAGAACCTCTTCAACACCGACTACCGGGTCTATACATTCGATTTTGGTGCCATTGCGGGCTTCAACCAGCAGTTCTTCGGCAAGCCACGCTGGTTCGGAATCCAGCTCACCCTGAGGAACTAAGCCTCTTCCCGCACATGTGCGGGGAGCCCCTAATGACAATCAAGACGGCCGCTGATCCCACAAGGAACAGCGGCCGCTTCTGGCGAAGGGCGGATATCCAGCCGCGTCTGAATGTTCATCGCTCAAACGTCCGCTTTGGGTCGAAAACTACCAGCCTACTATGCGGCCTTCACCCTCTTGCCGCCCCTTCGCTTCCACCGCAGCGCCATCAGGCCCAGATAAATCGCGCCGTAGATAAGCGGCTCAAGCTGGAAGCCCTTGCGCATCATGAAGAAATGGATCACGGCCAAAGGGGCGATGACATACACAAGCTTATGAAGCCGCTGCCACCTTTTCGCGCCCAGGCGTTTGATCATGCCCTTGGTGCTTGTGATCGCCATGGGGGTAAGCATGAGGAAAGCGGCCATTCCCACGGTGATATAAACCCGCTTGATGATATCCGCCCACAAGCCTGCCCAGTCCCACAACAGGTCCAGCCACAGGTAGCTTAGGATATGGGTGCAAACGTAAAAGTAGGCGAACAGCCCCAGCATGCGCCGGAACAGGATCGGCTTTGGCGACTTAAGCACGCGCGAGAGCGGCGTTACCGCGAGTGAAATCAACAGAAACCGAAGCGCCCAGTCGCCCGAAAAGCGGTTGGATGTCTCATTTGGGTTGAACCCCAGGTCGTGCGGCGCGCCCGCAAACGCCTGCCACCAGTTGAAGGCCAGCCAGGCGAACGGGATAAGGCAGGCGGCAAACACCAGTGGTTTGCCAAAGCGCCTGAGGTTTGGGACACTAAAAATCTGCATCAAGACATCCGGCCTTTTCGACAATTCATATTTCTGGTCATATTTCTGGCCATGCCCACCCCAATCGTCACTCGCCGACCCGATCGGCGAGTCCACGCCACGCTCTTACCGCATGGATTCGCCGGTCAAGCCGGCGAATGACGACAACACTATTCAATAATATTTCGCCAAATCCATGCCGTCATACATATGCGCCACCTGATCCGCGTAGCCATTGAACATGAGCGTCTTCCTTTTGCCGAACTCGCCAATGCGGCGCTCGGACGCCTGGCTCCAGCGCGGGTGGCTCACGCGCGGGTTCACGTTCGAATAGAAACCATATTCCGATGGCGCGGACATGTTCCAGCTGGTCTTTGGTTCCTTGTCAGTGAAATGGATGCGCACGATGGATTTGATGGATTTGAAGCCGTATTTCCACGGCACCACAAGGCGGATGGGTGCGCCGTTCTGGTTCGGCAGTTCCTTGCCGTAAAGCCCCACGGCCAGGAAGGTCAGCTCATTCATCGCTTCGTCCATCCGAAGCCCCTCGCGGTAAGGCCAATCGAGCACGTTAAAGAAGCTTTTCACGCCCGGCATCTGGCCCTTGTCCGCCAGCGTTTCAAACGCAACATATTTGGCGCCCGACTGTGGAGCGACCTTCTTGAGGACACCCGAAAGCGGCACGCCAAGCCATGGGATCACCATCGACCAGGCCTCCACGCAGCGAAGCCGGTAGATGCGTTCTTCGAGTGCCGAATAGTCGATCAGGTCTTCAAGCGCATAATCGCCCGGCTTGTCGGTCATGCCGTCCACTTTCACCGACCATGGCGCAACCTTCAGCCGCCAGGCGTTCTCCGACGGGTCACCCTTACCGGTACCGAATTCATAATAATTATTATAGTTGGTCACCGCGTCATATGGCGTCAGCGTCTCGCCGGGGTCAAAGGCAGTTTTGGTGTGCGCCAGTGTCTTGAGCTGCCGCTCTGTCGCCGCCTGCAGTGCTCCTGTGCCCGCAAGTGCTGCCGCACCCGCAAGCGCGCCCGCGCCCGTCATGAAGCGCCGCCGGTCCAGATAGACCGCCTCGGGGGTGACTTCACTTTCGCTCAAGTGCCAGCTTTTTGTCCGCTTGATAAACATGCCATACTCCGGTTTCTGCTTAGCTTAAATCTAGCAAAGGTCTTGATCCGGTCCAGTCACGCTTTGGTGCACGCGGCGTGAGCGAGCCGGGAAATCCTTTGTATTTGCGCAACACAAAACCAAAACACCCCTGGCTTTACGCGCAGCGGGGGCCAACGGATGCACCAAGGCAACGCAAAATAAGGGCGAAACATGTGTTCTTTTGGTTGAAAAGGCTTGCAAATACCCCCTCATTCGCTAACTATCTGGTCACTTGTCGAGGGGTCGACATCGTGGAAAAATGCGGGGATGGGCCGTATTCAATCACGTTTTGGCCTGTACCGCGCCAAGAAGGCTTGCGGCACGCCCTGCACTGGGCACTTGACGGAATTGTGACTTTCGCCAATGGATTTGGCCTCAAGTTTAGGGTTTAAAGGCCAGTAACTGGATGACTGACGCGCTCGAAAAGCTGCAACATTCGAAGGCAACGCAACAGCTTGTTCAATTCTGGCTGAATTTGCCCCGCCCTGAAGGACAGGTTTGCCCCCGGCGATCCGACTTTTCTTCCGCCCAGATTAACGGGTCAATTTCCGAAGTATTCCTGAGCGAATGGGAAGACAGCGAAGTCCTGCGGGTCGTACAGGCTGGTACCGTGCTGGACCGCCATATCGGCATTGACATGACGGGGACAAATATTTTCGACATGACGCCAGAGGAACTGGTTGAAGACGAACGCACCTACTATAAAGCGCTCCGCGACCAGCCTTGCGCCGGCATGATCACGCGCAGCATGATCAATTTCGCCGATGTGCCGTTCGTCTATCGTACCATCCAGCTACCGCTCCTCGACCCGTTCGGCAAGGTCGTCTATTTTGTCGGCACAGGGGTGGTAATCGAAGGCGATGACCTGGTGGCGCAATTCGGCCGCAGAAGTTTCCGGCGCACCCGTCTGGTGGAACGGCATTTCTTCGACATTGGCGCCGGTACGCCGCCGCCGGAAAAAGCAGGCCAACTGAGCCTGGGCGGTCCGCTGCATCCGCCAGCGCCGCGCGGCTAAACTCACCGACCATCCGCCAACAGCAAAACGGGCACAACCAGTGTGCCCGCCGTGTGCCTTTTTTTTACTGAGCTGTGCCCTTTTCCAAGGCGCGCTTAACGCTGGAAATCATAGACGCTGCCAAGCTTCAGGATCTGCGTCAGCTCGTCCAGTGCGCTGAAGCTTTCCTCCATCAGCTGCGGGTCCGCCAGATCGTCAACCGCAAGGCGGTCACGGTAATGCTTGTTCGCCCAGGCTTTCAGCGTTTCCGTGAGCGCGTCATCAAGGATGCTGTTCGATCCCATGGCATTGATATCATCGTCAGACATGGCCACGCGAAGGCGCAGACACGCCGGGCCACCGCCGTTACGCATGCTTTGGCGCACATCCAGATAGTCCGCGTGGGCAATCGGCCCGCCAGAGCTAACCAGCTGATCCACATAGGCTTTTGTGGATGGCGTTTCCGCAACTTCCGTCGGTAGGATCAGTGTCATACCTTCTCGTTTCGGTGCCGAAATAAGCTGGCTGTTGAACAGATAGCTCTTGACCGCGTCCGCAATTGGCACTGCGCTGGCGGGTACGCGCACGAACTGCATCTCCACATCGCCCATCGCCGCCTGGATATCGCGGTCCAGCTGGTCCGGGTTCTCAAACGCCTGCTCGTGGTAGAAATGCACATTCTTGTTCGACACCGCCACCACATCATTATGGAAGGCGCCGGCGTTGATCGCCGCCGGATTCTGCCGCACGAACAAGGTCTTATCGCCGCGTGTCGCATGCATGCGCGCGATGGCGCGGCTTGCTTCCTCGGTTTGGCGCCCCGGGTATGTGAGGTCTGCTGCCGTCTCGAACGCGCCCCGACCATAGACATAAAGCGCCACACCGGCCTCGCCGTAATCAGCGCAGAAGCGGCTGTGGTTGGCCGCGCCCTCGTCGCCCATGTGGGTGCCGCCGACAAGCGGGTCATGGTGCTTGAACCGCTCACCTTCCGGGAACATCACCTTCAATATCCGCCCCGTCACCCGTGCCTCGATGGACCGGTGGTACATGGCCGCCAGGTTTGCAGGCGTAAAATGCGTGCGGCCGTCCGCCGTGTCGGGCGCCGGCGAAATGGTCGCCGCGTTCGCCGTCCACATGGTTGCTGACGAACATATATTGGCTACTAGCGCCGGGCTTGCCTTCCAGGCAGCCGCCAGCATTTCGGCGTCAGAGCCGGTGAAGCCGTGGTCTCGAAGCGTCTTCAGGTGCGGCCGGTCATGGGGTGGCAGGACGCCCTGTGTCATACCCAGGGACTGCAAATGGTTTGCCTTTTCAAGACCTTGCAGCACGCCTTCGCGCGGGTTCGCCACCATGCCCTTGTGCTTCGCCGACGCCACGTTGCCGTAGGAAAGCCCCGCATAATTGTGGGTGGGGCCAACGATGCCGTCGAAATTTACTTCACGCCAAGCCATCAGCCTTCTCCTTCATTGAAATTGAGCCCTGTTGGCAGCGCGCCCACAGCAACCTTGCCCTCTGCCTGCTCCATCGTGGCCACGCCGTAGGAGCAATAGTCCGCCGCATAATAGGCGCTTGGCCGGTGGTTGCCTGAAAGGCCAATGCCGCCGAACGGCGCGGTAGAGGCCGCGCCCGTCAGCTGCTGGTTCCAGTTAACGATCCCGGCTTTGGCACGCGGGTAGAAGGCGTCATAGTTGTTACGGTTGTCTGAAATCAGGCCAGAGGCCAGCCCGAACCGGGTGTTGTTAGCCTCACGGATGGCGCTCTCGAAATCCGGCACGCGAATGAGCTGCAGGAACGGCCCGAAGACTTCCTCATCCGGGCGGTCAGCTACATCTGTCACATCCATCAGGCCTGGCGTGAGGTATGCGTCGCCGCGCGCAAGCTTCTCAACCCGGCGGATCACCTTGCCGCCCGCAGCTTCCAGCGCTTCCTGCGCTTTCAGAACATTATTCGCAGCATGGCCGCTGACCACCGGCCCCATGTAGGGCTGCGGGTCATCGTTCCAGGCACCAACGGTGATGCCGTCGATCGCGCGGGTGAGCGTGTCGATAAAAGCATCACCTTCTGCACCAACCGGCACAATCAAACGCCTCGCGCATGTACAGCGCTGGCCACTTGAGATAAAGGCGCTCTGCACCGTCATCACTGCCGCTGCGGCATGGTCTTCCACTTCATGGACGATCAGCGGGTTGTTGCCTCCAAGTTCCAGCGCCTGAATGACATTCGGTCGGTCCACCAGTTCGCGTGCGATGATCTGCCCGGTACGGGCGCTGCCAGTAAACAGAAGGCCGTCGATATGCTTGTTGGCGATAAGCGCCGCGCCCGTGTCGCGGCCGCCCTGCACCAGATTGAGCACGCCTTTCGGTAGTCCTGCATCATCCCAGCATTTCACCATCAGCTCTGCCACGGCTGGCGTCAGCTCGCTGGGCTTGAACACGATGGTGTTGCCCGCGATCAGCGCCGGTACAATATGGCCGTTTGGCAAGTGACCGGGGAAATTATAAGGGCCAAAGACCGCCATCACGCCGTGTGGCCGGTGCGCCAGCTTCGACCGGATCGCGCCGTTCACCGCTTCCTTGAAGCCTGTGCGCTCGTCATAGGCCTTGAGGCTGATCTCAATCTTGTTGGCCATGGCTGTGGCTTCGCCGGTGGCGTCCCACAGGGTCTTGCCTGCGTCCTTCGCCACCAGTTCAGCCAGCTCCGCCTTGCGCTCAACCAGAATTTCGGCATAGCGACGAGCGATCGAGACACGGTCTTCGAACGGCGTCATAGCCCAGGTGTCAGCCATGCGCGCCGCGGCGCTTACTGCCGCGTCGACTTGGTCGGCCGTCGCTTCACGGCCGGTCCAGATGACCTCGCCGTCTGCAGGGTTCACGGAACGAAATTCTTCACCGGCACCCTCAAGCCAGGCACCGTCAATAAAATGTGTCATGACAAACTCCCTACTCTGCCAGTTGCGGTGGCACGCGGCGACCGATAGGCGCATACATGATTGGGTCCCCAGCCTTGAGGTGCAGGGCCGCGGCTGCTTCTTCCGGAATCCAAAGGCCACTAGAGCCTTCAACCACGTTCGTGAGCACCACGCGGAAGTCATCCAGGGACGGATTACAGGCCATGTGCATCGGGTCATGCCCGCCGCCTTCAACGGTACCGCCAAGCTCGCCAGACACGCTTTTGCGCAAGGTCCAGATGCCGCGCTTGTGCACTTCCATCGCCGGGCCACCATCGAAGATGTCTACCGAGCGGGAGAAGCGGAAACCTTCTTTCTCAAGGAGCTTGATCGCCGGGCGCGCGCTGTCGTGTGGCTTGCCGATCACGGCTTTGGCTTCTTCAGGCAGCAGCGCCGTATAGATCGGGAACTTTGGCATCAGGTCAGAAATGAACTGGCTGTTGCCAAGGCCGTTGATCCGGTCTGCGGTCTTGAAATCCATGCCGAAGAAGTGACGACCCAAAGCTTCCCAGAACGGTGAGTTGCCGTTTTCGTCCACCCAGCCGCGGATTTCGGAAATCACCTGATCCGAGAAACGGTCCGGGTGCGCAGCCATAAGGAGATAACGCGCCTTTGACATCAGCTTGCCGACATTCTCTTTGCGGTAATCTTCATCCACAAAAAGCGTCGCAACTTCAGTAGCACCCACGAAATCGTTCGATAGCTGCAACAGTTCAGTATCCACCCGCATTTCGGGCTCGTGGCTCACCTGCGTCTGGTGCAGGATGCGGTAGCTATAGAAAGGCTTATCCAGGCCCACACCTACGAGGAGCGCGCTTGTGCCGACAATCTTGCCCTCCTTCGGGTCTTCCATGACCAGGAGATAGCTGGTCTTCTTGTTCATGTCCGGCGGGTTTGAGAAGGCCTCCATGGATTCCCTGACTTTTGCCTCAAGCGCCTTCTTGTCCACCGGCAGGGTTGTCAGCCCCGTGCCTGTTTTTTTGGCGAGCGCCTGCAGGCCATCAAGATCTTTCAATCGTGCTGGTCGCACCACATACATGTGCCATATCCCTTATTCTGTGTCCGGGCAGCATATCAGGGCCCCGGTTGCCTAAGTGGCCTTTTGGCCAAGTCTTCAAACCTCAGTGATGCGCGAAATCCCCTTCTGTGCGCATCATGCGGTTTTGGCTTTCACCACGTCGTCGAGCTGACCGCTCGCGAAAGCCAGAAGAATAAGAGCGGAAAGTTTAGCCCTTTCCGCAAAACTGTCCACGCAAACGAACTCGTCCGCGCTATGGATGTTCGCGCCGCGCACACCCAGTGTATCCACGTTTGGCAGGCCCGCAGCCGCCAGGTTATTGCCCTCGCAGCAGCCGCCAGTGGGCACGTAATCGATTTCAATCCCAAGGTCCGCGCCGCATGCCTTGATGGCGTCCATCAGCTTCTGGTTGGCGTCACTGAGTGCCTTGGGCGGGCGGTTGATGCCGCCATGAAGCGACACATCAAAGCCGTCCTCGGCCCCAAAGCGCGCGACAATCTTGTCCAGCTCAGCCTGGAACCATGTGGCGTCTTCCGGCTCCTTCAGGCGCACGTTGAAGCGGCACCATGCCATATCAGGCACAACATTCGGCGCCACCCCGCCACTGATCACCGCCGGGTTCACCGTCAGTTCCGGCCGACCGTCCGTAAGCGCCGCCAGGTCAGCAATGATCTTTGACAGGTGCACCACGGCATTACGACCCGCATGGAATTCGCGCCCCGCATGGGCGGCCTTGCCGCGCACCACGATGGTGAAATTGCCGCTGCCCTTCCGGGCGCCCGCCAGCGTGCCGTCCGCGAGCGCAGGCTCATAAGTCAGGCCGATATCCGCCGCCTTGGCGCGCTCTGCGAGCAATGGGGCCGTAGCCAGCGAGCCGGTCTCTTCGTCCGGCGACAGCAAAATTTCCCAGCCCACGCTTGAAGCAAGCGGCGTTTCCTCAAACGCCATCAGCGCATTGAGGATAACGATGATGCCGCCCTTCATGTCAGCCACACCCGGGCCATTGAGCGTGCCCGCGTCAAGCCACACAGGTTCCTGAAACGGGTGATCCTTGGCGAACACCGTATCTGTATGGCCTGTCATCAACACCTTGCGGTTGGCATGCGGGCGCTTGAAGATACGGATGGTTCGGCCATTCTTTACCGTGACCACCTCGCCCTTCTCATTGACCGCCTCGCCGTCCGCAAGGTCGATCAGCTCCACCTCAGCACCAAGGGGCTCAAACGCCTCAAGGATCAGCGCTTCCATTTCAGCCAGCCCCTCAAGGTTCCGACTGCCGCTGTTCACGCGCGACCAAGCAATCACCGTGTCGACCATATCTTGCTGGCGCGCGTCGATGCGGTCCAGGGCAGTCCTGGCTTCATCATAAGACGGCAGATTCTTCAGCAGGCTGGTCATACAGGCTCCGTTTTCACTGGTTGATGCGTGTTTCGGTATCCCTCATGGGTACGGGGAATCCCCCACCATCGTCAAGGGACCGGCGGGGCCGAAAGCCCAGTATCCTAGATTATACGGTCGCAGCTTGCCTAAACCGCAGAAATGGCGGTTCGGCTCATCGCATCCCGCGCTCAATTCATCGCATCATCCCAAAGTTCCATCACTTTTTGCGTAAAGTGAAAGTACAAAAAAACATGAGAGATATGAGGTTCACTTATATTTCACTTGTCCTAAAAGAACCGCAAAGGGTGTGGGGCAAGAAAAAAAGCGAGGATGTGTTATGAAAGCTCTGATTGTTGATGGGGAAGAACTTCTCCGTCTCTCCCTTAGGGAAGTGATTCTGGTATCCGGTAATTTCCAGGAAATTATGGAAGCCAGCAGTGAACATGAATTTCTGGCGAAAACCGCCAATCATGATGACCTTTCCCTGATTATTGTTCACCCCGGATCTTTGGGCAACGACGGCATCGACTGCATGAAGCTGGTGCGCCGCCTGTATCCTGACGCCGCAGTTGTGACGATACTGGACCGCGAGGGCCAACGCACCAATGACTGCGCCGGTGCCGTGAGCGTGGAACGCGGCGCCAGCGTGGCAGAGATGGTCACCGCCATCCGTCGGGCGCTCAAACTGCCGCTTGATGGTTTCGGCGCTGTTGCAAGCAGCCCTGCTGCCCCGAACGTGCGCGGTGCGCTTGAAAGCGGCATGGGCCGTGCGCCCGCACCCCGCCACACGGTTGCGGAGTCGGTGGACCTGAGCCGCCTTTCCTATCGCCAGAAGCAAATCCTGGCCATGGCCGCAGACGGCCTGCCAAACAAAGAAATCGCCGCGCGGCTTGATATCGCGGAAGGCACTGTGAAGGCGCATATGCATGCCATCTTCAAGGTGCTGGGTGTGTCGAACCGCACGCAGGCGGTGATCCGCTATGGTGCTGTTGGCCGCGGGCCAGCGCAGTCGAGCGGAACCTCCCAAAACTCCCCCAGCTGGGCCTATGCGGCCGCAAGCTGATAACAATACGCACTAGCTGCCAAGAAGAAGGCCCGAGCAGACATGCCCGGGCCTTTTTCTACTTAGCGGCGGAACAAACCCGCCCAACGGCTTTGGATTCCCTTATCATCCAGATGCTCCAGAACGTCCTCATGCCTAACTCCTTCGAAGCGCTTTAAGACTGAAGCCAACGCAACCTTGAAGTCTTCGGCAACCGCCACAGAGGCATGCCCTTCGTAGCACTCCAAACAAATCGACTCCTCTTTGCCATCGAAAAATGTGACAATGTTTGCAGAGTCCACATAGAGTTCAATTCTGACTAACTTGTCTGCTGTCAAAAAACCGCAATATGGCTCATCGTCTACCGCTGGAAGATGTTCAAACTCTGCAGCAAACCCGATTCCCCGTTCTGCCAGCATTGTAGCCGTGAAAGTGGAAAGGTCTCGTTGAAAGAAGGTTCTTCGCGGGAGCAAGTCCATTTCAAACTAGCCTTTCTACAAGCAAAGACTTCTATAACTTACCAGCCAGATGCTTGATCACGGCGGAGAAGTCTTTGCCGCCGAAGCCCGCGTCGTCCATCGCTTTGTAAATCTCGCGGGAAAGCGCACCAAGGGGCGTGTTCGCACCGGTGTCGCCCGCCGCATCCATGGCGATGCCGAGGTCCTTGAGCATCAGGTTGGTGGCGAAGCCGGGGTTATAGTCGTTGTTCGATGGGGCCGTGGGCACAGGGCCCGGCGCCGGGCAATAGGTGGTCAGGGACCAGCACTGGCCGCTTGCGTTCGATGCCACGTCAAAAAACGTCTGGTCATCCAAACCGAGCGCACGACCCAGGTTGAAGGCTTCGGATACCCCGATCATGGAGATGGCCAGCAGCATGTTGTTGCAGGCCTTGGACGCCTGGCCGTTGCCTGCATCGCCGCAATGCACGATCTTGCCCGCCATGGGCTCCAGCACAGGTTTGGCGCGCTCAAACGCCTCCGCGCTACCACCGACCATGAAGGCGAGTGTGCCTGCGGCCGCACCGCCCACACCGCCGGAAACCGGCGCGTCAACCATTTCAAAACCGGCGTGATGGGCGCGGTCAGCGACCTTGCGGGCTGTTGCCACATCGATAGTGGAGCTGTCGACAAACAGCGCGCCGTCCTTGGCCGCCTTGGTGACATCTGCATACACACTTTCAACGATCTTGGCGTTCGGCAGCATGGTGATCACCACATCCGCGCCGTCGACCGCGTCATGAACGCTGTCGAACGCCTGGCCACCAGCTTCAACGAGGCCCGCTTTGGCATCAGCCGACAGGTCAAACCCGCGTACGGTCATGCCGCCGGAGACCAGATTTTTCGCCATTGGCAGGCCCATGTTTCCAAGGCCGATGAATGCAACTGTTGTCATCTGTTCTCTCCCTACTCGGCAATATCAAGTTCCAGATCGTCCAGCGACCTGAAATAGGTTTCAATCTCTTCGTCCGACACGCGGTCCAGCGTGTTCGGGTTCCACTGCGGGTTATTGTCCTTGTCCAGAAGGATGGCGCGCACGCCCTCGGAAAAATCATTCCCGGCCATCACCCGGTTCACCATGCGGTATTCCATGCGCATGTTGTCGCGGAACGTCTCCAGCACCTCACCGCGGCGCAGTTGCGCGAACGTCAGCTTCAGGCTGGTGGGTGACTTGGTCATCAAAATCTTGAACTGCTTCTGCGCCCACTCGCTTTCGTCGATTTCAAGCGCGTGCAGGACTTCCTCCACGCGAACGCCCGCGAACGCGCCGTCGATTTCATCGAACACTTCGGCCATTGGCGCGGGCTCTGGGTCCTTGTGGAATTCATCCAGCACCACCTGCACGCAGTCCTCGCATTTGATCTCTTTCTGGCTCAGCTTGTAGACGATGGCGTCGATGTCATTGCTTGAAACCACATGGCTGGCGATCCCGAGAGCATACAGGTCAGGCGCCTTGATACGCGCGCCAGTAAGCGCCAGATACATGCCGGTTTCGCCCGGAAGGCGCGGTAGGAACCAGCCACCGCCCACATCAGGGAACAGGCCAAGGCCGGTTTCCGGCATGGCGAACAACGTTTTTTCTGTCGCGACCCAGAAATCACCGGGGATCGAAACGCCAACGCCGCCGCCCATGGTGATGCCGTCCACCAGCGCCACATAGGGCTTGGGGAACTCATCGATGGCGATGTTCATCAGATATTCGTCGTGGAAGAAATCACGCCACTCGGTGGTGCCGTCTTTGTAAGACTGCGTTACCTTCACCACGTCGCCGCCGGCGCAGAAGGCCTTGTCGCCGGCGCCCACAACCACAACCGCCTGCACAGACGGCATGATCGCCCATTCCTTAAGCTGGCGGGTGATCTCCACCGCCATATTGTGCGTCAGGCTATTCAGCGCCTTGGGGCGGTTGAGCGTGATCAGGCCGATGGTGCCGCGATGCTCGAACAGTACTTCAGCGTCCGTCATGGTCTAGTCCTTCAAAAGCGAGCGGGAGATGACAACCCGCATGATCTCGTTGGTGCCCTCGAGAATCTGGTGCACGCGCAGGTCACGGAGGATACGCTCAATCGGGTAATCCTGCAGATAACCATAGCCGCCATGCAGCTGCAGTGACGCGTTCACCACATCAAAGCCCGTGTCGGTGGCCAGGCGCTTGGCCATGGCAGCAGCGGCTGCCGCATCTGGCGCCTTGTTGGTGACCTTCTGGGCGGCGGCGTACAGAAGAAGCCGCGCGGCCTCAAGCTCGGTCGCCATATCCGCCAGCTTGAACTGGGTGGCCTGGAAGTCGGCAATGGACTTGCCGAACTGCTTGCGGTCCTTGGTGTAGGTGACGGCTTCATCAAGCGCGCGCTGCGCCCCGCCGATGGAGCAGGCACCGATGTTAAGGCGGCCGCCATCAAGGCCCTGCATGGCGATTTTAAAGCCCAGGCCTTCCGCGCCCACAAGGTTCGCAGCCGGAATGCGGCAATCATCGAACATCACAGCAGCGGTTGGTTGGCTGTGCCAGCCCAGTTTCTTTTCCTGCGCGCCGAACGACAGGCCCGGTGTGTCTTTTTCAACGATGAAGCAGCTGATGCCCTTTGCGCCGTCGTCTGATGTGCGCGCCATCACGACATAGACGTCGCTGGTGCCACCGCCCGAGATAAACGCCTTTGAGCCATTGAGGACATATTCGTCGCCGTCGCGCACCGCCTTTGTCTTGAGGCTTGCTGCGTCAGACCCGGCGCCGGGTTCGGTCAGGCAATAGCTTGCCATCTTTTCAAGCGTTGAAAGCTCGCCTACAAAGCGTGCGCGCTGGTCGTCATTGCCGAAGCAATCGATCATCCAGGTCGCCATATTGTGGATTGAGATCATCGCCGCGGTCGATGGGCAGCCCATGGAAAGCTGTTCGAAAATCAGCACGCTTTCCACCCGGCTGAGGCCACAGCCCCCGCCTTCCTCGGACACATAGATGCTGCCGAAGCCAAGCTCGCCAGCGGCCTTCGCCACATCTGCGGGCCACACCTTGTCTTCGTCCCACTTGTGGGCTTCCGGTGTGATCATGTCGGCGGTGAAACTGCGTGCCATATCCTGGATGGCGCGTTGATCTTCATTAAGTGAAAAGTCCAAGACTACCCCCTTGGGTTTATCTCATTGGAGGCACGCCCCGTGCCCCATACGCCAGCCCGACTGTTGCCGGGGATACTAAATATGCCGTCCCGAATTTGCCCAAGCGGGATGGCCGGTTGGTGCGGGCGGCGCCGAAGCGCAACCCGCAATACTCTATGTCGGTTTACTCGACCTTGTTGCCGTCTGCGTCCCAAACCTCGACATTGCCGAGATCCAGTTCACTGATGCCTTCCTTGATCGCTGACCAGTCACCCACGATCAGCCAGGTCAGCTTCTCTGGGTGGATATTGGCCTGCGCCGCGGCCTTGATTTTTTCGATATCAAGCGCCTTATATTTGGCGGTCAGGCTTGGCACATAGTCGTTCGAGCGACCAAAGCGGTCATTCGACAGCAGGCTGCCCAGCACAGAACCAGACGTTTCAAACTGGCCCGGCAGGCTGTTCACGGCGTCAGCAACGAACACTTCAAGCTCTTCAGCTGTCGCAGGCTTGTTGCCCAGGTACGCTGCGAACTCTTTTTCCAGTTCCTGCAGGGACTCTTTCGTCTTGTCCGTTTGTACCGGTGCATAAACAAGCCACATGCGCTGGCCGCGGGCATCGGTCGTGAAGGTGTAGGCGCCGTAAGCCCAGCCCTTGTCCTCGCGCAGGTTCATGTTAACCCGGCTAGTGAAATCACCACCCAGGATGCTGCTTGCCATTTCCTGCGTCATGTAGGCTTCGTCGCCCGTCGACGGGAACAAGTGACCTGCAAGGATCAGCGACTGCGGTGAGCCCGGCTTGTCCATAACAATCACGCGGCCTTCGCTTGGCAACGCCACTTCAGCGACATTCTTGGACGGAACAGGTGTTGACGGTGCCCGCCAGTTGCCGAATGCCTTTTCAAGCGCTGCTGTGGCTTCATCCAAAGTGATGTCACCCACCATGAAGATCTTGGCATTGTCCGGGCGGATCCAGTCCGTATGGAACTGCACCAGGTCGCTACGCTCCATGCCTTCAATCGCGGCTTCTGTGCCGGAACCGGTATATGGCACGCTGTAGCTATGGCCTGTGCCGTATAGAAGCGGTGGCAGCGTGCGAAGCGCAAGCTGAACCGGCTGTGCCTTTTCCTGAGCAATGCCCTGAATCCAGCGTGGCTTCAGGCGATCGATTTCCTCTTGCGGGAAGGCCGGGTTGCGCACCAGGTCAGACGCCAGTGCAAGCGACGATTCCATATTCGCCTTCAGCATGGACATGCTGACATTGCTCATATCCAGGTTGGAGCCTGTCGAGAGCGTCGCACCCAGGCTTTCAAGCTCAGCCGCCACTTCAAGTGACGTGCGCGTTGGCGTGCCTTCGTCCAGCATCGCGAGCGCGAAGCTTGCGGTGCCGAGCGGTCGACCGGCATCAGCCGCATAGCCCGCGTCAAACTGCAGGGCCATATTCACAACCGGCACGGTTGGGCGGTTTGCAACAACAACCTTCATGCCGTTCGACAGTATCGCTTCCTGAATTTCAGGGAACGTCAGGTCTGGCATTGCACCAACCTCAGGCAGGCCCTTGGACCGGTCAACCTGGCTTTCGGCTGTCTGGTATTTCGGATAGGGGCGTACTGTCAGCTGATAGTAGCCCTGGCCCAGCCACTTGTTGGCCGCTTCCTTCACTTCACCCATGCCCGCATTGTTCAGATGATCCAGGAGGTTCGAATAGAAGCCAGGATCACCGGCATACAGTTCTGAGCGCGCAAGCGCTGTTGCCTTGCCGCCAAAGCCGCCAATCTGCTCAAGCCCGCGAATTCGGCCAGCCAGAATGCTGGTTTTCGCGCGCTTCAGTTCTTCAGCCGTTGGACCTTCCGCAAGGAACTTGTCCATCTCGGCGTCGATCAGGCGCTGTACTTCAGCTTCGTCCACGCCTGGCTTCAAGGTCGCCTGAATTTCAAACATAGAAGCAAGCTCAAACGGCTGCGCGCTCACATTCACGCTGACCGCAAGCTGGTTCTTGTATACAAGCGCCTGATAGAGGCGCGAGTTCTTGCCGCCGCCAAGCACGTCGGCTGCCAACACCAGTTCGGCATAGTCCATGTCCGTGCGTGGTGCCACGGCCCAGTTGCGGTAAACCCGAACCTGCGGGGCTTTCTGGTCCACCATTTCTTCAATGGTGTTGTTTTCGCGCGTCGGCACCCAGGCCTTGTGTTGCTTCAGCGGCGGGCCTGCCGGGATATCGCCAAAGAATTTGTTCATCTTCTCTTTGGCGGTCTCGACATCAATGTCACCCGCCAGAACAATCACCGTGTTGGCGGCGCCATAATATTCCTTGAACCAACCCTTCACGTCATCGAGCGACGCGGCGGAAAGGTCTTCCATCGAGCCGATGGTGGAATGACGGTATGGGTGGCCAACAGGGAACAGACCTTCAAGCTGGCGGTATTCCACCAGGCCATATGGTGCATTGTCGCCCTGGCGTTTTTCGTTCTGTACAACGCCAATCTGGTTATCCAGCTTTTCCTGCGTCACAGCCCCCAGAAGGTGGCCCATGCGGTCCGATTCCATCCACAGCGCCATATCAAGCGCCGGCGTTGGAACGTTCTGGAAATAGTTCGTGCGGTCAAACCAGGTGGTGCCGTTCATCGCAGTTGCGCCAACGGCCTTGAAAGGCTTGAAGAATTCGTCGTCATAGTTTTCCGACCCGTTGAACATAAGGTGTTCAAACAGGTGGGCAAAACCGGTCTTGCCTTCAGGCTCGTCTTTCGAACCCACATGATACCAAACGCTGACAGCCACAATCGGCGCCTTGCGGTCTTCGTGTACGATGACCCGGAGGCCATTATCGAGCGTAAATTTTTCAAATGGAATATCGACCTTCAGGTCCACACTGGTGTCGACTTCTGCTGCAACAGGCTGAGACTTTGTGTTGCCTTCTTCTGGCTGGCAGGCTGCCAGAGCCGTAAGCGCCACAGCGCCAAGTAGTAGTGATTTGAAATTCATGAGAATCATCTCCCCGCGTTCTCGTGTTTGGTGGGGCTATGCCCCGCTCCCTCGTTGCTTCGAAGGTATTGATTTACTTGGAACTTTTCTGTCTCACCCCCAAAACAGACGGGCCCGGAAACACATCATGCTCCGGGCCCTAGTAATTTAGCTGTTCAGCGTTGGAATTACAAACTCTGCGCCGGACCGGATACCCGTTGGCCAACGGGAGGTCACAGTTTTGGTTTTGGTGTAGAAACGAACACCTTCCATGCCGTGCTGGTTGATGTCACCAAAGGCGGAGTTTTTCCAGCCGCCGAAGGTGTGGAACGCCAGCGGCACAGGGATCGGCACATTGACGCCAACCATGCCCACTTCAACGCGGTTCACATATTCGCGCGCAGTGTCGCCGTCGCGGGTGTAGATCGAAGTGCCGTTGCCATATTCATGGATGGACGGCAGGCTTGCGGCTTCGTCGAAGCTTTCAGTGCGCATGATCTGCAGCGTCGGACCGAATATCTCTTCCTTGTAGGTACGCATCTCCGGCTTGACGTTGTCGAACAGGGAACCACCAAGATAGTAGCCGTTCTCAAAGCCCTGCATCTTATATTCGAAGTTCCGGCCATCAACGACCACGGAAGCGCCTTCCTGCTCAGCCAGGTCAAGATAACCGCGTACTTTCGCCAGATGGTCAGCTGTCACCAGCGGGCCCATTTCGGCTTCCATGTCCATGGAGTGGCCGATCTTCAGCGCTTCAACACGTGGCTTCAGCATCTCAACCAGCTTGTCAGCAGTTGCCTTGCCCACAGGAACAGCCACGGAAATCGCCATGCAGCGCTCGCCTGCAGAACCATAGGCCGCTCCGATCAGCGCATCGCTTACCTGCTCAAGGTCAGCATCCGGCATGATCAGCATGTGGTTCTTCGCGCCACCCATTGCCTGGCAGCGTTTGCCATGCGCGGTTGCGGTTGCGTAAACATACTGTGCGATCGGCGTGGAGCCCACAAAGGACACGGCCTTCACGCGTGGGTCGGTACAAACTGTATCAACAGCTTCTTTGTCGCCGTTCACTACGTTGAACACACCATCCGGCAGGCCAGCTTCGGCCCAGCATTTGGCCAGCATCAGCGGCACAGTCGGGTCTTTTTCCGATGGCTTCAGAACGTATGTGTTGCCGCAAGCAATCGCCACACAGCTCATCCACAGCGGGATCATGGCCGGGAAGTTGAACGGCGTGATGCCCGCAACAACGCCCAGCGGCTTGCGCATGCTATACATGTCGATACCGGTAGAAACATTATCGGAAAATTCGCCCTTGATCAGGTGCGGGATGCCTTGTGCGAACTCGGCAACCTCAAGGCCGCGCTGCACATCGCCCTGCGCGTCAGAGAACACCTTGCCGTGCTCAGACGCCAGCGCTTCAGCAAGCGCGTCCTTTTCGCGGTACAGAATGTGCACCAGGTTCTGCAGAACGCGCGCGCGCTTTACAACAGACGTTGCGGCCCATGCCGGAAATGCTGCATCCGCTGCCGCGATCGCGTCTTCAACCTGCGCCTTGCTGGCCAGCGATACCTTACCTGCCTGCTCGCCCGTGGATGGGTTGAAAATCGGACCAAACCGGCCGGACGTGCCTTCTACGTCCTTGCCGCCAATATAGTGATGACGCTCATACATGCGTTAAGTCTCCAAAATGATACACGCGGCCGCCGTCCGGGAAATCGGACATTCAAAGGTCGTGGGCCGCGACTCCGCCCCAAAATCCGGCACACCCTATAACATGCAATATTGCACGTCACTGAGAAGTTTTGCATTATAGTTTGTGCAATTATGCACAAACTATAATGGTGCCTCAAAATGTTCGATTGGAACGACATGCGCTATTTCCTGGAGCTGGCGCGGCGCGGCAAGCTGGCTGCGGCAGCGCTCAGGCTGGGCGTTGATCACACAACGGTTTCGCGCCGCATTACAGCGCTTGAAAAGGAACTGGGCATTGAGCTGTTCGACCGGGAAAATCGGGCCTACAAGCTGAACGCCGACGGGCGCCGCATGCTTGCCTATGCCGAAAGGATGGAGGCCAGTTCACTTGCGCTGATGGACGAGGTGGCACCTGTGGCCTCAGGCCCCCAGGGTACGGTGCGACTTTCCACGCCCGAAGCCTTCGGCAGCCAGTTTCTGGTTCGCCACTGCATGGGCTTCCGCCAAAGGAACCCGGGCATCACGCTCGAGCTGGTCGCAGAGACCCGGTCACTGAACCTGAGCAGGCGGGAAGCAGACGCCGCCATCACGCTGGCACGGCCAAGCCACGGCCGGATCGTCAGCGAAAAGGCGGGGGTTTACCGCCTGCGCCTTTATGCGGCGCCAAGCTATCTGCAGCAACACCCACCCATCGTCAGCCTGTCTGACCTGAAGCATCACCATTTCATCTGGTATGTGGATGACCTGCTGCCGCTGCCGGAACTGCAGATGCTGGATAAGGCCATCAGTGACCCGCATGTGATTTTTCGCACCACCAGCGTAACCGGGCAGGCAAACGCCGCCGAGGCGGGCCTTGGGATCGCACTTCTGCCCTGCTATTTGGCAGACCGCATCAAGGGCATTACGCCAGTCCTGCCAAGCGAAATTTCTGTGCTCCGCGACCTATGGCTGGTGGTTCATGACGACCTCAGACCAGAAGCCCATATGGACCAGGTCTGTACTTTCCTGACCACGCTGATTGCTTCGGAACGGCGCACGCTTTTGGGGGCTCTGTAAAGTAACAGCTATTCAGCCGCTTTCGTAATCACGCGCTCTTTGGGGAACTTCAGGCAGATATTAGTGCCCACACCCTTCTGGCTTTCGATAAAGATATCGCCACCATGAAGCTGGATGAAGGTTCGCACCAGTGACAAACCAAGGCCCGTACCTTCGTGGCTCCGTGTCAGCACGCTTTCGATCTGGCCGAAGGGCTCAAGGGCGGTTGCAATTTCTTCGTCTGTCATGCCTTCACCTGTATCCTTGACGATGATGGCATAGCTGTTGTCTGGCAGCACAGTGCATCCTGCGGTAATGGTTCCGCCCGCCGGTGTGAATTTGATGGCGTTCGACAGAAGATTCAATAGCATCTGCTTGACGATGCGGCGGTCCGCCCAGACATGCAGCTCACGCGTGATCTCCGAATCAACAAGAAGCCCTTTTTCCTTGGCGTTGAACTCAACAATTGGCAGGCATTCATCCACCAACTCATCAAGGCAGAATTCTTCTTCGTCCAGTTCAAGCTTGCCGGCTTCCACCTTGGCAAGGTCAAGAATGTCGCTGATGATATCCAAGAGTAACTTGCCGCTGCGGTTGATCAGGTGGCTGTATTCCTGGTAGCGCTCTTCTCCTAGACGGCCAAAAACCTGCAGGTTCATCACTTCTGAAAAGCCAATGATGGCATTGAGCGGCGTCCTCAGTTCATGGCTCATTTTCGCCAGGAATTCGGTTTTGGCGCGATTGGCCCGCTCTGCTTCTTCAACAGCGCGCTGCAGTTCCTGCGTGCGCTGCAGAAGGTCCGCTTCCGCTTTCTTACGGCGGCGCACTTCGTCTTCCCACAGCAGCGAAATCTTGAACCAGCGCGAAAGGCCCAGCGCCATCAGGAAAATACCCGGCACATAGCCAAATGCCGCAACCATCAGGTTCCAGGTATCCTTGCCCGCCATGGCATCCATATGGGACTTCAGCGTGGTTTCTTCGAGATAGTCGACAAGGGCAGCAACGCTGAGGATCGCCGACCCGAGGAGAATCATCTTCAGGCCACGATCAAGGCCCTTGATCCGCCTGACTTTGGCAAGCAGCATCAAGGGTACCATGGTGATACCCAGGAAAATCAGAAGATCAGCGTGCACTATTCCCACTCGTGCCCCCCAATGGCAAGGAATAGCCCTCTCGGGCACTATTTCCCTCCCTATGCCGCGCAGCCAATGGCGTCCGCAAACAATCGGGAGATAATCCGCTAGACCTTTAAGGTCCTCTTTCTGTTAATAGTTCGCTCCGCCCGGTTCGGCAACTATTACCTGCAGCAGCAGCACCAAATACTAACCCATATTTCTTGTTGTTGTCACTTGAGCGTCCCCCATGCGGCAGCTTGCCGCAAGAAATGCTTTCATTTGATTACAAAGCCCCTAACCGATAAAGATAGCCTGCAGTCGGGCTTCAGGCATTCGGGGAAACACATGCGTCGCGCCTTCAAAATACATATGTGGCCTGTCTGGATTCTGGCCCTTGGGACCCAGGGCAAGTCCTTCAAGGCCAATCCGATCATCGGGTCCCCTATCCTGAACAGGCTTGGACTGCATATGATCAGGGTCCTGCTTGCGCGCGCGACAGCACACCTCCGTTGGATGATGCTTGCCCACAAAATGCCGAAAGCCCTGCGCCAGACCTTCCAGCGTGATGGCTTTTGCATGGTGCCTGACTTCCTGAACAAGGAAACGCTGGAGAATATCCGGGCGGAGGTAGCTGCATACGACGGTGAAGTGCGGCAGATGACACAGGGCAATACAGCCACGCAGCGCATCCTGCTGGATCACGCGGCGCTTGAAGGCCGCCCAGCGCTGAAGTCTGCGACTGAGAACAAGCGCTTCCTTGACCTTCTGGCCTATGGCGGCGCCACCGCCATTCGGCCGATGCTTTATATCCAGCGAATCCGCAACGGCTTCAGAAGCGGCAAGGCTGACCCCCAAAAAACGATGCATGCAGACACCTTCCACCCCACCATGAAAGCCTGGCTGTTCCTTGAGGACGTTGAGGTAGAAGACGGCCCCTTCACCTATGTTCGTGGGTCGAACCGGCTATCGTGGAAGCGCTTCAAATGGGAATACCGGCGGTCCTGCGTGGCAGCTAACATCGGGGATGGCTATTCCGAAAAAGGCTCATTCCGTGCCGGGCCCGAGGACCTGGAGGCCATGGGCCTGCCCGCACCAGAAGGCCTTACAGCCAAGGCAGGCACGCTCGTAATTGCCAACACCAACGGCTTCCACGGTCGCGGCCAGGCCAAGGACGGCGCCAACAGGATCGAGCTGTGGGCCTACAGCCGCCATAATCCGTTTTCCATCCTGCCCGGTTTCGGCCTCCGGTGGCGCATGCGGCTGGAGCACGCGATTTTGCACCGTTTCTGGCGCCACAAGGACAAGGTCGCAGCGTCGAAAAACAGCCGCGCCAGCTGGCACCTGATCAATGCGCATGACATGCTGGACTGATTACTGCCCCATTCCGATACACGAGTTTCAAAAAAAGGCCTGAATTCTGTTTAGAAATCAGGTATCTGCCGTTATGCTTCACGCAAACGGGCATCAGGGGGATGTTATTCTATGCCGCATAAAGACCTAGCTGTCGTAGTCCTGGCCGCCGGCAAGGGAACCCGCATGAAATCGGCGCTGCATAAAGTGCTGCACCCTGTTGGCGGGCGCCCCATGCTGCATCACCTGCTGGCAACCGTTGACGCGCTTCAGCCCAGCCGGAAAATCCTGGTGGTCGGTGCCGGGCGCGAACAGGTGGAAGCCGCTACAAGCGGCTGCGAGATTGTTACGCAGGCGGAACAACATGGCACAGGCCACGCCGTCATGGTTGCCCGCGATGCCCTTGAAGGCCACAGCGGAGACGTACTGGTGCTATATGGCGACGTACCTTTTGTTCCGCTGGAAGTAATGCATTCCATGATCGATGCCCGCACGCGCGACACCAATGCAGGCCTTGTTGTGTTGGGCTTCACACCGGAAGACCCGGGCCGCTACGGCCGTCTGGTACTGGATGACGGTGGCACGCTGGAGCGTATTGTCGAATATAAGGACGCCACAGAGGCCGAGCGCGCCATCACGCTTTGCAACAGCGGCATGATGCTGATTGACGGCAGCGCGCTTTTTGGCTGGCTGGACCAACTGTCGAACAACAATGCGGCGGGTGAATATTACCTGACTGACCTTGTAGCTGTTGCCCGCAAGGACGGGCGCACCATCGCCGTGACCCTGGCGGCCGAAGAAGACGTGCTTGGTGTCAACAGCCGCGCCGACCTGGCGCTGGCCGAAGCCTGCTTCCAAAGAGCCAAACGCGAAGAGGCCATGGCCGCAGGCGTGACCCTGATCGATCCCGCCACCACCTATTTCAGCTATGACACAGTAATCGGCCAGGATGTCACCATTGAGCCCGGCGTCTTCTTCGGCCCCGGCGTAACAGTGGAAAACGGCGCCACCATCAAGGCATACAGCCACCTGGAAGGCGCAACAGTGCGCAAGGGCGCAAGCGTTGGCCCGTTCGCGCGCCTCAGGACCGCCGCCGACATCGGCGAAGGTGCCAAGATCGGCAACTTCGTGGAGGTCAAGAAAGCCACACTGGACAAGGGCGTGAAAGTAAGCCACCTGAGCTATATTGGCGATGCCACCATCGGCGCTGACGCCAACATTGGCGCAGGCACCATCACCTGCAATTATGACGGCTTCCTCAAGTTCCAGACCATCATTGGTGCAGGCGCCTTTATCGGCTCGAACACCGCGCTTGTGGCACCCGTGACAGTGGGCGAAGGTGCCATGGTGGGCGCAGGCAGCGTGATCACCAAGGATGTGGATGACCACGCCCTCGCGGTTGGCCGCGGCAAACAGATGGGCAAGGCAGGCTTCGCCGCCAAGTTCCGGGAAGAACAGGCCGCCAAGAAAGCGGCTGAAAAGAACAAGAAAGGGTCCTGAGGAAATGTGCGGCATCGTTGGAATACTCGGGACATCTCCTGCCACCCCACGCATTCTTGAAAGCCTGGCCCGGCTTGAATACCGCGGGTATGACAGCGCCGGCATCGCCACCATTGAGGGGGGTAAATTGGACCGCCGCCGCGCGCCCGGCAAGCTGAGCGAGCTTAGGGCTGTGATCGAAGCCCAGCCGCTGTCTGGCAATAACGGCATTGGCCACACCCGCTGGGCAACTCACGGCGAACCCACTAAAGCCAACGCCCATCCGCATATGACCGACCAGGTCGCAATTGTGCATAACGGCATCATCGAAAATTTCCGCCCCCTGAAGGAAGAGCTGCTGGCGAAAGGCGTAACGTTTGAAGGTGAAACCGACACCGAGGTGGTGGCGCGCCTTTTGACCGCATATCTGAATGAGGGCATGGCCCCGCGCGATGCCTTCCAGAAAACCCTTGGCCGTCTTGTCGGTGCCTTTGCGCTATGCGTGCTAATAAAGGGCGAGGACGACCTGATGTTCGGTGCGCGCGAAGGCAGCCCGCTGGTGGTTGGTTTCGGCGAAGGCGAAAATTATCTGGGCTCAGACGCCATGGCGCTCGCGAGCCTCTCGAGCAAGCTGATTTACCTTGAGGAAGGCGACTGGGCTGAACTGACCCACGATAGCGTGCAAGTGTTTGACAAGGCAGGCAAAGCCGTCAAGCGCCCCACCACCATTAGTCAGGTGGCGGCCACCATGGTGGACAAAGGCAATCACCGCCACTTCATGCAGAAAGAGATTTTCGAGCAGCCGACGGTAGTGGCCCAGGCGCTTGGGCGCTATCTGGACCCAGTGGCTGGCAAGGTGCGCCTGCCCCACATGCCGTTTGAACTGGCGACGGTTCCTAAGGTGACGCTCGTAGCCTGCGGCACCAGCTATTACGCCGCCCTTGTGGCGCGCTACTGGATTGAAAAACTGGCCCGCGTGCCGGTTGAGGTGGATATCGCCAGTGAGTTCCGCTACCGCGAGCCTGTATACATGGATGGCGGCCTGGCCATCTTCATTTCCCAGTCGGGTGAAACGGCAGACACACTGGCGGCCCTGAGGCACGCAAAGGCGGCAGGCCAGCGCGTGGCAACTATCGTGAATGTGATGGGCTCTACTATGGCACGGGAAGCTGACGTGGTGCTGCCGATCCACGCGGGCGCAGAAATCGGCGTGGCCAGCACCAAGGCCTTCACCTGCCAACTGAGCGTGCTTGCGGCCCTGGCAGTAGACTTGGCCGCTGCCAAGGGGCAGATCGATGAAGCACAGGAAGCAGCCTTCGTTCAGGAGCTGGAAACCGCACCCAAGCTGATGGCGCAGGTACTGGCCAATGACGAAGCAATTGAGGAAATCGCCCGCGCGATCGCCCCTGCACGCGACGTCCTGTTCGTGGGCCGCGGCATCCATTTCCCCATCGCCATGGAAGGTGCGCTGAAGCTGAAGGAAATCAGCTATATCCACGCCGAAGGCTATGCCGCTGGTGAGCTAAAGCACGGCCCCATCGCGCTGATAGACGAAAATGTGCCCGTCATCGGCATCGCACCGAATGACGAGCTGATCGATAAGACAGTTTCAAACCTGCAGGAAATCATGGCCCGCCAGGGCAAGGTGATTCTGCTGTCGGACAATGCGGAAAGCGAGGCCGAAGGCATGTTCGCACGCCTTGAAATGCCATCCGCCGGCGAATTGGTAACACCGATCCTCTATGCAATCCCCGTCCAGCTACTGGCCTATTATGCCGCCGTTGAAAAGGGCACGGACGTGGACCAGCCGCGGAATCTGGCGAAATCAGTAACCGTGGAATGAACCCCCACATAAGATATCTGCTACTTGCAGGCCGAGAAGCCCCCAATAGGCCCGAGAGAAAGCGCGGGGCTTGGGCCTTGAGGCCGGGCCGATTTTCTGAAATGATGTGTACCTCAGTCTCGGGGGCGAGCGGCAATGGCCATGAAACAACCCGGCACAGCGCGTTGGCGTGATGCAAACGGCCGGACAACAGATGCTTTTAACTACGATAGCTTGACTGCCGCACCTGAGCGGATGACCGTCTTGAGCTTCGAAACCAGCGCCCTCGCGCAGAAAGAACAGTTCGACGGCTGGTATGATTTTCGCGGGCAGGTTGGGACGTTGACGCGCCCCGGCCCCTACGCAGCCTCATTTGAAGCGGGTATGGAGGAAGCTAAGACAAGCGTTTCCTCCCTGTCGCGCTGCTGGGTCAACAGCGAAGCCACTATCAACCGCAATGGCAAATTCATTGATCAACCCGGTTGCGATATCATGGCATTCCAGTTTCAGGTGCATGGCGGTGACGCGACGACCGAATATGCCCACGGCAAACTGATCCGGCCCGGCCAGATCCGCATCGTCGACCTTGCCCAACCGATGCATATCTCCAGCCAGGGGTTTGAGAACCTGACGCTTGCGATGCCCAAGTCGGTCATGCTTGAGCGCATGCCCATGCTGGCTGACATGCACGGCGATATATTAGAGGAAACACCGATGGTGTTCCTGGCATGGCGGTTCATGCGCATGGCGATGGACTCCTTGCACCAGCTAACTGTTGCGGAAGCCGAGGCGGTTAGCCACAGCGCGCTCGACCTTATGGAAACAGCGCTACTTGGCTACAGCGATTCCCGGCGGCTTGAGTCGGCAACCACAGACGCAGCCGTGTACAGTGCGGTCGAGCGATATATCAGCGAAAACCTTCATAACCCTGCCCTGTCGCCCGACATGATCGCCCATCATGTCGCAGTCTCCCGGCGTAAGCTTTACCGGGCTTGCAAACCTTACGGCACCCCCATGGAGTTGGTTAAGCGGGCGCGGCTGAATTGGGCGCTTGAACAGATTAAGCTTGGGCGCGTCCGGAATGTCACGCAACTGGCGTTTGACGCCGGCTTTGAAAGCCGCGAAACCTTCAGCCGCCAGTTCAAGCGCGCCTTCGGCTATTCCGCGCGGGAGTTTATGATGTCTGCCCAGACTGGTAGCACATAAGCCAGCTCAGGCCAAAGCGCGACTAGCTACAATCTGCTCACTCAACTCCTGCACTCAAGCCTGCCGCCAAATAGGCACGCAGCCTCATCTTTTCAGGCAGCGGCCACCGCCGTGAACAGTGGCGTCCTGATCGACCCCCGTGGGGCAGGCAGGCTGTTCCTTGAAGGGCTCAATACTGCCGACCTCACAGGCATGACCATCCTGCTTTAGGTGGCTGTTGACCCACATCGAAGCAGACGAACTGCAAACACCACCCGAATACAATACTTTATTGTCCAGCTACTTCATCCCAGGGTGACGGACGCCAAATCATCCAGTTGCAGGCCAATGATGAAGATGCTTTCGCCTTCGCCGAGGGTAATCAGCACGCCGTCCTGGCCATCAACTGACTGTTCCGCTGACGCGGCTTGCAGACCTGCCAGGTCGGTAATACCCGCAAAGCTCACCAACAACACATCGTCGCCCAGATCAAAATCGGTGATAGTGTCGTTGCCGGAAACAGCACCGAAGATGAAAACGTCAGCGCCACTGCCGCCTGTCAGCACATCATCGCCCGCACCGCCCCAAAGGGTATCCGCCCCGGAACCACCATCAAGCGTGTCGTTGCCTTCGCCGCCGTAGATCAGGTCTGCACCGCGGCCGCCCTCAATGCTATCGGCCTCTGTGCCACCGCCCAGCGTATCATTGCCCAACCCGCCATAAACAACATCGTCACCAGCACCCGCCCAAACAATGTTGCCGCTGACATCGCCATTTTCATTGGCTATGTTGGTGGCATAGATGCGGTCATCGCCCGCCCCACCAAGGATAAGGTCAGCGCCGTCGCCGCCCTCGATGGTGTCATTGCCAGCACCGCCGCTGACCGTGTCATCGCCCTGGCCGCCATCCACATAGTCATCGCCGCTGCCTGCCGCGACCGTGTCGTCATCCACGCCGAATTCAAGAGTGTCATTGCCGTCTGTAGCGGTCGTCGTATCCAGGCTTGAAGTCGGCTGTTCAGAGTGGTCCGGCGTGCTCGGCAATGAAAAAGAAAACGCCCGTGCTGCGATGCCTGAGCTGTCACCGTCAACCGCAGGATCGCTACTGACCCATGTAAACGCCACATCATCGCCACTTAGATAGGTAACTGCAGAATGGTTCTGGGCACTTGCGACACGCTCGTTGATCGTCGTCTCATCACCTACCTTATTGCCGTTCGCATCAAACAGCTGCGCGGCTATGCTGGTGCCATCACCGTCACCGCCTGCAGCATTCTGCGTCCAGGAGATAACGAACCCACCTTTTGAGACGGCAGTAACAGATGGCTGCGTCTGAACGCTGGACGTCAAGGTGTTGACTATAAACTCATCCCCCTTGGGGGTGCCTGAGGCGTCAAAAATACGGGCAGAAACAGCATTAAGGTCACCATCCGCATCTGTAGCGCCATTTCGCCATGTAATCACGAAGCCACCGTTCGTAAGCCCGGCAATATCCGGCTCATCCTGAGCGCCCTGGCTTACCGTATTGACGGTAAATTCGCCCCCCACCGGGTTACCTGAGGCGTCAAATATCTGGGCAGCAATACCCGAGCTGTCCCCATCCACATCAGGATCACCGCTTTCCCAGGCGATAACGAAACCACCACCGCTCAAGCCTGCAACGACGGCTTTCTCCTGCGTCCCTTCCGCTTCGGTATTGACAACGAATTCGCTGCCTACCTTGTTACCAGCGGCATCGAATATCTGGCCGGCTATACCGTAACCATCCCCATCCACATCAGGATCAGTGCTTTCCCAGGTAACGACAAAACCGCCACCTGCGAGACTGGTAACATCGGGCGTTAACTGAAAGCCCTCAACCTCGGTATTGACAGCAAATTCACCGCCTACCTTGTTGCCCGAAGCGTCAAATATCTGCCCAGAAACAGCGGCATTGTCCCCGTCCACATCCAGATCATTGGAGCCCCAGGTTACAATAAAGCCGCCCCCCGGCAGGCCCGTAACGGCTACATTGTCTTGATTGTCCTCAAACTCAGTGTTTACGGTAAACTCAGCGCCCACCGGGTTGCCATCGCTATCAAAAACTTGTCCTGCCAGGCCGTAACCATCACCGTCGTATGCTGCACTGAAGTTTGTCCAGACCACAACATAACCGCCGCCTTCAAGGCTGGCTATTTCCGGTCGAACCTGACCCACACTAGTATAAGTATTTGCGGTAAATTCGTTACCGTTTGCGGTTAAACCGGGCATGAATATTCGCTCCCCAATCTGTTAAATAGAAAGAAACTTAGCGCAAAACTGCGGGCCGTATGTGACGCTGAGTGCCAATCATGTGAGGCTGTGTGCTTATTTGCCATCCGCTGCTCACAGCGGTGGCCGCGCCACCTTCCAGGCGGGCGGTTACCGGATAGTCCTGAAAATGTGCCGCGGAAGTGTAGATGGTATATTCATCACCGTTTGCGGTTAAATTTGGCATGATCACTCGCCCCCTGACTGAATGGCGAATGCTCTTTTATCGCAAAAGCCAACAAAGTAAAACCGTCGCGGTACAATTTAATGAATGATCGGACATTTAATCTACAAAATGCTGCTATAGGCGGCATTAAGCCCTTTAGCCATCCGGCATGCCCGTAACAAGAAAGGCGGCCCCGGAGCTTCTTCCTGGCACCGCCTTTCATCAATTTTCTGTAGGGGTATTAGTTCCGCGGTGTGACCGTAATTGTAAGGTCCGTCGCGCGACCGCGCTCGATCTGGATCACAGCAACCCGCGTGGGCTTCTGGAATGTCAGCAGGATATCATCGTCCTGGATTTCACTGATCAGTCCCCATCCTTGGGTTGGCATGTTTTCCTTGTAAAACTGCATCACTTTGATCTGCTTGGCTTTTACCTGGGCAATGATCTTGCCAAAGGCGTTTGCCCCGTTCCCCAGAATAATGGAATCCTTGGCGTCCATCGCCGAACCCGCAGGCATCACGATATCGCCGATCATCTCGCCGCTCGGCAGTGTCATATCTTCAGCGACCTTGGGCACGCCATCGTCCATTGCGTTCGTTGCGGTGCCGCATGCACCAACACCGAGAATAAGAAAGGCCCCCAAGATGCCTGCCTTCAACTGTGCCATTTACGCCCTCCCTGGATATCTTATGCCCGGCCTGTGACCCGCCGGCGCGCTATACATACCTACTTGTAGTAAAGACTGCCGCCCAGACACAATGCTAAAATGAAAAGCCTGACCTGAATTTGCTGTGATATAAAGGAGGCGATTAAACGAATGGGGGATAAACATGGCAAGGGAAGGCATCGAGAAACCAACCGCAACGCCGGAATTCGGCAAAACCGCATCAGCCTATGCCGTGCACCGGTTGGGATTTCCTGTTTCCATGTATGACCGCTGGGCCTTACTCGGCCTACTGCCGGCCGGGAGCGGCAAGGCGCTCGACATGGGAACTGGGACCGGCACAATCGCACGCACCTTGGCCAGCATGGGCCATAAGGTAACCGCGACAGATATTGATGCGGAAATGCTGGAAACAGCCCGGAGCCTCGCAAGCAAACAGCAGTTGGAAATTAACTTTCTCCAGCGTCCGTCAGAGAATACGGGCCTTGATGGAAAGCAGTTCGATTTCATCACCGCCGGTCAGTGCTGGCATTGGTTTGACCGCAGGGCCGCCGCTCTTGAAGCGCACCGCCTTTTAAAGCCTAGTGGAATGATGATGATCTGCCATTTTGATTGGCTTCCACTTCCCGGAAACATTGTTGAAGGCACCGAAAAACTGATCCTGAATTATAACCCGGACTGGAAAGCCAGTGGCGGCACAGGTATTTACCCAGCTTGGTTCGGCGACCTCGCTGGCGGTGAATTCACGAACATCCAGTCGTTCAGCTATGACGAAGGCGCACCTTACAGTCAGGAAGCCTGGGTTGGCAGGATTGAGGCCAGCGCTGGGATCGCCATGTTGCCAGCGGAAAAGCGCGCCGCCTTCAAATTGGAACTGGCAGCCTACCTTAAGCAGACGTATGGTGGTGCCGCACTCATGGTCCCCCACCGGGTTTTCTGTGTTTGGGGGCACAAGAACCAAGCTGCGATTTAGGGAAAACAGGTTTGAATTATGAAACGCGCCATCATTGACCTGCATTTGGACCCGCGCGTCTACACCATTGCCGACTTTGTCAGTGATGCTGAATGTTCGCACCTGATTGCCCGCGCCAAAACCAAGACGATGGAGCGTGCCAAGGTCTCCGGCGGCACGGAGGGCGTACTCTCCAAAGGGCGGACCAACGATGTCTGTTGGGTGGACCATACGGCGGATATCGCCTGCAAACGGATTGCAGAAAGGGTCGCTGGACTTGTTGGCATGCCGCTTAATCATGCCGAACATTTCCAGATTATCCGCTACGGCGTGGGCGAGGAATATCGCCCCCACTTTGACGCGTTTGATCCGGAAACCGAGGCCGGGAAGCGAAACTGGGAAGGCGGCGGCCAACGGATCATCACCGTTCTTGGCTACCTTACCAATGTGAAGAAGGGCGGCCAGACCGAGTTCCCCAAACTGAAAATCAGCGTGCCGCCCGAGAAGGGCAAGCTGCTGGTCTTTCACAACTGCAATGCTGGCACCACCGTGCGCCATCCCTTGTCCCTTCATGCCGGCTGTCCGGTGGAGGAAGGCGAGAAATGGGCCTTCAATTTGTGGTTCCGCGCGGAGAAACGGCGAGACTGATAAGAAGAACTTCCGCCATGAAAACGAAATAATTGCGGCTATAATGCCGCGAAAGCCATTGCAATAATTGGCAGCGCTGTCATTTTAAGATCCAATTGGAAACAGCAGGTTGAAAAATATGTTCAGTTATTCTTTTGGAAGTGAAAGCCTCGCCAGTCAGCTTGAGGCTCTCGGCATTTCAGCATCATTTCAAAAAAACCTCGATAAAGCCGTGCGTTATGCGACAAAACTCAGCGCCGATGGCCTGCTGCCTTTTGCCCGCCAAGCGCATGACGGCCCGGATGCTGGCCCGATTGAGGCTGCTGCTGCACGCATCAAGGCAACTTGCGATGACCTGATTGTGCTCGGTACTGGCGGTTCCAGCCTTGGCGCACAGGCGGCCATCGCTATCGCGCGCTTCCATAAAGGCCCAGTGCGCATCCACACGCCCGACAGCCTCTGCCCGTTCGAGATGGATCTTTTGTTCAAGGAGCTGGACACAGCCCGCACCCACGTGCTGGCGATTTCAAAGTCAGGCACCACCGCTGAAACGCTGGCGCAACTTCTGGCCTGCCGCGCGTGGCTTGAAGCCGGGGACCACAGCGACAACCTTGGCGACCATTTCACCTTCATCACCGAACCGGGCGAACGCCCGTTGCGCACGTACGGCGAAAAGCTTGGGTCCCCGATCCTGGCCCATCCAACCGATGTGGGCGGCCGCTTCAGCGTACTCACCAACGTTGGTATGCTGCCCGTGGCGGTCTCCGGCCTGTCGGTCGAGGCCTTCCGCAAGGGTGCCGAAGCAGTGTGCGACCAGTTCAAGGCAGATCCGGCTTCCGCCACAGCCGTTGTGGGCGCCGCGCTCACGCACACGCTGGAGCAGGAAAAAGGCGTTACCCAGGTGCTGGTGATGCCCTATGCGGAAAGCTTGCGCGCCTTCACCCGCTGGCACGGCCAATTGTGGGCCGAAAGCCTGGGTAAGGACGGCCTTGGCACCACCCCAATTCGCGCCATCGGGCCGGTGGACCAGCACAGCCAGCTGCAACTGTTCCTTGATGGCCCAAATGACAAATTCTGTACTTTCATCACAGTGCCAAGCTATGGCAAAGGCCCACGCATCGATGCCGCAGAGGCGAAAGCTTACGGCCTCGACTATATGGCAAACCGCACCATCGGTGACACGGTAACGTGCCAAAGTCGTGCAACACAGGAAACGCTCAGGAAGAAAGACCGCACAGTCAGGGAAATCGTGATCGATTCCCTGTCAGAAGAAAATTTGGGTGGCCTTTTCGTTTCCTTCATGCTTGAAACGGTGGTGACGGCGCACCTGATGGGCGTAAATGCCTTTGATCAGCCAGCCGTTGAAGAAGGCAAGATTTTGACCAGGCAATATCTGTCGGAATTGCCTGAATAACGGGGGAAATTCATGAACAGGCCGATCAAGAAGATCGTTCTTCCAGTAGCGGGGCTAGGCACCCGTTTCCTGCCAGCGACCAAAGCAATTCCAAAGGAAATGCTGCCGGTGCTTGATAAGCCGCTGATCCAGTATGCGGTTGAAGAGGCCGTTGAAGCCGGGATCGAGGAGATCATCCTGGTCACGGGCCGCAACAAGCAGGTGATGGAAGACCATTTTGATCACGCCTATGAGCTTGAAAACATCCTGCAGGAAAAAGGCAAAGGCGCAGCTTTCGATGTTGCGCGCTCCATGCTTCAGGAAGAAGGCCGCATCGTATACGTGCGCCAGATGCGCCCGCTGGGGCTTGGACACGCCATCTGGTGCGCCCGCCACCTGGTGAACGGTCACCCGTTTGCCGTTGCCTTGCCGGATGATCTGATCAAAGGTAAACCCGGTGCGCTCAAGCAAATGGTCAACTCATACAATGAGCTTGGCGGCAACATGGTTGCTACCATGGATGTCGCGCGCGAAGACACGTCCAAATATGGTGTAATCACTCCGGGCTCCAGAGACGGCAAGCGCATCGAGGTCAAAGGCCTTGTGGAAAAGCCGCACCCGGCTGACGCCCCTTCCACGTCTGCTGTGGTGGGCCGCTATATCCTGCAGCCTGAGGTAATGGATATCCTCAGCGACACCAAAGCTGGGGCAGGCGGCGAGATCCAGCTCACGGACGCCATGGCGAAACTGATCGGCAAACAGCCGTTCCACGCATTGGAATTCGAAGGTCGCCGCTTTGATTGCGGCAGCAAGCTTGGCTGGCTTCAGGCGAACTTGGCGATGGCGGCGGAAGACCCGCACATGGCCGCAGGCGTCAAGGCTATGATCAGCTCGTTCAAATAAGCACTATAAACAGTGGAGCCGACCAATTAGGTCGGCTCCTTTCATTCTATTTCTCACCTTCTCGGTGGAAGTCGTCCTCCAGTCGGACTATGTCATCTTCGCCCAGATAAGAGCCCGACTGCACCTCAATAAGCCTGAGGGGGATCTTGCCTGGGTTCTCCAGCCGGTGCACGGCGCCAAGCGGCAGATAGATCGACTGGTTCTCACTCATCTGATGGGTTTCATCATCGCGGGTTACAATCGCTGTCCCCTCCACGATCACCCAATGTTCTGCCCTGTGATGGTGTTTCTGCAGGCTCAGGCGTTTGCCGGGGTAAACCTCAATCTCCTTGACCTGATACCGGTCCCCCATAGCGAGGGTCCTATAGTTCCCCCAGGGGCGATAGACGATCGAATGGAAATGCGCTTCCTCGCGCCCTTCAGCGTTCAACCGATCAACAATCTTTTTGACATCCTGGTCGCGGCTCTTGTCCGCCACCAGCACGGCGTCATCTGACGTGACAACAATCAAATCCTTCACCCCAAGGGTGGCCACAAGCATGCCATCGCCCTGGTGAATGAAGCTATTTGATGTATCTTCCATCATCACGTCGCCGTGCGCCACATTGCCGGAAGCATCCTTTTCTTGCACATCCGCGAGGGCCGTGAAGCTGCCCACATCCGACCAACCGAATTCCGCTGGCACAACGGCAGCCTTATCGGTGGGTTCCATAATGGCATAATCGATTGATTCTGCGGGCACGGCGGCAAAGTCCGCTTCTTCCATGCGCAGGAAATTCAGGTCTTTTCGGGCACCCAAAAGGGCCTTTTCGGTTGCGGTAAGCATGTCCGCCTGGTGACGCCGGAACTCTTCCAAAATCACATCCGCGCGAAATAGGAACATGCCGCTGTTCCAGCTGTAAGTCCCGGCTTCAAGGTACCCCTGGGCCGTAGCCGCGTCAGGCTTTTCCTTGAAGGCGTCAATATGAAACGCACCGTCGCAGCCCTCAAGCGCTTCGCCTGCAGCGATATAGCCGTAGCCGGTTTCCGGCCGTGTGGGCGTCATGCCGAAGCAGCACAACTGCCCAGCTACCGCAGCCTCCGCCGCCTTTTTGACAGCCTTGTGGAAACCCGGTGTATCCATAATCACATGGTCAGACGGCAGGAACAGAAGAAGCGCCTCAGGATCATCCTTCGCGGCCAGCAGCGCGGCGGCGGCGATCGCGGGCGCAGTGTTGCGCCCCAGTGGCTCCAGCAAAACCTGGGGCTCGCTGACACCCACTTTTTCGGCCTGTTCGTTCACAATGAAGCGGTGATGCTCGTTCGCGACCACGAGCGGTGCGTCGAAGCCATAATCCGCCCCTATCCGCTCAAGGGTTTGGGCAAACAGGCTCTTGCTCCCCAGAAGCGGTAAAAACTGCTTCGGATATTTTGACCGCGACAAGGGCCAAAGTCTGGACCCGGAACCACCGGAAAGAATGACGGGCTTGATCTTTTTCACGAAACCACCAATATTTTATCTTTTAAATTCATATACTTAATCAATTGCCTATGGCGCAATGCAGGATTGTACGACCTGACCGCCTGGCGTTTCAAGGAAACTCGCGCCGGTGTCAAAAACAAGCCAGTCCCCAAGCCCTTGGGGCGCTGCCCGGAATGCTTCCCAATCCAGTTCCACCGTCAATTCTGGCGTCTGGCGCTTCACCATCACGGCGACCAGAAGGCGACCAAGCTGTTGATATCCTTGCGGAATTTTGATCCCACCACTGCCACCAACACGCAAGTCCCGCACCAGGCAGCGGGCTTCACGCCGAAGCGCTTTCCCAAGAGGTAGACTTGCAAGATTGGCTCTCAGGTGCGAACGGTCATAAAGGTACACATTCTGCCCCAAGGGCACTCCAGGGGCACAGTCATTGGGCCCAAAAGCCAGGATGCGTTCAGCATCATCGAGAGACTGCAGGCTTCTGGCGAACCGGGGATCGTGACTGAGGAAACAGATGCGCGCGAGAAGCGCACGGGCACGGGTGCGGTCCTGCACGCCAACCAAATCCTCCAGCAGGTGATGCATGGCGGACAGATCCCTGGACGCGACGACCTCATCGAACAAGTCAAGGCCTGGACGCATGGGGGCGCGCCCCAGCTTCAGCCGTCCATCAAGGGCCACCTGCTGGCCCCGCACTGCGCGCGAAAAGGACACTTCCGCGAACATGGCGCGCTTGGGGGGATCAAGCCACAGGCGCTGCACGCCCGCTTGGTCTGCCGGGTCTGCGAACAGGCGGTGTACGACCGGCTGCCTGAGAGCCACGCCCCGCATACCGCGGTAGCGGATTGTAACATCCACAGCGCCGCGCGCCATTTCCTGCTGGTCAGTAACAAAACTGATATCCAGATAACGCGGCCCGTTCTGCGGCAAAGCAAACAGGCGACGCACCGGCCGTTTCTTCAGCTTGATCTTCTGGTGCCCAAGCATGCCGAAGGCGGCAAGACGCGATGCGGCAAAATCCCGCCGGCCCAGCTCTCGATATCCCTGAAGCGCCGTCATGGCAAATCCTGCAAACGAGGCAAAAGCGCCTTAAAGAAACGATCAGAGATTTCTTCCGGACTATTAGCCGCCGCCCAGTTACTCAGCGTAACTGCTGTGTGACCTTCTGCTGCTTTCTCAAGCGCCTGCAGGCAGGCCTGATGGCAGCTATCCATATCGCCAGGCTCGAACGCCTGCACGCAATCTTCCGTACCCGGCAGCGACCGTGCCATCACATCCGGCACCACGGAAGGCCTGCCGAAGGTAGCTGCCGTTGCCATCACGCCGGAATTCAGCCCAATGGGATATGGACAAACAACAACATCCGCCGCCTTGAAAAATGTCTGAACAGACTGGTCGTCCACATGCGCCCTCAGGAGCCGCATGTCTGCGCGGCCTGACGTCAGCGCCAGTATTTCATCCATGAAGTCCGGCGCCCCTGGCGATCCTGCAACCAGCACCCTGCCCTTGCCTTCAAGCTTTTCCTGAAGCCTGTCAAAAGCCGCCAGGAACTGGCGCGTGCCCTTGTGTGGCCCCAGCGACCCAAACAGCAGGAACACCTTGTCATCCGGGTTCAGGTCCAGATCGAAACGGGCCTGGCGGGCGCAAATATAGTCGCCGTAAACGCCCTGGTACGAAGGGTGCGGCACGGAAACCAGCCTGGCGTCATCAAGGGTGTATTGCGGTGCGCATAAGTCTCGCGTCTGTGGGTTCATTACGTGAATCACATCGGCAATATCCGCCATGCCGGCGCGAAGTGCCTTTTCCTCATCCGGAAAGCGCGCGGCATGGGACAGGATATTATGGACGGTCCAAAGCAGGGTATGCCCGTCGTCCTTCTGGCGCTTCAACCTGTCCAGGAAATGATCCGTCGCCTTTTTTGCCTGACGGATGGTATCGCATTTGTCGAACACCCGGTGCAGCCAGTGGTAATGCATCACCAGCTTCAGATCATCCGGCAGGCCTTCTACCTCACCAAGGTCAGCCAGGGGAAAGCAGGCGAATCCATGGTTAAAGCCGCGCGCATATAGCATGCGCTGATAGGGATTTCGGCTGACGGGCGGAAAGAACGCGAGCAGCCTGGCTGCCTCACCACTGAAGCCAGCCGCCGCGAGCGCATCCATGCCGTCCGTGCATTCCTCGTAAAGAGACCGCCCCAATCCATGCTGCCTGATACCGCGCATATATGCCGCATTTCCCGATTATCGAAACTCTGCCTTTGCAAGGCCTTATCCTTTTAATATAAAGGCGACCATATTGATACCACATCTATTTTTGCCATTAGTGATTTGGCAAGGGGGCCAGATGAAAGTTGAAGAATTCCCGATCAAGGGGCTGTATGCCTTCACGCCGAAACAATTTGGCGACGGGCGCGGCTTCTTTTCCGAGACCTTCAATGCACGGGCTTTTGAAGAAGTGGTGCCTGGCATCACCTTTGTGCAGGACAATCATTCCCTTTCACGCGACCCGGGTGTGATCCGCGGCCTGCATTTTCAGAACCCACCCCATGCGCAGGGCAAGCTGGTGCGCGTCACCCGCGGCCGTGTGCTGGATGTAGCCGTGGATCTCCGCAAGGGATCCCCCACGTATGGGAGCCATGTGGCTGTGGAACTGAGCGCCGAGAACTGGAAACAATTCTGGGTACCCGCAGGTTTCGCCCACGGTTTCTGCACGCTCGAGCCGGACACAGAATTCCTTTATAAGGTGACCGACTATTACGCACCGGATTGCGACAGCGGCATCGCCTTTGACGACCCGGACCTAGGCATCGACTGGCCGTTTGATCGCGCAAGCGCCACCCTTTCCGGCAAGGATGCGGTTCTTCAGCCGTTCCGTGAATTCGATTCGCCCTTCACATATGACGACAAGGCATAAGGCAGCATTTCCATGAAAGTATTGGTAACAGGCGGCGCAGGTTTTATTGGTTCGGCGGTTTGCCGCTATCTGGTGGGCGAGCTGGGGCACACGGCGATCAATGTGGACAAGCTGACCTATGCGGGCAACCTTTCCACGCTCAAGGAAATTGAGGACAGCCCTAACTATCATTTCGAGAAAGTGGACATCTGTGACCGCGCAGCTTTGGATGACGTATTCAAGCGTCACAAGCCAGACGCTGTGATGCACCTGGCGGCGGAAAGCCATGTGGACCGGTCCATCACAGGCGCTGCAGACTTTATCCAGACCAATATCGTTGGCACTTTCCAGATGTTGGAGGCCGCGCGCGACCACTATGGGTCGCTGGATGACGCCGGCAAGAAAGCCTTCCGTTTCCTGCATGTATCGACAGATGAAGTTTATGGCTCGCTCGGCGCTGATGGCCTGTTTGAGGAAACCACGCCTTATGATCCGTCTTCGCCTTATTCAGCCTCCAAGGCATCGGCCGACCATCTGGCAAACGCCTGGTTTGAAACCTATGGTCTGCCGGTTGTGATTTCCAACTGTTCGAACAACTACGGACCTTACCACCTGCCTGAAAAGCTGATCCCGCTGATGATCCTGAACGCGCTGGACGGCAAACCATTGCCTGTCTATGGCGATGGCTCGAACGTGCGCGACTGGCTCTATGTGGATGACCACGCCAAGGCCCTGTTCACCATCATGACCACCGGACGGCTGGGCGAAAAATATAACGTGGGCGGCAGGAACGAGCGCACCAACCTGGAAGTAGTTGAGCGCATCTGCGATATTCTTGAAGAACTCCGCCCCAAGAACACGCCTTACAGCGAACAGATCACCTTCGTGACCGACCGCCCGGGCCATGATGCGCGCTATGCCATCGATGCCACCAAACTTGAGGACGAACTGGGCTGGAAGGCTGAAGAAAACTTCGAGAGCGGCATCAAGAAAACCATCCAGTGGTATCTTGATAACGAATGGTGGTGGGCGCCGCTTCGCGAGCACGCAGGCGAACGCAAGGGTGTGCTGGCTGCAAAGAAAGACTAAAGCTGTGGACCGTAAAGAACGCATATTTGTTATCGGCAGCGACGGACAGCTTGCCCTGTCGCTACTTGAGGCCGCATCGGCCCGTAACATAACGCTGGAGGCTTTCGGGCCGCCGTCGGTCGATCTGACAAATCCTTCTTCACTTGAAGCACCCATTCGAAACTTCAAGCCAACGGTGATCGTCAATGCCGCGGCCTACACGGCCGTGGATGCCGCGGAAGATAACGAAGACCTTGCCCGAAGCATCAACGCCACAGGACCGGAGGTTGCGGCACAAATCGCAGATGAGCTGGACATTCCTTTCATTCAGGTATCGACAGACTATGTTTTCGACGGAACCAAAAAGGACGCCTATGTCGAGGATGATCCGACCGGTCCTCAAGGCGCCTATGGCCGTACCAAACTTGAAGGTGAAGACCTGGTCCTGTCAGCAGCCAACAAGGCCATAGTTCTGCGCACTTCATGGGTCTACAGCCCGTTCGGGAAAAACTTCCTCAAGACCATGCTGATGCTCGCCAAGACGCGTGATGAGCTGGGCGTTGTCGCGGATCAGGTGGGCAACCCCACCTATGCCCCCGATATCGCGGAGGCTATTCTGGCGATTGTGGAACAAATTGCCCAAACCGGCTGGCGTGATGAGTTTCGCGGGGTGTTTCACCTTGCTGGGACCGGCACAGCCAGTTGGCATGAATTCGCGGAAGCGATTTTTGAGGCGGGTACAGCACATGGCCTGAAGCGCCCGCACGTGAAGGCGCTGACCACCGCAGACTATCCCACGCCTGCCAAGCGGCCAGCCAACTCGCGCCTCGACTGCAGCAAGCTGGCCGAGACATTTGGCGTACATCTGCCCTCGTGGGAGCAGAGCATGGTCATGTGCGTTAACAGGCTTTCCGAAGCCGGGGAACTGGGCTAGGCTCAGCGGGAAATACCCCGGCGCGGGGTAATGAGTAAAACACTGGGGGAAACCATGAAGGGTATCATTCTGGCAGGTGGCTTGGGCACACGCCTTTATCCAATCACCAAAGCTATCAGCAAGCAGCTGCTGCCGGTTTATGACAAGCCGATGATCTATTATCCGCTGACCACGCTGATGCTTTCTGGCATCCGCGAGATTCTGATCATCTCCAGCCCTGAACACTTGCCCCTATATAAAAGCCTTTTGGGCGATGGGTCGCAGTGGGGCATTGAGCTTCACTATGCCGAACAACCGGACCCAGGCGGGCTGGCCCAGGCCTTCCTGATTGGTGAAGACTTTGTGGGCGGGCAGCCATCCGCGCTGGCGCTGGGTGACAACATCTATTATGCCGCCGGTTTCTCCACTTACCTGAAGCAAGCAGGCAAAGTGGAAAAAGGCGCCTATGTGTTTGCCTACCCTGTGGGCAACCCGGAAGCCTTCGGTGTCGTGGAAATGAGCAAGGATGGCCGCGCGCTATCGATTGAGGAAAAGCCGGAAAACCCCAAAAGCAACCTGGCGGTTACGGGGCTTTACTTCTACGACAAGGATGTGGTGGATATCGCGAAATCCATCGAGCCTTCCGCCCGCGGCGAGCTGGAGATCACCAGCGTCAATGACGTGTACCTGCAGCGCGGGGACCTGAATGTTATCAAGCTGCAGCGCGGCACCGCCTGGCTTGACACCGGCACAGTGGACAGCCTGTTGCAGGCCAGCCATTTCGTGCAAACCATTGAAGCGCGCCAGGGCCTGAAAATCGCCTGCCCCGAAGAAGTGGCATGGCGTGGTGGCTTCATCACGGACGCGCAGCTTGAGGAAGTCGCCTCCGGCTACAAAAACAGTTACGGCACTTACCTAAAGGGTATCCTGAAATATGGTGCCGACGGCTATCTGTAGACCAGGGCCAACCTTTAACGGGAAACAATAATGGTGCGGCGCTGGTTCAAGAAAAAACCTGAGAAATGCAACAGGGAGGATGTGCGTTTCTTCCTTTTGCTGTGTAACGGCTGCGACCCGGACACCGACACAGACATTTCCCTGAGAGTGGGTGCCAGCCCCTTCACCCTGTGCAGAACATTGCTGTCCCTGGAGAGCTTTGGCCGAGATATTATCGAACCCCTGCTATTGGGCAGGCTTCCCGCTTTCTCGCCGTTCAGCACCGAACAACAGGCCACCCTGAAGCTGGGTTTCAAGCGTCACTTCGGCATATCGGCCGCTTCGCCAGAATTGGCGGACCGCCTTTCATGTATGCGGGTTGCAGTAAAAAGCGATCGCTTCCTGCGAGCCGTTGAGGGCTCAAGCATAGCCGTCTCTGGGTCATGGCTGCGCGAAAAGCTTGCAGACATTCCAGCCGCTCCAACCGCGACGCTTGTTGGTGCTGTTGAGAGCATCTCGGCTGGGCACGTGGCAGGATATGCCTTCAGCAAGGCAGATATCAACAAACGGCTGACCATCGAGATTTTTGTCAATGGTGAGTTCGTAGGAACCACCAGAACCGAAACGCAGCGCCGCGACATTCAGGAAGTTTTCGGGGGTGATGGCCTGTCGGGATTTCGTCTGGATTTTGACCTGCCCCAGCACCTTGCCAGTCAAGACAGCCTGAAGGTTCATGCGTTTGACTATGATAGCAAGGTCGCAATATGCAAGGGTCAGACGCTCCACAATTTCAGCGTACGGCACGAACACTATCTGAGCAGGCTGCTGGGAGAACTTGCCGCCATTCGCGCTAATCCTGAAGCAGGAACGGACTCTATCCTGTCCTGCCTGGATCGAATTGAGCAGCAACTGCCCAAGATAAAGCAGTTCGCAGCGCTTCCAATCGAAGACTACAGCCTTCATGCTCGTCTGTTCCGCCCCTCCACACAACCGCAATTGAACCAGCCCGCGCCAGTTGCCCTTGAAGTTGACCCGGCCGAAATTCAAGCACCAGTCGACGCCGATATCCTGGTATTTTCCGGGCCGGACGAAGAACTCGCCGATCATGCTGTGGAGCATATCAAGGCGGCTGCCCTTGCAGCCCCCGAGGCTGTCATATTTTTTGCCGACCATGACATCCGCACGCCGGCAGGGGATGTTGAAAACCCGACCTTCAAGGCAGCCTTTGACTATGACCTGTTGCTTGCCTGCCCGGGATATGCCGGTGCGTATGCCATCAAACGGGACGCTTTCGAAAAACTGGGGGGCTTTACCCTTGAAGCCGGTACAGCCATGCATCAAGACCTGTGGCTTCGCACGTATGAGGCATACGGGGCGCAAGGCTTTAGCCATGTCGACATGGTTCTGTGGCATCAGACACCGGGCCGATCTGCCCCGTCCATCACTGACTCCCAGGGTGTACTGGAACACCATTTCCGGCGGCTAAACATCCCTGCATTGGCCAGCCCCCATCAAGACCGCTGGGGCGGAGATGCAGCCGGGTTAATGCAGATCAATTGGCCAAAGGCTGAACCAACACCCAAACTGGCAGTGATCATTCCAACCCGGGATGCTTATGACCTTACAAGAAATTGCGTCGAAAGCCTGCATGCGACTCTCGCGTTCCCGGACCAGACCGAGATAATTGTGGTGGACAATGGCAGTACGGATGACGCCTTGCTGCAATGGCTGGATCGAGCCGATGCTGCTGGCGAAATCACCGTGATCCGGAGCGACATGGCTTTCAACTGGTCTGCTTTGAACAATCTTGCTGCCCGCCAGACCGATGCTGAATATCTGCTGTTCCTGAACAACGATACAGAAGCAACCGACGCGGGCTGGGACGCGGTTCTCAGGGGGCAATTGGCACGCGAAGGAGTTGGCACTGTTGGCGCCCGCCTGTTCTTCGAAGATGGCACAATCCAGTTCAGCGGCTATGTCTTTGAGCCAGACCGGATTGCGGTGAAGAAAAACTATGGCGAAAGCCCTCGAAGCGGCGGATACCTGCACCTTAGCCAACTTACCCATGAGTGTTCGGCCCTGATCGGCGCATTTCTCGCTTGCCGGCGGGCCACCTTTGACCAACTTGGCGGCTTCGATGAAGCTTTGGGTGTGGCTTTCAACGATATCGAATTTACAATTAGAACCAGTTCGCTGGGCCTGCGCAATCTCTACTGCCCTGAGATCAATTTCTACCACTATGAATCAAAGACACGCGGGTATGACGCAATGGACCCGGAAAAAAAGATGCGCGAGCAAAAAGAACGCGCGCTCCTGCTGGAGAAACATGGCGAGAAACTGGCGCGAGACCTTCATTATCCGAGAGCATTCATTTCTTGCGAACCCACATATACTCTGTTAGCACCTCCGAAAGAATAACCGATATTAACGTTGATCATTGGCCTGCAGGCGTCATCCAAATATTTCGCCTTCAATAGGATTTGCCGGTAGCGGAATGTTAAAGAAACTCAAATTCCTGCCTCGTACAGTAAAAGGCGATATCAAAGCGCTTCGAGAAACCGGTCTTTTCCAGGCTGACTGGTATGTCGCCACTTATGAAGATGTCGCAACATCCGGCTATTCGCCAATTGAGCATTTTGTTCGTGTTGGAGAAAAGAAGGGCTACAACCCAAACCCATATTTCGATCAGCTCTGGTACACGGGACGCTCACCTGCCGCAAGGCGATTTCCGGGCCCTGCCGCCGTCCACTATGCCAGGCACGCCTGGCGGAAAGACCGCAGTCCGTCCAAAGAGTTCTCGGTACCGCTTTATCTCAAATTCAATCCGGACGTAGCCAAGGCCAAGCGCGAACCCCTTCGGGAATTCCTTGAAGAAGGCCAGCAAAAAGGCCGTGTCGCCATGCCCCGCAGGTTCGAGCAGGAAAAATTCGCCGATATGGCGGCAGACATGGACCTGATCGCAAAGTCGGGACTGTTTTGCAGCGACTGGTACAAAAACTTCCACACTGATCTGTGGCACCAGCATCAGGACGCATTGATGCACTTCATGCTCCAGGGCGCAAAACAGGGCCGGAACCCCAACCCCTGTTTCCATACACGCTGGTATATGGACAATTACGGCGACCTTGTCGGCAAGGAAAACCCCCTGGCTTTCTATATTCGCAAGGGCGTGGCCATGGGCCATTGGCCCGCGCAGGACTTTTCGCCGGAAATCTACTTTGCTGAAAATGAGGACATTGAGCCGCAAAAGGTAGATCCGCTGTGGCATTATCTGAATGTCGGCATAAAGGAAAAGCGGCGTTACCCGGCACCGAGCGGTACCGTGGCGATCTCCGGCACGCAGGCCAAGGACACCAAACTGCCGCTGCCAAAACAATTGCGCAACATGGTGGATTTCGAGCGCCGCGCGCTGGCGCCAGAAAGCCTGGAGTTCAACTCCAGGGAAATGAACATCCATTGGGTGATCCCGGATTTTGCCGCCGGAGCAGGTGGCCATATGACCATCTTCCGCATGGCCCATTACCTGGAACTCAAGGGGCACAAGCAAACCATCTGGATCAACAATCCGACCATGCACGAAACGGCTGAAAGTGCCTATGACGACATCGTCAAACACTTCCAGCATTTTGCTGGTGAGGTACGCCTTCTGGATGACAGCTTCAAGGATGCCAAGGGCGATGCCATTATCGCCACCGATTGCTGGACAGTATGGCCAACGCTGACGCCCACAAACTTCAAACGGCGCTTCTACTTCGTGCAGGATTATGAACCCAGCTTCCACCCCATGGGGTCGTCTTACCTGGCCGCTGAAGCTACCTACCACGAGGACATGGACTGCATCTGCGCCGGGCCATGGCTGTCCGGCCTGATGCAGGAAAAGTATGGCCGCTGGGCAAGCCATTTCTGGCTGGCCGCCGACAAGAATATATACACACCGCCCACCGCGCCCCGGCAAAATGATGTGCCGCGCATCGCCTTTTACGCCCGCCATTTCACAGCCCGGCGAGCAGTTGAACTGGCGATGCTGGCGCTGGAAGAACTGGCGAAACGGGATGTTGCCTTCGAAGTTGATTTCTTTGGCGCCAAGCTAACATTCAGCTCGGCCCCCTTCCCGTTTGTCGACCACGGTGTGGCAACGCACCGTGAACTTGCCGGCATTTTCCAACGCGCGGATATTGGTGTGGTCTTTTCCGCTACCAACTATTCTCTGGTACCGCAGGAAATGATGGCCTGCGGCCTGCCGATCGTGGAACTGAAGGGGGAGAACACAAGCTGCATATTCCCGGATGCTACCGTGTCTCTGGCGGACCCCGATCCGGTGAAGATTGCAGACAGCATCGAAGCCCTGCTACGCGATGAAACCAAGCGCAAGGCACAAGCCGAAGCGGCACAGGAGTGGGTGACGCAATTCTCCTGGCCTGCGTCTGCTGACCTTGTTGAGGAAGCGCTGGTTGATCGCCTGCGCGAACACGGAACAGACACGGCCGACAGTGCCGCAAAAGATGCAGATACCGCCACCAAGGCGTCGGTGGTAATCCCAACCCTGAACGCAGGACCAATCCTGGACCGGGTGCTGGCTGCCACGTGTGCCCAGCGGGCACCCTGGCCATATGAAATTCTGGTCATTGACAGTGGCTCAACCGATGAAACGCTTGATATCGTCAGCCGTTATCCGGATGTGAAGCTGCACCAGATCGACAAGAAGGATTTCAACCACGGGGACACGCGTAACCTAGGGGTGGAACTGACGTCCGGCGAGTTTATCGCCTTTCTAACGCACGACGCCCTGCCCGCAAACGACCGCTGGCTGTTCAACCTTGTGACTTCAATTGAGCATTTCCCGAATGCTGCTGGCGCCTTTGGCAAACATTTGCCCTGGCCTGACGCCAGCCCCTTCACAAAACGAGACCTGAACGCGCATTTCGATATGCTGACAAGCCAGCCAATTTACCTGTCGCGCGACACAAACCGCTCCCGGTTCAGTGACAAGGACCCGCAATGGATGCAGCTTCTGCATTTCTACAGCGACAACAACAGCTGCATGCGCCGATCAGTTTGGAAAGATATCCCCTACAGGCGCACTAAGTTTGGCGAAGATCAGCTGTGGGCCTATGACATTATCGAAGCAGGCTACGGCAAAGTCTATGCGGCGCAGGCAGTTGTCTTCCACTCCCACGATTTCGGCCCGGAAGAGACTTATGAGCGCAACATGACGGAAAGCGCCTTCTTCAATCACTTTTTCGGCTATGAACTGATCAAGAATGAAAAGCATCTTGCGAAGACACTGGCCGCCATCAATAAGAACGACAGCCGCTGGGGTAAGGCCAACGGTGTGCCACAGGAAGCCATTGAGGAACGCCAACGCCTGAACGAAGCCAGGCTGAAGGGCTTTCTGGCCGGTGTCGAGGCAGACACCTCCACCATGTTTTAACGGCAGGATCTGAAAGTACCGCCATGTCCCGTCAAGCGTATGTCGACCACAAGAAAAAGCTTATTCTATTCTGGTCTCCGAAGGTGGCATGTACCAGCCTGGTGCATTGGTTCACCCATGGGGCGCTTGGGCTTGAGCCAGGCTATGTAAAAGAAAAAACACCCTACAAGGATGCCCGTGCCTGGTTGAAAGGCGAAGGCTATCATGTGGACCATGTTGTCGCCAAAAACATGATCGAACGGGGCGGTTACAAGTCTGTCGTGGTATCCCGTCACCCGGCGACGCGGGCGCTGAGCGCCTATATCAACAAATTTGTCCGCTACCAGAACCGCCAAATTGACGCGCCGATGAAGCTGGAGCATTTCTCCAAACAGGCCTACAAAACCTGGAAAGGCATCCCGCCACGCGCTGCCATCAAGAATTACGAAGGCCTCAGCTTTATCGAGTTCCTGACCCACATCCGCGACGACGTGGCCGAAGCCCGCGAGACAAAAGGCGAGCCGCAACTGAACAACCACTGGAACACCCAGGTTCCTTTCAGGTTCCTTGACTGGGACTTTAAGTATGACCATGCATTCCAGTTGGAGAGCTTCGGCAAGGCTATTGAATGGCTGAACAGGGAGTATGGCATGGCCGCCCCGGAGGCACGCACCAACGTGACCAAATATGGCACCGAGGCCAAGCCTGACGCAGCGCATTTGTCGTCAGTGGAACTGAGCCAACACGCAGAATGGCTGACCCCGGAAAACTTCCTGACAGATGAAGCCTTAGCCCTGGTCGCCGAAGCCTATGCCATCGATTATGACTATTTCGGTTATGACCCGAAGGACGTGAAAGCTGCGCCCAAAACCTGAACGGACTGGCAAACGCCTGAAGCCTAGTGCTTGAGGCGCCGTTCCGAAATTGCCTGCATTTTCTCAAGGTCAAACGGCTCACCCAGGAATTCAAAGAGGCCTTCGAACTGCTCGGGCTTGCCCGAATAGTCCTCATACCGCATCAGGTAGGACCGCTCAGGATGTTCTTCCGCGTAAGCCAGGAATTGACGGTCGTTCTTTTCCACCTCGCGCCGCACTTTTTCGGGTTCATAGTCTTTCCACCACCCTGACTGGGATACATCCTCCCACCGGCGCATGTTAAAAATGAACTTGGCGGGCTTGAAATGCTCAGCCATGAAATTCAGCAAATCGACAAACTCGATGGGGCCGGTTTCGTTGAAGCGAATTTCCTTGAAGCCCACCACGCGGGCATCCTTGGGTGGCTGGATAACTTCCTCAAGGAACACCTGCAGAAGTTTCTGCGCGTAACGGTCTGGGTTGAACTTGTCAGCGCCGAACCAGGGGCCGTGCTCCGGTATTTCACGGTAGCCATGCTCCTCAAGGGCACCCTTCACACGCTTGAAGCTGCGGAACAGGGGCAGGATGGCGTTATTGTTTTCACCACGGAAGAAGTAGCCGTCGATCGACTGAAGGACCGTCTGCAGTAGCGTCGAGCCCGAACGCCCGTATGTCACAACAAACACATATCCGTCTTTTGGCTGCCAACCTGCCATGGTTCTTTCCCCAACATCTAAGCTGGCGCCCTTATCGCGTATTTTGGCATGCCTGCCAAGGGCCTAATGTGCGCACGCCACCCGTCTCCCAAACAAGACCGGTGACGCATCAATCAACCAACGCGCGACAGTTGCACGAGGGGGCTATCGCTGCTAAGGAACCGGAAACAACAAGTCAGGTGACTGTTAATGGCATATATCTTCGTCGGTGGTTCCCAGCGTTCTGGCACGTCTCTTCTTGCGACATCGCTCTGTTCAGGCGAGGAAACCAATATGTATATTGGTGAATGCCGAAGCCTGCGACAATTATTGCTCGCGGTCCAATTTATGGAGCAGAATTTCGACGGCGAAAATGAACTCAGCTTCGGTTCAAAAGCCGCCATGAAGGAATATCACTCTACCATCATTCGCAGCTATTTGAGCCACACACTCGCGACAAATGCGCCCGCCACGTCTCTGGTTCTAAAGCAGCCGCACCTGACATTGTTGTTCCCAACCCTTTGGAACCTTGTGCCGGAAAGCAAGTTCGTCATAGCAATCCGGGACCCAAGAGACACAATTGCCTCCATGCTTGAAGTCGGTAAAAAGATGGCCGCGCAAGGACAAAATCATCCATTCAATACCCATTCAGTTCCTGAAATAGCCAAACATATGCGTGGTTTCTACAGCCAGGTCCTCCTCGCAAGCGACCTCAGCGAAGAATTCAAGGCAGCAACCAAATGGGTTAGATATGAAGAGTTGGTCTCACAGCCTGCTGTTGTGATGGAAGAATTACGCGCCTTTACCGGACTGAATCTGGTCGATTTTGACCCCGAGAGCCCAACCAAGAGAATTCACCCGACCCTGATGGCCGCCAGGACCAAGGACGAAGCACCGGTCCAGCCGTGGGTGTCTGATCTGATGCGCGGGGCCCCCATCACCACCAAACGCACAGGCTCCTATAAAGACCTGCTCACAAATGAGCAAATCAGTCAAATTGACGAATGTCTGGCGGAATTTATGGAACGCATAGGTTACGAGCCTGCAAATTAGGCGTCACCAGCGCTGTTCTTCCTGATCACACGCGCTGGGTTCCCAACCATAACGGAATAGGGCTCCACGGACTTCAGAATGACGCTGCCTGCGCCAATCATGGAACAATCGCCAATAGTGACAAATTCGCGCGTGGTCGAATTAGACCCCATATGAACGCCTGAACCAATTTCATTGCTGGCGCCCGCAACTGCATTGGTGGCGAAATGAGTGAAGGAGCCAACTGACGTATCATGGCCCACGAAACTGCCGACCATAAGGCAAACATGCGGGGCCAGCGTCACATCAGCCGACAAGGCTGCATGAGCGCACACAAGGCTGCCATAACCGATCTTGCAATAGCCTTCTGGCACTTCTGCCAGCGGGTGAATGAAAGTTGGGAAACGGTCTTCCGGAATTTCCAACGACCGCAACAGCTCCCATGTCCCGGCGGGGTTGGACATACCAAATATGGCAAAGAAAAAATCCACATCCGGCTGGTTCAGGAAGCCGGCATAATCCGCAATGCCGCCCAACACCGGAAACTGCTTGTTCTTGCCAACAAGGGTACCCTTTTCAAGCTTGTCATTCAGAAAGCCCAGGATTTCGTATTCGTAGAAGCGCTCGGCAATAGAGGCGGCAATCATTCCCGCGCCATTCCCGCCGAAGATAACCAGCTTACGTTTTGCGTCAGCCATTTTTCGGGCCCTTGTATCTTTCATATTTTTCGATCACGCGCTTCGCCTGCAGAACAATTGGGGGGCCAATGAACTTTTTATCCGCCATTTTTACCGGCGTGCCGTCGCTGGTGTCTTCACCCGCTTTCAGAATGGTAAGCGCCGCGTCATATTCCTCATCGGAAGGCGTCAGGATGTCATTGGCAATCTGCACCTGCTGGGGATTCAGGCAGAGCACACCATCAAGGCCATATTCCTTGGTCTTTGTGACAACTGTTTTGAAGCCATCATAGTCATGCACGGCGATATAGACTGTGTCGATTGCGATAATGCCTGCAGCCCGGCAGGCCAACAGCATGGAAAAGCGCGCATGGTCAATTACGTTGTAATAATGTGGGGATGCCACAGCGCCAAGTGCCGCCAACAGGTCTTCTGATCCAAGCGCCAAGCCCGTAACCCTTTCAGAGGCTCGGGCAATTTCATGCACATTGACAACGGAATCTGCGGTCTCGATAAGAGGCATCAATGCATAGGGCCGATCACAGCCCTTCCGCCGCTCAAACGAGGTCAGCATCTTTGCCACGGTCTCAACATCTTCGGCCCGGTAGGACTTTGGCACCATGAAGCCGTCAACGGCCGTACCGACGAAAAATTCAAGCTCGTCGAACATCAAGTTGGAATCGATATCATTGATGCGCACATAGACCTGGCTCTGGATATCCTGGCCAGACTCCTTGAGCAGGCGTGCGATATTTTCCCGGGCGTCTATCTTGCTTTGGCCGGCAGGAACAGAGTCTTCCAAGTCGAATACGATAATGTCCGGCGCCGTGGCTATGGCCTTGGCAAAATAGTTGTAGCGATGAGCCGGAACAAACAGAACACTGCGCATGGCACCCCCCTTTTCTTTGGCTGCTAGCCCGCTTTGAAAAGCGCGCTACGCTCAAAACTCAATACCATCACATCGTCCTGGTTCAGGACTTCCGTCTTGACCGAAACCACTGCATTTTCGGGATTTGAGCTACTAACACGGTTACCCGTTACGGTGGTTCGAGCCCGCAATGTATCGCCGATGAAAACCGGCCCATGGTGGATCACCTTGTCATAGCCAAGGTTCGCGATGCAATGATAGCTGAATTCCGGGACAGTGAAACCGACACCGAGGCTGAACACAAGCGTTCCAACAACCAGCACCTTGCCAAAAGGCGAGGCCTCGGCATGCACCACGTTGGTATGAACCGGGTGGTTGTTCATGGTCAGCAGGCAGAAAAGATTATTGTCACTTTCGAAGATCGTCTTCGAATTCGCGTGCTCGATAACAAGCCCTTCTGGAAAGTCAGATGCGTTTTTCATGGGCGCTCCCGAGTCCTGTTCCGCAACTTCCACTTTGGGCGGAAGCGCACATCTGCAGCCAGCAAGGCTCTCTACCGGGCCTAATTCTCGGCGGAAAGGCTTGCTTTCAACCGTTCGAACGACCAGCTGTGATCGTTCGACTGCTGAATGGCTTCATGGTTTTTATAAGCCGCGTTCACGACAGTTGCAAACTCTTCACTATGATCGTCATCAGGCACCAGCAGGCCAGCCTCGTGGTCGAAATTGGCAATAGCTTCACTGATGGCCACTCGCTCTTCGTCGTTGGTCACCAGCCGCACAACCGCCTTGATATAGTCTTCAACGGAATCCGTGCTCAACCATTCAGGTTGTTCGAATTTGGCAACAATGTCGGAATCGTTCCTGGCGTGGACTTCATCGCCCTTCAGATTCACCACCGGCAGCCCCTGCAGCGCGGCATCAATGATGCCATTGGTGGCTCCAAACGGAAAGGAACTGAGGAAAATGTCACAGTTGTTCAGGCGAGCGATATATTTATTGTAGCCTGTCCGTGGCCAGACCTTGGCTGGCAGCATTTCTTGGATCCGACGAGCCACTGCCTGAAAAAGTGGTCCCACCCCGTTGGGAAAGAAGTGGAACTCAACCGACCGGCCTGCAGCTTCGGATCGCTTTTTGATCTCGCCACAAGCCGCAAGGAACCGCGGTGTCACCTTGCGCGACCAAGCAGGGACCGCAATCCGAACAGGGCTTGGCTTCTTGCGGATATTGGGCGCGATATCCTCAGCATCGCGACGACGATGCCATCGCGGCGCAGATGGCCGATACAATATCGTCTCATTGATAACGTCTTCGGCCCCCAACTGACCTTCCACTAGAATGCTATAGTCAATGTGCGGGGAGAAAGTCGTGGCCGGATGCCCGAAAGTCATCATCTGGATCGGAGCAATACGCACGTTCGAGGCAAGAATGCTGACCAGACGCATGCCAATGCTTGGATAATAGACAATATCAGGGCGGTAGGATTTCATCTTATTGATGAAAACTTCAGGCTTCTTAAGGTCGAACTTGGTGTCATCCACCTTGTCGAACATCTCATGTATTGCCTTGTCGCACTCGCCTGTCGGTGACATGTAGATGGTCTTGAAATCACGCTTAAGCGAACGGATGGCGCCACCATAACAGCGGTGCATGGCATGATGGGAATCATAAAGTTCCGCCATCACGATAACCGTCGGACGCCGTTTGACCGCGCGGCGCTCCGCTGGCAGGTCTGCATCTGTCACGCCCCGACTTTCAAGATAGCTGCGCGTAATGCGGTTCATGGCGCGCTTGATCTCGTGCTTATGACGGGCGTCAGCATAACTGCACCCCATATAGGCAGGACCTAGATTACGAACATTTTGCACGGACCCTGGCATATCTTTCCAGATATCGCTCCAAGTCAACATTTCCGAACGGGCATTTTCGGCCTTCATGTCCCACAGCAACTGCTCTGACAAATAGCCGATCACCAATGGCCAGGAAATGTCCGGACTTTGGCGCTTCAGCAGCTGCAACAGGGGCGGCGTCAGTGAGTTGATAGACAAACCTGCAAACAATTTAGGTAGCTCAAAACCCTTGAAGCTGAATTTGCCATCCTGGTCCTTTGTTCCGATGACCTCAAGCATATGATCGGTGCCGCGATAGCCGCTCACCTCAAACACCTGCATAAGCGCCCGCTTGAACTGGGTGAAGAAACGGAATGTCATGTTGGTCATTTTGAAGTCTGCGTCCGCCAAAAGGGAGGTCACAGCAGACGCCAGAATGGTCGCTTCACGTTCCATCAAGGGACCACTTGCCACAATATCGCCGCCAAAGCCTTCCGACCCGCGTTCGACAATCTGCAGGATGCCTTCAAGCGCCCTGACGGCTTGGTCGAATTCCTTGTTCCGTACATTGCGGTCAAACTTCTTGATCCGGTCAATCAACTTCGGCTCAGGCTTGGTACTCACGCAGCTACCTCCGCGACAAGGTCGCAAATCTCTTCAATATCTTCGTTACTTAGAAACGCATGGAATGGCAGCCCCACAAGGCCGTTCCGCAACTCTTCGCTGGCTGGAAACGGTGTATCCGTTTCCTTGTCGGCATATGGCAGATGCGCAAGCGCAGGATGGTCATAAAGGGGCGGCAGATACCAGCGCCGGGTCTGAATGCTCGCTTGGTTCATGCGGGCGACAAGGGCCTCTGCCTTACCCGGTACATATACCGGAAAAACTGCAGGAATGAAGTCCCCGGTTCCCTGCTGCAATGTCACTGTGTTGCCAACCTTTTTCAGGCCTTCCAGATACTGATCCAGCACAGCTTGACGACGGCCCGACACTTCCTTCCAGCGCGCCGTCTGCACAAGGCCTACTGCGGCGAAATATTCAGCGAACTTGGCATTAGTCCCTGTCTGTTGAACGACACCGGCGGACCCTTGGAACCCAAAATTGGAAAGCGACCGACTTAGGGTGATCAGCGCCTCATCGCCGCTGACAAGCAAGCCGCCCTCGCCCACACCAAAAGGCTTTGTGGCGTGCAGGCTGAAGCAATAGGTCAGGTCTTTGTGAATATCCTGCTGTCCCAATGCGGCGGCTACATCCAGAATGACAGGCACGCCCGTCTCTTTCTGGAAGGCGGACCATACAACAGATTCCACAGGGCGGCCAAACGCAGCAACTGGAATGACAGCCGCATAGTCATCCTGCGCCAGTGCCGCGTTTGCAATTGCTGGTGATAGTTCCCAGGTTTCCCTGTCGACATCGGCCAAGACCGGGGTAAGGCCAGCGTTAATCACCACAAGGGCGGTTGCAGGAAAAGTAATCGCAGGTACCAGAACATTGGAACCGGCTGGCAGGTTCATGGCCTTCAGCGCCAACTCAAGCGCGGTGGTGGCAGAAGAAAAAGTTGCCACATGGCAGCCTTCGGCACCGTTTTCACGCTCAAGGAATGCCGTCAGTTCAGCCTCAAAGCGTTTCACCAATGGCCCGAAGTTTGAGTACCAGCGGTTTTCATGCATTTCCTGCAAGAACGGCAGAACTTCTTGCGGGGCAGGAAGGTCAGGCACAAGGCAATTTATACGGAAAGGTGTCGACAATGAAGTACCCTAAAAAAATGCCACGCCGGGCAAATAAGACCGACTCTCTATAAAAGCTATAGAGTGGCTTTTCAACATATGCCGGTTCATCTGATACGTCACACTGGCCTCACTGGCTTTCCAACATATCAAAGAATTCCTGCGGCTTGACAAACTTGGCTGGTGGGAAGCCCTGAGCCGATAGTGCTCCTGACATCGCATCATTGTCGCAGACGACCAGCTCTTCCGCATGCTCAAATGCCAGAATTTTTGCACTGTCTTCTGAATCAAGCGGCCCGGCATCAGCAAAAATGCTGTCAAAAAACACATAACCTTTAACACCGTGCTGCCTTGCATCCCCCAACACCTCAAGAAATGCGGCCGCTCCTATGGTGATAACCCGGTCCACGGTACGAGCCAGAATGGCGCCGTCTTCCTTGGATTTAAGTGTAAACAGGCTATAAATACGGCGCCCCAGATAGATGCGGTATTCAAGGCCGCTCGGCACCCGGTCCAGCATGACCAGGTCCTCGATGAGCGGCATCCACAGGTCTGGGTGCAGGCTTTCAAGATCCCGTTTGGTGCCGCGTTCAATAACAAGAAGAATGCTGTCTGTCGTGTCTCTGAGGCGCTTGAGAAGTTCGGCGAAGTGACCACATTTCGCACTGTCCGCGAGGGTATCCTGATCGACCGCCACAAGCGTACGACTGCTGTTCGTGGCCGTAGGAAACGGCTTCCGCTGTTCTTCGGCGCAGATGTCATTCACAAGAACATTGCGGCAAGCTAGTGCGCTGGGCCCCGCAAAACGTCGGCCAGCATGGCGCACCCGCGCGCGTTGCGGTAGCGCCTCCGCCACCAGCGCCTTAAGGCAATCAAACAGGCTTGCGTAGGCTTCCTTGCTGCCACCGGACAAAAGCGCCTCTGGTGTCTGGAAAACAGCTGGAACAAATTCAGGCAGCGCCGCGCCCTCGTCTGCAGCCGCGTCGCGTAACAGGTCCGCCAATCCTTCAGCCGTTACATGCAGGATGCTGTTCACCATATCTGGCGTATCTGCAGGCAGGCCTTCGAAATAAGGCCGCGGTCTGCTTTCAAACAGCCAGCGATGGATTGTGCCTGGCAACTCCTTGAGCGCCCAGAATAGCCAGCGAATATATTGTGGCTGTGCCTGCAATTGCTGCCACTGCGCTTGGGTCAGCACCACGATGCTGGCCGGGAAGAAAAACTCTCTCCGGTCATGATGCCAACGGCGAACAAGGGCATAAAATTCATTCCGTGCCAGATAATGCCCCTCTCCAAGCGGGTCGCTCGTCAGTATCACATCATCTGAATCAGCAAACAGAAGCGCAAAATAAGGCGCCTCAGAGTGCTCCAGCCTCATCACATGGCGCGGGGTGAAAAGAGCCGCATGCTTGCGGCGCATTTTCGAAATCAATTCGTCTTCCTGGCGACGGGAATCCGCGAGCATGCTTTCTGGCCGACGCCGATACAGGAAACCGGCATGCTGCACCCGACGGCCGACATACCCGGCACCAAGCGCAGTCAACCAGAAGTCCCAGTCTTCAAAGCCAAAACGCATGGTCTCATCAAAGAAGACACCCTGACGGAACATATCGATACGCACCAAAGAGCCCGCTTCAGAGATATTGCCGAGTAGATGCTTGAGCTTGCTGTACTGAGGCGCGGTTTCGCGGGTATCGAAACCCTCTTCGCCCCAAGTCAGGCCCATGAAGGAAATATCAGGGTATGCCCAGCCAACCAGCGGATCATCACCCAGCACCTCTCGATAACGCCGCAACGAATAAGGCGACAGGCGATTGTCTGCATCAAGAAAGAAGATAGCGTCCAGGTCGGACACAATAGACATCAGAAACCGAACACCAGCGTTTCTTGCCCCAGGCAGGCGCGTATTCTCCTGCCGCAGGTAATAGAGCACACCTGGGAAGCGTTCCATCAGGTTGGCAACCACCTTTCCCGTTTCAGGGAACCGGCAGCCATCGTCCACCACCACAACCTGCACGGGCTGGTCGATATCTTGCGTACAGGCACTGATAATCGCTTCCGACAGGAACTGGGGGTGGCCATACCCGGGGATCACAACACCAATGGTGCCATGCCGTGCTGGCGCCTCCGCCACATTATCTGCCGTAATGTCAGCCATTGTCCGCTTGACCGATCACGACTTGCGCCTCGGGCGCGGTTGTGATGTTCAGCGAATACCAGCGGCACCAGCCATAACTGACAGATTCCCCAGCCGGCTTGACGGCGAAAACCACATCGCCTGGCGCGTCAAGTTCAAGCGCCAGTTCAATCTCGATAGTCGCTGCCTGGCGGGCATACAGCACCATCGCCTGCCACTGCACCGTCTTGCGACTGTTAACACCTTGCCAGGTTGAGGGGTCCTGCGCATCAATGCGGGACATGACATTGCGAATAGCTCGTGCTTTTTCGCTCACGCTCGGGGACACGACCGCCAAAACATAAAGAAAAGCTGGCGCAGCATCGTGCGCAGTTTCAACCTCGCTGGCCACGCGAATTGCAGTCGTCGGAACCCCGCCCTCCAGCATCGCAGCAGAAAGCTGGTCCTGAAGTGGATGTGTTTGCAGACTACCGGTTTCCTCACTGACAAGCAGCGGTGAAAAGCCAAGGCTTTTCGTCAGCTCATCCAGTTTTTTCGCACCGGATACAAATTCAATCCGTCCTGCGAGAGCCGGGAATTTCAGTGACCGCAGGCGCAGGGCCGTTGACCCGCCCCCAAGGGCCGGGGCTAGGTCGCTATCCTGTTCCGGCCAGGGCAGGCCAATCTCAAGATCAGACCAACGGCACCAGCCAAATGCTGGGTTGCCGTCCGGGATTTCAACCACCAGATAGAGATCTGCCCGCCGCTCAAGAGGGCGTTCAAGCTGCAGTGTCAGCGAGAGTGCCTGCATGGGCGCGACAAGACGCTGCACAGCATGCACACCTGCAAGGTCACCATCCCCTGATAGAAATTCAAGAACCTTGCGGCTGCGTGCCTGGGCGTCTTCTCCGTCCAGATGTTCCACTGCCAGCACGGAATAGACAGCGGCAGGCCCCCTTTCGTGCGCGGTCTGCGCAGAAACGCTTACTTCAGCGACCCCGGCCAACAATGCGCCCGCAAACCTGGCGCCTGAAGGCCCTTTTTCGTGTGGATGGGTTTGAAGCCATCCTTCCCTCATGCCCATGGAAAGCAATGAACCGTCTGTAGGCAATTCGGCGATCAGGTCATCAAAAGCCCATGCCGCGCGGCGCTGCAACTCAATAGCCGAAACTGAATGCCGCAAAAGAGGAGATAGGCTGTAACCGCCTTCGCTTTCCGCGCCGTCGACGGGATCCGCAAAACCTTTCATCAGCCTGAGGGCCAGGGTGCGGCCATTATCATCACCGAACCGGTCCGCGGTCACATCAGCCAGCGCCAATAGCGGCGCGCCTGCCTCATTGCCGCTCCATGACACCTCCAAAAAGGCGTCGCCCATGATGGTACTGCAGGCGTCGCTGAGATCAAACTGCAGCCAGCCTTCCATGATGGAGTAGGACTTTGTGTCATGCGCAAGGCATAACCCGTCGCTCGCGCGCACCACGCGCACCTCGAGGCTTCCATCAGTACCACGAGTACTTTCCACAGATGCAACAGCATAAAGGGATACAGCCCACAAGCCTGCCGAATCTGCCGGCAATAGCTGCGTGAAATGGGTAGTATCAATGGTACCACCCGGCCCGATTGTCTCGTCCCCTACGGGTAATTCGGCGGCAATGTGCTGTAAGCCAAAGCCTGCACCGCGGATCATCCTGCGGGCTTTCTCCATATTGAGAAGCAGGCCTTCATTCTTGCGTCGCAAGTAAGACATACCAGCTTCTTTCTGGGCCATTTGGGCCTGGAGGTCAGCACTTTCCCGCGTCTTACAATCCAGCATGAAACGTACGGCATCAAGCCTGATCCGTCCCTTCATGCCTGACAGGGTCTTAATGGGGGCGGGTTCGAACATTTTCTGCTTGTGGGCATGGTCATCCCACGCCTTGGCGGCAGCGATCGTGTCACGGCCTGCCAGGATGCCACGAAGCCCAATGGCCATACCCACAGGGGCCCGGCGCGTGTCAAGGCCGCTTGGGTGCTCATTGGCTTCATAAATGCAGCCATCCGCCCCAAGGACCACAAACCGAACATCTGTGCCCAACACGTCTCTAACGGTGGGAAGGACGTCCTCGCCCACCAGGAACAGCGACGTTCCGGAATAGACAGTCTTGAACGCTGCGAGCGTCAGCTCAATCTTCACCAAAATTCTCCCCCAGTGCTCGCGCCAGATTAGCCTTTGAACATGCGGAACGTAAAGCGTGTGAACGGCCGTGAAATATGTTCCAGGAATGTCTTTGGTTCAGTCTTGATATAGACCTCCGCAAAGTTACCTGGAAGCAGATCTGTTGTGTCTTCACCCGGGTTGATCGTGATGTGAGCCACATAGCTGCCCATCGGATTCTGCTCGGACACGACAGCGTCAGCAGACAGATAAACCAGATGGCCGGGGATTGGCGTCATGCTTTTTTCCCGGTCAGACGGAAAGACCACTTGAACTTCCTGGCCGACCTGAACCTGTTCGATATCCTTAAGCTGCACCGATGCCTCGATGGTCAGTGCATCATTGTGTGGGAATATCTCCAGCATGGTTTCACCGGGACGCACAACAGCCCCCAGGGTCCGCGTTGCGATCCGGAAAATGGTGCCATCCACCGGTGACTTGATATCGCTACGGGCCGCCATGTCGCGTAGGCGCGTGATCTGGGCTTCGGTTTGGTTGATACGCTGCTGAATCTGCACCAGAATCGAGTTGGCCTCCTTGAGGTAGGACAGTCTCGTCTGGCGTTTTTCCCGGGTCAGGTTGTCGATGTTATTTCGCGCGTTCTCGATTTCGAGCTTGGCGTTGGCAAGTTGCGCTTCCACCTCAGCGACCTTACGTTCGGTGGCAAATACCTGGGTCCGTTTGATCAGGCCTTGTGTCAACAACTCACGGAAGTCCTTGAGCTCAAGTCGGTAAGACACCAGCTGCCGTTCATAGGCCTCAAGAATAGCCTGCGTCCCCTGAATATTGACATTCTGTCCGGCGATCTTAGTTTCCAGAATATCCATTTTCGCAAGGTAGAAGCGGCGCTGTGCATCAAATTCCTGCCGCTCACTTTCCACGGTCTCTTGGTAGCGCTCTGTGTTGCGGATGTGCTCCGGCACGTCGGGCGGAAACGCGATTGTTTCGGCAAACTGCGTTTCGGCGCGCCGACGCGCAAGCTGTGCATCAAAGACAGCCCGTTGCAGCTCTGCAGCGTTAAGCTGGGCCTTTATTTGCGTATCGTCGAGACGGGCGATAATATCCCCTGCCTGAACACGGTCGCCTTCGCGGACCATGAGTTCATCCAGGATGCCGCCTTCCAGATGCTGGACAACGCGGTTACGGTCTTTTGCGATCACGCGGCCACTGGCAATCACCGCGCCCCCGATATCTACTGAAACAGACCACAGGCCACCAAAACCGAAAACAATGATCAGCACCCACATGGCGCGTTTGAGGATGGGGGTCGGGTCAGTGTCGACCTGCTCATGCCAGGCTTGAAGTGCTGCCCGTTCGAAACGGTCTTGCGCAAGTGCTGGAACCTGGGCTCCTTTTGTGGGCGTAAGCTCTTGTGACATTTACGCCTCCTTTTTCTTTGCGCTATTGGGGTCGATCTTGACATCGACCTTACGCGCTTGTTGGGGCTGTTCCTTCAGTTTTTCGCTGTCTGCTTGCGTCGCGGTGGTCGGCTTGGCATCAGCCTTTGCTGCAGGCTTAGCCGCCGGAGCAGCTTTTACTGTCTGAGCAGGTTTCGCTGCCGGCTTGGCTGCGCCTTTGCCTGGCACCGCTTTCACGATACCGCTTTTCATCACTTCTTCTTTGGGACCGAATTCCTTGATCGCGCCGTCCTGCATTACCATCACCTTGGATACATGCTGCAAGACAGATGGACGCTGGGTAACGACAACTGTTGTGATGCCGCTTCTGGTCGCGGTGTGCAGTGCCCGGTGGAATACCTGTTCACCGGCTGTATCCAGCGATGCGTTAGGTTCATCCAGAACAAGCACAGCCGGGTTGCCATAAAAGGCACGGGCCAGCGCAATAAGTTGGGCCTGGCCACCAGACGGATAGAAGCCGTTTTTCGAAATCACAGTGTCGTAGCCTTGCGGCAGCTTCATCAGAAGCTCATGGACACCGCAGCGCTTGGCAGCTTCAATGGCAAGCTCTTCCGGGTCATTCTTACGAAGTCGGGCGATGTTTTCCCGTACCGTTGCCTCGAAAAAGGTGCTCGTCTGCGGCATGTAGCCCATATGAAGGCCTTTGGCGATTGGATCCCACACCTTGAGATCCTGACCGTCAAGAGCGACAACGCCGGCACTTGGCAGAAGGTAGCCGACGATCAGTCGAGCCAGTGTCGATTTACCTGCACCAGACGGCCCGATGATAGCAATGCTATCGCCCGCCTGAATCGTGCCATTAACGCCTTTGATGATAGGCGGTACACCCGGTTGAGGAACGTAAACCACGCGCTCCAGCTGAATATGGCCCTTGGGTCGGGGCAACAGTGTCCGGTTTTCCGGCAGGTCCATTTCCTCCAGACGCGTCATAAGGCGGCTGCGAGTGCCGTAGGCCTGCTTCAGAACGCGCCAGCCACCGACAATTTGTTCAACAGGCGACAAGGCCCGGCCACCAATCATCGAGGTGGCAAAAATCACACCAGCCGTTGCCTGGTCCGCCAGCACCAAAAGTGCGCCGGTGCCGATCATGATAACCTGAATCACCTGCCGTGTCGCTTTGGACGCCGAGCTGAAATTGGTCATCTGAAGCGTGGAGTTGATATATTTGTCCAGTTGCTTGCCCTGGTGCTGGCCCCAATGCTCCACCACTTCGCGGTACATACCCTGGGCACGAATGATTTCCTGGGAATTCATATGCATGTCCAGCACCTGATGTGACTTCACAAGAGCTTGCATGTGTTCCTGGTTCTGCGCGGCTGTCGCACGATCACCCCAAACCCCCATAAAGGCAAGGATACCGGCGCCCAATACCACGACCACGCCGAGAACCGGGTGGATCAGGAAAATCAAAATCATGAAAACTGGCATAAAGGGCAGGTCGAAAAGCGCACCAAAAGCCGGAGACGCAACCGCTTGCCTGATCGCAGAAAGGTCGCGCAGGCTTTGGGCGCTAGCGCCATGCTGCCGCGAAAGCTCGCCAGCCAGCAGCAGCCCTGAAACCTTCGCCTCCAGCTCTACGCCCGCCTTGGCCAGCAGGCTATTACGAACGGAGTCGAAAACACCATACGCCAGCAGGACAACGATGGCGAATATGGCCATCGCGATCAATGTTTCAAAACTGCGTGACTGCAGCACACGGTCATATACCTGGAACAAAAACATCGGCACAGCCAGCATGGTAAAGCTGGCGAGTACGGAATAGAGGCCGGCCTTTTTCAGCGACTTTTTCAGAATCGCTTCTTCGGCCTTATAGTCTTCAATAAGTGACATTCAGCAAAAACCTTGCTCTGGTCAAAAACCCAATCAGGGAAAAATCCAAAATGGTCTAAATCTCGCCCCCGCGCAACAGGGGTAATCCCGCAAGACCCCCCTCAAGGGCGAAGTGGTAGCATATGGCTACGACTGTGTCGATATTTTGATCAAATTCCCCGCAAGTCGAAATGCCGCAGCATGGCGCCTTTCCAGCATTTATGTATCTGACACAATAAATGATGCAGCCTACACCGCAGGCGCAAGCAGCCGCACATCCAGGAAACAGGCGAAATACCAAAAGAAAAGGGAGGCCAAAGCCTCCCTTTCCAACATTCTTTTGTCGCAGTCGACTTAGAGATCGATATCCGCTTTTGCGAAGTCGCCGAGCTCAACATTCTGCAGGAACAGGGACTGACCGCCACCAAGGTCGATCAGGACACCGTTAACCCCACCCTGAGATGTCTGAGTGGAAACCTCAAACACGTCTGGGATGCTGCCGAGGAAGGCTTGCAGGTCAAGCGTATCGTTATCAACGTCGAAGTCTGTGATCACGATATCGCTACCAGCGATGTCGTCGATTACGAAGGTGTCAGCACCGTCGCCACCAGTCAGAACGTCGTTACCAGTACCGGCATTGAGCACGTCGTTGCCTTCGCCACCGTCGACAGTGTCGTCGCCATCGCTATCAGCAATGTCGTCGTTGCCTGCACCGCCGTCGATCACATCGTCGCCGAGACCGCCATCGATGTCGTCGTTGCCGTCTTGACCGAAGATCACGTCGTCGCCAGCGTCACCGTTCATGGTGTCGTCGCCGTCACCGCCGCGGATGGTATCTTCGTTGTTACCACCGTCGATCACGTCAGCACCAGTACCGCCGTAGATCTCGTCGTTGCCGTCGCCACCGTCCATGGTGTCGTCGTCAGCGCCGCCGAACATAACGTCGTCACCAGCACCGCCAGTGATGTCATCGTCGTTAGCACCACCGAAGATCAGGTCATCGCCTGCGCCACCGTCGATAGTTTCGTTACCGTCAGCACCGGAGTAGATGGTGTCGTCACCGCTGTTACCGTTGATGCTGTCGTTGTCAGCACCGCCGCCGATAACGTCGTTGCCGCCACCGCCGAAGATGATGTCATTGCCAGAACCGGCCCAGAGTTGGTCAGCACCGTCGAGAGTGCTGTCGGAAGTACCACCAACATCGAATTCATCACCGTAGATGATGTCAACGCCAGAGCCACCGAAGATCACGTCGTCACCGCGTGAAGTGCCAGTCGTGTCTTTCACGCTAAGCTGGTCAGAACCGTCACCAACGAGGATGTCGTTACCGTCGCCACCGGCGATAGTATCGTCACCAGCGTCACCGGAAGACTGGTCAGCACCGTCGCCACCAGACCAGATCGCATCGTTGCCAGCGCCACCATGGGAGAAGTCGTCGCCGTTACCGCCTGTCAGCGTATCGTCGCCGTCACCACCAAGAAGGGTGTCGTTGCCATCGTTTGCTTTAACGCGGTCATTACCGTCGCCGCCAGTCATGCTGTCAGCACCGGAAGTACCAGTCAGCGTAGCACCTTCGTCACCAGCGAACACATCGCCGTCACCATCGTCTGTGTCCAGAGAAATGGTGATTTCCATCTGCTTGCCGGCGCTGTCTTCAATAACAACAACAATGTCGTCATCGCCGTCGCCGTTCATGTTGTAACCAAGCGAAGCATCTGGCGCATACGTCAGGTGAGCAGCGATATCAGTGGATTCAATCACACTGTCGTTAACAGTGATAACAGAACCAGTTGCCAGCGCAACAGTGTCGCCGTCCGCAGCAATTGCTGTACCTGCAACCGATACGATCGTCCAACCATCGTTGTTGTTACCGTCGTTAGCTTCAACGATGGCACCGTCGTAGTTGAAGATGTTGTCGCTCAGGTCGATGTCAGCAGTAGCGCCTTCATCAGCATCCAGAACTGTAGCAGAATCAGAAGCCGTGAACTCTTGACCAGCAGAGCTGGTAAGATCCAGCGTCACGTTGTCAAACTGCACAGTTTCAACGTTTGTCAGCAAGTCAGTGCCAGCCACTTCAGAGGTAGACGCTACAGAGTTACCTGCAAAATCAGTAGTAGCTGCGATCTCACCGGAAATTACGGCAGTATCGTCGTTCAAACCACCTTCAATGAGGTCACTACCAGCGGAACCGTACAGCAAGTCATCGCCTGCACCACCATCGATATCGGCAGTCGCAGAACCAGTAGCGTCGATCGTATCGTCGCCAGCATCGCCGTCAGCCTGATCGTTACCAGTGCCGTTCACACCAGTTGTGATCATGTCGTCGCCGCCATCACCGCCGATAATGTCATCGCCGTTGCCGCCGGTGATCGTATCGTCGTTAGCGCCACCGTCGATTTGGTCGTTGCCGTCACCACCAGAGAGGTCGTCGTTGCCGTCGCCGCCAGTGAGTACGTCGTTGCCAATACCGCCACGAGCTACGTCGTCGCCGTCTTCGCCGTTAAGGCTGTCGTCACCATCGTTACCGATCAGCAAGTCGTCGCCGTTACCGCCATCAAGGATGTCGTTTGCTGTGTTACCGACACCGGTACCAACACCGACACCGCCATTCAGCGTATCGTCACCATCACCGCCAGAAACGGTATCCTGACCACCACCAGCATTGATGAAATCATCCTGCTCCGTGCCCGGGATCGTCTCCGCCGCAGATGTACCAAAAATCTTGTCTGCCATAGCTTTCCTCCTGAAAAAGCAAACACATTGTCTAATTGTGAGGCACGAACGTAGGTCTTATAGCCCCCTGAGACACTCTCTAGCGAGAGAATGCCAATAATGTCAACCGCATAATTGAGCTACGCGCTTATATAGTCAAGATAAATAACTAAGTTTTGTCCGTACCTTTAACACAGCCGACAGAACACCATCATGGCGCCTACAATTCAACCGTGCTTTTTGTGTCTCCGCAATAAAAGCAAAGATGGGGCTAAATCTGTGACCCGTTTGCAACACTTTCTATCAGCTGCCAATACTGCGGCAAAAGATCTTTTACCGAATATTTGGCAACAATGTGGTCGCGGGCCGCTTTTTTGAGCTCCGCATAGTCCTGGCGGTTGTCCAGAATCCGGTTCAGCTGCTCTGCAATTACCTCTGGCTCCTTGAAGGGCACCAGCACGCCATTTTGCCCGTCGGTGATCAGTTCGCGGACCGGATCCGTGTCTGACCCCACAATCAAGGCCCCTGCCCCCATGGCCTCCAACATAGACCAGGAAAGAACGAAGGGCACTGTAAGGTATACGTGGGCTGACGTGATCTGCATCAATGAACGAAACACCTTGAGCGGCTGCAGCCCAAGGAAATGAAGCCGGTCCATGTCCGGCTGGAATTCTTCAAGCGCCCATTCTTTATAGGACTTGCCGTCTGCGCGTTCTGATCCATAAGCGACCCTGTCGTTGCCCAGCACAACAGCATGGACATTCGGGCGCATCTTCTGCAACCGCGAGACAGTCTCTATGAACTGTGGGAAACCGCGATAGGGCTCCATACCACGCGCGACATAGGTGATAACCTCATCCTCCGCCGTGAACGTATGTTTTCCGACCGAAACCTTGGCGCTTGGGTTCGGCTGGAAGAAATCAGTATCCACGCCGTCGTGCAAGACACTGATCCTGTCTTTAAAGATGTCAGGAAACTTGCTGTGCTGGAAACGGGTTGGGCACTGGCCCCAGTCCATCGCCGCCAGGTCCTGCAGGATCGGCGTATTCTTCATGCGGATGCGAAGCTGGCCATTAGCATCATAAGGCTCACCACGCAGGAAATCGCCATCAGAGAAGCGGCTGTGGTAATACCACTCATAATAAGTCAGCAATTTCGAATCCGGGAACAGGTCCTTGAGGAACATGTTCGAGCCCCAGCCCGAATGCGACAGGATGATATCAGGGCGATATCCTTTTTTCTGAAGTGGCATCAATGCTTTGTAAGCAGCCTGCCCCATCAGCACAGCCTTCTCCGTGGAATGAATCGCCGGATGGATCTTGTTCGACGGTTCCCGGTGCGGCTTGAAGTTCACTCTCTTTGGCCGGAACTGCTGCTGATTACTCGCCAGTGTCGCTGCGACCATCTGCAGGCCAGGCTTGTCTTTAATATGGTCGACAATGCGCCGGTACTGCCCGGGAAAGTTATTGTGCATGAAAAGGATACGCATATGTATGACAAGTCCCCAAAAATACGATTTCACTGCTGTTAGCCAAAAAAAGAGGCAGATGCAAGAAAGCGTTCCCCGAACAAAAGAGCTTAGGCAGCAAGACACCCTATCGCTTGACACAAGCTGAGAAGACTTTAACAGAAAACGGTAAGAGCCGAGCACCGCACAGGCAGGGTCGGCACCATCAACAATGCCGGAGCATAGGCAATCGGGGGCAACCATGGCGAAAACAATCCTGGTACCAGGCGGCGCGGGTTTTATCGGCAGCCACACCCTGTTGGCTTTAAAAGCCGCAGGATACCAGCCGCTGGTGCTGGACAACCTGTCTAACGGGCACCGGGATGCGGTGCTGGAGGCCAGCTTCATCCAGGGCGACATCCGCGATGAGGCCCTTCTGGACCAACTGTTCCAGGACTATCCCATAGATGCCGTCGTGCATTTCGCCGCCTTTATCGAGGCTGGCGAAAGCGTGCGTGACCCGATGAAATTCTACGACAACAATGTCGCCGGCAGCTTGAACCTTATCAGGGCGATGGTCCGGCACGGTGTCCGCAAGATGGTATTTTCGTCCACTGCAGCGGTTTATGGCGATTCGACCGATGCGGCACTTACGGAAGACCTGCCCAAGGTCCCCATCAATCCCTATGGCCAGACCAAATGGGCTGTGGAATGCATGCTAAGGGACACGGCGGCGGCGGAAGGCCTTCAGGCCATCGCGCTCAGGTATTTCAACGCGGCAGGCGCTGACGCGGAAGGCCGCCTGGGCGAACGCCACGACCCAGAGACACACTTGATCCCACTGGTACTGCAGGCGGCAAGCGGCCAGCGCGATGCCATCAGCATCTTCGGGACCGACTACGGTACGCGTGACGGCACTTGCATTCGTGATTATATCCACGTCGCCGACCTTGCGACCGCCCATGTGAAAGCGCTGCAGCATCTTTTTGACATGGACGATTCGGACACGCCTTCCGAAGCCGGCTTTTACGATGCCTTCAACCTGGGGAACGGACAGGGATTTTCCGTCCGTGAAGTGGTTGAAGCCGCGAAACAGGTGACGGGTGTCGATTTTGCTGTAAAAGAAGAGGAAAGGCGCCCCGGTGACCCGGCTGTACTGGTTGCCGATGCAAGCAAGGCGCGCGATAGATTGGACTGGAAACCGGAAACGCCAGCCCTCATAGATATGGTGGCGCATGCCTGGCGCTTCATGAACAGGTAAAGCGAGATACAGCCACCTGGTGGCTAGCAGTAAAACTGCACTAGCAGTAAAACGCAGAAGAACAGAGACAGACTTATGAGCTTTCGGTGTAAAAAGATTTTTGTCGGTGGCTACACGAAAAGTGGCACTACATTTGTCGGCCGCGCTTTCGACATCATCAATGGTGTCTACGCCAAAGGTGAAGAGGACTATTTCCGGCTGATGTTTCACGGCGTGCATGACCTGGCACGCAGGTTCAACGCCAACATCGAAGTTGTGAACAAGGAAGTATATGACGGCTTCGGCAGTATTCCGCCGATAGACCGGAACTCGCTTCGGATTCTCCAGCAGAATATCTTCTATCACATCTTTTTTGGCAGCAAGCCGATGCCGGAAGACTGTGTGGTCACGGTGGAAAAATCACCTCACAATATCTTCCGCCTTAGGGAAATCAACTATACCTTCCCGGACGCAATCAATGTCTGTGTTTATCGTCCCGCGATTCCTGTCTTCTCATCGCTGATCCGCCATATGCGGGACCACCGCGACATCGGTTACGATGACCCAAAGAACCAGAACCGTATCAGTATACTGGAGAACTTCTGCAAACGCTGGCAGGAGTATGTGGAAATCATCGAACAAAATCGCGCGAAGCTGAAGATGGTGCAATATCAGTCGGTAGCAGACGACACCGCAGGTTTCCTGGACTTCGCCCAGTCGGACATTATTGGCCAAAAGCTTGGCCTTTCCGCGCCGGTCGAAACCCTGACCAAGGAACATTATCTATCCACCCTGCCGCCCGAAGCGCGGGAAAAAAGCCTGGTTCAAACCAGTGCCAACAAGGTCAAGCTGACGGACGCCGAGAAGAAAATGATTACTGATCATTGTCGCGATCCTGACATCACCTTTGATTTCTAGAAGGAAGCCATAGGCAGTCATGCATGCGCTTGTCACAGCCCCGATCCCCAGTCACCCGCAAAACCACGGCAACCGCGCCCGGGTTTACAGTGTGTGCCGGGAAATCCAGGCGCGGGGCTATCAGCTGCATTATGTCTATACCGGCCTGGAAGGCCTGAGCGAGGAACAGGAACAAGCCATGCGCGAGGCATGGGAGCATGTCTACATCCTGCCGCGTGAGAAGGTGATCAAGAAACGGTCCAGGCGCCGCCACCATCTGATTGATGACTGGCATTCGCCTGATGTGACCAAACTGACCAGCCGTATTCTCGACATCTGGGATATCAGGCTGTGCCTTGCCAACTATGTCTGGCAAAGCGCATGGCTTGAGGCTGTACCAAAGGATATCCCGCGTTATATCGATACCCACGACGTGTTCGGCAACAGGCACAAGACACTGAAGCGGGACGGCATTGAACCATCCTGGTTTTACACCACCCCTAAAGAGGAAGCGAAAGCCCTTGCCCGCGCAAGCCGCGTCATCGCCATCCAGGACGAAGAAGCCAAAACCTTCCGCGGCCTTACCGACACGCCTGTAAGCACCCTTGGCTTCTTTGATCCGCCACAGTTCCTGAAGGGGAGGAAGATGCCCGGCCAAGCCAAGCTGAAGGTGGGCTATATCGCCAGCGATAACCCGATCAATGTGAATGCCTTGAAGGGCCTCAGCATTGCCCTGAAGGAACGCCCGGCCCTTCATGACCAGTGCGAGTTGTTCCTGGCCGGGCCGATCTGTAACACAGCACCCGCGGATGAGCCCTTTTATGAGCGCCTGGGCTTTGTCCCCAGTGTGGAAGGCTTTTATTCAGACATGGATATCGTGCTGAACCCCAATGTGGGCGGCACAGGGCTTAAGATCAAATCGGTTGAGGCGCTCAGGTTTGGGCGCCCTCTTTTGGCAACCCGCGATGCGATGATCGGCATACCTACCGAACACCCGCTTCATGCCTGCGCCACCATCGGCGCATTGTGCGACGGCCTTGCCACACTGGCGGCAGACCGGAAAGAGTTGGATGTGCTGCAGCAGTCGGGCCAGGAAATATATGGTGCCTACCTCAAGGCACAATATGAAACACTGGATCTCCTCTTTCCGCGCCTGACGAAGGCGGAGGACAGCGCGGCATGACAAAAGAAAACGCCACCCTGATCATTGGCTCCTTGCCCCCGTTCCGGAGTGCGGCAGCAGCCCTTGGCCTGAGCACGGCGGAGACGCTGGCCGTCAGCCAGGATGTGACTTTCGTGATTGATGACATGGCGCCTGAACCACCTGAGGGGCTGCCGTTTGTCGTCATCCGCCTCAGGGACTTGCAGGCAAACTGGGGCACCTACCAAGGGCACCAAAGGCTTTATATTCCCGGGTCGGAAGGCGACAGCCTGTTCCCGCTGGAATTGCTGCACATGGCGCCGGGCGTGGTGATGCCTGCTACGCTGTCATTGTTTCCGCTGGCCGAATCGACCTGCCGCGCGGGCGGCACCTGGCCCGATGCCTATTGGCGATGGCTGAAGGACAGGACTGGCCAACATGCGAGCACGCTTTATACCGCGCGGGTGCATCACCGGCGGGAATCAAAGACACAGGCCGCCATCACCCCGGCGCTCGACCTACTGCTGTCACCCGCAACCGGGCTGATAGCTGCCAGCCCCGCCATGGCCCGCATGCTGACGGCATCCGGAATGACCCCAAACCTGGTACTGGACCAACCGCCCGTGATCGCTGAACCGCACACCAGCGACCACAAGCCACCGGCAGTTCTATATGTCGCGCAGGAAGGTGTCGCGGCGCAGGCCTGCCGCAAGAGCCTGTCCGTCTTCGATGCATTTAAGGACGTGTCGCACCTGAGCATCCACCCGGCAGCACGACATCTTTCAGCTGCCATTGCAGAGGCTGACATCGTTGCCTTCCTGGATGGCCATGACCAAGCCTGCAGCCCAGGCCTTGCATCTGCCATTCAGGCCCAAAAGCGGATCCTTACGGCGGGCCAACCCTGGACCCGACACTTGTCGGAGGGCAGTCACATCGCCCTGCCCCACGGCAAGGCCCATGCCACGCTGGCCACCAGTGTCGCAGCCGTCCTTTCTGACAAAATACTGGCAGCGCACCTGGCAAAGCATCAAACAACCAAAGGCGCGGACTCTGCCCATGCGCTGTCAACCTTGTTGCAGGCAACGGATATTGCGCAGGCAGACTTGTCCCAGCCCGCAGAGGAACCCGCAAGTGCGCCAACCGAAGCCGGCCCCAAGGTAGCAGCGAACATAAAGACCGCCGCACTGATCGGCGCGGTGCCACCGCCAGCGGTCCTCAGGGAGCTGTTACCAAGCCTTGACATTGAGCGGTCCCCGCATTTCTGCACCCCCGCCCTGGCAGCCCGGCTTGCGACACTGACCGGCGAAAAAGCTGCAAGCCTGCTGGCCAAAATCGGGTATGAGGCGCCCCTTATCCTTGATTCCGGGCACACACCCGGCAATCACCGGCAGCCAGTGACTTTCGAGAGCGTCAGGAAAGGCCTGAAAGCTCAGAAAGCCATCAGCTTCGGATGCAGCGTTGAAGGCGCGGCAGATGGCGACAGACTTCTTGAGGGCGCGGGCATCGCACCGAAACTAACCCTGCGAATCGATTTTGTTGAGACAGACAGAAACGCACCCACTGAGGGCTTCCTTCCAGACTGCGGGCTCTTTTGGCGCCACGACACGGTCCGGCATGCTTTGCAGTGCGTGCTGGTTGTCGGCCACAGGCGTGGCTCGTTCCTCCTGAAGGCCGGGGCGCCAGACGCCCGCTATATGATTGCAGGCACGGGCGTCAGCTGCGCCATCAGCGGCGGTACGGCTGCGACGCTTTCATCCGATTCTCTCGGGCTTCTGGAATTTCGCCTGATGGCCCTTGATAATACGGTCGGCACACCGCTTGGGTCCATTGACCTTCGAAAACAGCTTGCGCAAGCGGGCCTGATACTGGAATGGTCAGCACTATGACAAAGAAATCCACATCCAACACCCAATCCGACCTGCCGCTGAAGGGGCCGGAAAGCCGTTTTCCGAAAGCCGCTGTCGACTATATCGACGCGCTTTTGGACGTGGAGCGGATGCGGTTTGAAAAAGAACTGGCTGCACAGGGCTCCACAGGAGAGCAACCTTCCTGGCCCGCGCGGTCGCGCCAGTTGCAGCTTCTTGCTGAAGGCGATGAATTCGTGGGCTCTGGCTGGGGTAAGCTTGACCACACCAAAAAAGGCATCGGTCGTCGCTGGATGGCCCGCATCGGCACGCTCTTGCTGCCCGTAGACGCATCGGCTGGCGGAACACTCAAGCTCACAGGCACGGGATATTTGCGGCGACGCTTTGTGGACGAACTGACAGTTTGGCTGGACCATCTACCGGTTGAAGGCGTGGCTGTCAGGAAAGGCCTGAACGGCTGGACATTCGAAGGACGAGTGCCCGCACTGGCGGGGCGCCCGTTTCATATCCTGCGTTTGCAGTCAGGCGGCATTCGCCCTTTCGACAAAGGCCCGGACACGCATGCGAGCGTCGCTCTCAGTGACGTGAATTTCGTAGCGGCGGAATAAGGCCTATATCGCCTTCTTGCCATTTCCTTTGATCAGCGCGTCTGTATAAGTCACCAGCGATCCGGCTGCGTTCACATGCAGACCAAGGCGGTCAATAAGCTCGTGGCGGAATTTGACAGCATCAGACCAAAGTCTAGGCAGTGCTTGATAGGGCTCGCGGTAGTCAGGCACAGCAAAGGCGCTTGGGGTCTTTTCTTCCAGAAAGATCGTCAGCGCCTTAAGAACCTCAACCGGCCGCTCCACCAGTTCTTCAAGCGTTACAGACCGGAAATCTTCCACCTGATTCTGCAAGAAATCCTCTAGCGCAGCTTCCTGTGTCAGCGCGTTCTGAAGCCATGCGTTGCTTTCGGCAAATCCCAGGGTTGGCGGACTGAAGTTGCTACGCTGGGCTGGTGTCATGTCCCATACGGACCGAAATCGGGAATCGTCCAACGCACCAGCGAAACCGGCCTGGGCCATCTTGTCCCGTCGCGTGAAATAGATAACCCTGGCATCATGGCGCCGTATCCAGTCCAGGAGCGTTTTCCATCCCACCCTGCTGTTCTCAAACAAAGCCTGCATCACATCGGTGTGCAGGATCATGTCGAACACGCCGTCCTTGCGATAAAGCTTGTCGAGCAAATCCATATATCTGGCAGCCTGGAAATCTTTCTGAAGCATCAGCCAGCTCCCCAGCGTCCGGTCAAAATATTCCCTCGGGTTGCCGAAACCGTTCTGTCGGATAATTTCGGCCAGATATTCAGTATCGGAATATGGCGCACCCAGAATCACAATAGGCCGCTTCTTTTCAGCTGCATCAATTTCCAGCTTTTGCAGCAGTTTCGGGCGTTCGAACAGGCTTTTGGGCGCCAACTCGTAGGTCAGCGAAATGACCCGTTTGCGCGGAAAGGTTTTCTGCAACCGGCGGACCAGTGCCAGTTCCCCTTCGCGGCACAGAACAAAGATCCGCTTAACCGTCTTGTCGATTGCATTATCAACCGTTTTCGGAGTTGCTGTTGCGCACAGGAAGCCATCGATCTGCTTCTCGAACTCGCGCAACAGATCGCTATCCATCACGATCAGGGAGTTTTCCCGCAGCCCACGGAAAAAAGCTGGCCACGACCAATTTTTCGCCTGGCGCACGAAACGCTCGATCCGCACTTTCGACTGCGACTTCATGGCTATCCTCTCGCTGTCTGTGGCAGGCTGGCATCCAGCTCCACCACCTGGGTCAGGTCATCGTCGTTGCAGCCCTTCAACATCTCTGCGGGCACATCGAAAGGCCTTTTGATCGCAGGAAAGGAAACCGAGAGCTTGGTACGGTCGCCACCACAGGCGCTGTGCCAACTGGTGAAGGCATCATAATAGGCCGCGCGATTGCCGCCCACGGCCCGCTGGTGGCTGTTGCCCTTGCGCTGCCAGTCGAACCCGGAGCCTACATCGGTGGTCAGCGACCCATCGCGCAAAAGCCCAGTATATAGGCACTGGCGAAGGTGGCGCACCCCTTTCCAGCCGAAGATTTCCTTCAACCGGCGAATATATTCCGTGTCTGCGGCAATCCGCACGGTATCGAAGAAACCAGCCTGTTCCAGAACCGGCGCGCGGCGGATCATCAGGCTGATGGCAGCCATGCGTTCTTCCGCGCCGTCAATCAGTTGCAGGGCGCCGTCTTCATCCACCCGCCGCCAGCGGCATGTGCAGGCCATCAGTCCGGAATCGTCCAGAAGCGACCCCATCTGCACCACCAGCCGGTCAGGGTCGGAATAGTCGTCGCTGTCATGGAAGGCGACGAATTCCCCGGTGGCTTTGGTCAGGCACCAGTTTTTGGACCAATAGGTGCCGTGATTGGCCGGTGAAGAAAATACCCGAAGGCGTCCATCCTCTGCGGCCATGCGCGCTAGGATGGCCGCTGTGTCGTCACTGCTGGCATCATCGATCACCATCAGCTCGAGGTTCCTGTGGCTTTGCGCCAGCACGGACCGGACAGCACGCTCGATCAGATGGCCTGTATTAAAGGCCGTCATGATCACCGTGATCTTGCGGTCGGCAGCGGCTTGCCCAAGCTTCCGGAACCGATCAGTTTCTTTCGCGTAAAGCCGCTTCCCCAAGGCCCTCAAGGGGCCATGGGCACTATCCAGCAGATACCCGACCGGGTCCCTGCCTAGCTTGCGCATTCTGCGAATGAAAAGAGTCATCGGTGTCTCCTGCCAGCTCTAAAGCCGCAGTACCACGCCAGCAGACAGTGCAAGCTGATAGAAGATACTGATGATATCGGATGCGATCTGGATATGCTTGGTTGCCACACGTGGCAGCACGAAAATCTCATCACCTGGGCGCATCTGCACCCGCCTGCTGTCCAGATCGCCGCTCTTCACCTTTTGGAAGCTGCCGTCACGATGCAACAACAGCACGTTGGTGTTGCGGCGCGACTGGGTAAAGCCGCCAGCCTGCTCGATATATTCCTCAACCGTGCGACCGTCCTGGAAGGCCATCGCACTTGGGAAAAGTACATCGCCATGCACCATCACAAGCTTGCTGGTGCGTGGAATACGGATCACATCACCAGGCTCCAAGAGGATATCGTTCACGGACGAAGCGCCCGCAAGCGCTACCTGGCCGTTCGGCTCCACATTGCGAGCGCGCTCAACCCATTTCAGGATCAGCTCTGCCTCGCTTTTTCTGAGTTCCGCTTCCTTGGCGGTGTTCGACCGGGCGGTCAGCACGCTACTTTCCAGCGCCCGGAGCTGGGCATCCAGCATTTCTTTCTGCCTGAGCTTCACGCTCTTGCGCATCAGCTGGATGGCATCACGCTGGGCGTTCTGGCCGAAGTCGATCTGGGCAATCAGGTCCCCCAGCTTGGCGCCATACGGCAGGATAAACTCACGCGCGGAATCTGTTTCGCCTTCAACGCGCACCGAAATGGTGCCGTTTGTTTTGTCTGACATCACATGCAGCACGTCACCTGGAAATACCGGCACTTCAGCAGCTTCAGAAAGTGGGATATATTCAACTTCGGACTTGGCCTGGCTGTTGCGGCTGATGCGCACATGGGTTGCCTGTGGCTGCGGCCGGGCGAGCCCCAGCAGTTTCCCGGCTTCGACGGTATTGGTTGCAAACTCGAACAGGTTCCTGTTCTGCACGTCACCCAGAACACCAGCCTGAGCCTTAACCGGAGCAACCACAATGGTGTCCCCGTCCGACAACTGGAACACAGGCATGACGCCAGTCAGGATAAAGTCATACAGATTGACAGTGCGATAGACCTGGCCGCCACGCAGCACCTTGATTTCAAGGAACGAGCCACGGCGCTGGTCAACACCACCGGCCTGATCCAGGAAAAAGAGTACGCTGTCGGATGCATGACCGGCATAAAGGCCAGGCTGGTCAACAAAACCGGTGACGAAAATCTTGACTGGCTCTGCGCCGTCAAGGCTTGCGTAAACGCCCACATTCTTCTTGAATACGCGCTTAACCGCCTCGGTCACCACCTCATTGAGATCTTCATTCCTGACGCCCTGCACTTCAACGGGACCAACTTCCGGCAAGAAGACATTGCCTTGCGCATCAACGATCAGGTCACCCGTGAACTCGAACCCACCCCACATCTTGAGGCTGATCTTGTCGCCTACCGCGATCTCATAGGATGGGTTGAACCCAACGAATGACTGGTTGGCAAACTGACCACCAAAAATCCAGTTTCCGAACGCTTCCTGCCGATCGATAACCTCATTGGCGCTTTCATTCACAGGCTGTGCATTTTGTGCAAGCGGCGGAGCGGCCTGTGCGAAAACCCCACTTGAGACGCCCATGAGCGCAAGGGCCGCGAGCCCAGCTTTCAGCGCTTCGACTGGCTTGTTCATCAAAGCATTAAACATCGCGGTGCTCCCGAATGGTTGCGAGTGTCATGGTGACAATCCCGTAGGCCAGGCTCAACAAGACGAAGAGCGTGATCAGATTATATAGTTTTCGTGGCGCAAGCGCCTCATCAGGCAGCTTCGGCGCCTGCAACACCACCAGATGCTTCAGCTTGTGATAGCTGTCCACCCGCGCCTGTTCCAAGCCCTGAAGAGCAACCTGATAAAGCTTGGTGGCGAATTCGAATTCCAGCTTCATCTGCTCAAAGCGGGCATTCACATCATTGATTGCGTCTGTGTCCTGGTTGGCAATCTTCTTGCGTTCTTCATCCAGCTGCGCCTGCACGCTGTCAATCCGGCTCTGGACCGACACCAACTGGGGAGCGCTGCTATTCAGGTAGCTTGAAAGCACTTTCTTCTCGGTCTCCAGCTCCACCAGGCGGCGTTCCAGCTCGTTCACAACAGACTGCAGGGCCGCGCCAGAGGCGGCTGGGTCCAGAAGCTGGTTCTCATTCTGGAACGTCAGCATCCTGTCCCGGGCCTCATTCACCCGGTCGCGGGCATTTTCCAGTTCACTGCTCACGAACTTGATTTCTTCCGTGGCTATCTTCTGGCTGACGCTGTTGATGAAGCGTTCTGATTCAGTGAGGATCGCACCCACCATTCGTTGGGAATATTCCGGCGAGAATGCCTCGCCTGAAACAGTCAAAATCCCGGACTCCGGGTCGATGGAAACATGGACCTTGCCGCGGTAATAGCTCAGGAACTCCTCTTCCGTCGGTTCGCTGCCGAGCCGGGCGATCATGTCCCACTGGCTATCGATGAAATGGTCTTTCAGGGCAATTTCACTGTTGAGGTACCGCATCATATCCGATGAATGGATATAGGACTTGAGCAGCAAAGCATCGCGCGCCTCGCTGCCGCCGCCTGCCAGAAGCGACAGTTGCGTCAGCGCGCCGGCACCATTTTTGGTGGATTTCACATAGAGCTGGGCTTCGGTGATATAGCGGTCAGACGCAAACAGGCCATAATATACCGCTGCCAGAAACGTGATCACCAGCACCCACCGGTAGCTGCCGAAATTGACCGTCGCCGAGCGGACATCCGTGTACGCAACCGACAGCTTGCCTTGCTGCTGTGTGACCAGGTCTTTACGCTGGTCCAGGCGCCTGGATACTGCGCCCCTTAGTTTTTCCAAAATCTGTTTCATGCTTCCCCGAGCAACCGCTAACCCTATAGGCTTTGGTATCTAAAAATGGCGCGGTCCACACTTTCGTAAAATTCCGCCCGACCATATGCAAGCAAAATTGCGGCATTACAATGCTTTCTGATCGTGCTCATATTGTGTGAAACCAGAATGATATTTGCGTTTTCGCGTTTTTCTGAAATGGCCTTTTCGCACTTTTTCCGGAACCCTTCATCCCCCACCGACATGATCTCGTCGATCAGATAGGTATCGAAGTCGAAGCCCATGGAAACTGCGAAGGAGTATTTGGACCGCATCCCGCTTGAATAGCTGTTGACCGGCAACTCATACATGTCGCCAAGTTCACTGAATTCCTTGACGAAGTCCTCGATTTCACCGGTGCCGCGCACACCATGTATCCGGCAGATAAAGCGCACATTCTCGCGCCCAGTCATATTGCCCTGAAATCCGCTGGAGAGCGCCAGCGGCCAGGAAATAAACCGATCAGACCGGATGCGCCCGGATGACGGAAAATCGATCCCGCCGATTAGCCGCAGCAGTGTGGATTTGCCCGCCCCGTTCACGCCCAGCATGGCCACGTCGCGGTCATCCGGAATATCGATATTCAGGTTCTTCAGCGCGTATTTCGGGCCAAAACGCGTAGGATAATATTTTGATACATTCTCAAGCCGGATCATTGCGCCAGTATCCTCTGCCAGGACAGCCGGTAGCTTGAGATAGCCAGGGCCATGGCGCCAATCGCCCAAAGGAACAGGTAGAAACCGTCTGCGACTGGGCTCTCATAAACCGGGAACCAGGCTTCGCGGATCAGCTCCATCGCATGCACGAGCGGATTCCAGGCCAATATGCTGCGATAGGGTTCCGGGATGATGGTCATCGGAAAGAACACCGCTGATGTGAACAGCAGCGGCATCTGGATCATGTTGATGACTTTCTCGATCTCGCGCGCGAACTGGGACACCACACAAGCCAGGATGCCAACTGAAGCCGCAAAGAGCCACAAGATGGCACACCAGCCCAGGAGCAACAGCGGGTCACGTGGCGTTGCATCAAAGCCAAACCAGTAGAGTCCCAGGCCCATCAGCACGCCCACAACAAGGAACAGGCAACCTTCAAGGAAGCTATGGGCCAGAAAGATATCAAACAGCCTGACCTGCCGGAAGCCCATCAGCCCGCGAGCGCCGGCAAGCGCCGACATATTCCGCCGCATGGTCAGTTGCCATAGAATCTTGAACGGCAGAAAGCCCGCAAAAACGAAAATGGGTGGCGCAACATAGCCGAATTCGCCCCGGCCACGCAGGCCAAAAAGGATGATGAACATGACCATCATCAAGAGGGGCTCGAGCACCAGCCAGATGTTACCAAACGTGTAGGAGCTGAACCTGGCGTTCATCTCCCTCACGAGAATGGCAAAGATAACATCCTTCTGGATGGAAAATGCGGAACGGGCCCTCATGCGCCGGCTCTATCTCCTGTCGAGCGCCTGTGGCATCTGCCGCCTAGGCGTCCTCGTGTTTGTAGATCCCCGCGTAACGCCCTTCGCTGTCCACCGCAACCAGGAATTTTACCTCGTCACCGCGCATCATGCTTTCCGCCTCATCAACAATGACATCCTTGCGGATAACGGAAAATTCCTTGCTCATGCACTGGTGGGCCGAAACCTCACGGACACGGCGCGTCACCCGCAGGGCCACACCAAGCTGCCCTTTGGTGACAACACCGATCGGCTTCTTGTCTTCATCAACCACCACAGCAACACCTGCTGCACCGCCAGCCATTTCGGCTGCCAGTTCAAGGAGCACCATGTTGGGCGTTACCACCGGAACGCTGGAGGTCAGCATCACGTCGGACACTTTCATCAGCAGCCGACGGCCAAGCGAACCGCCAGGATGATAGCGCGCGAAATCGCGGGCATGGAAATTACGGAGCGTCATCAGCGAAATGGCAAGCGCATCGCCCATCGCAACGGTCACGACGATCGAGGTGGTCGGCACCAGATTGTTGGGGCAAACCTCTTCCGCGATCGGGATTTCCAGGACCACATCGGACGCGCGTCCAAGGGTCGAGGACTTCGCGCCTGTGATGGCGATGATCTTGTTACCGAAAGACTTCAGGGACGGCAAAAGCTGTACAATCTCCTGCGTCTCGCCGGAATAGGAAATAAGCAACAGCGTATCGCCCGGTGTCACCATACCAAGGTCACCGTGCGATGCCTCTGCCGGATGCAGGAAGAAAGACGGTGTGCCGGTGGATGCCAGCGTTGCCGAAATCTTGCGTGCCACGTGGCCCGATTTGCCCATACCTATGACAATCAGGTGCCCGCGGGTCTGAAGCGCAATTCGAATAGCTTCAGCATAGGCATCATGGTCATAGGTTTGGGAAAGTCGTTCCAGCGCCTGCCCCTGCTTGAGGAAGCTGCTGCCAATATTCTCTAAAGTCTCACTTAGGTCGGCCTTCACACTGTTGGGAAGGTCAAGGATATTTTCGCGAGCTGCCTGCTCGTCCGCCGTGCTTTTCATATAGTATCCCCAAAGCTACGTCGTTGTTATTATGTGAACCACCTGTACCAAGCCCCTGAACTAAAGACCGAATTATGGCATTTTTGGTGCAAACAAGTTCGCAGTCATAAAATCGCGGCAAGCTAGCACAAGCGCCAGCGCTTCTCAATAAACCCGTAACATTTGAAGCATGCCCCCGTTTCAGTGCATGCCGCACTTCTGTCCGCTAAAAATCCAAAGGCCTGCGAGCCCAAGTTTTCAGCATCATACATGAATTTACGTCAACAACCGGATTATCCTTCGTCAAAGTATCTTCATGATTAGTCTGCCTTTTTCCGTTCGTCAAATTTGTAAACAAATTATTAGCTCATTTTCTGGGCCATCAGAACGCAAAAACACTGGCATCGGATAAAGGCTTGAAGATGAACCCTTGGTTAATAGACGCCGCCAAACGAGAATACCCGCACCTCAAAAGCGAATTATTTCACCTAAAAAGCATTTGAATGCGCGGGGGGCATTTGCTACTTCAAAATTCTGTTTCCCTTCGAAAGGATTGGAAGGGAATGCCGGATTAGCCGAAAAACAAGCGCAGTGGCTGAACGCACAAGCAGGCGAAATCACCATGGAAAATGGCTCATCGGCCTTTGATACAAAGCATTCAGTCGCGGCAACAGAGAGGCCGCTTTCCGGCCGAAATATCCTTTTTCTTCAAGGCCTTGCCACGCCGTTCTTCGCCACACTCGCTGCGAAACTGGCGCAAGAGGGTGCGACTGTTCACCGGGTGCATTTCTGTGGCGGTGACTGGACATTCAGGGGCAAGCCCACCCCCCGCGTCACGCACCACGCATATCGTGACACGGTTGATCGCCTGGCCGATTATTACGACCGACTGGTCAAGGAAAATGAGATCGATACGATCATCCTTTTTGGTGATTGCAGGCCCATTCACGAGACGGCACGCAAGATTGCATCAGATAATGGCGTCAAACTTTTTGCCATGGATGAGGGATATATTCGCCCCGGCTTTGTGACCATGGAAATTGACGGCACCAACGGTTATTCCCGCATGCTTCGCGTAAAGGAGGCCATCGGGGCGCTGTGCCAGGCCGCACCCGACCTTGCCCCCTACACCCCGATCAAGACCAACATGGGCCGCCGGGCGCGGATGGACCTGCTGGCCCACGGCGCCAACATCATGTACCGATGGAAATTCCCCCATTATCGCGGCCATCGCCCGGCATCCATCTGGCAGGAAGCCGGGGGCTGGATTAAGCGTGGCTTCAGAACGCTTATGCATGGCGGCAAAAACAAAGCCACCATTGCCCGCATTGAAAGGGCGGAGGCACCCTATTTCCTGGTACCCCTGCAGCTGAACAGCGATTACCAGATCCGCATCCATTCTGATTTCAGCGGCATGCCCGCCTTCATTGATGAAGTGATGCAGTCTTTCGCCAAACACGCGCCAGCGGGCACTGAGCTCTTTTTCAAGAACCATCCGCTGGATAACGGCATGATCGATTATCGCGGCATCATCGAAGGAAAAGCCGCTGAGCTTGGCATCACGGACCGGGTGTCTTTCGCATCAGGCGGTGACCTGGACCATATCATCAAGCGCGCTGAAGGCGTGGTGCTGGTGAACAGCACGGTGGGCTTTGCCACGCTTCGGCTGGGTCGCCCCCTGAAGGCGCTTGGCACGGCGGTCTATGACATCCCCGGGCTGACAGACCAACAACCGCTCGATGCCTTCTGGCAAAATCCCGAAGCGCCGCAACAAAGGCTTGCAGAGGAATTCCTCACCGTTGTAGAGACATATACGCAAGTCAGGGGGGATCTGTTCTCGGAGGCTGGCATTGAACGCGCAAGCCAGGAGGCCGCCCGCGTCATCAGTGGCGCCCTGCCCCGCCTGCCCGCAGCCTGAAACCAGAGCGGTCGCCGAAGCGGCCTGTCAGGCCAACTCGAACAACGGATGACCGGCGCCCTTGGCTATGTTCCTGATACCTGCAATTATTTTGCTGCTGCCCTTCCTTCTGGAAGCGATGGTCACCATCGGATTCACGCGGCCTGAGGCGAAGCGCCATGGGCTTTTCTACATACTGACACCCATAGTTTCCGCGCTGGTTTACATCAGCTGGGCTGTACTTCTGGGCCATCCCTATATCGCCCTTGGCGGCTGGTTTCTTGTTTATGGCGGCTTCACCATTGTATCCAATGTGAAAAACAAGGTGCTTGGGGAACCCCTTAATGCACCAGACCTTGAGACCGCCCGCCACCTGTTCATCTATCCGGAATTCTATGTTGCCTATGTCGGCGCCGGGCGATTGATGGTCGTGGTTGTCACTTTCCTGACGGCCCTGGTCGCAGGCCTTGTGCTTGAGACTTCCTTCGCCAGCCAGCAACAGATTTTACCAGTGCCTGCCGCCTGGGCGCTTGGTCTTATTGTGTGGGTGCTGTTCCTTTGGTTCCTGGCCCATGCCGCCGCAGCGATCTTCACGCAGGACCGCGCGCGCAAGATGGGCATGATGTTCGACACCAACACAGACACGGCCCGTTTCGGCCTCTTTCCCCTGATGCCGCTTTATGCGGTGCTGTTGATGGACAAGGCAGAAAACCCGGCACTGAAGGTCAGGCGTCCGGCCCTTGAGCCGCCAACCGTGAAACCGGACCTGATCGCCATCCAGGCGGAAAGCTATTTCGATATCGACCGGCTTTACCGAAACCTTGATGGGCACCACAACCACATTTGGGAACCGCTCGCAGCCCTGCGCGACAAGGGTGCGGCCGCTGGCACGCTCGAAGTCCCAGCCTGGGGCGCATCCACGATGCAGAGCGAGTTCGCCTTCCTTTCAGGGACGCGTAACGAAGACCTGGGCATTGATTGCATCAACCCTTATCAGCGCGCAGCACACACCGGCGTTGAAACACTGGCCACGCGCCTCAAAGCGGCGGGCTACCGCACCATCTGCATCCATCCGGCCAAAAAGGAATTCTTCCGCCGCAATACGGTGATCCCAAAGCTGGGGTTTGATGACTTCATCGGGCTTGAGGCATTCGAGGACGCCGAGCGTTTCGGCCTTTATGTCTCAGACAAGGCGCTTGGGGACGTGATCGAACAGACGATTGCCGACCATAAAGCCGCAAGCGACCAGCCCCTGTTCCTGTTCGTGATCTCCATTGAAAGCCACGGCCCCTGGCAGCCAGGGCGGCTTGCAAGCTGGATTGATGAAGAAAAGGCACAGGCGGAAGACCCAACGAAGGACCGATCCTTCGCGCTATACCGTCAGCATATGGACCATCTGCTGGAGCTGTTTGACCGGCTGGGGCCACAGGCCAAAGAGACGCTCGACCGCCCGCGGGCAATCAGCTTCTATGGCGATCACCTGCCTGCTTTCCACGAACTGTTCAGCCAGCACGGCATTGAAGGCAAAGCCGTGGATTATTTGCTGTGGTCAAGCGAAGGCCCGCTTGAAAGCGCAGACGGCAAGCGGGTGGAAAACCTGGGCGACGATATGCTCAAGGCCGCGGGCTTTAAGGACGGCCCTTCATCAGGCGAATGATCGACGCCCGCGCACGGTGGGCTTCCGGCATATTCACAAGTGGCCAGCAGTGGAACATGCCCGGCTCCTGATGATAACTCATCATTTGCCCAGCCTCCGCCAGCCGGTCAGCGAAGCGCTTGCAGTCTGGCATCAGGATATCACGCGTTCCAATGAAGATATGGCAGGGCGGCAGGCCATCCACCGGGCCATGAATGGGGCTGACCCGCGGGTCATCGATCGGCAGGCCGTTCGCATACATGCGCCCCGCTTCCTGCAGGCCACCAATGGAAAGCCACGGGTCTGCGGGGTCAATGAGCTCTATTTCCGGCCGGTCCAGCGCCACATCAAGCCAGGGCGATATCATAAACAGGTTTTCCGGCAGGCGCGCGCCAATTGCCATCAGCTTCTGCGTCAGCGCAAGGCCAAGCCCGCCACCGGCGCTGTCACCCATCAAATGGATGGACTTGTCGCCCACACGGGCTTCGAACGCCTTCCAGGCGGCTTCCGTATGGTCAAGGGCGGCAAGCACATCATGCTCGGGCGCGAGCGGATAGATGGGCACCATGACGGTGGCATTCGCCTTATGGGCAAAGTCTGCGATGAAAGACCAGTGCGGCGGGATGATTTCGAACACATATGCGCCGCCGTGCAGGTAGAAAACATGATGATCGGGCGTTTTGCCTTTTGGGCTGACCACATAGGTGGGGAAGCCGCCGATATCCATTTCCTCGATATCCAACCGCTTGTGGATTTTCTCACCGGGGCGATAGTCAACGCTGGCGCGCCGCTTCTTGATGGTCTCGCGGATCGTGGGGCCGTCCTTCAGCCCGCCTTTCCGGTCCAGAAGCTTCAGGATCAGTACAAACAAATGTGACTTCAAACTCGCCATACATCCTCCCCAATGGCTGTGCCCGGTACACTATGGCGCGAAAAGGGTGAAAGCAAGGTTAAGGGTCCGCCCTATCTGGCGAAGTTGCCAAAGGGGACCGACCATGACGGTTTTCAGCCTTCATCCCGCGAAGAAAGGCCGATGGCAGGACAAATGCCAAAACAATTCCCCAAAGCCAAAAGGTTGTATCTATATGCTCACCCACGAGAGGAAAGATCTTCAGCACCCACGGCAAAGAAAAAGCTAAGACCCACCAACCGGACAGATCAAAGTCGTGCAAACGCCGCACCTGAAGCGCCAGCATCAACGCAATGGCCGCCTTCTGAAAAATTGGTTCCCAATAGGTCACCGCCGGCACTGGATAGACTTTACCCATCGCGGCCTGCCACGCCAGCTCGTCTCGCCAGCCAATCAGGCGGTCACACACCAACAGAAAACCGCAAAAAATGAGATACTCCGCACGACCAGCCCGTCCATTGAAGTCCAGAACATGCTTGAGTGAATAAAAAATAGACGCCCACATTACTTTGCTCCCCCAACAAAAAAGGCCGGGAACATCCCAGCCTTTTTCGGTGTTGATTTCAAGCTTTGATCGTCATGCTGAACTTGGTTGGCGTACCGCCAGCTTCGCAAACAGCATCCATTAAATTGCTCCACCACCCATTCAGATGGCCCCATGGACCCTGAATCAAGTTCAGGGTGACATTTACCAACAATTACCGTTGGCCGCCCCCATTGGCGTTCAGATAGCCGTTTTCCTCAAGATAGGCGATGATCACATCGGCGCAGTCTTCGGCGCTCATCTTTTCCGTGTTCACATGGATGTCGGCACGTTCAGGCGCTTCATAGGGGCTGTCATAGCCCGTGAAGTTCTTGATCTCGCCCGCTTTGGCCTTTTTATACAGGCCCTTGGGGTCACGCTCTGCGCACACCTCAATCGGCGTGTCCACATAGACTTCGATAAACTCGCCCTCGTCCATCAGGTCATGCACCATGCGGCGCTCTGCCCGGAACGGGGAGATAAAGCTGGTCATCACCACAAGGCCCGCGTCCACCATCAGTTTGGCAACCTCGCCCACGCGGCGGATGTTTTCCACCCGGTCGGCGTCGGTGAAGCCCAGGTCCTGGTTAAGGCCATGGCGCACGTTGTCGCCGTCCAGCGTGTAGGTGTGGCGGCCGCGTGCGAACAGGCGTTTTTCAACGATGTTGGCGATGGTGGATTTGCCGGAACCGGAAAGCCCAGTGAACCACAGCACCGCCGGGCGCTGGTGTTTCATGTCCGCGCGGGCAATCTTGTCCACGTCCAATGCCTGCCAGTGGATGTTCGACGCACGGCGAAGCGCGAAGTCGATCATGCCCACACCAACGGTCGAGTTGGTGATGCGGTCGATGATGATGAAGGCGCCGGTGTCGCGGTTGATGCCATAAGGGTCAAACGCGATACGGCTGTCGAGCGCGATGTTACAGATACCGATCTCGTTCAGCTCAAGCTTCTTCGCGGCAGTGTGCTCAAGCGTGTTCACATTCACCTTGTGCTTCAGGTCTGTCACCAGGCCGGGAATGGTTTTGTTCGCAGTCTTGAACAGGTATGGGCGGCCCGGCAGCATCTGTTCTTCGGCCATCCAGATGATTTTGGCTTCGAACTGGTCGGCCACCTCACACGGATGATCCTTGCCCGCGATCACGTCCCCGCGGGAGATATCAATCTCGTCATTCAGCGTCAGCGTAATGGCTTCGCCCGCAACCGCCTCATCCAGTTCACCATCATAGGTGACGATGGATTTCACCGTGCTTTCAACCGCACTTGGCAGCACCTTGATCGGGTCGCCCGGGCGGATGGTGCCGCTTGCGATAGTGCCGGAAAAGCCGCGGAAGTCCAGGTTCGGGCGGTTAACCCACTGAACCGGCAGGCGGAAGTCCGCCGCCTGGCGCGCATCACCCACTGGAACAGTTTCCAGGTAATTCATCAGGGTTGGGCCGTCATACCAAGGCGTGTTTTCTGATTTCGTCAGGATATTGTCGCCCTTCAGCGCGGAAAGCGGGATGGATACGATCTCTGCGAAACCGAAGTCCTTCGCGAACTCGCGGTACTCGACTTCAATATCGTTCAGCACCTTCTGGCTATAGTCCACAAGGTCCATCTTGTTGACGGCCAGCACAATGCGCTTGATACCCAGAAGCGAGCAGATGAAGCTATGGCGGCGGGTCTGGGTGAGCACACCGCGGCGCGCATCGATCAGCAGGATGGCGACGTCGGCTGTAGAGGCGCCCGTGGCCATATTGCGGGTATATTGCTCGTGCCCCGGCGTGTCGGCCACGATGAACTTGCGCTTGTCGGTTGAGAAGAAGCGGTAAGCCACATCGATGGTGATGCCCTGCTCGCGCTCGGCCGCGAGGCCATCCACCAGAAGCGCAAAGTCAATCTCCTGGCCTTGGGTGCCCATCTTCTTGCTGTCGGCCTCAAGGGCGCTCAGCTGGTCTTCAAAGATCAGCTTGCTGTCATAAAGCAGGCGACCGATGAGGGTGGATTTACCGTCATCCACGCTGCCGCACGTGATAAAGCGCAGCATGGATTTTTCTTCCTGGGCCTTCAGGTAGGCCGAGATATCTTCAGCAATGAGGTCAGACTGGTGCGACATTAGAAATACCCCTCTTGCTTTTTCTTCTCCATGGATGCCGCGGCGTCATGGTCGATCACCCGGCCCTGGCGCTCGGAACTGGTGGTCAGCAGCATTTCCTGGATCACTTCTTCAAGCGTGTCAGCCTCAGATTCCACAGCACCGGTCAGCGGGTAGCAGCCCAGCGTACGGAAACGCACGGACTTCATCATCGGCTCTTCGCCTTCCTTTAGCGGGAAGCGGTCGTCATCCACCATGAACAGCTGGCCGTCGCGTTCCACAACAGGGCGCTTCTTCGACAGATACAGGCCGGGGATTGGAATATTTTCCAGGTGGATATATTGCCAGATATCCAGCTCGGTCCAGTTCGAAAGCGGGAACACGCGGATGCTTTCACCCTTGTTCTTGCGGGCGTTATAAAGGTTCCACAGTTCCGGGCGCTGGTTCTTCGGGTCCCAGCGGTGCTGGGCGGAGCGGAAGGAAAATACGCGTTCTTTCGCACGGGACTTTTCCTCGTCCCGGCGCGCGCCACCGAAGGCTGCGTCAAAACCGTATTTATCCAGCGCCGCCTTGAGCGCCTGGGTTTTCATCACATCGGTATGAACCTGGCTACCGTGGGTGAATGGGCCGATGCCCTCATTGACACCTTCCTCATTGATATGAACAATCAGGTCGAGGCCCAGCTCCTTGGTCAGATTATCCCGAAATTCGATCATCTCGCGGAACTTCCAGGTAGTATCCACATGCATGACTGGGAACGGCGGTTTGGAAGGATAGAATGCCTTCATCGCCAGGTGCAGCATCACCGCGCTGTCCTTGCCGACAGAATAAAGCATCACCGGGTTTTCAGCTTCCGCCGCAACCTCGCGCATGATGTGGATGCTTTCGGCTTCCAGTCGTTTCAAATGGGTAAGTGTTTTTGTCATCAAAAATCCGCCAACAGCTTGCTTTGAGCCCTTAAACCTCAAGGCTTTTAAAGATGGTGCGGGTGTAGCGCAAGCACAAGCAGTAAAGAAAATGATTTTTTCTTTTTTCCAACCCTAGGGGGGCTATTTTGGAATATTTTTCCAATTACCCACCATCGCCATCAGCCACACTTACCCGACAGCTAAACCCAACCTTAGAGCTTCATCAAGGATGCTCGCCTGCCCGAAACACTGAGATCAGGTTGCTCTTCAATGTCCCTTTCCGCCAGAAAGTCCTCCAGAACCTTTTGCAGGACGCCCGCATTCCTGAGCTCCCCCGCCGGATTGTGGCCAGCGCCTGTTAACACCATGATCCGCGTGTCGTCCACCAGGGTTTTCGCATACAGCGCATGTCGCATATCAAGGTCATCCTGATTGCCCACAATGATATGGACAGGATGCCTGATCTGGTCCGCAACCTCTGTTACCGAAAGGTGGCTGTCGCTTTCAATCTGTGAAATCAGCCGGTGCCAGCGGCGATCGGTCAGAAGGTTTCGGGTGTCTGCATCGATAAACACCTGCGGCCCGAACAAAAGGGTCGCCTTGGGTTTGATGAAGGCGCTGAACATGAGGGCCGCAAAGCCCCCGGCTGAACTGCCAAGCGTGTAAAGCTCCGTGTCTGCCAGGTGGCCGATCAGGGATTTGATCCGGTTGCCTTTTTCCTCGAAGGTCGCGCCAAATTCCTTGATATCGGCATGATACCAGGACCGGTGAACATCCCGGAAAAACACCAGATTGCAGTCAAGGCTGGACAAGGCCTTGCGAAACTCGAACACCGGCATGCCCAACTGGAGCCCCAAACCACCGAAGGCCACGATGGTCTTTTTGGCGCCATTGTCGTGAATTTCGAAAGGCGGTGCATTTTCAATCTCTTCTTTCGAGGCCTCGGGCGCGCGCTGGCCTTCAGGCTTCATGCCCGCGTGAACATCCGGCACCATGGTGATATCGAAAGGGTCGTAACCGAACTTGTCATAATCGATCCGATAGATGCGGGCGATCTGCTCGAGAATATCCTTATGAAGGAAGTTTTCCTTGTTCAGATATTCCGGATGGGCCGCCAGCTCAAAAGACGGCATGTCGGCTGCATCAATGGTTACGGCGGTATCATCATATTTGGTGCGATTGATCGCCGGCTTTCTGTAGTTGATACCGAAGTGTTCATTCAGCCAGTCAAACGCATAGTCCGCATCTTCAAGGTAAAGCAGCTTCTTGTACTTGAAGCCGCTACGGCCATAAGCAATCGGCACCTGCGTGTTCCAGTGGCCGTCAAGCTGCGGTTCACCCTGCGTCACATTGTTTACGCGCGCTTCAATCTGGTCCAGGAACTGGCGAAAGGAAATCCCCGCGAACCCTTCACCGCCGGGCTCGGCAAAGCCCCAGTTGATAAGGCTGCGGCGAATTGCTGCTTCATGCTTTTCCCAGGCGTCAATCGGCTTGCGCTGGTAGACAACAAATTTGTTTAGAAAGGCGCTCAGGACCCGTGTAGCGGGATGGCGCACAAGCGCAATAGCCGAATAGCCATTCTTGTTGACCAGCTTCCGGGCGTCGCGAAAATGGCTGAAATAGCCCTCGCCACGCAACCAGGCGCGGGCGTCGGAATAATCCTTGCGCACCTCTTCCTGGCGAACGCCCAGATACCCATAGACAAACCATTGAACAAGGCTGGTACATCCGGATTTCGGAGACCAGAAAAGAAGGTTTTTCCCTTCCTGGTCTACATAGGCTTGCCTGGTCATTTTATCCCCCAACAAAATACATTTTAATCGCTGATCCGATTAACGCAGTTTAGCTGCCCGCTCCAGCCTATAATTGGACCAACCGCCGCTACATTCGGAACCATCCACAGGCAGGGTCACATGCCGTTACCGGCGCAGCGCCTCCGCGATATACATGGCTTTGCGCGCCAGCTTGGCAACCGAGGCAACAGGCCCGCCGGAGATCACGCTGCCGCCGCGTTCCATAACGGCAATGTCCGCCACCAGCGCTTCCGGGCCATAGCTTTTGCCGCCCGGCCACTGAACATAGCGCGCATAGACACACAAAAGGCCATAAACAAGCGCGTCCAGCGGTAGGTCGCGCCCGCGACGCTCGCTCAGGCGAGCGCCCAATTGGTCGGTCGTCAGGCCCCAGCCGGCATAAAACGGCATGCCGTAGGTTGTCACCTTAATGCCCCGCAGAATGGCCTCAAAACCCGTCAGGCTCGTCATGGTATGCACTTGATCGACAGCCTCAAGGCAATCGATGATATCTGCGTCTATCACCACTTCGCTTGCGCAGCGCTCGAGCACATCCTGAGGCACCGCCCCTTCCCGGTTGCCCGACACCACATCAGGGTGCGGCTTATAGATGATATAGGCTTCCGGATTGGATTGATGCGCGGCCTCCAGAAGGGCGGCGTTGGTCTTGACCTCGGGTGACCCCAGCTGGATCGAGGCATCGGCTTCCACCTGCCCCGGCACCAGGATCACCGGCTTGCCACCCGCCTTGGCCCTGAAGTCCAGCTTGCCCGCCGACCCCACATTATATTTGGAAACACGCGCGCCCAGAACCGCTTCACGCAGGGCCTTGCCACGCGCCAGGTCGTGGCGGTCAAAATCATGCTTCTTCAGGAAGGTCTCCAGGTCGCTTGGGCCGCGGCCATCATAATAGATGCCCGTCCGGTCCAGCACCAGAGAGGACGGCCTGCGAAGATCGCTCCCCAGCCCCACAGACCGCAGAAAACCATCCTCCATGCGCCAGACCGGGATATGATCCGGCACAGCTTCGGCTTCCTTGTCGTGCTTTCGCCCCCACAAAATGACAATATCGCCGTCCCTGTATTCATAGCCGTCCAGCATCTGGGGTTTGATGAAGACAGTATTCTTTTCACCCACCCCCACGAACTCGGGGATGAAGCCCCGCTTCCACAAGCTGAAGCCCACCGCCAGCGCCCGCTTGCCGCGTGGCCGCACCATCTGGCGTTCCGCGGTCAGGATATCCAGAACGCGTTCCAGCTCACATGCTTCACCCGTGAAGGGGTCGACATAGCGGCTGTAGACGATGAAAGCGGCCGCGAACAGCTCTTCCAGGCTTCGGTTGGCGATGCGGGCTTCGCAAAGCTGCCGGTCATGCGTCAGGCCCCAGCCCGCGTAAAACGGCAGACCAAAGCAGGATACCTTCTTGCCTGCAATCAAGCCTTCAAGGCCCATCTGGCTGGTCACCACATAGACATGGTCGACCCGTTCCATCAGTGCCTGAGGCGCCACATCGTCGGCAATGAACATCACCCGCTCGTGTGTGCGCTCCAGGTCGAAATGCCCGCGCTTGCTGCCTGCCAGCACGTCTGGGTGCACCTTCACCAGCACAAGCGACGTGGGATTTTCCTCCAGCGCAGTTTTCAGCATTTCCATGAACATGCTGTCATCCGCCATGCCGTATTTGATCGACTGATCGGCGAACGTCTGGTCCACCACCAGAACCTTCGGTCCCTTGAAGGCGTTCAACTTTTCCCTGAGCTCAGGCGAGATATCGAAGGGCGCGTGGTTATATTTCGACAGCCGCCAGCGCCGGATGCGCGCCATGGCATCGCGCGAGCGGGCCAGAAGCTCATCCGTGATCCAGTCATCCCGGTTCAGCAACCCTTCAAGGTCGCTTGGGGTATGGGCGTCATAATAGATACCGCTTTTGTCCACCACGAGCGACAGGCGGCGCCCGTCCATGGATGGGTGGCTCAAATACCCTAGGAAGCCGTCCTCCAGGCGCCAATATTCCAGGTTACGGCGCTTGGCATAGGCCCGTGCCTTTTCCGTATTTTCCTTCTGGCCCCAGCCCACAACCACATCGCCATCACGGGCGCCAGACAAGCCCTTGCGGACCTCGCGCCCCAGAAGCGCGGACAAAAGCGGATCGCCTGCGATGCCGCCAGAGGTTGTCAGCGCGCGGGGGGCTTGGGTCTTCTCTGTGCTTGTTTCGGTCATTGCGAAAGCCCCATCATGGCGCGCACGGCGGCCAGGTCCTTTTCGGTATCCACGCCAGCGGGTGGTGCATCCGCCACTTCCGCCACCATGATCTTCATGCCGTGGTAAAGCGCGCGCAGCTGTTCCAGCGCCTCCAACTCTTCAAGCGGCGCAGGCGGCAGCAATGTCAGCTGCCGAAGCGTCCCCGCCCGGTAAGCATAAATGCCGATATGGCGCTGGTAGGCGAAGCGCTGCAGGTCAGGCCGCTCGGCGCCGCGCTCGTGCGGGATGGCGCTGCGGGAGAAATAGCAGGCGCTGCCTGTCTTGTCGGTCACCACCTTAACCACATTGGGGTTCAGAAGGTCATCCATGCTGGCGATAGGGTGGCTGGCTGTCGCGAGCGCCGCATCTGCGCTTTCGGCCAGAAGGTCCGCCACCGTGCGCACCAGCGCCGGCGGCATCATGGGTTCATCCCCCTGCACATTGACGATGATCTCATCGTCCGCGCAGCCCAGGATATCCACCACCTCTGCTATCCTGTCCGTGCCGGAGGCATGGTCCGCAGCCGTCATAACCGCCTGGGCCCCGAATTCCTGTGCGGTGTCAAACACTCGAGCGTCGTCTGTGGCCACAACCACATCCGCTGCACCCGTTTCCTTGCAGCGCTCCCATACATGCTGGATCATCGGCTTGCCGCCAATGTCTGCAAGCGGCTTGCCCGGCAGACGGGAAGACGCGTAGCGCGCAGGGATAACGATCCTGAAGGTCATGCCCTAGTCCTCCTCGGGCGTGACATAATAGTCAGCGAAGCGGATGCCCTTGAGGGCTGCCAGATAGTCGCACACCTCCCGCACCGCACCATGCCCACCTGGGCGTTCTGTCACATGATGCGCGGCCTTCAGCACATCCGGCACCGCGTTTGGCGGGGCAACGGCAAAGCGCACTGCGCGCATCACCTTGAGGTCAATCAGGTCGTCGCCCATGAAGGCCACCTGGTCGAACATGCAGCCCACTTCGTCGCAGATATCCTCAAGCGCGGCCACTTTGTCCTTGCATTTGAAGCGGCGGTGAAAGATGCCCAGATCATCCAGCCGCCTTTCAAGCGGCGCACTGCCCCGGCCAGAGATCACAGCGACCTCGAAACCGGACTGCATCAGAAGCTTGATGCCCAGGCCGTCCTGCACATTGAAGGCTTTCAGCTCCTCGCCCTCAGCGGAATAATAGATGGTGCCGTCGGTCAGCACCCCATCCACATCCAGAACCAGCAGCCGGATATCCATAGCCGTCTACTCCGTCACCAGCGCGGGGAAGCTTTTCGCCAGCGCGTCCACGGCTTTCATCTGCGCCAGATACGGCTCAAGCTTATCCAGCGGCAACGCACAGGGGCCATCGCACAGCGCTTCATCCGGGTTCGGATGCGCTTCAATGAAAAGTCCCGCGATCCCAAGCGCCATGCCAGACCGCGCAAGGGCCGCGGCCTGCGCGCGCCTGCCGCCTGCACTGTCGCTGCGGCCACCGGGGCGCTGCAGCGCGTGGGTGGCATCAAACACAACAGGCGCATACTCTTTCATCACGTCCATACCCAGCATGTCGACAATCAGGTTATTGTAGCCGAAGCAGCTGCCGCGTTCGCACAGCATGATTTTGTCGTTACCACTTTCCTTGAATTTCCTGATGATATGGCGCATTTCCTCAGGCGCCAGGAACTGCGGTTTCTTCACGTTGATCGCGGCTTTGGTTTGCGCCATTGCGGTGACAAGGTCTGTCTGGCGGGCCAGAAAAGCCGGCAGTTGGATCACATCCGCCACCTCAGCCGCTGGGGCAGCCTGATGAGGTTCATGCACATCGGTGATAATCGGCACGTCAAACTTGGATTTGATATCGGCCAGAAGCTGCAGGCCTTGATCAAGGCCCGGACCGCGAAAAGAATGCACGCTGGAGCGGTTCGCCTTGTCGAACGATGCCTTGAATACATAGGGGATATCAAGCCTTTTGGTGACATCCACAAAGGCTTCTGCGACCTCAAAAGCCAGTTCGCTGCTTTCAAGAACATTCATGCCGCCAAACAGAACGAATGGCGCGTCATTCGCGACCGTTATATCTCGCCCGAGTGAGATAGATCGAGCCATAGCTACCCCCGATAGTTGTCCTATAGTGCCATGGCTAGCGCGGGCGGCACGAAAGCGCAAGGCTGCAGTGGCCCCCGCGACAGAAAAGGCCGGTTATTTCAGAAGCGACAGGATTGCCTGCGGCCGCTGGTTGGCGATCGGCAGGGGTTGAACACCCAGTGCCTGCTTCACCTGCAGCGCCTGCAGATTGGCGGTCTCGCTTTCAAGGCTTGTCTCAACCAGGTTGCCGACGCCGGCTTCAATGGTTGCCGAAAGTTTACCGATGAACGACTGCTGCGCATCAATGCTTTCGCTGCCGGCTTCAAATACCGCCTGCACCTTGTCCACATTCGCCCGCGACGCCACAACGGCCTCCAGCGTATCTGCTGCGGCAGTGACACTTTCCAGTCCCTGTTTCGGCTTGAGCGTGACATTGGGGCCGCCCAGCGCAAGGTCCTGCGCTGGCACTTCAACCGCCCGGCGACCATTGGCGCTTGTGAGAGCCGCAATGGACTGCCCGCCCCGCGCAATCGCATTGATGCCGTCAAAGCTGGCATCACGGATCACGTCGCCGATCAGGTCCCGTTCAGTTGCAAAAGCTTCATTGAGCACCGCGCGCGATCCCTCATCCAGGTCAGGGTCAAGCCCGCGCTCTGCTTTTTCCTGCAGTTGCGACAGCAGGTCGGATACCTTGCGCGCTGCGGCAGACGCCACATCCAGCGCAGACGCCGCCCGCCCAAGCGATGCTTTTACTGCTTCCAGCCCGCTGGCGTCACCTTCCAGCTGACCTTCCAGGGTCACAGCGCTATCCGCATGCCGCTCATCTGTCTTGCCCGCCTGGTCAGCTTTTGCCTGAGCCTCGGCCAGACTCTTGCCTGTTTGTTTCTTGTTCTGCAGAACAGCAAAAGCGCCTGCATTTGGATCCACGGTGAAAACCATGTAACGCACCCTTCTGGTTAAACTATGCCAGCATCCCCATGCCAGCTACCTCAATCTCAAACGCCCAGCCCAACTATATCACGACCAGACCCCGGCCCGTCACTGGAAAAGTGTCAGGACGGCACTTGGTGAATTATTGGCGATCGACAAAGCCTGCAATCCAAGTTGCTGCTTCACCTGCAAGGCCTGCAGGTTCGCCGATTCTTTCGCCAGATCGGCATCTACAAGATTGCCAATACCCACTTCAATGGTATCTGACAGTTTGCCGACAAACTCCCGCTGGATTTCAAGCCGCGTAGAGCCCGCGCCCAAAGTCGACAGGGCCGTTGTTACATTGGCAGCGGACGTGGAGATCGTATCCACGGCAGCGGAGGCCAGCGCAGTCGTTGATATTTCCTGCGTATCAGACAAGGTCACCACCGCGCCCCCCAGGGTCAAGTCCTGCGACGCGATCGAAATTGTATTGGTGCCGGTGTCATCGGTGATGGCGATGATATCCGTACCGCTGCCATCCACCGCGTTTGCGCCATTGAATTCGGCATTCTCAACAATGCTGGTGATCTGGTCCCGAAGCTCTACGAACTCGTCATTCAAGGCATCACGGCTGGCACTATCGATGCCGGTATCTTTCGCGGCAACAGCCTTTTCCTTCAGTTCTGTCAGAAGGTCAGACACCGCCTCACCGGCTGCGATTGCCACATCAAGCGTTGAGATAGCCCGGTCAAGGGAGCCCTTAACTGCGTTCAGCCCGGCTATATCACCGCGCAAATTCTGCGCGATGGCATAGGTCGCAGCATTGTCCTTGGCGCTTTCCACCTTGAGACCAGTGTTGATGCGCCGCTGCGTCGTTTCCAGTTGGCTGTTTGTTTGATTAAGACTCTGGAGCGCGAGAAAGGCACCCGCGTTCGTATTTACGGAAAAAGCCATTTTGCCTTCTCCACCATATTTTCAGACACAGTCGGCGTCCTTTTGACGTCTTATACCGTTCCGGCACGGCACGCCCTTCAAGCGATGCGCCTGTGATTTCTTCTGAAATTTATCCGGTCACCCGCCCACTTTATACCACAGGCGTGCGGCTTCGCCAAATAGGACCGAGGTCACGCCTTCAGTCCACGCGGTTACGCAGCGGGTCCGGGCGTCGGTGGATGGGCTGGATATCAAGGTCGAGGTCAATCCGAACAGGTTTTTCGGCGACTGCTGCGATCATCAGGTTATGATCCGGATTGAAATCGAAATAGATGAAAGCATCCGTCAGGCCCTTGGGCGTCGGGGTGGCCAGCTTTGGCGGGCGGGCCGTGAGGTCGATCTGCACACCCCTGAGATAAGGCATCAATTTGCCGTCTTCCATTTTCACGAACGCCTCACGGATGGACCAAAGGGTGAAGAACATCAACCGGCCGATTTCATCTGACATGGCAGACAAAAGCATCCAGTCTTCTTCGGGGAAGCGGCGCTCCGCGACCCGGCGCCAGTCTACGGCCGGATCGAGCTGCTGGATATCAAGCCCCACCGGGCAGCTGTCTGCCACCATGACAGCGGCAATGCCCTCTTCCGCGGCCCCCGTGTGCGAAACCGAAAAATAAGGTGGCTCGTCCTCTGAAAAGCCCTCAATGGAAATACGGCCAGCGCCTTCCTGCTTCAAGGGAACAGCTTTGGGCAGAAGCCCCATATGGTCACCAAGGGCAGTGCGTAACATACGCCGGGCGGTCACAAATGCCGGGCGCGCACCTTCATGCATGCCAGCCAAACGCTGATGCTCGCTTACTGACAGGACATCCTGCCCCGAAAGCGCCGGATCAGCTTCCCGCACTAACAGCTTTACTGTCTCAAGCTCATTGTCACCCTGTCCAGCCATAGGCGGCGGCATCACTTCCAACCATCGGATTGCACCCAGCGCCATCTAAGCGCAAAGCATGGGTTACTGCAATTCCAAAACCACACAAACAAAAGCCCCCCGGCCGGAGCCGAGGGGCTTGAATTTCCAAACTTCCCAGATCAGGCGATATCTGGGTTAAGAATAAAGTGGTCGACCGTCAGGTCATCGAGGGTCACATTCTGAATAAAGACATTTGTGGTCCCGCCAAGCAGGATCAGCACCCCGTCAATACCGCCTTGCGTCGTTTCAGTCGCCGCATTTTTGACATCGGCCAGATCGACAAAATCGGTGACAGTATTCACAAGGTTGATCACATCCTCGGTCAGGTCAAAGTCCTTCAGGACATCACTGCTGTTTGACACCGCATCAAAGATGAAGAGGTCCGCCCCGTCGCCACCGAAGATGGTGTCATTGCCGGAGCCTGCATTAATGGTGTCGTCACCAGCGCCGCCACGGATGCTGTCCGCCCCTGCGCCACCGGAAATCGTATCGTCCCCAGCGCCACCATAGAGCGTATCAGCAGAAGCGCCACCCTGAACGGTGTCATTGCCGTCCCCGGCGAACATAACATCGCTGCCGTTGCCACCGAAAATCTTGTCTGCGCCAGAGCCGGAGAAGATTACATCGTCTCCGTCGCCGCCATCAAGCGTATCTTCCGCGTCACCGACGGCCCCTTTACCGCCATAAATGGTGTCGTTGCCGCCCAGACCTTGGATATCGTCACAGCCAGCACCGCCACCGAGAGCATCATTACCGCCCGCGCCGTAGATAAAGTCTTCGCCGTCACCGGCCCAGAGATCATTGCGTAGGTCGCTGCTGCTGTTGCCCACTTCGCCAACTTCCACAACACCATCGCCATCATCAACCCAGGTGCCGCCGACAAGGGTATCGTCGCCGGTACCGCCAAACAGGATATCGCGGCCGTCACCAGTGGTATCATCAGCACCGAAGACAACAAGAGCGTCTGCACCGCCACCGATCAACAGGTCGTCGTTTGACCCACCACCAATAATATCGTTGCCAGCGTCGCCGCGCACTGCGTCATCGCCATCACCACCTGCGAAGACAGAGTCATTGCCCTTACCGCCGGAGATAACATCGTCGCCATCGCCACCGGTAATAAAGTCGTCACCGGAATTAGCGGTAATGACGTCGTCACCGCCGTGACCCTTGATGTTGTCGAACACATTACTGCCAACCATGACATCATTGCCCGAGCCACCTTCAAGAAGGCCGCCAGTGCTATCGGCTGTGAAGTTAACGTCCGCAATAACGCGCAGATTGACTTCCAGCTCGATGGTATCATCGGCATTGGCAGCATTTGCCAGAACAAGCGTTACAGTTTCATCAAGGTTTGATGCCTCTTTGGTAAGCGAGCTGTCAGCCCTGAAGGAAACCGTGTCTACGACGCTGTCAGCACCCACTGCATCAGTGAAGGTCAGTCGGCCATATTCTGTTTCAACAACCGTCCCAGGATTAACCGTCGTGCCATCAACAGAGATGATATCCCAGTCATTGTCGGTGTAATCAGTCAGCGGGTTGGCACTATTTGGATCCCACCGCATGATGTGATCGGCAAAAGTATCTGCAACCGTCACGCCCGGATCTGCAAAGAGATCCAGATCTGTCAGCAGGTCCTGACAAGCAGTGGTGCTCAGCGTGACGTTGTCGAATTTCAGCGTTTCAACATCGGTAACAATGTCAACACCGTCCACGTTGACCACATAGTCACCAGCCCCGGTGGTGATGTCTGCAGCATCATCGATTGAACCATCGAAGGTTACAATGTCGCCGGAACCGCCACCGCCATTGATGCTATCGTTGCCAGCGCCGCCAAAGAGCTTGTCGTTGCCTTTGCCACCTTGCAGCGTATCGTTGCCATCGCCGCCGTCCAGCGTGTCAGCGTTGGTGTCGAATACTGTATCGCCCTTCAGCAGGTCGTCGCCGTTACCGCCGTATAGCTTGTCTTTGCCGTTCTGGCCCTCAAGCGTGTCATTATCGTCGCCGCCGAACAGCTGATCATCGCCGTCGCCGCCAAGGATGCTGTCGTCGCCGCAATTGCCGTAAATCTTGTCGCTACCGCCTTTGCCATCGAAAATTTCAGGATCTTCATCACCCGTCAGCGTGTTCGCGCTGTCGTTACCAGTGAAGGTGTCGTCCGCAACAAGCGTCAGGTCCAGGTTGACCGTGATGTTCTCGTTCGTGGTTGTATTGGTCAGACGCACCGTAACTGTTTGAGTCTGATCACTGGCCTCGTTGGCATCGTTCAGGTCTGTACTGCCAGTAAAGGTCAGCGTGTCTGCAACGCCGCTATCGCTATCTGTTACTGAAAGCGTACCGTAGCTGAGATTCAAATTCGATCCGTCAGTCACCGATGTGCTGTTGATCCGCGTGATACGCCAGTCGCCGTCGGCATAAGCCGCTGTCAGAGGGTCACCCGCACCAATCTGCGATGCATCCCACTCCAGGACGAACTGCGCCACGCCGGTATCTGCCGAACTTGCGCCCGATTCCGCGGACAGGGCAAAGTCGAGCCCGATGTTCTTATCGGTCGTGGACGTCAGCGTCACATTATTGAAGCGGATGGTTTCCACATTGGTTACGTGATCAGCACCGTCAGCCGTTGTGATCAACAAGGTACCCATGGCGTCGTCAATGTCGGCTTCATCGTCAATGTCGCCGTCGATAACTACGACATCGTTATCGGCACCGCCATCAATGTCGTCGTCGCCGAGACCGCCGTAAAGAAGGTCATCGCCGTCGCCACCGTCAAGCACGTCATTATCGTTGCCACCAGACAGCGTATCATCACCCGCATCACCGAACAGGTCGTCGTCGCCATTGCCGCCGGTAATTTCATCCTCATTGTTGCCGCCGCTAAGGTCATCGGTGCCGTCGCCACCGAAGATGACATCATCGTCTTCGCCGCCCGTCACAATATCGTTGCCCGCACCCGCATCAATTTCGTCGGCACCGCGACCACCATCGATCGTGTCGTTGCCGCCATTTGCTGTGACGGTATCATCACCATTGCCGCCGATGATGCTGTCTGCATTGTCGCTACCCAGGAAGGTCTCGTCGGCATCACCACCTTGCAGCGTAGCACCGCCTGGGCCTGCTACGAAACCGTCATCCGCCAGCAGCGTCAGGTCCAGCGTGAGGGTCACGGTGTTATTGGTATCGACATTGGTCATAACCACTGAAATAGCGGCATCATTGATATCAACCGCAGAGTTGGACTCGTCGATATTACCGGTGAACACCAGCGTTTCACGAACGCCGTCACCGTTTGTATCAATGGCTGTCAGCGTACCGGATGCGATATCGACGAAATCACCATTGGCGTTAATCGCCGTGCCGTCGATTTCTGTGATGTTCCAGTCGTTATCGCTATAGGATTTCGCCAGCGGGTCTGAAGCGTTCGGATCCCAGGCGATCACATCGCCTGCCAGGGTCAGCTCAACATCCACACCGGACGTGGTTGACGCAGTTACCGTGGTGCCAATATCGCTCGCGTCTTCTGTCAGGGTGGCATTGTCGAAAATGACAGTCTCGACATCGGTGACGATGTCATTGCCTTCAACCCGGATCAGGTAATCGCCTTTGGTGGTGTTAACAATGTCGGTCACGGAATCAATTGAACCGGAGATGCGCACGATATCGTTACCAGCGCCACCAACCATGGTGTCATTGCCAAGGCCGCCAGTGATGTCGTCATTACCGGCGCCACCATCGATACGGTCGTCGTCATTGCCGCCTTCGATCAGGTCATCGCCAGCTTCACCATAGATCTGGTCATCGTCATTGCCGCCATACAATTTGTCATTATCGGCACCACCGTAAATCTTGTCGATGCCGTCGCCGCCTTCGACCGTATCAACCCCTACTTCACCATAAAGGATGTCGTTTCCGGCGTCCCCTCGGATGCGGTCATCGCCGTCGCCACCCCAAGCCTGGTCGGCATCGTCGCAGCCGTAGATGAAGTCGTTGCCGTCGTCGCCATAGAGCTTGTCAGTGCCAGCGTTACCACGAAGCGTATCGACGCCTGCGCCACCATCAACCGTGTCGCCTGCGTCACCACCAAGGATGCTGTCGTTATCGTCGCAGCCAAAGAGCTTATCAGCCCCTGCGTCACCATGAATGATGTCGCCACCGGCCGCACCCACAATGATGTCAGCGTCGTCACAGCCATAGAGCTTGTCAGCGCCAGCACCACCATCGATCTTGTCGGCGCCGCTGTTACCGCGAACGGTATCTGTGCCAGCACCCCCGAAGACGGTATCGTTACCGGCGCCACCCAGGATGCTGTCGTTATCGTCGCAGCCAAAGATTTGGTCATGGTCTGTATTGCCGTCAATGACATCATCGCCAGCTGCACCGATGATGATGTCATTACCTGCGCCACCGTCGATGTCGTCTGCGCCGGCTTCGCCGTTTATCTTGTCTGCGCCAGCGTCACCTGAGACAATGTCGTCGCCGTCGCCACCCAGGATGGTATCGTCACCGGCACCCCCTTCAAGCGTATCAATGTCTGCAAGGCCGATGATGGAATCATCATCCGCACCACCTACCAAGCTGTCAGCACCAGCAGTTCCGTTAAAAGTCGCCATCGTGTAGCCCCATAAACTGACCAAATCATATAATTACCCGCACGCTACCAGCCCGCGAGTCTTTCGTCAAACCTAACGAAAGGTCCATTTTCAATTTTTTTCTACAGAATCGGGGACTTAATACTCCCCTCTTCCATCATTTTTTCATGCCCATCGAAGCCTGCGTCGTCATTATTTGAAAGACGTCACCATCCGGCCCAAACCACCATATTCGGCGCAACATTATGTCGCCAACATTAAGGCCACATGAACAGCCCCGCCGCACCTACAGCATGGAGGCACGCTTTAGAAAATGAAATCCGCGTCGACCAGATCAGACACGGTAAGCCCCGTCAGCAGCACACTGTCGCCGCCACCCAGATCAATCAGCACACCGTCTGCGGTGTCGGTCGCCGCTGCCAATACACTCTCAGCATCAGTAAATTCGCTTACGGTCCAGGATAAAGCCAACGCATCTTCACTAACAGAGAAGCCTTCCACGGTGTCATTCCCGCTGCCGGCACTGAACCGCAGAATGTCGGACCCGGCACCTGGCCGCAACACGTCATCTCCCTCGTTACCGATTAGCGTATCATCGCCCGCGCCGCCATAGAGCGTATCGTTATTTTGGCCACCCCTGACAGAATCATTACCGGTACCGCCATAGAGTTCGTCGTTGCCAAGGTCACCTCTAACGAGATCATCACCGGAGCCCGCGAAGATAAGATCATCGCCACCATCGCCTGACAGGACATCGGCGCCTTCCTTGCCAGCAAAGAGTATGTCATTCCCATCGCCTCCCTGCAGCCAGTCATCACCCAAGCCGCCACCCATGGTATCGGCATCGGCGCCGCCAAGAAGTGTATCATCGCCGGCTCCACCCCAGGCCTGGTTAGGTGACAGGTCATCGTCATCCGGATTGTCGTGGCGGGACGGCCTCCCTGCTGAAATGGCGTCATTGCCTTCGCCACCGAACAGAATATCGCTGCCTGCCCCACCGCTCAGTGTATCATCCCCTGCACCGCCGCCGATAATGTCATCGCCTGCGCCACCATCCATTTGGTCGCCACTATCGTCATCCGCACCAGCCCACAGGCTGTCATTTCCATCACCACCCGACATGCCGTCAACACCCGCACCGCCCCTGATATAGTCGTTGCCATCGCCACCTCGCAAGGCCTGGCCACCATCACCCCCCAAAAGACGGTCATCGCCTGCGCCACCGTTTACGTTGGCGTGGATTCCGGATGCATTAACCCTGTCGTCGCCATCACCGGTATTCACTTCCACGTTTTCGTGCGTGATGGTCACAGTATCATCACCGCCGTAGGTGAAAATGGCTTCGTCATCCGCACGGCTGAAAAGCGTGTCCGCGGCGTCGCTGGTGCCGTGCATCACCCGACTGTTCAGCTCGCGCACATCACCATAGCCGCTCAGCGAAAGTTCGCCGCCATTGAATACAAGCGTTTCAACCTTGCCAGGATGATCGTAATATTGGTCGATGATATTCACGACGCCCAGAAGCACGCCTTCCTCGTCATGTACCCTGATGATCAGGTCTTCTTCCTCGTCATCGACAAAAACAAGCTGATCCAGGCTGGAAACGAAGGCCGAAAGGTCCAGCACATCCTGTCCGTCATGGCCTCCCAGGCGGCCATCCCAAATTGTTGTCGCGAACACTTCACCGGTCAGCAGGTCATCATCCCAGGCAATTTCATAGATGTCGTCACCGTCACCACCATAAAGTCCGATGCCGTCTCCTTGAATAATGAACGTGTCATTACCGGCCAGGGCGCTGATATACTGACCGACATTGACACCAATCCGAATGGTGTCATTGCCACTTGTGGCGCCATGATTGAACATGCCGTTCATCTCAGCCGCCGACAATCCAGCCGGCAACGCATAGACGCCATCACCAAGCCGGAGATATTCTACTTCCCCGGTGTAAGCGCCATCAGTCGCTTCATCGATCTCGGCCTTTCCAACAAAAACGCCATTGTCGTCATAAACCAGGAGCTCCAGTCCCCCGTCCTCCCAGCCAAAGACAATGTTGCTGATGCTGGCGGCATTGGCGCTGAGGTCGATCGTATCATCCCCGCTGTAGACTTCCCCATCAGAGCTATCTTCTGCAACGGAAACAGGGTCACCATCGATCGTGGTGCCCGCCACATCAATCACGTAAACATCCGCGCCGTCACGGCCATAGAGGCTGTCGCCTGCACCACCAACCAGCGTGTCGTCGCCGTCGGTCCCCCGAATTACACTCATAAACTCTCCATGAGTCGAATCTTAGCCACTGCGTAGCTACTGTCTCAGAATATAAAATCCGCGCCTGCAAGGTCGGCCACGGTAAGCCCGGTCAGCAACACACTGTCGCCGCCACCAAGGTCAATCAGCAAACCGCCTCCGGTGTCGGTCGCCGCGGCCTCCACGCTGGCCAGGTCGGTGAAATCGGTTGTGGTCGCTGACAGGTCGAGCGTGTCCTCACCCATGGTGAAGCCATCCACCTGATCAGCGCCACCTCCAGCGCCAAATACCAGAAGATCAAGGCCGCCGCCGGGCCTGATCGTATCGTCGCCCTGGCCACCGCTGAGCGTATCATTGCCCGCGCCGCCATAGAGCGTATCCTTACCTGTACCGCCAGCCACATCATCGTCACCGGCACCACCATAAAGCTCGTCCGCACCAGCACCGCCACTGACCACATCGTTTTCCGACCCACCAAAGATAATGTCGTTACCGGCCTCGCCAAAAAGCCTGTCAGCGCCAGTCCTGCCAGCATAGATCCGGTCATTGCCGCCACCGCCGCGGATGATGTCGTCATCATCGCCGCCGCCCAGCGCATCGTTGCCGCCAGCGCCATAAATCAGGTCATTGCCAGACCCGGACCAAAGCTGGTTCGCCGATGTTTCCGTGCTGTTTTTGGACGCGCCGCCGATAAGCGTATCATCGCCGCTGCCGCCAAAGCCAATATCAGAGCCCAGGCTTCCCACGATCACGTCATTCCCTGCGCCGCCGCCGATGGTGTCATCCCCGCTGCCGCCGTTCATCTGGTCGTCGCCTTCGTCACCGGCACCGGCCCATAAGGCGTCATCGCCACCGCCGCCCAGAAGTGTATCGTCGCCAGCCCCGCCCGAAAGGGTATCAGCGCCTGTGCCGCCGTCCAGACTGTCGGGGCCGACACCGCCCCTGAGCAAGTCCTGACCTGCACCACCTTCAGCCTTGCCATAATACCCGGAACCTTCATCACCACGGGAATGAATTCGGATAACGTCGTCCCCATCGCCACCGGTTACACGGGCATCTGGACGCCAGACATCGATCGTGTCATTACCTGAGCCACCATCAATAGGCACCCCGGAATAAGTCCGCGCGTCCACTTCGTGGAGCCGGATCACATCGTTGTCATCGCCCCCACGCAGGTAAGCCCCGAAACCGTTATATGCCGATTCCAATGTGTCATTACCCGCTTCGCCCTCTTGCCGATAGGGGCCTATAATCAAATCGTTCCCGTCACCGCCCCAACTTTGTAACCCACCGGAAAGCGTGTCATCACCGTCGCCGCCCCACATTCGGACAGTTGTGCCGCTTACATGAAGCAGAAGGTCATTCCCTTCCTCACCCCAAAGTTCCACGTCGCGTGCATCGGCCACCAGCGTGTCATTGCCTTCACCGCCATAGAGGTCGCCAAAATCCCACTGGGTGGTGACATGGTCATCGCCGCCAAGGGTCTGCAGCTTGCCGTGCTCGCTGGTGATAACGGCAACGTCGTCCCCCTGCGTCATGTTGAAACCGTAAATACTGGCCAGTTCGAGTTTGTCTGTGGCGACCGTCAGGTCCAGGTCAACCTCACCCAGGCGAAGCGTTTCAAACAGGGCCTCGCCATCATCGCTATATTGCCACCGAAGGGTTACAGTGCCGATAACCGCATCAACACTATCGACAATATGGATAATAACATTGCCGCCATCCTTCCAATCGAAGCGCAGCTGGTCCAGGCTGTCGACCATAAAGGACAGGTCAACGATGTCGGTGCCACCTTCGTCGCCATACCTGTGGTCCCAGACCGTGACGGACGGCGCCTCTTCCCAGGCCTGCAGCGTCCACTGGATCTGGAACAGGTCGTCCCCGACACCGCCAACCGCATAGACACCATCAACGTTGCCCACCTGCAGGGTGTCATCGCCGTCGCCTGCAAAAGCATCGATGCCATTGGCCTCAACAATGATCAGGTCGTCGCCGTCCTGCGCCTTGAGGATATCCCCATCATTGTTGCCAACCAGCGTGTCATCGCCGAATGTCCCGAGAATTTCCGTCATATTTCCCCCAATGGCCCGGCACTCGGGCATACGCGTCTAGAAGCCCAAGCCTTCTACCGCAGCGCCGAACAGCCCGTCAACTTAAACGTTCGTGACACACGATCCCCACCAGGCACAAAAAAAGACGCCGCTGGATGCGGCGCCGAGGTTGCTCTAGAGGGAATGGAGTAATGCTTCTTGGGAGGCCTAAAAAATCACGTCCATAAAGTTGAGGTCATAGCTGGTTACGCCCTCAAGGAAGATGCTGTCTGTAGCCGTGGTCTCGATCAACAGGCCATATTCGCCGTCCACCCAGGTCTCGAAGCTATAATAGTCAAGATCGCCGAAATTCTGGATGTCCCAGACGCCGGTCAGAACCAGCGTGTCTTCCCAGATATCGAAGTCGGTGATGGTGTCGTCGCCCTGGCCGTCCTTGAAATAGAAATAGTCTTCGCCGAATCCGCCGGTGAGCACATCGTTGCCCGCACCGCCGAAGATGTCATCGTCGCCGTCATCGCCCCAGATGGTGTCCCGGCCGCTGCCACCGTATATTTCGTCATTGCCGCTATTGCCTGCGATCACATCATCGCCAGACCCGCCGAAGATCACATCACTGCCCGCGCCGCCGAAAATATCGTCATACCCCGAGGAGCCATAAATCCAGTCCACACCGTCTCCGCCATAGACAAGGTCATCGCCGTCGCTTGCATAGATGTCATCGTCACCAGAACCGCCATCGATAGTGTCATTGCCCCAGCCGCCAAAGATGATATCCCTGCCACCCGCGCCGAAGATGTCGTCATCGCCAGAGCCGCCACCAATGATGTCGTTGGCATTGCCGCCCACAGCCACATCGTTGCCGCTGCCGGCCCAGATAACATTGTCTGGATAGTCATAGGGATAGATGGCGATAAAGGCGTCAGCAGAGACCTCTTCACCATAGTCATACCAGCCGTTGTCATTGACCGCGCCATCGTCCCAACCGCCGCCGATAAGGGTATCGTCGCCCGCGCCGCCGATAAGGGTGTCTGCGCCTTCTGCTGTGGGGCCGTCATAATCAACCGGGGCGAAGAAGGTCTTGTCGCCATACCAGTCGATATGCTGTGTGTAGCCATCGGAAAAGCCGCCGCCTACGATAAAGTCATTGCCGTAGCCGCCGATCAGATAATCGTCGCCGGAGCCGCCCACCATGAAGTCGTCGCCGTCACCGCCGCGGAAAAAGCTGTCGATGCCGGAGCCGTCAAATACATAGTCGCCGTTAATCTCATTCACGAAGGTCATGCTATGTCCCCACTGGTTGCTGTCGTGGATTTCGCTTTGTTATGACCCCGTTATGCAGGAACGGCCCTGAACCGAAAATGAATGGCGCCTTCAGGAAAAGGCGAGACCATCAAAATTAAAGGCACAGGCGGTTTCCCGCATGTGCCTTTTGTTTGCTTAGCTGTCGCGATCCGGTCTTTCCCTTTAAACGCAGAAGAATGCGGAAAGGTTCACAGGGCCCGCAAAAAAGTGTCAGCGGCGCTTTGGCTTCCGCTCATCCGGCGTGCCAATAAAGCGATCGACATCCAGGATGCGCTCAAGCTCATTCACCAGGCCTTCAAGCTGCGCGCGCTCCTTGATGCCGCGGCAACCGGTATACCATTCCAGGTTTTTGGACATTGCCGCCGATTTCAGTTCGATCTTCACTGTCGGGTGGTCCGTCGCCCAGGGCTGGCAGGTATTGCGGGTATAGGCATCGTCAAAATCGGCAAAACCGCGCATTTCAAGCATGCTCAACACCTCAAGGAAGCGGCCAGCGCTGTATGTTTCGCTGTGCTGGCCCTGCAGCTTGGTAAAGCGACCGCCATGATAGGTAACCCGGCCATCGCCCTGGAGCGTGATGTCATAAACTGGGCAGGCGCCAAAGCACGCCGTACGGCTGAGCGTGATATAATCGAATGGGCTGATGTCGCGCGCGGGCGCCGTATCACCGGAACCAGCCTCGGTGCAGGACGCCAGCGCCAATGCCGCGATCACCAGTGTAAAAAGCTTTTTCATAAGCCACCCTTTCCTGCCCTTAACTGCGCTTTCCTCAGTTGTCATGCTTGTCCTTTTTCAGGATCGGATGCAAGGCATGAATGAAGGCTGAACGGAGTAATGGGCATGTTAACCGTTTCGTGATACCTTGCCGGCAAAGATTGTTCAGCGCACCAGCGAAAGCCAAAAGCATTCAGGCCGATCATGCAGGACGACACCAAAAAGACATCACCAATAACGGAAAAGACGAGCACGGCTGAAATTGCTATGCCCGACGTGGGCGGCGCCCGCATCCTTGTTGTGGAAGACAACCCGGTAATGGGCCAGATCATCGAAAAACTTCTGGCTGCTTTTTCCGTGCAGCACGACCGCGTGTGCGACGGCCTGCAAGCGATTGAGGCTGCGCGCGAGCACGACTATGCCCTGATATTAATGGACATCCTGATGCCCAAGATGGGCGGCGTGCGGGCGACGAAAGAAATCAGGAAGCTGAGCCCGCACTATAAAAATCTTCCCATCATTGCCGTCACAGCAAAGGTTTCGGAACGCGACATCGATCAGTATCTGAGCGAAGGCATGAGCGGGGTGGTGAAGAAGCCGATCAACCGGTTAAACCTCGCCACCGTCATGAAAGAGCATCTGGGCATTTCTGAGCAGCAGGAAAACGCAGGCACGGATGACAGTGAAGAGACTTTCTATCAAGGCGATGAGCTTGATATCCTGAACTGGGAGACACTCAATGAATATCGGGCGATCCTGAAAGACAAGTTCAAGCATTTCCTCAAAGACTATCTGGTGGCGGGGCCGGACCTTCTGGCAGCCGTGGGTCAGGCGATCGAGGCGGGAGATGCGGAAGGCGTGCAGTTCCACGCCCACAAGTTCAAATCCACCAGCCAGGTATTTGGCGCCGAAGCGGTTTCCGACCTGGCCGCAAAGCTGGAGATCATGGGAAAGAAGGGCGATATCGCTGGAGCGCTGCCCACGTTCCATGAGCTTCATATCGCCTTTGAACGCGCCCAGCACGCGCTCAGGAAAAAGCTGGTGTTGCTGCAGAATATGTAGGCTGCGCGAGTCTGTATCGCTAAAATTGTACCGTTAACTTTTTGGTTAGGAATGTTCGGCATAAAAATGCCAGGCAAAGAAAAGGCAGAACCGCTGCCGCAAATTCAGGCAATGTTTTAAGTAACCAGAGACGTGAATTTGCAGGAGCAATTTCAAAATGCGTGATACCGCGCTGATGCCTGAAAAAAGCCGCCCTTCCAGCCAGGAAGCCTCAGTAACTCGCCATGCCCTTGTTGTGGATGATATGCCAGTTATGGCAAAGATCCTGGGCCGTGCCCTTGATGAAATGGGCATCACCTATGACCATGTCATGAACGGCGAAGAGGCTGTCACGGCCTTTGAAGCTGGCCGGTACGACATGGTTTTCATGGATATCATGATGCCAAAGATGAACGGCGTCGAGGCCACGAAACGGCTGCGTGCGCTTGAGTCTGAAGCCAACAGATCTCCGCTGCCGATCATCGCGGTCACCACCAAAATGTCAGGCCCAGAAAACAGCGTTTATCTTGGTGCAGGCATGACCGACTGTATCAAGAAACCGGTGGATAGGGTAAGCCTTGAAGTGTTGGTGAAGCGCCACTTGACGGGCGAAGAAGCGGATGTGGATATCAGTGACCAATATGACGCCATCTATGACGAGATGGAGGTCGTTAACTGGGATACCTTTCCGGGAGTATGGCGAGCTTCTGAAGGGCTGAACGAGCTGTATTTCGACCTGCACATTGCCTTTGAACACACACGGCAGGCTCTGCAGAAAAAATTGATCATTCTGAAAAACTTCTAACCACCGCAGGGTTAACGAATATTAAGCATTCTCGCTAAGGCTTTGTTCATATCTTTGGTGGTACTTTTACAACCATAATAAAAATATCACCACAGCCTGCCGGGTGGGGATTAACCCGTATTTAGAGTGATTGGCGTCCTCTGGTCTTGACGGCCACCCCACCCCGTTCTTTTCCTCGAATCTGTTCATGGTATGTTCACTTTCTTGTTGTTAATTTCCCTCAAAGATTGATAGCGTAGCAGCGCGTTGGTCGCAGTTAGGGGGAATCACGTGCGAGCGAAATTGATAGGACTGATCCTTGGGGCTTTTTGCTTTTGCAGCACCGCTGTCGCGGACACGCCGGAAAATCAGCCCCCGGAAGTTTGGGGCGCCTATCAGGCTGGGCCTTCACTTTATAAAATGTTGATCGAGCACATTCAGGCGATGCCTGACTTCGAATTGATGGAAACATTGATAGAGAACAGTCGCCGTGTGGAAGCAACCAACCCCGCAGGCCCACAAGGCGACAAATTGATCATTTCCAAGTCCTGGGAATTGGGCGGCGACCATATCAAGACAATCGACCCACCGATACTCGGCCCTGTGCAACTGCTTCCGCACGAACTCTATGAGCCGGAAGGGCTGAAGGCCGCCATTGAGAAAATCATGGCGCAAGATGACATGAAAGCACGTCTCGCCGAAGGCAGCGCCGACACGCTGGTAGAAATTTTCATGAAGGGGCCGGAAGAAGGTCGCAAGGTTGCGGAAAGCCTGCGTGCCGGGCGCATCCCGCATCCGCTTGGCAAAACCTATGCGCTCGAATGGCTGCTGAAGGTGGCGCTCCGCTCAAGCGACGTTTCGTATGCAGAGACAGCAATCGCCTGGATGCTAGACCCATCCTATCGCGACGCGCGAGCCAAAGAGGGGCCGCTCAACACCAGTCGCGAGGAAGAATTGCTACGCGCCCAAAAGGCTTTGGTCCTGCTGCAAGGCCAAGAAGGCGTAAAGCGGCGGGACCTTCTTTATTGCCTTTTGAAACAGAACGACACCCACCCCAACCAGAAAGCGCTTGACGAGCTTCAATATATCACCCTGTACCGTATGGCACAGTGGGGTGAAGCCTACCCGGAAGCAGACTTTGAAAAGATCAGCGACAAGTTGGGCTTCTGGATGCGGCAGGTGGTGAAGCTCAAATATATGGCTGATGACACACCGGTCCTGGCAGGAGACCTGCCGCGCCAGGACATCAATCTCTATCGCTGTCCTTTCCTGACAGCCGAGAGCTTCCGGTAGGAAATTAGCCCATGAGGTACTGCCAATAGGCGGGCGGCAGTTTCAATGCTGCTGCGCCTCTTCCTTCAGATATTCAAAGCGCGCGAAATAATATTCCTTCAAGAGAACCTGCCTCCAAACGTCGGGCAATGTCGCTGCCTCGGGCGGTGTTTTGCAGCCGTTTGCCCGAAAGCCCAGCAGCAAGGTCCGTGTTTCTTTCACCTCTGCGTCAAAGTCGGCGAAGGCATTATAGAATGCGATCCAGAGCCGTAGCTTTTCCTCCTCCAGTCTCGGGATATCGGCAACCCGAAGCTTGGTAACCTCAACGCTCCGCCAGAAAACTTCATTCGTATCTTTGGCCAGCTTCGCCACATCAAGAATGCGGGCCAGCCGCGCAGTGGTTTTTGCACCAACCTCTTCGGCAGCCTCAGCGACTACCCCCAAACCGTCCCTTGACCCCAAAAGGTCAAGTGCAGCTTCATTAGCGCCCTTGCCGTTCTTAATATCGCTAAAGAATTTGGCGAGGTCCCCGGCAGGTACGTTTCCGGCGGCCTGGACCAAATTCCGGGCATCGAGCTGACGGGCCGTCAGGGACAGCCCCGCTTTTTCCCAATAGGCTTCGTTAAACTGCTGCGCTATGGAAATCAGCGCCTCCAAACGATTCACATGCCGCGCCATCAAGCTACGCCAACTGCTCTTCAGGTTTTGACACGCTCCTTCCCGGGCGAGAATTTTGGCCTCAATCTGCCGCCCCTCGGCACCAAAACATTGAGTCAGGGTCTTGCGTGTCTCGACATCCAGGGTTTCATGAAAGGCTGCTGCCGATAAGGCATTACTACACTGCTTTAACACCCGGTTCGATGGCCGCCTTTTTAGCCCCACCAATTCCAACTCTTCCTGTATTGCTTCCCTGGACCGGGCCAAGATTGGCCATGTTGCACGTGTGACAAACACCAATGCAGTCCGGGATGAAGCCTTCCATTCCTGAACAAGGAGATTCTCAATCGTCCGTTTCTGTATGGCTGGCGTCATATTCACCAGACGCCCGGTGTCCGGATCAAGGAACTGACCCCGGGTGAACGCAAGGCGCACCCGAAAGCTGCCATCAGGTGTCGTATCCACATCCGCAATATCCAGCCCGAATTTGCGCGCGAAATCCCACCTATTGATACTTCGCAGCAGGTCTGCCGTCTGCTTGTGCGGCAGGGGGTGTTGGCCCTCCTTCCAGGTAAGCACCTTTGCTGCCGTGTTATCCAGATAAGCAATATTGCTTGATCGCCATACTTTCAGCGCCTTGAAACGGTCTGGTAGCGCATTATTCAGCGCAACAATGCCCTTGCCATTGGGGAGGAGCAAGCTTCCCTCCTCCGGAGCATGCTTCGCCAGAAATCGCGCCAGAGCGCGAAAGAACTGATCATTCTGACGCACCCCAATCTTGCCGTTAAAATCTGTGCCACTCGAAACCGTGAGCGCTGCCTGCACAAGCGTCACATCAGGCACACTATTCTTGCCGCCTCGGCCAACAGAACCGCTAATCCTGATCATCTTCTTTACCCACGCCACTTCTCGCGGCTGACGCCCTTCAGCTTTTCAACCGTGCGCAAGCCGCCAAGCCCCAGCATGGACAGAAGCACCGTCACCAACGTCTCTGACCCCGAAAGCGTGGGCGGGGCGGGCATGTCGGGAAAGAAGGCAAGGCGAAGCCACGCCAGAATATCCGCGCCCATGAAATGCCACGCCAGCGCAAGCCCACACACCCAGCCAATGACTATAGCGAAACGCCGAATAGGGTGCAAGCTATTTTTTACGATTTTCGTAATTTTTAGCCAAGAGCTACCAGAGCCCAAACATCCGCACTATTCAGCCTTGATCTCAGCCCCACTCACGTCAAACCGCTTGATGCCGGTGCGCTTGCCCGTGTCGTCATAAATGAACCGCACTTCATGCGCACCACTGCCGTCCATACCCGGTGTGCCGTCCAGCTTGAAGTAGCGCTGCCCGGCGCGCTGGCCAGATGGCAGGTAGCTGCGTTCAATCACTGGCATGTCACCGAACGGTTCGCCGGTTTCCGTTTTCACGTCCACCCGGTGCGGGCGGCCGAAACGGTCAAAATTGCTGTAGCGGATATCTGCAAAGCCAGAGGGGAAATTCTTCGGCTTGCCATCTGCGTCAAACACCTGCTCAGACAGGAAGTTGCCCTGCGCGTCAAAATGGAAGCGCACCTCGGCAAAGCCGTTTTCGCCGTTCATCAGCGTGCCATCCGGCGCCTGGTTCTGGCGGTAGGTGGCGAAGTCATTGCCGTCGAAGGCGAAGAAGGCCATGGGAAAACCGTTATGTTCCGCAACCTGCTCGCCAGCCGCATCGAAGCGGATCTCATGCACCCGACGACCTTTGCGGTCCCGCGTGACCATCAGCTTGGCATAGCCGCCCACGTTCACCGGCTGGCCGTCCGGCCCCAGCGTGATCTTGGTGGTCCAATAGCCATGGCCCGTGCATACATAGCGCACTTCCCAAACGCCGTTTGAATTCACCACGCGCTCACCCGCTGCGTTTTCGAACCATTCGGTAATCAGCGTATCCGTTTTACGCCGCACCAAGGCATGGGCGCCATAGTCGCCATGCGGGCTGGGTTTGCCGCCGTGAAAGAAGGTTACCTTTTCAAGGTAGCCGTTTTCATAATCAAGGAAATAGCTGTCCATCACCCGCGCTTCCTCATCCGTCAGCGGATAGACGGGGCGGGGGGCGCGCTCGGTGTGGTCACGGTTCCAGTGAAGGTAATAACCGTCCTCCGCAGGCGCCTGAGACGCGTGCGCAACTGGCGCCAGTACAAATGCCAGCGCGATCAATAGTCCTCGCATAATCATCCCTAATCTTTTTGTCGGGTTTTGGCGGACTAAAGCCGAAATGCGGGATGCGCTCAAGTCAAAAACGCGTCAGGGGCGGGCTTCTAAACGAAAGGCAGACGGAAACCCGCCTGCCTCCCGATATGCTCTGGCATGTTTCCCTTAGAAGAACTGAACCGGGCCGCCTGCCTGCTGGCGGTATTTCAGCACCGACACCGGCAGTTCCACGCCGGGGGCGGCGCTTGCAAAACGGATCAGCGCATCAAAGAAAGACACTGTCACGTCGCTCGCGACATAATTGCCGCCGTAGGTTGGGTTGTTCCAGGGCGTCAGGCCTTTGGTATAAAGCGCGACCTTGGCCGCCAGCTGGTCCTTCGTCAGGCCTTTGGTGGTCACGATCTGGCCCAGGGCGCCGAAGGCGTTCGCCAGCTTGCCGGGCATCTCCTGCAGGTTCTGGAAGGTCTTGACCACCTGCGCGGCGTTCGCGGGGCTGGCGGAGATATCATTGGCCATATCCTGAATCTGGAAGAAGCCGGCGTTCAGGAACTTGTTCACCTGCTGCTCTGGCTGCAGCGCGGTTTCCCAATCGGCCCCGAACAACTGGCCCATGTAGGCGCGCAGATATTTATGGTTCGCCAGCAGCGCCTTGGCCGCGCAGTCCACAGCGACTGCATACTGGGCGTTCATGGCCGTGCAGAAGGCATCCGCGCTGGATTGATCGAACGACAGCAGCACCTCGAACTCCTCGCCTGGGCCATTCGCCTTGCCGTAATCAATCATGGCTTGCGCGCGATCCTGAGGGACAAGCTTGATGCCCACAAGACGGGTCAGATAGCTTTGCATCTCTGCCGCCGTGATCTCACCCTTCTCCGCGTCGCCGCCCTCCATGGAGGTCAGAGTGAACTTCATACCGTCAGTGTTTTCATCTGCCGCGCGGTCCATCGCGTAAGTGGACGCCGCGCTGATATCGAAAGTGCGGGTACCCCACCAACTTTTCTTCACCCGCGTGACATCGGCTGTGGCCACCATCTGGATACCGGACGGCAGGCGCACCACGGAAACACCCGACTGGGCGGTGAGCGCGCTGTTGAAATCCATATTCAGGAAACCAATGGCCGCCGTGTCTGTGCGGGTGTGCTGCCACAGGCCTTTGAGCGACCCTTCAAGGAAGGTCACCCCGTCTGGCAGCGTGGCCATGCTTGGGTTCAGCCAGCCACGGACCGTGGCGTGCGGCCGGGCCAGAAGCGCATTATATTCCACCGCCGCGCCCGCAAGCGTATTGGTGCCGTCTGCCGCCGTGGGACTGAACTGGAACTTGCCAAGCCCGGTCACGAGCGACTTGTTCTCTGTCTGCCGCGCGATGGAGATGGCCAGCAGCTCGGAAGAATCGTCAGAGATATAGTCCGTCACCTTCTGCAGCTGGCCGCGGATATCTTCAATCACGCCCAGAACCTTGTCGGCGAAATTGTTGATGTCCTTCAAATGCAGCAGCTTGGCGATTTCCGCCTGCACCTTGGTGTCCAGGCTATTGAGGGCGCCAGTCACCTTGGAGATCAGCTCCTGCTGCGCTTCGGTGACCGCAGTGTCCACCTTTGATAGCTGGTCGTTGATTTCCGTCCCCGCGCGGGAGACCAGCTCTGTCTTGATCTGCTCTGCAAGGGCTGCCAGGTCCTTGTTCTGGCCAAGCGGCGTGCTCTTGAAAAGCCCGAGCACGTCATCGGCCTTGTCGCCGATGAAAGTGCCGATGTCGGTGCCGATGTCGCTCACGGTCCAGCCCTCGGGCTTGCCCAGAAGCTTGCCCAGAAGCGTGTTGAAATCCGTGTCCGCCGCCAGCTTGGCCAGGATGGTCTTTTCAATATATTGGCCGGGCAGAAGGGTATTGAGCTTGTCTTCAAGGGCGAGCCCCTTGTTGACCACAGCCTCAACCTCGTCCAGGCCCTTGCCCACATCGCCAAGACCGTTGCGGATTTCCGTCAACACACCCTGGCCAAGCGCGGCAATACCCACAGACAGGCCGAAGGTGAAGCCTGCTGTCTTGACGCTGCTTTCTTCCGAATTCAGCTCCACGATCAGCGAGGCACCTTCGCGCGTCACACCCAGGGTAACCTGCTTGGCATTCACCAGGCTGGCGCTGATGCCGAACTTCACATTGCCCACTTTAAAGGGAATGGTGGCCGCAATGTTGCCCGCCGCAGACATATCGACACCACGCTCAAGCGTGATGGTCTCAAGCGACACATAGCCGTCAGAAAGCCCTATGGCGCTGCGCGTGGCCTCAAAGTCGGTCACATCGAAGCCGATCTGGGTCAGCCCCGCCGTCATGGCCAAAAGCATGGGCACCGCCGCGTCATTGGCGGCATCCACCTTGAAGCCGAAATCAACCGATTCCATGTAGGAAAACTTGGCCGACGCCCCAAGGCTGAAGACCGAAAAACTGGCCTGCGCTTCCGCGCCCACGCCGATACGGCCCTGTGCTGTCAGGTGGAAGCTGGTGCCGGGGATGCTATCGGGTGCCGCGGGTGTGTCTGCGGCGTCAACCACAAAGGCCATGCTGGCCGAGGCGCTCATGTCCAGCGCGAAGGTGGCGAGCTTGACAGTAGCCGGCAGCTCTTTTGAAAAGTTCCCCACATTCCATTCGAACGTGCGTGCTTCAAGGCTGCCTTCCGCCACCACGCGCACGGGCTTGAACTTGTCTGTGATGTTCTGGATATCCGCCAGCGGTTTTGCGAATTCCTGCTCTGCCTTGTCTGTGAGTTCAGAGCCAATGGTGGCTTCAAGCTTGGCCTTGATGGCCGCCGCGTCGCCAGAGATGGCAGTAACGCCGGAGGAGACAGCCTTGACCACGTCAAACAGCGGTTCGGCCGCCACGCCCACAGCGGGGGCCAGCTTGCCCGCGATCAGCCAGGGGTTGCCGTATGATTTCTGCCAGACCTCAGTTGGTGCGGCGGCGGGGGCGGTTCCTTGTTCATCTGGCGGGGTCATGATTTCAGCTCCTGGATGATTGCACGGCGAGGCCGCCCATAGGCGGGCGGCCATTTGAACGCATTACCTCTATTGAATGGCAGGTGCCGGAACCCGGCAAAACGGAACTGCAAGAGACGGCGGAACGCCAAAAGCCCCCGCCAAAACCCTATGTGAAACCCGCCCCCAACGGCCTGGCTGGCGCCCAAACAAAGGCGGCGCACCAAGCTGTTCCTGGGTTGTTATATTACCATTTTTACTAGCACAAAATGCCCAAAAAGTCGAGCGTCATTGGTGTGCCGGCACCGGCCAATGGTTGTATTTTCCTGTTGCCAAAAATGTTACTTTATATCTAAAGTTCGCGTATCGGGGACGGGATGGGGGAGTTACCGTTGAAAAAATCATTCAGCTTTTTCAAGGCAAGCATGCGCCTGTGGCGGCGGCACCTTGTGGGTGTATTGATTGCTGTGCTGGGGCTGGCGGGCGCTTTCGCGGTCACAATCACCGCCGCGCTCTATATCTATGACGGCATGCGCTCTGACGCCTGGCTCCCGGGCGCGGAGCGGCTGTACCGGGTGAATGAACAGTGGCTGATGAACGGCAAGGAAGGCGTGTTCTCATTATCCGCCGCCTCAGGGTTGGGCGTTGCCCCCCTGGTGCAGGAAAACACGCCCGGCATTGAAGCCGCCACACGGCTTTACCCCCTGCAGGCAGAGATCACCACCGGGCGAGGCGACACATTCGAGGCAGACGCCATGATGGCGGAACCCAACATGGCGGACCTGTTGGCCTTCCCGGTTCTGGCTGGTGACCTGGCGCAAGCGCTCAGCGACCCATCGGGCCTTGTGCTGTCCGCCGGGCAGGCGGAAAAACTGTTCGGCGGTGACGCCATGGGCCAGACCGTGACGCTCACATTCAAGGAGCAGTCGTTTGACTATAAGGTGGGTGCGGTGCTGAAGCGCCTGCCGCCCAACAGCCAGTTCAAGCTTGACCTTCTGATCCCCTGGAACGAGGAACGCATGAAGCAGGGCGGCGGGCTTGGCACCGGGGCGGAGGCCTATACCTATGTCCGGGCCGCACCGGGCGCGGACGGCGCGGCGATTTCCGACCATATCGCCACCCATATCGCGACCATGCGCCCGCCCCACGGCAACATCACCTTCAAGATGAACGCCAGCCCGCTGATCGGGGCGCAATATTTTTCAAAAGCCTACAATGACATGAAGCCCGCCACATCCACGCGCATGAGCCGGATTGTGCTGATCATGTCGGCGGTGCTTCTGGTTACCGCCTGCTTCAACTTCGTGCATATGTTCACGTCGCTGAATTTGGGGCGTGGGCGCGAGGTGGCCATCCGGCGCATTGCGGGCGCCAGCCGCGCGCACCTGATGGGCGTATTCCTTGTGGAAGCAGGCGTGGTGGCGCTGGCCGCATACGGCCTTGGTATCCTGATCGCGGCTGACCTGGCCACGTCTGCCGACATGCTGCTGAACGGTGGGGTGACAATATTTGGGCCCGGCCGCGCACCGCTGTTGGCCTCAGGCAGCCTGGCCGCGCTTGTGGTCGCGCTGCTGACCGCCGCCGCCATGATCGCGCAGCTGAGCCGGATGAAACCGCAGACACTGTTGCACAACAGCCAGCGCGCCGTCACCGGCGGGCGCGGCTGGATCAAGAGCGTGCTTGTGGGGCTTCAGGCGCTGGCGCTTGTGGGCACGCTGATCGCCGCCGGGCAGATTTACCACCAGTTTGACCATTATCTGACACTGGACCGCGGCATGCGGGTGACCGGCGTGATGATCGTGCCCGCCCCGTTTGACGAGAGCCAGTCCGCCCGCTTCAAGAACGACTTCCGCAAGGAGCTTGCCTCACTTCCCGGCGTGAAAACGGTCAATGAAATTCACACCCCGCCGTTCGACGGCAACCTGATGATGTTCAACCTGAAGGCGGAAGGCATGGACGGGCCTGTGCAGTCTGTGATGAATGATGTGGGGCCAAGCTATTTCGAAAGCTTCGACATCACCCCCATCGCAGTGGTGGACGAGGATTTCACAGGCCTCAAGAATGTTGTCGCGCTGCCGGAAGCCAGCGTGAAGGCCTATGGGTTCGAAAGCCCGGAGGCCGCGCTGAACCAGACACTGACCAGTATTTACAAGGGCAGGAATGGCGACCCGGACCAGACAACAGACTACCGCATCATGGCGGTGATCCCCGACCTCAAGGACAGCGGATACCGCCACAAGATGCCGGTGGTTTACGGCATGACAGAGCTGTTCGGCAGCTGGTACACCCAGTTCGTGGTTCTGGCAGACCGGGACGACCCGGCGCTGAAGCAGGCAGTGAAGGACCTGTGGCTGAAGCACTTCCCGGATTTCGAGGAAGAAGCCACCATGCACTGGTTCTCTGACGCCATCGCGAACCGCTACCGCAAAACGGAAAACATGGCCAGCGCCGTGCTTGCCATGGCCGCTTTCTGCCTGCTGTTGTGCCTTGCGGGGCTTTACGGCATGGCCAGCCACTATACCGCCACCAAGGCGCGGGAGATTGCGCTTCGGCGCGTTCTGGGCGCCGGCAAGCGAGACGTAAGCCAGCTGTTCCTGAGGAAAATGCTGCTGCCTGTAGCCATCGGCGGGGTGCTGTCGCTTGTGCCCACATGGTGGCTGATGATGCGCTATCTTGAAAACCATGCGGAACAGGCCGTCCTGCCCATGGGTTATTATCCGCTGGTACTGGCGGGGATCATGCTGGTGTCTGCGCTGATGCTGATGGGCCATGTGCGACGGGTGCTGAAGCTTCGGCCCGCCAGCGTGCTCTATCACGAATGACGGTGCTGAAGCGGCGGCCTCACTCTGTGCCATTTCGACGCGCCATGCCGAATGCGGTTGGGCGGCACCGCACGTGGGCGTAGGGTGGCCCTGAGATGGATTACACACTGGTCAAGACCCTGCATATCCTGAGCGCCACGGTGCTGTTCGGCACCGGACTTGGCATCGCCTTCTTTATGGTGCGCAGCCACTTCACAGATGACATCCAGCAGAAGCTTTATGCCGCCCGAAACACCGTGCTGGCGGACATGGTTTTCACCCTGCCCGCGGTGATCCTGCAGCCCGTCACGGGCGCCTGGCTGGTTGTGAACGGCGGATATGATTGGAACGCGCCCTGGCTTATGGCCACCTACGGCCTTTATATCCTTGCGGGCGCTTGCTGGCTGCCGGTGGTTTGGATTCAGATCAGGCTGAAGCGCATGCTGCAACTGGCTGCCCAAACTGGCGCGCCCCCGCCCGAGCGCTATCACACCTTGTTCCGCCTTTGGTTCATCCTGGGCTGGCCAGCCTTCATCGGCCTTGTGCTGGTCTTCTATCTGATGGTAGCCAAAGCGCTATGACAGAGCTGAAACCCATATCGCCCCACGCACCGACATTTAAGGCCATCTTTGGCGCGGCGTGGCACGCGCTGCCACCGCCCTTCAAAAAGCATTATAGGAACCGACCCTATAGCCAGGAGCGCTTCCGGGTGAGCGGCAGCATGAGCGTGACCACCTCCCCCCTACTGCGCCTGTTCGCGCCACTGTCGCGATTGATGGGCGGCATCCCGCTGGTGAACGCAACAGACATCCCCGTAACCGTGGATTTCGAAAGCGAGGCCACAAGCCGCGCCTTCCATTTCAACCGGCTGTTTCACCTGCCGGGCGGGAAGCCCTGGCGCTTCCATTCGCGCATGGTGCCAACAGGGGGAAGCCGATTGGTGGAGGAAATGAAATTCCGCCTTGGCTGGCGCGTGCGTTTCGCGTTTGAGGGCGGCCGGGTGAAGCTGCACCATGACGGCTATGCCCTGTGTGCGTTCGGGCGCCATATCCCGCTGCCACTTGGCTGGCTTATCGGCAGCGTGGAGGCCGAGGAATGGATCACGGGCGACGACCGGTTCGATATGTGCGTGCATATCAACCACCCGCTTTTCGGACAGGTTTACGAGTATCGCGGCAGCTTCGACACCAGCGCCATTCCCCCACTTGAGGACGACACAGACCATGGCTAAGCGCGTGCTGATCATTGGCGGCTACGGCAATTTTGGCCGCTTCATCGCAAAAAGGCTGGGTGAAAACCCGGCGCTGCACTTGATCATTGCGGGCAGGCATGAAGCCAAGGCGCGCTTCATGGCGAAAGCGATTGAAGCAAAGGGCAGCGCTGAGGGCGTGCGGCTGGATATCACGGAAGATCTGGACACGGCGCTTGAGGCGCTGAAGCCGGACATTGTCATCCACACGTCCGGCCCCTTTCAGGGACAGGGATATGACGTGGCGCGCGCCTGCATCCGCGCCGGTTGCCACTATATTGATCTGGCCGACGGACGCGAGTTTGTAAGCGGTATCGATGCGCTGGACGCGGAGGCGAAGGCTGCGGGCGTAAGTTTGATCAGCGGAGCGAGTTCGGTACCCGCACTTTCATCCGCCGTTATGGACGTCTGCATGCCAGAATTTGAGCGCCTTGAGCATATCGATTACGGCATCACCACCGCCCAGGCCACCACGCGCGGGCTTGCCACCACCGCCGCTATATTGGGCTATACTGGCAAGGCGTTTGGCCGGCTTGAGGGCGGTAAGATGAAACCCGCCTACGGCTGGCAGGGCCTGCATGCCCACAGCTTCCCGGGTGTGGGGACGCGCTATCTTTCCAACTGCGACATCCCTGACCTCAGCCTGTTCCCCACGCGCTATCCGGGCCTGAAGACCCAGCGCTTTTACGCCGGGCTTGAGCTGCCGTTCCTGCATATCGGGCTTTGGGGGCTTTCGTGGCTGGTGCGCGCGCGACTGGTGCGCAGCCTGCGGCCGTGGGCCGGCACGCTTTTGAGGGCATCCTTCCTGTTTGACATGCTCGGGACTGACACCAGCGCCTTTTACCTGCGGGCGCGGGGCAAGGCCGAGGATGGGCAGGCAAAAGAACTGCGGTTTGACCTGACGGCTCGGTCGGGCGATGGCCCCTTCATCCCCTGCATGCCCGCCATCATTCTGGCGAACCGGCTCGCGAACCGCTTCACCGCAAGCACGGCCATGCCAACCGGCGCAACGGCCTGCATGGGGCTGATCACCCTTGATGAGTACCAAAGCGCGCTTTCCGATATGGATATCAACTGGAATTGGACGGGGATTTGAGCGCCCTACATCTAGGCGAAATCCTGCATATGAGTGCGGCCCTCAAGCCTGCCTGAGGGCTGAACACACGGCCGATTGCCTTCGCGGTCTGTTATTTCCGGGCCAATCCCGCGCCAATTTCGGGCCAATCCCGGGGACATATCGGGGACATATTACGTATTTGATTACCTGAGTCCCTTGATAGATTCAGCGGGACGTAAGGTGCTGCGGGTCGCGCGCGTTGTAACCACCCTACTTGGCGGAAATCAGGATCACCCTGAAAACGGCATCAGCTTGAAAATCAGCGTTGGCTTGAAAATCAGCACAAGTTCAAAAAACAGCGTTGGCTTGAAAATCAGCGTTGGTTTGACCGGAAAAAGAAAAAGCTGGCCCCAGGTTCAGGATCCTGGAGGCCAGCTACATTCGGTCACTATGGCTATCCCTACCCTGCAATAGCAAGCGGGGTCGGCGCAAGTGTTTTTTTGTTAAAATTCAAGCTTTTTCTTAAAACATTGACGTACAGAAGGCGGACAGAAAGCAATGCATTTCCGACAACCACTTATTCTGCCATTAAAATTTCAGACGGCGACACTTTTGACGACTAATATCAGGGTCTTTTCCTGATCGATTTTTTTTTGTACTGTGCTGTCAGTTGGGCTTGGGAGAGCATCATGAAACACTCTTGCACAAATGCGCGACCGGCGCATGGCTTTTTGGTACTGGTCGGGGTGATCACATTTTTCACGCTAATCGGTGGCGCTTTTGTCTGGAGCCTTGGTGCCGCTTAGCCGGGCATCGCAGCTATAGAGCTATGATGGCACGGCCACGTCAACAGGAACACCAAAGCCGACATCGACAAATTCGCTGTGCAATATCTTGACAGACACGTACCGCCCAGGCTGAAGGTTGGCTGGCATCAGGTCTGTTTTACTGGCTGATACCCCCACCATATACCGGCAATCACCGTCTTCAGATACCATCGGTAGCGACAGTGTGGTGATCTCATGTGCTTTGCCGTTCTGGAAGGTTGCTTCCCGCTTGAACCGATGTCCACAGGGATGATTGACAACCGCCGCAGCGGTGTCCCAAACGAATGACCGCGTCTCCGGGGGACATAAGTCCAGATAATTGGCACCCGTCATCGGCATGGGGGAAATCGCGTCCAATGCCGTGCCCGACAGTCGAACAAGGAGGTTCTCCGGCCCCTGTTGTTCGATCAGAAAGACATGCGGCAGGATATCCCGGATCAGCACAGGGTTGAGACTCGAGCGCTTCGGCACACCGCCCGCCTCTTCCTTGAGGCGAAGCCAGTAGGCCAGCATGACTTCAAACTGCCCGGCAGCGTTATGAGATGAAGGTATGTCCATGCCTTCACTGTTCGCATGGAGGGTTAAAAACTGGTGAAGAAACGAAGAATTCAGCGCCAAATGGCGTTTTTACCAGTCCACGTAGCCGCAATAATATTTTTCGTCAGACCGTTTGGCCCTGTAGCTAAGTCTCTGCGGCCTGCCTTCACCGCGCGGCCGAAGGATCTGATCGACCATAAAAATAAGCCGTTGCCCCACCTGCCCGGTAACCGAATCCAGCTTGACCACATATTCGGTAAGCGGCTTCTGCTTGCTTTTTGGCTCATAGATGCCGCTCCAGGACTGGCGCTCGGCATCATAGCGCATGGTCGCGCGCTCCACAGTCGTGGTGATATTGCAGCTCATCTCGTTCGCGAGCGCATCGAGGTAAGCCTTATAGTTGTCAAGCGTAGGATCCGCGCAGAATTTGATGGCTGGCTTCGCCTGCCTGCGGATCATCTGCTCTTCCGTGCTGCTGATCTTCTTCTGAAACTTCAGCACCCTGACATGGCGCTCGATATCCTTCACTTCCGGTGCGACACAAATGGGGTGGTCCTGCCATTCTTCCTGGGTGCGATCCTTATACATCCTGAGTAGCATGTCGTTGACACGCTTGTCGCTTTTCTGGACGGCTACCCGGCTGATAAAAAAGCTGCAGGACATGGTATATTGTTCGTCAACATAATCGCAGTCGGCCGACAAGGTCGCCGGATAGGCGCTGCGCTGCAGCTTCAGATCCTTCAGTTCAGGAACTGAAGACCCACCACCCTCAGCGGCGGGTTGCTGTGCAATTGCGGCCGCAAAAGAACTAAAAAGAAAGGCCGAGAAAATGAGAATCTTCAGCATATTTTCTACCGGTTTGAAATGAATCCAGTACCCGCAACCACATGAAGGCCACACTATACACAGCAAGGCGGGGTGACGCTACGGCCTATTTGGAGACCGAGCACTGGAGCATTCGTCAGCGCCGCCTCCCCTGCAATTCCACGAGCCCCGCGAGCCACAATAGCGCTGCCTCATAGCGACGTTTCAGCGTCCAGCGCGACCATGACACGTCAAGGCTGCGCCGCACCTTGGCCCAGGGGATGCGCGCACTGCGCTCCCCATCCTGATGCCAGGCCGCCCAAAAAAGAAGCCGCCTGTCTTCGATGTCCGGTAACAAGAGAAGCAGGTCCAGCGTCGGCTGCATCTGGTCAATCTCGATGGAGGTGATCCGCACGCGCCTGCGGGCCTGAAAACTGGTCAGACTTTCACGGGCATATGTGCCGGGTTCCGCTGCAGCCTCCGGCCACAAGGCGCCACGCATGCGCAGGAAGCCTGCTTCGCGGTCCGGCAGTCTGCGCAGCGTCCAGCAGGCAGAAACAAAGCGCAACTCAAGCCTTGGGGAGATATCCTCACGCTTGGGTGCCGCCACGACGCTGGCACTGGCACCAGCACAGGCACAGACCGCTTCTTCATAAACCTCAAGGGCTGCAGCCCGCAGTGACCGCTGCGCGATGGCCGGTTTCAAATGGTGCGGCCTTGTTTTCATGGTCATATATCCTCCTGTGGTGACGATGTCTTTTTTCCAGCCTGCGCAGGGGATGGAAGCACCCATCCCCACCGCGTGCCATATTCGGAAACGATTTCTTTTGGAATCAATGGGTTGGGCCTGAGGGTCGGATCGCACCCAAGCCCGCTGGGCAGAAACACCGGATGGTCCGGCCCGATGCGCCAGTGACGCGCAAGATAGTCACCGCGGAACCGGCTGGATGCGTCCCCCAGGAACAGACGCCAGTCTGCGGGCAATGAGGCATCGAAATGCCTTTTAGGCGGCGTTGGGGGAAAGGCTTCATTATGGGCGTCGCCAGCCTTTCGGGCCTTCAGCCGCTTGTCGCGCGCTTCCAGAATGGCCGCGCCATAGTAAGCCAGCGACGCCGGCGCACTGCCGGAACGGGCCATTTGCCTTTTATAGAGGCGCTCAATCGTTGGCAGGATATCCTGCCCAAGGTCAGCCCCCGCCGACAGCCATTTGACCAGTTCGCTCCCATCCAAAGCCAGACTATCAAGCCCGGCGGCGGCAGCGACTTCGGCCACTGGAATATCTGCAGGGATATCTGCCGCGATACCTGCACCCTGGGCCTCTTCTGCCTTTTGTTTTGGTGTTTGGATTCTGGTTTTGGTTGGTAGCTTGTTCGCTTTAGCGACAGGCTGGCGGTCGCTAGCGGCTTTCTCGGGCTTGGCACGGGCTGCCTTCGCGCGTCCCCCCTTTGCACCGTTCGCCCGGTTCCGGGCCACCCGGGTTTCCACCCCTTTATAAACCTCCGTCAGCTTCTTTTGACGCCAGAGGCCACCCTCAACCGTGAAGAAGTCTTTGAGCACGGGCCTGATCCGCCGCCAGCGCGGCAGCGTCACGCCAACGGTGCGCGCCAGAAACCGGTCATCATCCTTCAGGGCACAGCCGCGTGTCCGCCATGCGCACATCAGCAAAAGAAGGTAAGCGCCGTGTTCTTCTGCTGTCAGATGGCGCGTATCGGCCAGATAGGCATCTGTGAAAATGGGAAGGGCAGGAAATTCAGCCACTGAGCCCTCCCCAAAGGGACAGGAAAAATGGGCACACAAGGATGCCCAGGATGGCAGCTGCCTCCTGAACCACCATGAAGCAGGTGACTGGACCCTTCGGCTTTTCCTGCCCGCGCAGGTCGCCCACCGACACTTCACAGCGACCATTCCGTTGCGGAAGGCCTCTTTCCGTTTGCTGACAGCGTCTGACCGTTTGCTGACGGCGTCTGGCCGGACCCAGCCGGTGAGACGCGCCTCTTCTTATGTATATCGACTCATTCATGAGCCTATAATTACGATCTTCGTAATTTTTAGCAAGCCAGCATCGCAAAAAACACGTGACATTTTTTACAAAATTCGTAATATTGTTCTTGACATGCCAAAACAAGACTGGATACGAGCCGCCCTCAAAGACCGGGGGTATAAGCTGAAGGATGCTGCGGAGGCCCTTGGGGTGCCTGCGCCGCGGGTGACCGATATTCTCAAGGGCGCACGCGGGGTGCAGGCGCACGAGATCCTACCGCTCAGCCAGCTGCTGGGCATGAATGCACCATCGCTTCTGGAAAGCCTGAAAGCGGGCGAACCTACCGTGGTTGACGACGGCAATGATGGCCGGTTGCCGCTTCTTGGCAGCCTGACAGGAACAGGCACCGTCGCCCCCCTGCCCGATGACATGACTTTCTCGAGCGTTCCCCTGCCGCCTGACGCAGGCACACCGGAAGGCCTCTATTGTTATGTGATGGGCGACACTTCAATGGCGCGTGAAATCCCCGCAGGGAGCCTGGTGATTGCCGCCGATCCCAAACGGCACTATGCGCCGGTGGCGCCGGGTGCGCTGCTGTTGCTGGACCTGGGCGCAGGGCGCAGGGCGCTCAGGCAGTATACCAAGACCGAGAGCGGCGAAGACTGGCTGGTGCCACTACCGGACACGCCCAATCCCGATTTCGCCAGTTGGCGCTTCAGCCTGCTGTCAGACCTGATGCCAGGCGGCGATATGGTAGGCGCCGGCCAGGAGATCGTGCGCATCACAGATGTGCTGGCCGCTGTCATGTGGGTTCACCAGCGCCGCTCGCCACCGAAGGCCTCCTGACCACCCTTCTCCTTTGGATGTCAGCTTTCCCGTGCGCCCAGCTCCGCCCCGGACAGGACGCATTCTGATCATCTGCGCCAGAATTTCGTATTTTGTAATTTTAGCATTGACATATAATTACGATATTCGTAACTTAATTGCACCAACACCGATAAATGCGGTGGACGAGTGAACCGATATCCATACCAGGGCCACCGTGGGCCAAATGGGCATCGTCACAAATCCCCGGACCTGGCGCGCACCTCCTCCCCCCCAAATGCGCCACCCGCGGTTGCCATTCGGCCCCAGGGCCTGTGCATCGCCTACTGTGCTTATCGGCAGTTGCCCCCGAACGGGCCGCGCGCTCAAGCCGGCTATGGGGTTTTACTGCAAGGCATCTCCCCCGCCTGTCCGCGCTGCCCCCGGGCGTGGTGGGCGGAGATGCCGATGCGACCCGCCTCCTGCCCCTCCGGCAAATAAAATCAGCTCCCGCATTCCCAAAAATCCGTGCCCGCTCGTTATAGCATCAGACACTTGCCGGTCAGGCAGCGGCTTCCCCCTTAGCCGCACCCGAAGGCGCTACGATTCAATTTGCTGCATATATCCTCCCACCCCTTGGACGCAGCAAAAGGACCAGCCCTTCGATATTGCCTCGGGTACTGACCGATGGCCGGAGCGCAGAACACCCATCCAAGCCCTGCGTTCCGGCCACCTCCTCTTCATTGACTGTAAAATATCAACTTTGGCGCGTGTCACTAATCAGTGATCCCTGCACGAAATTCGATACAAACGGGCTGTCGCGAGCTATAAGATAAAGATGTGCCAGCCCGGTTACCCCCATCAACTTGGCTGACACACAGGAAGGCTGTGAGGCCCTAGCGGCCCAGCAGCCTTCCGTTTCCTTCCGGAAACAATACCAGCCCTAAATAAATCATGGCGCCAAATTGGCGCCATGATCAGGGGTAATACCCCCAATAATAGAGGGCTTCAAAAGTAGAATACTTTAAGCGGCCATGGGCATGCCCATGGCCAGTTTTTGTTTTGGCGTGATGCCACCGAGCGCCATATTGGGCCGCTCATTGTTATAAGTCCAGAGCCAGTCTGTGGCAGCAGCCTGCACCTCCGCAATTGTCTCGAAGATATATTGGTTCAACCAGTCATGGCGAACTGTCCGGTTGAAGCGCTCAACGTAGGCATTTTGTTGAGGCTTGCCTGGCTGGATGAACTGTAAGGCGATCCCGCGTTTTGATGCCCACTCTGCCAACTGGTGACCGACATACTCAGGACCGTTGTCACAGCGAATGGCCAGGGGTGCTCCGCGCCATTCAATGATGTGGTCCAGGGCCCTGATGACACGCGCCGCAGGCAAGGAGAAGTCGATCTCAATGCCCAAGGCTTCCCGATTATAGTCGTCAATCACATTGAAGGCCCTGAAGCTGCGACCATCCAACAACTGGTCATGCATGAAATCCATACTCCAGACATCATTGATCGCCTCAGGCACAGAAAGTGGCTCAGGCTTTTCCCGATACAGACGCTTCCTCGGCTTGATCCGTAGGTTCAGCTCCAGTTCCCGGTAGACCCGGTACACACGCTTATGGTTCCAGCCATAGCCCTTCACGTTGCGTAGATACAAAAAGCACAGTTTGAAACCCCAGTTGCGCTGACGATCGGTTATGCCGACAAGCCAGTCAGCGATCTCGGCATTCTCGTCTGAGAGCTTCGGTTTATACCGGTAGCATGTCTCGCTGATCGAAAAGGCGCTGCACGCCGCCCTGATACTCAGCCGCCCCTTGCAGACAGCAGTTCTTGCCATCTCGCGACGTCGGGACGGCTTCACCACTTTTTTGCCATGGCTTCCTTGATGACATCATTCTGAAGCTGCACATCGGCATACATCTTCTTGAGCCGGGCATTCTCCGCTTCCAGCTCTTTCATTCGGCTCATCAGCGAGGCATCCATGCCTCCGTATTTTGCACGCCACCGATAAAAGCAGGCGCTGCTCATTCCATGCTCCCGGCACAGTTCAGGCACCGGCGTGCCAGCCTCCGCCTGCTTCAAGATGCTGATGATCTGGCTGTCCGAATAACGTGATGTCTTCATGTAAAATCTCCTGCGTTCTGGTTACGAGAAAATTCTACTTTTGAGTACCGCTATTTATTGGGGGTATTACC
>NZ_LRUB01000003.1 GCF_001550065.1 Kordiimonas lipolytica
GTGCATGAACTGATGGAGGCGAGGGATGAGAAGTCCCTGCTGCGCTACAAGAAGAAGCTGGCCAAATACAGATTGCTGATCGTTGACGAACTGGGCTTTGTGCCGCTCTCAAAGACCGGCGCCGAACTGTTGTTCGAGGTCTTCTCCGAGCGATATGAAAGTGGCTCCACCATCATCACCAGCAACCTTCCGTTCGACGAGTGGACAGAAACCTTCGGCTCGGAACGCCTCACCGGCGCGCTCCTCGACCGGCTGACCCACCATGTTCACATCCTCGAGATGAACGGCGAAAGCTACCGCCTCGCGCAGAGCCGCTCAAAACCCCACCCAAAATGATCGCCAAAATATGATAGCCGGGGGCATGCCCCCGGCTATCATATCAACCATATCCATACTGGCTCACTTTTACGCCGCCCTATGGCCTAATTTTGCTCCGCCCTTGACACGATGAACCGCAGGCTCTCTGTATCAATTAAACCTGCAAGGCCAGGCACATGTGTGGTTAATAGTATCTGGTCGCCATTTCTTGAAATTTCCTTGAAAGCCTCAATTATTCGGTGCTGGCTGTCCGGATGTTGAGATGTCTCGGGTTCTTCGATTGCGTAAACAATCGGTACCCTGGATGCAGCATCGCGTGCTTTCTCTTCTTTTTTTCGCTTTGCTTCTGCTTGAAAGAAGCTGAGCAAGATAAGCCTGCGAATACCAGACCCTCGTTTGTTGAGTGGGACCTGATCATCGCTTTCCAAATCAAGCTTGAAAACAGAATCCCATTTCGGGTCTCGAAAAACGGGCTTCAGGACTGAAGCTAGCTCTAAATCCGGGTACGACTTTTTTAACTCATCAATGGTTCGATTGGCGGTCGCTTCCGCGACGGCCTGTACCTGATCGGCGATGTCATTCAGTTGCCCAGTTAGCCCAGCCAACGCAGACTGGATAGCTAACTTCATCGGATTTTGAACCTCAGGGTCTTGGTCTGAACTCGCGCGATCAGACTTGAACAGTGCATACACTGGAAAGCGCTTCTTTAAGCTCTCCCAAACATCTTTCGCGCCACCGTCTTTTAATGGGACCTCGGTTTCCCCCAAAGCAAGGTCATCGGCGGCCTCATACAGCGCCTGCCTCATTGAAGGATTGTTGTTGAGCTGGCACTGCCCTTCGAGACCGGCAGCCTTCACTATTTTCTTTAGGTCGGTATTAGTTTTTTGAAGCAAACCCGAAACCTCTTTGGCAGTCGGGTGCAAAGCCGTCGCCACTATTCGACACGGGACGGTTTTCTTCCTACAGTCATATGTTTTGGTGATTTCCAGATCACCTTCTGAGTTTAATAGAAACTCATTGGCGAGTGTAGTCTGAGCACCTGCATCCAAAATGAGCTCATCGGGCAGACTTGAAAACACGACGCTAATCTTCACATTTCCGGCATCGCCTCTGGTGTTTGCATCACCCTGATCAATCTTTGTCGATCCCTCGAAAAAAATATCAAGCGCTTCCAGGATTGTTGATTTTCCAGCGTCGTTTCGACCGATGAACGCTGTCATATCCGCCAAAGGGATTGGGGTGCATTCCCTATAACCCCTAAAATTCTCTAAGATTACTGCTTTAAGTTTCATCACATGGCACCCTCAAGCAATTTCATCTTGGACCGGCGATCACTCTGAGTGAAAGTATCTCAGTTCAGTCCATTTTTGAAATTAGACTATTAATTAATATTGTGGCGCGTGTTTTTTTCCTACAGGCAAATGCAGTTTTCAAAACTTCTAAGTAGCTATGCACTACAACATGAATACCTACACACCAGCCCAGGCCCTGCAGCCGGATGAGTTCCTTAACAGCTACCTTCTTCGCAGAATACTTATGGCGGAACCCACATCACCAAAGAATTTGAGTGGTATTGTGGCAGCCAGCCGCTCCTGGTATCTGTTACCCAAAGTGCCCCCACATCTCGGGTATCTTTTTGCTCATCTGACCTATTCAGAAAAACTTAAGATTGTCATCGACACTACCAACATCTGGACGATGGAATTTACTAATAATCCTTTTTATCTTCCACGAGCATGCGCAGCTGTATTTGAGGGCGCACAACTGACCACGTCATTCGCCCGAGCAACCGGCTGGACAACACCAATACACTATTGCCCAGGTTGTTTCATGGCCCAATTGGAGCAGTTCGGTTTTGTCTGGTTTAAGAGGGACTGGCTGATTTCCTCGCGTTGTGAGAAGCATGTCCGTCGTCAGATAAATTGTTACCAGTAGGCGCTTAAAATAAGAGAGGTTTTGATCTCATATCTTGTTTTAAGTTAAGCAGCCTTTGCGTGATGTCGCAAGGCTCGTTGTCTTAAGGTTTGTTGTTTGATTTTTCTCCTTCTGTCCAGAATGGTTGGGCCCCGCCCGAAGTAGACATCTGCAGGCGTCAGATTGTTCAGGCTTTCATGATATCGCTCGTGATTATAGTAGTGGATAAACTGGCCGATCTCATGTTCCAGATGACCGGGTAGATAATAGTTATCCAGGAGAATGCGGTTCTTCAGTGTTTGGTGCCAGCGTTCAATCTTGCCCTGTGTTTGCGGGTGATATGGCCTGCCGCGAACATGCCCCATGCCCTTGGCCTTCAGGAAGTCCGCCAGTTCCTCTGCCACATAGGACGAACCATTATCTGATAACAGGCGGGGCATGGCAGCTTTGTCATGACAGCCAGAAGCATTCAGCGCCTGATCAATTGTGTCTGTCACATCCTTGGCTTTCATGGTGCTGCAAAGCTTCCAACTGATCACATAACGGCTGTAATCATCCAGGATCGTGGATAGATAATACCAGCCCCAGCCTTTGATCTTGAAGTAGGTAAAGTCGGTCTGCCATTGCTCGTTAATGCGCGCCGGCTTGTCTTTGAACTCGTCCGCAGCCTTGATCACCACATAGGCCGGGCTGGTGATCATGTTTGCGGCTTTCAGCATGCGGTAAACGCTGGCTTCCGACACAAAGTAGCCCTTGCTGTCCGTGAACTTTACGGCCAGTTCCCTCGGGCTCAGTTCTGGCTCGTCCAGTGCCATATCATGCACCTGTTTACGGATATGATCCGGGATGCGGTTCCAGGCTTCGCCAGGGTGCGGCTGCCGGTCATTGAGACCATCAAAGCCACTGGCCAGATACCGGTCATACCAGCGGTAGAAAGTCGTGCGTGGAATGCCTATCCTGTCCAGTGTCTGACGTGCCGACAGATGTGACTGTTCGACAGTGCGGATGATCTCAAGCTTCTCAGATGCAGAGTATCTCATTCTTCGTACCCCCCATCCCCGACCACGCTTTTTTTAAGTAGCCGTATCTCCAGGGTTTGCTCCGCCACCACTTCCTTCAGGTCCCTGGCTTCCCGCCTTAGGTCGTTTACCTCGTCACTGGTGGCTGCACGCACTGTATCGCCTGCCAGGCGCTGCTTGCCGGCCTCCAAAAATTCCTTCGACCATTTGTAATACATGCTCTGCGCGATGCCTTCCCGGCGACACAGTTCGGCAACCGATGTCTCGCGGCTCAGCCCCTCAAGGACAATCCGGATCTTCTCCTCGGCCGAATAAATCTTCCGCGTCGCGCGGCGGATGTTCTTAACTGTTTGATCTGCGGCTGACTTGCCACTTTTTGAACTAGAGGATTTAGCTTTCATTCTTCGTTCCTTACGTCACTTCAAATGAAATCAAAATCCTCTCTTATGCAATTGCCTTCTTTGGCCCCATAAGCCCTGACGGGGAACA
>NZ_LRUB01000030.1 GCF_001550065.1 Kordiimonas lipolytica
CGCGGTGTCGAAATCGTCCACAACATCATTGCCGTGATTGTTGCCGAAGAAGAAGGTGTCCGCACCATCACCGCCGATCAGCAGGTCATTGCCAGCGCCGCCGAACAGTTGGTCGATGCCGTCACCGCCGTCAACCGTGTCATCACCGGCCCCGCCAAAGAGCGTGTCGTTGCCGTCGTCGCCGCTGATGTCGTCATTACCGTTTGACGCGAAGATATTATCGTCGCCGTCACCGCCTTCGATTTCATCTTCACCGTCATCCTTGCCGGCATAGACAACATCGTTGCCGCCGCCAGAGACGATCCGGTCGTCGCCGTCGCCGCCGCCGATCACATCGTCGCCGTTGGCACCGTAAACCTGGTCGTCGCCGCTGCCTGACCAAAGACTGTTGCTGGCGCCGCCGTTGGTGTTTGCCTCACCGTCGTCGAACAGACCGTCACCATCAGCATCGTGCCAGCTGCCGGCTATGACCACATCGTCACCGTCGCCGCCGTAGATTGTGTCATCGCCATCGTCGCCGATACCGTCGTTGTTGAAGTCATCGCCGACAAGGAAGTCGTTGCCTGCGCCGCCGCCAACAATATCGTTGCCGCTGCCGCCTGCGAAGCTGTCGTCGTCATCATCGTCAGCGCCGGCGAAGATTTCATCGTCGTCGTCGCCTCCGTCGATTGTGTCCTTGCCTGACCCGCCGGTCATGAAGTCATTGCCGCCGTTGCCCTTGAGGTTGTCGTTGCCGTTACCGCCCTTGACGCGCTGTGCGGAATCGTCGCCCTCGTGGTCGTCATCCTCGTCGCCACCCTCAAAGTCGTCGTCGTCCAGCTCATTATCGTCGTCGTCAAACTCGAAATATTCCGCGGACAGGTCTTCCAGGTTGGTGTTCTGAAGTGTCAGCGTTTCACCGTTGCCCAACTGAATGACCACGCTTGAGCCGACCTGGCTTGATGCAGCCAGCATTTCTTCGAAGCTGCCGAAGGCGTCGCAGTCATCAAGGTCGATCCGGTCGCCTTCGGCGCCGTTGAAATCGGTCAACACGTCGGATGAGTTCGAGTCGAATTCAAACTCGTCGGCACCTGCGCCGCCCGTTACCGTATCATCGCCGTCGCCACCGTCGATTTCATCATCGCCGTTGCCGCCAGACAGGATATCGGCGCCGTCGCCGCCCTTGATCTCATCGTCGTTGTCACCGCCGTCGAGGACGTCGGCGCCGTTACCGCCTTTGATTTCGTCTTCGCCAGCACCGCCTGAAATGGTGTCGTTGCCGTTTTCACCCTTCAGTTCGTCATGGCCTTCGCCGCCGATCAACTTGTCATTGCCGTCGCCGCCCTTGATTTCATCATCGCCAAGGCCGCCGTCCAGCGTGTCGTCGCCGTCGAAGCCCCGCTGTTCATCATCGTCGTCAGAGCCAAGGATGTCGTCGTCATCTTCGTCGTCGTCCTCGTCCTCGTCCTCTTCATCTTCATCGTCTTCTTCGTCTTCCTCATCGCCTTCCTCGTCGTCGGAAGCATCGTCGTCGTCGATTTCGTCTTCAGAGTCCTCATCGTCTTCTTCGTCTTCAGAGTCGTCCGCATCTTCGGCGTCATCATCTTCTTCATCAGCAACGTCAGCAGCGGCAAAGCGGAAGGAAGAAGCATCAAGATCAGAGAGGGAAGCACCCTGGAGCGTCAGCGTGTCGCCGCCTGGCAGGGCGATAACCACGCCGCCGCCAGAGTCGCTGGAAATGGCCAGCAGATCATCAATGGAATTAATGGTTTCATATTTGCGGAGGTCGACAACATCGCCCTCGCCGGGGTTGAAATCGGTAACGACATCATTACCGCCTCCCCGGATTTTGAAGCGGTCGGCACCGCTGCCGCCAGTGAGGGTGTCGCTGCCGGAGCCGTCTTCCAGTTCATCGTTTCCTGCGCCACCCATCAGCACGTCGTTACCAGCCAGGCCTTCCAACTCATCATTGTTGGCGGTGCCTGTCAGCGTATCGTTGCCGCTTGTTCCAATAAAATCTGTCATGTCCGTTCTCCAGATGAAAAAATCAATGCGTTATCTGGTTAACGGGATAGGAGGAGGGTTTATTCCATTGAAATGAATATTTTTTTGGAAAAACTGAAAAAGCTTAGAAAATTCAGGGTTTTGAAGCCCCTGAAGGCCTCAATCCCAGTTGCCAGTGATGGCTTTTTCTTCGTCGCTCTGGCTAAGGGCGTCGCCTTCCATCATGGACATGATCATGCTGCCGATGGGGTCGGTTGTGGCATCAGATGCAGTGACGAACATCCCATCGTTTGCAGGGGCGACTGCATCTGTCGCGACCACGGCCTTGATGCGCCAGCCACCGTTCTTTCTGCAGGCGATGCCATGTTGCGCGCTATTTGGCGCAGCGGTTGAAAACTCCCGGCAGAATGTCCCATCCGCAGTGCGGAAAGTGGTCAGGGGCATTGCTGCTGCCTGATCTTCAGAGCCGAAACGGACGGCCTGATGGCTGGCCGAGCTTTCAAGCGCTTGATAAAGCGGCGACTGGGGGCTTACCTGGCCCATGGCATAGTCGGTGATGCCACTGCTTTGTGGCATGCCGCCTGTGGACGTGAGGTTCCCGGCGCCAAAGCCGATGAACAAGGCGACCGAAGCCGCAATGGCCTGCGGCACGAACGGACGCTTCCAGAAAGACCTTGAGGCCTGCTCCGGTTGTTTCAGCGTAACCAGATTGTCAGGTCTTTCGGTTTTCTGATGTGCCAGCTTGCGTGCCAGATCATCAACAAGCGCCATCGTGTCCGGGCGGGCTGCCCGCTTCGGGGTGCCTGCCAGGCTGTCAGCGAGAAGGGCATCGGCTGCTCGCATTTTGTCAAGCTGGTCCCGCAGGGCAGGGGAACGCGCCAGCTCGTCTTCGATTGCCCTGGACTTGGTCGGCGAAAGTTCGCCGTCCATGTAGGCCATCAGGTCTGTATCTTCAATCTTCATGTTATCTCTCCCGTCCTCTACCGAACGGCACCACGTTCTCGTTTTGCTGACGCGCTTTTGCGGACAGCTCCGTGAGTTTGGACCGGGCCCTGGCTAGCCTGCTCATTACCGTACCGACAGGTAGCGACAATTGATCCGCCGCTTCCCTGTATGAATATCCTTCAACAACAACCAGCAGCAGGATTTCCCGGTGGTCCTCCTGCATCTGCGACAGAAGGGTTCCCAGTTCGGAAAGCCCGACCGCTGCTGTGGCTTGATTTTCTCCATCGATCCAGGGCTCATCCTTCGGGTTTTCCGGTTTGTCGGTTTCGCCGCGGACCTTCCGGGATCTGATTTCATCCAGCCAAAGGTTCTTTGCTATGCGAAAAAGCCATCTATCCAGATCGGTTCCCTGTGTGAACTGATCGAACTTGGTGAGGGCTCTTTCGATCGTTGAATGCAGCAGGTCTTCACCGTCATGAAGTGTCCCTGTCAGTGAGACCGCATAACGCCTCAGCCTTGGCAGCAGAGCCACCAATTCTTCACGCCATTCGTTGGCAGGGTCATGTTTCATAACTGCGTTCATCACCTTGGTAACGGTAAGCAAGCGGAGTTTATTCCCACTTTTTTAATTTTTTTCAATTTATTATGGCACAGAAAGCGGTTTCCTGCGCGTGTGAGTGTTAATCGGGGTTTATCTACTCAGTAGGGAATAAAATTGTGTGCTTACGCGTTTTCTTAATAGAATGGCGTTAAACGTCACCTGATACAGCGCGTTTGCGCTGTAAATTCGGCCCCCAAACACCTGGAGAACGGGATAATGAATTATAGGCACCTGACATTGCTGTGCGGCTTTAGCGCGCTTGTTGTGTCACAGGTGGCTTTTGCCTTCCCCGATGTCTCCCAGATACCTGACGCGCGCCCTTCTGGGCGTACTTCCGCATATGTGGAAAGTGCCTTGTTCGCTTACTTCGGCCCTGAAGAGGATGAAGCGGAAGACCAGGCTGAAGATGAAGCCGAGGAAGAGGCCGAAGAGGAAGCTGAAGCACAAGCGGAAGCCGAGGCAGAAGCCCAGGCTGAAGCGGAAGCCGAGGCCGAGGCTGAGGCAGAAGCAGAAGAACAGGCCGAAAAAGAGGCAGAAGATCAGGCCGAAGAGGAAGCTGAGGCACAGGCAGAAGCTGAAGCAGAAGCCCAGGCAGAGGCGGAAGCTGAAGCACAGGCTGAAGAAGAGGCTGAAAAGCAGGCTGAAGAGGAAGCCGAAGATCAGGCCGAGGAGGAAGCTGAGGCACAAGCGGAAGCTGAGGCAGAAGCACAGGCTGAAGAAGAGGCTGAAAAGCAGGCTGAAGAGGAAGCCGAAGATCAGGCCGAGGAGGAAGCTGAGGCACAAGCGGAAGCTGAGGCAGAAGCCCAGGCAGAAGCGGAAGCAGAGGCACAGGCCGAAGAAGAGGCTGAAAAGCAGGCTGAAGAGGAAGCCGAAGACCAGGCCGAGGAGGAAGCTGAGGCACAAGCGGAAGCTGAGGCAGAAGCGCAGGCCGAGGCGGAAGCAGAAGCACAGGCTGAGGAAGAGGCTGAAAAGCAAGCTGAAGAGGAAGCGGAAAAACAGGCTGAGGAAGAGGCTGAAGATCGGGCTGAAGAGGAAGCAGAAAAGCAAGCTGAGGAAGAGGCCGAAGACCGGGCCGAAGAGGAAGCAGAAAAGCAGGCTGAGGAAGAGGCCGAAGACCGGGCCGAAGAGGAAGCAGAAAAACAGGCTGAAGAAGAGGCTGAAGACCGGGCCGAGGAAGAAGCGGAAGAGCGGGCAGACGAGCTTCAGGATGCAGCCGAAGAGGCGGCCGAAGAGGCAGAAGATGCTGCAGAAGACGCCGCAGAGGATGCTGAAGATGCGGCTGAGGACGCACGGGAAGCAGCCGAGGAATTCTCAAGGTTTGACGATGAAGATGACAGGGAAGACTTCAAGGAAGACGACGACCTTGATGACGATTTTGACGACGATGATGCGGTCGAACGCCTGAACGGGGCGGAAGATCAGGACCATGATGCCCGATCTGACGCGCGGGACGATGATGACCGGGACGATGATGACAGGGACGACCGGGTCCAGAGGCTGGGTGGCACGGAATACAGAGCCGCAGACTCCATCGTGGCGGAACGCGACATGTTTGAGATTGAAGAAGAGCTTGGCGCGGTCTTTGTCGCAGATGAAGTACTTCTGCTTGCTGAGCGGGAAGCCGCAGAGGCGATAGACCTGTCGTCCTTTGAAGATCGCAATGTGGAATATCTGGCAGGCCTCGACATGGTGCTTGTGCGCGCAAGCAGGTCTGGTGCCCCGGAACTGCAGCGCGACATTGATGATTTGACGGCGGCGCTTGAAAGCGGCGTTGTTGACCGCAACCACCTTTATGTGTCTGAAACTTCTGTTAGCCCGGACGGCGCAGCATCTTCCCCTGCCAGTATGGCCAAAGCGCTGGGCTTTGACGCCTATGCCGTTCCAGGCCTGGTGATTGGGCTGATCGATACGGCGGTCGACACCAGCCATCCATTGTTCCCGGCAGATACGATCGTCGTCCGGGACTTCGTCAGCTACGATGCGCCGCGGCCGCAAGAGCACGGTACGGCAGTGGCCAGTATCCTGATTGGCCAAGGACAGCAAAACCCATTCGGACTTCTCCCGGGGGCGACCCTATATTCAGCAAGTGTTTTCCTCGAAACCGGCAAGGGGCACAAGGTTGCAACCGCAGAAAGCCTAGTGCGGGCGCTTGACTGGATGCTGCAGAATGAGGTTGCTGTGGTGAATATGAGCCTGTCCGGCCCACGGAACCAGCTTTTGGAAATTGCTGTCCGCCGGTCGATCGAACGGGGCATGACAATTGTTGCCGCCGTTGGTAACGCGGGCCCGGGGGCGGCGCCACTCTATCCCGCCGCTATTGAGCCGGTCGTGGCCGTCACGGCCGTTGACGGTGAAGGCCGCGTGTTCCTGCGCGCCAACAGGGGCCAGCACGTAGACCTGTCCGCACCGGGTGTGGCAGTCTTTACCGGCGATCCAGCAGGTAAGTACAAGTCCAACACAGGCACTTCGATCGCGTCGCCATTTGTGGCGGCCATGCTGGCCCGGCTGGCGTCGGAAGAATATCAGGGCGAAGTCAACACAGCATTTGAGGCTATCAAGGCCCAGGCCACAGACCTTGGCAAGCCGGGATTTGATGAAGTCTATGGCTATGGTCTTGCCAGAACACACTCAGAATAAGAACACATTCAGATTAGAGGGGTTACAGGGAACAATTATGTGGAACGCGCGTGAAGTCGCACAGTGGGCTGTGCTTGCAGGGGCTTGTTCGTTGGTGATTGCCGGTGCAGCGAAGGCGGACAGTGGCCTGGAACTCGACCTGGAGTTCGGCGCCGAATATAACGACAACGTCACCATTGATTCCATCGATAGCACCAGCCGTCAGGGCGACAGCCTGTTGCGCATCAGTGGCGCAATCGGCGCACAGGTGTTTGAGAAAGGCGATACAAGTTTCAGCGGTCGCTATAGCTTCTTTCAAAGCATCTATCAGGACCTTTCGAACTTCGATCTGCAGATCCACGGCCTGTCCGCCCGCCTGAAAAGCAAAGTGGGCAAGGTGAATGTGGGCGGCAGCTACCGGTATGACCATATCCGGCTGGACGGTGCAGCATTTCTGGATGTCCATTCGGTGGGGCCCGATATCGGGCTTTTGGTTGCCAAGAAAACCTATCTTACCGCCAGTTACCAGTTTCGGCAGCAGACCTTCGCAGACCCATTGCGGTCAGAACGGAACGCTGACCGGCACAGCGCCGATGCCAAGGTTTATTTCCTGCTGGGCGACGGCAAGAACATCACAACGGGCTACCGCATTAGTCGACAGACCGCCGAAATCGACAGCTTGTCCTACTGGGGGCATAGCTTTGATGCAGGCTACAAGCATCCGTTCAAGCTTGGCAGCAAGGAAGCCACCTTCAGGCTTCGCTATCAGTACCGCCAAAGGGACTATTCCGGTTTTGACGCGGCGATTGGCGATGAACGGCAGGACAAGCGCCATACTGCCAGGGTCAGTCTTGAAGTTCCCCTGACTGAAAGGCTGGAGCTCGGGGCTGAATATAAATATGTGTCTTCGATATCCAACCTGCCGGTCGCTGACTATACAGGCAATTCGGTGCGGGCGTCCCTGAGCTGGTCCTTCTAGGGCTTATGCCTTGCGCAAGCGAAGCGCTCTCCCTGTCTCTGTCTCTGTTATAATCTGGTGCAACGCCACCTGGCGGCTTTTGCCGGCGGCACGATTTTCTGGATCGCGAACCGCGACAGGAAAATCAGGCTGGTGATGAGGTGCTGCCGGTCAAATCCGGCTCTTTCTATGCCCTTGATTGAAGCGATATTGTCTGGATGGCAAGTAATGACAGCCCGGTCGTGCCCAAGCGCGGCCAGCGTCTTGCAACCATACTGCAAAACGGTTGGATAAAGCTTTCTGCCGCGTGCTTCGGCGGCTGTCCAGCAATGGGTGAATAGCGGTGTCTCAGGGGCTTCACTGAGCAAGGTCTTGTAGCGGCTTTCAAACTGGATACAAGAATAGTGCAAAACCGCCTCGCCCGTGCCCACCACCACAAACATCAGGTCATTCTGGCGCAGCCCATCCGCATAATGCCTGTTTTCTTCCGTCAGCACCTGGCCCACGAGCGCTTTGATGGCCGGGTCCTGGATGGTGTGGCGGTTGATCTCCACTAGAGTACCAATTTCTGGTGTGATGTCCTTGTCTGCGACCGTATCTGTCAGCAGGGTGTCGAACACCAGATCCTTGTCGATCCGCACAAGGCGGCTGAACAGGAACCGAAAGAACCCGAAAGGGCCCCGCGTTTTCCAGATGCCGGTCAGGCGTTCAAGGATATAGCCCATTGCCGTGACGCCTCCTTCAGCCGCTATGAGCTCCGGAGGAGCTTCTTGAGTGCCTTCTTGACGCCGAGCTTTTCCAGAACGAATACCAGGGCTGCTTCCAGCCGCAAATTCAATCGGTAGAGAGCGGCGGTAAGGGCGTTTTTGAAACTCCGCGGCAACAGCAGCAGATTGATCTCCTCTCGCTCAGTATTGCCGAATTGCGCCTTATGGTAGCCATAGCCGGTACCGAAGTCGAACAGGCTTGGGGTATTTTCCTGCGCGTAGAGGTCTTCGATCACATGCATCTGCAAAACCGATCCCACAGACCATTTTGACCAGTCGGGGTCGAACCCCACGTCCGTATAATAATAGCAGCCCTCATAAAGATAGCCCAACATGAAGGCCACAGCCTGCCCATCAACGAACAGGATATAGTTCCTGAGCCAGCCTTTCTGGGCTGCATAGTCGAAGGTTTCTTTCAGGTGCGCGCGGTCGCGCAGCCCAAGGCTCAGCAAGCGCCATTGATATGTCTTCTTCGATAGCGGAATGGCATGGTCCAGAAAATCGTCCACGCTCTCCGGCGCTTGGTAACAAGCCGGAACAACGGCCTTGAACTCACGGCTCAGCTTGCGCTGGTCGTATTTGAGGTTGCGGCGTGTCTTGCCGTTCATGCCGCCAAAATAGTCCTCCACCGTTTCCGGCATGCGGATGAATTGGTGCGCGAACGGCTTTCCAACGGGAATGGCCACATATTGGCGCTTGATGGCTTCATCATGCATGATCAGGTCGTAAAGGGCGCTCTCAAGCGGCAGCCCCTCGATGCTTAAGGCACCTTCTGCCGTCAGCTCAGGGCGCAACCTCGCCAACAGGTCGCGGGTGTGCTGGCGATTCTCATCTGCGGTCAAGTCGTCATCTGCAAAAACTGGCCCTTCCCAAAGCTCATGGCGGACCAGCTTTTTCCGAAACCAGACAAGCTCACCAATCTGAAAGGGCAGGGGGCGGTCTTTCGTGAAGACCAGCGCGTAGGCGTAGGCCTTCTCGCGATCACTGCCTGAATAGACGACAACCTCGGCCTGGGGGTGCGTTGCCTTGATCCAGTCAAGATCGTGGCGCAGGTGGAAGCCTTTGGCGCGGCTTTTCATGTGCTGGAATGCCGCCTCAGCGTCCCTGGCGGTCCCGGCGCTGCCAGCATCAATTTTGATCCAGTTCATTGGTCCCTACCTGAGTCCGCCTTCATCTGAGCGTAGCCTCACGGTAAAGGCTACAAAAATCAAGCCTCTAAAGCGATGTGATGCTGTGCGAGGGCGCGAAGTTCTAGCCACGTCGGCGTCAGTACCAGCGAAACAGGTCATTGAGCCTGTTCTCGGCAACCCGCGCCATCACGGATGGAAGCGGCGCGGTGATCTGCGCTGCAGGGCCCGCTGTTGTGGCCTCGGCCCAGATTGGGGCTTTGTCCGTGAAGGTGCTGACGGAAAGGGCTGGGTCTTCGGCAATCAACTGGCAAAGCTTGCGCAGGCGCTTCTGGTTGACCCGGTTTACAGACAGGTCGCTGAAGCTTCTGTCATGGCGCTTAATGAACTCAAAAGGATGGGTCAGCAGCACGATGTCTTTGAGGCCTGCTTTTACCGCGCGGCGGATCACGGCCTTGGTTTCCGATGTGCCGCAGCCTGTGATGGTCAGGTTCTTCCAGTGGGTACGGCCAGCAAGCTTCATGTCAGCGTATCCCAGTACTGGCACTTCGATAGCCTTGCCAATGGTGTGACACCCGTGATCCAGCCTGAGCACAGGGTCATCGCTTTCATGAATCGCTCTGCCGATGGAACTGGAGACAGGAATGCCGAACTCTGCCATTGTGTCATAAACCAGCCGTCCCATCTGAAGGTTCCCGGCCCGGAAGGCCACCGGGTGCGGCACGCCCCAGCGGCGGAATGCTTCACATCCCGTTTCAAACATTTGCCTCAGGCCGCCTTCATCCATTGCCGCGGCGGAATCGCAGACTGGCTGCCCCGGCACATGCCCGGATGCCTGCAGCCACATGGGGTGCAGGTGAAGCTGTATGTCGTGCCCGGCTGAGCGGATGTCGTCGACAACCGGTCGCATGGCGTCAAACCCCAGGTGTGCGGTATGCGCGGCCTCAAGGAAGAACGTGGCTTTCGCGCCTGTTTCATGGAACGTGTCCAGCATGAACCCAAGGCCATGGGATTGGCCACCGATCATGCAGGAAATGGACTGTTCAGTGACGGGGCTGCCTTTGCCGGAAAAAAGCCCCCCGGCGCTGAATTCGGTATCGATGGTGATGAGGATATCGCTCATGTATGCATCAGGTGCCAGAGACCGTGGGGGTATCGTCGTCCTGAAGCTTGAAGATGTCCTCAACAGGCACGCCGAAATATTTCGCGATCTTGAGCGCGATGATGGTCGACGGCACGAAGCGGCCCACCTCAATGGTGCTGATGGTTTTCCGGGTGACGCCGATCTTTTCGGCCAGTTCCGCCTGGCTCATACGGTATTCGGCCCGGTAAACACGGATGCGGTTGTCGAGACTGGTCACGGCGCATCCTCCCCATACTCATCATCTTCTTCCGTATCCCGGCTCAGAATAAAGAAACTGATGCTGAAGACGTAAAGCGAGACCATGAGCGCGATCTGGATGAAAAAGGCTGCGGGCTGGTCTGTGAAGATTTTCCCCGAAAGGACCTGAAGCGCAAGCAGGGTAACGAAGGTGACGCTGAAGGCCAGCGTCGAGGCACGCGTCAGCATATCCTTGACGAAGCTTTCGGGTTCCTGACAGCCCGGACGGTGTCGGAAGGCCCCGATGCGCATCAGCGACCAGACAGCAGGCGCCACAATCAGGATCACCAGAATGCCGAGCGGCTTCTGAATGAGGTCAAGCGTTTCGGCCAGGTCGCTAGCCACAAGATGTTCGGCGGTGCCGATACTGTAGGACACTGCAAGAAGGAAGGTACCCACAGCCGTACGCTGCATGAATTTTTCAATGGTTTGTGCGGCAGAGGGTGTGGCTGTCATGCGGTTGCTCCGGCAGTTTAGGTGCGAAATGAAACCTAAAGGTTACACCTAAGGGGCTTGCGGGTGGAAGTCAAGCCGCGGCACAATCGCGACAGAATGATCCCGTTCAGGTTAGACTGGGCTTGCAAATATGCCCGCGCATGCCACATTGACACCAATCGGGATTATAGCCTCTCAGGGAGAGATGAGTGATGAGTAAACAGGAACAATATGAGCTGGTTGCCGAGCAGCTGCGTGCGGTTCTCGAAGGCGAAACAAATGTGACCGCCAGAATGGCGACTGTCTCTTGCCTGCTGTCTGAGGCGTTTGGTGAAACATACTTCTGGACCGGTTTTTACGTTGTTGACCCTGAAAAGGACAACGAGTTGGTTGTCGGCCCCTATCAGGGCACGCTTGGCTGCTTGCGCATCCCATTCGGCAAGGGCGTATGCGGCGCGGCTGCAGCGACGGGTGAAACCCAGGTTGTTGAGGATGTCCACGCGTTTCCGGGGCACATCGCCTGCGACAGCCGCTCCAATTCTGAAATTGTGGTGCCGGTACGTGACAAGACAGGCAAGCTGATCGCTGTTTTGGATGTGGACTCCACGAAATATGGCTCGTTCGACGAAGTCGATAAGCAACACCTTGAAAGCCTGATGGCTGACCTTTTTGCCGCCTGATAAACCAGACAAGGGAGACAATGGCGTGAAATATCTTCACACGATGGTCCGGGTAACGGATCTGGACGAATCGATGGATTTCTATTGCAACAAGCTGGGGCTTGTGGAAGTGGGCCGCAAAGAAGTGCCGGCCGGTCGCTTTACACTTGTATTTTTGGCGGCGCCCGGGGATGAAGAAGCCCAGGTGGAACTGACGTACAATTGGGACCCTGAGGAGTATGGCTCAGGCAGGAATTTTGGCCATTTGGCCTATGCGGTTGATGATATTTATGATATCTGTCAAAGACTTATGGACAAGGGTGTAACCATTAACAGGCCGCCTCGGGATGGCAGGATGGCATTCGTGCGCAGCCCTGATAATATCTCCATTGAGCTTTTGCAGAAGGGTGATGCTCTCCCCGCGCGCGAGCCATGGAGCAGCATGCAAAATACTGGCGAATGGTAATAGGCGAGTGGTAATAAGGTTGAAAACTACCCCAAATTAAGGACAAATTTTCGGGGTGTTAACCAAGTCTTTATGGATTCACGCCTCAATAGTAGTCTTAGGGGATGCGTAAGGGGATAATCTTTGCAGCTTCACTGGTCTGACAGGATTTCGTTCAAGCTGGCACGGACAGCGGTGATCATCGCGTTCGCCGTTGGGCTGGTTTTGTCGGCGGGTCAGGTGTATCTGGATTACCTCGAAGAAGGCGGCATTCTTGATCAGAAAGTGAACAAGAGCCTTCAGGTGGCCGAAAAAGCGGCTACGCGTGCCGTGCTTATCCTCGATAGTGATTTGGCGCAGGAAGTTGTCTCCGGCCTCATGGAATATGAGTATGTGGCCGAGGCCGCAATCCTGGACGACCACGGGTCGATCCTTGCGGGTGACCAGGCCGACACCACCAATTTCGGCCCCGCCAGCGTGAACTATGCGCGCTTCTTCATCGATGACGTGAAAACCTACATCTTCCCGCTGGACCTGCCGGACACCATGGCCGAGCGTCCCGGTAGCCTGCGTGTGGTGATTGACCGCGCAGTGGGCCTGCAGCCCTTTTTCTCGCGGGCGGTGACCACATTCCTGTCTGGCTTTGTGCGGAACCTTCTTCTGGTGATGCTGCTTTATTTCGCGTTCCACCAGGGGCTGACAAAACCCCTCGCGCAGATCGTGGAGAAAATTTCCTCGATCAGCCCGGAACATCCCGGCGAGCAGCGGATCAGCGTGCACAAGCGCCACAAGAAGGACGAACTGGGCCTTTTGGCAGGCCAGATCAACCTGGCGTTCGACGCTGTGCAGGTACTGCTCGATAACCTGCGGTCCACCAACAAGGCTCTTTCGTCATCTGAGGAAGCGCTGAGGAAGCGGTCCTGGGAGCTGGAGCAGGAGGTCGAGCGCACCAAGAAAACCTCAATGGAACTGATCGTTACCAAGGAGCAGGCAGAGGCCGCGAACCGCGCCAAATCTGTTTTCCTGGCAAATGTCAGCCACGAGCTTCGGACACCGCTCAATGCCATTATCGGTTTCTCATCCATCATGGCTGACCAGATGTTCGGCCCCATCGGGCATGAGAAATATCGCGAATATCTGCAGGATATCCGTTCATCCTCGGAACATCTTTCCGACGTGCTCGGCGAAGTGCTCGATTTGGCGAAAATCGAGGCCGGCCAGTTCAAGATGGAAGAGGAAGAGGTGGATATGAACAAGCTCTTCCACGAAAGCCATGCGCTTGTAACCGGCCAGGCGCAGCAGAAGGGCCTGAAGATCAAAATGGAGGTGCCGGACGGCCTGCCGATGGTTTATGGCGACCGCCTGCGCATCAAACAATCTGTGCTGAACCTGCTGTCGAACGCCGTGAAATTTACGCCTGAAGGCCGCGGCCATGTTACGCTCAAATCTTGGATGGACGATGAAGGCCGGATGGCGATCAAGGTGTCTGACCATGGCATCGGCATCCCGGAAGAAGAGCAGCAGCTTGTCTTCTCGCCCTTTATGCGCTCAGCCTCCGCGCTCAGCCGCTCCCACGAGGGCACGGGCCTTGGCCTGTCGCTTGTGAAGGCCTTTATCGACATGCATGGCGGCGATATCGAGCTTGAGAGCGAGGTCGATGTCGGCACCCGCTTCACCATCTTTATCCCGGCATCGCGTGTGCTGGTGGCGGACGGTGAAAAAGAAGCAGAGCCTGCAGCAGACCAGACTGCCTGACCGGGGGATTTACGATGAAATCGATAATGTGTGCAGCGCTTGCGCTTGGGCTCAGCCTGCCTGTGACTGCGGGTGATGATCCTGTTGCTTTGGTAAGCGAATTGTTTGACGGTATGCGGGCAGGCGACGGCGATGCCATTCGCGCGATGGTCTTGCCGGGCGCGAAGCTGGACCGTTTGAAGAAAGACGGCACCATCCACCAGGGCACATTTGAGAAATGGGCCGCCTGGGTGGATACGCTGGAGCCTGGCCAGGCAGACGAGCAGGTCTTTGGCGTGAAGATTCTGCAGGCGTCGGATGATCTGGCCACCGTTTGGGCGCCTTTCCAGGTGTCATTTGATGGCGAGATGGTCGGGTGCGGTGTGAACCAGTTCACCATGGCCCGGTCTGAAGGGGGCTGGAAAATCCTCTATGGGATCGATCAGCCAACCGGTGAAGACTGTACTAAATTTCGTCGTCAAATCGAGGGTCAGTAACCCAATATTCGGTAAATACCAGCGAATGGTCCAGGACGCCGTCATTTTTGACCGGCACAATCAGGCTTTCTGCATTCTTATGCTCTTTCTCAAACACCTGTGACTGGGTCGCGAACATCTTCCCGTGGTCGATCAGATGCTGTCCGGCGGTCCGCCAGCGTTCGAACAGCGGGGCGGGCAAGTGGTTTCGCCCGGTCTTGCCGGATATCTCAATGGTGGTTTCCGCAATCTCGCCGGCCAGGACCTTGGCGACAAAGTCGGTGACTTGCCCATCTGCGATGAAGAACTCAAAGAAGGATGCGTGGCGAATGAAGGGGGCGAGCTTTGGCGCGGTCACATGGGCGCGGTCCAGCATGCCATCGGTGTCCAACCGTTCCTGTGCCCATGCCCGGGCTTTTATCAGCACAGGGCGCGTTAGCTCCTGAGCGCTGATATAGCGGACTTCAACATTATCTGACACAGAGTTAGGCACCGACTTCCCCATCCTCCTCAAAACTCAAGCTTGCAGTCTATGCAGGGTCAGGCGCCAAAGCAAGAACGGCGGCTGCCAATTCGGAGCCGCCGTTCAAGATTGTTGCTGGCAGGATTGTTGCTGGCCAGCTTATCAGGCAGCGTCGAGCGCCTGTGCCAGGTCTGCAATCAGGTCGTCAGCGTTTTCCACACCCACGGAAATCCGGAGCATGCTTTCGGTGATGCCAAGGCGGACCTTCACATCGTCCGGCACGTCAGCGTGGGTCATGGCGAACGGGTGTTCCATCAGGCTTTCGGTGCCGCCAAGGCTGACCGCCAGCTTGATGATCTGCAGCGCGTCCAGCACGCGGAAGGCCGCGGCTTCGTCGCCGTCAATATCGAACGCGAAGGTAGAGCCGGCTGCGCCGCCGCACTGGTCGCGGAAAATGTGGTAGCTGGGGTGGTCTTCGCCCAGGAACCCCAGATAATGCACCTTCTTCACCTTCGGGTGGTCGCGCAGATATTCGGCAATCTGCTTGGCGTTCTCTGCCGCTGCAGTCATGCGCAGCTTCAGCGTTTCAAGCGAGCGCATCAACAGCCAGCCGGTGTGTGGGTCACACATGGTGCCCAGGATGGTGCGGAAACCCATCACCGGCCCCATCACATCCATGTTGCCGATTGCTGCACCGGCGACAACGTCGGAATGGCCGCCAACATATTTGGTCAGGCTGTAGATAACGATATCCGCGCCGTGCTCAAGCGGGCTTTGCCACACAGGGCCCAGGAATGTGTTGTCGGTCATGATCACCGGGCGGTGGCCGGTCTCTTCACCCAGCTTGTCTGCCTGGTCGCGGCAGGCGTGCAGGTCAATCAGGCCATTCGTCGGGTTGGCGGGCGTTTCAGTGTAGATCACCGCCACGCGGCCCAGCTTTTTCGCTTCTTCAAGGGCAGGTGCCAGCGTTGGCTTGTCGCCGCCGGCTTCAAACTCGACAGCCTTGATGCCGAATTCCGGCAGGATGTTGCGGATCAGGAATTCGGTGCCGCCATAGATGGGCGCGGAATAAACGATCACGTCGCCCGGGCGCAGGTAGGCCCACAGGCAGGTGGAAATCGCCGCCATGCCGCTTGAGAATGTCAGGCCTTTTTCGGCATCTTCCCAAAGCGCGAGCCGGTCTTCCAGAACCTCAAGGTCAGGGTTGTTGATGCGGGAATAAATCAGGCCCGGCTCTTCGCCCTCGGCCGCCTGGCGCTTACCGTAAGCCAGCTCGAAGAATTCTTTGCCATGCTTTGCGCTCTCGAACACGAAAGTGGACGTCATGAACACTGGCGGTTTCAGCGAGCCTTCGGACAGGGCTGGGTCATAGCCATAACCCATCATCTGGGTTTCCGGGCTCAGCTTGTGATTGCCGATCATTTTTTTACGGTAGTTTTTCCGGCTAGCGGTCATTGGGGCGTCCTTCATCAACTTATTCTTTTGCGTCTGACGACAATTTCTTTGGCGTCTTTGTCTGCGAAATTTGACGAATGTGCAACCAGATTTTGGAATGGCGGCCATTAATTAGCCAAGGCTGGCTGCGGCTTTGGCGCCTCTGGCGCCTTTTGGCTGTGCACTGAGTAACACGGTCGGGCAGGGCGTCGATTGTTGCTGTGCTCAGGAATATCAGGCGGTTCGGTGCTGTCCCCTTGCAGCGTCCCGTGACTACCGCCTTATGCGGCACGGGCGAAACCAAGCCAAAGATATTTTTTGTGCAGCGTTGGTTGCCGTTCGCCGTCGGCCCGATAGGGGCACATCTCCCCTAGGCAGGTCAGACCTGCTGTAGTAAAGCTACGCCTTTACAAAGTAGCGACTTTGGGGGCAATCGTTTGATCCGGGAAGTTCGGCAATATTTAGATGGTCTTACAGGCGGTGAAGGCGCAGTGAACGTGCTTCATGCTGTGCACCGCGCCGAGCTCCTCTCAGACGCAGACTATGTCTGGCCATGGCTGCGCTGGCCGCAAGTGATCGCGGACGGCGCGGGGACGGCGGGTGTGGTTGACGCGCTGTGCGAAGCGGCTGACACGACAGGCCTTTCCCCACTTGAAGCAGATATCGTCCGTCAGGGCCTCGCGCTCAGGCAGGCGTCCCCCGACCTAAAGGCGACCGAAGCGCTGTTCGCCACGCCGAAGGTGGTGCTGTCCCGGATTGATGGCATGAATCCGGTCGTGCTTCTGGAACTGGCCCTTCTGGCGTATCTGGAGAAGCGCTGGCGCATTCTTGAAGTCGCGGCTGTTAAACTGTTGACCGTGAAGCCGTGGCGCAAGGACGCAGCCCTTTCAGAGCGTGTCGAAGACTTGCTGTTCGAGCTTCTGGTTTTTGCCATCTATCGGCCTGCGATGCCGTCCTTTGTGAAGGACCCAACTGCGCTGGTGACGCGGCTTGAGAACCTTGCATCAGCCAGCCATGTGGCGGATGTGCTGGCCCGCGACAGCATCGCTGCAACCACCTTCTGCGCCAACAGGCTGGCGCTTGAAGGCAAATTTGACGAGGCTCTCGTGCTCTATGCTAGGGCGAACGCGAGAGACGGATTCCGGACACCCGTGTTCCAGCAGGCACAGGTGCTGTTGCCTGTTGGTGAACTGGAGGCCAAGGCTGCCCTAGAAATTGATGGCTGGATCGATGACCATGTGACGTCTGATATTGTTTTTCGCCACGCGCCGGAAGGCGAGCATGCCGTGATGGTTGCCTGCGAACAGCGCTATTTTGACTGGTACGGTGAACTGTATGCTGCGGTGATGGCGGAAACCAACCCGGGCGCACTGATTCATTTCCATTTCATCAACGTGGCCGATACCAGGGCGCAAATGGAAGCGCGGCTTGCTGCTTGGGAATCAGCTTACAATATTCGCCTGAATTACACCCTTGAAACCAACCGCATCGCGCGCGAGCACCCGGCCCAAATTGAAGGCATCTGCGTATGTACGCGCTATCTGCATCTGCCCACCTATCTTGAGAGGTACGAAGGCGTGACCATAACCGATATTGACGGCTGGCTTGACGCGCCGGTCGCCCAAGTCGCCGATTTTGGCTACAAAGACCTTCTGATTAGCAGCTGGATATGGCGCAAGAACAGCGGCTATTGGCGGCTGCCATGGGGCAACCTGGCAGGCGGGTTTATTTCCTTCGCAGGCACGGAAAAAGGCCAGCGTTATGCGTGCCTTGTGTCACGCTATATTCAGGAAATCTATCACCGAAACGCCCTTGTTGGCAGGCCGCTCTTTTATGCGGACCAAGCAGGCTTGTTCCTATGCCTGCTTCATGCCATCAAGGACTTCGAGCTTGATTTCGGTTTCCTTCTGGGCGGATTTGAGCAGAGCACTGAACAGCGTTACGGCTCCCGGCATGAAGGTAAACAACTGGCAATGAAAGCCAAGATAGAAGAATTGCGCCAGAATAAGGCGACCAGCGAAGGCCAGAATAAGGCGACCAGCGAAGGATAGAGTGTGACACAGTACCGAAACGTAATTTTGCTGGCGCTCGCGCAGGCCTGTTTCCTTGCCACCAGCATGACAATGGTAACCTTTGCGGGGCTTGCGGGCATTGCCGCCGCGCCTGACCCGAAGTATGCGACACTTCCCGTCACGCTCTCAATCGTATCAACCGCGCTTACAACAGCGCCCATGTCCATCATCATGCAGCGCACCTCGCGCCGGTTCGGCTTCCGCCTGGGCGCGGCCATCGGCGTTCTGTCCGCGCTGATGATGACCTATGCGGTCTATAGTGGCAGCTTTATTCTTCTGTGTGTGGGCGCGCTGATGGTTGGGCCGTTTCAGTCCAGCGCGCAATATTACCGCTTCGCGGCGGCTGAAAGCGTGCCGGCAGACAAATCCTCGAGGGCAATTTCCTTCGTGCTGATCGGCGGGCTTGTGGCGTCCTTCTTTGTGCCGACGCTGTGGCGCTTCTTCGGCGACCTGTTTGAGGGCGTAGACTATATGGGCGCGTTCGTTTTTGCGGCTGTTGTGGTGGCTTGCGTGTTCATCCCTGTGGCCTTCCTGCGGCCGCTTGAGGAAGCTTTTGATGTCGGGAGTGACAATGCCAAAGAGGAAGACGCACGTCCGATGGGGGCGATCGTGCGCCAGCCCGGCTTTATTGTGGCTGTGGTCAACGCCGCCCTTGGCTATGCCATGATGAGCTTTGTCATGACCGCTACGCCGCTGGCGATGGAGATCTGCCGGATCGGTGAGGCAAGCCCTGAGGTAATCCAGCAGCACGTGATCGCCATGTTCCTGCCCAGCCTGTTCACAGGCTTCCTGATCCAGCGCTTCGGGCTGTTTTCCATCCTGCTGGTGGGGCATATGGCCTTTGCCGTGGCCTTCATGACGGCGCTTTCGGGCATTGAAGTGATGCATTTCTCTGTCGCGCTTATTGCGCTTGGGCTTGGCTGGAACTTCTGTTTTGTGGGCGGCACCACGCTTCTGACCCGTGTGCACACACAGGCAGAGAAGGGCAGGGTGCAGGGCCTGAATGAATTTCTGGTTTTCTCCACCACCGGGGTTGCGTCCTTCGCCGCGGGCCTTATCTTGAACCTCTACGGCTGGCAGACCGTGAACCAGGCCGCCTTTGTCATGCTTGTGATCGCCTCCGCCATTACGCTCGTATGGGGAATGGCGGGACAGTTGCGGGCAAGGCGAGGCAGGCTATGAACCTAGACTTGGATGCGCAGGAGTTGGAGCTTCTCCGTAGGTTAAAAACGGATGTGTCGCAAATATCGGTATATAAAACCGAACCCTATCCGTCGGCAGTCTCATTTGAACTTTCAAATGGCGGCGTTGTCACCTTGACGGCAAGGAGCGAAGATGTTGCGCCACGATTTGAGGTTTTCCCTCTTCAGGTGACGGACCGCCGAATAGCAGGGGATGCTGACCTCGTAATTCCCTGTGGGAAAGTTGCTAGGGTAGAAGTCCTGAAGAAGGCGGAGTGGGACGAGCCCGCATCGTCGGCAGTGATAGAAGATCTGCTGGGGCAAGCAGATGGGGCCACACTTCAATGTGAAGGAGGGGCTTCCGACACGCCTGAAAATGCGATTAATAGAGTCAGGCTGGATGCAGGAATAAGGTGCCGCCTTGCTGATGGAAAGGAATTTGCGGTCGCAACTTCCATGTTCCCATTTTCGCTGTATGTAGCTGACTGTGGATTTTCGGAGCCGTTAGATTTAGGCATATATGACTTTGTCAAATTGGACTGATAGGGAGCATTAAATGATCATCGTTCTTTCACCGGCCAAGAAGCTTGATTTCGAAAGCGAAAACTTTGCGAGCGACGCCGGTCAGCCAAAACTGATGACCGAGGCGGAGGAGCTGGCAGGCTACGCCAAGAAACTGAAGGCGCATGACCTTAAGGCGATGATGGGCATTTCCGACAATCTGGCAGAGCTCAATGTGGCGCGCTTCAAGGCTTTTGAGGCGCCCTTTACAACAGCCAACGCCCGCCCAGCACTCGATGCCTTCCAGGGCGACGTTTATGTGGGGCTGGACGCCGCGAGCCTGTCTGATCAGGACCGCGCGTTCGCCAATGACCATGTGCGCATCCTCTCTGGCCTCTATGGCGTGCTGAAGCCCCTGGACCTGATGCAGGCCTACAGGCTTGAAATGGGCACCAAATTCAAGACCGAGAGAGGCCCGAACCTATATAGCTTCTGGGACACCAAGATCGCGGAAGCCCTGAACGAGGACCTTGAAGGCGATGGTGTGCTGATCAATCTGGCATCAAACGAATATTTCAAGGCGGTCAAGCCGAAGGCGCTGAAGGCGCGGGTGATTACGCCGGTGTTCAAGGAAATCAAGGATGGCCGCGCGCGTGTCGTTTCCTTCATGGCCAAGAAGGCGCGGGGCCTGATGACCCGCTATGTGATCGACAACCGCCTGACGGATCCTGAAGCCCTGAAGAAGTTCGACGTGGGCGGGTACAAGTTCGATGCGGCGGCATCAAGTGATGATCAGTGGGTCTTCTCCCGCCCTCAACCGTGACGAAAGCGGCCCTCAAAACAACATTTGATGTATCTTGTCATCCCCTGTTATAACGTCTCCTGAGACTTGGTGATGGGGGTAGCATGAACAGGGTTGTTTATCTCAGCTTGACGCTTTTTTTGGTCGCTGTGCCGTTAGGTTTGGCCTGGTCCAGCATGCTGAAGCCTGCGCCTGCGCCTTTGGAGACGCGCGAAAGTTACCGCGACAAGATCGCCATTGAGGGGCTTTTCGCTGTTCGCGGGACAGAAGGCAAGCAATCAGGCATTCCTGTCGTTTGGTTCCGCCTCAGGAACAATGGGCAGCGAACCGTTGATGAGGTGCGCGTGCATGTGAACTTCCTCAATAAGTATGGCGATATCGTCCATGAGGTGGACTTTCATCCGGTGCACACAGGCGCTTATGGTTTCGAGAAAGTCGAGCCGCTTGGCCCCGGCGATGTCTGGCAAATGTCGAATATTCGCTATTATATGCCCCAGGGTGTGCCGCACACCTGGAAGCCTGGTGCCGTGACAGCCCACGTGGAAAGCGTGCGTTTCAAAGAATAGCTCAGTTCGTCGCGCCAGACAGGCAGATAAACAATAGTTGTTTAGACAGCGCGGGCAGGAGCGTTATACTCCGCCACGATAAAAGATTCTGTGAGGGGATTTCCGATGGACTTCAAATTGAATGGCCAGACCGTTTCCTATGACGGCGACGGCGAGATGCCGCTTCTGTGGTATCTGCGTGACCTGGCAGGCATGACCGGCACAAAATTTGGCTGTGGGGCTGGGCTTTGCGGCTCCTGCACTGTGCATGTGGACGGCATGGCAACCCGCTCCTGCCAGACCTGGATGGCTGACGTGGAAGGCACAGAGGTGACAACCATTGAAGGCCTTGGGGACGGTGACACATTGCACGCCCTCCAGATCGCTTGGGCGGAAAATGACGTGCCTCAGTGCGGCTATTGCCAGTCTGGCCAGATCATGCAGGCGGCATCCCTTTTGAAGGACAACCCGAACCCCTCTGACGCGGATATCGATGAAGCCATGTATGGCAATATCTGTCGCTGCGGCACGTACCAGCGGATCAAGAAAGCGATCCGCGATGTGGCCTCGGGCAAAGTGAAGGGAGGCAAGCTATGAATTTCATGGTTGAAAATATCTCCCGTCGTGGCGCGCTGAAGACCCTTGGTGTGGCGACCGGCCTTGTGGTTGCGGCGCCGATTATTGCCAAAGGCGTTCGCGCCGAAGCCATGGGCACGGCCGGACAGCTTGAAAATTCCGCCTATCTGACGATTGCCCTGGACGGCACGGTTCACATCTTCATCCACCGGGTGGAAATGGGACAGGGCAGCCGCACCGGCCTGCCGCAGATCATCGCCGATGAGCTGGAGGCAGATTGGTCGCGCATTGTGTTTGAACCCGCCTATGGCGACAAGAAGTTTGGCGACCAGAACACGGATGGGTCTACCTCCATCCGGAAATTCTATGAGGCCTTCCGCGCCGCAGGCGCCGGCGCGCGCCAGATGCTGGAACAGGCGGCAGCCGCCCATTGGGGCGTTTCGCCTGCTGATGTGGAGGCAAAGAACCACCGTATCCACAATAAGGTGACGGGCGCGTCTGAAGACTTCAGCGCATTTGTTGATGCAGCATCCAAGCTTGAGGCACCGTCCGCTGACGCGCTCAAGCTCAAGTCCAACCCGGACTGGAACCTGATCGGCAAGCCCGTGCGCAACATCTATATGAAAGATTTTGTCACGGGCAGCAGCGTGTTTGGCCAGGACGTGCGGCGCGAGGGCATGCTCTATGCCGTGGCAGCCCGCCCACCTGTGGTTGGCGGCAAAGTTACAGCCTACAACAAAGAGGCCGCCATGGCGGTCAGCGGTGTTGTGGACGTTGTGGAACTGCCAGCGCTCACGCTGCCAGCGTCTTTCAAACCGCTTGGTGGGGTGGCGGTTCTCGCAACCAACACCTGGGCTGCAATGAAAGGCCGTGAGGCGCTTGAAGCCCAGTTTGAAGGCGGTGAGAATGCGTCCTATGACACCACCGAATATGAAAAAACGCTGTGGGAATCGATTGACGGTGACGGCATCACGCACGTGGACCGGGGCAATGCGCCAGCCGCGATTGAGGCGGCAGACAAGGTCTTATCCGCAGACTATTTCGTCGCGCACCAGCACCATATGACCATGGAGCCACCGGCGGCGACCGCCGAATGGCAGGGCGACGACCTGAAGATGTGGGTGTGCTGTCAGGACCCGCAGTCTGTTCAGCAAACTGTGGCCGCGTTTGTCGGTAAAAAGCCCGAGGAAATCTATGTCGAGGCAACACTGCTGGGCGGTGCGTTCGGGCGCAAGTCAAAACCGGACTTCGCAGCCGAAGCAGCCATCCTGGCCAAGCATGCCATGAAGCCTGTGAAGATGGTGTGGACCCGTGAAGACGACGTGCATCACGGTTACTATCACACTATTTCTGCCCAGCGCGTGACCGCAGGCATGGACGGTTCGGGCACTGTAACCGCCTGGAACCACAAAGCGGCCTATCCATCCATTGGCGGGACTTTCAACCCGGCGGCGGACGGTCCGGGCAGCTTTGAACTGGGCCTTGGCCTTCTGGATCTGCCGTTCGACGTTGAAAACCTGCGCGTGGATGCCGGTAGCGCGAAAGCCCATGCCCGTATCGGTTGGCTCAGGTCTGTGACCAACATCCAGCAGGCATTTGCCATTGGCTCTTTCGTGGACGAACTGGCCAATGAGGCAGGCAAGAACACGGTTGATATGTGGATGGAAATGATCGGCAGTGACCGCAAGCTGAACCCGACCCAGGACATGCCGAACCTTCTGAAGGGCGAACAGCGCTCCAGCTACTCAAACTATGGTGAATCGCTTGAACGCCATCCTGTTGATACGGCGCGCCTCAAGGCAGTGCTCAAGAAAGCTGCTGATATGTCCGGCTATGGCAAGAAAATGCCAAAAGGCCGCGGCATGGGCATCAGCGTGCATCGCAGCTTTGTCTCCTATGTCGCCTGCGCGCTGGAGGTGGAAGTTTCTGACGCGGGCGAGCTGAAGGTGCATAACGCCTGGATGGCAATCGATTGCGGCGTTGCCGTGAACCCGGACCGGGTGAAAGCCCAGATGGAAGGGGCTGTTGTGTTTGCGCTTTCCCATGCGCTGCACGGTGAAATCACGTTCGAGAATGGCGCGGTGGTGCAATCGAACTTTGATGGCTATCCGGTCTGCCGGATCGACGAAGCGCCACACGTGGAAACCGCCATCATCCAGTCTCATGCCGCACCGGGCGGTGTGGGCGAACCCGGTGTGCCGCCGGTGGCTGCAGCCCTTGCAAACGCCATTTTCCAGGCAAGCGGCAAGCGCATCCGCCGCCTGCCGATCAAGTATCAGCTGATGGATTGAGCCACAGTGAACAGAACAGTGAACAGATAAGGAAAAAGGCGCCGTTCGGCGCCTTTTTTGATGGTGACCTACATCCAGGCTTTTCTGGATGCTTCCACTTCATACAGGATACAGTCGCGCCAGGCGTCCGCATCCGAAAGCGACATGAAGGGCACATAAAGCATTTGTCCGGCCAATTTGATTTTCAGCGTTGCAAGCTTTCTGCGTCGTTGGCTGGGGCTTTGGGTCAGTGTGACGGTCTGTACCTTGTGGAATGGGAAAACAGTGGTGCGCGTTCCAACGATACCATAGCGGACGATCCCAATTTCGCCGTTGGTCCAATAGCCATACCGTTGGTAGCGCAGCATCACCACAGGTGTCATCACAAGCGGAAGCGCAAGGACCAGAAGCCCTGCAGCCCCATTATAGGCAACTAGCGGCGCAGCTGCGATGAGGGCAGGTAGGAGGAACCAATAGGACATGACTTTCCAGATGAAAAATCTGTCAACAGGGTTGAGCTTCAGGTTTCGCCAGTCGATATCGCCAAATAGGCGGTCGGACAATGGCTGGTAAAAGGATGGCAGGACACTGGGGATGATGAAACTGGATTTCTTGTTTTGGGGGGCGTTGCCACCTATGCCGAAACCCACCTGTTTCAAAACCAGATGCCATCGCCCCAGCAACAGCGCGGGCCACGGTTGGTTGATCTGCAGGCTTTGCGCCTTGGTTTCCGGCACGCTGGTCTCAAGCCGTTCAAACAGGCCGGTCGTGCGGTGATAGCGTCCGTCTGCATACGCCAGCCGGAACTTGTAAAAGACGACAATCGCGCCCAGCACGGAAAAAAGGGTCAACAGCGCCACAATGGCCAGCAGCCCGGCTGCGAACAGGAGGCCTAGCACAGCCTTGTCATCACCCGTTATGGGAATGACCGAATTTTCGATAAAGGCCTCGGCATCCTTTTCCCAGGCGTCGAACTGCTGGAAAATGGCACCAATGGCCACACCGGCCACCACCCAGATATTGTTGTTGGACAGGCCGTACCGCGCCAGCTCGGACATCGGCTGCTCCAGGAGAAGCTCCTCTTCGGCGGCGGGTGCGACCGAGTCTCCGTCTGTTGCTGTATCCTGTTCTGGCGTCGCGTGTGCCTGGGTGTTGTCCCGCCGCTCCAGAACCGCTCGGCGGATGTCCTGTGCGAGTGGGGTGGGAATGCCCGCCAAGCTGACTTCCTCGTCACGTGACCCAGCGCTTTCAAGCGCGAGCGCCACAAGGCCGAACGGGCGGAAATAGAAAGGTTCCTTGACCACCACATTCTGGATTCGGTCGAACGACAGGGTCAGCCGCTTTTTGTTGAACACACCGCGGTTGATCAGGAAGGTCTGGCCGTCGAGCCGGAACTGGAAATTGAGGTAACTCAGGATGCCGCTGAGGAGCAGGATCACAGATGCCCCTGCCGCGATGGCGCCCAGGATCAACCACCTGTTGTCGCCGGTGAAGATGGCAACACCACCCAGGTAGGCCACATTCTGGATGCCGTTTTTGGCAAAGCCGACAACAAATTTGACGATGAAATGGATGATGGCTGCGGGTGCAAGCCTGTTCCAGGCCTGGCTTTTCAGGCTTTCAAGTGTGGCGGCAGACGGATCAGGCGCGGTCATCGGCTTCCCCCGCCAGCTTGAGCACGAAGGACTTGAGCTTTGTGGCATCGTCTTCACTCAGCGCCGGAATTTTCATGTCGGCAGATCCGCCGCCCGCAGTGAAAAACTTCAGCGTCGACAGGCCAAAGAATCGCTCAATGGGGTTGCGCTCAACCTCCACATGCTGGATGCGGTTGAAGGGCAACGCGACGCGCTTCTGCCAGATCACGCCGGACATGTAATGGATGTCCTGCTCGCGGACGGCATATCCCGCGTGCCGCGCTTCAAGCGAACAGATAATAAAGATGAACGGCAGTACAGCAAGCGGCAAGGCAAAGCCCCAAGGGGCGGCAAGGAAGCTGCTTTCAATCTTGCCGATGGCCAGAAGCACGGTGAAGGCGATGCTGGGAATGGCCCAGATCATAAGGCTTTCGGTAACAAGTTTCAGCGCGTACCGGGCATGCAGGGGTTCAAAATTGATGTCGCTGGCCGTCGGGATTTCGTGCGCCGGCACTTGTGTGTTTGAAAAGCTATGCTCTGCCACTGATATGTCCCCCATCCGTCCGCAACCCTCAATAGCTCCCCAGCCAAAGGTCACGGATTTTATTCCTGTTAACGCATCCATGCTTGAATGCCTCTCCTATAGCTGGGTATAAGGCACGGAATGCGCAAGAGGCGCAAGACATGCGGTAAAGAGGCACCATGGCACCACCGATATTAAGCTTGAAGGATATTGACCTGCATTGGGGCGCAGACCCGGTGCTGGACAAGCTTGAGATGCATATTGGCGCGAATGAGCGCCTGTGCCTCGTGGGCCGGAACGGTACAGGTAAATCCACGCTTCTGAAGCTGGTGGCTGGCATCATCGAGGCCGACGGCGGCGAACGCTGGGTCCAGCCGGGGGTGCGCATCGCCTATCTGCCGCAGGAGCCAGACGCCAGCCAGTATGCCACGCTGAAGGATTATATCGTTGCGGGCCTGCCGGAGGACGAGCAGGACCAGACGTACCGCGCCGACGTGCTGATTGAGGACTTGAGCGTGGCGGGTGACGCAGACCCCAAGACGGCATCTGGCGGGGAACTGAGGCGCGCGGCGCTCGCCCGCACGCTGATTGGTGAGCCAGACCTGCTGCTTCTGGACGAGCCCACCAACCATATGGATATCGCCACCATCGAATGGCTGGAGGATTATCTGAAGGCCTGGCGCGGCGCGATGGTGCTGATCAGCCACGACCGGACCTTCCTGAATAACCTTGCAAGCGCCTGCCTGTGGCTTGATCGCGGCAAGATCAGGCGGCTGGATGAAGGCTTCGACAAGTTCGAAGCCTGGCAGGAAAAGGTTTACGGCGAAGAAGCCGAAGCGCTGAAGAAGCTTGATAAATTCATCAAGGAAGAGACCCGCTGGTCGGTGGAGGGTATCAGCGCCCGCCGGACCCGAAACCAGGGCCGCATGCGCCGTCTGCAGGGCCTGAGGCAGGAGCGCCGCGGTGTCATCAAGGCCACGGGGCAGGTGAATATCTCTATTGCGGGAGCGGATAAATCCGGCACACGGGTGATCGAGGCCAAGGGTATCTCGAAGGCGTTTGACGGCCGCACGCTGTTTGAGGATTTCTCCATCCGCATCAACCGCGGTGACAGGGTTGGCATCATCGGCCCGAACGGCGCGGGTAAATCCACGCTCCTAAAGGTGCTCATCGGCGAGATGGAGCCCGACAGCGGCGAGATCAAGCGCGGCACCAACCTTGAAACACTGGTGATCGACCAGAAGCGCGCCGACCTCAAGGACGATATGACCATCATGGATGTGCTCACGGGCGGTCGCGGCGAATGGGTGCATATCGGCGACGAGACCAAACACATCATGTCCTACCTGAAGGACTTCCTGTTCGACCCCTCGGTTGCCAATACCCCTGTGTCGGCGCTTTCGGGCGGAGAGCGGAACCGGCTTCTGATCGCCAAGAACTTCGCCCGCCCGTCGAACCTGATGATCCTTGATGAGCCGACAAACGACCTGGATATGGACACGCTCGACCTCTTGCAGGAAGTGCTGGCCGATTATAAAGGCACGATCCTTCTGGTGAGCCACGACCGGGACTTTCTGGACCGCGTGGTGACAAGTTCGATCGTCATGGAAGGCGACGGCACAGCCACCGAATATGCCGGGGGTTACACAGATTATCTGGCTCAGAAGAAGCTGTCAGCGCCGCAGAAGGCCGAGCCGAAGCCTGAGAAGACCAAGCCAGAGAAGGCAACAGTGGTGTCCATCACGGACGCGCCCCAGAATGCCGCGCGTAAGAAAGCCACCAAGCTTTCCTACAAGGACCAGCGGGAGCTCGATCACCTGCCGGCGGAAGTGGAAGCCCTGAGCCAACAGCTGCAGCAGATGGAAGCCGAGCTTTCTGACCCCGGGCTTTACGCCAAGGACCCGGCCCGGTTTAATGCGCTCAGCAAAGAGCTTGAGGCCAAGCGGGACGCGCTTGACGAAAAGGAAATGCGCTGGCTGGAGCTGGAAGAACTTAAAGAAAGCCTAGAGGGATGAGGGACGCGCTGGCCGAACTGGGATGGTTTGGCCTGATGCAGGCGCGGGCCTGCCTGTTTGGCGCGCTGCTGATTGTCCTGATCCTGCTGACGCGCTGGCTGTGGCCTGAGAATGCCCCGCTTGCGCGCTATGACTTCCTGTTCCTGGCAGCGCTCTTGATCCAGGTCATCATGCTCAGGTTCCGGCTGGAGACCTGGGAAGAGGCCAAGGTGATCCTGGTGTTTCATATCGTCGGCACAGCGATGGAGCTCTATAAAACCTCGACCGGGTCCTGGATGTATCCGGAAGAGAACCTGATCCGCATCGCCGGTGTGCCGCTGTTCTCTGGCTTTATGTATGCCTCAGTCGGCAGCTATTTTGCACGTGTCTGGCGGCTGTTTGATTTTCGCTTCACCGGATACCCGCCAACTTGGGTCACTGTGGTCCTGTCGGCGGTGATTTATATCAATTTCTTCACCCACCAGCATTTCTTCGATCTCAGATATATGCTGTTTGTTGCTGTGATGCTGATCTTTGGCCGCACCTGGGTGTATTTCACGTCCGCCAGTGGCGTTCGCCGCCGTTTGCCGCTGATGTTTGCGCTTGTGTGCATTGCGACTGTAATCTGGGGTGCCGAGAACTTCAGCACCTTCGGGCGTGTCTGGGTCTATCCGCATCAGGTGAACGAGTGGGACTTTGTGCATGCGTCAAAGCTGGGGTCCTGGTTCCTGCTGATGATCATCTCCGGCGTGCTTGTCAGCCTGGTGCAGCGCCCCAAGGCGGAAGTGCGCCTAGAGGTCCGCGAGCGCGACACCTAAATCCTTTTCCATCAGGCGGATATTGCGTTCGTTGGCCTTGAAACCAATGTCGAACAGGTCGCCGACAATTGGAATCGTGCCGATGACCCAGTCAATCACCAGGTTGCCCAGCATGCGTGCGATGAAGCGCCGGCTGACCCCAATCCGGAAAGCCTCGAAAATGATGTAAGCCGCCATCCCGGCGGTGACAGTATCGCCCACCACAGGCACCAGGCCAAAAAGGCTGTCCAGGCCGAAGCGAATATCTGTGCCGGGAATGCGGAACTGGCTGTCCAGAAGACGCGCAAGCCTGTGAACGCGCTTTGCCCTCTTGCGGTCTTTGTCTGTCAATCTGTTGTGGCCAAATGCTGCCATCTTTGTCCTGTCTTCAACTGGTGCGGCCATAAACGAACCAGTAAACAAGGGCAACCAGCCCGCCGCCGCCAACAATGTTGCCTGCCGTAACCCAGACCAGGTTGGTCATGAGGCCCGCGCCGTCCCACACGATGCCACCATCCAGCATCGCAACCGGGATCACATACATATTGGCGACCGAGTGCTCAAATCCAAGGGCGACAAATGCGGCGATGGGCAAGACAATGGCCAGAATCTTGTCGGTTACGCTGTGGGCGGCGAAACACAGCCAAACGGCAAGGCACACCAGCACATTGCAGAGCACGCCGCGGAAGAAGGCCTGATCGGTCGGAAGCGAAAGCTTCGACGCCGCGATGGAGGCCGCCGTTTCGCTAACGGCACCGCCCGCCATGTCATAGATGCCGGAAAGCACCACAAGCGCTGCCGTGCCTAAGGCGCCGACAAGGTTCCCGACATAGACAATGCCCCAGTTGCGCAGAAGTGCCGCAAGGGTGATCTGCCGGTCCGCCCAGGCCATGACGATCAGGTTATTGCCGGTGAACAGTTCCGCCCCCGCCACAATTACCAATATCAGGCCGGTGGAAAACACAAGACCACCCAGCAGCCGGGCCGGGCCAAAACCAAGCGGGCTGCCAGTCATGGTCAGGGTATAGAAGACCGCCCCAAATGCGATGAAGGCACCAGCCAGAACCGCCAGCACGAAGGTTTTTCGCGCGGGCTGCGACACCTTCGCGACCCCGGCATCTTCTATGCGTTTCGCGATCTCCGCGGGCTTATAGGCATCAACGTCATAGGCCATGGATGGTCTCCCTTATCGCTTGATTTTTTGTTGTGTCTATTTGTGCCCTGACACTTATTGCTATTATTTTATGAAGCGATGCGTGAAAAAGCGAGCCTTTCATAGATGGGAGAGGCATTGATGGCAGAGGAAGCAACGGTGACAGACATAAACCTGGAAATCAGGGCCGAAGAAGACGCAGTCCCCTTCATGGACCTTCTTTTGCAGGCAGACCCATCACCCGCCATGGTTATGGACTATCTGGCTGACGGCACGCTTTTCAGCGCCACCTGGGACGGTGTCGTGGTTGGTGTTTTTGTGTTGATGCATCTTGGCGATGTGAAGTGGGAGCTGAAGAATATCTCCGTCGCGCCGGAGTGGCAGGGGAAGGGTGTTGGCAAGGCACTCCTTCGGGCCGCTATTGAGGAAGCGCGCAAGGAAGGCGCCAAGCTTCTGGATGTGGGCACGGGAAATTCCAGTATCGACCAGCTTGCCTTCTACCAGAAGATGGGGTTTCGCATGCGACGGATCGCCAAAAACTATTACACGCTGAATTACCCTGAGCCGATCTTTGAGAACGGTATCCAGTGCCGTGACATGGTGGTGTTGACGTTCGACCTGGATGAAACAGATGATTATTGAGCCTAGGTCGGAGTCGCTGCCCCCGCACCCGTCTGGCAGTGTCCGCTGTGCCTTTCGTGTAGTTTTAACATAACCGGCGATGGGTGAATACAACCGGTCTGGTTGAATTTATAGCCCACATGCAGCTTTCACCTTGTCACGGCCATCTGCTGCGCTACCCTTTAAGGGCCGATGGGGGCAGTGTTTGAGGTGGATGTATGGCCAGAGGCAGCAAAAAGGCAGCGGCTGATAAGGGTGCAGAAGCACCAGGTACCCAAAATGGGAACACAAGCGGGGCGAAGCCCCAAAAAGCGAAGAAAAAAGGCGGCAGCCTGTTTCTTTGGATATTGGCGTCAATCACGATTGCCGCGCTTTGGTGGGCCCAGCACGCAATGGCTTGACCTGTTACGATTGCGGCTGGGAAATCAATTTTAGGGGAATATTGTAAGCTTTTCAGTTGAGCGCAGACTGAATGCATAGAGACCTGCATGCCAGGGGGTAACTATGCAGCAAGCCATTCGAAACGCGGTACTGAACCCTATCCAGCTGATTTTCTATGCTTTCCATTTCTGGAAACCGGTGCGGCAGTTTGCGGCATCCACCCAGGCCTTCAGTTATCACAAGATCAACACAGATGCTTTCCTGCTTAAGGGGGCAATTGTCTATTTCATTCTTGAACTAATCGCCTTGCATTTCATTGTCATGAAGCTGGCACCCGAAGTTCTGTGGCAGGTGTTTGCTATTGGTGTGTTCACCATTCTTTATTTTGTCGGGATGTTGGTGGCTTGGCGGCTGTGGCCCGTAACGCTGTCGGGTAACGGGCTGACCGTTCGGACCGGGCTTGGTAACCTGTATCATATTGAGCTTGCGGATATCGAAAGCGTGCAGGCTTCAGCGGCTGGGATCGACGTGGCGGAGGACGCCAACATACTTAAACTGACGATCCTGGCGCAGCCAAATGTGTTGATCCGGGTAAAGCCGGGCGGGCTTCCGCGAAACGGTTTGTTCCGAAAAACCCCCTATGACGGCATCGCCTTTTTTTTGGATGACCCGGAAAGCTTCCGGAAAGCATTGGCGTAATCTACTTAGTTGGCAGATTCCTTGCTCTTGCACGCGAAATACTCTTCCTGCAAGGGATGAGGGGCATAGGAAAATGAATTTTCCAGCGTGCCATCTTTTCGGAGGACGAAGGTGGTCCGTGTACTAACGCTATGAGCAGTGTAACCGGTTTCGCAGCTTTTTGTTTGGGTGTTTGTGTGAAACTCGACGCCAACTACGCCCTCTGGTCCGGCGTTTTCCTTCAGTTTGACCGCTTGACCGGGAGCGATGTTTCCCAGTTGATGCTGTTTTTGAGCAATGCTGACTGTGACCTTCTCTAGCGCGAAGGAGCTTTCGTTAATCACGATAACCTTGTTGGAAGCAAATGCTGAAAACCAAATGCTGATGAGCACAGGCGACGAAGCCAGTAGAATGACAGTGCTGACAACTGCCAATGCAACTAGAATTTTTCGTCTATTGGCTTTCATGGTGCTCTAAAGCCCTACGTCCCAACAGTCCTTGATCCGCACATCGCCGATCCACAGCTTGTCCCAGCGGGCGAGCTTCTCATTCTTGCCCAGAAGCTTGGGCGAGGCGGGCTCGGTCGGCGCGAATTCGTCTCGGCTATCCATGATGCGGGCGTTGAAAGCGCCTTTCCTGGTGCCTTCAATATCGCAGGTTACGGCGGTTACCACGCCGCAGCGCTGGCACAGCCAGAAACGCGCGCTTTCCGACCCTTGCTCAAACAGGCTGATGGCCGCCTCGTTCTGGATTTCGATTTCCATGCTGGCCTTCGGGATGGATACCCAGGCTGCACCATTCATGGTGCAGAAGTCGCAGTCGCAGGCGCGGGGCGTCAGGTGGCTTGGCGTCTCGTCGCACGTAACACGCACGGCGATGTTGCCGCAGTAACAGCTGCCTTCCAGATGTGTCATCATACGCTCCCGTCCTGTTCTTCGTGTGCGGCTGAAGTTTACATGGATTATATGCAGCTAGCATAGGGAAAATCCCGCAATTTTCCCTGTTCAAGTGCCTTAAATCTGCTAAGAAGAGTGCCAACACCGGCTGGCTGCATCCGCGCCGCTGTGCTTCAATGTGTATTCAAGGGCTTCGAGGGACGTCTGTCTCTGGCCCGTGAGTCTAAAACGGGACTATCAGAGGGTAACCATGGCAGGTCATTCCAAATTTAAAAACATCATGCACCGCAAAGGTGCGCAGGACAAAAAGCGTTCGAAGATTTTCTCCAAACTGAGCCGTGAGATCACGGTGGCCGCGAAGATGGGCGGTGAGGACATCGACAGCAACCCACGCCTTCGTCTGGCTGTTGCGAACGCCAAATCCCAGTCCATGCCGAAAGACAATATCGAACGCGCAATCCAGAAAGCATCGGGTGGCGACGCCGAAAACTATGACGAGATGCGCTATGAAGGATACGGCTCCGGCGGTGTTGGCGTGATCGTTGAAGCGCTTACGGACAACCGTAACCGCACAGCATCCGAAGTACGCACCATCTTCAACAAGGCGGGCGGTAACATGGGTGAAAGCGGCAGTGTGAACTTCATGTTCGACCGGGTTGGCGAAATCACATACCCGGCTGACGCGGCAGATGCTGACGCCATGTTCGAAGCAGCACTTGAAGCTGGCGCGGAAGAGGTTGAAAGCGATGATGACGGCCACGCCATCTACACCGAAGGCGCAGACCTGCACGCTGTTGTGGAGGCACTGACCGCGGCGCTGGGCAAAGAGCCCGACAACGCAAACCTGATCTGGAAGCCGAAGGAGCCGATCGAGCTCGATAAAGACGGCGCCGAGAAAATGATGCGCCTGATTGATGCGCTCGAAGACAATGACGACGTCCAGACCGTGTATGGCAACTACACGATTCCGGAAAGCGTTCTGGCAGAACTGGACGCCGAATAAAGATCAACTGGTCACTCGCCGGCTTGATCGGCGAGTCCACGTTTGAGCCAGGCGAAAGGATCATGGATTCGCCGATCCAGTCGGCGAATGACGAACGACTAGAGGAAGGGCGCACATGAGGCTTTTGGGGATTGATCCTGGCTTGCGGAACACGGGCTGGGGCATTGTTGAAAGTGTCGGTACACGGCTTTCCCATGTGGCCAATGGTGTCATCAAGTCTGACCCCAAGAAATCTCTTGCCGACCGTCTAGTGGAACTCTCCGAAGGCCTGGAGGCTGTGATTGCCGACTGGCAGCCCCGGTCCTGCGCGGTCGAGGAAACTTTCGTCAACAAGAACCCCACCTCAACCCTGAAACTTGGGCAGGCGCGCGGCATTGCGCTCCTCATTCCGGCGCGTGCGGGCCTACCGGTTGCCGAATATACGCCGAACCATGTGAAGAAGTCCGTCGTGGGCGTTGGGCATGCCGCGAAGGAGCAGGTGGATGCCATGGTGCAGGTTTTGCTGCCGGGTGTGAAAATTAATGGCCCGGATGCGGCAGATGCGCTTGCAGTTGCCATCTGTCATGCGCATCATGTCAGCACAATGAAAAATCTCGGGGGGATCAAATATTGATCGCGAAACTGACAGGCTTGCTTGACAGCACAGGTGAAGACTGGGCCATCATTGATGTGAACGGGGTTGGCTATCTGGTGCATAGCTCCAGCCGCAGCCTGTCCTCGCTGCCCGGCCGGGGCGAGGCCGCGCAGATGCACATTGAAACCGTGGTGCGTGAAGATGCCATCACGCTGTTTGGTTTTGTCGATGTACTTGAGCGCGATATGTTCCGGCTTCTAACATCCGTGCAGGGTGTGGGCGCCAAGGTTGGTCTGGCGATCCTGTCGGCGCTTTCGCCCACCGAACTCCAGAACGCGATCGCAGCCCAGGACAAAACGGCCGTGTCTCGTGCCAAGGGTGTTGGCCCGAAAGTGGCGACGCGCATCGTCAACGAACTCAAAGACAAAGTCACCGGCCTGGTGTTTAGCCCTAAGGGTGTCGAAATGGGCACTATGGGTGTGACCAAAAGTGCCCCGGATGGTGGTAGTGCCCAGAGTGCCCAACAGAGTGCCCTTGAGGACGCCGTATCGGCGCTTGTCAACCTCGGGTACAAGCGCGTGGAAGCGCATGGTGCCGTGGCCAAAGTCATGGGAGAATTCGGTGATGACGCAGATGTTGGCAAACTGGTGCCTGCGGCACTGAAGGAGCTGAGCAGCCTATGAGTGAGCTCGATCAGGACCGTCTGGTGGACCGCTCTGAGACGGGTGGTGACACCATTGATGTCGGGCTAAGGCCCCAGACTCTCAAGGATTTTATCGGCCAGAAGCAGGCGCGGGAGAACCTTGAAGTTTTTATCGGTGCTGCGCGCACTCGCACCGAAGCCATGGATCATGTGCTGTTCTTTGGTCCGCCAGGGCTGGGTAAAACGACCCTCGCGCAGATTGTGGCGCGGGAGCTTGGCGTGAATTTCCGGGCGACATCGGGGCCGGTGATCTCCAAAGCGGGTGACCTTGCCGCGCTGCTCACCAACCTGCAAGAACGCGATGTCCTGTTTATCGATGAAATTCATAGGCTTAACCCGGCGGTGGAGGAAGTTCTCTATCCGGCGATGGAAGATTTCCAGCTTGATCTGATCATTGGTGAAGGCCCCGCGGCGCGCTCCGTGCGCATTGATCTGCCGCCCTTTACGCTTGTGGGGGCGACCACGCGTTCGGGGTTGATTACCAAGCCGCTCAGGGATCGTTTCGGAATCCCAACGAGATTGGAGTTCTATACCACCGAAGAACTCACCGAGGTGGTTCGGCGTGGTGCGCGGCTGCTGGACTTGAAGATGACGGAAGACGGCGCCCGCGAAGTGGCGGCCCGTTCCCGCGGTACCCCGCGAATTGCGGGGCGGCTGCTGCGCAGGGTGCGGGATTTCGCCCTGGTGGCGGAAAAAGAGGTGGTGGATGCGCCTCACGCTGACGCGGCGCTCACCCGGCTGCAGGTGGATAACCTGGGCCTGGATACCATGGACCGCCGCTATCTGAAGTGTATCGGCGAGACCTACATGGGCGGCCCGGTGGGAATTGAGACTCTGGCTGCCGCACTATCGGAACCGCGCGACGCAATTGAGGATATCATCGAGCCTTATCTGATGCAGATTGGCCTCGTGCAGCGCACGCCGCGCGGGCGGATGCTGTCGCCAGACGGCTGGAAGCATCTGGGGCTCACACCGCCGCCCGGCAAGGAAACCGGCCAACTGGATATGTTAGGGAAGTAATGAGCACACCACAGACAGCAGAAGGCGCCTGGGCTGACGGCGTATTCCAGTTCCCGATCAGGGTCTATTATGAGGACACCGATGTTGGCGGCATGGTCTACCATGGTCGCTATGTCAGCTTCTTTGAACGCGTGCGCACAGAAAGCATCCGTAATTCGGCTGCAGATGTTAACTATCTGTTTGACTTGCCGGAATCAGAAGGTGGGCCGCTGACTTATGTCGTGTCTAATATCAATATTCGCTATCACCGGCAGGCCAAGATTGGCGATGTCCTGATGGGGCACTCCAAGGTCACGCGTGTTCGCGCCGCGGCCATTGAGGTAAAACAATGGATCATGCGAGACGGTGAATTGGTCGCGGAGGCCGATGTGCTGGTGGCAGTGATCGGAAATGACGGCCGGCCACGCCGCTGGCCTAATTCTGCCAAAAAGTGCTGGCAGGACTGGATGAACGCAGCGGCTGCCGCTCAAAACGGTTAAGGCTGAATAGTTAAGGTTTCGGGGAGAGTTTGATGCAGGTTCAAACAGTGGAATCAGTCCAGCTTGGTGGGAATGCGCCCGATTTTTCGATCATGGGCATGTTCCTGCAGGCAGATTTTATCGTGCAGGCCGTGATGATCATGCTGATCGCCGCCAGCCTCTGGAGCTGGTCGATCATCTTCAATACCTGGGCGAGGGTGAAGGATGCCCGCGCCAAGGCCAACGAGTTCGAAGACCGTTTCTGGTCAGGCGGCAGCTTGGATGAACTCTATAACGGCCTTAAGGCCGCGCCGGCACATCCGCTGGCGGCCGTGTTTGTCGCGGCGATGCGGGAGTGGCAGCGTAGCCTGGCGAAACGGTCTGCGGGCGTTGACAAACTCACGGTACAAGACCGTATCTACAAGGCGATGCATGTCACCACCAGCCGGGAAATGGACCGGCTTGAGGGGCAGGTTGGCTATCTGGCGACCATCGGCTCCGCCGCTCCCTTCGTGGGCCTTTTCGGCACGGTCTGGGGGATCATGAACAGCTTCACTTCTATTGCTACCGCAAGTGACACGTCGCTCGCCACTGTGGCGCCGGGCATTGCGGAAGCACTTCTGGCGACGGCCCTGGGCCTTGTTGCCGCTATCCCGGCGGTGATCGCCTACAACAAGCTGTCGACCGACCTTGGCCGCTACGCTGGCCGTGTGGAAGGATTCTCGGACGAATTCGCCGCGATCCTGTCCCGCCAGCTTGACGAACAGGGGCACTAGAAATGGGCGCGACCGTAACTTCAGGAGGCCGCGTCGAAGGCGCGCGTCGGCGGCGGGGACGCTATCAGCCGCTTGCCGAAATCAACGTCACGCCCTTTGTCGATGTGATGCTGGTTTTGCTGATCGTCTTCATGGTAACGGCGCCGCTGTTGACGGCGGGAGTGCCGGTTGAACTGCCGAAAGCCGCAGCCAAACCTTTGCCGCAGGACAGCAAGCCGCTGGAGATTTCGATCAATCAAAAAGGTGCCATATTTATTGTCGACACTGAAGTCAGCCTGAATGAGCTGATCCCACGGTTGACGGCGATTTCAGGCGAGAGCCGCGAAACCCGTATCTATGTGCGTGGGGACACCAAATTGGATTATGGCAGGGTGATGGAAGTGATCGGCGCGATCAATGCCGCCGGATACACCAAGGTCGCACTGGTTGCTGAACAGAATTAGGTCTGGATAGAGTAAGCGTGTCGAAGTCTGAAACGATCGGATGGATGTTCTCCAGCGCGCTGCACCTTGGTGTGGTGACAGTGGCGCTTGTGGGCATCCCTGATTGGTCAAAAGACCGCCCATTGCCGCCGCCCCCGATCGCCATTGAATTCGTCCAGATCGCGGACAAAACACAGGTGGTTGCGCCTGAGCCCGCAAAGGAAACACAGGAACAAGCAGCGCCGGAGAAGCCCCAGCCCAACTATGCCCGGGAAGAGGTTGCCGCTGAAGCCCCTGCGGAAGCTGTGCCGTTGCCGGACGCCAAGCCGGTCAAGGCCGTTGAAAAGCCGAAGCCAAAGCCCAAGCCGGAAGTGAGTGAGCGTGAGAAACTGGTTGCGCGGACAGCGCCACGGTCAAAACCGAAACCGCCTTCGAGGCTGAAGTCCAGCAGGATTGCTGCCCTGATTGACCGTTCCATCAAGGAAGAACAGGAGCAGGCGCCGAAGGATGAAGAAAAGAAAGAAGAAAAGATCGAGCAGAAGCCGGAAGAGGCGAAGCCCGATCCATTTGCAGGTATGCGCGGAAGGATAGCGACAGCAACGCTGATGGATGCCTTGCAGCAGAAGGTATATGGCTGCTGGAATTTGCCTATGGGGGCCAAGGGGGTTAAGGATATGCGCGTGGACGTGCTTGTTCGGCTTGCGTCGGATGGCAGTCTTTTAGGGCAACCTGAATTTCTGAATGCGGGCGACCTGAACGATCCAGATCGCGCCTTCTTTCGGGTTTTTGCTGAAACCGCGCGGCGCGCAGTACAGCTATGTGCGCCGTTCCCTGAGGCCTCAGAATATATTCGGAAGACGGGACAGAACGAAATTATCTTTAAATTCAACCCTCGAGAGTTCCTCGGCGGATAAATGAGAGACGGCAGAATGTTTGGACGGATAGGCTTCATATTTTCACTCTTGGTTCTGATCTTGTCAGCGGGCGCAAATGCCCAGCTGGTAGTGGATGTGAACCGGGGAAACATTGAACCTGTGCCCATCGCGGTGCCTGAATTCGCGCCCGTGGTGGATGTGGAAACGCCAACCGGCAAGCTTTCCGACATTGGGGTGAGCATCAGTGACGTGATCACGTCAAACCTTGTGTCGACTGGTCTGTTTCGCGCCGTGGACCGCAATGCTTTCATTGAGAAAATTACAGCTGCTCCCACGCGGCCACGCTTTGCTGCCTGGCGCCCGCTTGCGGTTCAGGGCCTAGTGACCGGTCGCCTGAACATGCTGCCAAACGGCAATTTGCGGGTGGAGTTCCGCTTGTGGGATGTGGTTGCCGAGGTGCAGATGGAAGGCGTTGGCTATACTACGCCTGTGTCCAACTGGCGCCGCATCGCTCATGTGATTTCCGACCGCATCTATAGCCGCCTCACTGGGGAAGAGGGCTATTTCGATACGCGGATTGTTTATATCGCAGAGCAGGGAGACCCGCTTAGCCGTGTGAAGCGCCTGGCGATCATGGACCAGGACGGTGCGAACCAGCAGTTCCTGACAGATGGCAGCTATCTTGTGCTGACGCCGCGTTTTTCGCCTAACCGGCAGGAAATTACCTATCTCAGTTATTTCAACGACCGTCCGCGGGTGTATCTCTACAATATCCTGTCGAACAAGTTTGAGGTGCTTGGGGATTTCCCGAATATGACCTTTGCTCCGCGCTTTTCGCCGGATGGTAACAAGGTGATCATGAGCCTAGCGGAAGACGGTAATTCCGACATCTATGTGATGGACTTGCGCACGCGCAAAGTGACAAGGCTGACTGACGACCCGGGCATTGATACGTCGCCTTCTTATTCACCGGACGGTAGTCGTATCGTCTTCAACTCGGACCGCGGTGGCACGCAGCAGCTTTATGTGATGGATGCTGACGGCTCAAACGTGCAGCGCATCAGCTTTGGGCGCGGGCGTTATGCCACGCCTGTCTGGTCCCCGCGTGGCGATCTGGTGGCTTTCACCAAAATTGGTGAAGGAAAATTCCGCATTGGTGTGATGCGCCCAGACGGCAGCGGCGAACGACTGCTGACAAATGCCTACCAGGATGAAGGGCCGACATGGTCACCGAACGGTCGGGTGCTGATGTTCTTCCGTACGCCGCCTTACAATCAAGGTGCCAATGGCGGCAAGCCTAGCCTATGGAGCGTGGACCTGACCGGCTATAACGAACGCCAGGTGCCAACGCCCTTTGATGCGTCTGACCCGGCCTGGTCACCACCACTGCCAGTGACAACGCGTTAAAGTCAGAAAGAAGGGGCCCTGCGGCCCCTCTTTTTATTCGTATTCATATTCGCGGCGTTTGAAGTGTTTCATTTCGCGGCGATATTTGAGCGTTGACCAGGGCCAAAGTGTGTAGATGCGCCCGTCATCACCCTGATACCAGCTTTTGCAGTGACCAGCCCATACTGTGCCTTCCAGGTCCTTCTGGAGCTTTGCGTCATAAGCATCGGCTTCTTCTGGCTTGACTTCGATCGCCGCAGCACCCTGCGAGACCACATCTTTGATGGCGGAAATAATGTAGCCGACCTGGGCCTCGATCATCACGATGACGCTGTTGTGTCCGAGGCCGCTGTTTGGGCCAAGCAGCATGAACAGGTTTGGGAAATGCGGCATGGCCACCGTTCGGTGCGCGCGAATGCCGTCCGCCAGATAGGCATTCATGTCCAGGCCGCCTTTTCCCTTGATGGTAACGCCTTCCATCTGGTCCCAGGGCTTGAAGCCGGTTGCGTAAATGATGGTGTCAACCGCCCTGACCGTGCCGTCATTCGTTTTGATGCCTTCTGGCACGATTTCCTCGATGCCATCGGTGATCAGCTCAACGTGATCGCGCTGCAGGGCGGGGAAATAGGTGTCCGATGCCAAAATGCGTTTGCAGCCGATCGGATAATCGGGGGTTAGTTTTTTCCTGAGTTCAGGGTCTTTTACCTGTGCTTCCAGATGCTTCTTGAACATGCGTGTTGCGCGGCCGGAGAAAAATTTGTCTCGCCGGAAAAGGGGAAACCGCATCTCGAAAGTCAGGTAGATTTGCAATCGGTGCAGTTTTTCTAGCCATGGAAAACGCTTGAAGCGCTGCTTCCATTTCTCGGAATAAGCCATATAGGGACGTGATACGATCCAGTTGGGTGTGCGCTGGTAAACGTCCAGATGTTCTACCTTGTCAACGATCTCAGGGATCAATTGTATGGCGCTGGCTGCGGTACCAATTACGGCTACTCGCTTTCCCGTCAGGTCATGATCATGGTTCCAGGATGCCGTATGGAAGTTGGTTCCCGTGAACTGCTCCTTGCCCGGGATGTCCGGATAGCTAGGGATATGCAGGCCGCCCATACAGTTCACAAGAAAATTGGCTGTGTGGGTCTTGCCGTTCGCGAAAGTCAGGTGCCACTTTCCGCCTTTCCATTCTGCACCGGTTAATTCTGCGCCAAAGACCAGGCTTTCTTGCAGGCGGTGGCGGGCCGTAACGTCTTCGATATAGTCCTGTATCTCGCCGCCAGGGCTGAAGACCATGCTCCAGTCGGCCTTCGGTTCGAAGGAATAGCTGTAAAGGTGGCTGGGAACATCACAGGCAACCCCGGGATAGGTGTTGTCGCGCCACGTGCCGCCAACCTTTTCCGCTTTCTCGAATATCCGAAAATTTGAAAACCCAGCTTCTTTCAGCTTTATGGCCATGCATAAGCCCGAGAGGCCAGCGCCAATGATGGCAATGCTTGGGCCTTCTTTTTGGAATGTTGATCCGTCTGCCACCTGTGTCTCTCCCCTTCTCTCAGGCAGAGATTAATTGAAAACATTAAATTGTAAAGGAGGATATCGGAGAGAGGACCGGCGAAGGCGTGGCTTAGGGAAGGTTGCCCGGATCGTTAGAAAAAGCCGTCATGACAAATAGGCACTTTGGGGTAAAGTCCGCGCCGGGCTTGCATTTCGTTTTTGGGGTAGGGCTCTCTCACATTTGTGACGAGAGTGAAGATGGATATATCAAGTGTTTCTGACCCTTTGCGGGTTGAATTGAACAAGGAATTGCACGGACGCCCTGCCATTCGGCTGGGGGCGCCGGCGCGGGTAAGCCATTTTGCCTATCTGTCTGGTGAAGACGGCGGGGTGGCAGACCGCAAGCATCTGCAGAATCTGTGCGACCGGTACGGCATGGCGCGGCCGCCCGCGGCTGGTCGGCATTATGTTGGTGACTTTGGCCCCTTCTTCCTGAAGTGGGAGCGCCACACGGAATTCACGACATATACGGTGGCTGTCAGAAGTGGCAGGGATATACCATTTACGGTCGCTGCCGTGGAAGCAATGCCGCGGGACTGGGTGGAGGCCATACCCGGGCGCATGCTGGTGGCCCTAAATATCGAACTTGTCGACAGCGACGACCAAGTGGCCAAGGAAGCCTGTTTCACGCCTTTCTGGCACAAGGATGTGGCGGGAAGTAAGGTCGCGGGCGGTCGCTCGTCGGTGTGGAGCGATTTTCGCATTCATGACGACAGCTTCATGCGCCTCGCGATTTTGGCTGATGATCTGTCCGAAGGCAGGGCAGGGCGCTTGGTGCAGCGGGTGATCGAGATATTCACTTATAGCCATATGGCATTGATGGCCCTGCCGGTGGCCCGGGAAGTGATGGCGCAGTCCTCTGAAATAGAGAACAAGCTCGAGCAGACGGTATCGGAGATGTCGCATACGACCGCCGGTAGCGAGGCGGAGCTGCATCTGGATACGCTGCTGGGGCTTGCGGCGCGAACGGAGCATCAGGTGGCGCAGTCCAGTTTTCGATTTTCGGCGGCAAAAGCTTATCATTCTTTGGTGGAGCGCCGGTTCGAGGAGATGCGCGAAGTTAGGATTCCTGGCAGTCAGAGGCTTTCAAACTTTCTTGACCGACATCTGGCGCCAGCCATGCGAACCTGTGAAGCGGCCGCCAAGCGTCTGAATGATCTGGCACTTCGAGTGGATCGGGCGGCCGGGCTTCTGCGAACGCAGGTGGACCTTGATTCCCAGCGGCAGAATAAAGAGCTGTTGATATCCATGAACCAACGGGCGCAGCTACAGCTTAGGTTGCAGGAAACCGTAGAGGGCCTGTCTGTTGTGGCCATCAGCTATTATGCTATTGGGCTTGCCGGTGTGGGCTTCAAGGCCGCCAAAGCAGCCGGATATCCAATTAACCCTGGCTTGATGACGGGTATCAGTGTGCCCTTTGTTATGCTGGCGGCCTTCCTGCTGATCCGCAGAATTCGTCATTCTGTACTGAAGAAGGGGGAATCAGCAAAGGTTTCCGGACTTTAATGCAGACAGAACAAACGGCCTAAAGGCGTGCTTTAGGCCGAGTTCTCAGCACGGAAAGGGTTGTGCTTTGTTCGGGCTTGTACTGGCTAGGTGACAGGCATCGGACTGACGCCGATCAGCCAATCGTGGGCCCAGAATGCAAAGCCGCCATAGAATGCCAGAGCAATGACAACTGTGACGGCATCCATGACTAAGCCAACCTTGTCGGGTTTCTCCCATTCCCCGTCCCGTCGGTTGGAACCCCATATGGTGATCAGAGACCAAATGAAAAAGCCGCCAAACATGATGAGGGATCTGTTGTCACCATTCACCAACATATGGCCCGCAGACCAGAAGAGGATGGCGGTTAGTTGCGGGTGGCGAATGACCCGGCGAATGTTGGTGGGCGCATTGCTGGCGATGAATAAGACAAAGCCGATAAGCACGAGAAGAGCTGTCAGGTGATATGCCCAGCCCGGTGTTTCATACAGAAAAACAGGGTCAGTCAGTGTCCAGCCCTTGTAGACCAGATACAAAGATGAAATTGAAGCGAGGGCAAAGAGGCCCTTATAGGGCAGGGCCCCGATCCGCGACATGACACTGCTTCGCGCTTCGCGCGCGAAAATTGGTACCAGGTGCAACAGGAAAAAAAGGGCCAAGCCCAGCACTAATAAGGTCATCTGCTTCCTCCCACAGTTTCCTACAGGCTAACCGAGGATCCCAAATTCCCAAAGCTTTGTGTTGAGCTAAGGCTTCGGCGCGTGGTCAGGCATCAAGCCCGGGTGTTGTGAAGCTTGGGTCTGCTTTGCAAAGGAACCAAGGGTTCAGAAATGTCTTGAGGTCCTTGCCGTATGTGAGCGGACTGCCGCCTGCGACTTCAACACTTCCGCCAGCAGCCAGAAGGACGGCGTGGGCGGCAGCAGTATCCCATTCACACGTTGGGCCCAGCCGGGGATACAGGTCTGCTTCGCCGGTTGCGAGCAGACAAAGTTTCAGGCTGGAGCCGATTGATACATGCTCTGCAGTTGGGAAATGGGCCAGCCATGCTTCCAATTCTTCCGAGCGATGAGATTTTGACGCGACGATCGTCAAGCTGTCCTCGTTTGGCTGCCTTGTTTTAGTGGCACGCGGGTTCTTCAGTTTGCCGTCTTCCACGTCTGCAATCCATGCACCTTCACCAGCAATGCCCCAATAGAGCTTGTTCATGGCCGGCGCAAGGACCAAGCCCATAACAGGTAGGCCGTCTTTGATGAGCCCGATATTCACTGTGAAATCAGACCCTTTCTTGATAAATTCCTTGGTGCCATCCAGCGGATCAACGAGCCAGAAGGTGCCGCCAGAGATATCCGGGCACTTGCCTTCGGACTTCGCTTCCTCACCTACAATCGGAATGTCTGGCGCAAGTTCCTTGAGGGCTGCCTCGATAACTTCCTCGCCGCGCCGGTCGGCCTCCGTTACAGGTGACTGGTCGGATTTTCCGAACACTTCAAAGTCGCTGTGGAAGACCTCCATGACAGTCTCGCCAGCTCGCAAGATGGTTTTTTGAAGGGATGGGATCATGGAAGAAAGGTCGTGCGACATGATAGTCCTTAGAAAAATATGTGATTGGCGGCTTGGCGCTCGGGATACAGTTGGCTATGGTTCTGCCATGACTGGAAAAAATCGCAAGTATTTATCGCAAGACTGACTTGTGGCCCAGGGTGGGGTTTTAACAATGCGGAGGCGTATATGGCCAATATAGATTTCGCGGCGCTCTTATGTTCGCGTCTTTGCCATGATCTGGTGAGCCCCGTTGGCGCAATCAATAACGGATTGGAAGTCTTGCAGGACGAGCAAGAAGCTTCGATGAGGGAAGCCGTTCTTGACTTGATTGAAAAGTCGACACATCAGACAAGCAACAAACTCCAGTTCTTTCGCCTTGCATTTGGTGCGGCAGGTGGTTTTTCGGCCCAGCTGGATGTGCGGGAATGTGAAAAGGCCATGCGGTCTTTCCTTTCTGGCAGCCGAGTGGAGCTGGACTGGCAGATTGATTTGACAAGTGCGCCAAAGAGCCTGGTGAAAATCCTTCTGAATGTCGGCTTGGTAGTATCAGAATCCCTGATCCGGGGCGGCAAGCTGAGGATATCGACACAGCGTTCGGGCGACGAGGTCACGGTTCTTGTTGTAGGAGAAGGTCAACGCGTCATCCTCCAGAAGCCCGTCAGGGATGCGATGGAGGGCGTTTTGGCGGAAGAAGACTTGGATCCGCGCGCCGCGCCAGCATTCCTTGCTCATTCGGTTGCAAAGGAAACTGGAGGCAAGATTGTGGTTGAAGCGCTCGGGGAAACCAATATCGTGGTTAAAGCGACCTGTGTACTGCCTGCAAAAACGGGCGGAGAATAGAGAAAGTTTTACACGTTCTTAACTCTTTTTGGCCATGGTGCAAGATACGGGATTATGGGCACGTTCGTTCTGCGAACAGCCCAAGTTGAGGCCAGTCGAGGCCGTCTGTGGAGTTCATAGGCAGAAATACCAGGCACCTCTCCAGGGAATATGGAAATGGATGATCTATTAAACGAATTTCTTACTGAAACTGCAGAAAGCATCGACGTTGTTGACGTCGAATTGGTTAAGCTGGAGCAGGACCCCAACAATAAAGAGGTGTTGGATAACATTTTTCGCCTTGTTCACACCATTAAGGGGACATGTGGGTTCCTTGGTCTGCCGCGGCTTGAATCTGTTGCTCACTCTTCCGAAAACGTTCTGGGCAAGTTCCGTGACGGCGAGTTGGAGGTGTCCGAGCATGCAGTGACGGTTATTCTGGAAAGTCTGGACCGCATTAAAGAAATTCTGGCCGGCCTTGAAGCCACGGAGGAAGAACCCGAAGGCGACGACAGTGAATTGATAGGTAGGCTTGATGCTATTGCTGAAGGGGCTGTTGCTGAACCTGACCCTGAGCCTGATACGGTGGAAGGCGAAATCGTAGATCCGGGCCTTGGTAGGACCCTGAAGCCAGGGGAAGTTTCCCTGGAAGAGCTTGAGGCAGCATTTGCGAACGCGCCAGGGCCAGAAGATGAAGCTGACGAGGAACCTGCCGCAGCACAGCCTGCTAGTAGCGGAAGTGGGGCTCTGTTTGATCGTATCGGTGGCGAAGACGCATTGGCTGTAGCCGCGCATCTGATTTCCCAGCGCCTTGAGACAGACGAAAAACTTTCGAAATTTTTTGCGGGCACCACAGTAGACCAACGTAAGATGCGCTTTATGGGGCTTATGCTGGCGCTCTTTAAAGATGACATAGATGCAGCGGATAATGTTGGGCGACAACTCGTAACTGTTAACGGTTTTGCTGATGCAAACTTTGACCAGCTGCTGACATTGGTTAAGGCTGTGCTTGAGGAATGCCAGGTCGACGGCGATACATGCGATGAAGCCGTCATGACCTTTGAGCTGGTTCGCGAAGCTGTCGTTACTGCTTCCAAGGCAATCGCCAAGGCTGAAACCAATAAGGCAGGGACCTCTCAAAGTGCCCAGCAGCAAGCGGCAGGACGCGAGCAGAAGAAGGTTTCCCAGTCAATCAGGGTAAGCGTTGACCTGCTTGAAGACCTGATGAATATGGTTTCCGAACTGGTGCTAACCCGGAACCAGTTGTTGCAAATCACACGCAATATGGACAATTCGGAGCTTGGCGTTCCCCTCCAGCGGTTGAGCCAGTGTACGACAGAACTGCAAGAAAACGTGATGAAGACGCGGATGCAGCCCATTGGCAATGCCTGGGCGAAACTGCCGCGTATCGTAAGGGATCTGACCGTCGAACTGGACAAGAAAATTGATCTCGACATGAGGGGTGCAGACACAGAGCTGGACCGACAGGTTCTTGAGTTGATTAAGGACCCGCTGACGCACATGGTGCGGAACTCAGCAGATCATGGGATTGAAACACCCGCAGAGCGTATGGCCGTAGGGAAACCGGAAAACGGCACGATCATCCTGAATGCCTATCATGAGGGTGGTCACATCATCATTGAAATCAAGGATGATGGCCGCGGTATTTCCGCAGCCAAGCTCAGCAAAAAGATTTTGGAAAAGGGCTTGGCGACGCAGGCTGAGCTTGAGGATATGTCTGATGCCCAAATCCAGAAGTTCATCTTCCATCCGGGCTTCTCGACAGCAGAGAAGATCACCAGCGTTTCCGGTCGGGGCGTCGGGATGGACGTTGTGCGGTCAAACATTGAGAAGATTGGCGGCACTATTGATATGAACTCGGTGGAAGGCAAAGGCAGTACCTTCCAGATCAAGATTCCGCTGACGCTGGCGATCGTTGCGGGCCTTATCGTCAAGGCCGAAGAAGAACGGTATGCGATACCTCAAATCAGCGTGCTGGAACTTGTTCGAGCCTCTCAGAATTCTGAACACAAAATCGAAACCATCAAGGATACACCTGTTCTGCGCCTGCGGAACCGGTTATTGCCTCTGGTTTACCTTAATGAAATCCTTGGCTTCATGACACGCGACGAGATTGATGCGCGCGAAAATGTTGATGATTTCATCGTTGTTACGCAGGTTGGTGCTTTCACCTTCGGGATCGTGGTGGACCAAGTATTCGATACCGAAGAAATCGTGGTCAAACCTGTTGCGCCAATTTTGAAGGATCTGGAAATCTATTCGGGTAACACCATCCTGGGCGACGGTAGCGTTATTATGATCCTGGATCCTAACGGTATTGCATCGCTTGCTAACTCCGGTGTCGGGGATCATGAGCGCGAAGAAGCTGAGGCGGAGGATCTTGTGAAACGGTCCGTTGGCAATGACAAGGAGAGCATGCTTGTCTTCAGGGCTGGCAGCAAAAATCAGAAAGCCGTCCCTCTGGCTCTGGTCGCGCGACTTGAAGAAGTTGATGTCGATACCATCGAGCTTTCTGATGGTAAGCACATGGTCCAGTACCGTGGTGCGTTGATGCCTTTGATCATGGCTCACCCAGATATGAAATTCCGGGAAGAAGGCAGACAGCCGGTGCTCGTGTTCTCGGATCGGGAATACACAATGGGCCTCGCTGTTGATGAAATTCTCGATATTGTTGAGGAAGAGCTCACCATCAAGTTGGCGTCTGATAAGCCAGGTGTTGTGGGATCGGCTATCATTAGCGGCAAGGCATCTGAGGTTGTGGATGTCTCCTACTATCTCGGACTTGCTTTTGCTGATTGGCTCAAGAGCCGCGACCTTTCGGATGATGTTGCCCCATCTTCGGGCGCCAGGGTGCTTTTGATCGATGACAGCGATTTCTTCCGCAATATGCTTCGCCCCGTGCTTACTGTGGCCGGCTACCGGGTAAGGGCGGTATCAAGCGCTGCAGCAGCACTGGCGCTGATGGAAGACGGGGAGATGTTCGATCTGATCGTTTCCGATATCGAAATGCCAGACATGAACGGATTTGAGTTTGCGAAAGAGGTCAAGAAGGACACTCGTTGGGCAGATACGGCCATGGTTGCCCTGTCTTCACTTGCGACTGAACGTGACATCAATCGTGGGCATGAGGCTGGATTTGACGATTATATCGCCAAGTTCGACAAGGAGACGCTGCTGCGTAGCCTGGCACAACAGCTTAAGATTAAAGGAGATGCAGCATGAGCGACCTTGTTGTGAGAGATGATCTGAGCGTTGTTGCGACAGGCAGCCAGGATTTTGTAACAGTTCGTCTTGCCGGTCAGACGCTGGGGATTCCGGTGCTCGGTGTTCATGATGTTCTTAACCCACAAAAGATCACGAAGATTCCTCTGTCGCCGGAATGGGTGTCGGGTGTATTGAACTTGCGCGGCAAGATTGTGACAGCCATCGACCTTCGACAGCGTTTGGGGTTGCCTCCGCTGGAAGCTGGGAAACAGAGCATGTCCGTGGTTGTGGAGCACAATGAAGAGCCCTATAGCCTGCAGATTGACAGCGTTGGTGAGGTTCTCTCGCTCGACGATCAGGACTTTGAGAGAAATCCAGTGACCCTTGACCCTCGTTGGCGGGAAGTTAGTCGCGGAATCTATCGCCTGGAGAACGAACTGTTGCCGATTCTTGATGTAGATAAACTTCTACGCTTTGAAAGTAGCAACAAAGCTGCGTAAATATATAAAAATACCGAAACACTTGTCACCAATAGGGGTGGAGTTGGGAGACATTCGCAAATGAAACTATGTCTTGTCGTCGATGATTCAAAGGTGATCCGAAAGGTCGCCCGGCGCATCCTTGAGGAATTGAACTTTGACATCGAAGAGGCGGTCGATGGTCAGGACGCCTTGGATGCCTGCGACCGAAATATGCCTGACGTGGTGCTGCTGGACTGGAACATGCCTGTAATGGATGGCCTGGAGTTCCTGAAAGCCATTCGGTCGCGACAAGGCGTCGATCAGCCGATTGTGGTTTTTTGCACGACTGAAAATGACATGGCCCACATTCGTACCGCGATTGAGGCAGGTGCCAACGAATATATCATGAAGCCTTTCGACAGAGAAATCATTGAAGCGAAATTCACGCAAGTCGGCTTAATGTAATTGAGGAATAACGGGTGAGCTCAGCTGCCTCCAAAACTACCAATACTGCCTCTCAGAAGGGTGGTCCTTACCGGGTAATGGTCGTTGATGACAGCGCCATCATTCGTGGTTTTCTGTGCCGTTACCTCTCTGAAGATCCAGATATCGAAGTGGTCACTACAGCGAATAACGGGGTCGTGGCGCTCCGGCAATTGGCTGCCAACGATATTGAAGTTGTGGTTCTGGATATAGAAATGCCTGAAATGGATGGGTTGACAGCCCTTCCGAAAATGATCGAAATGGTTCCTGATATTCAGGTCGTTATGGCTTCTACGTTGACCCGTAAGAATGCGGAAGTCAGTTTGCGTTCCTTGCAGATGGGCGCTGTTGACTATGTGCCTAAGCCAGAAACAGCGCGGTCTGTTAACGCCAACATCGATTTCAGAAGAGAACTGGTCGACAAGGTAAAGGCCTGGGCATCCCGGCGGCGTAAGAAGCGCGGCGAAGAGTTGCCTCATTCGGATAATAGCGCAGGTCCCGGCAGCAGAGTTGCTTCGGCTTCGGGGCATGCTGCCAGGGTGGTCTCGCCAAGAGCCTCCAGCGCGCCGGCCGGGTTCGTTACGGCTCGTCGACCGGCAGCTCCTGTCAGCGTAGCATCCGCTCGTCCTGCCGCTGCCGTAGACCCAATCAAGGATGTGCCGCACCAGAAGGACATCAAACTTCGAACAGGTTCTTTCCGACGGCCAAAAATCTTGGTTATCGGGTCTTCAACCGGTGGCCCGCAGGCGTTGATGAAGTTCTTTTCGGGCTTCAAGAGAGCGCCAAACGTACCTGTGTTGATTACGCAGCATATGCCGTCAACTTTTACGGCAATTCTTGCAGAGCACTTGGGGCAGGCCACGGGGTGGCCATCGCAAGAAGGCAGAGATGGCATGCCGATCCGGCCTGGCGAGATTTACGTTGCGCCAGGAGGAAAGCATATGGAGGTTGTTGATGACGAGGGGGTGATGAAAATTCGCCTTACCGATGAGCCACCGGAGAATTTCTGTCGGCCCGCCGTTGACCCTTTGTTCAGAAGCGTGGCTTCATATTATGGCGAAAATGTTCTGGCAGTGATTTTGACAGGTATGGGGCATGATGGCCTCAAGGGTTCCCGTGAATTGACGCGACATGGCGCGACTGTCCTGGCTCAGGACGAAGCGACAAGCGTTGTCTGGGGAATGCCTGGCGCAGTTGCGACAGCGGGCCTTTGTACTGAAGTGCTTCCGGTGCTGGAGTTGGGAGCAGCAACAGCTACGCGTTTGCAAGGAGGAGTCGGTTGAAAACTGAAGATTTTGAATTCCTTGCAGGACTATTGAAAGAGCGTTCCGGCTTGATGCTGACGCCAGACAAGGTCTATTTGCTGGAAAGCCGGTTAACGCCGCTGGCGCGCAAGCGTGGTTTGGACACGTTGGACGCTTTGGTACAGAAGCTGCGTCTTAGCCGTGAAGAGGCTCTGTGCGTTGAAGTCACTGAAGCGATGACAACCAACGAGTCATTTTTCTTCCGGGACAATACACCTTTCGATCTTTTCAAAAATCATGTTTTGCCAGCCATGGAAAAATCGCGTGGGACCCAGAAGCGTCTCAGAATATGGTGTGCTGCAGCGTCGACCGGGCAGGAACCTTACTCGCTGGCAATTCTTCTGCGCGAAAATTGGATTAAGTGGCAGAATTGGAAGATCGAGATTGTCGGCACGGACATCTGTACTCAGGTGCTGGATAAAGCCAAAGCCGGTACATACAGTCAGTTTGAAGTGCAGCGTGGTCTGCCGATCCAGATGCTGATCAAGTATTTTACCCAGGAAGGCGATACCTGGAAGCTAAACAGTGATATTCGCAATATGGTTACTTTCCGGCCGTTCAACCTGTTGAACAATTTCGTCGGACTGGGGTCATTTGATGTGATCTATTGTCGGAATGTTTTGATCTATTTTGACCAGGCAACCAAGAAACAGGTTCTGGAACGCATGCGCAAGGTACTGGCGGATGACGGAACCCTCTTCCTTGGAGCGGCAGAGACAGTCCTGGGGATCACTGATTCATTCCGGCCGGTTCGCGGGCAGCGCGGTATGTATGTTCCAAGCGATGGTTCGGCCGAAAAACTCATGGGGCTGGGCTAGGCCAAAATAAAAGGCGGCATTCGAGGCCGCCTTTTGTCATTTATGTTCAGAGGGTTGCGCCTAGCTCGCCGCAGCTTCTGCCTCTTCAGAAGGGTTTCGCAGCACGTACCCGCGTCCCCAGACCGTTTCAATGTAGTTCTCACCGTCTGAAGCAGCCGCGAGCTTCTTACGCAACTTGCAGATAAAGACGTCAATGATCTTCAATTCTGGCTCGTCTATCCCGCCATAAAGGTGGTTGAGGAACATTTCTTTGGTCAGCGTGCTTCCCTTCCTTAGGGACAGCAGCTCAAGCATGGCGTACTCTTTGCCGGTCAGGTGGACGCGCTGGTTGTCCACTTCCACAGTTTTTGTGTCGAGGTTGACGGCGAGCTTCCCTGTCTTGATTACGGACTGGGAATGGCCTTTGGACCGACGGACAATCGCATGAATACGTGCCACCATTTCTTCTTTGTGGAAGGGTTTGGTCATATAATCGTCAGCGCCGAACCCGAGTCCCTTCACCTTGTTTTCCATTTCAGTAAGGCCAGAAAGGATCAGGATGGGCGTGTTGACCTTGGCGGTCCGAAGTTTTTTCAAGACGTCATAGCCATGCATGTCGGGCAAATTCAGATCCAGGAGGATGATGTCGTAGTCATACAGCTTTCCAAGGTCCAGGCCTTCTTCGCCCAAGTCAGTGCTGTATACATTAAACCCCTCCGAATTCAGCATCAGCTCGATGCTGCGGGTCATTGTTGGGTCATCTTCGATCAGAAGAACGCGCATATTTTTTCCCCGTGGATTATTGAGGAATAGCGGTTGCCTGAACCCTCATATCCCCCAGAAATTCTTCCTGTTGAAACACTCCGGGAACCCAAAAATACGGCGACCCCATTCCCGGATGACGTATGTTTCTATGGTTAATGTTAACGAAGGTTAACGAATTGTCCAAGAAAAATCGCAACGGTGGGAAAGGGGTTTGACTAGTCTGTCGTGGGCTTTTACCAATCTTTAAAGTGATTGCGGCATGATGGGCGCCGACGACAGAGAGAATTGCTGCGGGCCAGGGGTGGTCCAGCTATTAGGCTTTTATAGCGGTTCGGGTTTTATGAGGGACAATGCGCAGCCTTATTCAGGAAATTGAGCGAGTTCAAACCGAGCGTCGATATGGACGGGTTACTGGCGTCCGTGGACTTTTGGTTGAATTGGCCGGGATTGGCCAACATATCTCGATCGGGTCACGCCTGGAGGTGGAGACCCGCGGCTATCGAAAGGTTCCGGTTGAAGTTGTCGGCTTTCGTCATGAAACTGCGCTTGCTATGCCTTTCGATGCACTTGAAGGGGTAGGGGTTGGTTGCCGGGCTGTTCTGACCCAAAGTGAACCGGTCGTCTTCCCGTCTAATGCGTGGCTTGGCCGCGTGGTGAATGCCCTTGGTGAACCAATAGACGGGAAAGGCCCCATTCAACATGGAACGCGTCCAAGGCTGCTTAGGGCAAGCCCCCCCCCAGCTCATAGTCGGCAGCGCGTCGGCGGAAAGGTCGATGTGGGTGTCAGGGCGCTGAACACCTTTATCACCTGCTGCAAAGGACAGCGCCTTGGTATCTTTGCAGGCTCTGGTGTGGGCAAATCCGTCCTGCTCTCAATGGTCGCTCGTCATTCATCTGCAGACGTTAGTGTCATCGGCTTGATCGGTGAGCGGGGCCGCGAGGTTCAGGAATTTATTGAAGATGACCTGGGTGAAGACGGCTTGGCCAAGTCTGTTGTTGTGGTTGCCACATCAGACGAGTCGGCCCTTATGCGCCGGCAGGCAGCGCATCTGACAATGACACTCGCTGAGTATTTTAGGGATGGTGGCGCGGAAGTAATGTGCATGATGGATAGCGTCACCCGTTTTGCCATGGCACAGCGTGAAATCGGCCTCGCAGGTGGCGAGCCTCCGACCAGCAAGGGCTATACGCCAACAGTTTTCACCGAACTGCCAAAGTTGCTGGAGCGGGCTGGGCCGGGGCCAAGAGGTTCTGGGAATGTGACAGGAATCTTTTCCGTGTTGGTGGAGGGCGACGATCATAATGAACCCGTTGCTGACGCTGTCCGCGGTATTCTTGATGGCCATATTATCATGGAACGCGCCATCGCTGAACGTGGCAGGTTTCCAGCGATTAATGTGTTGAAATCAATCTCCCGGACGATGCCGCGCTGTAATTCTGACGATGAAAACCTGATTGTCAGGGAAGCGAAAAAATTCATGTCGACCTACGCTGATATGGAAGAGATGATCCGACTTGGCGCTTACCGACGCGGCAGCAACCCGGATGTGGATGCTGCCATTGGATACCATGATGCGTTTGAGGAATTCCTTGGCCAATGGAAAGACGACAAAACGCCCCTTGCAGAGGGTTATCTTCAGCTGAAAAAAATTCTGGAAACGGGTCCGGCCCAATTGAATTTGTCTGGCGCGGCATAAGGTAGCTCATGAGCAAACTGGCAAATATTATCCGTCTCAGAAAATGGGAGCTCGATGAAAAGCGGCGGCGGCTTGCGGATTTGCAGGGCGAGCGGGAAGAGATCGTGCTTGCCATAGAGACGATGGAAGCAGAAGTCGTTGAGCAATCCAGAAACAGTGGGCTGGAAGTGTCGGCCGTGGCAATTGGGGCCTATCTTGAAGGGGTGCGGATGCGCCAGCAACAATTGTCTGAGCTGCTTGCTGCCAAGGAGCGTGAGGTTGCCAAGCATCAGGACATTGTTGCTGAGGGGTTTCGTGAACTGAAGACGTTTGAAATTGCCCAAAGTCGGGAAAAAGCCCGGGAGGCCGCAGCGGAAGCCAAAATGGAGCAGGATGCATTTGACGAGTTGGGAATACAGAACCACGCTCGTGAAGAAGCGTTGGCTGATCCACGATATGTGAATATGCGCAGAAACTAGCGCGCCTTTTTTAATCCCGTCCAAATCCCTAAATGCCAGCAGATTCATTTTCTTACCTGCCCCTTTCTGATATTAAAGAATAAACAGGGGAGAAAATGATGGGCCTATCCGATCAGGCAATATTGGAACAGCTTCAAGCGCTGGACAGGATGCATCATTTGCATCCCTTCACCGATCCGCAAGCCGTGAAGAAGGCAGCCCCGTTCGTGATCGAGCAGGCTAAGGGTGCCTATATAACCGGGCAGGAGATCAGGCTCCTGGACGCCATGGCTGGGCTTGGCTGTGTGAATATCGGGTATGGCCGAGAAGAAATGGCTGACGTAGCTGTCGAGGCTATACGTACCCTGAGCTATTATCACAGTTTCTCAGCTGTATCGAACCCTTATGCCGCCGCACTCGCAGGAAAAATTGCAAGCCTTGCACCGGCTGGCCTGAACAAGGTTTTCTTCGCAAATTCCGGGTCGGAAGCGAATGAGACACTGATCAAGCTTGCCTACCTTTATTGGCGCCGAAAGGGGCAGCCCAGTAAACGGATACTTATTTCTCGGGACTATTCGTATCACGGCAGCACCCTTGCGACGACGCGCCTGAACGGTAATGCTCCCATGATTGAAGATTTCGGTCTTGCGGGCGGCGATGATGTGCTTCAGGCCACCTCGCCTTTCTGGTACCGGTGTGGAGGGGACCTGGAGCCTGAAGAGTTCGGCCTTGCGGCCGCCAGAGACGTGGAGAAGAAAATCCTGGAGGCCGGTGCGGAGAACGTCGCCGCCGTAATTGCAGAGCCCATCCAGGGTACAATGGGCGCGATTGTGCCGCCAGACAGCTATTGGCCTGAACTTTCCCGGATATGCACGGAACATGATGTGCTGCTTATCGCGGATGAAGTTGTTACCGGCTTCGGCAGGACAGGGCATTGGTTCGCGCAAGAAACATTCGGCTTCGAAGCTGATATGATGGCTTTGGCCAAGGGTCTGTCCTCGGGCTATGCACCAATTTCTGCGGCGGTCATTTCTGATGAGATTGCAGACGTGATCGAAGACAAAGGCGGCGTTCTACACCACGGATTTACGACGTCAGGACACCCTCTTGCGTCTGCGCTCGCATTGAAGAATATCGAAATCATTGAAACTGAAGGACATGTGGAAAAGGTACATGCCGACATAGGCCCCTATTTCAGCAAGAAACTCAAGACGCTTGAGGACCATCCGCTGGTGGGTGAAGTTCGGGTGTCCGGGCTGATTGCCGGTGTTGAACTGGCAAAAGATAAGCGTTCGCGTGAGCAGTATCCATTGGAAGCGAGCGTCTGCAATCACGTTGGCCAGATGGCGTTGGTGCGTGGGCTGATTGTCCGGCCAGCAGGAAATGTTGTTGTTTTGTGCCCGCCCTTTATCATCACCCATGCGGAGGTTGATTTCCTTGTGGGTGTGATGCGCGATGCTCTTGACGAAACTCAAAGGGCCCTGGAATCATCTTAGGATTTTGAGATTTGCTGAGACGGCTTTTCGCGGGTACGGGCCACCAGCAAGTTGCCACAGACCACGAGTGCCAGACCTGAAAGCGCAAACAGGTTCCATGTAAAACCTTCAAGCACTGTTGAAATTGCCAGAGCAATGACAGGTGTGAGAACGCTCATATAAGCCGCCCGACCAATGCCGATTTGCTCAATCAGCCAAATATACATGGAGAACGCAATCACCGTCCCAACAATTGCAAGATATAACAGCGAACCCACATAAGAGGCGGATGGGTCAAACCCTACAGGTTTTCCGCTATAGATGGCGTAGCTGAAATTGAACAGGGCTCCATAGCCCAAGGCCCATGCATTGAAGGAAAAAAGTGGCATACTCCGGGACCCACTGGTGCCGGCAAAGGTATTGCCGAAAGAACAAACAAGTGTTGCCCCAAGGCATAAAAGGAGTCCCCTGAAGGCTTCGTCATCAAGTGTGAAGCTGTCAATTTCCGGTTTGAAAATGAACGCCAGCCCCAGGATGCCCAGCAGTGCGGAAAACAGCGCGCTGGGTTTGATGGCATTTCCCAGAAATATTCGACCGTTGATGATGTTTAGAAATGACAGAAGGGCGAAGGTGATGGCGACCAGCCCGGACGTAAGATATTCTGCGCCCCCATATGTCAGGACATAGGTTGCGGAGAATAAAAACAGGCCGGTGCAGGCTGGCCAGAGATGCTGATTTATCGGGAAAATTAGACGCTCTTTGCGGACGAGGCAGAGCAGGAAAAGTGTAAAGGATGCAATCCCGAAACGATAGACGAGAGACCATTCCTTGGGAACGATGCCCAATTGCAACTCAATCGCATACCAGGTAGAGCCCCAGATCAAGACGCAGCCAACAAATGCCAAAGTAACGCGCACGCAAGTATCCTAAATTGAACCGGAGCAAGAGATACAACAAAAACTATCGAGTTCAAGTCAGCGATGCATGTTCAGGCCTGATTTGTACCTGCTGCATCAGCGCCTCTACATCCATGGGGAAGGGTTGGTTCTCAGTGATTGAAAGTTGGCCAGTGTAGCCGTTCGCGTCAAGTGCTGCGGCGAACAAGCCAGATGCTTCTCGCATTAGTGTTTGAGGTAAAGGTTTTTCCGAGCGCATTGCAAGATCAAAGCGGTTTTCGCGTACGAGACCATCCAGTTGAATGGCTCCCAGGACAGAAAAACGAACCTCCACCAGAAAACGCTGTGCGCCCTGCATATCATCGCCCTCGTTGCCAGAACCTTGTTTGCCGCCTCCTGCGCCGTCGTCTCTGGGGGGAGGGCCAAAAAGCATGGCGACCCAAGGCATATCAGGCAGTCGCATTTCAAGGGGTAGAAGGGCCGGCCGCCAATCAGATGTTGTATCCGTTGCCGCCTGCATCAAACGTGACATGCCGGACTTAAATGCCTCAAATAGGGACTTATTCGATTGTTCCAATACCCGGGCGGCATCTTGTCCCAGCCATCCTTCCGGGTTGCCGCGTCCTGCGGCACTCAAGAAAAAGAGCAAGCTGTTTGCAAGCTTGCCACCGCCTTGTGCACTTTTGCTTGCCAATTGACTTGCCGCGGCAGGATCCGCTCCCATGATGGTCGCAAAGCTTTGTTCCAGTGCAGGCCAGTGATGGGCGCCAAGAGTACTGAGCGCGGTCCCGGCAGATAGCTGCGCGGTTTGTTCGGCCCTAAGGGGCAAGCCAACTGTTTGTGTTTGGCTCGTTTGCCCAGGGAGAATTTGTATCAGGTCGTCTGTGGTTGGACGAAAGCTGTTTGGCATGGTGATAAACAGCTCTCCCTGAGTTGTCTCAATTCGGAAATCAGCGCTGGGCCCTTTGGGCGTAAGGAACGCGCGAACGGTATGCACGGCCTTGATTTGCGCTTCGCCGGGTATGCCTTGGGGGGCTGCATTCTGGTTTATCTGAATTGTCACCGCACTGCGTTGGCCAGCGCCAGGCGCCGCCAATATGGCATTGAACGTGGCCTGATGCTCTTTGGGGGCAACGCCCGACAGTGGCTGAATGTCGGATATCTTTACCAATTCACCTGAGAGGTTGTTAGCCTGAGCGAGGGGAATGACAAAATTACCCTTATTCGTCTCTACAGTGGCTAGCGTGGCCCCGGAAGGGCTTAAGGCGTTTACCGCAAGCGGTAGGGCCTTTGCATCCTCAGGCGGTAAGGGGCGAACAGCGAGAACCGTAGCAACTTGGGCCGGAGAAACCTGACTGGTACTGGGATCCATCAGTTGAAGTGAATGCGACTGGCCGGAGAAAGAGAATGCCCTGATTACTGGACCCAAGCCGTCTTGCGGGCCACTTGTTGTTAGCTCCGTTAGACTGGATTTCGGGATAAGGTGCGTTGCATCAAGAGCCTTCGGTGAGGCAGGGTTTTGATTGGTAGCAGGACCATAGCCCGAGCCCCTGCTGCGGTTTCCTTGCTGCGCGGCTATCAGGGTTGCCAAGTCCGGGCTGCTATTGCGGCTGGCCAGAAAGTCAGGATTACCTGTTTGTTCAGCAGGTGAGCCAGTTACCTGAGCATGGGGCGCTTGTTGTGCCTCAGGGGCAGGGGGCGACTTTGGATAGTATTGTGCGGGCTGGGTTGAGCTACCGCCTTGGGCGGAACGACCAAGCATGCTTGCCAAGGCGTCGCTGGTAGTACTGGATATATTTTTTGTTTGAACGGCAGGCCCATATCCCGTTTTCTCAGGAAGAGGGGCTGGGTTCTGCTGTGTCTCATTAGTTTGAGGCTGCTGTTTCGCATGAATTGCAATAACTACCAGGGCAAGCCTGATCGGTGGGTCGATGGTATGCCCATTGCGCTCATGGAGGTCTGCTGCCAATTTATGTCCGGCTTCAATGATTTCCAACCTGACGTCGTCGCCTGGGCGCAGTCCCGCATCGGGGCGCAAGGCGAATGTCGCTGTTTCCGTAACAATGATCGGACGGCCTTCATTGTCGATTTTTTTTACCTGTTCCTTTAGCCGCTCTCCGACTTCCAGGTGAGCCGCTGTTGCGGATATGGAAACGGCGGGCTCTCGGCTCCGGAGGTGCTCAGCCTGTTCGTGTTTTGAGGAACTTTCGCCCTTATGTTCACGAGCCTCGGTCTGGGCCTGCTGAGGATCCTTTGACACAGCACTGGTCTTGCCGGTCGTTCTGGCGACCGGGTCGACGGGTTTAGGCAGTGGAGGCCCGGATATATCACTCATTCCGCAGTCCTTCGCGTTCGAAGCTGCTTCAGTGGGTACGCTTAGCGTCCGGTAATGGCTGCAGCCAGAGCCTTAATGTCCGAAGCCGCTTCTGATTGAGGGTGCCTGATCAGAAGGGGGACTTGCGACCTAATCGAGTCAACGACCTTTGGGTCATTCTTGATAATACCGGTAAGTGGCGGTGAAATCTTCAAAAATCCTTCGCACGCACGTTTGATGGCAGCGAATGCCTTTTCGCCTTCTTTCTTCGAAGCCACATTATTCACTACGATCGAGATATCAGCGTTCGGGTTGCGCATATGCGTCACTTTGATGAATGCGTACGCATCCGTGAGAGATGTAGGGTCCGCGGTCATCACCACCAAAATTCGTCCCCTGTGCTTGGAAAGGGTGGTCACAGAGGGGTCGATACCTGCCGCCAGATCAAGCAAGACATGGTCGTAATTTTCCGCAAGCTGGGTCAGGTCGTTACGCATGCCAACCAATGTTTCCTTCGAGAGGGAACCAAGGGCACCGGATCCAGATTTGCCTGGAAGTACGTCAAATCCAGCCCCAGTGCTGTCGGTAAAGGGCACGATGGTTTCCGCCATTGTCGCGTCCTTGGTGATGACCTGCCCAAGGTCTCTTTCTGGCATCATACCAAGCTGAATATCGACATTGGCGAGGCCCAGGTCACCATCAAACAAAAGTACTTTCTTTCCTGCGTGGGCCAAGGCATGGGCCAGAGATACCGAAACCCATGTTTTCCCGACACCGCCTTTTCCGGACGCGATTGTTATCAGGCGCCGTTCAAGGGTTTCTTTGCGATCTAATGCAACAAAATCATTCATGATTTCTCATCCGTCAGTGTGTCGGCTTTGCTTCGACGAGGTAAGGCTGTTATCAGCTTGGAAAGAGCCATTGGTGTGGCGGGATCAAGGCCATCGGCCACAAAGGGGCTTCTGCTAAGTGCTGCCAAAGCCAGGTAGCCAGGGCGTGCAGCCATGATAATGCTGGCATACCGCCTGGCAGCATCGAGCCGTGTTGCGATGAAGCGTTGGCACCCTAGCCGGGAAAAGACTCCTGCGATTTCCTGTGCGTCCAGGGCATCCAGGCCCGCTGGCATTACCAAAACCGGTTCCGCATCGACGGCTCGGATAAAGCCGAGAATTTCACGCAGTTCATCCATATCAAACGGGTTCGTGCCCGGTGTATCAATGATGGTCAGACCGTCTTTGTTGCTGTGTGACCGGAGCACCGCAGCGAGTTCTTCGGGCGATGCCGCTGTTGACACTGTTTGTTTCATCAGTTGAGCGAAATGATCCAGCTGCTGGATACCTGTTGCCTTCACCGTATCCGTCGAAATCAAGTTGATAGGCCGTTCGTGCAGAACGGCGTCAGCTGTAAGCTTGGCAGCACAAATGGTTTTGCCGGCACCCGGTGGGCCAACCAGCATGATCGGGCGTGTTGTACTGTCGGTTAATGGACTGAAGCGGATGGCGGTTTCCAGCGCGACTGAAAAGGCGTCAACAAGACTGCCGCCACCGACAGCACGGGCAGCCTCGCTAATATGAGATGCAGTCTCAAAAGGGAGCCCATGATGATTCAGAACAGCATTAATATCTGCTGTATCGAAATCCCGGGCTTGCGGAACTGGGTGTGAAATCTCGAACGCAGCAGGTGTCTGTTTGGGTTCTGGGGCATGGTCAGGTGGTTTAGGCGTCGCGCCAGCCTCAAGAGCCGCGGTCACCCTGACGCCGCTTTTGCCTTCTTCTATCTGTATGATGATGGCATCCGGTCCGAGCTCGTTTCGGACCAGCCCCATTACCTCCGACATCGTCTTGGCATGAAAGGTTTTTAACCGCATTGCGCTTTATTGTCCTTAAGTGAGCCGGCACTGGCTCAGATACTTATTAAATCTGGCCAAGTGTCCGAATCTTGGCTTGCGGATGAATTTCGTTCTGGCTCATGACAACGGTCGCGGGGCGGAACCGCTCAACAATCGACCTGACATAGGGACGCACCAGCGGGCTTGTCAACAGGACGGGCGCTTCGCCCCGTTCTGCCTGCTGGTCGTACACCATGCGCACGGAGTTGATAAATTCCTGCAGTCGCGTGGGCGCCATTGCCAATTGTCTCTCTTCGCCTTGGCCAACGAGACTTTCCGCAAACGCCTGTTCCCATTCTGTAGAAAGGGTTATGAGCGGCACCAAGCCTTCGGCATTGGAGTAGGCGGCGCATAGCTGCCTTGCCAGCCTGGTGCGGACATGTTCGGTGATGGCGACGATGTTTTGTGTGAACCCCGTCGCTTCGGCCACACCTTCAAGGATAGTCGGCAAGTCACGAATGGAAATCCGCTCCGTAAGCAGGGACTGGAGTACCCTTTGAATGCCCGATGTTGTGATCTGGTTGGGCACAATGTCGGCCACCAGTTTCTGGTGGTCTGATGGCAGATCGTCCAGCAACTTCTGTGTTTCTGCGTACGAGAGCAGGTCAGCCATATTGTCTTTGATGACTTCCGTCAGGTGCGTTGTGATGACCGTGGCTGCGTCCACAACAGTGTATCCGCGGAAACTGGCTTCTTCGCGCGCGCCAGGATCCACCCAGGTCGCAGGAAGGCCGAAGGCAGGTTCAGTTGTCGCCTCGCCTGGTATCTGTACCGGTTGTCCCTGAGGGTCCATCACCAGGAGCATGCCGGGACGAATGTCACCGCGACCGACTTCAGTTTCTTTGACACGAAGCACGTATGAATTTGCGGGCAACTGCATATTATCCAATATGCGGACAGAGGGCATAACGAAGCCCATCTCTGTCGCCAGTTGGCGCCTAAGTGCCTTGATCTGGTCGGTGAGCCGGAAGCCGCTGTCGTCATTGATAAGGGTCAACAGCCCATAACCAAGCTCAAGCCTGAGCTGGTCGATGGCCAGTGCAGAAGTAATAGGCTCCTCTGCGGGAACGGCGGCTTTCTTTTCGGCACTCTCCGCAATAGCAACCTGCTTTGCCTCTTGGGATTTCTTGCTGGTCAGAAGATAGGCAGAAACACCCAGGATAGAGCCAAAAAGGGCGAAGGGCATGAGCGGAAGACCTGGCATTAACCCCATGGCAAGAAGAAGCCCGCTTGAGACACCCAGAGCCCGCGGATAGCCGCTCAGTTGTCCGAACAGGGCCTTGTCTGTAGCGCCGGAAACGCCGGCCTTGGTTACCAACAGGCCTGCGGACGTGGATACGATTAGTGCTGGAATTTGTGATACCAGCCCGTCACCCACGGTAAGGATAGTATAGCGGTTAACAGCGTCGCCAAAGCTAATATCGTTTATAACAACACCAACGATGATGCCACCAACAATATTGATTATGGTGATGAGAAGTCCCGCGATTGCGTCACCGCGGACAAATTTTGCAGCACCATCCATCGAACCGAAAAAGGTGCTTTCATCCTCAAGTTCCTGGCGGCGGCGTCTTGCTTCGGGTTCATCAATAAGGCCTGCGGACATGTCGGCATCAATGGCCATCTGCTTGCCGGGCATGGCATCCAAGCTGAAGCGCGCGGCAACTTCTGCGATACGACCGGAGCCCTTTGTGATGACCACAAAATTTACGATCACAAGGATGGCAAAGACAATGATACCAATGACAACCTGGCCCCCCATCAGAAAGTTGCCGAAAGCCTCGATTACCTTGCCTGCTGCATCGGTGCCTGTATGTCCTTCGGATAGAATAAGCCGGGTCGACGCCAGGTTCAGCGAGAGGCGCAACATGGTTGCGATCAGCAAGATGGTAGGGAAGCTGCTCATTTGCAGCGGTTTTTGAATGAACAGGGTCGTCATCATCACCATAACAGAAAAGGTGATAGATGCTGCCAGCATGATGTCCAGCAACCAGCCAGGCATCGGCATGATTAACATCATGATGATAGTCACCATGCCCAGCGCGAAGGCGATGTCAGAGCTCTTCATGCCAGACAGCACGGCACCGACGTTCAGTCCGCCCTGGGCACCTGAATTGTCCTGCTGCCCACCTGGAGCTGAATCATTCATTGTTTGTCACTCATTGGCAGTTCGGTTCCTGCACTAAACAGAAGCGCGGTGGTTGTTGTCGCCCGGCTGGGGAACCGAAACACCGTCTGCATGGTACTGGTTTAGCTTGTTTCTAAGTGTCCGGATGGAGATTCCCAAAATGTTAGCTGCGTGGGTACGGTTGCCCAGGCAATGCTTCAATGTATCTATAATCAGATCCCGTTCTACTTCGGCGACGGTCTTGCCAACAAGCGTTGCGGCCACTTCCGCGTCTATACCGCCTTCTTCCCCCATACTACTTTGAGGCTGGCTTTCCGGTGCGCGGCTTTCGCCCGAGCCGGTAACAGCCAGATTGCCGCTGGCGTCTGGAAGAAGTACGGCTGCCGCGGAAATCTCGTCACCCGTAGCAAGCAGAACAGACCGGTGCATGGTGTTTTCCAGTTCACGGACGTTACCTGGCCAGTTATGCGCCTTGAGAACCTTCATGGCGTCGGCGCTGATCGGGCGTTCCTCTACCTGATTTACTTCGGCATATTTCTTGGCAAAATATTCTGCCAGGGCCTGAATATCTAATGGACGTTCCCGCAAGGGAGGGACGCGCAGGTTCACGACGTTGAGACGGAAGAACAGGTCTTCCCGGAATTTGCCATCCTTGACGTCGTCCTGAAGATTTCTGTTGGATGTAGCAATAATCCGAATGTTTACATTGACAGGCTTTGAGCCACCTACCCGGTCAATCTGGCGTTCCTGAATGGCGCGCAGGAGCTTTGCCTGCAGGCGCACATCCATCTCCGAAATCTCATCAAGCAGAAGAGTGCCGCCATCTGCTTCTTCGAACTTACCGATCCGACGGGCTACTGCTCCAGTGAAGGCTCCTTTTTCGTGGCCAAACAGTTCGGATTCCAGAAGGTTTTCGGGGATGGCAGCACAGTTAACCGCTACAAAGGGTTTGTTCGCCCGACGACTTTTCTGGTGTACGAAGCGTGCCATTACTTCCTTACCGGTACCAGACTCCCCGGTAATAAGGATGCTGGCTTCAGACGGGGCTACTTGTTCGGCCAGGGCAGCAACATTTTTCATTATAGCGTCACGGTAAATGAAGGACTGGCTATCTTCCGCAACAGCTTCAAGAACAGCAGCGATCAGCTCTGCATCAGGCGGCAGAGGGATATACTCTTTTGCTCCGCCTCGAATGGCCGCTGCAGCTGTTTTGGGGTCGGTTCCTATGCCACAGGCGACCACAGGAATGGAAAAGTGCTCTGCCCGAAGCTTTGGAATTAGCCCCGGAATGTCGAGCGAGATTTCAACCATCAACAGGTCTGCGCCACGGCTCCTTAGGATTGAAAGAGCAGTGTCAGTGTCGGGCGCGTGAGTTACCTGGGCCCCGCGGTCCATCGCAATCTGGCTGGCGGCACCCAACTGGCCATTAAGAGTTCCCACAATCAGCAGTCGCATTTTATAGTCTCCGTTACATCAACCCGTTTTCTCCGCGGGTCATGCGGTTCAATTCTTTTCTTGACCTTGCAAATTTTGTTTCGGCTTGCAGTCATTTGAAAAAGGTTATCCTTTGTGCTGGCGGCAATACGGTATTCAAGAGCATTTCCAAGCGCCGCGGGTTTTCCTTGCGGCGGATCGATGTTGCGCCCATGGCATAAAGGTTGTTCACCAAAGCCTCTTCATCTGTGCAGTGCTCAGTTTTTGCTGCCAGCGGAATGAAAAACAGGTGCGCCATCAGCGCGCCGTAGAAGGTGGTCAGTAGCGCCACCGCCATAGCCGGTCCAATCTCTGCCGGATTGTCCAAGTTACCCAGCATTCTGACCAAGCCAATAAGCGTGCCGATCAAACCCATAGCAGGCGCCACGTCGCCAGCCCGCCTCAGGAAGTCAACAGACCTCATATGGCGAGAGGATGCCGAGCTCGCTTCACGCCGCAAGATTTGCTCAATCTCTTCCGGCTCCGTGCCATCAACGACAAGCTGGATGGCTTTCATCAGAAACGGCGTATCTTTCAACTTCGGCAATAGGCGCTCCAGCAACAAAATGTCGTTATGTTTCCGTGCCTCGACAGCAATCTTCATTATTTTGACAGCCTCATCCGACGGGTCGCGTTGGCCATGGCGCAGCAAGGTCCAGATGTTCACCGGTAACGTCATCATCTCCTGAAAGCGGAAGCTGATGGCCGTAACGGCGAAAGTTCCCAGAACAACGATCATGACGCCCTGCAGGTTTATGAATGCCCAGGGAGAACCGCCGAGCCAGATCGCGCCAGCAACCAGCAGGAAGGCCGTCAACATACCCAAAATCGTGCTCATAGGCCGTCTGCCCCCTTGATCCGCGAACCTAGTTCGCGCCGCCATCCAGCTTGATGATTTCGGTCATTGTTACGCCCAGGTGGTCTTCCACCAGGACAACTTCACCACGAGCCACTAGCCTGTTGTTGACGTAAATGTCGATGGCCTCACCGACTTTCCTGTCAAGTTCCACAACGGCCCCAGGGGCCAGCTTCAGCAATTGGCTGACTTCAAGGGTCGACTTTCCGAGAACCGCCTGAACGCGTACCGGAACATCAAATACCGGCTCTAATTCTTGCGCCGAGCGGACTTGCCCGTCTTCCTTGGGTGCAAGGTCCGGGCTACGGCTTGTGCCATCGTCCAGGTTCTGCAAGCCAACGTCGCCTGAATTTTCGTCTTCGTCTGCCATCAAATAATTCCTTATTCAGGTCCACCTGCAGCAAGTTGCTCAATAGCTTCCTCTGTTTCAGGGTTTGTTTCTTCCGCAGTCGCGGATTTGGCGCCATTGTCAGCGTCAGACATGACAAAGCGCTGCACCGCTGTTTCAACTTCACGCATGATGGTGTCATGCTTGCGTTCGGTGCCGCCGTCGGGCCATTCCACCCGACAGTCCTGAGGGCCTAGGCCCGGCTCTCCGATCAATACGATATCACCGGGAAATCCGGTTGATGCTTTCAGGTCTTCAAGCCGCTCATTGACTGGGTCGAGCAGCGATTCCGAGACCCTTACCACCAAGCGCGGTTCCTTGTTCGCTGTCGCCAGGCAGTCTTCTATCAGGGCTTCAATTTCAGCCATTGGGTGTGCCCTGATAAGGGCTGGCGAGAGCTTTGATGCAATCGCATAGGCCAGTTGCACCATTTCCTGTTTGATGCCGGATTCCAGCTGTGACTTCTGCGAGAAAAGGGCATGGGCAGCTTGAGCAACCTGGCTCAAGGTTTCTTGGGTGGCCGCTTCAATATCATTTAGGGCCTGCTTTCGACCTTCCTCAAAGCCGTGGGCATAAGCTTCAGACTTGATTTGCTCTGTATCCGCGCGAAGGCGGTCAAGTTCTTCGTCGAAGCGGCTCTTTGCACCGCCGTCGAAGGCTTGATCAAATCGATATTTTACAGGTTCAGCCATTCGTTCTCATGCCACTTCTAATAGATCAGTTCGTCTTCGCCTTTGTTGTCGGAAAGCAGGATTTCGCCTGCTTCCGCCAAGTCTTTGGCTTTGTTGACCATGTCCATTTGTGCTTCATCTACATCTCTCAGACGAACAGGCCCCATGGCTTCCATGTCTTCTCTCAGGATTTTTGCTGCCCGCTCGGACATGTTGGAGAAGAATAGGTCGCGAAGGGTGTCGGATGCCCCTTTCATTGCAAGGGCGAGTTTGTCCTTGTCCACATTTCTCAACAAGGTCTGCACACCACTCGGGTCGAGGTTGGCGAGATCTTCGAAGGTGAACATCAGGGCGCGGATACGTTCTGCAGAATCTCTATTCCGGTCTTCAAGCGCTGCGAGGAAACGGGATTCCGCGCTTCGGTCCAGGAAGTTGAAGATTTCTGCAATTGTCTCGTGGCTGTCCCGGCGACTGGTGCGCGCAAGGTTATTCATGAATTCTACGCGCAGGGTCTGTTCGACCTTGTCCAGAATATCCTTCTGAACAGCCTCCATACGGAGCATCCGCATGATGACTTCCATGGAAAAATCTTCAGGCAAAACAGAAAGTACGCGAGCGGCATGCTCTGCCTTGATCTTCTGCAGCACAACGGCAACCGTTTGTGGGTATTCATTCTTGAGGTAACTGGCGAGAACAACTTCGTTCACATTGCCCAGCTTGTCCCACATGGTACGTCCCGCAGGTCCTCGGATTTCGTCCATGATCTGCTGTACCCGGTCGCCCGGCAGCATTTTTGCCAAAAGGCGTTCTGTGCTGTCAAAAGAGCCATTCAGGTTGCCGACAGTTGAAACCTTTGAGGCAAATTCAACGAAAAGCTCTTCGACATCGGCGGCGGCCACGGTGCCAAGTGTCGACATATGCTGCGACAGCTCCTTGATCTCGTCTTCCGACAGACCTTCCCAGATATTTCGGCCATGTTCGTCGCCGATGGCCAACATGAAAGCTGCTGCTTTCTGAGCTCCGGACATTTTGGTCAATTCTGGCATTTTTACACCTGTATCAGTTTAATACCGCGGATTCGCTGGATCACTCAGCATAAAGCCACGTTTTTACGATCGCGATCGATTCATCAGGATTGGCACGTATAATGTCGGCGACCTTCTTGATTGCAGATTCCTGGATCCTGCCCTCAACCTGTGCGACGTCAATTTTTGCGTCCGTCCGCATGTCGTCCCGAACCAGAGCACCTGTTTGCTGAGCGTAGCGAACAGCAGCGGCTGCATCCTCATCACCCGCAGCGGCCGCAGCCATTACATCCGCGGTTATCGGGCTGCCTGGCCCCATAATAGCCGGTGTTTCAGTGGTCCTGTCTTCAATTTGACCCGGATCAGGTGGGGCAGGGGCATCTGGGATGGCTTCGATCAGGCGCATCACCAGCGGACGAACCACCAGAAGGATCACCAAAATAATGGAGATAATTATGCCGCCCTCGGAAACGACTTCGATCAGGTCTTGTTTGTTCAGTCCAAACAAGCTCAGGTCCTGAGTAGCCTGCGTGATCGGCGTGGGGTCAACAAAGCGCATTGATGTAACTGTTACCTCATCGCTGCGACCGGTGTCTGGATCGTCAACAAAGGGAATAGCCGTCAATACAAGACTGCGAAGCTGATCTATCTCGGCCTGCGGTCTTTCCTGGTAACCAACTGTGTTGCCTTCTTCGTCAATCTCACGGATGCCATCTACCAGCACGGCAACCCGCAATTGGGTTATCTCGCCGGGCTCCTTGATCGTAACTGTTTCTGTCTTCGAGTTTTCGAAGTTTGTTACTTCTTCAGTCTTGCTGGCGGTGTTTGATGGGGAAACCCCGAGCCCTTGAGCATCAGGCAAATTATTGGCAGTCGTAACTTGGCCGCCTACCTGATCCGTTTCACGAGACTCTTCTTCCACCACGTTCTGAGACAGGATTACCTGATTGTCAGGGTCGTAGGTTACAGCGTTCGTAGTCGTCCTGCTCATATCCATTTGAACGGATACTTCGGCGCGAACGCGGCCCTCGCCAACCCTGCGGGCAAGCAACTGCTCAATCTTGTTGCGGTACATGCGTTCTTTGGCAAGGCGCGCTTCTTCCAGGCTTGTAAAGCTTGAGAATTCGCCTTGCTCGCTGGCTCCGTCCACAAGCAGTCGCCCAGATGTGTCGGAGATTGTAACGCGTTCAGGAGATAAACCTGGCACTGCTGTTGCCACAAGGGCTTGGATCGCCTGGGCTTCCCGGCGCCCAAGTCCGGCGCCGCTTGTGCGAACAAGAATGGACGCTGATGGCTCGGAGGCCTCCCGTTCAAACGGGCGCCTTTCCGGCATCACGATGTGCACGCGTGCTTCGCTGACAGAGCCTAGATATTTGATGGTGCGGGCTATTTCGCCTTCCACGGCGCGGACATAATTGACATTGAGCTCAAAGCTCGTGCGCCCAAAGCTGCTTTCCTGATCAAAAATCTCTTTGCCAACAACGCCGCCGGTCAGGCCATCGCCGGCAAGCGTCAGGCGCAACCGGTCAACCTGATCCCGAGGAACCTTTAAAACGCGGCCGCCCGCGTCTGTCTCATAGGGGATGCTTTCGGCTTCGAGGCGTTGTGCGATTGTCGACGCATTCGCGGGGTCCAGGTCTGTGTAAAGCACAGTCATGGGAGCGGTTTGCCAGCGTCCGACAATGGCAAAGAAAAAGAATATGGTCAGGGCACCTACTAGGCCGATAAGGATCAGCCGGCCAGTGCCAAGATTTCGAAGAAATTGCAGAAAATTTTCCAACGCCCACCTCGGATACAAACACCCAATGGGGATACTCGCCCCAAGTTCACCCAACAAATTAGTCTGTCAGAGTAAACAGATAGTTAAATCTAGGCAATTTTTGCCTATAATTGTAAAGGAAAAATTTGAGATGGGCTGAATTTAGTGGCAAATCGGCAGTGCTAATCGCTTCTGTATTGCTGTATGCGTGTAGCGCGAAGGCCGGGTAGGCCGTTCTTGGTGATGGCTTGTTGCCAAGAAAGGAACTCTTCTACTGAAAGAGAGTAGCGAGCGCAGGCCTCTTCCAAGCTAAGCAGTCCGCCTTGAACCGCAGCAACAACTTCTGCTTTGCGCCGGATAACCCATCTTTGGGTATTCGCTTTCGGAAGGTCGGCAAGGGTCAAAGGTTTACCTGTCGGTCCAATGACATTTGCTCTATTGGTTCCATTCTGCATAAGACTCTACCTCACCCATTGGTGGTGAGGCGATTATAGGAAGAGGTCGTTTAAAAAAGCCTAATGGCTACAGTTAAAGCGCCGTTAACCTATAGACCTACGCAAAAACTGGGCAGCCAAGGCTACCCAGTTTCGCGCAAAAGAGTGGTTGTCAAGCTAGGTTAGCTCGAACCTTAGAGTCTTGTCAGCTCTTCCAGGATTTCATCGGATGTTGTGATGATCCTGGTGGAGGCAGAAAAGGCCCGCTGTACTTTGATCAGTTCCGAAAATTCATTGGCAAGGTCTACGGTAGACTGCTCAAGAGAGTTCGGAGCGATGCTGCCGGCACCGCCGCGACCAGCTTGCTGGAAGGACGGTGTACCTGAAAGGTCCGACAGGCCAAAGGCGTTGCCCTGCCGACGGGTCAGGCCATCCGCGTTCTGGAACGTCGCGACAGGCAGCTTGAACACCGTAAGGGTCAGGCCGTTGTCGAAGATTGCTGTAACATTGCCGTCTTCCCCAATGGAAACGCCGTTCACGTTTTCAAAGTTCGCGCCGTCCACGCTTGAACTCAGCAGGTTTGATGCGTTGTCGGTTTGCGAGAAGCCATCTGTTTCAGCATCCGTACCAAAGTCAAAAGTAATAGCGCCTTGTTCAACTTCGACAGTCGCACCATCGGTTGCGTTGGTGGCATAGTCGAATGTCAGCGTTTCGCCTAGGGAAAGATCAACGGGGTTCCCGCCAATATCATCCATAGTGGTGCTGGCAAGGTCAATGGAGCCATCTGTGTTGAAGACCAACTGGCCAGAAGCAACAATGCCGTTGGTGTGGGCTGCCGTGAGCACAGATGAATCATCGAAATAGAGTTCATAATTCCAAGTGTTCGCGGCGTTGTCTACCTTGGCTGCTGCTACAATCACGGTGTGTTGCCGACCAAGGGAATCATATACTTGAATGTTGGTTTCAAGTTCTGCCGTGGTGGTGCCGGTTGCAAGGTCTCCGAGGGTATAGGCAGCGCCATCAATCTCGGTCGCGCTCGCATTCACGTTGGCGCGCAAAGATACATTCTGTGTAGCCGACCCCAAGCTGTTCAATTCGTTGATGTTGATCGGGCTCAGCTCATCCAGGTCGTTCTGGTTGTTGGTGATGCTGCCGTCTGCGGCTACCGGCCAGCCCATCAAGTAGAGGCCCGCAGTGTTTTTCAGGAAGCCACGGGAGTCCTGGGTAAAGGACCCTGCGCGGGTATAAAGAACTTCACCCGCAGCGTCTTCTGCATCTGTGCCATCACGCACCACGAAGAAGCCTGCGCCGTCAACTGACAGGTCTGTCGCTGAAGCCGAAGGCTGCAGAAGACCCTGCTTTGATACAAGCGTATCCGAAAATGCGCGTACGCCGCCTGGTGAATATGATGAAAGAGCTGCTGTTTCGGTCACAAGGGTCGAAAAACGGGCCCGGGTTTCTTTATAACCAATCGTGTTTACGTTGGTGATATTGTCGGCGATGACGCCTACGCCCTCGGTAAAGGACTGGAGGCCTGATACGCCTGCTGCCAAAGCAGTGAATGCCATTTTACTTCTCCTACACTCTTTTGCGTTTTCGCGTGCTTTGGGCTTTCTGCTCGTTAACCGGGCGCTTCGGTCCGGTGTTTAGGTCAGCTAGTTCTTATGAACGAGCTGCAAAATCTCCGACTGCCCAACTTCGTTCGGGCCGACGGTAAAGATTGGTTCAAGGCCGCTGGTGTCTACGGCCGTGATAGTTTCCTGAACAGCTATTGGCGGGTCCAATTCTACGCCGTCAGCATTGGTTGCTGCGATGTCCAGAGTATATTTCCCTGGGGCGGCTGGGTTGCCGGCAGTATCGATACCGTCCCATTTGAAGGTATGAAGCCCAAGAGTTGTCAGGCCAGCCTCGGAATAGACAACGGTACCTGTTTCATTCCGGACTTTAACGGTAAGGTCATCCGTTACAGCTGTGTTCTGATACTGCCACTTAATGCCCGAGCTGCCGTCATGATCGCCTGTTGTGCCCAAAATCAGGGCGTCACTTCCCAGGAAGGAAGCTGCGCTGGCAATATTATTCATTTCCAGCAGGGATTGGAGAGACTCAAGGTTCTGGTTCGTTTGAATCTGCTGTTCTACGCTTGAGAACTGTACGAGCTGATTGGTGAACTCGTTGCTGTCCATCGGATCTGTTGGATCCTGGTTCTGGAGCTGCGTTGTGAGCAGGGTCAGAAAATCATCAAAGTCGTCGGCAAGTTTGGCTGCGGAGTTGTCGCCCCGCGTCAAACCGGTTCCGGTTCCCGATGTTATGCCTGTAAGATCTACCATTCTCTTGCTCTCATTTCGGCCGCCGATGCGGCCGGTTTTCCTTAAACTTCAATATCCAGACCGGTTTCCACGCTTACGTTGGCGAGGATGGTCTCAAGTGGAACTTCTTCTTCGGCGATGTCGACCTCCAGGCCGCCTTCAGCCATTCCATGACCAAGGCCGCTGCGCGCTGCCAGATCGTCGCGCATTTTTTCCTGCTGGACTGCTTCGGCGAATGCCCGGCCAGCGCTCTCCTGGTCGTTAGTGTCCAGACTGAACTGGATGCCGCCATCCGCTTTATGTCCAGCAGACTCAAGCGCCCGCTCAAGGCCACGAGTGTCGCGCTGCATAAGGTCCAAAGTCTCGGGCCGCTCCGCCATCACTTGAGCATGAACCTTGCCGCCTTCGAGAAAGCTCAATTTCACACGCACGCGGCCGAGCTCAGCTGGGTCGAGCCGAACGGTGAAGGCCTGTTGGCCGTCGTTTACCGCCTTGGTGACATGCATGTTCAGCTGTTGGCTAACCTGCTGCGCCAGTTCTGGCGAAGGCTTGCCACCCAGAAGCGACATGCTGGCCATAAAGCCGGTTTCGCCTTTCAGGCCACTCAGTCCCGCAGCAACGGCATTTGCCGACGTGCTATCAAAGAAACCGGCTACTCGCTCAGGTGTCAGCGGGGGCAGAGCCTCGCGCGCTGGCGCTGGCGCCTGTGTTTCTGGAAGTTTTGATACAGGTTCTACCGGTTTTGCTGAAGCTGCTTCTTTCAGTGTGTCCGCGGCAGGCTCTGCAGTTACCTTGAAATCAAGCTGCTCTTTGCCAGGGCCACTGTTGGCCTTGTTCGTTGTCGGCACAGTGCGGTCCGCTACTGACTTCGGCGCCGCGGCTGCAACCTGTTGCTGCGCCTGCTGCGTGACAACACCGTTACCCTCTACTTCATCGGCTTGCGCCTCGGCAGGGGCTTGAGGAGTAGCGGGAGCCGCCTGGCTTGGTTGTTCCGATTGCGGGGTCACCGTGGGGACGGCTTGTTGCTGGCCTTGTGCCAGCCCTTGAAGGCTGGGTGTGGCTGCTTGCGCGCCGTTAACGGGCGCTGCAGTAAGTGCTGGTTTGTCCAGGGGCGCTGCAAGTGTCTCTTCAGGCAACTGGGCCTGTCCGGCCTGGCCTAAAGCGTTAGGTGTAGCCTGAACGGTTGTGCCCTCTGCGCCCGGGGTAAGGACAGGGGCCTTTTCAACCGCAACGCCGAACAATCCCTGCGCTGCGGTAGCAGGCAGAATGTGGCTGTTGGTGGAAACCCCGGCCTGCGATACCGCGGCCAACTGTTCAGTTGACGGCAGGGCTGGCAACTGCTCGAGCTTGAGGCCAAGTTTTTCAAGGGCTGCCTGAGGCAGAATGGATATGTCCTGGCCGGACTGTTGGCTCGTTATACCTTGCGCTGACATCGCGGCAGCCTGACTGCCTGCAAGAGCAGCCTGGATCGCAATGCCTGAAACGCCCGCCTTCGCCTGTTGGGCAGATTGAGCTGAGCTTGCGCTGCTTTCAGTAAGGTCCGCTGTCAAGCCTGCAAACGGTGCCCCCTGCAACTGCGCGGGCATCATCTCAGGCGGCAAGGTGGCCTGGAGGCTGGCAAGAAGTTCCGCCTGCTCCGTGGTGAGGTCAAGTGCTTCGGATACAGCAGTACCCGGAACGACTGAGGCCGTTTCAATGCTTTGCAGCGCCTGGGCAAACTGAGCGGCTAAATCGCTCTGTCCCGCGCCTGAAGCCTGGCTAACGCCCAACAGCCCAGCAATCGCTGGAGAAGGGGAGGAGCCAATGCTCTGCATCAATTGATCAATAGGGTTCATATCTTACTACCAATTTGTTCGCCTCATCACCCGGCAGGGTTTTGTTCGACCAGATAGAAGCAAGGGGCGGGCCAGTTTTTCCGAAAAATGCGAAACGCCTTGAATCTCAAGGGGTCGCCGTATTGGAGGGTGCGTTCTAATTTGGGGCGGGAGCGGTTCTTGCCGGGCAAAAACAGGATCATTCATGCCTATTGGGCGGAATCACTTGCCTCTGGAAGCTCGAATGCCTATATCGACAGGCAAGAAGCGAAAGCTGACGAAAGTAGTAAGAAATGTCGACCCCACTTGAGCAAACAGAACTGAACAGCCTCGGGTTCCCTTGCCCGCCAGAAGAGACGCGCGTGGTCGTGGCTATGTCCGGCGGTGTGGACAGCTCCGTGACGGCTGCGCTTCTGAAGGAGCAGGGTTATGACGTGGTCGGCATCACGCTGCAGCTTTATGATCACGGCGTCGCCGTTCAGAAAAAAGGCAGCTGTTGCGCGGGGCAGGACATCCATGATGCCCGCCGTGTGTCTGAAGCACTGGGTATCCCGCACTATGTGCTGGACTATGAAAGCCGCTTCAAGAACCAGGTGATGGAAGAGTTTGCCGACAGCTATATCAAGGGCGAAACCCCGATCCCCTGCGTGCGCTGTAACCAGACAGTGAAATTCAAGGACCTTCTTGATACCGCACGCGACCTGGGCGCGGACTGTATGGCCACCGGCCATTATGTACAGCGGGTTGTTGGCGAAGACGGCAAGGCGCAGCTGGTGCGCGGCATCGACGACGGCAAGGACCAGAGCTATTTCCTGTTCGCGACCACGCAGGAGCAGATGGATTTCCTGCGTTTCCCCCTTGGTCACATGGACAAGGAGCAGACGCGGATCGAGGCCGAGCGCTTCGGCCTGACCGTTGCAGACAAGCCGGACAGCCAGGATATCTGCTTTGTACCCGAAGGGCGCTATGTGGATGTGATCGAACGGCTGCGCCCTGGCGCGCTTGAGCCCGGCGATATTGTGGATATCGACGGCAATGTGCTCGGGCGTCACGAAGGCATCGTAAAATACACCATCGGCCAGCGCCGCGGTCTTGGCATCGGCGGCTTTGAAGACCCTATCTATGTGGTCAAGCTGAATGCCGCCAAAAAGCAGGTCATCGTTGGCCCCAAGGAAGCACTGCTGACAAGCGAGATCGGCGTCAAGGAGGTGAATTGGATCGGCGAAGATGTCCCGGCTTCAGGCTTGGATGTTGTTGCCAAAATCCGCTCCACCCGCCCCGGCGTGCCAGCGAAAATCTTCCTTGAAGGCGGCCGCGCCCGCGTGGTGCTGAACGAACCTGAGGCCGGCGTATCCCCCGGCCAGGCCGCTGTTTTCTATGACGGGGACCGTGTGCTGGGCGGCGGCTGGATCGACAGCGCCACCAGCGCAGACCCACGGCTGGCCGCAGCCTGATCCCCCATATAAAAAGCAGCGGTGTTATGTGTCAAGCGCGGCTGCATAGTGATCCCTCATTTTTGCGTTTGCGCGAATGAGGATTTTTCTAGTGACTGCAATGAGAGCGACTTTACCGGGCTTCCCGTTTTCCCTGAGGCGTTGATAGAAAGCTTTCATTTCCGGATCGAAGCGAATGGCGGGGAGTGTCGCCACATATAAAGCATCGCGCACATGTTTCCGTCCTCCTGTAATTGTCCGCCTGCCGCGCATTAGACCACTATCCCGGTTGATTGGGGCTAGACCAACGAGCTTGGCGATTTGTCCTTTGTCGAGATGACCCAGTTCCGGCAGGCCTGCCAGCAGGAAGCAGGCGGTCCGCAATCCAATGCCCTTTATTGAAGTCAACACTTTGGCCCTGGCCTTGAGTGCTGCATCCTGTTCCAGGCATTCCTCCATCGCTTCCACAACGGCTTGACGCTGTTCCAGCAGGAAATTCAGAGCCTCTTCGATCCAGTCTCTTGCCTTGTTCAGCAGCTTTTCCCGGCGGTTCTTTTCCTGGACAATCATGTGGGACAGCTGTTTGTATCGGACTACGAGGTCTGAGAGTTCCTGCTGCTGTTCAGAAGGTTGTTCAAGAAGGCGTGTTTCCATGCGCCTGCCATAGTCGGCTAGCACAAAGGCATCCACCTTGTCGGTTTTGGCCAATTGCCCACTGGCCCGGGCAAACTGACGGATATATCGGGCATTAACTTTGGCAACCGGCAACCCGGCTGCAAGCAAGGCATCTGTGACCATGCGTTCATAGCCACCTGTAGGCTCCAGGATCAGCCGTTCAATGTCTTCCCTGTCAGCAACCCACGAAAGGAATTTGGCAATGCCGGATGTATTATTGGTAAATGTGTCTGCTTCGCCTTCTGGCAGCAGGCAAACGTCAAAGGATGATTTTGATATGTCGATCCCAATGGATCGCGTGGTATAAGTCATTGGCTTTGTCTTTCTTATACACGAGCGTAAAAGCTCACTCAGCGGTTCGACGAAGCCTCTGTGGTGCGGAAGGGTTATGCTTTTTTACGACCGTAAAAGGTCTTGCCCCGAGTGGGCTCAACCACATTCCGCACCTTGAACAGGGGGTGGCCACCCCCTGTTCAAAATCAAAGAGGCACGAAGATCATAACAAATCTTCGTGCCTCTCAATGTATAAG
>NZ_LRUB01000031.1 GCF_001550065.1 Kordiimonas lipolytica
CTTTCCTTCACAATCATGCGCGGTTGGGCATTGTCTGACAGCGAGCAATTCACACTGACCGGCCTCAAAGACACATATATCTTTCAGTTGTGGCAACAGCGGGTTTTCACCGAACTGAGCAAGGAGACCTATCTTCGCCTTGCCTGCGTCATCGATGTAAACCGACAGCTAAAGCTAATGGGCACGTCAGCCACTTCAGCCGTCCGGTGGCTCAAGTCGAACAATCCTGCTTTTCAGGATCAAAGCCCCCTCCATCATATGCTCGGCCATGGCCTGGAAGGCATTCAAGATGTGAGCAGGGTTCTTTGTCAGCAGGTTCACTACCCGCTCAACACCACCCACCTTCATTAACCGCCCTATCCACGACCCGCCAAAGGAGGCACCGATGACTGCTTCTCACGCTACTGCTACGCCTAAAATCGCCGGTACACAGCCCCTAAAGACAGTGACCGCAGAATATCTCACCACCTGTCACAAAGAGTTCATTGCGTGGCTCTTTGAACAAGCTGCCAAAGGCGGTTATCACATTCTGCTCGTGCTAGCAGGATTGATCTCTGAAGCCACAAACTGGTTCTGAGGGAGGCAAGACATGAACAAAATATATGATGGCGTCATCGAAGACGCATGCCTCGTTTCCTTCACGGATGCTCCTGAGCACCACAAAAATCTCCGTTTGCTATGTGGTACTGTTGTGGAAGATAAGCTCCAGCGCTTCCGCTCTGGCGACGCCTTCCGGTCATCGCCTGTCCTAGAGGTTGATGGCGATAATGTGCGCACCGCCAATAGTCTCTACCAAGTGAAAGGTCCGCTGGACCATATCGAGCTGCCGTGGTCTCACTTTGAGGCAGTGCTCCGATTGATGCACCCTAGGGAAATCAAAGACTTTGTGGATGAGGGCATCACTGAAATCCTTATTCAGGCTGAAACTAAGAAAGAATGAAGCATCTTCAATGTTAGATAAATCAGTCACAGTTGCAATGCTAGTATACAATACCCGAATTCGTACTGTTCAGAATGCAGGATATGGTGGAGCGGCATTGTGACGACACAAAAGGCAATCCAAATTGTTGGCGCAGGCCCATCGGGTTTGGCTTGCGCCATAGTATTGGCTCGCGCAGGCTTCAAAGCTAAAATTTATGATAGAAGGCCGGGAGTTGGCGGCCGATTCCATGATGACTTTCAAGGGCTAGAGAACTGGACCGCAAAAGACGACATATTGCGGGAGCTTGAGCTCGCAGGAATGAAAATCAACTTTGATGTCCTTCCGGTCCGGCATGGTACAGCCTTTGATGCTTGGGGTCATGCCTACGACATCAATAGTAATGCACCACTATATTATCTCGTCCGCCGGGGGCAAATGGCCGGAACCCTTGACCGGGGCCTACTACAACAAGCCCTGGATTTAGATGTGGAAATACAGTTTGGCCATCCGATTGAAGAGGTCGATAGCCCTGCGGTGCTAGCTATCGGTCCACGTACTGCTGACGCGATTGCCACAGGCTACATATTTGAAACGACCATGCAAAATGGAAGCTGGATTTGTTTCAACAAAGAATTGGCCCCCCTTGGCTATTCATATCTACTTGTTTGGCAGGGGCGCGGCACAGTGGCAAGCTGCATGTTCACAGGCTTCAAAAGCCACCAGAAGTTTGTTGATCGTACCGTCGCATTCTTTGAAAAAAAAGCTGGCCTCCAAATGACCAATCCGCGACAATTCGGGGGCTACGCGAATTTCCGGTTACCGGAGACTGCCACCCAGGGCGACAATTTGGTCATTGGCGAACAGGCCGGGTTTCAAGATGCTCTTGCGGGCTTCGGAATGGGCTATGCTATACGATCTGGCATATTGGCAGCTCGCAGCATCATTGAAGGTACGAGCTATACGCGGCTCTGGAGACGTGAACTGCTCCCGCAGCTCAGAACATCTGTTTGCAATCGATTTATCTTCAATGTCGCGGGGCGATATGGTCACAGATATGCTATCGCAAACCATATAGCCACTGGCGACGCCCGCGAAGCACTGTCTGCATTGTATCAACCATGGTGGGTAACAAAGCTATTACAGCCCATCGCGTTGTTGCGCTACAGGCATCCTCTGCGCGACAAAAGCTGTGATCATATAGATTGTACATGTGTTTGGTGTGAGCATGGCATCACCGGCCACCCAAGCCAACACGATGGATAAGACATCAAGCCATCTCAGCGCAAATCGCAGCTACTGCAGGACTACCCTGGGGCTTTGGATGCTTTGCACAGAGGATATTTTACTATGTTAACTATGCCCGTGAATATCCTGACAAGTGGGCTCGCAACAACCTTGCCACATTAGGTTTGGCTCAGAGAACCTACTTAGAGTGCCGATGAAGATATTGCCCCAATTCTTTACCACTTAGTGTTTCCTTTTCCAATAGACCCGCGGCAGCTGCATTGAGAATATCTCGTTTTTCTCGGAGAATATTTGTTGCTGCATCAAAAGCCTTATCAATTAAATCATGCACGGCGCTATCAATCTTACTCGCTGTTTCTTCACTATAGTGCCGCACACGTTCTGGCGCGGGGCTAAGAAATTGTTGCGGCTCAACTTCATAGGCTATTTGCCCAAGAGCCTCGACCATACCAAAACGGGTAACCATAGCACGAGCGATATCAGTCGCCTTCGCCAGGTCATCAGCGGCACCGGTTGAGACTTCATCAAAAATGAGAGCTTCAGCTGCACGCCCCCCCAATAGAACCGCCATCTTATTTTGGAGCTCGGTTCGACTCATTAGAAAACGATCCTCTGTCGGTCGCTGGATAGTATACCCCAGCGCACCAACACCACGCGGGATAATCGATACCTTGTGAACTTCGTCTGTCCCGGGCAGAGACATAGCGACAAGGGCATGCCCCATTTCGTGAAATGCCACAACATTCCGTTCATGGGGATTCAACAGTCGATTCTTTTTTTCCAGACCAGCAACGATGCGCTCGATCGCTTGATTGAAATCTTCCAAGGTAACAGCGTCGGCACCGCGGCGTGTCGCTAAAAGGGCTGCTTCGTTCACAAGATTTTCAATGTCCGCGCCACTAAAGCCTGGAGTCAAAGCGGCAATTTGAGCCAGATCAACATCGTCTGCCACTTTGGCTTTTCGAATATGAACCTGCAAAATAGCCAGGCGCCCACCCTTATCGGGGCGATCTACCAGAACCTGCCGGTCAAACCGACCGGCACGTAGCAGTGCCTGATCCAAAATTTCCGGGCGGTTCGTAGCTGCGAGCAAAACCAAGCCATCCCTTGGGTCGAAGCCGTCGAGTTCAGACAACAACTGATTGAGCGTTTGCTCTTTTTCATCATGCCCACCCAATCCAGGATACGCTCCACGGGCACGGCCCAACGCGTCTAATTCATCGATGAATATAATTGCTGGGGCTTGTTTGCGAGCTTGCTCGAAAAGATCCCGTACTCGTGCCGCGCCAACGCCAACAAACATTTCGACAAATTCGGAACCATTAATTGAGAAGAACGGCACCCCCGCTTCTCCCGCCACGGCTCTGGCAAAAAGTGTTTTTCCAGTTCCTGGAGGGCCGACCAGCAAAATACCCTTTGGCATGCGGGCGCCCAATCGACCATATCCTTTTGGCTCCTTCAAGAAATTGACTATTTCCTCCAGCTCAGCCTTGGCTTCATCGACACCAGCGACATCTTCGAATGTAACCTTGGTGTCCGTTTCCAAATATACCTTGGCCTTGCTTTTCCCAATCGACATTGCTCCTCCGCCAAGGCCCTGCTTTTCCGCCATCCGACGGATTAAAAACATCCAGATGGCGACAAAAAATAGCGTCGGTAGCAACCAGGACATTAGGTCACTTAAAAAGGTGTCTTCCACAACGCCAGCAACCTTAACGTTATATTTAGAAAGCTGTTCCGCTAAGGCTGGGTCAACTCTAACAGCTATGACATGTTGCGGTTGCTCGCCGTTGCCGCCTTTCAGCGTGCCTTGAACGTATTGCGAGGTTATCACCACCTCGCTCAATTGATCACTTCTGAGATAGTCCTCGAATTCGCTATATGCGACCGTGGTGACGTGAGGCTTCTGAGCAATAACATCTTGAAGAAGAAGAATGCCAAACACCGCCAAAACGACATACCAAAAGTAGATCCGTGTTTTCTGGTCCATCCTTACGCTCCATATAGCCGGCTTGAGACTTACCTCACCCGTTATATTGACAGAGCACTCGAGCTAAGCATCAAGATACTATTGCCACGATACAGGTGCCTCTTTGATTTATGTCAACAGCTACCGTTGTTACTCAATCGATATTTCATACGATTATAGGCAATCATCGCAAGCTGATAGAATTTGTGGTCGCTGCTTCACTGACGCAGGAAGTATATTGATCTGCCCCCGGATCATGCTTGTGGAAATATTGCATTGCGACATAATCTTTCAAAACACAAACGCCCTGAACTGCTGCCCATGAACAAAACAATGTCTGAGACGCTATCACTCACGTTTCTTGGTGATATGTCACCGCAAAAAGCTTCCGCGGACGAACCTCTTGTATTTTTACATGGGCTCGGTGGTACAACCCGTTACTGGACCTGTATGCTAGATAGAGCACCACTTGGTCGGTCAGCAATTTTTGTAGATTTGTTAGGATTTGGGGACTCTCCTCGACCTTGGTGCCGTTATACGGTAGACCGTCACATAGCTACCCTCCACAATTCGCTTGCACCATTGGGGCCTATCACATTGATAGGCCATTCGCTTGGAGCCGCATTAGCGCTCATCTATGCTTCGCGGTATCCAGAACAGGTCAGATCTCTCGTCCTTATCAGCTTACCCTGTTTTCACGACAAAAAGCGCGCGTCAAAGTGGTTTCGGCACATGCCTGGTGGCTGGATATTTACGAACATGGTGATAGCCGCATTAGTGTGCATGTTTACTCGTCACGTAATAGGCCGCCTGCTGCCCCTCATCTTAACTGACTATCCGCGTGAAGTTGCAGAGGACCTCGTGAAGCACAACGCGATGTCGTCCATCACATCACTATGGAACATTCTCTATCGTCGAGATTTGACTAATGACGCCCAAGAGATTTCCCCCAATATCGACGTCCTTTGTATCCACGCCATCGATGATGACACCGCGCCCTACGCGGAAACAGCGGCTCTTGTTGGAAAGATGGAAAATTGGCAAATTCGGCAGATAGACGGTGCTCGACATCATCCCTGGCTTTTGAATACGCAAGCCTGCCTAGAAGCAATCAAAGATTTCTGCGACCGCCGGAGAGCACCATAACGGCATGCGCGATACGGTTCACCTATCGGGCGGTAGCCTCTAGCTGCCTTCTCTATTATCCACAAGCTTATCTTATTATTTAACGATGGAACAAGATAACCAAGTCGGCCTTTCAACGGATTCCCGTTGATCACAGTCCAAATAGGTTTAGGTTAAGGAAATTGTCTATTTCTTGTCGCATGGAACTCGATCCGATGCAGCAATCCTACATGGAAAAGTTTGATCTTTTTGTCGACGGTGATGAATTGTATAGCTCAATGTTGTCGACAATCGCGACCGCAGAGAACACCATCGACTTTGAGAGCTATATTTTTGCTGATGATGTGGTTGGCAATCAATTCGCCAAGGCCTTGGTTCAGCGAGCTCAGCAGGGGGTCAGCATTCGATTGCACCTTGATGCGGTTGGATCAATGTTTGCAGCCTCCCGTCACTTGGAAAAATATTTACGCAACGGCGGGGTACAGGTGCAATGGTTTCACCGTTGGAATTGGCGAAGGCCCTGGCGCTATAACCGAAGGAATCACCGTAAACTGCTGGTTATCGACAACAAAATTGCATTTCTAGGGGGCTTCAACATTCACAAGGAAAACTCCCGCAAATCCTATGGGGATTCATGCTGGCGAGACACGCATATCCGGTTTGAAGGGCCCGTAACTCACGCAGCGTCCCAAATCTTTGACGCATTCTGGCGCGGCTGTAGGGTTCACACCAATGATTTGCAGAACACAGAAACAGTCTTGCTGCACAACCCAACCCGTTCCTGTCGGCACCGCCTCAGATGCACCTACATGGCATCATTTCTGGCCGCAGAATCATGTATCTATATAACAACACCATATTTTGTGCCTGACCACCGCCTATTAAAACACATGAAACAGGCAGCCCGGCGCGGCGTTGATGTCAGGCTGTTGGTTCCGAGAATAAGTGACGTACGAATAGCACAGTGGGCCGCGCGCCATTTCTATGCTTCCCTGATAAAGGCGGGCGTTCAAATTTATGAATACCTGCCAAGAGTACTGCATGCCAAAACAGTGGTTGTAGATGATACATGGTCTGCGATAGGCACAGCAAACCTAGACTATCGCAGCTTCTTTCTTAATTACGAACTGACATTGGCAACCAATAATCACATGTTGGCAAAAGGCCTCCGAGAACAATTTTTGTCGGACCTAAACGTGTCCGAAAAAATCCTGTTGAGGAATTGGAACACAAGATCCAGACTTTCCAACATTCTTGAACATATGGCTGCAATGTTCAGGCGTTGGCTGTAAACAAAAAATAAATCTGCGAACTTCACATATAGGCTGTTCACAGTCTCCCCCCTGAACCAAGAAGGGGTGCTGGCAGAGGACGTTAGCTAAACTGGAGAGGGAGAATGCCGTGATGACCATGCATTATACATATCTAACATGGAGCCTTCTGTTACTCGCAATCTGGGGAGGTGTTTTTGTTGCCAACCGGACAGAAAAGAAGAAAATGCTCTTCGTCAGCGTAAGTACCATGCCACTTGGGTTAACCGAGCCGCTCTTTTATCCAGAATATTGGTTCCCACCTACCCTTTTTGATTTGGCGGCCCGAACAGGTCTCGATGTAGAAAGCCTAATTTTCTCCTTTTCGGTTGGAGGACTTGCAAGCGCACTATACGGCATTGGACAACGTACCGACATGGAGCTTATGCCAGAATGCACCAAACGTCAGAAACGCCATCGCTTTCACAAGTTAGCACTGGCGTCACCAATATTAGCCTTTATACCTATGTTTATCTTCTCGGAACTGAACGCAATTTATATTGCTTCTATCTCAATGGCTGTGGGTGGCTTGGCTACTGTTTTGTGTCGGCCAGACCTTTTTAAGAGAATGATTTGGAGCGCCAGTATTTTTGGGGGCCTCTATTTCCTGTTTTTCGCCGCTATGAGCTGGTCACACCCAGACCTGGTTTCTCTATATTGGAATAATAACGCCATCAGCGGTTGGACCATTGTCGGAGTGCCAGTGGAAGAGCTGTTGTTTGCTGTAACCTTCGGCTTTATGTGGGGCGGTCTGTACGAGCATCTCGGATGGTACAGGTCCATCCGTACTTAGCCTGCAGGCAAGGCAAACAGAACCGCGAACGTCAATATACCCGCCATCGTTACAAAACACATAAGGCGCAAGCCTTCTTTTATACTTGCAACGCTACCCTGACAAATCACCCAAATTCCCAATAGTGTTTGCAGAAGGTAATATAGGGCAAACGCGCGCGACGCGAATGCAATGATAGCAAAGATATCCGTGACCCAAATGAGTATGATTGCACTTCCTACAATACCTAAATAAGCGGTACGGCTCGAAAGCCTTTGATCGCTCTCCTGTTCGAGCAATCCCCCGGCACCGACTGTATCAGCAACCGCTGCGCTAAACTGGCTCATGATTGCTGCCAAGGCCAAAAGTGCAGGTAGAATTGGGGCTGCAAAAGCCGACAGGTCAATTATCGCTGTTTCATCTGGATTGCCCTGTTCCAAATGATGGATCAAAGGCAGAATCAGAATGATAAAGAACAGATATATAACCGCTGAAAGACGCTGAGCTAACTTCATGCTGGCAATCCGCTTATCCGCGCTATATTCGCTTGCTAGATAACGCGACGTCTCAAACCCTTGTACGACCAGCAGCATACCAGCCAACATTCTCAATTGATCCAAAAAGGAAAGATGGGCTGCTCGCACTCCAACAAAGGAAAAACCCTCGACCAGGTTGTGATGTAGCAAGCCTGCTAACAACGCCACAATGATTGCAAGCTTAACGGAAACTGCGAGCGTTTCCATGCGTTCGAGAGCGGTCAAGCCGTAGCGCCAACCCAGGCCACCGATTGCTGCCAAAACAATCGTCGTAAAGGAAGCCTCCAGAAAGGGGGCCGTATCTTCGAAAGCACTAAACAGAAAGGCCGACATCAAACGCAAATAAAACGCGATCGAAATAACATAGGCGATCGAGAGGGTTATACCGGAGGCATGTTCCAATCGCCGCACAATCAACGGCTGGTAACTTCCCGCGTGTCTTTCACAATAGTTGATATTGAATCGGATGACAGCACCAATGCCGTAAGCAACAAGCAATATACTGGCCATTGCCAATGGCGCCAACTCTCCAGCAACCTCAGCCATTAAAGGTGCGATGATTAGAAATCCACTCCCTATAATGGAGGCAAGGGGCGTCACTGTCGCGCGCCAAAATGAGGACTGTCGCAGGTGCTTGTTCTGGAGTATTGCGAAAGCAAGAACAGCAACCAGCAACACAGACTCGTTCAACAACAGCATAGAGGAGCTATTGGTTGACATCGGTGCTGTGGTTCCTACTGATTGCGTATTTTGCAATGCACCTCCTCCACATACAAGTCCTGAAGGTCTGAGCCTTAAAAACCCTGAACTAGCTTTTCACCTTCGAGGGGCCGCTAATGATGGTGGTGTTCATGGCCCACATCACCTGCTCCTCGAAGGTTGCGCAGGTAAAATCTTTCGAAAGCAAATACAGCAGCAATGCTGCTCGCGGAGACGATAATGATGAAGGGGTCAGTGGACCCTTTGATAAAGATAAAGGCCCCCAACATAAGCGCATCCAGAACCATTGCCACAATCAGAACCCATATCGCCGCTGAGACATCGCGACGCAGGTGTCTAAACACGCCCCAGTGAATGATTATGTCCATCAGGAGGTAGAATATGGCTCCCATTGACGCGATCCGGCTCAGATCAAAGAAGGCCGCCAGCAGGCTTGCCAATACCACCGTATAGACCAGTGTGTGTTTCTGAATCCCACCCGGCATTCCGAAATGGCTGTGGGGAATCAGCTTCATGTCTGTAAGCATCGCCAGCATGCGCGACACGGCAAATGTGCTTGCAAGCAGACCGGATGCGGTTGCGATCAAGGCAATGATCACTGTGAATACAACACCGTCGTCCCCTATCGCGGGGCGCGCGGCTTCAGCCAATGAATAGTCTTTCGCTTTGACGATTTCGGCGACAGACAATGTTGAGCCAACGGCAAAGCTGACTGCAAGATAAACGGCAAGGCATATCAACAATGACAGGACGATGGAGCGGCCCACGTTTTTCTTCGGCTCCTTCACCTCGTCACCGCTGTTCGTGATCGTCGTGAACCCTTTGTAGGCCAGGATGGCAAGGGCCGTAGCAGCCAGAAAGTCCGGCAGGGACCGGTTAGCAGGTTCTCCACTCAGCTTTGACGCAAAGCTGAAATCCGCCGCCCACAGGGCCAACAGGGCAAAAATTAAAATCCCGCCTACTTTGATAACTGCAGAAGCCAGGGATATCCGGCCGATAATTTTGTTCCCGGAGATATTGACCAGAAAGGCCGCGACGATCAGCCCCACAGCAATAGTCGGAACCAGGATTTCGCCCTTGTCAGTGTCAATCAACCGCAACAGATATGTCGCAAATGTCCGAGCCACCAGGCTTTCGTTAATGATCATGGAAAACGCCATCAGGAGCGCTGCGGCACCCGTGATGGTGGCAGGCCCATAGGCCTTGTGCAGGATCATCGCGATGCCACCAGCCGACGGATACTTACGCGATACAACAATATAACTGTAGGCGCTGAAGCCGCTTACGATTGCAGCCAGAAGGAACGCAAGCGGAAACCATGGCCCCGCGTATTCTGCAACCTGTCCAGTGAGCGCAAAAATGCCTGCGCCAATCATGACGCCAGTTCCCATGGCCACGGTTGCGATCAGTGACAGGCTTCCCTTTTCATAAGTCGGCTTCATTTTTCTCCCCTATTGCAGTCCGCCCCCGAACATTTTCTCGGCAATATCCGGACACCTCTGGCCAGCTTTTAACTCTCTCAGCACTGTTTCCAAGCGATCTGACAAAGCTCGCCGAGCGTCAAGCTCCTCAAGTATCGCATCGACAAAAGATTTATCATCCACACTCAATGGCTCCTGTTCATCACAGAGCGAAAGCAACGAAACCAATTGACGAAGCGACAACCCCAAAGATTGAAGATGGTGCAAGAAACGAACCCGTGCGGCATCTTCCTTGCTATACATCCGGTAGTTGGAGGGCTTTCTCGCAGGTGCCGGAAGAAGCCCGCGCCTTTCATAGTATCGGATAGTTTCACTCGGCACACCTGAGAAGGCCGAAAAATCCGATATCTTCATTGTCTTTTCCAAAGCCAGCATCCTTTCCAGCCGCCGCCTGACAAGCACCTAAAGCCGCTTCCTCCGTCCGAGGAGCCAGTTGAAATCCCGCCGGTAGAAACGGAAAAACACGAGGCCCAAACCCGACAGTGTGAACAGCGCTGCACTGAACGCAAAAGTCATGATCAACGGATTGTTGAAATTTTCGCGTTCGTCATAATCCATGATGTGTAGCATCCAGAAAAAGTCATACAGGCGCCAAGTGGCCGAACGCCTGGCAAGCACACGCCCCTCGGCGGGCGACACATAAATTGATGTGGTGTCTTCATCGGCAAACGTGACCTGCCACACTGGAAGCGGCCCGCGATAGTCTATCGTATGCGCATCCAGAAGCGTGCTGGACGCTATCGGCACATCCGGTTTGAAATCAGCATCGGCGATCTGGCGTGCCACCTGCTCATCAATGGGTGACAGCAGCTCGCCGGATCCAGCATCCACCAGTGTCACTTCACCACCCAGATGCACTAACCGGACGACCGGGTGCCCCAATAAGGTCATATATGTTGCTTGCTGAATTTGACCTTTTTCTTGGCTGGCAAGGTCCCCCAAAGGCAACAGTCCCTCGACATTTGGCAGCGCTACAGGTGCATGCTCTTCGACATTATGCGTACCCCTCACTGTATCGATAGGTATCCAGCTCATGACGACGCCACCCACCGTCCAGGCCAGAACCTGAAGACCAAGAACCAGGCCGATCCACTTATGGGTTTTTGCTAGAAATTTATGAAGTTGCTGCTTTTTCAAAGTTTATTCCTGCTCAAAACGAGCTTTAGTATGAAAACTGGTAATGGTTAGTCACCGTACAAATGATTTATGATGCTACAGTCCTGGAGCGGCTGTTCATTGCCAGGGCAATACTCAGCCAACACTTCCAAATTCTGTTTGATCTTGCTGAGAAGAGCCAATTTGCCATCTATCTGTGCAATCTTGGCTCTTGCTATCTTGTTCACAGTTGCGCAATCAGCCTCAGGACTTGCAGACAGTTCCAACAGCTCTCTGATTTCCTTGAGTGTAAAACCCAGGGACTGCGCTTCCTTCACAAACTTAAGCTGCCTGACATTTTCCAAGCCATACACCCGGTATCCGGCGCTGGTTCGCTCAGGCGTGGGGAGGACATGGCACCTCTCATAATACCGTATTGTTTCAATGCCAACGCCGGTCGCATCGGCTAGTTTCCCAATTGTAAGCTGTGCCATGTCATTTCACTCCTAGAGCCGGATCGACTTAAGGCGTAGCGAATTGCTGATCACCGAAACAGAACTCAGGCTCATGGCCGCGGCCGCAAACATGGGCGAGATGAGGATACCGAACCAGGGATAAAGGACACCTGCCGCAATCGGCACACCAGCGGCGTTATAGACAAGTGCAAAAAACAGGTTCTGCCTGATATTACGCATGGTGGCGCGCGCCAGCCGCCGTGCCCTGACAATCCCGGTCAGGTCCCCTTTCACAAGGGTGAAGCCCGCGCTTTCAATCGCTACATCGGCACCGGTGCCCATGGCGATGCCCACATCGGCCTGCGCGAGCGCCGGCGCATCATTGACACCGTCACCCGCCATGGCGACACGGTGGCCTTTTTCCTGCAGCTCCCGAATGATCCGTGCCTTGTCCTCGGGCAACACGTCCGCGCGGATATCGTCGATCCCGAGCCTTGCGGCAACGGCCCGGCCCGTGCGTACATTATCACCCGTTGCCATGATCACCTTAAGGCCTTCCGCATGCAGTGCCTTCAAGGCATCGGGCGTGGTCTCTTTCACAGGGTCGGCGACCGATACCAGCCCGGCGACCGCACCGTCCATCACCACGAACATGACGGTTTCACCCTCATCGCGACGAGCATTGGCGGTATCGGACAGGGCCCCTCCATCGATCCCCATATCGTCCAGCAGTTTGGCATTACCGAGTGCGACTGAAGTGCCGTCGATCACGCCTTTCACGCCCTTGCCTGTCACCGCTTCAAAATCGTTGGCAGACACAAGCTTCAGGCCACGCTCTTCCGCGCCGGAGACAATAGCTTCCGCCAACGGGTGCTCGGACCCGCGCTCAAGGCTTGCTGCAAAGCGAAGTACATCGTCTTCGCCATATCCTTCCTGTGGCAGTACAGCTACCAACTTGGGCTTGCCCACGGTCAGCGTACCAGTCTTGTCGACAATCAGAGTATCAACCTTGGCGAAGCGCTCAAGCGCTTCTGCATTCTTGATCAACACACCCGCCTGCGCGCCCCGGCCGGTAGCTGTCATAATTGACATCGGTGTTGCCAAGCCGAGCGCACATGGACATGCGATGATGAGTACAGCGACAGCCGCGACCAAGCCATATGACAACGAGGGTGCTGGACCCCAAACAGCCCATGCGATAAAGGCGAGCACGGCAATAAGGATTACCACCGGCACAAACTTGCCCGCGACAGAGTCTGCCAGTTTCTGGATCGGCGCCCGGCTCCTTTGCGCATTTGCCACCATCTCGACGATCTGGGAAAGCATGGTGTCCTTGCCCACCCGTTCCGCCGTCATGATCAGGCTGCCTGTGCCATTGATTGTGGCACCTGTGAGCTTGTCACCCTCCACCTTTTCAACCGGTACCGGCTCCCCGGAAATCATCGATTCATCCACTGACGACCGCCCTTCCTGCACGATACCATCCACCGGGATCTTGTCGCCCGGTCGCACGCGCAGGCGGTCACCAACCACAACATCTTCAAGTGGAATTTCTTCTTCCCGCCCGTCTTCACGGATCACCCGCGCCGTCTTGGCCGCCAGGTCAAGAAGTGCCTTGATGGCAGCACCGGTGCGTTCCCGCGCGCCCAGTTCCATTACCTGGCCAAGGAGTACAAGCGTCACGATCACAGCACCCGCTTCGAAATAGACACCCACATGGCCTTCCGGATCGCGGAACCCGTCCGGGAAAATGCCGGGCGCCATCACCGCGACAACGCTGAAAAGATAGGCTGCACCGGTCCCCAATCCGATCAGCGTGAACATGTTGAGGTTACCGGTAACAACTGATTGAACGCCACGAACAAAGAAAGGCCAACCGGCCCACAATATCACGGGGGTACCAAGAGCTAACTCAATCCACAGCGTCAGACGTTCGCCAAAGATTTCACGAACGCCACCAAGGCCGACATAGGGGCCCATGGATAGCACCAGAAGCGGTACCGTGAAAACTGCCCCAAACCAGAAACGGCGCTTAAAATCCACCAGCTCCGGATTTGGGCCTTCGTCTCCCGTGGGCACACCCATTGGCTCGAGAGCCATACCGCAGATGGGGCAGGTCCCCGGCCCCACCTGTTGGATTTCAGGATGCATCGGGCAGGTGTATATCGTGCCTTCCGGCATCGGTTCTTGGGCCGGTCTGTCGTCAATATATTGGGCAGGATCGGCTACGAACTTCTGCTCGCACTTTTCCGAACAGAAATAATAGCTATTGCCCTCATGCTTCTGGATATGGGTCGCCGCGCCCCGGTCGACATTCATGCCGCAAACCGGGTCTTTGGCTGTTGCATATGTATCAGGGTCTGCTTCGAACTTGGCTTTGCAGTGGTCGCTGCAGAAATAATAGTCGTGCCCGGCGTGGCTTACCTTGCGTTCACTTTTCTCCGGATCGACGGACATGCCACAAACGGGGTCATGGACTGCCGACTTGCCATTGCTGGCATGGTGATGATGGTCGTGGTGCTCACACATAGGCGAAACTCCTGATCAACTGTAGATTCGCCGGAAGCCTAAAGCTTCTAGTAAGGGCAAGGTCAATAGGGTTTCTGCTTTTTTTTGACCCTCTGAAAATATAATGCGCCTGAAGATTTCCTGCCTTGACCTTCCTGTAACTGGAAGCCCTAAGCTCGTGCCAAACCTTTCGGAGGGCGACCATGAAAAATTCTCCAGGCTTCTTTCAAACAAGGATCGGTTTCGTGTTCATCGTGTTCCTAGCGATCGCTGGTCTGATGTTAGTTTATGAACATAGGGCTCATATAACACTCGGTGGCAATGCGCCGTTACTGCTGTTGTTGCTACTTTGCGTAGGAATGCATCTGTTCATGCATGGAGGCCATTCCCACCATGACCACAAGGATGAGGAGTAAGACACCATGGATCATTCTTCATCCTATGGTCTCTGGAGCCTCGTGATCCTGAATTCGGCCATTTTCATTTTCTTTGCTTTCAGCTTTACAAAACCAAAGACGACAACTGACTGGCGTTCCTTCGGCGTTTTCAGCGCATTCATTGTTGCTCTCTTCACCGAGATGTACGGCGTGCCGCTGACCATCTATTTCCTGTCCGGATGGCTGCAAAGCCAATTTCCTGATGTGGACTGGTTCGCGCACGATTCCGGCCACCTGCTGGAGATGATGTTCGGCTGGAAAGCCAATCCCCACTTCGGGCCATTCCATATACTGAGTATGGCCTTCATTGGCGGCGGCTTCTGGCTTCTGGCAGCCGCTTGGAACGTTCTGTACCGGGCGCAAAAGACAGGAACACTTGCGACAAGCGGGCCGTATGCCCGCATGCGCCACCCACAATATGTTGCATTTGTCCTGATCATGTTCGGGTTCCTCCTGCAGTGGCCCACCATCCTGACGCTCGCGATGTTCCCTATCCTGCTTGTTGTCTATTGGCGGCTGTCGATCACGGAAGAACACCAGGCGGAAAAGGATTTCGGCGACACCTTCACACGGTACGCCGAGCACACACCACGCTTTGTCCCAAACCTGACAGGCGCCTGATCCTCTGCCGCATTAATCCCAACACTTGGAATTTCCAAACAGATCACAATCAATTCTCAGGAGGTTTTCATGAAAAGCAAATCCATCGTTACCACATTGGCAATTGCCGCTATCGGCTTGTCGCTCACGATGCCCGTCTATGCCTACGACGATGATCACAAGGATGATCACAAAGACAGGGCGGGGCATATGATGATGAAAGACGGCATGATGATGCGGGATATGATGCGCAAGCATATGAAGGCCTGCATGACCGAGAAAATGGAAATGGATCATGAGACCGACCCAGCCAAAATCCGCAGCAACATGATGATGCAAATGGATGAGTGCATGTCGATGATGCCCATGGATAAAGGGATGAAAAAGGGCATGGACAAAGACGGCATGAAACAGGAAGGCGAGAAGAAAAAACAGCACGATCATAACCACTGATCGGCTGATCCCTCTCCTTTATGCGGTGTGTCGCCTTGGCACACCGCATTGGCATCAGGAGAGCTTGCGCCGGAACATCCAGGCACCGGCCGACAAGGTGACAAAGGCGATAGCCAGCATCGGCCACATATGGCCGACCACATCACCTGCCGGCACCGCTTTCAGGAAAACACCCCGGCAGATCGCAATAAAATGCGTCACCGGATTGGTTTGCGCCACGGTTTGCAGCCAGTCGGGCATGTTTTCCACAGGCGTCGCATAGCCGGACAACAGAACGGCAGGTACCATATACATGAAAATGCCGATGATTGCCTGCTGCTGCGTGGAGGCGAGCGATGAGATGAACAGCCCGATACCGATGATGGCCGCGAGATAAAGCGTCATGGCGGCAAAAAGCAGAAGCACCGAACCTTCGAACGGCACGCCCAAAACGAGGATACTCAGGATCAACATCGCAAGCGCGCTTGTCATGGCGATGATCAGCGCGGGAATGGTCTTCCCAACCAAAATCTCAAACGGCCGCAGCGGCGATACCAGCAACTGCTCGAAACTGCCCAGCTCGCGCTCCCGCGCGACCGAAAAAGCCGACACCATAAAGCCCACTGTGGCAATAAGCCCCGCAAACAGCCCCGGCGTCCCCGACCAGATGGTGTCGAAATTCGGGTTGAAGTAGGTTCGGGAGACAATCTCGCTGGGCGGGTTCCCGTTCCTGGGCGTTCGTGCCTCCACCTCCGCATTGAAAGCGGCAACAATTTCCCCAGCATAGCCCGCCAAAATCTGTGCAACGTTCGACCGACGGCCATCCAGAATGATCTGCACATTTGCTGTCTCGCCCCGTGCGAGCCGTTTGGAAAAGTCGGGCTGGATGTGAAGGACCATCAATGCCGCCTGGTTCTCGATAACCTCACCGATGTCGCTGTCGCTTTCCAGGTAGGTAATCTTCGTGAAGGTCGGTGCCCCGACAAAACGCGACACCAGTTCGCGGGATTCAATGCCCTGATCCTGATTGAAAACCGCAAGCGACACATTCTTAACTTCCTGCGTCAACGCGAAAGCATAGATGAGCAACAGGAACGGCGGCGCCACGAGCAGCAGAAAACGGGTTTGCCGGTCCTGGATATTGGCCCACAGTTCCTTTTTGATCAGCGCATAAAGCCGGGTCCACATGGGTGCCTACTCCAAATCCGTTCGGGTTTTCCTGACTGCCGCCATGAAAAACACCAGCCCGATCAGCGCCAGCACCAACGTATCAGTCACGATCACACCGCCCGCGTCCCCCGCCAGGAACAGCGTCTGCAGTGTTGAGACAAAATATTTGGCCGGTACGATATAGCTGACCCACTGAAGCGGCGCAGGCATGCTGTCGATCTCAAACACAAAGTTCGAAAAGTAAAAGGCCGGAAGGAAGGCTGACAGGATGGAAATCTGGGCCGCGATCAGCTGGCTTCGTGAGATAGTCGAGATCAACAGCCCCATGCCAAGCGACGTCCACATGAACACCGCGGATGTCAGCCCCAACAGCCAAAAGGACCCACGAAACGGCACGTCAAAAAGCCAGATGGCCACGCCAACCGACAGGACCATGGACGCCATGCCCAACAGAAAGTAGGGCGCAAGTTTCCCAAGAAGCAGTTCCCACCGGCCGATAGGCGTGGTCAACAGCGCCTCCATCGTGCCGCGTTCCCATTCCCGCGCCACCACAAGGGCGGTCAGCAACGCGCCGATCATGGTCATGATGATCGCCACGGACCCGGGCACCAGATAATTTTTGCTGGAGGCTTCCGGATTGTACCACAGGCGGGATACAAGGCTTACGGGCGGCGCATAGTCGATGCCGTTGCTGGATAGTTCCTGACCAAGCCAGGAGGCCCACAGAACCTGAACATAGCCACGGATCAGCTCGGCCGTATTGGCGTCCGTCCCGTCAACAAGAACCTGAATGGGTGCAGTATCCCGGCGGAAGGCGCGGCGGGAGAAATCAGCGCGTAACACCACAATACCCTTCAGATCGCCCGACACCAGTTTGCTTTCCAGGTCACGCACATCGCGGCCAGTTTCCACACGGAAGTAACTGGACGTCACCAGCGAGGCCGTAAAGCTGCCGGTCTCGGGCGTGGGCTGTTCAACCACAAGGCCAATATCATAGTGGCGCGGGTCGAACGTAACGCCGTACCCGAACAGGAACAGCAGGGTCAGCGGCAGAAAGACGGCAATGATCAGGCTGCTGGGGTCTCTTAATATCTGCCGGCTTTCCTTGCGGGCCAGGCCACATATGCGTCCCGTATTGAACCTCATGCCGCCGCCTCCTGTTTCGCCACCAGGGCAACAAAAGCGTCCTCCAGCGTGGGGTTGGGCACATCGGGCGCACGCACCTCAGATTTCAGGACATCGGGGGCGCCTGAGGCGATGATCCGGCCTTTGTTGATCAGGGCCACCTGATCACAATATTCGGCTTCGTGCAGAAAGTGGGTGGTCACAATGATAGTGACACCCCGGCTGACCATGGCGTTGATATGGCCCCAAAACTCGCGCCGTGTCTTCGGATCCACCCCGGATGTCGGTTCATCAAGGAACAGGATATCCGGCTCGTGCATCACTGCGCAGGCGAGCGCCAAGCGGCGTTTGAACCCAAGGGACAGCTCGCCCGCTCGGCTCCCGTGGTGGGCCATAAGCCCAAAAATATCGCTTACGCGGTCTATCGCATGACGGGCGCTTTTTCCCTTCAGCCCATAGATGCCCGCAAAGAAGATCAGGTTCTGAAACACGCTCAGGTCGCCATAGAGGGCAAACCCTTGCGCCATATAGCCAATTCGGCCACGCACCATGCTCGGCGCCTTCCGGAGGTCCAGCCCTGCGACCGAAGCATTGCCCGCGCTGGGCTTCAAAAGCCCACACAGCATTTTGAAGGTGGTGGATTTCCCCGCGCCGTTCGGCCCGATCAAGCCAAAAATCTCACCCCGACCGACGGAGAAGCTGACCCTGTCCGCCGCCACAAATTCGCCAAACCTGCGCGTCAGCCCATCGGCCCGGATCGAGAAATCGCTACCGTTCCGCGCCACTTCAGCCATATCCGCGAAAGGCGAGGCACTGAGACGCGCGCCACCGAGCAAGGCGATGAAGGCATCTTCAAATCTCGGCTCAACAGGCACGATATCGACGTCATCTTCAATGCCCAGAGAGCGCGGTGTCGGCCTCTCAGCCCCCACCCCCATAAGGAAGCGAACCTCGTGCCCTTCGATCGTCGCGTCAAGCACGCCGTCCTGCTGCATGATCTTGGCCAACGTCCTGCGCTGACCCGACACAAGGCCGCGCACAGCATAGGTTTGGCCTGCCATGCGGTCAGTCGCCACAGCAGGCGGCCCGCTATATAAAACCCGGCCGCTTTCCAGCAACAGTACGGACGAACAGCGCGCCGCCTCATCCAGATAGGCGGTACTCCACACGACCGCCATACCCTGGCCCGCCAGCTGCTGCGTCATCGCCCATAGTTCCCGCCGCGAGATCGGATCCACGCCCACGCTTGGCTCATCCAGCAGCAGGATTTTGGGTGTTCGGATGAGCGCACACGCGAGGCCAAGCTTCTGCTTCATCCCGCCTGAAAGCCGCCCGGCGAGCCGTGCCGTGAACGGGCCAAGCCCGGTAAAATGCAAAAGCGTTTCAGAGCGCGCCGGTCTTTCCGCTTTGGGCAGTGACCGCAAATCTGCATAAAGTTGCAGGTTTTCCATGACCGTCAGGTCTTCATACAGGCCGAAATGCTGCGGCATATAGGCCAGATGATCACGCCCCCCGCCGCCGTCGCGGCTATCCTTGCCATCAACCAGAATGCGCCCTTCATCGGGATTAAGAAGCCCTGCCATCATCCGAAGCAAGGTGGTTTTGCCCGCGCCGTCGGGGCCAACAATACCCGTTATCTCGCCGGGCATCAGGCTGGCGGATACATCTGTGATCGCCGCGCGACAGCTGCCAAAGCTTTTGCTGACCGCCTGTATGTCAATCAGCGGCTGCACCGGCCACTGCCCCTTTCGGCACAAGAACCACGGTCACCGGCATACCCTGCCGCAAACCGTCGTCATCACTGTCTACAATCACCCGTACACGATAGACAAGGCGCGTACGCAACTCTCTGGTTTCCACTGTCTTCGGTGTGAATTCCGCAACCGGTGAGATGAAACCGACCTGGCCTTCAAATGTGCCCCCGGAATCCGTCTGCACGGTTGCTTTCATACCGGGCGTGACAAACCCAAGCTGCGGTTCTTCCACATAGGTACGAACCCAGACCGGCGACTTCAGGCTCAGGTTCAGGATGGGCTCCCCCGCCTGAATGATGGCGCCGGGCTCCCGCACGCGGGTCAGGATGGTGCCTTCGTTGGGAGCAAAAAGGTCCGTGTCTGCCAGCCGACGCTGGGCGAGCGACAGCGCCGCCGCGTCCGCCCCGTGGGCAGCCCGGGCGCGCTCGATTTCCTCATCCCTCGGCCCAGCTTTCACAAGATTGAGCGTCTCGATGGCCGACTGAAGGCGGGCCTCGGCTTCCAGCAGCGCGGCTTCGGCATCTTCGTGCGCCTGATGTGCGGTAAAGCCTTCTTCCGCGAGCTCAGCCCGCCGCTTCACGGTGCGTCTTGCATTCTGAACCGTGGCCCGCCGTTCCTCAACTAGGGCCTCGGCCTGGGCAATTTCTTGCGGCCGGGCGCCGTTTTCAAGCTGATTGAGGGCAGCCGCACTGGCATCAAACCGGGCCTGCGCCAGCGCGACGTCATCAACAAAATCGGGCTTTTCAAGGGTTGCCAGTTTCTGGCCGGGCATCACCCGGTCCCCTTCTTCGACCTGCAATTGGTCCACACGACCGGAAACCTTGAAGCCTAGATTGACCTGCCGCACATCCACGTTGCCATAAAGTATGATCTGTTCGGGAACACAGGTCGCTGGAACACCACCAGCCGTGCAGACACTGTCATCTTGCTGCCAAACCCACGCCGCCGCGGCAAGGGCAGCTACAACCGCACCTATTGCGATATATCGAATTGTCTGGTTCATGATACGCCCTGTTTGGTGCTAAGAAGCGCCTGCATTCCACTGGCGATCAAACCGGTCAGGTCAATTGCGTTTGTCGAATGCGGCACAGCGTTGCAGGTAACGATCCTGCTCGCCCCACTATTCTTCAGTACCTCATACCCGTCACCCGCGAAGATGGCATGCACACCAATGCATACCGGCGGTTTCATTCCAGCATTCTTCAAATGGGAGATCGTTTCGATCATTGTCCGTGCCGTGGAAATGATATCATCTACCAGCACCGGCGTTCTGTCGTGCCACCGGTCTGCGTGCGGCACACTGACCTCCACATCGCGGTCTCCATGCCTGACTTTCGTAAGCACGATGAAAGGCATGTCGGCGACCTCGGCCACGGCCTTCACCCACTGTTCGCTTTCACCATCAGGCCCCACAAGAAGGGCGTCCGGCACATTATGGGCTATCCAGTCACCGATAACCGGTGCCGCATGAAGCGCACTGGCTGGAATGGAATAAATCTCAGAGAGGCTCTTGCGCCGGTGCAAATGCGGATCGACCGTAATCATCCAGTCCAGCGCGTTATTGACCAGTTTGGCGAAGGAAGCGGAGGTAATCGCTTCACCCTCATGGAACCGTTTGTCCTGGCGCATATAAGCCAGATAGGGCGCCACCAGCCCCACATCTTCAGCGCCAAGATCATGCATAAGATCAGCAGCGAAGAGCAGCGGCAAAGCCGAACGATCAGGCCGCGCAAGATCCGCGACCAGTACCACCCTTTGGTCCCGACACGGCGTATGGGCCCGCACATATATTTCACCATCAGGGAACTGGTGCACTTCCAGGCTGCCAACCTTGGCCTGCGCCCTGTGGGCCAAATCTTTTGCCAATGTTTCCGCGCCTGGCAAGGCATAATAGATAAACCCCATCAGTTGACCTCCACGGCAATAATATCTGGGTTTTGGTCCACATAGGCCAGCGCGTACGCAAGCTCACCCGTGGTTTCTGCATGCATCTCATAGAGCAGTGCGCCAGCTTCTACACTGTCGCCCACACACACTCTCATCAGCACGCCTGCGGCTTTGGCATCGGGGGCGCCCAGCAGCTTTGCCACCTGGGCGATGCGGCGGTTGTCGATACGCACTACCCGTCCGCCTTTTGCCGCCTCAACCGCCCGCCGATGCTTTACGACAGGCGGCTCAGCCAAGCCACCCTGGGCCATGCAGATGGCTTCAAACTTCTTGAAGGCGCGGCCGTCGTCCAGGGTGGCAGTGGCGCAGGCTGCACCCGCGCCCGCGTCCACACAGCCCGCCATTTCAAGCAGGCATCCGGCAAGGGTGATGGCGCGGTCTCGCAGGTCCTCTGGCGCGTCCTGTTCGCACCTGAGAACAGACAGCACATCCCGCGCCTCAAGGGCTGGGCCGATACCACGCCCCACTGGTTCTGTCCCATCACTCAGGACTGCTTGCGCTTTCAGGCCAAAGGCCGCCGCGACACCCAGAAGGCTGGCCTTCAGTTTCTCCGCAGCCTCAAGGGACCGCACCTTGGCCGTCGGCCCATAAGGGATATCAAGGACAAGATGGGTGGCCCCGGCGGCGATCTTTTTCGACAGCACCGAGGCAACAAGTTGGCCGTCGCTATCGATATCAAGCGCGCGTTCGATACGGATCAGCAGGTCGTCAGCTGGGCTGAGACGCACCGCCCCACCCCAAGCGAGGCAGGCGCCTTCGCTTTCCACCACCCGCCGGATGGCCGCAAGGTCAAGATCAACCTTGGTCAGCACCTCCATCGTATCCGCCGTACCAGCGGGCGAGGTGATGGCGCGCGACGATGTCTTGGGCATCAGGAGGCCGTTCGCCGCCACAATGGCAACAACGATCGGCGTGGTCCGGTTCCCGGGCAGGCCGCCGATACAATGCTTGTCCACCACTGGCGTGCGCGGCCATTCAAGCCTGTCGCCCACGTCAACCATGGCTTTGGTCAAGGCAATACGTTCTGCCCCATCCAGATCGCGGGCGGAGCATGCCGTGATGAAGGCGGCGGTTTCCACATCGGAATAGCGTCCTTCGGTCAGGTCACGAACGATGATAGACAGGTCATCGCCCTCAAAGGCGCGGCCATAAATTTTGCCCCTAACTTTCCTGAGCGATTCCAAAAGCGCCGGGTGGGACAGTGAGATGCAATCCCCTTCGCTCGCGCCGAGCAACGCCCAGGCCCGCTCAGACAGACTTGCCTCGCCGTCGGACAACAGGTCGGTGCTAACATGATGAACCGTTGCGATGATGAACCTGTCGCCCAGGTCCACACGGACTCGCGCCTGTGCGCTGAAGCCCTCGGCCCGACAAACGGCACAGTCTTCGCGCATATAGATGATATGATCAGAGCGGCTGTTGATGCCAAGCCGCTTGAGCCGGATACCCAGATGGCACGCCCCTTCTTCCCCCGAGGTGGTCATGACAGCTCAACCTCTTGCCCCAGTTCCGGGATTTCACAGTGCCAGCCGAGCTCATCCCTTATTCTGGTGGCAAGCGCGGCCGACGCCTCAGGTTCGCCGTGGGTGACAAAGGTTGTTTTGGGCGGATGCTTGAAGCCGGAAAGCCATTCAAGGATTTCGTCACTGTCTGCGTGCGCAGACAAGGCATCAAGATTTTCAACCTGCGCATTGACCGGAATGTAGGACCCATGGATCTTGATCTGACGTGCGCCTTCAACCATTGCCCGACCGCGCGTACCCGCCGCCTGAAACCCGGTGAACAGGATGGTGTTCCGCCTGTCCGCCGCATAATGCTTGAGATGGTGCAAAATCCGCCCCCCTGTTGCCATGCCGCTCGCGGAGATGATGATCGCAGGCATCGCGAGATATGTCAGCTTCTTCGATTCTTCGACCTTGCGGGTATATTTGGCGACCGAGCAGGCTGTTTTACATTCAGCATCGGAAAGGCGGTGTACCGCCCGGTTTTCGCAATAGATATGGCTGGCATTGATCGCCATCGGGCTATCAAGGAACACTGGCAGGTCCGGTATCCGGCCCGCCTTCTTCAGCCGCGAAATGTGATAGAGGAGCGACTGGGTCCGCCCAACAGCAAAAGCTGGTACGATCACCGAACCACCCCGCGCCGCCGTGCTGGAAATAATATCCGCAAGCCTTGCTTCCACATCCAATGACTCATGCTTGCGGTTCCCGTATGTGGATTCCACCATCAGATAGTCGGCATGGTCTATCTGCGCCGGGCGCGGCATTACAGGGTCTGTCATGCGCCCCAGATCGCCTGAGAAAACAATGGTACGCCCTTCCATCTGCAGCGTGATGGTAGAGGCTCCCAGAATATGTCCCGCTGTCCGGAAAGTTGCTTCAATGCCGTTCTGCACATGCATCGGGTGATCAAACGCTTGCGGCCGCAAGAGGCCAATCGCCTTCTCTGCATCCTCGCTTGTGTAAAGCGGGCGTGCCGGCTTGTGTTTGGAGAAACCATAACGGTTCGCGAACTCGGCATCCTTTTCCTGCAGGTAGGCGCTATCGCGCAGCAGGATGTCGCACAACTCGGCCGTTGCACCAGTGCAATAGATGGGGCCCTTGAAACCCTCTTTCGCCAACAGCGGCAGATAGCCGGAATGGTCAAGGTGCGCGTGGGTCAGCAAAACCGCGTCGATGGTCGAAGGCGCGACCTCAAGCGGTGCCCAGTTCTTCAGGCGCAAGTCCTTGAGCCCCTGGAAAAGGCCACAATCCACCATGATTTTAGAGTCCGCCCCGGACAGGAGATATTTGGACCCTGTAACGGTGCCCGCCGCCCCTATGAATGCCAGTTTCATCATTGGATATCTCCTTTACTGTTGCGCCATAGTGGCTCTGGGTCCGCCTTCCCGTGGATCGCTGCAATTTCACCTTCACTCAGAAATTGGGCTGGATCGACCTGTAACCCCTTCGCGACCTTCTCAAGTGCGTGGGCCCATGTGCAGCCGTTCGCGAACAGCATGCCATTTTCATCAAGCGTGCCGCCACGGTTGGCATACCCAAGAACAAATGTCTTTCCCGGTCCCGTATCAAGCGGTCGGGTCGTTCCCAGAAACGGGGCGGCCCGCATGTGCGTGAGCATCACCCGAATGTCTGCTGCGTCTGGAAACAGCTCACCACGAATACTGTCTGCTGCCACCATCGCCGCTTCGCGTTCGTCGCGTGGCTCTCGGAATCTGCCGGGTTCCAACAGATACACCAGACCATGGGCGATACCGCGTTCATCAAGTCGCCCGGAGGCCTTCAATGCTTCCGCCAATTGATAGGCACCGCAGGCGACCAGAATAACCTTTTCATCAGGCCCACCTTGTCCCTTCAGCCTGACTGCCCCTTCGGCAACCAGTTGCTGCGCCTGCTCTGGCGTAAAGAAGTTCGGTTGCGGCCTTTTGGGTGTCACGAGGGACCAGATGGTTCCCTTGCTTTCATAAACCGCCCGAAGGCTGGTTTGGGCGCTGTTCCAATCAGCAGGGAACAAGACGCGGGACACGTCCGACATCTCACCCAACAGGGCTTCACACAAAGTTGGGTCCTGGTGCGATTGTTCGTTCTTGCCGTTTTCCCAAGTGTGGGATGTCAACAAGATCGGCACACCAAGCCAACCAGGTTCCTGCCCCGCAACCCTTCGGTGCCGCGCGAAGATGATTTCCTGCCTGAGCGCACCCAGCATCTTGACGGCAAAGGCTTCATACGAGCAGACGAGGTTCAGGCCGCCCTTGTTCCCAAGCGCCGCACATACAACGGCTTCTTCATTGAGGGCCGTCACGACAGCACCATCAACGGCTTCTGCCACACCCTCCTCCGGAGCCGTAACCCTGTGCTTGAGAAGATCAAGCGTCGCATTCAGCTTGTTGCTGCGCATCTCATCGGGGTTGCCCACGCGTGGCCGCAGCCCGGGGTTGGACCGAACCATACTGCAAAAATACTCATCAATGCCAGCCATGGGGGAGCAGGTCTGCTCATCGCCAACATTCTTCCACGTCGGCTCCGGCAGAACAGTGTCCGGCAGCTTGCGCGATACCAGTGGATGGTCTCGCTCCATTGGGCGACCCTGCGCTTCATGCTGGTTCAATAACTGAACCGCCTCTGCCAAGGCGTCCTTGGGCACAAAGAGCGCCTTTGCCCCTTCATTGAAGGCCGCCCTCGCTGCGTCGTTGGCATGGGGATTTTCGACCAGTGGCAGATTATGAGCCGCATTGGTGCCCGCACCTGGAAAACCGAAACCCTTTTCCGTTTCCGCGATGCCATAATGAAGCGGCACAGGATACTGTCCAGTGCCTTTTTTACAGGCGCTCGCACAAGCTGACAACCGAGCCTCGATTTCAAAAATGGCCCACGCAAAGGCCGCCGGGTCCCGCCCATCCAGATCGATGGGGTCAAATCCATTCAGGCGAAGATGATCGCGGAACCAGTCAACACCGCCGCTTTGGGCCATGGTTGACCGTTGGTCAATCCGGCGACCGTTGGCGATCATGATCGGGGCAACCAGCCCACTGTCTTCGGCGCGCCACCACCGGGCCGCCCAGTCGCTGCCCCTTTGCTCTTCGAATGCGCCGTCGCTCAGGAATGCCACCAGCTTTTCGCCGGGCAAAGGCATGTGGGGATACAGTAGTTCTGCAAACCCCAGATAGCCGCCTTCGATCATGCCGCCTCCAGTCTGCGGATTGACATGGCTGCCAAGCGGCGACAGTGGGTACCCGTCATACCCAACAGCATAGGAGTAGAAATCCTGCACGAACCGTGTCGCCCCGTCATCCGTCCAGTCGTATCGCCTAGCCTGCTCGGGGGACATATTGTTGGTGATCAGATTGGTCGCATCGATCGCCGCCACACAGTGCCCCTGGCCCATCAGCCAGGACCTGGTTTCACCGCTGAGCGCATTTGCAAGCAAATAGCCCACATAACCGATCGCCATATTGAGCGAACCGCCAGTGTGGCCTTGGGGTTCCGCTTTGAAATCGCTCGCCTCCATCGTACGACCGTCCGTATAGACGCGACCGGCGTAGGTCATATGCGCAACCATCCACATGGCCGCGCTTGCCACCTTGTCCGCAGCCTTCAGCCGCGCATATCCCTCGGCTGCACTTTGCAAACTTCCATTTTCCACCAACATCATCACCATGTCGTGGGCACGCACCTGGGTCAGGTCGTCGTGGCGGATAACGCCATAGCCCGCCGCCCATGTGGCGAATGCCTCGTTGTTGGCGCGGAAGGCTTCGGCACGGGCCCGAATCCTGTGTCGTTCGTGGGCGGGAAATTGCGCTAACATGATTACACTCCATTCCTTTCGGTCACCCAGTCGATCACCTGGCTGGTTGGGCAAACAGCCGGGCAGCTTCGTCTGCCATAAATCTGTTTTCGTCGAGCACCACGACTTCAACAGTCACGTTGCTTTGGGGGGCAGAAATCACACCTCCCGATCCGTCACAGCTTGCGTTGCGACAGTCATCCATCTCGACGCCCAGAAATGCCAGTCCATCGAAACAGCGCCGTCTGATTTCAGGGAGGTGCTCGCCAATACCGCCACCAATAACGATGGCATCTAGTCCCCCGAGCGCCGCAACATAAGCCCCGACATATTTCCGGATACGGTAACAGTACATATCAACCGCAAGTTTTGATTGATCATCGTCAAGCAAGAGAAGGTCTTTTAAGCTCGTGTTACCCCCCGAAACTCCATGCAGGCCGGATCGGCGGTTTAGAAGATCCTCAATCTCGCTTACCGACAGGCCTTTCTCCTGCTGCAGATACAAAAGGACACCAGGATCAATATCACCGCATCGGCTGTTCATCATCAGGCCTTCAAGGGGCGTGAAGCCCATGGACGTGTCAACAGCGCGCCCGTCCCTGACCGCGCAGGCGGAAGCCCCCGAACCAAGCTGCAGACTGATCACGCGACGGGCCTGAGGATTGCGTTTGACGGCTGCCTGCCACATCAAGTGGTGCGCGATACCGTGAAACCCCAAACGCCGGATGCCCAGGCGGGCCGGAATGGCATAAAGCGCGGCATAGTCCGGCATATTGTGAGAGAAGGCGCTATCAAACACTGCCACCTGCGGCACAGCCGCCCCAAACAGCGCCCGACAGGCTTCGATCAGCTCAAGCGCCAAGGGGTTGTGCAGAGGAGCCAGCGGGCTGTTGGCCTTGATGGCTGCAACGACTTTATCGTCAATGAAACAGCTTTCACCATAGGCCGCACCGGCGTGGACAATTCGGTGACAAACTGCTGTGGGGGTCGCATTGCCCTGGGCCTCAATGAATTGACCTATATGTCGGGACAGAACAGTCGCGCCGCCTTTACCGTCGAAGGGCGCCGTCGTGGCGGACCCAGCCTCCCCATCATGCCAGCCAAGCCGCAAACTGGAACTGCCTATGTTGACGGTAAGAAACATTGATCGCACCTTTCGCTTCAGGCAACACATACCGCCTCGATTCCTGAGCAGGCTAAACCTTCCACAAACTGGAAGGTCAAACAGGAAATTGGATTAACGACACACGCCACGATCAACTCGATGTGAACTGTGAAAAGCCCCTTGACCCTGAACTATGGTACAGGGATATGCTTCTGGGCATGCGATTCGTCAGACACATATATGGCGCCCTATTGGCTGCGCTCCTGTTTGTCTCTCTCGCCAGCGCTCCGGTGATGGCGAAGGTTGCTGCGCATGCCTGTTGTCCAGAAACAGAAATGTCTTTTTCAACGACCTATATGGACGGCACGCTCATCCATAGCCAGCATGTCAAAAGCATGGGGCAATATAATGCTCATGGCGACCATGACCGCAGCTCTTCCAAAGCTCCCTGCAGCATCGCATGCTGTGCTGGTTTCGCCAATATTGTCGCGCTGCCCGACCCTTTGGGCAAACAGGACGACTACTATGGTGCGGCACCACTTTATGAGCTGACGCCCCAAGTTGGCCTTTCCGTAACACACTCCATCGTCACCCCCCCTCCACGCCTCCTGACTTTTTCCTAAGGTAGCATTGGTCCGCCAATCTGCGCCTTATGCTGGTATACTTGCTCTACCAGCCAACCATTCCTGTCCTTTGTCAGTTGAGGTTTAGACATGTACCGACAGACGTCCCTAGTCGCTATCGCGACTATTATGATGGCCGTTCCGGGATTGGCATCTGAAAATGCTGTCCCCATAGAGGTAGCGCCAGCTACTCCACGCACCACTATGCAACAAGATGAGCACCAACCCGCCCTTACGATGAAAGAGGCCGTTAGGCTGGCGCTCAATTCCGACGACCCCTATCTTCTGGAGCCCGGCGTTCGCGCGAGCGCCCAACAGGACCGCGCTGTGGCTGACTCGCAGTTGCCCGATCCAAAATTCCGGGCCACATTCGCCAATTGGCCGACAAATAGCTTCAGCTATACCCAAGAACCGATGACTCAGCTTCAGCTGGGATTGAGCCAGAGCTTTCCAAAGGGTGATACGCTCAAATTCAATCGCCAGAAACGGCAGGCATTGGCAGGAATGGAACAGGCCAGACTGGACCTACGCCGCCGCGAGATTGTGCTCGACACACGGCAAAACTGGCTTGATCTCTATTATTGGACTGCTGCCCGGGAAAAGGTCCTGGCCAGCAGAACGGCCATCGCCGAACTGATCGAAGTCATTGAAGCCATCTATGCGACGGGTCGGGAAACCAGTCAGGACGTGTTCCGTGCGGAGCTGGAATTAAGCCTGCTGGATGACCGGCTGGTAGAAATTGACCGCCAAGACGCAATGGTACGTGCCCGACTTGCCCGCCGTATAGGGCAAGACGCGGCCACCAAACAAGTCACCGCGTCCCTACCCCCAATGCGTCATCCTTCCGATATTGCACCACTGACGGAACGCCTCAGCCAACACCCTGCGGCCCGTGTGCAGGAAGCCAATGTGGCGGTAGCGGACAAAGACGTTGGCGTGGCTCGGGAGCAATATAAGCCCGGCTGGTCGGTGAACGTGGGTTATGGCGCACGTGGGGCCGACAGGGCCGACCTAGCTACCGTCGGTGTCGTGATGGATGTGCCCTTATTTACCCAGAAACGCCAGGACAAGCGCCTATCTGCCGCCAAGAAAGACCGGCAGGCCGCCCAGTTGGGGCATGACACCGTCCTTCTTGACCTGAAAAAGATGCTCGACAGCAGCTATGCCGACTGGCAGCGGCTGCAGAAACGCGTGGGCTTGTTCCAATCCGTTGTTATCAAGCGGGCAAAGGAAACGTCCGAGGCGTCCCTGACATCTTATCAAAATGGGGTCACCGACTTTGCAGAACTTGTTCGGGCCCGGCTCGCTGAACTGGATGCGGAGCTTAATCTGCTCAAGCTCCAGAGCGAACGCATGAAGGCCCAGGCTCAACTATTATTCCTCGAGGGGGAAGACGATGCGTAAGACATTAATGATTACTACGGCCACGCTTGCAGTAGGGATTGCCCTTGGCTATGCGGGCAGTCAACTGACAGTCCCAGGCGCCAGTGAAACTGCTGGTTCTGCCAAATCCGGCGAACGCGAAATCCTGTATTGGGTTGCGCCAATGGACGCCAACTATCGCCGCGACCAACCAGGTAAGTCACCGATGGGGATGGACCTGATCCCCGTCTATGCCGATGAAGCCGGTGGTGGGGATGACGCCAACGCGCTGAAAATCAGTGCCGCGGTCGTCAACAATCTTGGTGTCCGGACAGCTGCAGCCACCGTTGCCGATATGACCCGAGAGATCGAAACCGTGGGCTATATCGACATGGACGAAGACAAGACGGCCCATGTCCATGTTCGGACGGCTGGCTGGGTTGAAAAACTGTACCGGAAGGCCGTTGGTGAGGAAGTCAGGAAAGGCGAACTGATTTTCGAACTGTATTCACCTGAACTGGTGAATGCCCAGACGGAATTCCTGCAGGCAATACGCCTGAAGCAGGAGGGCCTGACCCGTGCCTCGCAGGAACGCCTGCGAGCCCTGGGCATGACAGACGGCCAAATCTCGGACATTAGGAAAAGCGGCACTGTCAAACAGCTTGTTGAGGTTCGCGCCCCTCAGGACGGGGTCATTGTAGACTTGGGCATTGGCGAAGGCATGTACATCCAGCCCGCCAAGACCGTCTTTTCACTGGCCGACCTGTCAACAGTGTGGGTGATGGTTGATGTTTTCGAAGGTCAAAGCGATTGGGTCGCAGAAGGCCAGAAGGCAACAATGCAACTGCCATTCCTGCCAGGAGAGACCTGGGACGGAACGGTTAACTATGTCTACCCGATGGTTGACCCTAAAAGCAGGACCGTACAAGTGCGGCTTGCGTTCCCCAACAAAGATGGCCGTCTGAAGCCCAACATGTATGGCGAGATCAGCATTATGGCGGCACCAGAATCCGGCGTTCTTTCCATTCCGCGTGAAGCCCTGATCCGCACAGGTAAGACAGACCGGGTTATCCTGGCCCTCGGAGACGGGCGTTTCCGGCCCGCTGAAGTGATCGCAGGCCATGAGAGCGGCGACAGAGTCGGCATCAAGGCTGGCCTTGAAGCAGGCGAGCGTGTTGTGACCTCCGGACAGTTCCTGATCGATAGCGAAGCCAGCATCAACAGCGCATTCCTGCGCATGCTTGACGCCGGTGCCCCTATGGCGGACATGGCCATGCCGAATGACGACACGTCGCCTTCACCTGAAGAGGTTCAAATCCATCACGGCATGGGGACGGTCAATTCGATTGCGGGCAGCACGATCAACCTGACTCATGATCCGATCCAGTCATTGGGCTGGCCGGAAATGACCATGGATTTCACCGTGGCGCCAGAGGTGGATCTTTCCCTTTTCGAACCAGGTGACCGGATGCACTTCCAACTTCAGCAAGGCGAGGATGGACCCTTCATCATCGTCTCAGCCATGAAAATGTAGAAGACGGAGTTTGAACCCATGATAGCCAATCTTATTCGCTGGTCGGTTCAGAACCGTTTTCTGGTTGTGATCCTGACTCTTCTTTTCGCCGGTTGGGGTGCCTATTCGCTGTCGAAGACACCACTTGACGCCATCCCAGACCTTTCCGATGTACAGGTAATCGTCAAAACCACCTATGCGGGCCAGGCCCCTCAGGTGATTGAAGACCAGGTTACCTATCCTCTGACAACTGCGATGCTGTCTGTCCCAGGTGCTGTAACCGTTCGCGGCTACAGTTTCTTCAACGACAGCTATGTTTATATCATCTTCGAAGACGGCACCGATCTTTACTGGGCACGGTCGCGTGTTCTTGAATATCTCAGCCAGGTTGCCCCCACGTTGCCCGAGGGTGCCAGAACCGCGCTCGGGCCCGACGCAACCGGTGTTGGCTGGGTCTATCAATATGCGCTTGTCGATCGCAGCGGAAAACATGACCTTGCAGAACTCCGGAGCCTTCAGGACTGGTTTCTGAAGTTCGAGCTTCAGACCGTGGAAGGTGTATCCGAAGTCGCCACCATTGGCGGCATGGTCAAGCAATATCAGGTGGTGGTGAATCCGAACCGCTTGCGCGCTTACGACATCCCGCTCCAAATGGTCAAACGGGCGATCCAGCGCGGCAATCAGGAAACTGGTGGTCGGGTGATCGAGATGGCCGAGGCGGAATATATGGTTCGCGCTTCCGGCTATATTGACGACCTGAAGGATCTGGAATCCATCCCCGTTGGCCATACAGCGAACGGCACACCGATCCTGCTCAAGGAAATAGCCGACATCCGCATGGGGCCGGAACTTCGCCGGGGTATTGGTGAACTGAACGGTGAAGGCGAGGCCGTTGGTGGTGTCATCATCATGCGATGGGGCGAAAACGCTTTGGCCACCATTGACCGGGTGAAGGAGAAGCTGGAACTCCTCAAGGCCAGCTTGCCCGAAGGCGTGGAGGTTGTTGAAACCTACGACCGTTCCTCACTGATTGAGCGCGCCGTAGAAACGCTGAACGAAAAGCTCATCGAAGAATTCATCGTGGTAGCCCTTGTTTGCGCTGTATTCCTTTTCCACCTGCGGTCAGCGCTTGTTGTCGTGCTCAGCCTCCCGGTTGGCATTCTGGCCGCGATCATTGTGATGAATGCGCAAGGTATCAATGCCAACATCATGTCGCTTGGAGGCATCGCAATTGCCATCGGCGCCATGGTGGACGCCACGATCGTCATGATCGAAAATTTTCACAAGCACATGGAAGACGAGACAGTCACCAGCGCGAACCGCTGGGAGATTGTCACCAAGACCGCCGTCGAGGTGGGGCCGCCCCTCTTCTTTTCGCTTCTTATCATAACCCTAAGCTTCGTGCCGATCTTCGCGCTCGAAGCGCAAGAGGGGCGGCTTTTTCATCCGCTGGCTTTTACCAAGACCTACGCGATGGCTGCTGCATCTGCCTTGTCTGTCACATTGGTGCCGGTTCTGATGGGCTATTTCATCCGCGGCAAAATCTTGCCCGAACATAAAAACCCCATCAACCGCGGGCTGATCGCAGCCTATCGGCCCTTCATTGGCATGGTCCTGAAGTTTCCGAAAAGCATGGTACTGGTTACCCTGATCATCATGATCAGCGCCTGGTATCCGCTCAGCCGTATCGGCGGAGAATTCATGCCGGACCTTGATGAAGGTGACCTTCTATATATGCCCAGCGCCTTCCCCGCCGTCTCTGCGGGCAAGGTTGCCCAAGTCGTCCAGCAAACCAACAAGCTGATCAAATCGATCCCCGAAGTGGAGGCTGTGTATGGCAAGGCGGGACGCGCTGAAACCGCCACGGACCCCGCACCGCTCACCATGATCGAGACCACGATCAAGCTGAAGCCCAGAAGCGAGTGGCGCGAAGGGATGACCACTGAAAAACTGAAGGCCGAACTGAATAGCCTTGTTCAAGTCCCAAGCCTCACGAATGTCTGGATTATGCCGATCAAGAACCGGATCGACATGCTGGCAACAGGCATCAAAACCCCTGTGGGGATTAAGGTGGCCGGGCCTGACCTGAATGTAATCAGCGAAGTTGGCCAACGCATTGAGGCGGTGATGAAAAATGTACCTGGCACCGCATCCGTTTATGCCGAGCGCGTTACGGGCGGACGCTATGTCAACGCCGAGATCGACCGTGTGAAGGCCGCCCGGTATGGCCTCAATATCGCGGATGTCCAAGAAGTAATCCGTACCGCCATCGGTGGCATGTCTGTGACGGAAAGCGTTGAAGGGCTGGAGCGATACCCAGTCAACCTGCGCTACCCACGGGAATACCGGGATTCACTTGACCGACTTCGGTCTCTGCCCATCGTTACACCCAAGGGCGAACACATCCCGCTTGGGCAGGTGGCCGACATCAATGTCTCAGGCGGCCCCGGCGTGATCAGGTCCGAAAACGCGCGGCTTAACGGCTGGATCTATGTCGACATATCCGGCGTTGATATCGGGTCCTACGTCAAGGAAGCGCAAAGGGTGGTTCGGGAACAGGTTGACTTGCCTGCGGGCTATTCGATCGCCTGGTCCGGTCAGTATGAATATATGGAACGGGCAAAGGCGAAACTGAGCGTCGTCGTTCCTGTCACGCTGATTATCATCCTGCTTCTGCTGTTTATCAACTTCCAGAACCTCACGTCGGTGCTGATCATCATGGGGACACTACCGCTGTCGCTCGTTGGTGGCATCTGGCTGCTGTACCTACTTGGATACAACCTCTCCGTGGCCGTTGGTGTGGGCTTCATCGCCCTTGCAGGCGTCGCCGTTGAGATTGGCGTCTTGATGATAGTCTATCTCAATCAGGCTTGGGAGAAGGTCAAATCCGAGGCTGAAACTGAGGGCCGCCCTGTGGTCACTGCCGATCTCACAAATGCTGTTGTCCAGGGAGCATTGATGCGGGTTCGGCCAATCATGATGACGGTCGCCGTTATCATCGCTGGCCTTCTACCGATCATGCTTGGCTCTGGCACGGGGTCTGAGGTTATGCGCCGGATTGCGGCCCCAATGGTGGGCGGCATGGTCAGCGCCACCATCCTCACGCTCCTGGTGATCCCAGCCATGTATCTGCTGTGGAAAGGGCGTGAAGTGAAACAGCTAACCATCCAGGCATCCAACCATATCAACCCTGTATCGGGAGACGAAAATGACTGATCTAATCATTCCCAACTGGCACCCGTTGCTGGTCCATTTCACGGTGGGTTTGACCGTGAGCTCGACACTGTTTCTTATATTGTCAAAAGTCGTACAGAAGAAGCATGTCACAATATTTGAAACTGCCGGGAAATGGACCCTGTGGCTCGGCGCGGCTATCACCGTTTTGACTGTGCTGGCAGGCATTCAGGCTTTCAACAGCGTCGCGCACGACGATATTGCCCACAAGGTGATGAAGGTTCATCGGGCCTGGGCGCTCGGGACGGCGGCCACAATCATTTTGGTTGCGGTTTGGGTCTACAAGTCGAAGACCATCTCGGCCGCTGTCATCGCGGCCAGTCTGGCGCTTACAGGCCTTGTGGGCGTGACCGGTTATTTGGGCGCAGAGCTTGTATACCGCCATGGCCTTGGCGTCATGCGCCTGCCTGACGCCAGCGGCGAAGGCCACGACCATGGCGGCGATGCATCACACAGCCATGACAGCGATCACCAAGAGGAAGCCGCTGGTCACGACGAGGACCACGATCACGCTGCTGCGGGAGTTGAGAGCGACCGACATGAACCAACAGCGCCCGCGGTTATAGATGGTCATTCACATTCAGGCATGTCGGCGCAGGACTATGCCCAGCACTTTCAAGAAGCCCTATACAGCGGCAATTTCGAGAGTGTGGCCGCAAGTTTTGCCGCAGACGCAGTCATCTTCGAGAACGGCGTGCGGGAAGCGTCACTCGAAAACTACCTGGAACATCACTTGAAGCCAGAGATGCCCATGCTTGAGGCAGCACAACGCAAGCTCCTCAAACAAGATGTTCAAGAGAAAGCCAATCTAGCAGTCGTCACCACGTCAGCGACACTTTCATTCATGAACAACGATAAGCGCTACGATTTTTACAGCGTCGAAACTCTTGGCCTTGTGAAGGTGGACGGAGAATGGAAGGTATCACACGCCCATTGGTCCTCCCGTCCCATAAAAAAATAGTGACAATTTGGCAATTCAAATAAAGGAAAAGTCATGAGAAAAATTTTGAAAGCCCCCCTGACCGCCCTCACAATTATCGGACTGAGCTCACTCTCGGTCCATGCGGGTGGTGATAGTCATGAACACAAAAGCCATCAACGCAAGCACGCCGCCGAAAAGCAGGTAATGGTGCATGCCAAGGTGAATAGAATCGACGCTGACAAGCGTACAATCAACGTCACCCATGGTGCCATCAAAGAGCTCAACTGGCCCGCGATGACTATGGATATGAAAGTCGCCAACGACGTTGACTTAGATATTCTAGAGACAGGTCAGGAAGTCATGGTTTCCCTCGGCCGTGGAGAAGATAGTATCTACATGATCACAAAGGTGATGGTCCACGGTCACTAGGGCGGGAGGCCCCGGGCAGTTTCCTCTCAGTGCCTGGGGCCTCTATTCTTGACCCATCTGGTTGTGATGCTACCTTAGGAACAATTGAATAGGGGAGATTAAGCTGATAGCGAAAACGTTCAGTCACATTTTCCTTCTGGTCAACATTCTCGTGTGGATCAGCGCACCTGCTCTTGCGCTTTCCTCAGGAGAGCCCCTTCATAAGGGCGGAAGCCTTGCAGACCTTGTTCAGGGCCATAGCATATTCCTAGCTCTTGAAGATGTGGATTCCGAAACACTAAGGAATACCAACACGGCAGAGCTTGATATGTTCATTGGGCTTCATATTGCTGAAACTGCGCCGGATGATTGGACTCATATCCATGGCACTCTTGACGGTTGCTGCGCGGCCGGCGGCCTTGTCTGTGACGCAGGCCTCACCTTCAGCACAATGCACGCCCATTATTATATCGGTCAACTAACGCACTGTGCCCATACGGTGTCCAACCTTTCGGGTATTGAAACTCCCCCACTTTACCATCCTCCCAAAGTGTAAGGCGCGGACCAGCCGCATGCTGCCTATATAGCGCCGCATGCACAAGCTGACGCGACTTTTCCCAAAGTTCGAAATTCAAAACCACACGCCCGAGGGGGCTGTGTGAATTGGTCAACGGGCACTTTTGCCCCGTGGAGGAAATTATGACGTATCAATCAAAATCAAAATACACTCTGACGTGCACGACATGTGCCGTCGCCCTGCTTTCTAGCGCTGCCATTTCCGATGACAGCGACAAGAATGAGATGTTTCTTGAAGAAGTAATCGTTACCGCACAAAAGCGGGAGTCCAGTCTTCAGGATACTCCTATCGCGATGACAGCAATGACGGGAGAGATGCTTGAGAAAATCGGTATACGCACCATTGAAGACTTCCAGTTCTTCGTCCCTGGCGTCACGGTCACCAACGATTCCATGGCGATCGTGAATATCCGCGGCATCGGCACATCAGCATTTGGGGTCGCGACAGACCCAAGCTCAACCGTACATTTCGACGGCATCTACCAGCCACGCCCAACCACCGGCTATCAGGATATGTTCGACGTAGAACGGCTGGAACTGCTGCGCGGTCCGCAAGGGGTGCTGTTCGGTCGCAACTCCGCGGGCGGTACGCTCAATGTGATCTCGAAAGCTCCAAGCGAGACCTTCGAGGGTACCTTCGGAGTTACATTGGGAAATTACAACAAGCGCACATTCAGCGGTACCGTTTCAGGTCCGCTGAGCGACAATATTCGCGCACGCCTAACTTTGCTGAAGAATGACAGGGATGGCATCTACACCGACATTAATTCCGGTGACAAATATCAGGATCAGGACACGTTCGCGGGCCGTGCTACGGTGGCCATTGATTTTACTGAAAATTTCGAGATGATCCTGCGCGGTGACTTCAGCAAGGAAAGGGAAACGGGCTACCCTGCCGTCCGCACCTTCTATCCAGACGAATTCGCAGACGCTGGAGCCACGATCCCCACCAACAGGGATGAAGTAGCGTTCGACACCAAGCCGGTAAGCAATGCCGACATCTGGGGAGTGTCGGCTACTGCCATCTGGAGCGGCGAAGACTATAGCTTCAAGTCGATCACGTCCTACCGGGAAAGTGAGATAGATCAGGTTATTGACGCCGACGCAACAGACCTGACCATCTTCGATATCGGCTTCCAGGAAAACTCGCGCTCCTTCACGCAGGAACTCCAGCTTTCCAACAACAACCCTGAGCGCCTTGAATGGATCGTGGGTGCCTTTTTCCTGAATGAAGACGGTGACGGCGGCATTGATATCCTGTTCGAGGACCCGAAGATCAATATTCCAGAACGTAACGTCACCAATGCCTATGCCCTGTTCGGCCAGAGCACCTACAGCGTGACAGACCGACTGCGCGCCACCGTGGGCCTGCGTTACAGCTACGAGAAAAAAAGCTACAACTATTCCACGGCAGTGAACGGCACGGAAGTAGATAGCGGCTCGCCTACCGACGATTGGAAGGCTTGGACACCACGCTTTGCCATTGATTACGACATCAATGACGACGTGATGGCATATATTTCGGCAACTCGTGGTTTCAAATCCGGCGGTTTCCAGCTTGGGGACGCCAGTTCATTCGATCCTGAATATCTCTGGAGTTATGAAGCGGGCGTGAAATCCACTCTGTTCAACAAACGCATGCGAGCAAATGTCGGTGTATTCCAGTATGATTACACCAACCTTCAGGTGGTTGAATATATTGGCGGCGTAGCCACCACATCCAATGCCGGTCAGGCCACCATCAAAGGCATTGAGGGCGAGTTTGTGGCGCGCGTTGCCGATGACTTCGATGTCAATGCAACCATTGCCTACCTGGACGCCAAATATGATGTCTTCTTCGAAGGCGGGGAGGACTTCTCTGGCAATCGCATCTCCAACTCGCCGAAGTGGGCGTATTCGTTCGGTGCCCAATATACGTACGATATTGGCGACAAGGGCTATATAACCTTGCGCGGAGACTTTGCTTGGCGTGACAATGTCGATTTCAAGCGGAACAACCTACCGCAGTACCGGGCGGATACCTATTCGCTTCTGAACGCGCGCATTGCCTACACCACGGCAGACGAACTGTGGGAAGTATCGCTATACGGCCAGAATCTGACCAATAACCGTTATGCCACATATATCACAACAGGACGCAACGTCGCAGGGGCCGCCGACAGTAGCCTGCCCGTTACCGTTTTTGGCGAACCTCGCCAATATGGCATCCAGCTGAAGCGGAACTTCTAAGGCTCGGCTCCGAAACATGAGTGGCGGGGAAATCCCCGCCACATTTCACCCGATTAAAAGCTATACTTCACGCCACCGATTACGGTGCGCGGCTTGCCCGGCAAAAGGCCCATAGGCCTCCGGGAAACAGCATAAACGTGGTCCAGCAGGTTATCGACATTCACAAACAGGCCAATACTATCGTTCAATTGATAGCTTAACGCAAAATCGACAACCATACGCCCTTTCACTTTCTCCTCATCTTCAATAACGCCAGAACTAGGCTCCGTTCTGGTGGCCGAAACATAGTTTGCCTGCAGCGTGGTGCTGAACGCATCAGAGGCTAGCCCCATCCCCAAGGTCAACTGATGCCGGGCCAGGTAAGGAAAGTGATCACCCTTCTCGACTTCGCCCCAGAAACTATCAGAGAAACTGGTCCGAAATTCTGAGTCCGTAAAGGTATAGTTGAAGGACAAAGGCATGGTCCAAGTGCCTGAAAGATCGATATCGTAACCTCCTACCAGCTCAAGACCATATACGCGGGCAGCACCGCCGTTGAATTGGTCGCCAATATCGCATTGCCCCGCTTGACCGGACGCCGCCGTACAGTCACCAAGAATATTGCTATAGTCAGAATAAAACAAAATGCCTTCAGCGTAAAATCCGCCCCTGTCGTATACTAGCCCACCTTCTACATTGAGGCTGCTTTCCTCTCGTGCGCTCGGGTTGCCAGCACCGGGCGGGTTGAAGCCGCGAAACAAACCACCGACGATATTCAAGTTGTCAGAGTATCTGTAGCTCACGCCGATTCCTGGTACGAATGTACTGATTTTGACTTGCGGCTTGCTTGTGCCCGCAGTCTGTCGCTCGGCATCTCCGGTCCAGTCCGTCCGATCAAGCGTAATCGCTTCAAAGCGCATCCCCGGTACAATTGTCCAGTCACCAATCGAGATTGTGTCCTGTGCGAAGAAAGCCCAGGCTTTCGCCTCTACCAATCGATTTCCTGCATCACCCAGGTTATCAGCTGAAGAAAAGACCAATCCACCATCGATCATCGAATAGCGCTCATTGTATTGAAGCCTGTCTTCATTGTCCTCGTGATATCGCAGTGAGATCTCCAGATCATGCTCTGCCTTACCCGTAGAGAAAGGGATCGCAAACAGAGACTGGATACCCTGAGCCGTGTATGTTCGGTCATTGTGCCGGATACGCATAGCACCGTCTGCACTATCTGCCCCCCCTCTTAACCAACTGATCTCAACGCTACACCGGTCAGGGTTTGCAATAATATAAGAACCGCTGCTGCTCCCGCATGCATCCGTAGTGTTCTTGAGGTCATGAAGTTTGAACCAGTCGCGCTCAAATGTGTTCCGATAGGCGGTTGTGACCACTTCCACATCCCCAAACTGAGCCTGATGCGTGAGCTGGATTTGTTCATGTTTCGTGTCGATATTATCCAGTGCGCTCGCGGCATACCGCATGTAGGGATTAGCTGTAAAGTCAGCGTCTGAGAGACCCAGGTAAGTCTCGTTTGACGAACCATCTGTTCTCGACACCTTAATCTCGATGGATTGAGGAACCTTGGCATCGGCACCGGTCTTGACCCTGAACTTGGCCAAATAATCCTTCACGTCAAAGCCTGTGTCCCTGCCGTCTGGCAGTTCTTTAAAGCCTTCATTGCCCGAGCTGAAAAATTCCACCATTCCGCTGATATTTTTGCCTGACCCGCCAATTACGCCGTGTGTAGTGGCCAGGGCGTCACTGCCTAGTTGCTGCTCAAGAAAGCCGCCGAATTCATCGGGGATGCGTCGGCTGACAAGATTGATCGCGCCACCGACAGAACGTGGGCCAAACTTCACAGCTGCAGAACCCTTTCGCACCTCTACGGCCTGCATGCGGCCCGCAGTAGGGAAATAGTAAGCTGCCGGTGCAGCATAGGGGGCCGGCGCAATCAAAACGCCATCTTCCATCAATGTAATTTTGGAAGATCGTTCAACACCTGATCCCCGTAGCCCGATATTCGGGCGCAGCCCATAACCGTCTTCTTCCTGAATATTGACGCCGGGCACCATACGCAGCGTACGCAATATATCCTGATATTTGAATGTATCGAGATCTTCTTGGCTGAGCCGGGTTGCCGAACCTGGGACCTTTGACCGGTCTGTCCTTTCCCCAATCACTTGGATACGCTCTACATCCAGAAACTCAATCGTGGGTTCATCCACCCCATATGCGTTTACGGAAATAGCAATGAGGGCTGCAGTCGAAACAGAGCCGAGCAGTGCTGTGTTTATAGTTTTGCTTTTCATCTTTTGTTCCATTTTCGCTAATTTGCGAATGCTTTTGCGTGTTATTCGCATTAATTTTGCTAAAAAGAAGCGCTGGCAGATTTCCTTATCAAAGGATCAAACAGCGCTCTTGTTGATGGAGCCGCCCGCCGCTGGCGGGTGGCTCAAATTCTAATATTCGTCATTTGCCTTTGAATGTTTTGCGGATGTAGGAAAGAATATCGCGAACATCATCCTCGGTCAGGTCCGGGTTGCCTCCGAGAGGAGGCATTGCCATGTCCGCGCCTGGACGATCAACACCTTCCATCACACTTTTCACAAGCGCACTGTTACCCTTTTTTAGGGGCCCAGTTCGCGATGTGAAATCCGGCAACCCGGGAATGGTTGGCTTTCCATTCTCACCATGACACGCGATACAGGTCTCTTCATATTTCTCTTTACCGTTGGCCAAGTCACGTGGTGCGGCTTGCGCAGCAACAGAGAAGGCCGAAATGACAATCAACGATATTGCGGTTTGTTTTTTCATCATTAGGTCCTTACTTGTTGCTGGCCTGAAGAAAGGCTTTGATGTCACGGGCCACATCGCCAGGAATATTTGCCCTCACGCGCATGTGCGTCACATCCACATGCCACTCTTCATCAGAATTGTCCTGGGCACTTTTCATGTTGTGGCACCGCGCACAGGTTTTCGCCCATGCCTTGGCCCCGCGAGCAAATTGCATCGGATCGGGTTTGGGTTTTTGTGTGTCTGCGGAGGCTACGCCTAAGCCCACCATGGACAGAGCGGCGCCCGCGAAAGCAAGGACAACGAAATCACTTTTCTTAAGCATTGTTTATCTCCTGATGCCTAGAAGCCGTATGACAACTGGAACTGAAGACGGGTATCATCTTCACGTTCTTCTGCGATATAATTGCGAAATTCGAGACCGCCTTTGACAACGACCGAAGGAGAGAACCAATAGTTGAGACCCACGTTGAAGCGTTTCTCATTGGTCTCCTCTTCCAGTTCATGGTCCCCGGCAACTTTGAATTCGCCATAGCGAACTACAGGCTCAAGTCTTTGAATAAAGGGAGAATCTGAGATATCAGACAAACGATAAGCCGCCTGTGCATACCATGCTTTCCAGGACAATGCCTCTGGTTCGCCGTGATCATCATCAGCTTCGCCGAAATTCTTGAGGTCCGCTTTCAGGTATTCGGCACGGATATCCCAGTTGCCGCCTGTATAGGCTGTATCGAAGCCCCACAGATCATAGCTACCCTGTCTCAAGTCCTAGAAAACTTCCACTGGCTCATCATGATCATCGACAATCGGCTCTTCACCGTGACCATCACCATCTTCTTCCACTTCAGGTGCAACCTTAGCCGTAAGGAAAGAGCCACCTATTTCCAAGTCGTCAAACGGCAAGAAAGCAAGTCGTCCACTAACGGCTTTGTTGCCATTATCATCTCGGCCAAAGCCCTCAACTTCGACACCACCGTGCCCAGCCCGTGGGCCGTTCCCGACGGCAACAGAATAGGTGAACAAGCGCTCGCCCACGGGGATACCGCCCCGCAGCATCAGCCCCACTTCACTGATTGGCTGGATACCGCCATGACCAAAACCGGCTGGTGCATTTACCGACCGGTTGATCCAACTGGGGTGCAACCTTTCCTGAAATTGGCCAACTGGGCTCAGGAATTTGCCAGCGACCAAAACCGCATTGTCGTGCAGTAAGAAGTCGAGCTGACTATATTCAACCTCAATGTCCGTTTCGCCAGTATTACTGGTTGAAACCTCAAATTCGGATTCGAATAGGACCAAATCCTTATATTGGAAGTGAAACGCTGGGTTAAACTTACCACTCGTAAAAGTGTCAGACTCCTCACCGTCTGTGAATTCAATGCCAACGTCGGCATAACCTGCCAGGTGCCAAGCATTTGGACGGACAGGGTCGGCTGCTTTCTCGGCTTTTTGTGCACGGTTGTCAGCTCGCTCTGCAATCTTCTTGGATTGATCGGCTTGCGTCTTTGTTTCTGCAAGCTGTTGCTTTAAAAGTCTCAACTCTGCCTCAAGCGCGCTCAGCCGCTCAATAAGTTGGGTTTGATCGGCCTGCTGGGCATAAGCAGGTGTGCCCAGGTTGACCGCGGACACAGCACAGGCCATGCTGGCGGCAATGCCCCAGTAAGAAATTGCTCTCATGGCAACTCTCCGAAAACTAAGATAAAACTTGATTCTGTTAGATGGTTAGCCAGCCTCCTCGACCCGAGACACACGGGTTCAAGGTTTGGTTGATAGGGCCGAGGCGACTAGCTGCTATCAGCAAGCTTTCGGGGGATGTGGGGCAACTTCAGGATGAAGCGAATGAGGAATGTGCTCTGAGGGAATCTGGACCTTGTAAGCCTTTGGTGCAGGCACTGCCAACCGTGCCGGTTGCGCCAATACCAGAAGTGGAGTCGGCGCAATATCGTGGTTAGAGACATCTGTCGGCAAATCTTCTGCGCTCATGAAATGGCCGCAAAAAACATCTTCACTTGTTTCGACTTCATCAGCTATTCCAGCAGCATCAAGCGCTTCAAATGACCATGTGCCGTCCCATTGACTAACACAGGCGTCATAACTGGTTTCACCGCTCTTATTTGGCAGCATCCGCGCAGATGCAGGCAGCGCAACCAATGACGCAACAAGCATAAGTCGGAGCATGTAAACCAAATATCTCAAAAGACGAACCTTTCTAACTAGGGAGAAAAGCGTGAAAACTGTATAGCAGCCTTGACCAAAATCAAACGGACAAAAAAATCCTTCTCATTCACTGGATGCAAATGTATTGTATGCGAAAGGGTTCAAGGTACTCAATACTTTTAGAGAGGTATTGCGATGAGTACCCTTGTCAAAATCGGTGAGGCCGCAAAAAATATTGGCCTGCCTGAAAAAACCATCCGCTACTATGAAGATATTGGTCTTGTGAACCCGCTTCGCGCTGAAAATGGGTTTCGCCAGTATCGGCAGTCCGACCTTCAGCTTCTTAGAATTGTTAAAGGCGCCAGACAACTCGGTTTTTCGATAGATGATAGTCGCGCTCTCCTGGACCTGTTTAACAACGACGCGCGGAGTAGTGCGGAAGTTAAGGCGCTTGCAACAAAGCAACTGCTGGAAACCCGAAAGAAAATCGATCGACTGAAAAATCTGGAAGCGAAGCTGCAGCATCTCACGAACCGTTGCCAAGGCAACCACAAGCCCGACTGCGCCATTCTGGATTTCCTCGCTGACCCGCATTAGCAAAACGTAGTACCGAGTAGTTAGGCTAGCGGGAGTGCTCAGGGATTCCGCTAGCCTCCTTCCACGTCCACTGCGGTTCAGATTCACCCCCCCCTCCGCTACAGCTCGACCAGGCAATATTTTGGGATACAGATGAACCCATCCCGGTTCGATATGGCCAACATTTCACTATGCTCGAAAAGCAATTCACCAGGGCTTTTCTCGGCATCGTATGGAACAGCTTCGGCGTGAATGACGCGCCAAAATCGATCCTCAAATTTCAAAAACAGTCCAAAATGCCCGAAACGCTTGATACGCTGCTGCAATTCGACCGTCGTCAGATCCGGGTCAAGCAATCGCTCGGTTATGTCGGGCACAGGCCAATAGCTGCCTCCCATCTGAGGTTGCGCATTTGTATAATAGAAATCGATATCACGCAGAAACTGTTCTACTAGCTCCGGCGCCTGCAGATGCATTTTGACCATTAAGCTATTGAGAGTGTCATGTTCTTCCACCCCAACAGCCGTATTTATGATGATATCGCCGCAATCAAATTGGGGTGTTAGTTTGTGAAGTGTTAGTCCGGAATGCTGGTGCTGACCGTGAGTGAAATACGGAAGAGGCGTCGCCCCCCTTCCTTCCGGCAACAAGGAGGTATGCAAGTTGACTCCGTACCTCAGCCCGGAAGGTGTCGGGATTTTATGTTGGTACTCGGCGCTAAAAAATAAGGTCACTCCTTCATCGACCAAAGCCTTCATCTCTTCAGGTAAAGGCAACCCTGTCCGAACTGTCAAACCCAGACGCGTCGCTTTCGCCAGCATGTTCGCCGCAATACCCTCAATGGGATTGACATAAACCGCACATATTTGATGTCCACGTTCGACAAAAACATCGAAGCAGGAGGAAAACATGTCATTACCGAAGTAGGCGAGCTTCATGGCGGAGCTATCCCGGAGGCCTAACACCATCCGGCTGCATCAAATCGTGCCTTTGACGAACATGATCCGGCCAACGGCTTTTGATGTACGAAAGGGTCGCCAATATTTCCCTGTCCGTCAGTATGCCTTCATATGCAGGCATATCACTCTGATAACTTTCATCCCCAACTACTGTGGCGGGGCCATATTTGGTTAGTGCAAACAGCACTGCATCTGGATGGTGCCAGGTATGACCGGTTTCATCATGCGGCGGCGCGGGCAAGCGGCCATTAGGCTTGCGCTCGCGCCAATTTGGCTGCCCCTCCAGGTTTACGCCATGGCATGCCGCACACTGGGCCTGATAGACCTTCCGACCCAAGGCAACCACCTCATGGTCGTTTGGTAATAGTTGGATATCAAGGAGCTGCTTCTCGCTGCCCTCTTGCATCACGACTGCCCAGCCAATGACCAGTAAGGCGACCATCGCGCCCCCAAAAATCCAGGCTTTCATATTTTTATCTGCCATATAGCTGCTACCCTTGATCCGAATATTTGCTTGGCCTGAAAAGTTTATGCAGGCCGCTGATTGGGCTCACGCCCACAATTCCAACACATAGTGCCTGACAACCGCGGACAGGATATCGCTGCGGGTGATGATGCCTTTAGGGATATGGCCGTCGACAATGGGCATGGCGCCGATGCGCCTTTCAACAAAAAGCCGCGTGATAAATCGTAGATCAGTGCTGCACTCGGCCGTCAGAATGTGGGGCGTCATAACTTGGTCGACCGGCGCGCCCAACCGAGCCATGGCCCCTTCAGGCTGGTCGGTTTCAGGCAAGTCGGCCAGATAACGCAAGATGTCCCGCTCAGAAAGAATGCCCACCAGTGGTCCACCCGCTGACGAGACCACGGGAACGTGCCTAAATCCATTTTCCTGCAACAACTGCAACGCCTCAGCGACGGTCGCCTCTGGCGTCACTGTCACAACCGGCCCGGACATCACCTGGTCCGCCATGATCGCTACCGACTGAACCGCTGGATTGGTGCGCGCGGCATAAATGTCGAGCGGAGATCCTCTACCAATTGGTGGGCGGCGCTCCGCCTTGGGCTTTTTGCGCCGAACCGGCTGCACTTTCGCAATCGCTCCGGCTTTCTCGACACCCTGCTTTTTGAACAGATTGCTGGGCGGAACAATCTCGAAACCGTCCAGGGAATAGACCGTAAATGTCATGGCTTTCCTCGTATCTTGACGGGGCTCATCTGTCCCCACGACTGCTCGTTATTCATCCGCAGAGACTTCTTCCCTGTCAGAAATCCGATACAGTCTGCTGACGGGTGTAATGGCAAGTATACCATCGCTGTCGAGCCCCGTATGGGCCGCTTCGAGGATTGCACAGGCAATCCTTTCGCCATCCGCTTCCGGTACATAAAGCTGCAAGCGGGCATATGGCCCCATCCAGTCGTGCTGGTAGAAATTCTTGTAGGCACCATAACCCTTGGTTTCTGAAACACTCAGCCCCGGCACCCCCAACTCCTGCAACCGCTTCTCCACGTCATCAAATTTCAGTTTATGAATGGTGGCTGTAATAGCAACAAAACCCATTTTCTCCTCCTCTCTTGAGGTTGAAATCTTCATCCGATCCGCAAAACGTCCGCGGCAACAAATTGGTAGGGCGGGAGGTCCAGGTTCCTGGGTGCCGGCCCTTTCCTGATCCGCCCCGACGTATCATAGTGCGAGCCATGGCACGGGCAGAACCAGCCGCCATAGTCACCGCGAGAGTCGGTCTCTTTCTGGCCAAGGGGGACACACCCAAGGTGCGTACAAATGCCGATAACAACCAGCCAAGGCTGGTTGATAATCCGGCTCGCATCCGTCTCTCGGTCGACAAGGGCCGCCTCATCGTCATGGCGGGCGGCCGCAATCTCCGTTTTAGTTCGTCGGACAATAAAAACAGGCTTGCCGCGCCATTTGATCGTGACCCGCTCACCGACCGCGATCACGGACAGATCGACATCCACAGACGCCAAGGCAAGAGTATCGGCCGCCGGATTCATGCTATCGATAAAGGGCCAGGTCGCCACAATGCCACCCGTCGCGATGAGAGCACCTGACGCGACATGAAGAAAGTCTCGCCTGGGTAACGCTTGTGTATCGGCATGCGCTGGCATTTGTGCCTCCTTTCATCGTTCCTTCAGCATGAGGCTTCCAGCAACCGGAGGGTCAAACCCTGTTTCAATTTTCCGATACACAAATCTGTGAGTGAATAGAGGCTGTACCGAGGCCTGCAGATCCTAAGGGCCACTTTAGGCGAATTTGAGACGTACCGAAACACTCGATGGATGGCTCAAGCTGACCCCATGTATAGACCGGCTGCCGTTCGCAAGGAAGATGTTCCCCGTCAGGGCTTATGGGAGTTTTCGTGTTGAAAGAGGGGTTTCATGACCTGTCTCCTTTTTGATCAGGAAACAGTTATTCTACTCCCATCAACTGAGTGCACTTTCTGACCCAATTAATTATAGGTACAATAGTGACAAATGCCTCTGACTATAGACTCACTAACGGTGCGATATTCAATCTGCCACGAGGCGACCCAAGTCAAACATCACCGCCTCAACGGGTCCCACCAGGCGTTTGTCTTCAGGTTGATAAAACAGTTTAGCCTCGTTGGTTGAGGCAGCTGAACTATTGGCACACTCTTCAAGATAGCCGCATGACACACAAACGTTTTTGCTACACGCCGAAGCACAGCCCAAAAACAACTGAACGCTTGGATCGGCCTGTTTTAGGAGGCCATAAAAGCCGCATATATCGGTCTTCTCACCTGCTGGGTTTGTCAGTTGAAGGCGCAATCGAAGCACATTGCTTTTGGAAGCGGTGAGTTCCCCACATAGTGAATCCAAGTCTTCTCGAGCCTGTGTACTAAGAAGCGGCAAAATATCCGTGCCCGTTAACGACCTACCGAAAAGATCATCTTGTGCGGTCCCCATTAGAGCTGGCGTCAAAAATTCGTGTGAGGAGTATGCCCAAATAGACAACCAAGGCAGGAATTTGACCATCTCCTTAGGGTCAACACGTGCCTTTTCTGGCCTCTCCCCTTTATACATCAAGGCCTTATAGTATCTCAAAAATTCTTGAAACAGAAAATAAGCTGATCGCGCCTGACGTCTGCTCATATTCTGACACCAATTCCTGCCTGCCCCAAGACACTGGCCGACTGGCAACATTCTGCTTTAATTGCGGTCATTTATTGCTCGCTCTTGTTTTCAATCCTACACCTACTCAGGTCGATGTGATGAGCGGTCAACTCATCGCAATACAAAATTCATGAACTTGCCCTATTGTTATTGAAATACTCATCTGCGACAGCTTTGATACCAATGCCCAAGCATCGCATTGCTCTACTATAGAGGTGATCATTTAATGGAAAGTTACGTCAAACATCAGCGCGATGTGTTTGCAGGACATTCAATCTTGGCAATCGATGATGAGCCGATCATTCGTGAATTACTGAACCGGCTGCTTAAAGACCTGGGGTTTGAGCACGTCGAATGTGCGGCTGATGGATCAGAGGCTCTCCGGAAGCTCGACAAATCGCGCTTCGACCTAATTCTTTGCGATATTCTCATGAAGCCTATGAATGGCATTGAATTTGTCAGGACATTAAGAAAATCAGCGCCTGTCAGATATGATTCCAGCAAAGCGTCCACGCCCGTCGTGTTTCTGACAGGCAGCACCGAACAAGAGCATATCAAAGGGGCGAAGGAGGTTGGCGCAAAAGGCTACATCGTCAAGCCCATTGATGCCGCAATCATGCGAGATAGGTTAGCCAGATTCTTCCGCAGATAATTTGGAAGGCCCCCAACGTTAGTACCAAGCTAAATACATGTTAGGACAGGTGAGCTTTCATGAGGACATTCCCCTCTTCCTGTTTGGCTTCCAAGCTTGACACAGCTCAACCTAAACTCCAAAAGGTGGCCGGGGCATGTATGGAAATCAAGTTTATCAAGAAGTCTGAATTTCAACCGGCGGGGCATCACAGCCTGCTGTGGCAGTACTGGCGTACCCTTTATAGGGAGGCCCGTAATGATATCCCGCTGCGAACATCGTTGCGACCAGATCAAATAGCATCTCTGATACCCTACTTGACCATCCTCGACATGATCGATGAAGATACTGTCTCGATCCTCTTGATTGGCAGTGCGCACGACCAGATGTGGAGCCGAAACATTATCGCCGACAATTTTCTCGACCACCTCTCTGGCGAGGCTCGACAGAAATACAAAGACCTCTTTATCTCGCTCAAAAATTACAGGCTGGGCTGCGTAACCGAGGAGGTTGTAACAACGGCCAGCGGTACGACACTTCGTTGTAGCGGACTTCTCCTGCCCCTTAGAGCTAACACGGGAGAGACAACAGCTTCAGTTGGTTACTTCACCTATGAAGGTATAGAAGAGGACTTCCAGGACCTAATGAGAAATGGCCCTTCTGACCGGTGCATTGAAAATGTAACCTTCATATCAATGGACGATTGACAATTCACTTCCGATTAAGTCTTTTGCGCTAGCTTCCCACGTCAAAATCCAACTTGCGGTGACCCACGATGGCTTCTCGGCACACATTTTCTGACGTTTCAGTTCTAGTATGCGTGTCCGATGACGAAGAACGTGCGCTCCTCACAAACATCCTCTCTCTCTTGGGCAACACAACAGTCACTGAAGCTACCAACGAACAGAAAGCTTTCAGCGCTCTTTCGGGAGGCAAGCTTGATATGATCTTTTTGCGCTTAGGCCATCTGGAACCAGATCCTCAGCAAGTTCTTGGTAAGATATTTGCGACCCAATCAGACGCTGCACTCTTTGTCTTTTCTGCAGAAGGTTTCTCATGTGACGCTTTTGAAAAGCAAGCGCAAACATATGGCCTTAGGGTCGCAGGATGCTTTGCTGAACCTTTCAGCCTCAGTGCCCTCGCGGGGCGCATCGTTGATTTCAATCCGCAATAGCAGTGCGTGACCCTTACTAGAGCGATCAAGCGTCGTACCATGGAACGGCTATGACCAATCAATCTTTGACATAAGTTCGAACACGCTCGCAGGAATCTTTTTCTGAGCGGTATCGACACGAATAGGAGGCCTATTCCAGTCATCGAATTGCTGTTCCTGAATCTGTTCCCAAGTTAGGGCGCCTTCGCCCACTGCATAGTCTGCCTGGCCTTCAACGCGGGAACGATGGACATCTACGTCCGAGCAAACTACTTCGACATTCTGAAGCTTGGCACCCTGCTCCTCAGCCAAACGTGTCCATTCATCTCGGGTGGCCTGCACGGGATTGCAACAATCAACCACGACATTGTGCCCTAACGCCAGGTTATCTTCAGCTAGTCGATAAACGAATTGATAGACGCCGCTTAGGTCTGCCGCACTTCCCAATTCACCAAGTGTTGTTTGAATTGTATCGATCTGGATATAGGCTGCACCGGTTTCTCGGCAAATAGCTTTTGCTAACGTCGACTTCCCGACCCCAGGCAAACCCGAAAAAATCACCAGAGTGGACATGGTATACTTCCTAGTTTAGTGCCATCTGCACGTCACGGCTCGGCTTTCTTGCGACCGCCAAAAAATTATTAACAATAACAGTATGTTAATATTGTGCCGTGTTCTATTTACACCGTCAACTATGCACGATATCCAATCACAAATTCTCTTGAGCGCTGCAGAAAAACTGCATATGGCTAATTCCCCTACCGGAACCTCGACGTAAAGCATGAATCCGTGAAAGAATTCTCCTCCGAACTAGCTCTGCTTATACTCTTGCTTTTGTCAACAGGAGGCATCTTGATGCGCCGCGTTCAGCGTCGCAGATATAGGTGCCGTCGATGTGGACACATCTTTCGCTTAAGGATTGCCGATCGCTTCAGTTTGATAAGACAAAAATTTACATGTTCAGGATGCAAAATACCGCGCAATTGGTCAAAGCTCGAGAGAATCTGACATAGAGCCACAGAAGCGACTTGCCCTCTACAAACTGGCAAGAAAGGCGTCATGGCAGCGGGGCCAGATATTGATCAAGAAATGCCTGCCCACCCAGCCTCTTGACGGCAGCCTCGAGAGCTTTAGCCTCTACACCAAATTGCTGTGCCAAAACATGATAAACCTTGATCTCCTTCAATGGAGACGCCTTAAGGTTTGCTGTCATATATTGCTTCACTTCCGGCCACATTCCGGCATCTAGAATAATGAAGTCCGCCCGTTCCTTTGCCAGCAGATCGTGCATGGTTTTGAAGCCGGGGAGGGGTAGTGGTGTTGCTTGCCACTGGTGCAACATCGCCTCCGCCCACTTTGCACCAGAGCGGAATCCGACGACCTTGCCCTCGAAGGAGCCTGACCCATCTGCACCTTCGGATTTTAGCCATACGGCGATCAACGATATTTTCCCGAGATAGATATTGTGGCTATTCAGCTTTGTACCATACGCCTTGACCCAAAGGGTCGTCCTCGCAGCCTGGCCATCCAAAAGATCACGCTGCATCAATTCGTGCGCCCGTGACAGTGACACATCAACAATTCGCAGACAAAGCCCAGCTTGGTCATATAGCGCCTTCAACATTGGGTCGAGTGATCGGTTCAGGCCGTCATCTGAATAGCTGGCAATTTTGAGGCAAGCGCCATTGTCCCAAGTCGGCTCCGCGTTGACGGCCCCATCACGGGGCACCAATTCTCCATACAGCAACATGGCTACTGCCATCCATATGAAAGTCCGGTGTCGCATCGCAGAACTATGGCTCAAAATGGTTGAGCAATCCCTAAAAGCCCTACCCACAGGAACAACTCCATACTCCCCAAATGGGTAGGAAGAAAAACTTTCTAACGATGTCACAATGTAAGTATGAAATTATTTGATCGCGAGCTGGATACTTCTTCTAACGAGGCCTTTGCAACGTCCACAACCGACAAACCCTCTGCTCCCCTCCTGAAATTACTCAAGGACAATCTCCTCGATTTTTCCTCAGACGCAGTCTTCATCTGCGATGACACCTTCCGTTTCTGCTACATCAATTCTGCAGCAACCAACTTGACCGGTTTTTCCTCAAGTGAGCTTCTTGGACAGCCGGTCGACCTATTGCTGCCGGAAACTCTAAGATCCAGTCACCGAGAGCAGATGGTATCATTCGCGGCTGTCGAGGGCATTTCCCGAAGCATGAACCGGCAACGCCAGATTTCCTGCCAGACAAAGGACGGGGCTATTGTCAAGACATCCGGGGCACTGACAACGATGACCCAAGACGGGAAACGCTTCTTCGGCGTCGTTTTGAGGGATCAGACCGAACGCGACGAGCTGCTAGCCAAGCTTGAAAGAAAGGAACGGGCACTCAGCCTTGCCTTGCAGAAAGCCCAGTTGGCCATCTCGGCGCGGTCGCATTTCCTGTCCAAAGCGAGCCATGAGCTTCGGACGCCGCTAAACGCTATTCTCGGCTTCAGCCAACTTCTTGCGAACTGGCAAGGGCCTCCTTCCGAAGAGATGGCCCGAGACTACGGGCAATACATCCTTGGTAGCGGTGAGACATTACTGCATGTGGTCAATCAAATACTGGAATTCAGCGAACTCAACAGCGATTATGCGGACCCCAATCTGCAATCGTTTGCTCTTGAGGATCTACTAGAATCCGTTGCAACAGCATTTGGCCCCAAAGCCGAAGAGGCCAAGATCAACCTGAGGCTAGAGGTCATCGATGGAGCTGACAGTTTCATTGACTATCCAAGAATGTGGAGAGCCCTATCGAACGTCATCGACAATGCTATCCGCTACACAGCCGCCGGCGGCAACGTAACCTTGAGCCTAGAAAAAACTGCCAAGGGAATTCCTGTCATCAACATTGAAGACACAGGTCAAGGTATTGCACGCGACCGGCTAGTAGCGATCACCAAACCTTTCGAATTGTCTGCAGATAGCCCACACGGTGTTTCGAACGGGATAGGGCTAGGCCTTGCCACGGCTAAGACAATCGTCGCGATGCACGGTGGTCGGCTACGCATCAGAAGCAAGCCAGCTCGCGGCACCACCGTATCCATTTCACTTCCTGACATCGACCCGTTAACCCGCCAAAAAACCGAGCACGACAGCAATCCGGCCGACAAAAAGAACCGGACAATCTTCTATATCTAAATCCCTGGGAAGGACCAACATGTTTGATATTATTCGGAAAAAACCTCCATCTTCACAATCCACAAAGCTTCCGGCTGGCCTGAATGCCTCAAGCCTCATAGGAACGATGTGTGCATCACAAGCCATGATTTCCTTTGACCCAAATGGGGTTGTCGTGGATGCTAACCCTACATTTCTCTCGCTAATGGGCTATGGCCTTGAAGAGATCGTCGGAACCCACCACAGCAAGTTTGTGGACAAGAAATTTGCAGCAAGCCCAAAGTATCGCGAGTTTTGGGATGAGCTCAATCATGGCGTCTATCAGTCAGGCATCTTCAAGCGCCATACAAAATCAGGTGATGTCGTATGGCTGCAGGCCGTCTATCTGCCTCAAATGGGTTCAGACGGCAAACTTGAACGCGTTGTCAAATTCGCGACCGATTATAGCGAAACCCAAGACCGCAACATCGATGCTCTCGGGAAAGTGGCCGCCATGGACCAATCCCAGGCGGTGATTGAGTTCGAGCTGGACGGCACTATTATCACAGCCAACGAAAACTTCCTTTCCACCGTGGGCTACGAGCTTAGTGAGATTCAGGGGAAGCATCACAGCATCTTTGTGGACCCTGCCTATAGCAAATCCCCAAAATATGCAGAGTTTTGGGATAAGCTCAGAGCGGGTGAGCACCTAACCTCCGAATACCGACGCGTTGGCAAAGCTGGCAAGGAAATCTGGCTGCAGGCCAGTTACACGCCAATATTGGATGCTGACGGCAAACCTATAAAAGTCGTCAAATTCGCCACAGACATAACCGCCCAGAAGCTGAAAAATGCCGACTATGAGGGCAAGATTGAAGCCTTGAACAAGGCTCAGGCGGTGATCGAGTTCGAACTGGATGGCACCATCATTGCTGCGAACCAAAATTTCCTCGAAGCGGTTGGGTATGAGTTGGAAGAGATTGTTGGCAAGCATCATTCAATGTTCGTGGATGGTACCTACAAGGGATCAACCGAATACAAAAATTTCTGGATTGCACTTGGAAGCGGCGAGTTTCGATCCGGGGAATATCAACGGGTCGGAAATGGTGGCAAAGAGATTTGGCTGCAGGCCACCTACAACCCGATCTTCGATCCCTCAGGCAAGCCTTTCAAGGTCGTAAAATTCGCGAGTGATATCACCTCTATGGTGTTGGCGCGAAAGGAAAGAGAACGCGTAGGCGCCCAGGTTGATAAAAATTTGGAAGAGATCGTCTCCAGCGTAGGGACCGCCAACGAACGCGCGGGATTGGCGGCCTCTGCCTCAACTGAAACCGAAGCAATGGTACAGACCGTCGCGTCCGCGGCGGAAGAACTCAATGCCTCTTTCCGCGAGATTGCCGAAAGCGTGGCACTGGCACGGAATGCGGTCGACAAAACGTCTGGCGAAACCCGAGCTGCAGACAAATCTACCAAGACCCTTAGCGAGGCTGCCGAAGCCATGAACAAGATTGTTGTTCTGATTGAGGATATTGCCTCCCAAATCAACCTCCTCGCCCTCAATGCGACTATTGAATCGGCCCGAGCAGGTGAAGCCGGCCGAGGTTTCGCGGTTGTTGCCAGCGAGGTTAAAAATCTGGCAACACAAGTAGCAACCGCTACTGGCCAAATCTCAGATGAGATTGCTCGCATGCAGGATGTATCAAGCGAAGTGGTTGAGCGCCTTGTTGGGATCAACGGTGCCGTGGGCGATCTTCAGGGAAGCGTCACGGGTATTGCTGGCGCGATTGAGGAACAGAGCGTTGTGACGCAGGAGATCTCATCAAACATGCAAACAGCCGCTGGTGCCGTTGCGGAGATAAACGAAAACCTGAATGATCTGTCCCACAACATTAACTCTGCAAACAACCTCGCAAACGAAGGCATCGACCTGTACCGACGCCTGGAATAGCCTTTGCGCGCTCCTTCCCAGGGTGTGCTGCCCTCTCTGTCAACCATCTAGGTGGTTCGACAGAGAGGGCTCCTTCTTGTCAACCGATGAGTTTACGCTTTCTAAACGATAGGTCTGGATAATAATGTCGTACGCTTGGGGGCGCCAAAATGGACCGATACTGAATGCTAGATCAGGCCAAGACATCTGAAAATCTGGCGCTAGCCTATAACCAACATGTCAGTACTGTTGTTAGTTCCCTTTGGGCACAATATGCATTGGAAGCCCGGGGCCCCGAAGGCCTACAGATGCTTTTTAGGGACATTTTGCCTGAGGGACTTGGCAATAGTTCAAAATTCCACATGAATGACAGCCCGGTAGGCTATCCCTTCTTTGTGCAAGAAGGAAACTGGTTCCCAAATCACCTGTGCCTGAAGTTTTACGAAAACCTCTGCAGTATCGAACCAGATCTTTTTGAGGTTGGCCGCCGGGTGGCCGGCTTTTCGTTGAAGAAACGCAACATAATCGAACTGCGTCTGCTCAATCTTGCCCGTGCATCCCTTATTCTTAGAAACATTGCACGCGTCAATGCCCGCTTTGCCAAAAACAAGAAGCCAAAGATCACCTTCCTTGGCAAAGAAAGAGGTGACCTGAGACTCAATTACCTCGAGGGTTTCCGCCATACAGAAAAAAGTACGGACTACTATCGGGGTTTTATTGTGGGGGTGCTGGAGTTCATGGGCTTTCGAGATCTGAAGTCTGAAATTGTCTCCGACAGCTTTCCCCAGGAAGGTGGCGGTGTCACAGACCTGTCCTTCACATGGGAGAAAAAGAGCTTTCCACAGCGACTGAAGCTCCGCCCCCCATCAAAGAGACTGACTATTCGCGAACGAGAAATCGTCCGCCTTTTGACTGAAGGCTTCACGCTAAAGGAAATCTGCTATCTGGAAGATATCAGCTACGAGACAGTAAAATTTCACTTGGCCAACGCACGGAAGAAACTACATTGCCGGACCAGCGAGGAGCTAGTTGCCAAGTTTGTCGCGATTGATTTGGGGCATGAGCTATGATCATACTGCCTTAGCGGTCCAATTCTGGTCAGTTTGATTTGCGTCAAGGCGTACACAGCACATCCCACTAGTGTGCCTGCAGTACAACAGTGGAATCAGACATGCATATAGATTTCTTTCGCAAGGCCGCACCGATTGCCGCAAGGTCGATCCGCATCCTGCCCCTTCCCCCGGCCAACCTGGCTTTGTCTTTACTGGTCAAGCGCATGTCACGCAGGCATGCGAACATACTTGAGCGGCTGCAGCCAATTGCAGGCAGGCTATTCTCGATCCAGATCACCGACCTTGGGGTGGCGCTCCTGCTGACAGTACACAGCCATGCTGTGGCTGTGAAAGTCGTGCGGCAAGCGCCCCCCTGCGATGTCGGTATTGAAGGAACTTTGTCTGTTCTTTTCGCCTTACTTGAAGGTGATCTGGACGGTGATTCCCTTTTCTTTTCCCGCGACCTGCAAGTGGACGGTGATACAGAAGCCCTTTTAACACTAAGGAACGCTCTGGACAGTGAGGACTTCAGCCTGAAACGCGAGCTTCTGAATATCTCAGGTCCGATCATTCCAGCTGCACAGCGTATCTTTGAGGCACTGGCTCCTGCCCACCCAGGCGCTCTGAAATCGGGAGGCAGACCTTGACCAAGCTTGAACTTGTATGCCCTGCGGGCACACCTGCGGCGCTAAGAACGGCAGTTGATGCCGGCGCCGACGCCGTTTATATGGGTTTCCGCGATGAAACCAATGCAAGGAATTTTCCCGGCCTGAACTTTTCGCGGAAAGAGCTTTCTGAAGCGCTTACCTATGCACACGCACGTGGCGCTCAGGTTTTCCTCGCCGTTAACACATATGCGAAGGCGGGAAACCCGACACCTTGGCATGAAGCAATCAATTCCGCAGCAGAACTGGGCGTGGATGCCCTGATCCTGGCAGATATAGGCCTATTGGACTATGCTAGGCACACCTTCCCTAACCTCCGCCTGCATCTTTCGGTTCAAGCATCTGCATCAGACCCGGCATCAATAAACTACTATGTCGAACGCTTCGGTATTCGCCGCGTCGTCCTGCCGCGCGTCCTCACAGTACCAGAGATTGGAAAGCTTAACAGTCAGATACCCATTGAAACGGAAGTCTTTGCCTTTGGCGGTATGTGCCCGATGGCCGAGGGACGTTGCACACTGTCGTCCTATATCACAGGTAAGTCGCCAAACCGGAACGGCGTGTGCTCACCTGCAAGCCATGTATATTACGCACAGACTGACGAAGGCCTGACAAGCAAGCTGGGAGGCTTCACGATCAACCGGTTTAGGATCGATGAGCCCGCGGGCTATCCCACCCTGTGCAAGGGGCGGTTCAAGTCCGGCGGAAAAACACGCTATCTATTCGAGGAACCTACCAGCCTAGACATTACCCCTATCTTGCCTGACTTGCTGGCTGCGGGTGTCACTGCTCTCAAGATCGAAGGACGCCAACGCAGCAAGGCCTATGTTCGTGATGTGGTCACTGCCTTCCGCGCCGCTATCGACGGCACGCCCGAATTCACGCAATGCGTCGGCCACCTATCTGAAGGCAGCCAGAACACTACAGGCGCGTATGGGAAGAAATGGTTATGACACAAAATGCCCCCACCCTTTCACTAGGTCCGCTTCTGTTCAACTGGCCAGCGGAGAATATGCGTGATTTCTATTTCCGAATCGCTGACGAGGCGGACTTGGACATTGTCTATTTCGGTGAGGTTGTTTGCGCCAAACGCCGTCCGTTCCAACTGCCCTTCTATGAGGCTATCCTCGAACGACTGGCGCGCGGCGGCAAGCAGGTGATCCTGTCAACGCTCCAGTTGGTGATGGACACCAAGGACCAACAGGCGGTCGCAGACATGGTGGCTTTCACGGGCGACTATCTGGTGGAAGCCAATGACCTGTCGTCCTGCGCGGCACTCGCCGGGAAGCCCCACGCACTAGGGCCGTCCGTAAACATTTATAATGAAGACACACTCAGATATTTCGAGGGTGAAGGTGCCACCCGTATCTCTCTCAATGCCGAACTGCCGGTTGACAGCCTACAAGCCCTGGCGGACGTCGCCACCGTGGACCTTGAGGTGCAAGCTTTCGGTCGTGCACCGCTTGCTATTTCCGCCCGCTGCTTTCATGCCCGCACGCATGGCCTGGCGAAAAACGGTTGCCAGTATGTATGCGAAAAAGATCTCGATGGCTTGGCGGTTGACACGCTTGATGATCAACCGTTTCTGGCAGTTAATGGCTTGCAGACCCTGTCACAAGCCTATTTGTGTCTACTGGAAGAAATCCCAGCGTTGCAGGATATGGGCATTATAGGCCTGCGCCTATCACCCCATAGCTGCGACATGGTTAAGGTGTCAGAAATATACCGCGCTCGTGCGGCCAGGCGGTCTAGCGCCACAGAAACACTGGAAGCTCTGAAAGCCGTCCTGAATGGCCAACCACTCGCGAACGGCTTTTTCCATGGTGAGGAAGGACTTAAGTACGTCGCATCACATATCTGAGCTCCGCCATGTTTGCCTAGGGCGGGCTATACCGAAAAACCTGCCATCCGGCTTCGGCAATACGAGCCTCCTTACACTGAAGGTATGAGATTGGATGTTTTTGCCTTGGGCTCAAGCATCCACATAGGCGGGACTGGCGAGAGCGAGCAAAGCAGTTACTGGATAATTAGTTGCACCTATTTGCGGAATATTGCCAGATTGTGCCGAACATTGTGTTCAGCAATGGTTTTGCGTATATCTGCGAGAAGCTGGTTTCTTCAAGCATGTCGGGTAAGTTTCCCTTCGCATTATCTCGGGTGACGGCCAACCCGTCAAGCAAGCGCACCAGCCAGAAGGCGGCTCTGAGGAACACATTCGCCCCGGGGCCCCAGTCGATCAACACAAATCGACCGCCCGGTCGCAGCAACGCCTGAACGGACTTAAGCGCCCGCTGTTTTTGATCATGGGTCAAATGATGAAACACGAGGCTGGAGGTCACACAATCGAAGCGGCCAATATCTTGCTGTGGAAGTGAGGCGGCGTCCGTCACATTGACGTCTCGAAACGTGACTGCAGATACCTCACTTTGGAGCCCCATCTTATTGAGTGCGATCTCCAGAACCTCAGGATCGATATCATATCCGGTGACACTACTTCTTGGCTCAGTCTGCGCTATTGCGAGGGACAACTCACCCGTGCCACACCCGAGGTCCAAAATGGCTTCTCCAGGCTCTGGCGCTATCGCATCGACAGACAATCTCCGCAGTACACTGCCACGCGTAAAATATTCGATGACCAAGTCATAAACGCCTGTTGCCCACTTGTAGCGAAGGGCGGGAACAAAGCCCTCGGGCTCGCCCTTTTCTTGCTCTGCAGTCTTCGACATTGCCGGCTCCTGGACTGAAATCCTGAATGACACACTAGGTGAACGACCGACGTACGGGCTTGAATAAATGGCCATTTATTCAAGCTGCTTCGGTCTCCAATCGTTATTTCTGCCCTGAACAAAGGAGAGAGATCGATGTTTGTTTTGAAAGAGTTGATCAAGGTGAGCTATGTGCCATTGATGCTTGGCGGCTTTTTGGCTGCCGCACTCTACGCCATTGCAGGCGGTTACGGTTATGGCGCGCTGTTGGTACTGCTACCGCTTGCCATTGGCATATCGTTTGGGTTGGAGCGCCTTGTGCCATACGAGAAACAATGGAACCAAGACCATGGGGATAGCTGGCGAGACGCGGTTCACGCCCTTGTAAATGAGGTTGCGAATGCTTCGTCGGTGGCTTTGCTGCCTTTGATTGTCGCCATCGTACCCGGACTTGATATTTGGCCCACCAACTGGCCCATATGGGGGCAACTGTTGCTCGCCATCCTGATTGCTGATTGCGGCATCACTTTGGTGCATTATGCAAGTCACATCAATCCTACCCTGTGGCGCTTCCATGCGGTTCATCACAGCGTCAAACGCATGTATGGCTTTAACGGCTTGATGAAACACCCGCTTCATCAAGCGATTGAAACGCTCGGCGGCACATGTCCTTTGATTCTGATGGGAATCCCGCTGGACATTGCAGCCCTGCTCGCCTTCGCGGTCGCCATCCAGCTACTCCTGCAGCATAGCAATGTGGACGTGAAAATCGGGCCGCTTCGCTATATATTGGCGCTCTCGCCCCTACACCGGTTTCACCACATCAAGTGGCCTGTGGAGGGCGACGTGAACTTCGGCCTGTTCACCACAATTTGGGACCGGATGCTGGGGACAGCCGTATATGACGCCAAGCGTCGCTTCTCCTCAAATGACCTGGGCATCGGCAAGGAACCCGACTATCCGGACGGCTACCTGGCACAGTTGACCCGGCCGTTTAAAGCGCCCTCTAAAACAGAAGCAGCAGTTCCAAAACAGCCTGTAGAATGAGTTGCCATATACCACAAAAACCCTTTAGTATCAGTGCCGTAAGAAAAAGGGAGGGATAGAGTGAGAACACTAATCTGTGCGGCACTGATCGCCATCGGGTCAACGTCCGTTTTCGCGTCTGTTGATGACGAAAAAGCGATCAAAGAGATCATCGCCGCCATCGAATATGGTTGGGAAAACGGTGATGGGACACCGTTCCGAAAGTACTTCCTCGATTTTGAAGGCGCCCGCTATGTAGAGTCCGGCGGTCAGAATGAAGGATTGGACGACCTGGTAACCAACCATGTGGAACCGGAGAAAGATGCCCTTGAATATCTGCACCTCGATTTCTCGGATATCGAAATTCATTTCGAGGGCGGCTTTGCCTGGGCGGTCGCCGACACACGCGTCAAAGGCAAGGTCAGGAAAAATGGGCACGAGTTTGATAAGGCCGGGCGCCAAACATTCCTGTTCCGCTTGGTAGAGGGCGACTGGAAAGTGGTGCACACCCATTCTTCAAGCCGCGACTATAGGCCAAAGAAGCACGAACACTAGACAGCTGGCGTTTCCGCAACTGTCATCTGGATCTTTAAAACGCTATCTGTGGGGGAGACACCAAATGTCTCCCTCATTGTTCTTGAGAAATGGGCAGAATCCGCAAAGCCTGCCTTGTGGGCAGCTTGGGTTGCATCTGCCCCCGCGCCAATCTCGGCAACCGCAACATTTAGGCGCCGCCACAAGACATACCGCCGAAGCGGCATACCGATGATGGCGCGGAACAGTTTCGTAAAACTGCTTTTAGACATGCCAGCGGCACACGCGACCATATCCTGCGTGACTTTGCCGCCAAGCCCGTCGTCGATGGCTTCGAGGGCGCGAATCATCCTCGTGTCATCAATGGTGGCTTTTCGCCGCCGCAGCGCTGAAAGCCACTCGGGAAGAGCTCTACTCTCTCCCTCGTTTCCTTCCAGCAAGGTTGGCTCAATATAAAGCAGATTAAGCGGCTGCTGGCTTGGCGCCAACATGTGCTTTGCGTTTGATGGGATGTCGAGGAAACGCCCCGTTATCTGGCGATCATCCAGTGTAACGGTTGCGTCGCAGGCCTCAGAAAAGACTAGCTGGACAGGATAATGGGCATGGAAAGTCGTGTCGCCGGCGAGCCCATGATAATGCGCCCACCCTTGCGCGAGCAGGAGTTCGCCTTGCCATTGTTTGCTGCTCTTCACAATCAGGCTTCTTAATCATGGTTTTTGCACAGGCTATGGTCAGCCAGTACTTTGATTATCCGACAATCCGAAATCGTCCCTCCCGAGCAATTGTTGATCATACGCTTCAGCTCTGTCTGCAGAATCTGCAGCGAGGCGATCTTGCTTTCCACAGCGTTCAAATGCCTTCTAGCAATAGCATCTACTTCCTCGCATGGGCGGTCGGGTTGATCGGACAACTCAAGCAGGTTTCTGATATCATCAAGGGAAAAGCCCAGTTCGCGGCTGTGACGCACGAAGGTAAGTCGTTCCAGGTGAGTTTCATCATATAGGCGCCTGTTATTCGCCGCGCGGAACGCTTTAGGCATCACACCAATGTCCTCATAATAGCGGATCGTTTGCACCTTTGTATCGGCACGTTTCGCTAACTCGCCTATCATAAAATCGCTTGCCACAAACTTTCTCCTTGCTCCTACAGCTACTGTAGCATGTAGGATTTGTTCAACGAAATTAACAGTGATTCGAGGTAAAAATGTCTGGTAGTTGTGGATGCGGTTCCGATCAAAATTTTGATGGTTCATCACCCGCCTACAAGCGGGTGCTGATGGTTATTATTGCCATCAACTTTGGCATGTTCTTCGTGGAGTTCTTTGGTGGTCTTGCTTCTGGGTCCATGGCGCTACTTGCTGACTCGCTTGATTTCCTGGGTGACAGCGCGACCTATACAATCTCGTTAATCGTTATTGGGATGCCGCTCGCCGTTCGCGCCAAGGCAGGCTTGTTTAAAGGCCTGTCCCTATTCGCTATTGCCGCCTGGGTTCTAGGAAGCACATTTTACCGTGTTTTTGTTGAGGGCGTTCCTGAGGCGCTAACCATGGGCGCGATTGGTGTCGCAGCTTTCGCAGCCAATGTGATCAGCGCGCTACTACTGCTCAAATACAAGGACGGTGACAGCAATGTGCGCTCGGTTTGGCTCTGTAGCCGTAACGATGCGATTGGTAATCTGGCTGTTATCGTTGCAGCTTCCGGGATTGCGGCGACTGATGCGGCTTGGCCTGACCTATTGGTGGCAGGTATCATGGGTAGCCTGTTTATTCATTCGGCCACGAGGATTGTTCAACAGTCATGGGCTGAGCTTTCCGAAGAGAAGCGCCAGAGCGAAACCGGCAGTGACACATGCAGTGAAAACCTGTAAAAGCCGTATTGTAAAAACTTAGGAATAGGCACTGAAGCTATCGATGGCGAAATATCTAAAAATCTTGCTGCTGATCATTTTTGTAACAGCACCTGCCTTGGATATCGCTTTCCTTGATCCTCAGGAGTCCGTTGAACATGTCAGCGAAACCTATCACGATGCAGCAGAACAAGACGAAGATGTAACAGCAGATCTGCATTGCATCTGTCATGTCATTCATCACGGTGTATCCGCAGGCAAGACTGCCGTCCTATCCATCAATTACACACGTTTTAAAACGCGACAGGTGACGTCTATCACGATTAACGGCCTGAACCCCAAACCAGGCCTGCAACCACCTTCCACGTATCACTCTTGATATTTCTCGGCGTCGGGCATGCCATGGCTTTCTGCAAAGAAGGATAGGCTTCCCACGCACATATCAATCTATTTGAGAGTGAATAAGCATGACATATATGCGACATGCCCTTATGGGCGTGGCAGTGATCAGCCTTTGTACCGGTATGGTGCAAAGCGGTCCTGCGGTGTGGGCGGACAGCCAGAAGCGTCCCGTCCTCCATGAATTTATTGAACAGGTCTCTGCCGACCATCCAGCCTTGAAGGCGGCGGAAGCGGCCTTGGCTTCAGCCAGGGCGCGGGCCAAAGGGCAATCACGTCCTATCTATAACCCTGAAATCGAAGTGGGGTATGAGAACGCCTCTGAAGTCACCAGGGAAGTTGGCCTGACACAGACATTCGATTGGTCGGGTAAGCGCAAAGCACGCTCAGGTGTTGGTCGCGCCGAGGTTGACGCAGCCGAGGCCAGCTACGCGATCGCGAAGAAGTCCTTGTTAAGCAATATCCTGCAGTCACTTGCTGAATATCAAACAGCGTCGAGGCTATTGAATGTTGCGGAGCAGCGCGAAAACCTGAGCAAGCAATTTCTTGAGCTGGCAACACGCCGCCATCAGGCCGGCGAAATGCCGCAAGCTGAACTGCTGACCGCGCGCCTTGCATTGGCCGAAGCGCGTGCTGCGAAGAATGACGCGCTGCTCGCCCTATCTTCAGCGGAAGAAAAGCTGGTGGCGATCAGTGGCAAGGACCGGGAGATGTGGCCACGCCTAATCGGTACGCCGCTTCATACAGTTGTAGAACCGGAACAAACGGCCTACGAGCGACTTCCAGAGCTGCGCCTCGCTCAGGCGCAATCGGAGATCGCCCGCGCCCGCATCCGGGTCGCCAAATCGGAGCGCATGCCTGATCCTACGGTTGGCGTCAGGGTTGGCGAGGAAGGCAATAGTAGCCTTGTCGGGCTTTCCGCCTCCATTCCTATCCCAATCCGCAACAGCTACCGGGATCAGGTGGATGCGGCCGGGTCAGATTTTCTGGAAGCCCAGCAAAACTATTATGCTGAAAACAGGCGTGTTCGGGCACGTTATGATGCCAGTCTGAAACGCTATCTTGCGGCCTCCCAGGCCTGGAGCCTTTGGCAGGACCAGGGGGCTGAGCCGCTTCAAGAGCAACGCTTGCTTCTAAGTAAGCTACTGGATGCACGCCAGATCGGCGCCATCGATTATCTGATTCAACTCAATCAAACATTCGCAACTGAAGAGGCCTCTGTCGAGCTGAATGGTCGGCTCTGGAACGCCTGGTTCGACTGGCAAGACGCTGGTGCAACGGTTGAAGAATGGCTGGAGACAATTCAATGAAATACTCAATAAAATTTGCGCTGCTGGCCTTGGTTTCGCCACTGGTAATCGACACCGCCGTTGTTGGGATGCTGCCACAGCAGTTTGCTGCGTTTGCTTACGGCCAGGACGAACGTGGCGACGGGCATTCTGAAGAAGAAGGCGAAGAGCACGGCGAAGAAGAAATCATCAAAATGTCTGATCAGGAATTACGTGATTCAGGGGTTGTAACCGCGCGTGTCGCACCGCGGACATTGGCAGAGACGGTCTCGGCTCCTGGGGAAGTTACCGTCAATCAATATGCAACCATTCAGGTGACGCCCCGTATCGAGGCCCAAGTGATCGCACGCCATGCCCGTATGGGGGACGTCGTTAAAAAGGGCCAGCCTCTCGTAACCATGTCCAGTGTAGAGATGGCTCGTGCGCAGGCGGATCTGATCCTGACAGAACAGGAATGGCAGCGGGTCCAGAAGCTCGGGCGGGACGTTGTCTCCGAACAGCGTTTTCTTGAAGCGAAGGTGGCGGCACAACAAGCAAAAGCCAAAGTGCTCGCCTACGGCATGTCAGAGGCTCAGGTTAAAACTCTGCTAGCCAATGAAGTCTCTGCCGCCACGGGTGAGTTTGATCTGTTGGCCAATCAAGGCGGCACCATCATTCATGACACGTTCGTGGTGGGGCAGATTATAGCGCCTGGAAATCTTCTGTTTGAAGTAAGCGATGAAAGCCGGATATGGGTAGAAGCCCAGCTGTCACCGGAAAAAGCTGCCTTGGTCGAACAGGGTTCTCAAGCCTGGGTCACAAAGAATGGTATATCCATGACGGGGACCGTCGTGCAAGTCCACCACCGTGTCGATGAAGCGACACGAACTCTGTCTGTTCGGATTGAGGTGAATAATCAGGAAGACAATCTCCATCCGGGCCAGTTCACTGATGTGGCAATCCAGACTGGCGAAACCGAACGGGTTGTTGCGGTTCCAAATAATGCGATCGTTCTTCTTGAAGGCCAGCAGGTGGTGTTTAAGCGCGAGGGCGACGAGTTGCATCCCATGCCGTTGGATCTTGGCATCTCTAAAGGCGGCTGGACCGAAGTGAAAGCGGGCCTGTTTGGCGGCGATGTGATCGTTGTTGAGAACGCCTTCCTCATCAAATCCCTCATCTTGAAGTCCAAGATGGGTGAAGGCCATGGGCATTAGGAGGCGCAAATGTTGAACAAACTCGTAGAAAGCGCGCTCCAGTATAAATTTCTGGTGATCATCGCGTTTCTGGTCGTCGGCTTTATGGGCTGGCGCGCCGTCAACACCGTACCAATCGACGCATTTCCTGATGTGACGCCGGTACAGGTGAATATCTATACAGAATCCCCCGGCCTTGCAGCAGAAGACGTGGAGCAACTGCTGACCTTCCCGGTGGAATCCGGGATGGCAGGCCTGCCTGGTGTGCAGGAAATACGCTCCGTTAGCCTTTTTGGTCTTTCGTATGTGGCGGTTTATTTCGAGGACGACATGGACATCTATTTTGTCCGCCGCCTCGTTATGGAGCGCCTGGCGGAGGTCGGGGACCGTATTCCTGAAGGATACGGGACGCCAGAGATGGGGCCCAACACATCAGGGCTGGGTCAGGTGTTTTGGTACACAGTTGAGCAAGCAGACGAGAAGCTGGCTGGCGCCGATAGTGAGATGGACCTGCGTACTTTGCAGGACTGGACCATCCGGTTGATCCTGAGAACCGCACCCGGTGTGGATGACGTTATGTCTTGGGGTGGTCAGGAGCGCCAGTATCAGGTTCAGATCGATCCGCTCAAGCTGATTAAATATGGCCTTGGCTACCGCGATGTGATGGAAGTGATTGAGGCCAACAACCGGCAGGTGGGCGGCCAGTATATCGATCAAGGGCCGGAACAGTATCTGGTGCGCGGCCTGGGGCTGGTTCGGAATGAAGAGGATCTCGGCAACATCGTCGTCAAGGAAGCTGACGGCACGCCTGTGTACCTGAAGGACATTGCAACAATTTCACAGGCAGGCGCCCTCAGGTTCGGTGCTGTCACGCGTGACGGCAAGGAAGTTGTGCTTGGCATGGCTTTGTCCCGTATCGGTGAGAACGCCAAGAATGTGGTAGATGCGGTCAAGGACAAGGTCGGTATCGCCGAACAGGCATTGCCGGACGGTGTGGTGATCAAACCGATCTATGACCGGACCGAACTCGTGGAAAAAGCAGTTTCGACGGCAGAGAACGCGCTCATTGAGGGCTCCATTCTCGTGGCGATCGTGCTGTTTCTGTTCCTTGGGGAGTTACGGTCGGCCTTTGTGGTGATCGCGGCTTTGCCGCTCGCCATGCTGATCGCTTTCATCTTCATGGAAAATGCCGGGCTATCCGCCAATCTGATGTCGCTTGCAGGTCTCGCGATCGGCATTGGTATGATGGTGGATGGGGCCGTCGTGATGGTGGAAAACTCGTTCCGGGTTATGTCGGAGCGACGGGAAGCTGGTGAGACTGTTAACAGAACCGCAGCAGTACTTGAAGCTGCACGCGAGGTGGCCAACCCGATTTCGTTTGCGATTCTGATCATCATCGTGGTGTTCCTGCCGCTCTTCAGCCTCGAAGGGCTGGAAGGCAAGCTCTTCAAACCGATGGCTTTCAACATCAGCTTCGCCATGGCGGGTTCCCTCCTGCTGACGCTGACAATCATCCCGGTTTTGGCCGCGTTGATCCTCAAGCCAAAGGAAGAAAAAGACACCTTCCTCGTCGCCTGGATCAAGAAGCGTTATCTGCCGCTCCTTGAGTGGGCGCTTGGGCACAAGAAAACCGTTGTCAGTGGGGCTGTCGCCCTTCTTTTGGGTAGCTTGGCGCTCTTTCCGTTCCTCGGCAAAGAGTTCATGCCGCAGTTGCAGGAAGGCTCGATCATGTGGCGGGTCACCTCGATCCCGTCCACGTCGCTCGATCAGTCGATCAAGATATCGAAGGACATTGAGTTGGCGCTAGGCGAGTTCCCCGAGGTGGAAACGACCATCGCCATGATCGGCCGCGCCGAGAAAGGTGAAACCGCCGATGTGAACTATATGGAGATCTATACCGCACTCAAACCCCATGATGAATGGAGCAATGATCGGTCCATTGAGGAACTGGCCGATGACATGCGAGAGAAGCTTGAAAAGGTTGTTCCTACGTCTGTCATTGCTTTCACCCAGCCTATTCAGATGCGGGTGGAGGAATTGATCTCCGGCGTACGGGCCACGCTCGCCGTCAAACTCTATGGGGAAGATCTGGGCGAACTGGACCGGCTTAGCGCCCGGATCAAAGAGGCTGTGTCCGCCGTGCCCGGTGTGGCTGACCTGTCACTTGAGGCCAACATCGGCAAACCGCAGGTGCGCATCCAGGTGAACAGGGCCGCACTCGCGCGGTACGGCATGAACGCAGATGACATCCTCGATATTGTCCGTACCGGAATCGGCAATGAGCCTGTCAGCACCCTGATCGACGGCGTCAAGCGGTTCGATATCACTGCACGCCTGCAGGATGCTTCCAAAGCATCCGTTGAAGCGATCAAGGCCATACCTGTCAGGACATCGTCAGGTGCCATCATCTCGCTTTCTGATGTAGCAGACGTCAGTGTCGCCGAGGGCTACAGCTTCGTTAGGCGGGAACAGTTGCAGCGCTATGCTGTCATCCAAATGGATGTTCGCGGGCGTGATGTAGACGGTTTCGTGCAGGAAGCCAATCGAGTGATCGGCGAGCAGGTTGAGATGCCTCCTGGCTACTGGATTGAATGGGGCGGTGCCTTTGAAAACCAGCAGCGGGCACTTGCCCGTTTGTCGGTGATTGTGCCGCTGACGATCTTCTTCATTTTCGTGCTTCTCTATACAGCCTTCAATTCCGTGCGCTTTGCCACGCTGATCATCGCCAACGTACCATTCGCGACGGCGGGCGGTCTGATCGGGCTCTTTATCACAGGCCAATATGTGTCCGTGCCATCCGCGATTGGTTTTATCGCTGTGTTCGGTGTGGCCATGCTCAACGGTATTGTGCTCGTTAGCTTCATCAATGAACTGCGGGCCAAAGGCATGAGTGTGCGTGACGCGGTCCAGAGAGGTACCGAACTCCGGCTTAGACCAGTGTTGATGACTGCCAGTGTCGCCATCCTGGGCCTTGTTCCCATGCTGCTGTCCAGTGGCGTCGGTGCAGAGACACAGCGGCCTCTCGCGACCGTTGTCGTCGGCGGGCTGGTTACATCGACGCTGCTCACATTGGTGCTCTTGCCAGTCATTTATGACTGGATGGAAAGCCGGGGCGGCAAGGCAAAAACACTTCCTTCAATCGATGAGGTGCAATCATGAAAGAGATCAAAGCTTTCATTCACCGGAACAGGATTTCAGATGTGGTCCATGAACTGAAACAGTCGGGATATAAATATATCTCGGTGGTCGATGTTCTTGGTCTCCTCAAGGCGCTCAGCTCCCAGGAACAGCACTATTCTGTCGAAATCGGCGACAAGGTGCTGTCTGAGATCAAGCTGGAACTGGTGTGTGATGATCACCAATTGGATAGTGCGATAGATATCATCTGCCGTCAGGGTCGAACCGGCCAGAAAACGGCGGGCTGGATTTATGTGACCGATGTGGAACAGGCCATCAAAATTGATGACATCTAAGGCTCTGCCCATGCCTGCTGATGCACTGCGTTAATTGTGCTCGGCGGGCAGCTCGGCGGCTGGATGACCTCGCGGTCTTGCTGCCGGGCACATGGGGTATCACGGATCGTCGATGACGAGGTTGTATCACGACCATCCGCTGGTGCTCCACGGCCTGGCAACATGTGACCCCCATCAACGCGTTGCCAGGCCACCTTTTTGAGATTTATCCGCTATGGCAAGCTAAGCACAGGAAACCCTATGAGATGAAAACCCGAAAGAACGGTAAATCGCTCCTGAAGGTGATGGTGGTTCTCAGCGTGTTAACTGCGTCGCTTTTGCTGCTGTCCTATTATGAAGCGCGGACCCTTCCGGATATGACACTTAATCCGGATAATGCAGACATTGTGCAGCGAGGTAATGCCTTATACGGCCAGTATTGCGTGAGCTGTCATGGTGAAAACCTCGAGGGACAGAAGAACTGGCAGGATAAGAAACCTTTCGAGAGATGGCGGGCGCCGCCGCTCGACGCATCGGGGAGAGCTTGGCAACACGGAGATAAAACCCTGTTTATGATGACCAAGTTTGGTGTTCACGCACTCGAAGGTAAAGGCACATTGAACAGCGACATGCCCGCCTTTGAGGGCACCCTTGAGGACGAGGAAATTGCGGCGGTCCTTTCTTATATCAAGAGCACCTGGCCTCAAAGCAACGCAGAGAAAGCCGAAGCTTCCTCGGAACCAGATTGATGTTGTACGCTGCTGGATAATATTTAATATTAACTCTTAGTAGCATTATAGATTGTAACGAACGGTACCCCGATTATGACGAGATTAATGACCATACTTCTCATCCTGGTCCTCCAACTCGGTTTTCTGGCCGGTGCGCAGGCGAATGACAGCGATCGGCTTGTCCAACTTATCGATTATATCGGTGTGGACTATAGCGCCGCCGTGTCTGAAGGCGTCATTGTCAACCAGCTTGAATATGATGAGATGATGGAGTTTGCTGGCATCATTGAAACCGAGGTGCAAAAGATGGTGGTCCCTTCAGATGTGCAGAGTCTTCGCCAACAAGCTACAGCCCTGAAGGACCTCATACTTTCACGGGCGTCCCCCCTCGACGTCAAGGCACTCACACAGTCGATGCGGGCGACCGTTGTTCAGGTTACGGGCCTGAAGGTAACGCCGGACCGTATTCCGGATATTAGCCGTGGCAAGCTACTCTATCAAAGTGAGTGCGCCGCGTGCCACGGCCCGAGTGGTAGTGGGAAAGGCAACCTCGCCGAAGGACTCGATCCCCAGCCAACCGATTTCACGGATCAGGTGCGCTACAGCCAACGGTCGCTCTATGCCCTTTTTAACACCATAACTAACGGTGTCGATGGGACCGGTATGGCTGCCTATCCTCATCTTTCCGCAGATGATCGATGGAGCCTTGCGGCCTACGTGGGTAGCCTGGGTGCCAAGCCAAATGCGGCAAGCAACGGTCAACGGTTATGGCAACAAGCTGACAGCGCCGTACCGATTGACATCCAAGGCTATGCAAGCCTTTCACCGGAGGAAGCGGCGGAAAAATTGTCTGGCGGTGCAGATGTGATGGCATTTCTACGGACCGACCCTATAGCCCTGTTTGACCGCAAGGACGCTCCGCTTGATGTGGCGATGAGCCTGCTTCAGTCCGGTTTGGAAAGTTACCAGCAAGGCGAGACTGAAAAGGCCTATACACTAACCCTTACTGCTTACCTTGAAGGCTTCGAGCTGGCCGAATCTACCCTGTCTGCTGTAGATGGCGACCTGATGCGAAAAATTGAAGCGGAGATGATGCAGCTCCGCAGCGCGATCCGCGCCGAAGAACCGGTTGATGACATTACTGCCCGTGTACAGGCAATACTTTCCCTTTTACAGCAGGCCAAAACTGCCTTAAGCGATAGCGAAGGATTGTCCACATCGGCCGCATTTATCACCAGCTTGGTTATCTTGTTGCGAGAGGGTCTGGAGGCCTTACTGGTGGTTGTGGCCATCTCAGCGTTCCTGATCAAGACCGGACGACGGGAAGCGATGCCTTATCTTCACTCAGGCTGGATCGCCGCGCTGTTGCTGGGTGGTCTCACATGGGTAGTATCCGAGCACTTCATCCAGATCAGCGGTGCAACGCGCGAAGTTACAGAGGGCGTCGCAGCACTTCTGGCATCGGGCATGCTGTTGTTCGTCGGTTATTGGCTTCACAGCAAGACAAGCGCGGCAGGTTGGCACGCCTTTATCCAAAAAAGCCTTCAAACCGTTCTGGCTAGGAGGACTCTATGGGGTTTGACAGGACTGACTTTCATTTCCGTTTATCGCGAGGTCTTTGAAACCATCCTTTTCTATCAGGCGCTGTGGACCCAGGCCACCGGCGATAGCGCCAATTGGATCATGGCGGGATTTGGTGCCGGTACGTTGATTTTAGCTGTCGTGGCCTGGCTGGTTATTCGTTTCAGCGTGAAATTGCCGCTGAGACAATTCTTTGCAACCACAGGCATTCTATTGCTGGCCCTGTCGTTCATCTTTGCCGGCAAGGGTATCGCCGCGCTACAAGAAGCGGGCACGATGCCACAGACCTTGTTGCAGTTTACCCCTATTGAATGGTTGGGAATCTATCCTAGCAGGGAGGGGCTGCTTCTTCAGACAGCGATCCTGATCTCTTCTCTTGTTTTCCTGTCCAAAAGTTTTTCCCGCAAGACGGGACAATGACGAGCCATCACCCTGAGCAAACGCATTCAGTGTGCGCCTATCTAAGGCGAGGTGTGAAGTCATAGCGTAGTCTTCTTGGCAAGCTTAAAGAGGGCGTCAGCTTGACGCCCCTAATCCTCCAGCAATCGGTCGACGATGACACAATCGGGGGTGTCGCCGCCGCTGCATTCCGCCGCCATGGTTTCAAGGGCGGATTGTAATTTCACGAGGTCGGCAACCTTATTTTTGATCAGCGCCACATGCGCAAGTGCGATGTCTTTTACATCATCGCAGGCGTAGGTGCCGTCCACCATTTCCAAGAGGCCTGCCACTTCCTGATTGGTGAAGCCAAGTTCTCGGGACCGGCGGATGAACTTCAGCCGCTTCAGATGATCAGGCGAATAGCATCGATAGCCAGACGCCGTGCGCGGCGGATCGGGCATCAGGCCGATCTTCTCATAGAAACGGATGGTCTCCAGATTGACCCCGCTCTCTTTCGCCAGCGTTCCTCTGGTAAATTCACGTTTTTGCGATACGGCCATTTTCCTATTGATCCTGTATTTGCTACAGGGTGTAGCCTACAGGAAATCAAGCCGGTGGCGCAAGCCGCGGCTGTCTGGCGATCAAAACTGTGATGAAGAGTATTTATGAGCGACCTGGAACAAACCAATGGCACAAAGAATTGGGCGGCCAGCTTTGGCGTCATCGGTGCCATCCTGGCGTCGTCCTGCTGCGTCCTGCCCTTCGTTTTCCTGATGCTGGGCGTCAGCGGCGCCTGGATTGGGAACCTGACGGTGCTGGAACCCTACAAGAACTATTTCGTGGCGGTGACGCTGGTCTTCCTCGGTGTCGGCTTCTGGCAGGTTTATGTCAAACCCAGAAAACAGTGCGCGGAAGGCCACTGCGCTACCCCCAAGTCGGACCGGGTCATCAAAACCGTTCTGTGGGTGTCTACCGGTCTGGTTCTGCTGGCACTAACCGTCGACTTCTGGGCCCCCATTCTTGGCAACTATATCTGATACGGAGTAAACAAGATGAAACATCTTATGAAAGCAACCCTTGTGGGCCTGGCACTTGGTCTGTCCATCCCCGCTGGAGCAAATGCCCATGACATGCAAACGGCAGCGGATCAGGCCACGCAGAAGACAGTTACTTTCACCATTGAGAAAATGACCTGCGCCATGTGCCCGATCACCGTGCGCAAGGCCATGGAGAAAGTGGCAGGCGTCCTCTCTGTCGAAACCGACTATGACAGCAAAACCGCGACTGTCGTCTTCGATCCGTCGAAAGCGAACACCGATGCCATTGCTGCCGCGTCCACTAATGCCGGCTATCCCGCAAAAGTGACCCAAGGGTCCTGATATGGCATTCGACAAGGCTGCGGAGGACTGCTGCAGCGGTAAAGGGTCCGGGCAAAAGACACGCCTGATGGTCATTGGCGCCGGGTCGGCGGGTTTCTCAGCCGCTATTACAGCCGCAGAGGCCGGAGCGGAGGTGACGCTTGTCGGCGCGGGCACAATCGGCGGCACCTGCGTCAATGTAGGCTGTGTACCCTCAAAAACCATGATCCGGGCTGTGGAACCACTCTATCAAGCCAGCCACGCCAGCCGGTTCGAGGGTATTTCCTCTGCCGCGATGGTGTTGAACTGGCAGGCTGTGGTCGGCCAGAAACAGCAACTGGTGGATGACCTTCGGAAAGCCAAATATACCGACGTTCTGCCGTCCCATCCCGGCGTAAGCTATGTGGAAGGCAAGGCAAGGCTGACAGCAGATGGTGTGCTGGTGGACCGCACGCTCTACCGGCCTGACAAGATTATCATCGCGACCGGCTCATCGAATGCGGTGCCCCCCATCCCCGGTATCGACAACGTGCCCTATCTGGACAGCACGTCCGCCCTTGATCTAACGGCGCTACCAAAGTCCACGATTGTGATCGGTGGCGGCGTGATCGGTTGCGAGCTGGGGCAAATGTTCGCGCGCGCAGGTGTCAAGGTGACTATCTGTTGCCGGAGCCGCCTGGTGCCGGGCATGGAACCGGAGATTAGCGAGCATCTGGCCCGTTATCTGGAAGAGGAAGGCGTTCGCGTTCTCACCGGGATCGACTATCAGTCTGTCACGGAAGAGGATGGCACCATTAACCTCATCTATGGGCAGAACGGCATCCGTCAGACGGTGACCGCGGAAACGCTCCTACTGGCTGCCGGGCGCCGCACCAACACGGAAGGACTGGGACTTGAGGAAGCTGGGGTCGCCCTGAACGATAGGGGCGGGATTGAGGTGGACAGCACCATGCAAACCACCAATCCCATGGTCTATGCCGCTGGTGACGTGACCGGCAAGGACATGTTCGTCTATATGGCGGCCTATGGCGCTAAACTCGCGGCCTTCAATGCAGTCGGCGGCGAGATGCGCGGCTATGACAATGCTGCCATGCCCGTGGTGATCTTTACCGATCCGCAGGTCGCTTCCGTGGGGCTAACGGAGACACAGGCCAGCAGGCAAGGTATCAATGTAAAAACAAGCCTGATTACCCTGGATCATGTACCGCGCTATCTGGCTGCCCGCGATATGCGCGGCTTGATCAAGCTAGTGGCCGACAAAACGTCTGACCGCTTGATAGGCGCCCATATTCTAGCTCCCGAGGGCGGTGAGCTTATTCAAACCGCCGTGATGGCGATCAAGGCAGGCATGACCACGAGTGAGCTTGCTCAAACCATCTTCCCCTATCTCACTGGCGTTGAAGGCCTGAAGCTTGCCGCCCAAACCTTCGACAAGGACGTGAGCACATTGTCCTGTTGCGCTGGATAGGTCAGGACATAACCAAACGAACGGCGAGGAGAAACTACATGTCCACCACAGACCTCAAACTGGAAGAATGCGGCAGGGTTGCCAAAGCCCGGCCCGATTGGACGGCTGACTCGCCTCCTGTTCGGCGCCATGTGCCTCTATTATGTGCATGATCTGTGGAGCGTACGTGGGGATCTGATGACCGGCGAAGGCACGATTCGACCGCTTTTGTGGAATGGCATCGTCATAGGCCTCGTGCTGATTAGCTATGTGATCAATATCGGCTTTTCTCGCTCGTGGAAGAAATGGCCCGCTGCCATAAGTGCAGTGATATTGATAGGCTTCGCCCTGACGGGGTATCTGCAATCAGGCCAGCTTGAAACACCAATGCTGGCGCGCGCCGTTCATGTCTGGGAGCTATACATCTTCAGCCATCTTGGACTGGCCTTTGTAGTTGCCGCCCTGATCGGCACGCCTGGCTGCGAAATGCGCGCATTCCATCATCTATTCTCTTTGGTCACAGGAACGCCGACCAAGGAACACTGCTGCCCAATTGGCCCGCTGAAGCCGATTGATAAATGGGAAAATCAACAATCATGGATGCCCAAATAAGCGTATGGCGTTCAATCCCATCCGTCCGGAATTGGCGGATTGGGACGTTTGACAGCATAAATTGAAGGTCTGATTATGGAAGAAATAGCAGCCTTGTAGGATAGCTGCCTGAATAAGCCTCAAAAGTGAAATACTTCAATTTATCCTCTGCCCGGACATAAGCAATGGTGAGTTCTATTAGAAACCGGCCTCACTATTTATATCATCAGAAAGTTGCATAATAATAAGTTGCCAAAATCAACCACAGATATATTATATGTGACGTTTTGACCCTGCAATGATCGTAATATTATCATTTTTGGCAAAATCTCAGCTGTGTTCACTTAATATATTAATTTCAGAACACGCTTGGCCGACTGCAGAAAGGCCTCTAAGTGCTTTTTGAGGTAATCCCAGATCACTTTTTTCGGGTATTTTCAGGCCCTAGACGTCATATCAATGCATACCTGATCAAACGATTATATAATGTCTACTATGGCGATGATGCAGATCTAGAGGTGCCGCTCGCGTCAGAAGTCAGGGCGTTTCTTATCTCAGAGATTCACACACTTCCGGAACACCTCCAGCAAACCCTGGATAGGGACGGTGCTCCACCCAGTCCCGAAACCGAGGGGCATGCGTTCTTTCGTAAACTGGTGACGTCCTACAAGTGGCTCAAGATCACAAGAGACCTTGGTAAAAAGTATGTTCAGTTCACAGCCGTTGCACACTCCATCCTTGATTTTTTTATGGGGCTGCGCTCTGCCTTGTCGGAAGACTTTACCATTGACCTCGCGGGCATTTTATCGAGCCTTGAGACTACGGTAAACAAGAGCGACCCTCATGCGTGTCTGTCTGCACAGAAACAGTCTCGCGAATTAGTGAAGAAGCTGAAAGCCCTCAGCGCCTCCCTCATCGATATTGAAGAGCAGTTCTTCACTAACAAGGATCTTAAATCCAACATTCATCTGCTGATGCAGGAATTTTTCGACAATATCCTGATAAAGGAAATTGCGCCACTTGTTACCCAGAACCACCCAATACGGTATCGAACGCGGATCATCGAGCTCTGCAATGAGCTGAGATCGGACCGTAGCGCTGTGATGTTGCTTGGGCGTTCCTTGTCAAAGGCAAGTAAGTATGGCGAGATGGAAGCTATTGATGTGATCAATGACTCTTTGAGCTTCATATCCCGTGCCTTTGATATCGTCCCTGCCCTGATGCGCCAGGTTGACACCAATCGCCGAAAGCTTGAGACCCGAATCGACAATACAACCAAATATATGGAGCTATCAGCACCAACCGATACGGAAAAATTGCGCCTGGTGTTGGCAAATATCTCCCGCCACCCTGTCGAGGAAAACGAGTTTGACTTTCGGGGGCGAGCCGGGCTTGTCAGCGAGACAATGCAGGAGTTATTCCCGTGGCCGTTCCTGTCTGAAGGATGGTCCCTTATCGACGACGCCTGCCTCACCTTTCCCGCTGCAAGACGACGCATGGTCGTGCCAAAACGGCAGAGGCGGCAAAAACGGAACAAAGCGGCGGATAGGCGGATCAGGGCTATCAGGCAGTGGGAGTTGTTTCTGGAGGGAGATCCGGAGATCGCCCGCACTATCATTGAGAAAACCATTTGCAAGGGTGAGCCTTTTCGGAGCGCCGAGTTGAAGGTGGATGGACTGAGCGACTTTATCCTCTTTGATCAGCTCAGAAATCTTGAAACGGTTTTCGAGGGGGTCCTTAGGGAAGACTATCAGATTGACCGAGAGGAGCTGGGCGAAAACGACTTCGCTATCTTCCGGCACTTTACGATCACACCAAGACACAAGGATGGGGGAAAATATGGCTGATGCTATGCTGTTTGAAGAAGCCGAAGAATTGCTGGAAAAGGCAGCGCGCCGCAACTTGAAAATCGACGAATCAGACCTTCAGAAAACAGCCCAGCATCTTTTCGAGAAGCAATTTCTGTTGGAAGAAGTCAAGCTTGACCGGGCGAAATACGAGATTGTCGCTCGATATCCCCAGTATTTCGACATGCTGGCTTACGCCTTCGGGCGCCGACTGATTATCGATCCGGAGAAAGGCCTTGTTGGCCTAGTGCCGATCGACCATGCAAGTGAAGCACGCGGCCCCCGACGCCAGCGCATATCTCAGTCAAGAACTCAGATGCTCTTGGCATTACGGATCGCGTTTGCCGATGCTGCAAGTGGTGGGCATTACCGGCGAGGCATGGTGGCACAGATTCCTATGAAAGATGTGCTCGAGATTCTTGAGACTGGTCTAGGAAAAAAGTTCGAATGGAGCCCACAAGCCTTTGAGGACCTTCGCTGGGCAAAACAACATCGGATTGTTGTCGGGTCCCTGGACGAGATCAAAGAGGAGGATGCCGTCATTGAGGTGGCCCCCACAATCCTACACATCATTGGTGACAACTGGCGACAGCTTGCTGAAAGATACCATGGCAGTTTTGGAGAAGCGGCCATAGAGGCGAAAGAACAGGCTGAGAAAGAAGCAGCACTTCAGAAACCTGAGCAAGAACAGCATTAGGGCGAGGAATAGCGAGATGGATGACAAACTAAACCTAGAGCCAAAAAAATCTTCCGGATTGCCAGCTACCCACATATACAACGCGCGGTCTCTTGCTGACCGCCCTAAGGTTTTTGAGCTGGTCCATATCGCCATCGTGAATTGGTACCTGTTGGACAGGGAAGACCTGCCTGTCCGCGGTGCGATCGCGATCACAGGCGCCAACGGAGCAGGCAAGTCGTCGATCCAAGATGGCATACTGGCTGTCATTTCCGCACTCGACGAAAGCAAAATGGACTTCAATGCCCTGGCTCGCGGTGGCGCCAGCAAAGCCCTTGGCGGTCGCTCTGTAAAGGACTACGCCCTTGGGAAGCTGGATGACTACGGCTATAGGCGCTCTGATGAGGACGGTACACTCACTCGCTTTTCCCTAGGTTTCAAGCACACCGTTACTCAGGAGGAAGTATCCATCGGGTTTGCGATTTCTACCGCACCTGGGCAAGACAAATATGATATTGAGGCCCTTTTCATTGTTAAAGGACGCGTTCTCAAGACTGACGACTTCGTAGATGACTTTGACGAGGACGAGTATTCACCTGTGTTCTTTCAAGAAACGACCGACAGGCTTCAAACTGAAGGGCTTCAGGTCGAAACCTATAGCAAGCACGAAAAGAGAAAGTTCCTGAAGCACTACCTGACGGCGCTGCAAGGCCAGAAGTTCAGAATGGATGCTGAGCCCGAGCGGGTCAGGAAAGGCTTTCTGGCGGCGGCGTCCTTGAAGGAGATCAAGAACATCTCGGATTTCGCAAGGCGTTATGTCTTTGACCCTGCCTATATCGACGTCGGCGACTTCAGGGAAAGCTATGAACGCTATACCGCGCTCAAGAATAAGGTTGTGCGGATACAGGACGAGATTGACGTCCTGAGCGGACTGATCGATGTCTGCACCTCCTACGAAACCAAGGGACGGCAGATCGAGGCTTGTGAATGGTTCAAACGTCGAGCGCTAAACATTGAGGAGTATCTCAGGTTTCGTGAAACCCGTGAGAACATGATCAAGGCTGAGGCTGACTACCGCGAAAGGGAGGTACTTCTTCAGCACGGGCAAAATGCGCTTGAACAACGCCTCGCCCAGCGAAATGCCATGGAAAAGAGGCTGAACGAGGCTGGCGTCAATGACATGGTCGAAAAGCTACGGCTTCAGGACGAACAAAAAATTAGAGCCGCAGGGGAATTGAGGGGTGAAATTCAGCGCTTCGACACGGCTATCAAGAGCATTGTGGGGTTGCAGCAGAATGCCCACTATATCAAAAACCATCGGCCTCTGTTCGAAGCGATTAATGCCGTAGCCAAAACAATTTCTCCCCTGCCCGCCAGTGCAGTTGAAGCGGATGCCGTTGACCATAGCTTGGAGGGCGTCAGGAGTTTTTCTGCGCTCGAGACAGATATCAAGGCTCAGTTACAGAAGGCTTTTGCTGAAGCAGAAGCGGCCAAAATGCAACTGAAGGAGTTTGAGGCCCTAAGAAATACCGAAGGGCGCTCCAGTGTAAGAGTTCCGGAGGCAATTTCAACGTTTCAGGAAAGCCTTCGCAGGGACGGCTTTGATACGAAATTGCTGTTTGAGCTTGTCGATGATGTTGATGAAGAGTGGCAAGACGTGATCGAGGCATATCTAGGACAAGGCAGGTTTGCAATTGTTCCTCGCCCTGATCAGGCAATTGGAGTCATCAGTGCATATCGCCGCCATCCGAACACTGACCCTTTCCGGGCTGTAAAAGTGCTAAACAGCTCTTGGTCGGTCGCCAAGGGGCGGAGCGCAAAGCCTAATAGTATCGCCAGCAAAATTACAGCGACCGATCCGACCATCAGGGCGATCCTGGATGACCGTTATGGCGATATCATCTGTGTTGAAGACAGCGAAGACTTTGAACTTCATGCAAGGGTTCTGACCCGAGATTTTACGACACAGAGCGGAGGCATGGTGTCAAGGATCAGGCCTGCCGATGGTGCCCTGCTATCTTCCAGCACATCGCCACAAATGGCGGCAAGGCTTCAGGAAAGCTTCTATGAAGCGCAGAGCCAGCTTAAGAAGGCAATGCATGAAGTCACGAGAATTGAAACCGATCATGCTACAGCCAAGCGGTTCATTACAGCCCATGATCGGTGGCAAGAGCGCCGCATTCGTAAGATTTGCGAAGAAATAGATGACATCGCGAACGAAAGAGCATCAATCCAGAAACAGATTGAAGTCGCGTTTGCAAGTGTCGACGCAGACCTACAGACCGAGTTTCAGGCACTTGAACAGGAGATTGGTGAGGCACGAAAGGAATTGGAGAGAGACCAAAACCTTTATGAAAAGGCTAAGGAAACATTCAATACTCAGCAGGGCATTCTCAAGTATTTGCCTGAGCTCAAGAGCTATTGCACCCGTTTGGAGCTGAATAAACGGCCAGCCGCAGCTGACTTTGCCATGACGAGCTTCTCAGCACTTTTCAAGCGAAATCTGGAGCAGAAGCAAGCTCGCTCTTCCCAAGCCCTTTCGGTTGCCGCGCGGATAAAATCACTGGAGACCGCCCTGGCTGGAAGCACAACGGTGTGTGATCAGGAAAAGCAAAGGCTAGAGCCTGAGATTGAGGCAGCCGGGGCGAGGATCGTCAAGGACTATGCAAACTATGTCCGCGATTTCCAACAGGACCCAATACTGGACTTTGAAACTCGCCGGGCAGATATCCATGACCACGTGTCTCGACGCCACGCAAAACTGAAGGATCATGTCCTTCTCGATTATGAGGCCAAGCTGGCAGAAGCGCTCGTGCAAGTCGATGAGATGCTGCAGGGGCGGTATTTGACCGAGCTTCATGGCCGAATTCAGGAGATCGATATCCGGCGGAACAGTATCAATAATAGCCTCCGCAAAAGCCCCTTCCATGGAGAACACTATCGGTTCGTCATGAAATGCAAGGCAGATTACCTTCCTCTCACAAAATTGGCGGACCGGATCGGTGGTGATGGCGCTCAGCTTAGCCTCTCGATGAATCCCGACGATATCAAAGACCTTGAAGAGGATGATGTGGAAGCGCTTGAGAAACTGAAACTGCTGATCTCCTCTCCAGAGTTCGAGTATGATGAATTTACCGACCCGCTCGCCTTTTATGACTTTGAGCTAGAGATTGGTCGCTACGAGCAGTCCGAGACGGGTCGAACGGTCTTTAGGAAAAAGACAACCTTTACGCACGGCGTTGGCACCCGCTCCGGAGGAGAGATACAGGCCCCCTACTATGTTGTACTGGCATCTGCCATGTCTTCGCTCTATCACGGCAGGAGCATTAACACCCATGACTCGCTCGGAATGGGCCTGGTTTGTCTCGATGAGGTGATGAACAAGACCGATAGCCCGAACATGCGGCGGTTCATTGACTTTCTCGTCAGCATTGGCCTTCAGCCCATCATGGCGGCGCCAGGTAAGGAAAGAAGCACCTTCCAAAGCAGATGTGACACCGTCATCGATATTGTGAAGATTGAAAACAATGCGATGCTTGACATTCTCTATCCAAAGGACCGGCTCCATGCAGAAATCAAGGCATCAGATCCCAACGAAAGATCACTAGAGGCGTTTGCGCGTGACGACGATTGATCTTCCAGAGGCCCTGCAGCGCGAACTCTGCAAGTTTGCTGACAAATATGAGCGTGCCACATGGAGCGGCGCGAGGGAGCCCACACTAAAGTCCCCTAGTCCGACCTTAATCGGGCAGGAACGGGAGCGCACAGATGCGGCGCTGGAGCATCTATGCCAGGCGCGGGCGCTAAAACCAGTCTTTGGTAGGCGCCGGGACCAAGCTCATGTCATTGAGCGGTACAAGGTCGCAGACTTGGAATCGTTGAGCGAACAGTTGAGTAGGTCCTTGCTTGGCGACCGCATCGAACGCGGTTTGGCCTCTATTTCTCATATCTACGCAGACCGAGCAGAGGCCCGCAACTTTCAAGACTGGGTAATCCGAGCAGCAGCCGAGAAGTGGCGCACAGGTCAATCTTTCTATGGCTACCGTATTGACAGCGCCTTTACCCTTTCAAAGGTCGTTACAGTGGCCACCTCACTCATTGCAGGCAAGGGCGGTGGCAAAACAATCAGGAAGTTCAGCACTGAATCTGTCAGGGACAGCAAGTTCGTCGGAGACCACCAGAGCAAGATACAACGATTGTTGGTTGCCTATTATGGCTTTGAGCCGGAAACTGCACCAGATTTTCTGAGCAAGTTTGGACTCGGGACCCCAGCCGCGCCTGTATTCGTCTCAGGGCAACTTAAGGCGGTATATGACGGCCACGCAGGGATAGACGTTGGCAAAGTCCCGTTTGTCGGTTTGCCACCAAATGGCGCCTTTTCGCCAGCGTTAGCAGTGAAGGCCGTTTTGACAATCGAAAACTGGGAGAGCTTCTATAGGCATATTGTCGAGGTGCCGGAGCGCGAAGTGATCGTTCTCTATACTGGGGGTTTTGCGTCAGTGGAGACAGCTTCTATCCTTGAGAAGCTGATAAGCGCTGGCCTCGACTGGTTCCATTGGGGTGACATAGATCCATACGGCCTAGCCATTATTCAAGCGCTTGAAGGTGCGGTAGGCCAACCGTCAAAACCACATCTTATGTCTCCCGAACGACTGCAAGAGATTGGGGCTTGGGCTGACCGGCCAGCAAATGCGAAAGTCCTGCAAGACCTGGCCGACAGAGATGGATGGATGCAAGACTTGGCACGGTATTTCCTGAGTGAAGATCGCACCAGGTGGCTTGAACAAGAAATGCAAGACCCTGAGCCAATTTTTCGCCCCTCGAACGTCAAGCCAGTTGAAAATCCGCCCTCGGAAAAGCCGCGCTATTAGCCTTGGTTGAGGCTGCTGACGCCGCGTAGCACCGCCGCCTATATCATGTTTTGTCCGGGAAAAGGCCTGGCATCCATCTGCCGGCCAATGCAGCTGGGAATGTAAGCCGCAGTGGCGCCCGTGTGCTTGCACTTGTGAGTACCCCTCGATCCAGCAAGGCCGACGTAATGCGCCGCGCGGTACGTTCACTGGCGTTCAAGAGTGGGGCGACATCACCGCGTGGTAGTTCACCCCGAAACAGAACGGCCTCCATGACACTTCCGGACTTGGTTGGTAGGCGGTCTCCGCGGATTTCTTCTTCCACCCAAATCAACATGCGATCCCGCAATCGATCCGGCTGAACCAACTCTTCCATGAAGCTAACCTGGTCAATGCAGGCCTTCAGGAAGAATTTGGCAAACTCCGCGAGCGACTCTTCGCTCAGGTTGCCGCGGCCGTCTAGGTCATTGCGCCGAGGTTGATCGCAAGCTGCCAGATGCGCCTTGTAGGTTTCGACGTGGCGGGCAAGTCCGCGGGCAATTGACCAAATACCGCCTGTATCGAGCGCATCACGCAGCATGGCATAGGACATCAAACGAGATACACGTCCATTGCCATCCAAGAACGGGTGAAGCCAGGCAAGCCGATGGTGTGCGGCAGCAGCGGCAATGATGGAATCCAGCCTACCCAACTTTTCATATGAAGCCTCAAAACGCTTCATGAAACGAGGCAGGGCCCCTGGGCTGATTGGAATATGCCGTCCGACCTCTACATCTCGATCACGCATTTTCCCCGGTATGACCTCGATTTTACCTTTCGTGACTGGATCTTCCACCCATAGCAGTTCCTCCGGGAGCAATTCGCAGAAACGACGGTGGATTTCCAAAATGCCTGAAGCTGAAGTCGCCTTGCCTTTAAGGCCACCTTCATCAATCCATTTCTGCACAGCAATGTGGGCTTCAGCCTCAAGCTGCAAATCACGCTGTTGGGGATCGGCGCTATAATCTTTGTTCATTGCGCGTTCGATATCGATCGGATGCGTATCATGCCCCTCGATCAAGTTGCTATAATAGCAGTTCATCGCGCGTACGAGATCGGACAAGGCGGTAACCACACCGTCGGGCAGGCTCCGCCGCAAACCTGTCGATTTAGCGGTCAGTTCCAAAGCGAGATCAGCCAATTCCCCCCGATGTTTGGAGCTTTCAGGCACAAGCATAGGCTCCATGCTTGTAACAGCTTCACCCCGATCTACGGGCATTTCCTTGTCCATGTTTTTGGCCGCTTTTTTGTCCGGTTTTAAATTAGCAATAACTGTATATATATCATTATGTTATATTTTAATATAGGCGTTTATGTCAGAAAAATTGGCCACTTTATTGGCCTATGAATTATAAGACAGCTCTATGCTTTTAGCATCGCCCAAAGGACGAGAGATCCCTAGCTACATTATGCCATGAAAACAGACAGCCGGTGAGGATGGTTGACAAGAACACCCACATCAAAAAGAGCGATTTAGTAAACAGGCGGTTTAACGCCGCCTGTTTACATTATCCTTGGTGGAACGATCCGGATTGTCGCGCGCATACTCACGGCCGTTGATTTTGACAACATGTGCATCTGGATGTTCGCCGCGTTTGATTTCAGCGACAACATTCCTGCGCGGTACATCTTTTCGTGCACCAATATCATAGTGTTCATTACGACCTCCAGGGCCGTCATTTTTGCCAACAATTTTTGTCATTTTGACTTCTCCTGCTATTTGGCTTTCTATCAGTTAAGTGAATTGATCACACGCCCGACCTAACGCAAGCGCCGTTTCATCCGTTCGATCTGTTCGGGAGAGCCTTCAGCGTCAAAGCCATTCCGGGTTTTCTTCATTCTAACGCCCGGACCCGCAGCCCTACGGATTCCCTGCTCAATCGTTTTTTCAAACGATCGTTTCATTTCGCGTTCAAGCTGCTGCGAGCTTGTAATGCGTTTACCGTTAAACTTCATATCAATGCGTACCATGTCAGGCCTCCTATTATCCTTTGGG
>NZ_LRUB01000032.1:0-2500 GCF_001550065.1 Kordiimonas lipolytica
CGGGCTGCTCCACCCCGCGTCAATTTCATTTCCGCGGGGTGCTTGGTGCGGCACGCTTTCGCGTGCAATGCGCCTTTTGGCCCGCGTCATAAATGTTGCTTCCGCTTCGCGATCCCTAACGGGCTTCGCTCACATGAAGCGCGCTCAGGGCTGCCGGTTTTCCGGCGAGGGCTGAGCGTTCCCTCTTAAAACAACAAAACCGCCTTATGGGCGGTTTGTTAGTTTTTTGAGATTGTGACGATGTTTTACTCTTTTGTAGATCTGGCGGCGACCTACTCTTCCGCGCCTTAAGACGAAGTACCATCGGCACAAAGACCTTTCACTTCCGGGTTCGGGATGGGACCGGGTGGGACAATCTTGTTATAACCACCAGATCAACAAAAGAGTAAACAGTAAGCAGTGCTTACCGGATTGCGTTTTTGTCTTGCATGCTTTGAAGTATTTCCATTCTGTCCGCTCTTGGCTGCAGCAGCCTTGAGCGCGGTTCATGGGATCGCCGTGGCGATACCGGAACCAGGACAAAGAGTATTCCTCTCTGTCTATGGAGGGGCTCTTCAAGCCTATCGAGCAATTAGTATCAGTTAGCTTCATGTGTTGCCACACTTCCACACCTGACCTATCAACGTGGTGGTCTTCCACGGCTCTCAGAGAGACCTTATCTTGAGGGGGGCTTCCCGCTTAGATGCTTTCAGCGGTTATCCCGTCCGGACATAGCTACCCTGCAATGCGGCTGGCGCCACAACAGGTCCACCAGAGGTCCGTCCACCCCGGTCCTCTCGTACTAGGGGCAGCTCCTCTCAAGTCTCTTGCGCCCACGGCAGATAGGGACCGAACTGTCTCACGACGTTCTAAACCCAGCTCACGTACCTCTTTAAATGGCGAACAGCCATACCCTTGGGACCTGCTCCAGCCCCAGGATGAGATGAGCCGACATCGAGGTGCCAAACACTGCCGTCGATATGAGCTCTTGGGCAGTATCAGCCTGTTATCCCCGGCGTACCTTTTATCCGTTGAGCGATGGCCCTTCCACACAGAACCACCGGATCACTATGACCGACTTTCGTCTCTGCTCGACTTGTCAGTCTCGCAGTCAGGCAGGCTTATGCCATTGCACTCAACGATCGATTTCTGGCCGATCTGAGCCTACCTTCGCGCGCCTCCGTTACCATTTGGGAGGCGACCGCCCCAGTCAAACTACCCGCCACAGTGGGTCCCAGTCCCGGGTTCACGGGACGTGGTTAGATATCAGGAACAACAAGGGTGGTATTTCAAGGGTTGGCTCCACAAGGACTGGCGTCCCTGCTTCAAAGCCTCCCACCTATGCTACACATGTTGTCCCTAATACCACACTGAAGCTGTAGTAAAGGTGCACGGGGTCTTTCCGTCTAACCGCGGGTACTCCGCATCTTCACGGAGAATTCAATTTCGCTGAGTCTATGTTGGAGACAGTGGGGAAGTCGTTACGCCATTCGTGCAGGTCGGAACTTACCCGACAAGGAATTTCGCTACCTTAGGACCGTTATAGTTACGGCCGCCGTTTACCGGGGCTTCAATTCGGTGCTCTCACACCTCCTCTTAACCTTCCGGCACCGGGCAGGCGTCAGACCCTATACGTCGTCTTGCGACTTCGCAGAGCCCTGTGTTTTTAGTAAACAGTCGCCACCCCCTCTTTTGTGCCCCCAGCTAAAAGTTGCCTTAAAGCTGGGCCTCCTTCTCCCGAAGTTACGGAGGCAATTTGCCGAGTTCCTTCAACATAGTTCTCTCAAGCGCCTTGGTATGCTCTACCATCCCACCTGTGTCGGTTTCGGGTACGGTCTATATGGTGGTGCTATTTCCTGGGACACCTTCGCGGCCCTTCCAATCCAATAAGGAAGAACAACTTACGGTATCCGTCACATTCCACCAGGTACAGGAATATTAACCTGTTTCCCATCGACTACGCCTTTCGGCCTCGCCTTAGGAGCCGACTCACCCTGCGCGGATTAGCCTTGCGCAGGAACCCTTGGGATTTCGGCGACAGTGTCTCTCACACTGTTTATCGCTACTCATGTCAGCATTCTCACTTCTGATATCTCCAGCATGGCTCACGCCACACCTTCGCAGACTTACAGAACGCTCCGCTACCACTTGCACTAATGTGCAAATCCACAGCTTCGGTACATGTCTTGAGCCCCGGTACATCTTCGCCGCAAGACAGCTTAATTAGACCAGTGAGCTGTTACGCTTTCTTTAAATGATGGCTGCTTCTAAGCCAACATCCTGGTTGTTTTGGCCGTCTCACATGCTTTCCCACTTAGACATGATTTAGGGACCTTAGCTGGTGGTCAGGGCTGTTTCCCTCTCGACTATGGACCTTAGCACCCACAGTCTGTCTCCCAGGCTCTACTCTACGGTATTCGGAGTTTGGTTAGAATTGGTAAGGCTCGCGCCCCCCGCATCCATCCAGTGCTCTACCCCCGTAGGTAATACCTGAGGCACTACCTAAATAGTTTTCGCGGAG
>NZ_LRUB01000032.1:7500-311509 GCF_001550065.1 Kordiimonas lipolytica
CCGAGGTATCAAGGCCGGAGTACGTGTCAAGCAAGGCCAGATTATCGGCTATGCTGGCGCGACCGGGCGGGTGACGGCTGCCCACCTGCACTATGAAGTGCTTGTGAACGGTCGCCATGCGAACCCACTGACCCTGAAGTTGCCAACGGGCCGGAAGTTGGATAGCACCCAGTTGGCGGCATTCCAGAAAGTGCAAGCCACGCTCGCCTCAGATATTGACAAAATTCTGATGCAACAACAGATTTTACAGACCGCATCGGTCGACGCGGCTGACGTACCCGCCAGCGTGAGCGCCGAAGTAGAGAGAGCGATAACCGCAGACAGATAACAAGGCTGTCACACGTATCGACGTTCAAGGGGGACCATTCATGAACAGGATTGCCGCCACCATTCTGGTGGCCACAGCATTGACATTGTGCGGAACCGCAGACAATGCCGCGGCGGAAGACACACCCAAGCTGGAAACATTCAAAAAATGTGTCACCTTGAAGGATGATGTATCGCGCCTGGCCTGCTTCGACAAGGCCGCTGCCGGATTCGACTTTGAAAAGGCTTCAGCAAGCCTCAAAGAAGCGAAGAAGCTAAAAGAAGAAGCCAGAACTCTGAAGGAAGAGAAGCGCAAACTGGCCGAAGCAGAACAGCGGCGGAAAGAAGAGGTGGAGGCCATGCGTACCGAAGAATTCGGCAAAGCCGATGCCGAGGTGCGAACCGTCGACCGGGTGGACACCACCATCAAACGCGTTATCGAGCCACGCGTTGGTGGCAAATATCTTGTTCTGAACAACGGCATGGTCTGGCAGATCACGGACGGTGGACGTACCGGGCCCATCAAGGAAGGCATGGCCGTGCATATTAATAAGACAACTTTTGGTGGCTATCTGCTGACAATAGAACTTGCCCGCCGCACCTTCCGGGTCAAACGCGTCAACTAAACCGCAGCCAAGTACAAAAGCAAGGGAGCCTTCGCCGCGCTTCCTTGCTGGATGCTCAATCAACTTGTTGCAGGCAAGCCACATAAAGAAACGGTCGCGCCAGAAGCATCAAGGGCCATACGCGTCCACCAGTGCAATGATTCGCATGCCTTTCGGAAGGCTGCATGGCTTCTGCAACTGTCAACTCATAAAACCAGGGCGCTTCTGCCCAGCCGGTTCCAGGCTAGCCCCGACTGCAATTTGAAACTAAACACCTATGCTCATTGAGATTTTCTCCTGAACTGCACCTGATGCCGTGAGAATTGCGGCCTCTCGAACAACTGCAACTGCAGCCAAGCTCACAGCTGCCTGAAAAGAAGCATCGCCCCCCGTATTCAACCGCCATCGCCACCATCTGATGAGAAACGGTTTCTCCTAAACCCAACACTCGAAGAAAAACTTTCGCTCTAAACTAAATATTCTCAACTTTTGAGGGTTAAACCGGCAAAAATACAGCCACTGCGGCGTTCAGGGCACCCTATATAACCATGGTTTATGTCTGTGGCGCAAATGACACACCATTTTGCTAATCCCAAAGTTCAGCTATCGGGAATATTAAACTTTTCTGTCATGCAGGGACAGATTCTGGCTACAGGATATTGGCGGAAAGTAATTTCCGCATATTCCGAGTGCTTGGAAAGCAATAATACAGAAGAGGAAACGCAGAGTGTCTAAGGAACTCATGAAATTGCGCCGCTCCGCCCTTATGGGCAGCGCCGCAACACTGCTCGCCAGCTTCGCGCTGGGCGCAGGCGTAACCGGTGCTTCTGCACAAGATGCAGACTCCGATTTTGATATGGACCTGGAAGAAGTAACCGTAACTGGTTCGCGCATCGTACGTCGCGACCTGACGGCTCCTTCCCCAATTTCTACTGTTGGTGCTGAAGAATTCCAACTGACTGGTGCACAGAACGTTGAGCAGGTACTTGCTACTCTGCCACAAACGATCCCAGGCTTTGGTGGTTCTTCCAACAACCCAGGTGACGGTACTGCAACTGTTGACCTTCGTGGTCTCGGTTCTTTCCGTACACTGGTTCTGGTAAACGGCCGCCGTTACCTCCAGTCTCGTCAGTCTGGTACGGTTGACCTTAACACCATTCCTTCTACGCTGATCGAGCGTGTGGAAGTTGTGACCGGTGGTGCTTCCGCTGTTTACGGTTCCGACGCTATGTCCGGTGTTGTTAACTTCGTAATGAAAGACGACTACGAAGGTCTGGAAGTTTCCGGTCAGTACGACACCACTGTTCACGGCGATGCTGAGAAGTACAACATCGACGCTACAATGGGCGGTAACTTCGCTGACGGTCGCGGTAACGCTACCCTGTTCGTGAACTACGCTAAGCGTAAGTCTCTGATGCAAGGCGACCGTAAGTTCTCCACTTACGCTCTTGGCGAAGGCGGCGATCCAGACCGTCTGCCAGGTGAAGCATATGGTGCAGGCACTGGCCTGGGTGGCTTCGGCTCCTCCGGTATCCCTGGCACTCGTACCTTCACTCGCCCAACTGTGAACCCAGGTACTGCTGGTGAATACCTCCTGGGCCGCTTCAACAGCGACGGTTCCGGTGCGCCTTACTCCGCAGCGTCTGACAGCTTCAACTACGCTCCAGACAACTTCCTGCAGCTCCCACAAGAGCGCTGGATGGCGTCTGCAATGGCACACTATCAGATCAACGACAGCGTTCGTATGTACACGGAAGCTACGTTCGTATCGAACAAAGTGCCGCAAGAGCTGGCTCCAACGCCTGCCTTCACCACTGTTGAAATCAACCCAGACAGCCCATTCTTCACTGCTGACGTGCAGGAAGCTTGGCGCAGCCTGCGTACGCTTGATCCAAACGATCCTAACTCCGGCTGGGAAGACGAGAACGTCTTCGCATTCGTTGGCCGTCGTATGGTTGAAAACGGCCCACGTCAGGCTCTCGACACTCGTGATGCATTCCGCATTCTCGTTGGTTTCGATGGCGAAATCGGTGATGGCTGGTCCTACGATGTATCCTACAGCTACGCTCGCGTAGACAACTTCCAGTTCCTGAAAAATGACGTTTCTGCTTCCCGCTTCGTTCAAGCGATTGCAGTAACTGACGATGGTACTGCATGTCAGGATCCATCCGGCGGTTGTGTACCACTGAACATCTTCGGTGCCGGCAACATCAGCCAGGAAGCTGTTGACTTCGTAAACATCTCCGCAACCAACGTAACTCAGATCGAAACCCAGAATATCCAGGGTATCGTTTCCGGTACGCTCGGTGACTGGACTGGTGCTGGTGAAGTTGGTCTGGCAATCGGTGTTGAATACCGTAAAGACGAATCCGCGTTCACGCCTGATACCTTCCTGGCATCCGGTGACGTTCTCGGCTTTAACGCTGGTGAGCCAACTGTAGGTGGCTTTGACACTTACGAGGTGTTCGCTGAGATGGCTCTGCCACTCATCACTGGTGCTCCAATGGCTGAAAACCTCGAAGCCAGCCTTGCTGCTCGTTACGCAGACTACTCCACTGCAGGTTCCGTATGGTCCTACGCTGGTGGTCTGACTTGGGCACCTGTAGCTGACATCAGCCTGCGTGCACAGTATCAGCGCGCGGTACGTGCTCCTAACGTACTTGAGCTGTTCCAAGGTAACGCAAACGGCTTCCCAGGCGCATCTGACCCATGTTCCGATGCAACGGCCAGCCCATCTGCTACCCTGATCTCGCTTTGTGAAGCAACTGGCGTTCCTGCTGGTCAGACTGGTAACTTCACCCAAGCAAACGGCCAGATCGAAGGTATCTTCGGTGGTAACCCTGACCTCTTCGAGGAAAGCGCTGACACCTACACCTTCGGTGCTGTGATCACGCCAGAAGCCATCCCTGGCTTCACCATGACGGTTGACTACTACGACATCACGATCGATGACGCTATCTCCACCCTGGGTGGCGGCGTTAACAACATCCTGGACATCTGTTACAACACTGTTCAGGACCTGAACTCGATCTATTGTCAGGCAGTTACTCGTCGCCTTGACGGTAACGTTGACACTGTGTTTGCCGGTAACGCAAACATCGGTCAGATCAAGACTTCTGGTGTTGACCTCCAGATGTCCTACGGCATGGATGTTGACTTCGGCTTCTTCGAAGGCGGTTCTTCCATCGACTTCAACTTTGTTGGTACGCATGTAATCAACAACGAAGTTACACCTGACCTGTTCGTAGGTACGGTAAACGATTGTGAAGGCACCTATGGTAACACCTGTGGCGAGCCTGATCCTCAGTACCGCTTCAACCTGCGTACGACGATGACGAACGGCCCACTTCAGCTCTCGCTGAACTGGCGTTGGCTCGACAGCGTTGAAGACGACCAGATCAAAAACGCGGGCCTGACTCGCGCTGATCTGCCAGTTCCAACGCTGAAAGCTGAGAACTACTTCGATCTGTCCTTCACGTACGACGTGAACGAGAACCTGCAGATGTACGGTGGTGCTCGCAACATCTTCAACAACAAGCCTACGTTTGTTGGTGACAGCCAAGAGCAAGCAAACACCTTCCCAGAAACTTACGACGCAATCGGTACGCGCGTATTCCTGGGTGCACGTGTGCGCTTCTAAGCCATCGGCTTAATCAGAACACGGGAGCGGCGGGCATTGCCCGCCGCTTTCTTTTTTGGCCATAGGAAATAGCCGGGCCAGCATTGACCGGGCAGCAAGACAGGATGCCCTGTAGTGGCTGCTACTTTTCTGATGTCATTGATGAAATTTTCGGCTCAACGGCGCCCAGCAAATTGCCAGCCAAGAAGCGCCTGGTCCGCGCCAACGTGAAACGGCTCATAGGAAACATCCCGCAAACCAGCTTCTGCCATGATCTGCCGCAGATCTGCCGCATCATTTTCGGCCAAAGCCGCATCGCCAAGTTGTCGCATGCGTTCCTGCTCGGCCTCAAGCCGGCGACGCATATCTGTTGCACCTTCAGCGCGAACGATCAGGTCAAGGTCCTGACGCGTCAACAGCTGCCTGACAGCCGCGAATATCTCTGCCGTGATCCGAGGCAACTGGTTGTCATAAAGCTGGAGCAGGCGCCTACCCTCAGCCTCCAATTGCTCCATTCGGACCGTACCGGCCAAAAGCCCCTGAATACAGTCCACCAGCCCACCAGCCTGAAGCAGTGTGTCAATTTCATTCACTTGCGCCACATTCGGCGCCACCAAAGCCCCTGACTTATGGTGAACCAGCAACTGGAATGTGCCACTCGGCTTAAGTACACGGGCAAGTTCGGCAACCGCCGACACAGGCGGCGCATATTCAAAGCCGAACTGGGATACAACACCATCAAAAGACTGATCGGAAAACGGCAAATCACAGATATCAACCTGCCCCTCGAACTCGATCAACCGGATCAGGTCCCCATATTCCTTCAGGAAGATTTCAGGCCGGATGTCAGCCAGATCGACAGCCTTCACTGATATGTCCTGGCCCAGCTCAACGGCCGCCTCGACAAGACGTAACGCAACTGCCCCGTTCCCAGTGGCAAGATCAAGAATCTGTCCCCCGTCCGGCGTACCGGAAACAAACGTCCGCCAGAAGTCGAAGATGGCTTTTTGGTCATCATCCTGCTGGCCCGGGCGCACAATACAGCTATCCAGCCGGTTGGCATGCCAATAGGTGGTCCAGGCTGTTTCCCCGGCCGCCATCAGGAAAGCACTCCATAGCGCTTCAGCGCTGCCTCAAGCGGTTCCAGTTGCTGGGCATAGTACCGCCAACGCCCGATGCCTTCCTTGTTCAAAGGCTTCCTGACCTGCAGCTCGCTGAAGGTGAAGCTGGTGCCCTTGCTCTTGTGGAACTCAAGGCAGCCGGCGTGCCAATCAAGGCCGCAGAAGTCTGCAATGGCTTTGGTGTGGGTTGCGGGATCGTCCACCAGGTCTTCATAGACTACTTCCAGCACACGGTCAGGGAACGCGGCCTTCCAGTGATCTTTAAGCCGCATGTTTTCGGCATAGAAATGCGCCAGCCAATCCAGGTCAACGGCATAGCCATGCGCTTCCGGAAACAGGCGGCTGTATATGGACAGGCACACGTCCCTTGGGTCCCTCCGCATGTAGATGACGCGCGCATCAGGGAACATCTGACAGATCAACCCCACATGACGGAAATTGTGGGGCATCTTGTCGGTTACAACGGGCAGCGTATGGGGCGTTTTCTGCCAATAGGACTCAGCCATGTCCGCCAAACTGTCCGGACCGATCTCGGTTGGGCACACGATACGGCCTTGCGCCAGGTCCCAATAATATTGGGCGGCTACAAATTCGACTGCCTCGTTTTCACCTCCAGCCTCCACGCCATCAAGGCATGACAAAATCTTTTCAACTAGTGTTGTGCCGGACCTCGGCATACCCAGAATGAAGACAGGCCTGCGCCCCTCCTGCGCAGGCGCTTCAGCATAATTTCCGCCTTTTGGGAACCGTGCGATAATCTTGTCGTGCTCCGCGACGGTTGCTTCCTTGTCGTAGGAACAGTCTCGCGTCGCCAGGAATGCCTTATGTTTGAGGTTTCCTCGGTCGAAAGCCTCAAACGCTTCCCCAAAACGGCCAAGTTTCTCGTAAGCTCGCCCTGCCGTCAGCTCGAGCATGATACGGTCCCATTCCGTAGCCCGCGCATCGCCAACCAGGCCCACGCAGGTATCGGCAAGGTCTGCCAGCTTGTCGGTAGGCGAAACCTCAAATTTCAGTTGCCAGGCTTGGCCAAACGCGGGGCGGCGTTCGATTGCCATATCGGCAAACTTCCTCACACGCGCCTTATCGCCCTCAAGACGTGCGCACTTGGCCGCAAGGTGATGGGCTTCAGCCCGGTCAATCCCGCCATCTATGGCTTTTTCAAGCTCAGCTTGAGCGGCCTCAGGCTTTCGTGCGGTCAGCAAAAGGTCTGCGAGACGCAGATAGTCCTCCGCTGATGGCTCTTTTTTCGTCATATAGGTTCTGAAGGAGGCGATCGCATCGTCATAATCTCGCAGAAAGCCGGATGCCTTTGCATGCTCGAACCACACAACGGGATCATCCGGATTTTCATCCGTCAGGGCAGCCAGTGTTTTAGCTGCCCCGCGCCAATTGCCTGTTGCCCCGAGCGCCTTGGCTTTCAGGATACGCACCTTGGGACTCTGGTCACCCGAACGGTCCAGACAGTTGTAGGCTTGACCCGCCAAGCCCAACTCCACCATCTTGGTACAGATGGGAATAAGAAAATAGATGTTGTTGCCTGCAAGCGCCGCAGCCCGCAGAAGCGCGCCCTTGGCATCTTCTGTCTGGCCTACCTTGGCCAGGCAAAGCGCCAAATTGAACTGGAATTCAGGCACGCTGGGCAGTTGCCGGGCTGCACTCGCCAGATGGGATAGCGCTTCGGCATCCTTGTTCTGCTGCATGAGCACGGTACCCAGGCCGTAATCGGCGTCGGCATGCCCGGGAGACACCGACAGCGCCTTCCGGTAGAAGGTTACCGCATCGTCGAGCCGACCAGCCCGGTGGTGCCCTTCTGCCTGGTCAAGTAGGCGATCGATCGTCAAAAGATTCTCCCTTAGCCAAATCGTCCCATTGACTGCCTGCTTCCTTTTGTCGCCAGGAAAGTCATCGGCAAGCCCGCCTTCGCCTTTTACAATGGGCCGCCATAAGTTAAAAGACCTGTAGTCACCAGAGAGGGAAAAGAGTGGATATGTCGGACTTTTCGCTGAACAGCCAACTTGATGTAGACGAACTGGCTAAGAACTATGCTCGGAAAAAACGCCTGCATATTCCCAACATCCTGACCGATGAGAGCGCCACCAAAATTGCGTCCTGTCTGGAGACGCAGGTGCCCTGGGGCTTTGCCTACAATAACGGGGAAAGCCAGTTCCTGCGCGCCGAAGAAATGCAGCGCATGTCACCGCAGGAGCAGCAACAACTCCTGAAGGCGCTTTACGACCGGGCGCGGACCGGGTTCCAGTACGCCTATAACTGCTATCCTATTCTGGACGCTTATATGAACGGCTGGGGCCAGGTGCCGCTTCTGGACCGCCTTCTGGAGTTCATCAATTCAGAAGAAGTGCTGGAATTTATGCGCACGCTCACCGGCCGTCCCGAAATCATCAAGGGCGACGCCCAGGCCACGCGCTACGGCCCAGGCCAGTTCCTGAAGTTCCATACAGACAATGTGACCGAAGAATTTCGCGTGGCTGCCTTTGTCCTGAATTTCACCCGCGACTGGGACCCGGATTTCGGCGGCTACCTGCAGTTCTACGACCAGAATTGGGACATTGAAGAGGCATTCCTGCCGCGCTTCAATGCGCTCAATATCTTCACCGTGCCGCAGAATCATGCGGTCAGCTATGTAGCGAACTATGCCACCAAGCAGCGCTACGCCATCACTGGCTGGTTCAGGTACAAATAGGGCTCAGGTCGGCACCACGTCAAAAGGCGTGGTCATGCGTACGCTGTCGTCCGTAAACGGTACCGTGCCATGCCAGACATAAGACGGGAACAAAGCCAGAAGCCCTGGTTCCGGCTTGATGATCTTTCTGATTTCTTCCCTTCCCTCTCCAAGCGCAAGACCACTTTCACCAAACTTGATCCAACCCTCATGGGCCTGGTCAGTATCACACACGCTTTCAGGCACCTGCACATAGAAAGCCGAACTGATCCAGCCGGCTGGGTGCACGTGGTTGACATGGAAGCCATCTTTCGTCAGCCGCACAGACCATGAACCTGCAAACCGGAAGGTCTGGCTTTTGCGGCTGAGCAGCGGATGCTCTGCGTCATCAGGCAGAGAGGAGATATAGCGCGAAACGCATTTCTCCAGCTGTTGCCTGAGGGTCTGCACGATAGGCACAGGGCGGAAGAACAGGCGTCCGTGCGTCTGGGTGCCGCCCCGCAATGTCTGTTCAAGTGGCCGCACCTGGGTGACATGCATATCTGTCACTGTTTTCTCAAGCTCCTCTAGGAACTCCTCAAGCGACCCGTAGCCCTCGGGTGTTTCGATCCTTTGCGGCTGTACAAAGCGGTCATAATCATTGAGCCAAGCTTCACGTTTGTCGCCCAGGAACCGCCAGCAAAGGCCGCGATAACACCACATCTCCTGGTCAAATAGGTTCAGTTTCTCTGCCGCCTCCAGGTGACCGAGCGCACGCTCATATTCGCCCTTTTGGATAAGGAGGCGAGAGAAGTCCATGCGGATTGGCTGATGATCCGGGTTAGCATTCACTGCCTTGTCGAAATAGTCGACGCTTGCATCCACATCGCCCTTAGCCGCCAGAATGCGGGCCTTCCTGCGAAACAGCCCCGCGTCTCCGCCCAACTCAGAGAGTGCCTCATCAACAATAGCTTCAGCTGCCTCCTGGTTACCCGCCAGTTCCAGCGACTTTACATAGGCTTCCCGGAGTTCCGCAGAATCCGGGGCGCTCTTGATCCCAACCTGATAGGACTTGGCAAACAGGTCGCGCTTGCCGTGCTCCCAATACATCTGGTTCAGGGTCTCATGTGCATCCAGGAAATCTGGCTTGAGTGCAATGGCCGTGCGGTATTGTTCATCGGCCTCATCATACCTGCCGAGTTCATAAAGGGCATTTGCAAGGTTGTACCGAAGTTCAGCAACCCTGGGCTCAATTGCCATGGCACGCATATAATAATCCAGCGCTTCCGCCTGCCTGTCCTGCATCCGCAGGGCCACACCCATGTTATGGAGGGCGCGATAATAATCGGGCTTCACCTTGAGCGCATGACCGTAAGCCTCAACGGCCTTGTCAAGCTGGTCTGTCTCCTTGAAGGAAATACCAATAGCATTGGCGAAACGCGGGTCATTTGGATTGATGGCTTGAGCCTTTTCCAAGGCCTGAATTGCCTCATCATGCTGGTCCAGACTTTGGTAGACCAGCCCCAAATTGAAGAACGGCTCGGCAAATCCTTGCTGCGCTGCGGCCGCCTTTTCATAGGCTCCGATGGCTTCCTGTTGCCGCTTCATATCCCGCAAAAGGTTGCCCAGATTATTGAGCATTTGCGCGTTGTCAGGCTGGCCGGATAAAGCCTGTCTTAATGACTTTTCTGCTTCTGCAAACCGGCCCTGGCGTCGCCGAATCAAGGCCAGGAGGTGCAGAGCGTTTGGCTCAGCCACAACCTGGGCGAGGATCGCACGGCAACATTGCTCAGCCTTTGCCAGGTTGCCCTGACCAAATGCCTGCCCGCCCTGTTGTAGGATCTGTTGCAACTGCGCGTTACTCAAAAAGAGCCTCCTTTTGCCAATTCTTTAGCGTGCTTACACCGGTTTGAGAACGAAAAACTAGCTGTCGCAACATAATGTCATCACAACATTTTTTGCATGGATACGCCTTAAGTTTAGTCTGGGTTAGTTTCAGAAGTTACATTTTTGTCACACTTGGATTTCATAATTAATGATCCGTTAATCTTTGGCTTTACTCCATTTGTGGGGACCGACACTTTAGAAGCCTTAACAAAAGGTCAGGGGCGCCTGTCGGGGCTGGCAGGCGCTACTTATCTCTGGGAGGAGTAACTTATGAATAGCACAGAGCTATTGAAGAACCGGCTGGCATACAGCACGGCTTCACTGCTTATTGCGGCAGCGGGCATGATGGGCACGTCCGGCGCAATGGCACAAGATGCGCAATGCGCCGCCGACGAAGTGATCAACGACGCTGGCGAGTGCGTAATGGAAGACGAACTGGTAGAGGTGGTTGTTACGGGTTCCCGTATCCGCCGCAGCGAATTTACCAGCGCTTCCCCAATCCAGATTATTTCGGGTCAGAAGTCCCGTGAAATCGGTCTGATCAGTGCTGCAGACGTTCTGCAGTCCACCGTACAAACGTCCGGTCTTCAGATTGATAATACCTTCGGTGGTTTCGTGATCGACAACGGTCCTGGTTCGCAGCAGATTGGCCTGCGCGGCCTCGACCCAGAGCGTACTCTTGTTGTGCTCAACGGTCGTCGTCTGGCGCCTGCTGGTATCGGTGGCGCGCCAACATCACCTGACCTGAACTTGATCCCAAGTATCATGGTTGATCAGTATGACATCCTGCTTGACGGCGCTTCCACCATTTATGGTTCCGACGCTATCGCAGGCGTGGTGAACATCAAACTGCGTCAGGACGTTGAAGGCTTTGAGGTCGATGCATCCTACCAGGTTCCATTCGCTGGTGGCGGCGAAGAGCTGACGGCTTCTGTCCTGTGGGGCACGAAGACGGACCGCGCGAGTTTCATGATCGGTGCCGAATTCTATGACCGTAAGGCGCAGACTGTGGGCGAAAACCCATACATGGGCGAGTGTGAAGGCTATGAGTATGAAGACGCTCAGGGTAACCGTTACCAAGGCGACCGCACATTGGGCCCAGAGTCCCGTGGCATCGTTGATTGTAGCATCTTCCCTCTGACCAACCGTATATCTATCCCGGTGTTCTGGGGCAGCGTTTACTACACGCCTGGTTTCTCCAACACTGGTATCCCTGGTGTGTCGGACGGTATTCCTAACTTCTCTGAATCGTCCGTGACTGGCTTTGCCGGCTTCTTCCCTCACTGGGTAGCAGCTGACAGCAACGCAAACGGTGACCTGACAGACGACAATGGCTATGCCATCGTTGACTGGGATGGCGATGGCCTCAAGGACTTCGACTTCCAGGACCCGTTCTATGCATTTGATCGTTCTGATTATGCGCAACAATCCCAATTCATCACACCATCCCAGCGTGTGACAATCTTGGGTACTGCAGACTATAACCTGCAGGACGAAAACGATACGACCTTCTACTTCGAAGGCCTGTATTCTCAGCGTGATGACAGCAGCTTCGCAGCTGGCTACCAGTTGTTCCCAACTGTTGGCGCTGACAACCCGTACAACCCTTGTGGTGTGGACGGTGTTGACTGTCTTGGCGTGATCGGTTTCCCAATTGGCCCAACCTCCGTGACCCCAATTGTGAACATCCGCGGCGACCGTGATACGGCGAACTTCGACCTCTACCAGTACCGTCTGGTTGGTGGTGTTCGTGGTAACATCAGCGCGCTCGACAATTTCGGCGAAGGTAACTGGTCCTATGACGCATACGGTTCCTATAGCTACTCAAAAGGTACAAACAGCCGCTTTGGTATCAGCGCACCTCGTCTTGAGCAGTCTCTTGACGCAACGCGTGACGGCAACGGCAATGTAGTTTGTAACGATCCATCAAACGGTTGTGTTGCCGTAAATCTGTTCGGTGACAACATCTTCCAAGAAGGTGGGGGTACATTCACCGCCGCGGAAGCAGACTTCCTGTTTGTTGAGCGTTACTCGGAAACAATTGTTAAGCAGACAATGGCCAGTGCATTCCTGACGGGTGACCTGTTCCGTCTGCCATGGAACGACACTGTTGTTCCAATCGTGTTCGGTTACGAATTCCGCCGCGACACCATTGCTTCCAACCCGAACGACGTAGCAGCCGACGGCCTGCTCTTCGGCTGGTTTGCTGACGCTGGCGCAGACGGTTCCCGTGACCTGCATGAATTCTATGCAGAAACTCACTTCGACCTGCTGCAAGGTCTGCCATTCGCAGAAGAACTGTCGATCGACGCATCCGCGCGCTGGACAGATGAGAGCTACTATTCTCCGGCCACCACGTACGCTGTAAAAGGTCTGTACCGTCCGGTTGAATATCTGACCTTCCGCGGCAGCTATGGCACGTCTTACCGTGCACCAAACCTGCGTGAGCACTTCCTGAATGGCACCACGGGCTTTAACGCTGTTTCTGACCCGTGTGTTGTTCCTGAATCGGCTCGGGTCAATGCGCCTGGCAGCCAGCCTGGCGATCCTCAGGTTTATAATGCAGCAGAAGACACTCGTCTTGACCGCGTTCTCGACGCGTGTCGTGCAGACGGTGTTGATCCGACTACACTTGGTCTGAACCCGGTAACCTTTGGTTCCTACTCTGTGGAAATCAACACCGGTGGTGCACTTGACCTGACAGAAGAAGAAAGTACCAGTAAGACAGTTGGTGTTGTTCTTGAGCAACCTTGGTTCGACAACTTCGATCTCCGTCTCGCTGTGACTTACTTCGACATCGAGATCACTGGTAGTATCGAAGAACCAACTCGGGCATTCATCATCAACCGTTGTTACGACAACCCGGATGAGCCGAACGCAACCAGCGGCTTCTGTAGCCGTATTTCACGCGACACCGACGGCTTCATCGATCTGTTGGACACATCCTTCGTGAACGCTGGTCGTTATACGTCCAAAGGCTTCGACTTCAACATGTACTATCAGCAGGACTTTGAAGTTGGCAGCAAGACGCTTGGCGTTTCGTTCGACCTGCGTGCAACCAACCAGCGCGAGAACGTTTTCGAGCTGTTCGGTGACGTTGACGACCTTGCTGGCGAGCCTGGCTCTCCAAACTGGCGAGCTCGCGGCCTCCTGACCCTTGAATACGATGACTTCGCATTCAACTGGGATGCTCGTTGGATCCAAGGCGGTGAGAACGACAACCCAGAAGACTTCGACACCACTGCCATTCCTTGTGATGGCCTGGGTGTTGGCTGTCGTCCGGTCTACTACACCGAAAACTACATGCGCCACAACATGTCGGTTGGCTGGAGCAACGGAAAATACCGCGTGAACGTTGGTGTTGAGAACGTGTTCAATGCCAAGCCACCTCGCGTGGACAGTGCAGGCGTCTTCAGCGTGCGCAACGTTCCAATCGGTGTTGGCTACGACGTGACTGGCCGCTCTGTCTTCATGAGCGTCGGCGCAACATTCTAAGAAAAGTCTTAGCTCACTCTTGTGGGCTAAGTTAGATTGTGGCTCCGGGAGAATTTCTCCTGGAGCCATTTTCACCTGAGGGCCCGCGTTTTCGCTCGCTGTGGCCTCTACCTTGGGAAGAGATTGGGGTGAGATTCAATGCTTAAGAAACTCGGTTTCGCTCTGGCCGCTGTGCTGTCACTGACAGCTGCGCCGGGCAACACCGCCTTCGCGGAAGAAGAACAGATTCCGCTGGAGGCTTTCACCATGCTGCCTATCATTCAGGATGCGCGTATATCCCCTGATGGAAAGAAGCTTGCTGTCCTGCGTGCGACTACAGCTGCTGGCGACTATATTCTGGATATCTACGATACTCGCCGGATGGACAGAGAGCCAGTGCGCCTTGGCTCAGACAAAATGCAGATGCTTGCCGTTGGATGGGCAAACAGCGACCGCTTGTATATGACTTTCCGCGTCCAGAAGGATCGCCCGAACCGCTTGGGTAGCTACTACCGCTTCCAGCGCGCGATTGTCGATGCTGACGGCAAAGGCGAATGGCTATACCTGCCTGATGGCAGCAGCTGGATGTCTTGGCTCCGAAGCGAGAAGGACGAAATCCTGCTAGAAATGGATGCGAATGAAAATCGTATTCCTGACGTGGTTCGATTTAATGTCAATAACGGTCGCACACGTACAGTCATCCGTGGCAGCACCAAGATTAGCGGCTTCATCAGTGACCTCGACGGCGATATCCGTGGTGGCACAGGCTTTGAGGTCGAATCCGGATCGATCAAATATTATGCCCGCCTCAAGGGCGATGACGATTGGCAACTGATCAAGACGGTTACACCAGACGCAGAAACCCGGGATGACTTTGATCTTCTCGCTTTTTCGGTTGATAATCCGAATGAAATCTACATCCGGGCCAATAACGGTCAGGATAAATCAGGTATTTACACCTATAATCTGGAAACTAAGCAGACATCTGAACGCCTGTTCGGCCTGAAGTCTGTGGATGCAGGCGGTATCATCACCGGCAACCAGCCACACAACCTAGGCAAGCTTTTAGGCTATACCTACGACGCAGGAGAATATCGCCGGTTTTATACGGATCCCGCGGAAAAAGCGCTTCATGACGCGGTACAGGCCCTGTTCCCGGAAGATGATGTGTCACTTTACAGCCGGTCCGACGACGACAATATGATCATGGTCTATGTTTCGTCCGACACGACACCTGGCACCTATTATCTGCTGAAAAACAAAGCGGAGCTGATCAAGATCGGCGATACATATCCCCTTTTGGACAAGAGCAACCTCGCGGAAAAGAAATACATCCGCTATAAAGCCCGCGACGGTCGCACCATCTATGCATACCTGACAGTGCCACGCAGCGAAGGTCCGCACCCCGGCATTGTGTTGCCGCACGGCGGTCCGTGGGTTCGTGAGACCGGTGGCTATGATGAGTGGTCCCAGCTGCTGGCCAGCAGGGGGTATGTGGTCATTCAGCCAAACTATCGCGGCTCCACAGGTTATGGTCTTGATCACTGGAAAGCCGGTGACGAGAATTGGGGCCTGAAAATGCAGGATGACCTTGATGATGCGGCCATGTATCTGGTGGAAAAGGGCCTGTCTACGAAAGACAAGCTTGCCATGTTTGGCTGGAGCTATGGCGGCTATGCGGCCTTTGTTGCTTCTATGCGCGACAACAACATTTATCAGTGCTCTGTCGCAGGAGCAGGTGTCAGCAATCTGGAACTACTGAATGCTGGCTTGCACAACAGCCCGTTCCTGAAAGAGTTGCAGCGCCCTACAATCAAGGGCATTTCGCCTGAGAAGCAGGTCGAAAAGGTCAACATTCCAATCTTCGTCGTGCATGGCGCCATTGACGAGCGTGTGCCGGTGATCCACAGCCGCCAGTTTGTTGATGAGCTGGAAAAATACGGCAAGGACTATAAGTACACCGAGATGGAAGGTCTGGACCACTTCTCGAATCGTTTTACGCACGAACACAAGAAGCAATTCTACACCGAGCTTCTTGACTGGCTCGCCAGCGACAAGTGCTTCGGCAAGTAAGCGATACAAAACAGGCAAAAAGCCGGGGAATAAGTACCCCGGCTTTTTCTTCTAAGCCTGAACTATCAGGCCTCTAGTTATCAGGCTGCATCAGCCTTGCTTTCTTGTCGGTTCAGGAGCAGCATGCCATCGCCCGCAGACACAGCAACATGGTCGCCCGGCTTGATGTCACCCTTCAGGATTTCATCCGCTAGCGGGTCCTGCAGATATTTCTGCACTGTCCGCTTCAGTGGGCGCGCACCGTAAACCGGATCGTAGCCCATATTGCCAAGCCAATCCCGCGCTTCGTCCGAGAGGTCGATCACGATCTTGCGGTCGTCCAGAAGCTTCTGCAGCCGGCGAACCTGGATATCCACAATCGCCGCCATATGACTGCGTTCCAGCCGGTGGAACAGAATGATCTCGTCCAGCCGGTTGATGAACTCAGGCCGGAAGGAGCCCTTGACCACATCCATCACCTCGTTGCGTACGCTTTCAACCGGTTCACCGTCCTTCAACTCGGCAATCAGGTGTGAGCCAAGGTTGGATGTCAGGATAATGAGCGTGTTGGTGAAGTCCACCGTACGCCCCTGCCCGTCCGTCAGGCGGCCATCATCCAGCACCTGCAACAGCACGTTGAATACATCCGGATGGGCCTTTTCGATCTCGTCGAACAGGATCACCTGGTATGGCCGGCGTCGCACGGCTTCGGTCAGCACGCCGCCTTCCTCATAGCCGACATAGCCCGGAGGGGCGCCGATCAGCCGGGCCACGGAGTGTTTCTCCATGAACTCGGACATATCGATCCGCACCATAGCCGTATCGTCATTGAAGAGGAACGAGGCCAGCGCTTTTGTAAGCTCTGTCTTGCCCACACCAGTGGGCCCGAGGAACAGGAAGCTGCCAAGCGGCCGGTTCGGGTCCTGCAGGCCAGCACGCGCGCGGCGCACAGAGGCCGAGACGGCCTCAAGGGCTTCCCGCTGGCCGATCACACGACGACCGAGCTCATCTTCCATCCGAAGGAGCTTGTCGCGCTCGCCTTCCAGCATCTTTTCAACAGGCACACCAGTCCAGCGCGACACCACGGCCGCAATATCCTGGTCGGTTACCTCTTCCCTGAGAAGCGACCCGCTCTCATCGGCATTAGCTGCCTCTTCGAGGCGCTGTTCAAGCCCTGGGATTGTGCTGTGCTGCAGCTCACCCGCCTTGGCATAGTCACCGCGACGTTGAGCCTGCTCAAGCTCGATCCGTGCCTGATCCAACTGTTCCTTGAGGTTCTTGTCCCCGGCAATGCGGTCCTTTTCTGTCTGCCAGCGAGCTGTCAGTTCTGCAGAACGCTGTTCAAGGTCCGCCAGTTCTTTTTCAAGATCCTTAAGGCGTGTTTTGGACCCTTCGTCCTTCTCTTTCTTCAGGGCTTCCCGTTCGATCTTCAGCTGAATGATCTTGCGGTCCAGCTCATCAATCTCTTCAGGTTTCGATTCGGTTTCCATACGCAGGCGCGAAGCGCTTTCGTCCATCAAGTCGATCGCCTTGTCCGGCAGAAACCGGTCGGTGATATAGCGGTTTGAAAGAGTTGCGGCAGCCACAAGCGCGGCATCAGTGATACGGACACCGTGGTGCAGCTCATACTTTTCCTTCAGGCCGCGCAGGATGGAGATCGTGTCTTCAACCGTCGGCTCGCCAACAAACACGGGCTGGAACCGGCGCTCAAGGGCAGCATCCTTTTCAACATATTTCTTGTATTCATTAAGCGTTGTGGCGCCGATACAGTGCAACTCACCACGCGCGAGCGCTGGCTTCAGGAGGTTTGAAGCATCCATGGCACCGTCGGTCTTGCCTGCGCCCACAAGCGTGTGCATCTCGTCAATGAACAGAACGATATCACCTTCGCCTGCGGAAACTTCCTGCAGCACACCCTTAAGGCGCTCCTCGAATTCACCGCGGTATTTTGCACCTGCGATCAGCGCGCCCATATCAAGCGCCATGATGGTTTTGTTCTTCAGGCTATCCGGCACATCGCCATTAGCAATCCGCAATGCAAGGCCTTCCGCAATCGCGGTTTTACCAACGCCAGGTTCACCGATCAGCACCGGGTTGTTCTTGGTCCGGCGCGAGAGGACCTGCACCGTGCGGCGGATTTCCTCATCGCGGCCGATCACGGGATCCAGCTTGCCGTCGCGGGCCCGCTGGGTCAGATCCTGCGCGAAGCGCTTGAGGGCATCATAAGCGTCTTCGGCCGAAGCGGTGTCCGCCGTCCGACCCTTGCGGATGGTATTGATTGCGTCATTAAGCTTTTCGGGCGTCAGGCCAGCTTTCATCAGAATGCTGCTTGCGTCACACTTGGGTGTCAGCAGAAATGCAAGCAACATGCGCTCGGCAGTGACATACTTGTCACCCGCCTTTTCGGCGATCTCTTCTGCTTTGGCAAATACTTGCGCTGTTGCAGGGTCCAGATGCAATTGTCCGGCACCCGATCCCTCGACCTTGGGCAACTTTCCAAGGGCCTCTTCAACGCCCTTAAGCGCCTCTTCAGGCTTGCCTCCTGCGGCGCGAATAAGGTTCGCCGCGAGGCCTTCCTTGTCGTCGAGGAATACTTTCAAAAGATGTTCTGGTGTAAAGCGCTGGTGTCCCTCACGAAGGGCCAGTCCTTGAGCGCTCTGAATGAAACCGCGCGTGCGGTCGGTATAGTTTTCGATGTTCATGTGTCATCAACCCCATGATTGTCCCGCCCTTCTTTTGAAGCGACAGGGTTACTTTCGGTTACTCACAGACGCCTTCTTTGAAGCCCGCCTGCTATACACATGTGGGTATTATATCAAATTCTCGCAAGGGTAGGAGCCATGAAAAAAGGTCGCACCAACGCTGGCACGACCTTTTGGAACTCTTTAAGCCGGCACAATGGCCCTTAGGCGGCTTCATTGCCTTCTGGATTGCTACCAGCGTCGGCGGCAACTTCTGCAGCGGCTTCCGGCACGACATCAGCCTTGGGGCTGCGGCGGCGCACAGGTGCCCGGCGACGCTTCGGCTTTTCTTCTGCCGTAGTGCCGTCCAGATCCAACTCCGGATGCACCTCAACAGGTTGCTCTACCGCGGCTGGATCTGCTGCATTGCCCGCTTGGCCACCATTTTGATCCTGGTCTTCAGGCTTTTTCCGCCGCCCCCGACCTCGGCGCTGCGCCTGATCGGCGTCCTGCTGCACGCTTTCAGATGACGGCTGGTCATCCTCATGCTGACCCTGGTCGCGCTGGTTTTGGTCGCGCTGGTTTTGGTCCCGCTGGTTTTGGCCGCCATTCCTTGCGGTCATCTCATTCAGGACCCGTTGATAATGGTCGGCGAACTGATAGAAATATTCAGCCTGAACCCGGTCACCAGCCTGCTTGGCTTCCCGTGCCTGGTTCTTGTATTTTTCCAGCAGTTGCTTTGGATTGCCACGAACCTTGGGTTCGTTGCTACGGTTACCAGGACCGCCATTGCTACCTTTGCCGCCTTTGCGGGGTGCAGACCTACCGCGCTGTTTCCGCGCGTTCTGATTCTGTTTCATGCGAAATCATTACCAACAGTGATAAGAAATTAATTCAAAGGCAGACCAAGCCTGCCAGTCTTCCGACATCGAAATTCGACCTTTTTCGGAAATTATGTCTGCAGCGGTTGGTTCCCAAAGACCATGTCCGCTCTTTCCAAGACATCCTCACCCTAACGGGTCTTATTATGCATTCCAAGGGAAAAAGGCTGAGAATTCAGCTTTTTTTGCCGTATAGCACGCGCTCAACACCGCCCAGGTCTTTGACCTTGCCGGTTCCGACCAGACCCGCAGCATCAAAAAGCGCCATCACGTCACCAGCTTGGTGAATGCCCACCTCCACCGCCAGTAGGCCGCCAGGCGCAAGAAATGCAGGTGCCTGATCCGCGATCAAACGATATGGGCCCAGACCATCTTCGCCGCCATCAAGCGCACTGCCTGGCTCATAAAGCCGGACATCGGCCATCAGGCCGGCCATATCCTTTGATGGAATATATGGCGGGTTGGAAACGATCACATCAAACTGTGCCTGCTTATCCAGGGGGGCAAACCAGCTGCCTTGAAAGAATTCGACCCGCTCCTGAAGGTCCAGCGATACAGCATTTTCTTTGGCCACCGACAGGGCTCCGGCGCTGATATCAACGGCAGTTCCAAGGGCGTCCCGCAATTCATGCAGGAGGCTCAGCAAAATACAGCCGGACCCTGTCCCCAAGTCGAGGACGCGCCGAACCGGCAGTCCGTCCATCTGCCTGAGGACCGTTTCCACCAGGGTTTCAGTGTCCGGGCGTGGGATCAGGGTGTCAGGTGTCACCTTGAAGGGCAGGCTCCAGAACTCCTGCTCGCCGGTGATGTAGGCTACCGGCTCACACGTCAGCCTTCTGCTCAGCAGCGCATCAAATTCTGACACCGCTTGCTGGGGGACGGCAGCTGTCAGCTTGCCGTAGAGCGCCATCCGTGGGCAGCCCAGCACATGAGCCATTAGGATTTCTGCGTCCAGACGGGCAGTCTCAATCCCGGCCAAGGCAAGCCTGACCTCAGCCGCCTTCAATTGACTTAGAAGGGTGTCCGCTACGCTCAAAAGCCTTCTTCCATAGCGGACAGTTTAGCTGCCTGATCTTCACTGATAAGGGCGTCGATGACTTCTTCAAGGCCTTCACCCGCCAGAATCTGATCCAGCTTGTGAAGGGTCAAGCCGATACGGTGATCCGTCACTCGGCCCTGCGGGAAATTATAGGTACGAATGCGTTCAGACCGGTCACCTGAACCAACCTGGCTCTTACGCGCCTCTGACCGCTCCGCTGCCAGCATCTCCCGCTCCCGGTCATAAAGCCGTGCCCGCAGCACCTGCATGGCCTTCTCCCGGTTCCGGTGCTGGGACTTCTCGCTTGATGTCACCACAATCCCGGTTGGCAGGTGGGTGATGCGCACGGCACTATCGGTGGTGTTTACGTGCTGGCCACCTGCGCCTGAAGATCGCATGGTATCAATCCGGATGTCTTCCGGGCGAATTTCGATGTCCACCTCTTCCGCTTCCGGCATTACCGCAACGGTGGCCGCGCTTGTGTGAATGCGGCCACCTGATTCGGTTGCCGGCACACGTTGCACCCGATGCACCCCGGATTCGAACTTCAGCTTCGCGAACACGCCCTTGCCGGAAACGTTCGCCATCACTTCCTTGAAGCCACCAACGTCAGATGGGGAGCCAGAGATCATCTCCATCTTCCAGCCCTGGGTGGCTGCGTACTTTTCGTACATTTCATAAAGGTCGCCTGCGAACAGCGCCGCTTCATCACCGCCCGTGCCCGCTCGAATCTCAAGGATCGCCGACTTGTCATCCGCCGCATCTTTCGGCAGCAGCTGGATCGACAGGTCCCGGTCCATTTGGGGCAGCTTTTCCTTGAGCTCTTTAAGCTCTTCCTGCGCCAGTTCTCTCATCTCGGGATCGTCGCCTGACGCGATCATCTCCTCAAGATCTTCAACCTCCTGGCGCGCGGCTTTGAGGGCATTCACTGCCTCAACCACGGGGCCAAGGTCGGCATACTCGCGGCTCAGCTTCACGAACTCTTCGTTCGAAAACTCATCGGGTGTGCCAAGAGCATGACCCAGATAGTCATAGCGATCAGTTAGCAGTTCCAGGCGTTCATCGGAAATCATGGCTTCTCTCCTTACGCCTTGATCGAGGCAACGAGGCCGCCAAACGGCACTTCCCATTGCTCGCCACTATCAAGCTCTTTCACCATCACATTACCGGCCTCCAGCTCATTGTCGCCAAGGATCACGGCAAAGCGCGCGTTGGCTTTATTGGCCCGGTTCAGGCGCTTCTTCATATTGCCACTGCGGTCTGCGAGAACAGTCAATCCGGCTTCACGCATGTCTTCCGCGAGCGCAAAGGCCTTCAGTGTCGCAGCTTCGCCCATTGGCATGATCATAACCGGGCGAACCTCTCGGAGGTCCAAGTCAGACAGCATGGCAAGGCGTTCGATGCCACCTGCCCAGCCAACACCGGCCACGGCTGGACCACCGAGCTTCTCAATCAGGCCGTCATAGCGGCCACCGGCCAGAACCGTGCCCTGTGCGCCCAGCTCGGTGGTGACGAACTCAAAAGCCGTGTGGGTGTAATAATCAAGGCCGCGCACCAGGCGCTCGTCGTGCTCATAAGGCACGCCCACGGCTTCAAGGCCTGCCTTCACGCTTTCAAAGAAGGTGTGGGATGCCTCATTCAAGTGCGCCGACAGCAGCGGCGCGTCGGCCACGATCAGCTTGTCCCCTTCATCCTTGCTATCGAGGATACGGAGCGGGTTGGTTTCGAGCCTGCGCACACTGTCTTCCGACAGCTTGTCCCTGTGTGCTTCGAAATAAGCCACCAGTGCCTCGCGGTAGGCTACCCTGCTTTCCACATCACCCAGTGTATTGAGGTGCAGGATAACCTTGTCACCAAGCCCAAGCTCGCGCAGCAGGCGCCAAGCCATGGCGATCTGCTCCACATCCGCTTCCGGGTTTTCGGGGCCCAGAAGCTCAGCATTGATCTGATGGAACTGGCGATAGCGGCCTTTCTGCGGGCGCTCGTACCGGAAAGCCGGTCCGTTGCTCATCAACCGGCACGGCAGGTTCTGCTGCATCCCGTTTGAGATAAAGGCGCGGCACACGCCGGCTGTGAATTCCGGCCGCAGCGTGATCTCTTCACCGCCCCGGTCCTCGAAGGTGTACATCTCTTTCGAAACCACATCGGATGCTTCACCAAGCGGGCGGCGAAACACATCTGTGAATTCAAATATCGGGGTAGAGATTTCCTCGAAACCATATGAACCTGCCACACGGCGGAACGTTTCCACCACGGCATTCATCCGGCGGGCTTCATCCCCATAGATATCGCGCGTGCCCCGCGCTGGTTGCAGTTTGGACACGGGAAATTCCTTTTACGTCAGCTAATGAGTGTCTTGGGCTGCAGCGGCTTCAAGCTGAGCCGCCTTTTCTTCCACAAGATCAACAATATGATCGACAAGCTTGTCGTCAGTAATTTTATGATCGGTCACACCCGAGAGGTAAACCATATGGTTGCCCTGGCCACCGCCAGTGAGGCCGATGTCCGTCTCCCGCGCTTCACCAGGACCGTTCACCACGCAGCCGATGATCGACAGGCTCATGGGCGTATGGATGTGTGACAAGCGCTCTTCCAGCACCTCCACGGTCTTGATAACCGGGAAAGCCTGGCGCGCGCAGGACGGGCAGGAAACAATCCGCACACCACGGTGCCTGAGGCCAAGTGACTTGAGAATTTCAAAGCCCGCCTTCACTTCCTCGACCGGCTCAGCAGAGAGGGACACGCGGATGGTGTCACCAATACCGGCCCAAAGAAGCGAACCGATGCCGATAGCGGATTTGACCGTGCCGCCTCGAAGGCCACCGGCCTCCGTGATACCCAAATGCAGGGGGTAATCTGTCGCATCAGCAAGGCCTTGATAAGCCGCGACGGCCAGGAACACATCAGACGCCTTCACGCTGATCTTGAAGTCATGAAAATCATTGTCTTCAAGAATGCGGGCATGCTCCAGCGCGCTTTCAACCAATGCCTCGGGGCAAGGTTCGCCGTATTTTTCCAGGAGATGCTTTTCCAAGGACCCGGCATTCACGCCAATACGCATGGAGCAGCCGTTGGCTTTCGCGGCGCGGATTACTTCCCGAACCCGATCAGCAGACCCAATATTGCCCGGGTTGATCCTGAGGCACGCTGCGCCAGCGTCGGCTGCTTCAAGCGCCCGCTTATAATGGAAGTGGATATCCGCCACGATCGGCACATTGGCCTCGCGGCAAATCGTCGGCATCGCCGCTGTTGAGTCTTCGTCCGGGCAGGAAACCCGCACGATATCGACGCCGGCCTCTTCCGCCGTACGGATCTGGTTGATTGTCGCGCACGGATCAGACGTCAGGGTATTGGTCATGGTTTGCACCGTGATCGGCGCGTCGCCCCCAACAGGAACATTCCCGACCATGATCTGGCGGGATTTCCGGCGATAAATATCTCTCCAGGGGCGTACACTCATGACGGCCTATTACCTTCTAACTCCAAGCGTGTTTGTTGGCGTTATACATGAGGAAGCGCCTCGCTGAAAGCAAGGAAATTCGCGAAATAAAGGAATGATAAAGTTAGCGCGATCCAGCACCTGAAGAGCTGATAGAAGATAGCAAGCGGTCTTGGTCAAGACGAACGCCTTCAATCACTTCTCCGCGACTGCCTAGCGCAACCATCTGCTGATCCCCGAGCGTCAATGTCACGCCACCGGCATTTGTGGTAGACAGAAGCGCGGCCCCTTCAATCTGCGGACGGTAACTCTGGCCCTCTCGCAGAACGCCAGACCAGATTTCAGTACCGTCTGTATTCTCAAGGCGTACCCAGGAATCTTCGCTGGCCTGCAATGTGAAATCAGCCTGGCCCGGTGTTGCTGGCCCGGCCTGGTCCGCAATCGCTGCCGGCGAGAACAGAGAAGCAGGGCGCGCAAACAGTTTTTCACGGTCTGATGACACTGTTTCCAGCTGAACCACCTCTTCGACAACTGCGGCGTCAGCGTTCAGGACCTCTGTCTCCTTTGTGAGAGACGGTAAAGAGGCCTGCACAGCCTGCAACTGCGCCACATCTGTATTGCGGTCAATAATGTCGCTGTCAGCGGTCAGGCTAAAAGGTACGATACTGCTGCCGAACATGGCCCAGCAAAGGGAGACACCCACAACGCCAGCGAGCGGCGATAGCCAGCCAGGAAGGCGGCGACGAGGCTGCGCGAGCGCGTTATCCACCGGCAAAGCCAGCGGTTCGTCTTCTGCGCCATATTCTTCTTTGAACTGAGCAACAATGGCTTTTGCGTCTTGCTTTAGTGCCATGGCATAAGCGCGCACAAAACCAACTGCGAAAGTTTTTTCAGGCAGCTCGCTATAGTCGTCCGCTTCAATGGCGACCAGATAGCTGCTCCTGACACAAATATCTTTGGCGATGGACTCAATACTCAGGCCACGCTCATCACGCGCGTCCTGCAACAGTTTACCAACTGTTTTTACTTCCTGGTTCATCACAAAAACCGTCCCCTGCCTTGCCTTTGCTGGATTTTTCCAGTCTGGACAGACAGTAACCTGCTATTACAGCGTTATCCCATCATGAGACCGTCCGGCTTAACCCTAGGCCTCTCGAGCACCACATTTCTGCATCCAAAGTGCACCCCGCTATCGTGCGAGCAGCTTGTGGTTGCGGTCCGTGGTATTTTTCTACGGTTTCTATTGGACCACACATTAGTCAAAAAACATTTAACGCCCCGAGTCAAATAGATTCAATTTTTATGGGAAATTATTCCCCTCCTGACAGCAAACATTTGCTGCTTCAAGAGAATTTCAGAGTTTGATGTTGTGATCCTGGGCAAAAGCCAGGAGTGAGTCGCGAATCGAATGTTCCGGCGACGTGATGTTTGAAAGCATGAAATCGCGCAACTGCTTCAGGTTGACTGACCGGATCATGCGCTTCACTGGCCCCACAGATGTAGGCGAAATGGAAATGCGACGAAGGCCCAGCGCCACCAGTGCCATGGCCTCGATGGGGCGCCCACCCATTTCACCACACAGCGTTACAGGAACATCTGCGTTATCGCACGCCTTGATCACCATATGGAGGAAAGCAAGAACAGGCGGTGCCAGTAGGTCATACCGGTTGGCAAGCTTCGGATTGCCGCGGTCGCAGGCAAAGAAAAACTGCATCAGGTCATTGGTCCCGATCGACAGGAAGTCGATCTCCTTAAGCAGAATATCGAGCTGCCACGACAAGGACGGCACCTCAAGCATGCAGCCCACCTTCACAGCCGTTGGCGCCTCACGGCCATGCTTGGCCAGACGGTCAATTTCCTTTTGCAGGATCGCCTTGCAGCGCCTGAGTTCGGCGACTTCCGCAATCATGGGAAACATGACGTGAAGTGTCTTTCCCGGCGACGCATAGAGAAGTGCCCGCAACTGATATCTCAGGAGCGCAGGGCGGTCGAGCGCGATGCGAATTGCGCGCCAACCCATGGCCGGGTTCTCTTCTTCTTCGCGTGGCAGAAAAGGGGCAGGCTTGTCGCCGCCGATATCCAGGGTGCGGAACACCACTGGTCGGTCGCCTGCAGCTTCAAGCGCGGCTTTATAGATCTTCGTTTGCTCATCCACGCGGGGCAACGCCGGTGAAACCATGAACTGGAATTCCGTCCGGAACAGGCCGATGCCTTCGGCACCGGTCGTATCAAGGCTGGGCAGGTCCACCAACAGACCCGCGTTCATGAAAAGCGTGACCCGCTGGCCATCCACCGTTTCCGCAGGCAGCTCGCGTTCGGCTGCATATTCGGCATAAAGCTTTTCCTGAAGCTCAAGCGTCGCCTTATAGCTTTCAACCACATCATCGGCCGGGCGAATGTAGACATGCTCGCTGCCTGTATCGACGATCACCTGTTCGCCGGGCTCAACATGTGTCAACAGGCCCTTGACCCGCCCCAGAACAGGAATGCCCATCGCACGAGCAATGATGGTCACATGGGACGTCGCCGATCCTTCCTCAAGCACAATGGCTTTCAGAAAATCGCGGTCATAATCCATCAACTCTGCCGGGCCGATCGTGCGGGCAATCAACGCCGAATCCTCTGTCAGCTTTATCCGGTAATCGGTGGTGTCGCCCTGGATGATCCGGATAAGACGCGTGGCGAGGTCTTCAAAATCTGAAATCCGTTCCTTCAGGTACGGATCACGGATCTTGCTCATACGGGCGCGGTTTTCCTGCTGAACCCGGTCGACCGCAGCCTCGGCGGTCAGGCCCGACAGCACAGCATCACGCATCTTGTCCTGCCAACCCTGGTCGTAGGCGAACATGCGGTAGGTCTCGAGCACTTCGCGGTGTTCGCCGCCATGGGCAAGGTCTGGATGCTCTATAAGCTCTTCAAGGCGAAGCCTAAGTTCGGCGATCGCCTCTTCCAGACGCAGTTTTTCGGCATCAACGTCTTCCGCGACCGTGCGAGTGATATGAATTTGCGGCTGGTGAAACACGGCCACACCGGCGCCTACACCACCCGCGAGAGACATGCCGTCAAGCGTGACAGGCTGGCCCGTCGTGGTACTGTCTTCCGACAGCTCTTCCTTGTCCACCAGGGTGCCAGAGCCCACAAGCTCAGCGATCACCATCGAGATGGTCTGAAGCGCTTCCACTTCCTCTGGCTTATAACGGCGCGGGGCCACATTCTGCACAACCAGAACACCCACCACCTTGCCGGTCCTCAGGATCGGTACGCCAAGGAAGCTGTGATAGATGTCTTCGCCTGTTTCAGGGCGGTAAACGAATCGGGGATGCTGCGGTGCTTCAGAAAGGTTCAGCGGCAGGCCACGTTCGGCCACAAGACCCACAAGGCCTTCACCGAAGCGCAGGCGCGTCTGGTGCACAGCCTCTTCCTTCAGGCCTTCTGTCGCGAAAAGTTCCAGGATGCCGCCTGCCCTAGCCAGATAGATTGAGCAAACTTCGGCAACCATATTCTGCGCGATAACACGGACCACGCGGTCGAGCCGGTCCTGCGGCTGGCCACTGCCAGCCATAACGCTATGGAGCCGCCGAAGCAGCAATCTTGGCTGACTTACGTGGTCAGGCAAGGCATTCCCCCTCTTGCTTGTACCGGCCGATGAGCCGGCGTGCGGCGGAAACCGCGATCCACCTGTTAGCCTCGGGCATCCAGGTGGGCTATTGCTTGGTCTACAAGCTCCCGAATGATATCGGCGGTCGGCTCAATCTTTTTGACCATGCCGACGCTTTGACCAGCCATAACAGAGCCGGTTTCGACGTCGCCGTCAACCACCGCGCGGCGCAGGGCACCACCCCAGAAGTGTTCAATCATCATCTGGCCTTCGTCCTGGGCAATTTCACCGGCCCGGAATTTGGCGACAACTTCCTGCTGGGTCTTCATGAAATCTTCTGTGCCCTGATTCTTGAGCGCACGCACAGGAATTACAGGGAAACGGCTATCGATCTGCGTGCTCGCCACAGCGTCTCGGGCACTCGCGCGAACAAAAGCCTTCTTGAAGTTTTCATGAGCCACACATTCTTCTGCAACCACAAACCTGGTTCCTAACTGGGCACCTGACGCACCCATTTCAAGGTAGGAAGCCATCACTTCACCGCGGCCGATACCCCCCGCCACGAAAACAGGCACGTCTGTGATCACCGGCAGGATTTCCTGCGCGAGGACACTTGTGGACACAGGCCCGATATGGCCGCCAGCTTCAGCGCCTTCGATAATGATCGCATCAACGCCAGACCGCACCAGCTTCTTGGCCAGCGCCGCCGTTGGCGCAAAACACATCAGCTTGGCCCCGAAACCCTTGATTTTGGCAATCGAAGCGCCACTTGGCAGGCCGCCCGCGAGTACCACATGGCTGACCTTCTGCTCGGCACAGACATCGATAAGGGCATCAAGGTCGGGGTGCAGCGTGATCAGGTTAACCCCGAAAGGCTTGTCGGTCAGCTTGCGAGTTGCGGCGATCTCAGCAGCCAGAAGGTCTGGCCCCATTCCGCCACAAGCGATGACACCGAAGCCACCTGCGTTAGAGATGGCGGATACCAGGTTCCGTTCGGAGACCCAGGTCATTGCACCGCCAAGGATGGCATATTCACTGCCTAAAAATTCCTTGCCGCGCTGCCAGTGTCTTTCCAGGCGCGCCAGACCAATTTCACTCATAAAAATACCCTCAAACTCTACGCAGATTATGCGTCAGTCGGGGCATCCAAACCATAGGCCGTATGAAGCGCCCGAACTGCAAGCTCTGTATATTCCGCGTCGATAATTACACTAACTTTAATTTCAGACGTAGAGATAACTTGGATATTGATACCCTTTTCTGCGAGCGTATCAAACATTTTGCTTGCGACACCTGCGTGACTACGCATGCCGACACCCACAACAGACACCTTTACAACGTCGCCGGTGTAGACGAGGTCGCGGTATTTGAGCTCATCCTTGCGGTCTTGGAGAATCTTAACCGCTTTCCTCAAGTCATCCTCAGGCACCGTGAAGGTCACGTCAGTGGACGTGCCGTCTTCGGACGCGCTTTGCACGATCATGTCGACGTTGATATTTTCCTCGGCAAGCGGCGCGAACAGGTGCGATACCTGACCAGGCCGGTCTTCAAGGCCAACAACGGTAATTTTTGCTTCGCCGCGGGAATATGCGATCCCGCTTACTACTTCCTGTTCCACGATTTCGTCCTCACCAACTACAAGTGTTCCGGGCAGGTCTTCAAAAGATGACAGAACCTGAGTGCGCACGCCGTGCGTCATGGCCATGGCAACAGACCGGGTCTGCAGCACCTTGGCCCCCAGGGATGCCATCTCGAGCATCTCTTCATAAGTAATTTTATCAAGCTTGCGCGCCTTTGGCACGATACGAGGGTCTGTGGTGTAGACACCGTCCACATCCGTGTAAATATCGCACTGGTCCGCCTTCAGGGCAGCAGCAAGCGCCACCGCTGACGTATCCGACCCACCCCGACCAAGCGTGGTGATGCGGCCGTCGTCAGCAATACCCTGGAAGCCTGCCACAACGGCCACACGGCCACCCTTCAGGCATTCCTCAAGCTTTTCGGTCTCAATAGATTCGATTCGGGCCGCACCATGGACGTCGTTGGTGTGGATCGGCACCTGCCAGCCCAGGAAAGAGCGCGCAGGCACTTCCATTTCCTGAAGGCAGATAGACAGGAGCCCGATGGTAATCTGCTCGCCAGCTGCTACGACAGTGTCATATTCGCGGGCATCATGCATGGGTGCGGCCGCGCGGCAGAAATCCACCAGTTGGTTTGTAGTGCCCGACATGGCGGAAACAACGACAACCACTTCATGGCCTTCGTCCACGGCTTTCTTGACCCGGTTTGCTACGTTGCGAATGCGGTCAACGTCGCCAACAGAAGTCCCACCAAACTTTTTTACTATCCGTGCCATCTGAATTTCCGGTTCCTATCGCAAACAATCCTGTTTCCGGCAATTTGACGCATGCACTTGACCCGATGGGCACAAAGGTGCGTATTGAGAAACAGCGCGATATTGTTTAAAGGCTGGCTTGCATGCGTGCAAGCGCTCAGTCTTTGGGTCGCGCGGGAAAAGCTTGCTTGGAACAAAAGATATGCTGAACGAAAACCAGACATCCGACACAGCACCAGAGGCCGGCACCATCGCCCATGGTGGCACAGTGGATGAAAGCGAAGTCGCTTTCTTCGCCCGCATTGCCGATACCTGGTGGGACCCAAAGGGCCCCTTCAAGCCGCTGCATATCCTCAATCCAACGCGCCTTGGCTATATCCGGCAGGAAGTGGAAGCTCATTTCGGCCTCGAGAAGAATCTGAAGGAACCCTTCAAAGGGTTGCGTCTTCTGGACATTGGCTGCGGCGGCGGGCTGGTATCTGAACCCGTGGCGCGCCTGGGAGCCGATGTGGTGGCCGTTGATGCGTCTGAGAAGAACATCAAGACCGCCAGTGTGCATGCGGCGCAGTCGCGCCTCGAGATTGACTTTCGCAACACCACCGCCGAAGCGCTCGCGGACGCAGGCGAACAGTTTGACGTGATCATCAATATGGAAGTAATCGAGCATGTGGCAGACGTGGATGCCTTCCTCGCATCCTGCCGCAAGCTCCTGAAACCCGGCGGCATCATGTTGCTCTCCACTATCAACCGGACGGCAAAATCGTACCTGTTCGCGATTGTGGGCGCAGAGCACATCCTGCGCTGGTTGCCCGTGGGCGCGCACGACTGGAACAAGTTCATCAAACCGGATGAGCTGAAGGAATATGTCGCTAAAGCTGGCTTCACGCCCGGCGACGCCACAGGCTTTGTGTTCAACCCCATCGGAGGCCGGTGGCGGCTGAGCAGCACAGACACGGGTGTCAATTATGCCATGACGGCAACCGCACCCAAATAAGGACGCGGTCGCCGTCATACCCCCATCAACTCAGGCTTGGGGCTTCTTCTTGAGGCCACGGTAGGCCAGTAGACACGCGATGATCAGGACCGCGCCGGTGATGGCGCTGTTCTCTGGCCCTTCGGCACCACCCGAAAGCCAGTCACGTGCGCCTGTCTTGATCATCAAGTCCACCCACAGCGGCTTAACATCAAGGGCAATGCCGGTTGTCGGCAGGCCGAACCATGTGATGAACGACCAGTTCCAGGCCGCGTGCCAGGCGCACGCCCCCCATACGGATTTCTGCCGGATCGCCAGGAAGCTGACAAAGATCGAGAAAGCCATTGTCATGAATGTGAAAATGGCGAACACGAGAGGGTCAAAATCTTCACCGCCGATCCCCTCGATATGCATCAGCATGAACAATGTGGAGTTGCCAAGCACCCCGGTCCACATGCCGAACCGCTCCGTAAGGCGGGACAGCATCCAGCCCCGAAACAGGATTTCCTCCACACTGGATTGGACAATGAAGGCCAGCCCCAGGAACAGGATTGGGCCATAGCTCACCAAGGCAAAATCCTGCGGCCCCTCCAGCGTGTAGCCGCCCACAAGCCAGACAGCCACTACGGAAACCGATGCCATCAACAGGCCAATAGCGAAGCCTTTAGGGAAATAACGCTTCAGGCTGCCACCCGGCGCAAGCCCAACGCTTGCCAGGCTGCGTCGTTCAAAATAGCGAAGCCATAACCACAAAATGCCGAAGGACGCACCAAAGGACGCCACCAGGAAATAGAGGATTGTCGGATAAGTCTCGACATTTTCCCGCGTGACCAGATTGGAAAATTTGGCGGGCAGCAGAACCATAAGCTGGCCACCGATAAAGAACACCGGCAATAGGATGAACAGAGCCCAAAACCAGGTTCTTCGACTGTTTTCGTTAAGGTCGGAATAGAAAGTTGTTGTCATTGTTTTTCTCTCGCTGTCGGACTCGTCTTTGCGCGAGCCATCCAACAAGCCCCTAACGAAAGTCATAGGGCTCGAATATCAAAATCTTGCTGTTTTGGGTGCGCATGCCTATCTTCTGCAAAGACAGTGAGAGGAATTCGGCATGAGCCGCGCAGATAAGAAAATAGACAGCGCGCTGCTTCTGAAAGCCAACGCAAGCATCGAGGCCCAGCACGACATCCACAGGGATGTGGCTGTATCCAGATGGTCCATCGACCGCAACAGCGTGGCTTATGAAAAAAGCGACAGCCATACGCTAAGCCTTTACCTTAAGGGCGGCGACACAAGTTACCGCGCCGACCAAAAGGGCAACCCAGGTCGCGCGGGAACCCTGTGCCTGATGCCGCAGGGGCACGCATCCAGCTGGCATATCGGTGGCCCGATCGATTTCGTGCACCTATATTTTTCAGACGCCATTTTGAAGCGCTTCGCCGCCGATCATTATGAGCAGGATGTGCGGCTCGTGGATATCAGGGACCTGACTTATCAGGCGGACCAAACGCTCTCGAATATGCTGCTTGGATATGTTGATTGCTGTGCCCGGCAGCCGGACCGCGCCGGGCTTATCGGCGAGCAGCTCCTATACAGCATCTTCGATCATGTCATCGGCCACTATAACGGCTTCGAGATAAAGGAAAGCCGCCTCAAGGGTGGGCTGACGCCGCGCCAGATGAAGCGGGTGAAGGCGCTGATTGCCGACCGGCTCGAAACCCGCCTGTCCATGACAGACCTTGCAGCGGAGGCGGGCCTGAGCCCTTTCCACTTTGCCCGCCAGTTCAAGGAAAGCTTCGGGGAGACGCCGGGGCAACATGTCATGCGGCGGCGAATTGAAAAGGTGAAGGAGCGACTGTCGAGCGATGAGCCACTGGCACAAATCGCTGCCAACGCCGGTTTCGCTCAGCAAAGCCACATGACGGCCCAGTTCAAAAGACAAATGGGGATAACACCGCAGGTCTACCGGATAGCCCTGGCGGGCTAATGGATTGTTCAGGCGTCCTTGCGCCCAAGCCCGGGCAGCGGCATGACCTCTACGCCTTCCTCCAGAAGTTCCTTGGCTTCCTTGAGGGTGCTTTCGCCGTAGATGCCGCGCTCTTCTGCTTCGCCATAATGAATTTTACGGGCTTCGTCCGCGAACTTGTCGCCGACATAGTCGCAGTTCTGTTCAACGTGGTTCTTCAACTTCGTCAGAACCTTCTGCGCCTCGGCCACGACTTCCTGCAGCTTGGGATCGCCCGAGCGAGCAGCAACCGACGCCACTTCAGACTTCTGATTGCCTTTTGAGGCCACATTGGGCGCCATCAGTGCCTTTGATACGTCGTTGGTGCCACAGTGCGGGCATTCCACGAGCCCGGCAGCTTTCTGCTCTTCATAGGCCCCCGAGGAACGAAACCAGGCTTCGAACCGGTGACCAGTGCTGCATTTCAGGTCAAATACAATCATTTGGCATCTACAGTCGTTACATTTATGTCGCGGTCATGCGTCAATGAAGGGATTTTCTGCCGCGCTTCAGCGCATTTTGCAAGGTCCAATTCGGCATATGTAACGCCCACATCCTCGCCCGCGTCAGCAATCACCCGCCCCCAGGGATCAATCACCAGGCTGTGGCCAAACGTATCTCGGCCGGTGGCATGGTGGCCTGTCTGAGCCGCTGCCAATACAAAACAACCGGTCTCGATCGCACGGGCCCTGAGCAGCGTATGCCAGTGGGCCTCACCAGTTGGTTTTGTGAAAGCCGCAGGCACCAGCAATATGTCAGCCCCGGCGTGGGCGAGCGCACGATAGAGGTATGCGAAGCGAAGGTCATAGCAAATGGAAAGACCAAACGCGCCCATCGGCGTTTTTGCCACGACAGCAGCCTTGCCCCCTTCATACAGGGCCGATTCCCGGTAAGCTTCGCCACCACCCAGATCCACATCAAAGAGGTGTATCTTGTCATAGCTCGCCTTGATCTCACCGTCCGGGCCGATCAGGAAGGCCCTGTTGGCCAGACGGTCTTCAGCCACCTTTGTGATGAGCGAGCCGATATGCAGCCACACGCCAAGTTCTGCCGCCAGGGCGCGGAAGCGCTTCAGCCCAAGGTCTTCATCCTGGGTGCAGGCCTTCTCGAGCACTGCCTTTCGGTTCATTTCCATCAGATGCGTGGTCTCGGGCGTGCTGATGAAAACTGCGCCGCCAGCTGCCGCTTCCCGAATAAGGCTTTCTGCCGCAGTCACCGCGTCAGCGACGATGTTTCCGGTATTCAGCTGTATAAGGGCAATACGCAAGGGCTCTATCCCGCCAGAAGTGCCGTCAGGCCACCCTGTGCATCAAGGGCGTATAGATCGTCACAGCCGCCAACGTGGCGATCACCGATCCAGATTTGCGGCACAGTGTTCACGCCGCCTGCCTTTTCACGCATCTCGCGCCGGGCAGCGGGGTTCATGTCCACATTGATTTCCTTAAAACGGGCACCTTTCTGCTTCAAAAGCGCCTTGGCGCGAAAGCAGTAGGGGCACATGTTCGAGCTATAGATGACGATGTCAGCCACAAAAAGATCCTTTACTTCAAACAGCGTTGCCTTTCACGGCAATCTGGATTCGCCACATATGTAAGCGAAAACATGCAAAATTTAAAGGGAATCCCCGCTTCACGAAAGCGGGAGCTAGGCATGAACCGGGCGTCCGACCCGGGCAAATGCCACAACACCCACCTGAGATACCCCCGCCTTTTTGAGCGCAACAGCGCACGCAGAAGCCGTCGCCCCCGTTGTCAGCACGTCATCCACCAGAAGCACCCGTTTGCCTTCAAGCTGGCTTGAGCAAGAGGGCAGCACCCTGAATGCGCCCTGTACATTCTTCCGCCTGCCCTTCCGGTCAAGCGTGCCCTGGCTGGGTGTTGCGCGAGTGCGCTCAAGAATGAAAGGGTCGGCACGAACCCCAAGCTTGCCCGCCAGGCCCTTCGCCAACAGCTGGGACTGATTGAAACGGCGTTTCAAGAGCCTCCAGCGATGAAGAGGCACCGGGACTATCAGGTCAGGCAAGGCGTCAGGTGGGATCACCCGGGCCATCATGGTTACAAAGGCAGGAATGCTGGCCCCGGCCCCACCATGCTTCATCCTGATGATCAGGTCACGCCCCAGCGCCTCGTATGATACAGCCGCGCGAGCCCAATCGAAGGCCGGTGGATCTTTCATGCAGGCCCCGCACTGGGCATCTGGGCCCACATCCACTTCGAACGGCAAACCGCAGGAGGCACACCATGGCGCAGCAATGGGTGCCAGCTCCTGCCAGCAATTCCCGCACAGATGGCCATGCGACAGAATGCGCTCGCCGCATGCGGGGCACCGCGGAGGCAGCAGAAAGTCCACCACCCCGCTTGCGACCTTTCTTATGACCGACAGTTCCCCCACATGTTTCATGAGCAAAGCTTAGCAGGCAACGTAATGCGAAACCAGTTGCAACACCCACGCCCCTCGCCTATGTCAGAACCCATGAACACTCAGCCAGACGATATCAATCTGTTTGATGCAGATGCTGTACAGCGCAACCGGAAACGGGGCCGTGCAATGGGGCCGGATTTCGACTTTCTGCGCGCGGAAATCGCTGACCGCATGGCGGACCGGCTGGCGGACATCAATCGTGACTTTGGCTCCGTGCTGGACCTGGGCGGCAATTTTGCGCCCCATTCCAGCAAGACAGTTGAAGCTGTGCCGGTGGGCGACGAACCTTTGGCTGCCTCGCCCGGCAGCTATGACCTTGTCGTCTCCAACCTGGCGCTTCACTGGGTAAACGACCTGCCGGGAGTGATGGTGCAAGCCAACCGCGCCCTGAAGCCAGATGGGCTTTTCATGGCTTCGCTTTTCGGCGGCGAAACGCTGCATGAACTTGGCCACAGCCTTCTGGCAGCAGAAGCAGAGGTGACGGGCGGCGCCAGCCAGCGGGTAATCCCATTCGCTGATGTGCGCGATCTGGGTAGCCTGTTGCAGCGCGCTGGCTTTGCCCTGCCAGTCACGGATATGGACACCATCACTGTGACATACGAGCATCCGCTGAAGCTGATGCAGGAACTTCGGGGCATGGGTGAAGCCAACGCCATGCATTCTCGCAGCCGGCGCTTCCTACGGCGTGATGTGTTGATGCGCGCATGTGAGATCTATCAATCGAAGTTCGGCATGGCCGACGGCCGTGTTCCCGCCACTTTCCAGGTCATGTATATGACGGGCTGGCACCCGCACGAGAGCCAGCAGAAGCCATTGAAGCCTGGCAGCGGCAAGGTGAACCTGGGCGATGCACTCAAGGCTGGCGGGCCACCGAAAAAGCCTAGTCCCTGATCACAGTCAGGTTCGGCCAGCGCTGCTGCCACCCCTTGGCGGCAAGGCGACGTTCGAAGCCTTCCGGGTCATTCGCCTTCATGGCTGGCGTAATCCTGAGCACGTGACCGAACAGGTCATCAAATCCGAAAGCAGCCAGCCAATCAAAGTCGCCGCTGGGCTTGAGCCGCACCCCAATGCCCGTCGCAGTTTCCGCCCAATGCTGTAGCGCCGTAACGATATCGGGGAAAGGATCATGGCCGCCGAAGGTATGCATGCGCGCCTGATTGCGCACCTGCCAATCCACATCAGGCTGTTTGAGCTTCAGCGAAGCTTCATAAGCCATGTCGCGGGTCTTCAGGTTATAGGTCTTGTCGAAATAGATGACGTCCACGTCTGATCCCGGCGCCATTGGCGCGGGATCATAGAGGCTATCCCAGTAACGATTGCGGACAAAACCGGCAGCAATATAGGCGCCTTCGGGGCCAGCAGTGTGGACAGCCTCAAGTGCTGCCATGGCGGCATCGTCACCGCGCAGAAGGTCTTCGAGCGCCTTCAGGCTCAAAAGAAATCCCTGAGCATGGCGACAAGCGGATCATCCGCGGGCGGCATGGGGTAATCGCCAAGATCTCTGATCTTTACCCACTTTGTTGCCTGTCCTTCCATACCGCGCACAAGGCCTTCCCATTTCCGGCACAAGTAAAGCGGCATCAGCAGATGGAACTTCTCATAGGAATGGGACGCGAAAGCAAACGGCGCCAAACAGGCAGCCGTGATATCGATATCCAGCTCTTCCTTGCATTCGCGGATCAGCGCAGCTTCAGGCAGCTCGCCTTCTTCGACTTTGCCGCCCGGAAACTCCCACAGCCCGGTCATGGACTTGCCTTCGGGACGCTGCGCGATCAATACGCGGCCATCGATATCGATAAGCGCGATCGCTGCCACCAGGACAGTCGGCAGGCCTGCGTCAATCTTCACATTGGGTTCTGGACAATCATTGATCATGGTGGCTACGCGTAAACACACTTTTACGCAAATTCAAGCTTTAACAACTTGTTTAGGTTTCAAATGGAGGCTTAGGGCAGCTTATAGCGCGGATGAAAGATATGGGGTTACAGAAGTGTTCAAGACAGTCGCTGTAAAAATACGCGTGCTGCAGCACGCCATTTGGCGGGACCGCCAAGGCGCGACGGCTGTTGAATACGGCCTGTTGGTTGGCCTTGCCGCCCTGGGCCTTGCTGCTGGCTGGGGAGCGCTTGGCGATCTGGTGCAGCAAATTTTCGGAATGCTAAGTGACCAAACACAAGCAGCCACCCCAACCCCCTAAAGGCTGGAATGGAAACAAAGGTGTAATGCCGAACCGGCGAACCGGTTCGATCAGCTATAGGCAGCTTCCTGAAACCCACCTGTCATGCGGCGGGACCGACGACCTGACTTACCATCATCAGACTCATCATCCATGCGCTCGGCAATCACAAGGCGCGCTCTCGCGACTTCCTGCTTCATGTAATTCAGCTCCGCCAGCTTATCCGCGCCTTCATCAGCATAGCGGTCCAAAGCTTCGGTCAGTGCTTCATTCAATTCCGTCAGGAACTTCATCTGTAACTCTAGATTGACGGTTGGCATCATATTTCTCCAGCGAACTCCGGTTCAACGTACCCCACGCCTTCCTTGATACAAGAGTCATGCCAGAGATTTATTTGTTTACTTTCAATATCTTACGGCAACAAAAAGAAACACCCGGCAGAAACCACCGGGTGCAATTCGCTATTTGAGGAAATTTCGTCCTAGCTGCGATAGTCGGCGTTGATCCGAATGTAGTCATAGGTGAAATCACAGGTCCAGACAGTTGCAGTCCCGGTCCCTACGCCCACATCGATGCGGATATCAATGTCCTGGCCCTTCATGTGCTCGGCCGCCACAGGTTCGCTGTAACGGGGATGAACGCAGCCTGCCTTAGCCACCTGCTGGCCGCCAATCCAGATTTGCAGTGCGTCACGCGCTGCCGCTTCGCCCGCCTTGCCCACGGCAGCGACAAGGCGGCCCCAATTGGGGTCTTCGCCCGCGATGGCCGTTTTTACAAGCGGGCTGTTGGCCACGGACTTGGCGATAACGCGTGCTGCCCTATCGTTTTCGGCACCTTCAATCGTGATCGAGACAAATTTCGTCGCGCCCTCTCCGTCGCGCACGATCTGATGCGCCAGATCGGTCATCAGCTCATCAAACTTGGCGCGGAAGTCTTCCAGGCGCGGATCGTCCGGGTCATCGATCGGGTCATAGGTCGCTCCGACGCCAGTTGCCACAGCAATGCAGGTGTCGTTGGTTGAGGTATCGCTATCCACAGTGATGCTGTTGAAACTGCGGTCCGTGGCGTCTGTGAGCATCTTCTGAAGGCAACCATGCGTCAGCGCCGCATTGGTGAAAACAAACCCCAGCATCGTGGCCATATCTGGCGCGATCATGCCTGACCCTTTGGCGATTCCCGAAATTACAACAGGTCGACCTTCAACGGTCGCCACCTTGCAACTGCCCTTGGGGTATGTGTCTGTTGTCATGATGGCGCCCGCAGCTTCGCGCCACATGAAACCGGACATACCGTCCTTGATGGCTTTCAGCGGCTTTTCAAAAAGATCACCATTCAGCGGCACGCCGATAACGCCGGTTGAGCAGGCCAGCACCTCCTCGGGCGCGCATCCAACAATTTCGGCGGTCGTCTCAACCGATTTCATCGTCGCCTTCATGCCTTTCTCGCCGGTAAAGGCATTGGCATTGCCCGCATTCACGATAATCGCCCGCACCTTGCCGCCTGACTTGGCGAGTGCCTCACGGCACCAATCCACGGGGGCTGCCGGCGCTTTTGACCTGGTGAAGACACCTGCCGCCACAGACCCTTCAGCCATCACGGCGAACAGAAGGTCCGGCCTTTCACGTTTGCGAAATCCGGCGTGCATGGCGCCCATTTCAACGCCAGCAACGGGCAAAAGGTTCGGAAAGCCCTCAGGGGCAAGTGGAGACACTTTAGACTCGGCCATATGATGATCCTCAATCGATGCCAAATTTCATGCTGCATCATGCCCCCAGAATTACCAATCATCAAGAAATGACACAGGAATTACTCAATTCACCGTTAGAAGGTGCCGCACCAGTTGACAGACGCAGGCATGATACTTATCTGTGCCTGCACTCATGTAGTTGTGAAACTGCATATATAAATAAAGTCAGTAACGCATTCCCTCAGGGATCACAGTACGGCCGGCCGCGCTTTGCGCACTTCGAAAATGACCGGTGATGTCAGAGCTAGGAAGCCAAGGGCAGGCCAGGAAAGAAATATGCTGGGACTAAGCAAACTCGCCAAAAAGATTTTTGGGTCCGCAAACGAACGCTATCTCCGTAAACTCGAGCCGAAAGTTGCCGCCATTGGCGCGCTGGCTGACGAGATGAAAGCGCTGTCAGACGAGGCCCTCAAGGCAAAGACCCAAGAGTTCCGCGACAGGCTTGATGCAGGTGAAACGGTTGACGACCTTCTGGTCGAAGCCTTTGCCGTTGTCCGCGAAGCCGCGACACGATCACTGGGCCTGAGGCACTATGATGTCCAGCTCATCGGCGGCATGGTCCTGAATGACAGCTCGATCGCTGAAATGAAGACAGGTGAAGGTAAAACCCTGGTGGCGACGCTGGCCGCTTACCTCAATGCCCTGCCCGGTAAAGGCGTGCATGTTGTAACCGTGAACGACTATCTCGCCGAACGTGACGCCGAATGGATGAGCAAGGTTTATGGCTTCCTGGGCATGACCACTGGCGTCATTGTGCCAGGCAAGACAGATGAGGAGCGGCGCGAGGCATATCAGTGCGACATCACTTATGCCACCAACAACGAGCTGGGCTTCGATTACCTGCGCGACAATATGAAAACGCACAAGGACCAGATGGTCCAGCGTCCCTTCCACTTTGCCATTGTCGACGAGGTGGACAGCATCCTGATCGACGAGGCGCGGACCCCGCTGATTATCTCTGGCCCGACCGAAGACAAATCCGAGCTTTACATCACCATCGACAAGCTGGTGGCTGAACTGGAAGAAGGCGACTATGAAAAGGACGAAAAGTCCAAACATGTGGCGCTCACCGAAGACGGTCATGAAAAGATCGAGAAAATCCTCGCAGACCAGGGCCTTCTGAAGTCCGAAAACCTTTATGACTATGAGAATACACAGATCGTTCACCACGTGGACCAGGCCCTGAAGGCGCGGACCATGTTCGAACGTGACACCGACTATATCGTCAAGGGCGATAAAGTGGTGATCATCGACGAATTCACAGGACGCATGATGGACGGCCGCCGCTACTCCGGTGGCCTGCACCAGGCGCTGGAAGCCAAGGAAGGCGTGGCCATCCAGCCTGAAAACCAGACACTGGCATCGATTACTTTCCAGAATTATTTCCGCATGTACCCGAAACTTTCGGGCATGACCGGTACGGCTGCCACGGAAGCTGAAGAGTTTGGCGACATTTACGGCCTTGGCGTGATCGAAATCCCGACCAACGTACCTGTGGCCCGTATTGATGAGCACGACGAATTCTACCGCACCGGCAAGGAAAAATTCGACGCCATCATCAAGGATATCCTTGAGGCTCAGAAAAAAGGCCAGCCGGTTCTGGTTGGTACCGTGTCGATCGAGAAATCGGAGGTACTTTCCGATTACCTCAAAAAGAAGAAGATCAAGCATCAGGTCCTTAACGCCCGCTTCCATGAACAGGAAGCGCACATCATTGCCCAGGCCGGTCGTCTCGGAGCCGTAACGATTGCCACCAACATGGCGGGTCGGGGTACTGACATCCAGTTGGGCGGTAACGCGGACATGCGTATCGCTGATGAAACCGCAGGCGTTGAAGACGAAGCTAAGATCAAGGAAATCACGGACCGCATCCGCAAGGAAGTCGAGGAAGAGAAACAGAAGGTTCTGGAAGCCGGCGGCCTTTATGTTGTGGCCACTGAGCGGCACGAAAGCCGCCGCATCGATAACCAGCTTCGCGGCCGTTCTGGTCGTCAGGGTGACCCGGGCCGCACGAAATTCTTCCTGTCGCTGCAGGATGACCTGATGCGCATCTTCGGCCCTGAGCGCATGGACGCCATGCTCGTGCGCCTTGGCATTGAGGAAGGCGAAGCCATCATCCACCCATGGATCAACAAGGCTATTGAAAAAGCCCAGTCCAAAGTGGAAGCCAGGAACTATGACATCCGGAAAAACCTGGTGAAATTTGATGACGTGATGAACGACCAGCGCCGCGCCATCTACGACCAGCGCAAGGAAGTGATGGACGCAGATGAGATCAGCGAGACCATTAAGGATATGCGCGCCGATGTCATCCACAATATTGTGGAAACCCGCATCCCGCCAAAATCCTACCCGGAGCAGTGGGACATTGATGGCCTGGATGAAGACGTAAAAACCAAGCTCAGCCTTGACGTTGATATCCGTGCCTGGGCGGCAGAAGAAGGCGTGGATGACCATGTGATCATCGAACGCCTTGATGAAGCCTGCAGCCAGATGATGACTGAAAAAGCCAAACGTATCAATGAGATGACCGGAACAGCGGACGCTGAAACCGGCTTTGGCATGTGGGAAAAGGATATCGAGAAAAATATCCTTCTTCAGGTACTTGACCAGGAATGGAAAGAACACCTGCAGAATCTGGACCATCTGCGCCAGGGCGTTTCTCTTCGTGCCTACGGTCAGCGTGATCCACTCAATGAATATAAGACCGAAGCCTTCACCCTCTTTGAAGGCATGCTCTATCATATCCGCGAGGAAACGACCCAGCTACTGGGCCGCATTGAGCTTGCTCCGCAGGTTCGCCCGGAAGACCTGGAACCCGAAGCACCTTCTGTCTTCAAGGAAAGTCACCCGACACCAGACACGGCCGTTGGGGCACCGTCTCAGGGTGGTAGCTTCAACCCGAACGACACATCAACCTGGGGCGATGTGCCGCGGAACGCACCATGCCCATGCGGCTCGGGCGAGAAATTCAAGCATTGTCACGGTGACATCACGAGCATGAACCCGGCGTCATTCGCCGGTGCGCGCCAGGCATCCAACCCGTTTTCTGATGTTGGTCGCAACGACCCATGCCCCTGTGGGTCTGGCAAGAAATTCAAACACTGCCACGGCGCTTTCTAACGCCGCACAGGAACAAAACAGTGTATCAAGGCGGGCTTTGCGGCCCGCTTTTTTATTTAATAACAAATGGTTATTCCCTACTAAGCCAGATGAACAACCTATGAACGTCAAGCTCAGGATGGTGTAAGACGCGGCTGTCTATTGTGTTTCCATAAGACGAGGAGACCCGAGCAATGACAGCGAAACGACTGACCTCCATCCTGATCACAGCGGCAACCAGCTTTGCCATCGGTGGCGCGGCGACAGCAGATCACCGCGACCCACGCGACCTGCCTGACTATGACGCAGAAAGCAACGTGTTCCGCACCAGCCACCCAATCCGGGTTTTTGTAGATGTGGACAGCAAGGACGAACGCCGTGAAGCTGGCGTAACCGCGTTTGAGGCGCAGGCCTTCAAACACATGCGGTACGCCTTGCCGAATTATGTCGAGTTCGTGCGCGAACGCCACCATGCCGATATGATTGTACGCGCCCGGGAAAAGGATTACCGATTCGGTTTCCGCGTTGTCGACACCGACCGCAAGGATAAGAAATACAAGAAGCATGCCCGCAATACCGGAGGCCGGTGTGGCCATTTCCAGAAGGCTTACTACACCAAGGTGAAGGAAAAGGGCGAGGCCTATGCCTCCTACGGCATCAAGATCGCCATGCATGGGTATGGCCGCGACACGGACTTTATCGAGCTTCGGTCGGCTGAGAATTTCAGCTATGGCACTGACCTGGTGGCCCGCACCAATTGCGGCATGGTTTCCACCTACCATATGCCGTCATCCGGTGTTGCCGAGCTGTTTGCCCGCAACACACCAGAGTATAGAAACCATGTTGCCCGCGAGGTTCGCGAAGAAGCAGCAGCCGATCTGGGCCGTGCACTGGCCCATAAGATCAGAAATGGCGTAGACCATTATTATCTCAACCTGGCCACAAGGCTGAGCCAGGCAGACTATGACCGATATTCACGTCGTGGTGGCGACTATGGCAGACGTTCTGAGTATGACCACCACGCACCTCGTCCTCCGCTGGCACAAAACCAGCATTTTGAACTGGAGGACGATGACCTGGGCGCCGCGGTTTTCATCGCTACCGGGTTGGCAATCCTCGCTGCCACCCTGGACGATTAAACCTCCCCTATAACGGCTCCCTAAACTGAAGCGCCCGGCTTTGTCCGGGCGCTTTTTTTTAAGATAGGGGTCCGGAGCACGAAAAAGCGCCCGAGAATGTCTCGAGCGCTTCTTGTTCCGGACTTGTGACCAATTTGCCCATTCGGGCTTAATGCGTTCGGATTTACTCGAACGCGTCCTCCCACGAGCCTTGGGTGGCCGCTTTTGAATATTCGGTCGCCCGGTTTTCGAAAAAGTTGGTGTGCTCCACTGCGTTCAACATGCTGTCCAGCCACGGCAGCGGGTTGGACTCCACATGGAAAACCTCGTCCAGATCCAGTTGCGACAGGCGGCGATCAGCGATATAGCGGATATATTGCTTCACTTCTTCCGCCGTCAGGCCTTCGATTGCCCCCATGCCAAAGGCAAGGTCGATAAAGGCGTCTTCATGCTCCACAATGGTCTTACATGCTGTTGTCAGCTCTTCCTTCATGCGGTCATCCCACAGGTCAGGGTGCTCTTTCATCAGCGTGTGGAACAATTTGATGATGCTGTTGCAGTGCAGGCTTTCATCGCGCACAGACCATGTAATGATCTGCCCCATGCCCTTCATTTTATTGAAGCGCGGGAAGTTCAGCAGCATCGCAAAACTCGCAAACAGCTGCAGGCCTTCGGTAAAGGCGCCAAATACAGCAAGCGTAACTGCAGCAGACCGAAGGTCGTTCGAATTGAACTGCTGCATATAGTCGTATTTGTCCTTCATCTCCTTATAGCGGAGGAAGGCGGAATATTCCGCCTCGGGCATGCCAAGCGTGTCGAGAAGGTGGCTATAGGCCGCGATATGGATGGTTTCCATATTCGAAAAGGCCGACAGCATCATCTGCACTTCAGTGGGTTTGAATATTTTGGTGTAATGCTTCATGTAGCAGTTATTCACCTCGATATCGCTTTGGGTGAAGAAGCGGAAAATCTGCGTCAGTAGATTCTTCTCAGACTCCGTCAGTTTCTTGGCCCAGTCGCGCACATCTTCCGCCAGCGGCACTTCTTCCGGCAGCCAGTGAATTTGCTGCTGCGTCAGCCAGGCTTCATATGCCCAGGGGTAACGAAACGGCTTATAGACATGCCGTTCTTCCAAAAGACCTGTTGGTTCCACCGTTTCTACAGTCGCCGCTTCAGCCATACTGACCGTGCCTCCCACTCTTAACGCTGTTTATTTTCAAATTGCCCATTGGTTGCGTGGCGGCAGTATAGCCCCTCAATTAGTAGAATGGAATTTAAGAGACACAATATTTGGTAAAAAAAAGACTTGCCGCTAAAATCCTGACAACGCCCATTCAGACGAATCAAGGGTTTCCCTGACAGGCTGTTTCAATGCCCGGACAGACAGAAAAAATTACCTATTGATCATTCAGCCAGATGCAACCGATGATGTCCGCATTCTTGGAAGGGTTAGAAATGTGAACCAGAGCAGTTCAAAAAGCGTGCTCGGCGATGTCACTGCAAGGGCAATCCTTTTTGCAGCATTGGCTGCTGCTGCCCTAACGCTTATCCAATTCTTCCTGGAAGTCCAATTAGCCAAAGGGCGCGCCGCCGCCGGGATCGACCAGCTGATGACGTCCCTTGAAAAACCGGCGGCACGGGCAGTCCTGATCCTCGATGCCGAACTGGCTACTGACATTGCCCGGGGGCTTATGGAACATGGGTTCATCACTGAGGCCCGCATTTATGAAGATCATAATGTAGTGCTAGGACAGGCGAAACGAACCGGCACTATTGGTTATTCGCTCCTGCATTCTATTGTCGGGCCTTTCGTTGGCCATGACACGGAAGTCTCGCGTGAGCTTGTCCTGCCGGAAAGCATGTCGGAAGCCACCGGCGAAATCCGCATTAGCTTTAACGAAAGGCAAGCCGTCGCCAAGGAACTTGGCAGCATCTGCACTCGCCTGTTCCTGACATTCCTGATGGCCATGATTGCCATCCTTGCCGTACACGGCTTACTGTCCCGCCAACGGGGCTAACCCCAACGCCCCATAAAAAAAGGTTCATCACGGAACTCCGGGGAAAGCGGCTTTTATTTTCATGAAGAAGTATTCTGAATCCCTGTAGCCGTATGCCATTCTCTTGATGACCTTTATCTTGTTGTTAAATCCTTCGAGGATGCTGGTATTGATCTGCCATTTAGCGTGGGAGATGATGCCGTCGCGGTATGGCAACAGTCTTTTTGCGAACCTGACCAGGGGCTTGACGGCTGATGCGAGAGCACGCCTGATCCATTCATTCCATGCCTTGATTGCCATTTTTCTGGACGGCTGCCGCCAGATTTCCCGCAAGTCGTCCTTGAGGACATAAGTGATCATCAGCGCCTGGTTGGCCTCCAGAAGCTCAGCGAGCCGGATCTTTGCGGCTTCACCCGGCAGGTTTTCCGGGTTGCGCAGCAATAGCCACCGGGCTGATTTGATGACCTTTCTTGCCGGTTTGTCATCGCGCAGCCGGTTGGCTTCATCGACCCGCACCCGGTCGATGACCTCGCGGCCATATTTGGAGACCACATGGAACAGGTCATAGACGATCTCTGCGTAGGGGCAGTGCTCCTTCACCTCAAGGGCAAAGGCGGCATTCATATCCATGGCCACCGCTCGGATGCGCCTGCAACCCGCTGCACCCAGGGCTTCGAAGAAGGGCCGGACAGCCGTGCGACTGTTGCCATTGCCGACCCACAGAACCCGTTTGCGGCGGGGATCAATGACCACAGTTGCGTATCTGTGCCCCTTGTGCAGAGCGAATTCATCCATTGCCAATACTTCAAGGCCCTCTGCTGACAGGGGCGGCAGCGTGGCTTCAAGGTGGCGCTTGTCGATGGCTTTCACGGTGGACCAGTGAAGGGCGAAAAAGGCGGCTACCTGTGACACTGGCAGAACCGACACAAGCCGGACAACGCTCTGTACCAGCCGCCGGGTCAATCGGGCATGTCGGTCAAGCCAGGGCAGCCGTTCGAGCTTCGGCCCGCAGTTCGGACAAGCGACCCGACAACGTGGCACCACCAGCAACACCGGGGCATCAAGGATCGGCAGGTCACGTACAACCCTGCGTGTCGTATCATGAACTGAACGGCAGTCACAGCCACAGCCATCACAGACCAGATGCCTGTCGTCATGCCCGGAAAGCTCAATCCAAAGGACTTCTTCCCGTCGCTCCCAATGCGCGACAAAGAAACCTTCCCAGAAACCAAATTCGGAAATATCATCAATGCAGGACACATCAGCCTCCAATCTTCATGCTTGTAATTCGCAAAACAAATAATGAAGACGGCTGGTGTGTTCGTCCACTTATCTCAAATCACGATAATCCGTGATGAACCTAAAAAAAGGCGTGCCATGCAGGCACGCCCTTGTCTATCACTGTCACTACTTCAGCTTATTGGCAAGCGAGGCATTCCTCATAGTCGGTGGTGCCACCACCGCCCAGCTCCAGCTGCACTTCCTTGGCCTTCTTCTTGTAGCTGCCCGTAGCCACGACCTCAGCACGGCTGATAGACTTGGACCGGCAGTAATAAAGGCTTTTGAGACCCTTCTTCCAGGCCTGATAGTGAATCTGGTGCAGGTCACGCTTGTGCACATTCGCTGGCAGGAAGATGTTCACCGACTGCGCCTGGCTGATGTGCTCGGCACGGTCAGCTGCCAGTTCAACCACCCAACGCTGGTCCAACTCAAATGCGGTCTTGAACACGTCTTTTTCTTCCTGGCTCAGGAAGTCCAGATGCTGCACGGAACCTTCGTTGATCGTGATCGACGTCCAGATCTCATCCGTATCCTGGCCCTTCTCCTTCAGAAGCCGCTTCAGCGCGCGGTTGTGAACGATGAAGTTCCCCGACAGGGTTTTCTGGTTATAGCTGTTGCCGGCGATCGGCTCGATGCCCGGGCTTGCGCCACCACAGATGGTGGAGATGGAAGCCGTAGGCGCGATAGCCGTCTTGTTCGAGAAGCGCTGCATGATGCCATAGTCAGCCGCGTCCGGGCATGGGCCGCGTTCAAACGCGAGAGCCTCTGATGCGCGGTCCACTTCGGCTTCAATATGCTTGAAGATTTTCTTGTTCCAGGCCTTCGCCATCGCGCTTTCAAACGGGATCATATTGTCCTGCAGGAAGCTGTGGAAACCCATCACACCAAGGCCCACAGAGCGCTCGCGCATAGCCGAATAGCGGGCCTTCGCCATCTCGTCCGGCGCGCGGTCGATGAAGTCCTGCAGCACGTTATCAAGGAACCGCATCACGTCTGGGATGAAGTCCTTGTTGTCTTTCCACTGCTTATAGTGCTCGAGATTGAGGCTCGACAGACAGCAGACAGCCGTACGTTCGTTGCCCAGGTGGTCAAGACCCGTCGGCAGCGTGATTTCCGCGCACAGGTTCGAAGTCTTCACCGTAAGGCCCGCAAGCTTGTGATGCTCAGGCATCTGGCGGTTCACCGTGTCGGAATAAATGATGTAAGGCTCGCCGGTCTCAACGCGGGCAGTCAGCAGACGAATCCACAGGCCGCGTGCAGACACGGAACGAACTGCATGGCCGTCTTTCGGACTGGTGAGCACCCAATCCTCATTCGCTTCCACCGCACGCATAAAGGCGTCTGTTACCAGCACACCGTGGTGCAGGTTTGGTGTCTTGCGGTTTGGGTCACCGCCTGTCGGGCGACGAAGCTCGATAAATTCTTCAATTTCCGGGTGGCTGATCGGCAGATAGATCGCCGCAGAGCCGCGACGCAGAGACCCTTGGGAGATCGCAAGCGTCAGGCTGTCCATCACACGCACGAACGGTACGATACCGCTGGTCTTGCCAACACCGCCAACCGTTTCACCGATCGAACGCAGGTTACCCCAGTATGAGCCAATGCCGCCGCCTTTGGACGCCAGCCAGACGTTCTCCGTCCACAGGTCCACGATCGAGGAAAGCTTGTCCTGCGCCTCATTGAGGAAGCAGCTGATCGGCAGGCCGCGGTTGGTCCCACCGTTCGACAGAACGGGTGTTGCCGGCATGAACCAAAGGTTGGAAATGTAATTATAGAGCCGCTGGGAATGGGCTGCGTCATCGCCATAGTAGGACGCCACGCGAGCGAACAGGTCCTGATAGCTCTCACCGGGCATCAGATAGCGATCCTCAAGCGTTGCTTTTCCGAAATCGGTGAGTAGCGCATCGCGGCTACGGTCCAGCTCAACCGGTCCGCCATGCTCAAACTGAGTGACCTCAAACATTGTGCCCATATCTCCCTTGTCCGCCCTAGCCATGCGGTACTGACTCCTTCTTCGTCTCGAGAAACACCCCATTGTGCCCGAGCAAAGAACAAAAGTCGAACAAATCGACTTTTCGTAATTATTGTAAGTGCTTAGCGAAGCGCTCGTCCGAACTCCCCCGTTCGAGTCGCCATATCGCCGCGAGATTTGTAGGATAAGGTCGAACGGGTATTTTCGTCAAGATAAAGTGGTGAGAATTTTTAAGTGCCCAATATCTAGTGTTTTTATGACAGACGTATGACAGCCAAGGTTGCACAGAATACACCCTGCCTATTGCCAACTATAGGGAATTCAATGAGTCGCGGTTAACAGGGCCGCCTAGAGGCCCTTGTCGCCCATCGCCAGGAATTTATCGCGGCGAAGTTCCTTCAAGCGCGCGCCGTCAACACCCGCCATATCCCGGAGCGACCGCTCCATCGCGTCACCCAGCATGTTCATCGCACGCTCCGTATCGCGGTGTGCGCCACCAAGCGGCTCAGCAACGATTTCATCAATCACGCCCAGCTTCAAAAGGTCCTGTGCGGTGATCTTAAGGGCGACTGCAGCTTCGTTCGCCTTGTCGTTTGTGCGCCACAGAATGGAAGCACAGCCTTCAGGCGAGATCACGGAATAGATGGCATGTTCCATCATGAGCACCTTGTTGGCCGCAGCGATTGCCACAGCACCACCCGAGCCGCCTTCACCCACGATGCAGGTCACCAGCGGCACTTCAAGGCCAAGGCATTTGTCGGTCGACCTTGCGATGGCTTCCGCCTGGCCGCGCTCTTCCGCCCCCACACCTGGATAAGCGCCTGACGTATCAACAAGCGTTAGCACCGGCAGGCCGAAACGGTCGGCCATATCCATCAGGCGAATGGCCTTACGGTAGCCTTCCGGGCGCGCCATGCCGAAATTGTGCTTGAGGCGGCTTTCAGTATCCCAGCCCTTTTCATGGCCCATGACCACGCAGGCTTCGCCGCGGAAGCGGGCAAGGCCGCCAACAAGCGCCTCGTCTTCACCGAAGCACCGATCGCCGGAAAGCGGCGTGAAATCTTCGAACAGGTGCCCGATCAGGTCGTGGAAGTGCGGGCGCTCAGGGTGCCGCGCCACCTGCATTTTCTGCGTTGGCGTCAGCCCCGCGTACGTTTCCTTGAGGAGCTTACCAAGCTTGGTCTCAAGCTGGCCGACTTCCGCTGTAATGTCAGCGCCGCCCTTGAAGCTGCGCAGTTCGCGGATCTTGCCTTCCAGTTCTGCAATTGGCTTCTCAAACTCTAGAAACGTCATCATATCATTCGTATCCGTTTTTTGAGGCGACTTGTTCATGGACCCAGTAAACCATGTTTCGCCGACGGGCGCAAAATCCTTGATTGCACTTGTTATGTCAAGTTCTCAGTTGCCTGCCCCGCCAAGGCGCCTTTCGCTTGTTTTCTCAAGCTCCAAAGCCACCATATCTAGTGGCAATTTTCTTTCGCGTTCGTCAGCAAACAGGGGGGCCTGATCGGCATAATGCTGTGACGACGCATCAAGCGTCGCACTGCCGAAATTATGCATCGTGCGCACATGCTGCGCACCAGCGGCATCCCATTCCACAAACATGATGTAACTATCCCCTGCCGTGGCTTCAAGGTGCCCGGCTTCTTCATCCCATTCAGCATAGACCGCGCGCAGCACATCCGGCCCGCCCGAAAGCGGCCAGCTTTCGCCCCCGCGCACCAAACGGTTCACTTGTCCCCAGGGTACATCCAACCGGCCGAAATTGTCTTTCAGGGTGCGCACAGCATGCTCAAACGCCTCGCGCGGGTCAGGCCTTGGCTCGCCGCTCATGTCCGCCATGATAAAGGGGGTTACCGTCAGAACGCCTAGTGCCGCATGCTCGCTTGAGGCATCTGTGGTCAGACTCCAGCCAAAGAGATAATCCCGCGCTTCCCTGAGTTCAGCGTCTTCAAATTCCAGCCCCGTCACCTCATGCCATACTTGAAAGGCGAGAGACTTCTCCTCCCCCATGAAGGAATAGGCGTTGTCGTATTTAATCCTGCGGAATGCGTGATCGTAGACCTGCTCAGCGTCTGACAAGAGCTCTACAAGGCGAAGCGCCCGGTTGGTCATCTGCGTCTCGATTCCCATCGAACTGGGGAAATCTTCCCGCAGTGCGCTTCCGTCCCCATCGGATGCCACATAAGGCGTATTGTTGGCATTGAACACAGCGCCCGAAGGCGGGTTCACCGTTTTCGGAATATCCCCAAAGCCGTGATAGCCGTGCCAGATCAGGTCAGACCTGTCACCCGGCACGAGGCCTGACCAATCCACGCCCTCAGGCCGCTTGGGCATCATGGCGTTATAATAGTGGGCGATATTGCCTGCCTTGTCGGCATAGACATAATTGATGCTGGGCATGGCCATCATGGCAAGCGCGGTCTCAAAATCCGCTGGCGTTCGGGCCTTATTGAGTGCGATCATTTCTTCAAGCGTGCGCATCTCGTCCATACCCGCCCAGCGAACGGCAAAAGCGCCCTCTTCTGTCTTGAACACCGGGCCGTGGGCGGAGCGGTAGATGGGTTCATGAAACGTCCAGCGAATGGGGCCCCAGAAGGTGACATCAATCGCGGCATCGCTGATCTCAAAGTCCCGCCATTCGCCGTCAAGCTTGTACTGGTTCCCATTGTCTGGATTGAGCGTCAGCTCATATACGTCCACCAGGTCAGGTTTGTTTACCGTATTGGCCCAGCCCAGCGTCGGCCCGGTGCCGTGCAGGATAAGTGGCGAACCCGGGAAGGTGCCGCCGGCCATATCCCAGCCCTCATTCGACTTCAATCGCGCCTCATACCAGGCGACAGGCCCTGTGAGCGGCTGGTGGGAATTGACGAGCAAGCGTGTCGAGCCGTCACCGGAGCGTGCGGGCGCAATCGCCACGCCCTGGCTTCCCAGGTCCGGCTGGGGTGCGTCCGTCACCATCAGGGCAGCCGTCTTGTCAAGGCCCGTGCCGTATTCACCGGCGGCCACTTTGGCCACATCCTGGTCAAACCCAAAAAAGAGCGGTGTTTTGAAGGTAAAACCCGCAACGATGTCCTTGCCGGTGAAGGGCAGCACACCGGGCGCCACCACATGCGGATGCTCTGAAACATAATAGTTCAGCCCGTCGGCATAAGCTTCCGCGTGATCACGTGTCGCCTGGCTGATGCGCGTCTCGTAGCCCGCGTTGACCACATCCCAGATACCCATCCACTGAATCAGATAATCTGTCTTCGCCGCATCCGGGCCCTTGAGGGTGGAAAGCGTGCCTCGGGTCGCCAGCACCACATCCTGAATGGTCGCAAAATCATCTTCGGCGTGGGCGAAGGCAAGCCCGAAGGAGACATCTACATCACGGTCGCCAAAAATATGCGGCACGCCATACTTGTCGCGCACGATACGCACATCATAGTTCTGGGTAAGCCTGGCATATTGGGAAGGGTCGCCCGTTCCCGGCGCGCTCACCCAGAAACCGGCATAAACAACGACCATGAACGCAATTGCGCCATACAGACTTTTCCGGATCATGTGCTCCCCCTGACTGTCCCCTTATTGGCAATCTAGCGCATTTTTCCCGCAAGTCACTCCCAGCCGGTCACCCCCTAATCACCCAGGGGGTGTTTAGTAAGCACCAGGCTCTTGAGCCTTTCTTCAAGCACATGAGTGTAAATCTGGGTCGTGGAAATATCTGCATGCCCCAGCATCTGCTGCACCGCGCGCAAATCCGCCCCGTGCGCCAGCAGATGCGTCGCAAACGCGTGCCTGAGCTTGTGCGGGCTGACCGCACTAGGCATCACCCCGGCCGCAACTGCCAGGTCTTTCATCAGTTGCCCGACCCGTCGGCGGGTCAGGAATCCTTCCTTGCCGCGTGAGGGAAACAGGTATGGCGAGTCCTTGAAGGGTGACGTGCGCACCGCCTCCATATGCGCCATAAGGGCATGCCGGGCCTTGTCCCCCAGCGGCACCATGCGTTCGCGCCCGCCCTTGCCGCGCACCATAATCATGGTCGTGTCCGGCCCCACTGCGCGCTTCGGCAATGTCACCAACTCACTCACCCGAAGCCCGGTGGCGTATAGCGTTTCAACAAGTGCATGCAGGCGCTTCTCGCTCATGCCGCCTGCTGCCGCCTGTGCTTCGGCGGTATCCAGAAGCCGGTCCACATCAGATTCCGACAGCACTTTCGGCAGCTTCTGTTCCGGCCGCGGGCTTTCGATATTTTTTGCGGGGTTATCTGGCCGAAGACCGTCAGAATAAAGAAACAGGTAAAATTGCCGGATCGCAGACAAGCGCCGCGCAACTGTGCCAGCCTTCAGGCCGCGGCGGTTGAGGCCGGAAAGATAGTCTCGGATATCCTGCGCGTCAGCGGACACCAGTTTACTGGTGGAATGCTCGGTGAAATCCTCAAGGTCGCGCCGGTAAGCCATCAGGCTGTTCTTGGCCCGCCCCTTTTCCGCCGCCAGCATTTCAAGAAACTGATCAATCAGCGAGGCGTCAGACATAACTGTCTACAGGCCTCGCCGGACCAGAAGCTCCGCAGCCAACCGGTGGGCCTCAGTCTCAAAACCCAGCTCCCTCAGCGCACCGACAAGTGAGCTGGCATAAGACGCCGGAACCGTGCCGTCAGCTGTGGTTTCATAGGCAAGCGACAACGCCCCCGCCTTGTCCCCCTCAGCCTGCATCACCAGAAGCCTGCGCCAATAAGCCGGTGACATGCTCGGCCCTGCAAGCTGCGGGTCGCCGTCTTCGGCAAGCGCCCAGATATCTTCAGGCACCACATGCCCAAGGGCCTCAAGCGTGGTGAACAGAATAGCGGCACGAATGAAACGGCCTTCGCTTTCGCCCTGCCCGGCCCACCAGGCGTTAAGCCGCGCGGGTGTTACCTCCGGCGCGCCATCAAGCCCCGCCGCAACCATCAGCGGCCAACTAGCCGTCAGAACTGCGTCTTTTTCAGCATCATCGCCAGCCTGGCCCGCGCGCAGGTCTGTAAACAAAGAGCCCGCCCGTTTATGGTCACCCGACATCAACGCGGTGCGTACCTCACGCGCCATGGTCGCCGCTGCATTGCCTTCTCCCGCGCTCAGGTACTGGAGAACAGGCAACAGATAAAAGGCCTTCTCCGGGTCCTTGGCGCGACGTTCAAGCGACGCCAGCGCGTCAGCCCGCACTATATCGTCCATGCCGCCGATAGCTTGGGCAATGACCATCATGTCGCCGTCGAAGCTCATGTCTTCCTGCATCAATGCCTGCGCGTCCACATCAGCCTGCACCGCAGGCGGGGCAGCCCGCAGATAGTCAACAAGCACGTCAGCGCCCAGCCAGCCTTCCGATAGGCCGCGCGCAATAAGCTGCAGCTTGGCTTCAGGCACAACGCCGGGAATGCCCAGCATGGCCTTGGCAGCCATCGGGCTTACGTCTGTCATATCCAGTGCGGAGACCTGCACCTTGGCAAGCCGCACCATCGTGGCTTCAAGCACATTCACCTTGAGCGTGTTCGACAGCACCATACCGGATGTCAGCACGGCACCGCCGGCCTGCTCCGCCTCAACCAGAATCTGGTCGGTCAACTGATAGAAAGTCGGCTGAACGCTGCTGACTTCTTCCAAAATGCCCAGGTTAAAGTCCACGCCTACACGGTCGCCCTGTACCGCGCGGCAGAAGACCGCCATCCTGAGCCAGAATGCATCATTGCTGTCCGCGCGTTCCTCAGCGGCAAGGGAACAGGCATCCTCAATCCGCCCCGCGAGCAGGTGGCCGTCCACCAAGTCACGCGCGAGGCCAGACCAGTCATGGTCCGGCGTCAGGGACTTTAGAAGCGCCAGATAGCCTTCTGTATCACCGTGGGCCGCCAGAACATTCAGACGCGCCTTGATAAAGGCATCAATTTCACTGTCATCAGCTGGGGTTGGCAACTGATAGCCTGAAAGCGCCATCCTGCGCGCAGCATCGGTCATGGCTGCAGTCTTGCTCGGCGCAGCTAATGCCTGCAGCCGGGCTTCCACATCCTGCCGGCTATAGCCTGACCAGAAATCACGAGGGTAAGCGTTCGCGCCCGTCAGAACGGCAATCCCGCTTGGGTCCAGCGTCTGCAAGGCGCCTGCGAAAATATCGGTTTCAGGGGTCGGGACGGCTTGCTCTTCCGTCAATTCATTGGTTGCGGTCTGGTCCGCCTCAAGTGGCACTTCTCCCAAATCAGCAGTCAGGACACCATCTTGTGCTGCGGCTTCATCGGTCGCGGTCTCGGGCGCGGGTGGAACCTCGATGGTCCCTTTCGGCACATAGGGCTGCGGCAGAATGGACCGGGGGGTGCCAAGTGCCGGGCCGACCTGCCGTTTCAGCGTAGGCCTGGGGCCCAGGAAGAAGCGGCCATCGCTTTCTTCTGCAGCCTCTTGTTGCTTGGCGTCAGCAGGTTTCGCTTCCTGCTGGGCTTCCTGCGCCTCATCGTCTTCGGCTTCCTGCGCAAACGCATCAAAAGCGGAAAGCGCAACAATAGCACTACCCATCAGCAACGCGGCCATCAAACGCCTGATTGCTGTCATGTCTGCCGCGCGTGCGACCGCGCGAGCCTTATGCCGGGAAACGGTCATTGCTCAGCGTTTTGGTCACTGTTTCGGAAGGCGCCGGAATGTCCCAGGTCATCAGAAAGATGGCCCCGCCCACGATCACCAGTGCACCGGCAACCAGCAAAATCTGCGTTAATTTCGACATGAAACTCCCTTTGGTCTCTCGGTTACCTTGCCATACCTGTTGGTCTTATATGATGGCGCAGCGCACAAGTCCACCCACCCCAGCACAAGGAAAAGTCATCAAAAACACATTGGCCAGCCTTTTTGGCGGAAATAAGGTATTGGTTTCCGATAAAACCGTTGGCGAAGCGGGCCGGGCTGTGTAAAGAGCGAAGCATGACGAACGCAAAGCAGAAAAATCAGGGCAAAAAGACGTCGGTAGCGCGCCAATATGGCGTCGACCGTACGATCGTTCTGGTTGGCCTGATGGGCGCCGGCAAGACCACAGTCGGCAGGCGGCTGGCGAGAAAACTCAATCTGCCCTTCGTCGATTCAGATCATGAGATCGAAAAAGCCGCCGGCATGTCGGTGGCTGAAATTTTCGAATGCTTCGGTGAGGCCGATTTCCGCTCGGGCGAACGCCGGGTGATCGAACGCTTGCTGGACGGCAAGCCCCAGATTGTAGCCACCGGCGGCGGCGCGTTCATTAATGAGGCCACACGGGCGCTCATCAAGGACAAAGGCCTCTCGATCTGGCTGGACGCGGACATCGACGTACTCGTGGAACGCACCGGCAGGCGCGACACACGGCCACTTCTGAAAACCGGCGACCCGAAAGAAATCCTGACCCGGCTGGCCGAGGAACGGGCGCCATTTTACGCTGAAGCCGACCTCAAGGTCGCAAGCTCAAACGGGCCGCACGAGGATGTTGTTGGCGAAATCCTGAGCGCGCTGAAGGCGAGGAAAGCGGCATGAGCACAGGCGGCACCATGCTGAAAACCGTGCCAGTGGACCTGGGCGACCGGTCTTACGAAATTCACATCGGCGTGGGAATCGTGGCACAAATGGGCACACTGGTAGGGCCCATTTTCCGGAGCAAACGCGCCATTATCATCACGGATGAGAATGTCGCCAAACTGCACCTTGACGCGGCCGAAAAATCACTGGCGGCGAGCGGCATAAAATCGGACGCGATTATCCTGCCCGCAGGCGAAGCAACCAAATCCTTCTCCAACTTCGAGACGCTGACGAACCGACTGTTGGAACTTGGCGCCGAACGCAAGGACACGCTGATCGCGCTCGGCGGCGGCGTGATCGGCGACATCACCGGCTTCGCGGCGGCAGTCCTGAGGCGGGGGATGGACTTCATCCAGGTACCGACAAGCCTGCTTGCGCAAGTCGACAGCTCGGTGGGCGGCAAAACCGGCATCAACACACCGTTCGGCAAGAACCTGATTGGCGCGTTCCACCAGCCGAAAATGGTGGTGATTGACCTACAGGTACTGGACACCCTGCCCGCGCGCGAGCTGCAGGCGGGATACGCTGAGGTGGTCAAATACGGTCTGATCGACGATCCGGACTTCTTCACCTGGCTTGAAGAAAATGGCCCCAGATTGCGCAGCGGCGACCGCGACACGCAGGCGTACGCTGTGGCGAAAAGCTGCGAGGCCAAAGCCCGGATCGTGGCCGAGGACGAGTTTGAGGCGGGCAAACGCGCGCTTCTGAACCTTGGGCACACATTCGGGCACGCGCTTGAGGCCGAATGCGGCTATGACGGCACGCTTCTGCATGGCGAAGGTGTGGCCATCGGCATGGCCATGGCGCTCGATGCAAGCGTGCGCATGGGGCTGGCGCCAGAGGCAGACCTCGCGCGCTATCTGGCGCACCTGAAGTCCGTGAACATGATGGCGACCGCAAGCCAGATTGGTAAAAAACTGGACGCCGACACGCTGCTGGCACACATGAGCCAGGACAAGAAAGTGGACGCCGGCGAAATTGTTTTCATCCTTGGCCCCATCGGCGGCGCAGCCACGCATAAAGGCGTGGACCTGAACATCATCAAAGCTGTAATACAGGACTCTATTGACGGTCGCGGCTTATAGCCCATATGTGGAAGCCTGACCCGCTAGCGTTTAGCGGTGCGACATTAGAGACTGGAGCTTTACCATGGACGAGACAGCGGCAGCCGCTTCTCTCTTCGATACCGATTTCTGGATCACTGCCGGGATCATTTTTGTTCTTCTGGGGCTTTCGGGCATTTTTTCCGGGTCTGAAACGGCGCTCACAGCAGCCTCCCGTGCCCGCATCCACCATATGGCGAGTGACGGCAACAAGCGGGCAAAACGCGTTTCCCGCCTGATTGACGACCAGGAACGCCTGATCGGCGCGATCCTTCTTGGCAACAACCTTGTGAACATCCTGGCGTCCGCCATTGCCACCAGCCTTTTCATGAATATGGTGGGCGAAGAAGGTGTGGTTTATGCCACCCTGGTGATGACGGCGCTGGTGCTGATTTTCGCAGAAGTGCTACCAAAATCCTACGCCATCGCCAACCCGGACAATATGGCGCTGAAAATCAGCTGGTTCATCAGCCTAATCGTAGCGCTTTTTGCCCCCATCGTTGCCTTGGTGCAGAAGATCGTGCGCCTGACGCTCAGGGTTTTCGGTATCGACATTTCCAACATGGAAAGCGTGCTTTCAGCCCACGACGAGATCCGCGGCACCATCAACCTGCACCACAAAGAAGGTGGGCTGGTGAAAGAGGACAGCCACATGCTGGGCTCTATCCTGGACCTGAATGACGTAACGGTTGAAGACGTGATGGTGCACCGGTCTTCCATGGAAGCGCTGGATATCAACATGGGCACGGAAGAGATCATCACCGCTGTGGTCTCCAGCACCTATACGCGCCTGCCGGTCTATGAGGGCGACCCGGAAAACATCATCGGCGTGCTGCACGCCAAGGACCTACTACGGTCACTCCGCCGCGCGGGTGTGATGTCCAAGCGCGTGAATATCAAGCGCATCATGGTCAAACCCTGGTTTGTGCCAGAGACCACCACGCTTCGCGAACAGCTGAACGCCTTCCTGGAACGCAAAGCACACTTCGCGCTGGTGGTGGACGAATATGGCGCCATCCAGGGGCTGGTGACGCTTGAAGACATACTGGAAGAAATCGTGGGCGACATTGCCGACGAGCATGACTTCGAAGTGCCGGGCGTAAAGCAGCTTTCTGACGGCTGGGTGGGCGTGGAAGGTACCGTGCCGATCCGGGACCTGAACAAAAGGTTCGACTGGAAGCTGCCGGACGACGAAGCCATCACGGTGGCGGGCCTTGTGATTTTCGAGGCCGAGACCATCCCGATCGTTGGCAAGAAATACCAGTTCCACGGGTTTGAGTTTGAAGTGACCTCCAGAAAGCGCAATCAGGTAACCGGCCTGAAGATGCGCAAGCTACCAGCTTAAAACCAGCACAAAAAAGCCCCGGCACATCCGGGGCTTTTCACTTGGTGTCATACCGGGGCATGACCCCGGTATCTTTTCAGCATCAGGCTAAGTGGATGAAGATTCCGGCTTTCGCCGGAATGACCCCTTTTTGGGCTTTAAGCCAGCCCTTTCTCCATCGCGGCAGACAGGCGGCGGGCGAAGGCGGCGGTGTCATCCAGCTCGTCACCCTCAAGAATTTTCGCCTGATCCAGCAGAAGGAGCACAGGGTCTGCGAGCGTATCGATCGCGCCCTTGTCGCCTGCACGTTCAGCCAGCTTGCGGATCACCGCGTGGCCCGGGTTGATCTCCAGAATCTTGGCGGAAATGGCACCGCCAAGCTGGTTGTGAGCCTTCAGGATGCGTTCCATGTGCATGTCCATGCCGCTGTCGTCCGCCACCAGGCAGGCTGCCGTGGTGGTCAGGCGGTCAGACGCGCGCACGTCCTTGATCTTGTCACCAAACACTTCCTTCATCAGCGCCGTCAGCTTCGCAAGCTCGCCTTCCGGTGCTTTCTCGCTCTCGTCTTCCTTGTCGTCGCCAGCGATGTCCTTCAGTTCCGACGCGCCGCGCGTGATGGATTTGAACGGCTTACCTTCGAAATCAGGCGCCATCTGCAGCCAGAAATCATCCACCGCGTCTGACAGCAAGAGCACCTCAATGCCCTTGGCGCGGAAGCCTTCAAGCTGCGGGCTACGCTTCACTGCCTCGGCGTCCGTGCCGGTGATATAATAGATGGCGCTTTGCTTGTCTTTCATGCGGGAGACATAGTCGGCCAGCGAGGTCCAGCCGTCCACACCCGTGGACTTGAAGCGCGCGATCTTGAGGATGGCGTCGCGGCGCTCGAAGTCCTCATAAATGCCTTCCTTGATCACCGCGCCAAATTCGCCCCAGATGGCTTCGAATTTTTCCGTGTCTTTTTCCGCCAGCTTTTCGAATTCCGAAAGCACACGCTTGGTGATGGCTTTCGACATGCGCTCAAGCGTCGGGTTGTTCTGCAGCATCTCGCGGCTGACGTTCAGCGGCAGGTCCTGGCTGTCCACCACGCCGCGCATGAAGCGCAGCCAGCCCGGCAGCAGGTCGTCGCTATCGTCGGTGATGAAGACACGCTTCACATAAAGCTTCACCCGGTTTTTGCGCGCGGGGTCAAACAGGTCCATCGGCTGCTTGGTGGGCACGAACAGCAGAACCGTATATTCCTGCATGCCTTCGACCTTATAGTGCAGCGTCACCGATGGGTCGTCGAAGCCGTGGCCCACATGGCGGTAAAATTCGGCATACTGTTCGTCTGTGATCTCTGACTTGGGGCGCGTCCAGATGGCGGAGCCTTCGTTCACCACCTTCGGCTCGTCCGCGTCATCATCTTTCTTGTCGCCGCCATTGATCGCCAGCGTGATCGGCACGGCGATATGGTCGCTATAGGTGGTGATGATTTTCTGAAGGCGGAAGCGCTCCAGGAATTCCTTGGCGTCATCCTTCATGTGAAGGACGATTTTCGTGCCGGCAGCTTCCTTGGTGGCTTCGGCGATCTCGTAAGAGCCTTCACCGGCGCTTGACCACAGCCAGGCGTGTTCGTCACCCGCCTTTTTGGTGGTCACATGCACCATGTCCGCCACCATGAAGACGCTGTAGAAACCCACACCAAACTGGCCGATGAGCTGCATGTCCTTCTTGCTGTCGCCCGTGAGCTGGTCAACGAAATTGGCGGTGCCCGAACGCGCGATGGTGCCAAGGTTGGCGATCAGGTCGTCGCGGTCCATGCCGATGCCGTTGTCCTCGATCGTCAGGGTTTTGGCGTCTGCGTCAGCCGTGATGGCGATACCGAATTCGCCAGAAGCCAGGTCTGGCTTCGTCAGGGCTTCATAGCGTAGCTTGTCGCACGCGTCGGATGCGTTCGAGATAAGCTCACGCAGGAAAATTTCGCGGTCCGAATAGACCGAATGCACCATCATATGCAGCAGGCGGGAAACTTCGGCTTCGAACCCCATTTTCTCTGTTTTTACTTCAGACATGTTTTCTCTCAGCTAGCTGTTACGGTGTAATAGAAAGGCTCGGTGCGCCACTTTGGGCGCACCATGATTTGTCCTGATTTAGGAAACAATTCTTCAGGATCAAGAGGCAGCAGGCGTCTGAGCCTTAACAAATGCGCCCCGGGCGCGCATCAGCACCTCTGCGTCACCATCCGCCAGCTTGAAAAACCAGCCACGGGTTTTGGCATTAATGGCTTCCGCTTCAGCCGCCCCGTCCATGGGCGCGTCCGGCAGCGGCCCGGCTTCGCCTTCGCTCATCAGGCTTTCGTCATGCTGAGCAGAAACCTGCGCCCAAGTGGCACCTTCCATGTCATAGAGCGTCACGGTCAGGCGGAGGCCGTCGTGGGTCGTGAGTGTGGCTGTGCGCTTGGGCGCTGTCAGCGGATTACCCAGATGGCGCACGTCAGAAAAGCTGAGGCCAGTGAGCACACGCGCGGGTTCCGCAAGCTGCCATGTGGGTACTGCTTCTTCGCCAGCCTGCAGGCCTTCAAGGCTGTACTCACCTTCTCCCAGCGAACGCGCAAGCACGGTATCACCCAGGCTGACGCTGCGGACGCGGCTGTCCGCAAGGTCCAGAAGGTCGGTGTTGAGCCACCAGGCCGGGTCATCAGCGCCTTCAGCCAGGGACGTCACCAGCCAGGCGCGGGTGTCGCTTTCCTGGAAAATATAGGTCAGTGACCGGTCGCTGCCGATGGTGCTTTGCTTGCCCATGGCAAAGGCAAGCACTGTGGTGCCGTTTGCATCCAAAAGCGATACATCGGTGGCCGCATCCCCGAGGCCGATCTGGTCGAACCGCTCAGGGTTGGAGGTCTTTGGTTCACGCCGTTCTGACAAGGCAACACCACGCAGGAAGTCGCGCACCTTGGCAAGGTCAGCCGGGTAGCCGCCGCGCTCCGCCACTGCCCAGACGTCAGCCTGCTTTTTCAGGGTTACGGTTGCAGGCCCTTTTTTCAGGCTGAGGGCGGCCACATCATTGATGCGCTCCTTCATGCCTTCAAACGTGGGTTCGCCCCTGCCGCCCTGGTCGCGCGTCGGGTCTTCGCCGAACAGCACCCAGATGGCGCCAAGGATGGCAAACAGCGTGAGATAGCCGAGAATGTTGGTCAGTCTTTCAGACATACCGGTCTCTTTAGCTCCGTCTTTTTGGCCCGCCTCAGGCAAGCTTGTTGTCTTGGCGTCGGCGGCGCAGTAGCACACGAATGAGCGCAAAGGCAATGATCAAGAGCGGCATCAGCGCGATATTGATGGCCGCCAGCCAACTGCCCAGGCTGTCAATTTCGGTCCGCAGGCTCCGCTGAACTTCGCGGAGCGCCTTCCGCGTCTCCAGAAGCTGGTCGCGGAAACGCTCGATTTCCGCTTCCTGATCGCCGGACAGCACAGCCGTGCCCTCAGGCTTCTGCGCTTCAAGCTGGGCGATCCGGTCTTCGGCTGCCTGCAGGTCTGCCTCAAGGCGCTGTTCTTCCGCCAGATATTTGGCTTCTGCCTCACGGCGGATATCGTCCACCACCTCAAACGGGCGCTTGGAAATGCCGCGGCCGCGCAGGTCCAGAAGCGCGTCAGAGCCCGAGATATGGTCCGCCATATTCAGCACATAGCTGCCGTTGCCCGCAATCGGGACGACCACCCGCTGGCCAAGGAACTGCTGCAGCTGCACCCAGAAGCGGTCATCGAACAGGTCACTGTCTGCCGTGACCACAAGATTGACATCCCCTTCCTTCAGCGCAGGGTTCACAACCGGGCCGCCTTCCGCCTCTGCCCGGTCCGGGAAGGCCGTGGCCGCGTGGCCCGTGATCCGCGCCGACAGGATGAAGGATTGGCCCGCGGGCTCCAGGTCCTGCAACAGGCTGTCCGGGTCAGGCACGCCGACGGCGCGCGAGGCGTCATAAAGCATGGCGACGGAACTTGTCGTCACCAGGGGCTGGACGTTTGTGCCGGCATCCTCAAGTGGCTCCAGCACGCCGCTGCTGGCGAAATTCAGATTGTTCACCGAGCCGCTGACCGGGTCGTCGCTTGCCAGGAAATTATCGGTCACCCCCAGCCAGAAGACATAATCCTTCACCGCGTCCGGGCCATAGCCGCCCATCTGTACGCGCTGCGCCAGCGAGGCATCGCCCACCACCTTGCCTTCCGGCATGGTCACGCCCCAGGCTGGCAGCAGCGGGCCAAGCGTGGACGGGCTGGGCGCCATGGCACGCGGGTTCATGGCCTCAGCATGCGGGTCCAGGAACACAAGCGTGCGGCCACCCTTCAGCACATATTGATCAATGGCGAAAAGCTGGTCTTCGTTCAGTTCCGGTGGATGCACGATCATCAGCACATCCATGTCCTCGGGGAGTGCAGTGAAGCTGGGGTCAATATCCACCAGGTCAAAGGCTTCGCCGAGCTGTTCATAAAGCACATAGGGCTGTGCCTGCCCCTGCATCATCGCCTGCGGGCCACCGGGGCCATAGGGCATGGGCAGCTGGGTCAGGAGGCCAAGTTTTTTCTGGCCAGTGCGGTCCAGCCCTACCAGCATTTTAACTAGGTCATACTCAAGGAATTTTTCCCGCTCTTCAGTGAAGAAAGCGATTTCACCCCTGCCGTCGGTGGAGTTGCTGGCGGTAAGCCCCAGATAAAGCGTCGAACCGTCCCCAAGCGGGATGCCCTTGAGGCCAGCAGCGACCGCGTCGTCTTCGGCTTCCGAAAAGGGTTCAGGGTCAATGACAGACAGATGAATATTCGCCGGGTTCTGTGCCTCAAGCGCGCGCAGCATATCCTCTACCCGCTTGCCATAGCTCAGGAGCTGTGGATAGGGGGCCGCGAGCGATTTCGAGAAATAGAAATTCAGCGTGACCGGCTCGTCGAAGCGCTCAAGCGCGCTGATGGTGCCGCTTGAGAGCGTATAGAGCCCCTCGTCCGTCAGGTCCAGCCGCACGCCGCGCATGTAGCGGTCCGCGATCACGGTGACAGACAGGAACAAAAGTGCCGCCATCAGAATCTGGATGCCCGGCCGTTTCATGATGCCTGCTGTCGCCATAGTCTGTTGCTCTTGCTTTTTATCCTCAGCCATCATCCTGCCTCCCGCTTGCTTTCCACCACAACCCGGTTGACCCAGAGCCAGAAGGCGATCACCGCGATGAAATAGAAGACGTCAGCGAAGGAAACGACACCCTTCTGCAGATTGTCGAAATGAATGAGGAAAGAGAAGTTGGCCACAGCGAGCGTCAGCCCTTCGGGCGCCCAGCCGGTGAAAAGGTCCAGCACCATCGGCAGGCCCGACACCAGGAACAGGAAACACACGGTGACCGCCAGAATGAAAGCCACCACCTGGTTCTTGGTTGTCGCAGACAGCGCGCTGCCGATCGCAAGGTAGGCCGAGGCCATCAGAAGCGAACCCAGATACCCGGTGATGATCACGCCGTTGTCGGGCGAGCCAAGCCAGTTGACCGTGATCCAGATCGGCACAGTGAAAAGAAGCGCAAGGCCCGCGAAGGCGACGGCCGCCAGATATTTGCCGACAACGATAGAGCCCATGGAGATCGGCAACGTCAGCAAGAGTTCGAACGTGCCGCTCTTTCTTTCCTCGGCCCAGAGCCGCATGGCAATGGCCGGCATCAGGAACAGGTAAAGCCACGGCTGGTAGGCGAAGAAAGCCACCAGGTCTGCTTGTTCGCGGCCATAAAACTGGCCAAGATAGAAGGTGAACAGCCCCTGCATCACCAGGAAGATCACCAGGAACACATAGGCGACGGGTGTGGCGAAATAGCTGGCGAATTCGCGGCGGAATATGGTGAGCATCGCTTTCATCTTACCGGCCCTCCGTAACCTGGCGGAACACATCATCGAGCCGCCCGGCCTCAACCGAAAACTGCCTGACCTTCCAGTTGCTGACTGCGGCGATATCACCGATCTGGTCGGCGATTTCCGCGCCTTCGCGCGCCAGCACCGTCAGGCGTACATCATCGCCTTCCGTCGCGGCTTCAACCTTGGCCACCATACGGATCGATTTAAGCGCAGATGCCGCTTTTTCCGCTTCCGAGCGGGGCACAAGCATGGTGACCGCGTTCCTGTATTTCGACCGGGCCCGCAGCTCAGACGGTGTGCCGTCAGCCACGATGCTGCCCTTGTTGATGATGACCGCGCGGTGACAGAGCGCGTCCACCTCTTCCAGAATGTGGGTGGAGATAATGATCGCCCGGTCGACCGACATGGCTTCGATCAGGCGCCTGACTTCATGTTTCTGGTTGGGATCAAGCCCGTCAGTGGGCTCGTCAAGGATCAGAACATCCGGCGCATGCAAAATAGCAGCAGCCAAGCCTACCCGGCGCTTGAAACCTTTCGAGAGCGTCTCGACACGCTGGTCCATCACACTGTGAAGATGCACAGCACCTGCGGCACTTTCCACCACGTCCCGCGCTTCGCCGCCTTCGATGCCGTGCGCGGCCGCAACAAACATCAGGAAATCCTTGCTGGTCATGTCGCCGTATAGTGGCGCCCCTTCCGGCAGATAGCCGATACGCTTCCGGGCAGCCACATTGCCCGTAGAGATGGTTTCACCACAAACAATGGCCCGCCCATTGGTGGGGGCGAGGAAGCCAGTCAGCATCTTCATAGTGGTGGTTTTGCCGGCGCCGTTCGGCCCAAGGAAACCAAGCACTTCGCCCTTCTTCAAGGAAAGCGAAATGCCGTCCACAGCCTTGAGGGTGCCGAAATGTTTTCTAAGGTCCTGTGCTTCAAGTAACACATCCATGACCAGATATCCCCCTTCGGTCGGTGGCCGCTTCGGCGCGGCCTTTCGTTATTCTTCGTCTGCTAGATAAAGTCTCAGGCGGGTCAAGGCAAGACCCGCGAGTCTAATAAGCTAGCTTGGCTGATCTGGCATAGCCGTCAAACAGGTCCAACATGCTCTCGCGCCACGCATGAATCGGGTCATCCGCATCAAGAAGCTCGAAGTCGCTGGCGATGCGGGCCCACATCAGGGTGCCGAACAGGCAATAGTCTGCCCAGGCCGGCGCATCGCCAGACAGGAACTTTTGAAAACCAAGTGTGTTTCGGATGGGCGTGAGCGACGCGCGAAACTTCGGCAACGCTGCATCGCGACCAGCTTGTGCCTCTTCCAGGCTGCAGCCCAGGAATTTTTCGCGGGCTTCACGGAAATAAGACCCGTTCTTTTCATCCAGCCGGGCATGAATGTCCGCCACAATCATCGGGAAGATGCCACGCACAACCGTGTTATCGATAAAGGCATTCAGAAGCCGCGCCTGGCCTTCTGCAATCGGCCCGCCGAAAAGCGGCGCATCCGGATAGGTTTTCTCCAGGTAAAGCGCGATCTCAAAACTGTCTTTCACCCAGGTGCCGTCATCGTTCAGCACCGGCACAGTTTTCGACTGGGCATTTTCAAGCGGCTGCTTGTTCAGGAACCGGATCGGCACGCCTTCAAAATCAAGGCCCTTGTGCATGAGCGCCATACGGATGCGCCAGACATAGGGACTGAAACGCACATCTTCATCACGGCCGCAAAGTTCAAACAGCTGTCTCATATCTCTCTCCCTGGTATCGCACGGTGCCTGACAGGGTGGCTAGGGTGCCCGGCACAAGGGAACTTGTCGAGCAAGAAAACCATTATGTGATCATAAGACACTTTGATGATTGTATGAAAATAGTGCTGGCCCGACCGTGGGACAATGCGGAGATAAGGGGCTAGGGGTTCAGCGCCCCGCATACCGGTCGGGCCAGTCGAGGCCAACAGCTAAAATCTCGGCCTGCAATACGGCTGGCGCGCGGCCCATTTGTGACCATTTCGGGGCACTCCCTGAACCTTGGTTTAGCCTCCCGCGCCGACCTTTGAAGCCGCCAAAGAAAAACCCCGGCACGGAGCCGGGGTTTCGCTTAATTCGGTTTAGGGCTGAAAATGTATCAGCGCATCTCAACATCGCCAGAGCCATGCACGCTGGTGCGCAGCTTGTCCGGCTTGCCATAAACGACAACGTCACCGGAACCCTGGATCGTGATATCGGCAGCCTCGTTGGCATGCACGGACACATCACCGGAGCCCTGCACCGTCACTTCCGCGGACTGGCAGATCATGCCGTCGGCATCAATGTCGCCTGACCCATGCAGGTCGGCTTCAACTTCATCGCATGTGCCGCTGATCTTGATGTCGCCGGAGCCATGCACACTCATATCCAGATCGCCGAACTTGCCATTCTTGACGATGGCATCGCCAGAACCATGCACCTGGAGATCAAAATCTTCTGCCTCGGCGCCTTCCACCAGCATGTCACCAGAGCCGTGTACGCCAGCAGCGTCAAGCGAAGGCACAGTGATATAAATCTTCATGCGCTTGATGCTGCGATAGTTGCCGCGTTCCAGCTGGATGTGCAGCTCATCGCCTTTCACGATAGTCTCGATATGTTCGATGATGTTGGCGTCGGCCTCAACGCGGACCGACTGTTCGCTGCCCACCTTGATTTCCACATCCATGGAGCCTTTGAGGTATACCTCATCAAACGCGCCCACATCGCGGGTTTCTTTGGCAATATCGTCCGCTTGGGCTGCAAGAGTCCCCACAGCCAGAGCCGCTACTGCAGCAGTTGTTTTCAATATGTGTTTCATTTTACTCTCCCCCGGAATTATTTGATGCGGATCTTGCCAAACAAGCTATCGCTCTGATGCACTTTCTTGGGCTCACCATAGACGGTGATAGAGCCAATGCCGCTCACGTCTGCGTCAACGCTTTCGCTTGCAAACACCTTGGCTTCGCCCACGCCCTGAACGGACACTTCCACATCGGCGCATTCAAGGTCCTCGGCATCCACTTCACCGGCGCCCTTCAGTTCAAGGTCGAGCGAACCGCACGTGCCTTCAAGTTCAATCGCGCCTGCGCCCTTGAGGTCGATCAAAAGGTTTTCGCTTTTCAGGCCTTTTATTTCCGCGTCCACAGCGCCCATCACTTCGAATTCCTCAAGCGTTGGCATGGTGATCGTCACCTTGATGTCATCGGAATTGAAATGAATGTTGCCGTCATCATCGTCGTCATTGGCGTTATCAAGGGTCAGCGTGCCGTTCCGGACATAACTTTCAAGGCGCGCGACATCATCATCATCGCCTTCAACCTTGAGGGAGAAGCTTTCGCCAGCCTCAAGCTTCAGCTCCATCGCACCCTTGATGCGAATTTTGGTGAAGTCCTTGACGTCCCGGTCCTTTACGACTTCGACATGCTCAGGATGCATGGCCATCAGGGCGGTTGCGGCTGGGGTCAAAATGGTAGCACCGGCCAGACCTGCAAGCGCAAGTCCGAACACACTCCGGCGAATAGTATTCGCGTGTTTCATGGGATAATTCCTCGCTTTGTTGTCGTGTGCCGTTCCAATTATTCTTATGAAATCGGCATCTTTGTTATCTCATTCATGTAGGAAGGGGTCAAGCCGATTCAAGGGGGCTTGTCGCGCCACGCTTGCTATTCATCGCATTTTTCCGCAAACTGGACAGGTAAGAGGAGTGCATGAACGAAGCATCATCCATCCATACTCTGGGGCAACTGCCCGGCAACGCCTCGAAGGCGGGCCGAGACACCATCGTCTATTTCATGCGCCCCGAGCTTAACCAGATCCTGAATGTCTATGGCCGTATGGTCGCCGCCGGCGAATGGCGCGATTATGCCATCGACCACCTAAAGGAACAGGCTGTCTTCTCCATATTCCGGCGCGCGTCAGAGATGCCGCTATACCGCATCATCAAGGAACCGGCACTCAGCACCCAGCAGGGCGCCTGGCGCATCATGGGCATGGACGGCCAGGTCCTGAAGCGCGGCAAGAAGCTCGATCAGCTCCTCAGGTACTTCGACCGCCAATTGGTCAAGGCTGTCGACTAAGGCCCAAAGCAGCCGGTTCAATTTGGCCTGAGCTCCTCGATGATCCGCGCATCAATCCAGAACAAGTCGGACTGACGCTTGCCGTCGCCACCGGCTTTCGGCACCATTCTGTTGAAGAACAGATAGTTGCCGTCAGGCGTGACCCTTGGCCCACCTTCCTCAGCTGCGGTATTTACCTTGTCGCCCATGTTGATCGCTTCGCCCCAGGAACCGTCTTCCTGCCGAAAACTGATGTAAAGATCAGATTCGCCATAGCCGCTCTCGCGCTCGCCGTCCCACATGATGTAGCTCTCGTCCGGCGCGATAAACGGGTGGGCATTCCAAATGCCGGTATTGATCTCGTCGGGCAGAGGTTTCGGGTCTTCCCATTTGCCGTCAGTGAACCGTGAATAACGAAGGATACTGATACCCTCCCGGGTGCCCCTTTCATCCAGCACAAGCGTGCCTTTGGCGGAGGCCTTCAAGGTCATGATCTGAATTTGTTCAAACGCGGGGCCCAGGCTTTTCATCTCCGACCAGCCGTCTGGGGTGCGCTCCTTATATTGAGCCTTGAAATGCAGGGTCTTACCGTCCGGTGACTCGAACAGTTTACGCTCTTCATCAGGCATTGGCACCTTATGCCATTCATTCCCCACTCGCTTGAATATTACAGATTCTGGCTGCTCGGACTCGCGCGAATGCCGCCACCGGCTGACATAGAATTTTGTCATATCCTGGGAAAAACCGCCCGCGTCCCCCCATTCTTCCGTATTCACAATGCCCGGAGCGAAGGGTTGGGCGATCATACCCGGCGGCGTTTGCCCGAGGTAAGGTCCATGTGCGACGGCTGTTGCATCACCCGCGCTGGCACCACCGGTCACAGCCGTCACGGCAAGGACCATCAAGCCAGGCAAAACGGCAATTCTTCTCATGATTCCCCCTTCAATTCGGCAGCGCTTCATTATCTTGATCGCGGTATTGCCGCATTAAGCCATATATCGGAAGCTATACAAAACGGCTGCGATGAATCGTTTCATTGATGCGCCAAAATGAAATATTATAACAAAGCGCATAGCCGTATTTTGTTTATGTATGGGCCTCTTGCGTTACCAAAAGACATCATAGCCAAGCGCCTGCGTGTTAAACCAAAAGGTACTTGCTGAAAGTGGGCGCGCTGGCGCACAGTGGCCGCGCCGGAAACAAGCAATTAAAACCAATTTGGGGTAGCATCATGAAACGCCTGGGCCTGTCTTTCCTTCTAATCGCCTTTTTCAGTGTCACAGCGTCAGCAAACCCGGCGGCCGACAAAGCCATGATGGATGCCATCATGGCAGGCGACGCGGAAACTGCCCTCAGTGCCATCGATGCAGGCGCCGGTGCAAACGCTTTGGATGACAAAGGCGCAAGCGCGCTTTTCCGCGCGGTGCAGAACAAGCTGGAGCCTGTCGTCGTGGAGCTTCTCGAAAAAGGGGCCAACCCTAACGTGCAGTGGGCCGATTATATCGGCGCCACGCCCTTGATGATGGCCGTGCAGGTCAAGGACCTGGGCCTTGCCCAGACACTGCTTGAATATGATGCGGATGTGAATGTGGCTGACACAAACGGTGACCCCGCCATCAACTGGGCGGCCTATTATGGCTACGGCGACTTTGTCGAGCTGTTCCTTGTGCATGACGCAGACACCAGTCTTACCGGCCACGGCAACGCGCTGGAGATAGCCATGCGGCGCGGCCACCAGGACCTGGTGAAGATGCTGAACACATCCCACGACATGCCCTCGCCGGATGCTGCCTTCATGGTGGAAGCCATTGAGGCTGGCGATGATGCCGGTGTTGCGGAGGCCCTGATGCTGGGTGTGCCCGCAGACACGCTGGATTTCACAGACCGCCCTGTGCTCGCGCTGGCCGCCCGGCTTGGCCGTGTGACCATTGCAGAGCGGCTTCTGGCCGCGGGTGCACCAGTGGATCAAGTGGATGCCATCGGCTTCACACCACTGATGGAGGCCGCGCGTGACGGCCAGCTTGAGACCGCCCAACTGCTTCTTGAAGCAGGCGCGGACCCGAACCACAGGTCAGAAGCCTCAGCGCTTCACCTTACGCCCATGCATATGGCGGGGCTGAGCGGCAAGGCTGAGATGGTGCAGATGCTGGCGGAAGCGGGCGCGGCGGTTGACCCGTTGGGGCGCGAGAATGCCACACCGCTTTCCTGGGCGCTGGGCGAAGGCAAGATAGAGGCCGCCATGGCGCTTCTGGACCTGGGCGCTGACCCCACCATCAAAAGCAACTATGGCTACACACCCGCCGACATCGCCAGAAACATGAAGAACGAAGCGCTGCTCAAAAAGATGAAGCTAGCCGAAAACCAGGAATAGATACCCGGCGGCAAACAGCGCCATCAAGGCAATGCCCACCCGGCTCCAGTTCAAAAGATACGGTGCCGGGCGGTCCACACCCTGCACGCTGGTTATCACCCGGTGATTGAAGAAGGCCAGAACAGGCGCTGTCAGGAACGCAAGTGAGGTCACGAAATCCACAAAACCCTTGAAGCCGCCCAGGAAGAAGGTAAGCAGCAGATAAGCCGCCAGCAGAAAGCCCAGAAGCGTGAAGGCATAGGCTTTCTTCTGTGACTTTGGCTCATCCTCCACGATCGGGGCGCCGAGCGACGCCATGACCGCCACGAAAGACCGCACAAGCCCGTCAAAAGCCGTCAGGCAGGTGGTGAACATGACGCTGAGGGCCGCGATGCCGATCAACGGCACAGCCCAGGCACCAAGTGTTTCGCGGTAAAGCCCCATGATCTGGGCAGCGAAGGCAGGCGCCGTATCAGCGGGCTCAACCGCGCCCGAATGCATGATGCCTGCGCCCAACAGCAGGAAACAGATCGCCAGTATCGCTGTGCCCCAATAGCCGATGTTGAAGTCTGCTATCGCACCCGCGAGGCTGGGCTTTTGGCCCATGTCCTTCGCCTTCGCCACAGTCCAGAGGGACGCGAAAATGGAGCTTTCCATCGCCGTGGGCATCCAGCCCGCAAGAGCGGCCACGAACAGCATGGCTTTGATATCAATTGGCGGGGCGGACGCAGGATAGAAAGACCAATCCACCTTGGGCAGCACCAGCACCGTGGCGATGAGGGTGCTGATGGTCAGCACCGCCATGAACAGCTTGTTCAGCCGGTCCAGCCAGTGATAGCCGCCGATGGTCAGGAAGGCCCCTGCCGCCACCATCACCAGCGCGACGGTGGACAGGATGGGCATGGCAAGCCCGAACACAACCTTGACGATGCCCGCTGTCACCAGCGAGAGCGCCGCCACAGCGAAACCGTCCGCCGTAATCAGGACCGCGCCCAGAAAGAGCGGCGGGAACCAGCCCAGGTCGCGGTATCCGGCCACCAGGCTGCGACCCGTGGCAGCGGCATAGTGGGCACCGAAACGGAAGGCCGGATATTTGATGATATTCGCCAGCACCACCACCGCCAGAAGCCCGAGACCGAACACGGCCCCCGCACGCGTTGACTGCACAAGGTGCGACGTGCCCACAGCCGCGCCCGCGAACAGAAGCCCCGGCCCAAGCGCCGTCAGATATTTTGGTGATGCCATCGGTGTTTCCTCCCCTTACCGCGGCTGACGGTATCACCGGTACGAACGTCATGGAAGCCATCAAGATTGACCAAGGGAGCCTTTTGTGAGACAAGGCGGCCAAGGCATTGAGGGATCGCCTGCCGCCCGCGCCCCATAGGGGCATGGTGAAGATCCCCGGGTAAATACCGATCTTCCTGGAAGATCATTCGTCCAAACCGTCATCACGAACGGCTCAGGACGGCAAAGCGGGCCCCGTTTCCAAATGAACTGCCGTTCGCGAAAGGCGAACCGATGACTGATCTTATTACCCAAATGAAGGGGCGCGCGAAGCGGCTCCGAAGCTACTTGTCCGACCTTGGGCACACGCTTAGCCATGCGCAATCTCTGGAGGCCATATCAAAAGAAGAAGGGTGCCGGGACTGGAACACCCTCTCGGCCCAGTTACGACAGCAAGAGAGCACGCAGGCTAACCGCCCACCCATCCATGTTGGCGACCGCACAACAGGCATCTACCGGGGCAGTGCGTTTGAAGGCACTGTACTGACGCTTGAGCGCACCGATGGCAGCTCAAAACAGCTGTGCCCGGTATGGCGCATCAAAATCCATTTTGATGCCCCCGTTGCTATTGGCACAAACACGCAGCTTAATCATACGCGCCAGCGCGTGCGCGCCATGATCAACCGGGAAGGTAAGTCCGTGAACCTGAAGGGCGTGCCCGACGGTTTCATGCAGATAGACCTGCCCTAAAAGATGGGCACCGAGGGGTGGTGCGCCGCCCCTCTCTCCCTCATCTGCTGTTCTTACCGGTGCTCTTACTGGTGCTCTTACTGGTGCTCTTACCGGCGCACAAACGCGCGGAATGGCAGCGGATGTTTCTTCGGCGTCACCTCAACCGCACCAAACCCAAGGAAATCGCCGTCCACCTGTATGGGCGTCTGGTCGTCGCCCAGATGAAGGGTCGCACCCTCCAGCATCCAGGCATCACACCGCTTGTCAAAGCGCCTGAAGCCGATGCTGAGCTGATCCAGAATGCGCGGCCAGGCGCCGTGGCCCTGGCTCATCAGGCAGGCGAGACCGTGGATGTTATAGTCCGTCATTTTCGTGACCGTAAAAGGCCCGGCATAGCGCCGGATGTTGGCCAGAAGCGCCCAGGCGCATGTGCCCGCCTTGTTCTTATGCATATGCCACGGAATGTCAGGCAGTTCGCTGTCGCCCATCAGCGCCTGCAGGATCGCGGGCACAAAGGATGCCCGCCCGATCTTTTCCTTGAGGCTGGGAGAGACGTACCTGAGCACCTCCGCGTCAAACCCGGCGCCGATCCAGCACAAGCCAAGCTGCACCCGGCCAGCCCGCGTCACCTCAAAAGGGTAAAGGTCAACGATATCACGGGAGAGAAGCGCGTTAGCCACATGCCGCGCACTGATGTGTCCGCCCTTCATATAGCCCAGCTCACGCGCGAGCACATTGGCAGACCCAGCCGGAATGATGCCCACCGGCACCTTGTGCCCAAATGCGCCTTCGGCCACCTCGCGGATCGTGCCGTCACCGCCTGCGGCGACAATCACATCCGCCTCGCCCGTCGCGGCGATCTTGGTGGCAAGTTCCGTGGCATGGCCGGCAAATTCAGTATCCAGCATGCGCACGTGCTGGCCGCCGCGCCGAAGTTTTTCGGCGATCCTGTCAACAAGGCTGCTTTTGCCCTGTCCGGCGAACCGGTTTCGGATAATGGCGACACGTTCGCTCATACTGCCCAGCTGTTCCAATTGGTTAAAGTCAGCCCACTCTAGGCTGAGTCAGGTTAAACAATGGCTACATAAGCACAAATTGCAACCGTCTGCGCCCAAATATCACAGCCTGGCACACCCGTCGTCACCAAAAGGTGAAAGAAAGCTGCTTGACCTTGGAGCCTGCTCCGGGGTTAAACTCCACGCCATGACACGGTTCGCACATATCATCGCAATCGCCTTCCTGTTGGCGACCATGCTGGGACAATCCGCTGGGGCAACCCGGGTGGATGGCCCCGCCATGGATTGTTGCGATGACGAAATGATGCAGCAAATGCAACAGATGCAAGACCATGAAGGCGGCGACTGCCAGACAGACACGCAGTGCCCTTCCGGCGATGCCTGCTGCCTGCTTGCCGTCAACAGCGCCCCGGTGCTGATGCCGCATTCGCTTACCAGCGCAAGTCGGCTTGTGGGCCAAATCCGTGTTGAAGTGGCTACTTTCCATGAACCGGAAAGCGCCCCTACCCGGCTGTTTGCCGAACCCCCAATCGCCTGACACCACGCCACACGTGTATCTTTTTGCAGCGGTGCGCCCTCATGCGCCCGAATGTCAGGTGACCCAAAATGTTCAAAATCCTTATCCTTTTCATCGGCCTTACTGCGTTCAGCGCGGTGGCCCACGCAAACCAAAGCCCCCTCAGCCTTGAGGAAGCCATCAAGCTCGCGACCGCCGCGACGGACCCATCGGTCGAGGCCTATAGGGCGCGCGAAAGAGCAAACACCGAAGCCGCCACAGCAGCAGGCGCCTTGCCGGACCCATCAGCCAGCTTTAGCGTGCGCAACCTGCCGGTGGACGATTTTGACCTGAACCGCGAAGCCATGACCCAGTTGCACCTGGGGGTCAGGCAGATGTTCCCGCGGGGCGACACCCGCAGTCTCAAGAGCGAACAGCGCATGCACATGGCCGATGAAAACAGCGCCTTTGCCCTTGAGCGCACCCGCGCTATCGTCCGTGACGTCACCATCGCCTGGCATAAGGCACGCTATAGCCATGTGGCGCATTTGGAACTCAAGGGACTTGCCGACCTTCTTGGAGAACTTCGCGCCGCTCAGGAAGGCAATTTTGCCGCCGCCGGCAAGGCCGCAATCCAGAAAATCTACCGCACTGAACTTGAAGCCGCGCTTGTGGAAGACCGCGTTGCCTCAACCACGCAGGCACGCGACCAGGCAGTTGAAATGCTGGCCCGCTATATCGGCCGGGCAGAGGCCATGCGGGCACCTGCTGAAACGCCATTGCTGGCCCGCGCTGACGCCGCGGCCGCCCGGCTTGATAGTGCGCTTGACCGGCACCCGCTTCTTGCAGCCGCTGCCGCCCGCGAAAAAGCCGCTGGCTCCAAGGTGGCGCTGGCGCGCGAGGCCTACAAGCCCGCCTGGGGGCTGGAGGTTGGCTATGGCGCGCGCTATGGCGGACGGTCCGATTTCGCGTCTGCCATGGTGACCTTTGACCTGCCCTTCTGGACCGGCAGCAGGCAAGACCCCGCGCTGAGGGCCGCGAAGGCAGAAGCGCAGAGCCAGTCGCTGTCAAAAGAAGCCCTGCGGCTCAATCTGGAGCGCGAAGCCCGAAGCCTGCTTGCAGACATCCGCCATCTTGAGGGCCGCATCGACCGGTTCGAAGGCACCATTTTGCCACAGGCCAACAGCGTGGTTACCGCCACGCGGAACGCCTATGGCGCAGGCGACGTGGACTTTTCAGAACTGATCCGCGCCGAAATTGCGCTGGTGGACAGCCGCCTTCGCCTTGCCATGCTCTATCGCGATTTGGGCATCGCCCACGCGGGCCTCACTTTCCTGACCGGAGACGACCAATGAACAAGACCATCCTGATTGCGGCCACCGCCGCAGCCCTTGGCCTCGCCGGCGGATACATGCTGGCAGGCAGCACCATGACCCCCAGCGGCAGCGACGCAGCCGCGGAGAAGAAACCGCTTTATTGGGTTGCCCCGATGGACTCATCTTACCGCCGTGACGGCCCCGGCAAATCCCCCATGGGGATGGACCTTGTACCGGTCTATGAGGAAGGCGCGGGCGGCACAAAGGGCTATGCCGGCGCAACCGTAGACCCGCGCATTGTCAACAATATCGGGGTCAAGACCACGCCTGTTGAACGCGCCATGCTGATGCCGGTAATCGATACGGTCGGCAAGATCACCTATGACGAAAAGGCCACTGCACACGTACACGTGCGGGCAGACGGCTGGGTGGAAAAACTGCATGTCCGCGCCGAAGGCGAGCGGGTCAAGAAGGGCGACGCGCTGTTTGATGTTTATTCGCCTGAACTGGTCACAGCCCAAAGCGAATATCTGCAGGCCCGCACGGCAGGCCGCAGTGCGCTGGTGGCATCGGCCCGCGAACGCCTGGTGGGCCTTGGCCTGACCGACGCGCAGATCGGCGCGCTCGATGGCCGCAGCAAACCGTGGCAGACCATCACTGTGCGCGCACCGCTGGACGGCACGGTCACCATGCTGAATGTCAGCGACGCGGCCCGCATCACCGCAGGCAAGCCAGCCATGCAGATCACCAACCTGGACAAGGTGTGGCTGATCGCTGACGTGTTCGAGGCGGACATGACAGAGGTGCGTATCGGCGCCAAGGCCACCGCCACATCCGACGCCACAGGCGAGACGGTGTTTGAAAGCACGGTAGATCATATCTATCCGGACCTCAATAAAATGACCCGCACCAACCCGGTACGTATCCTGCTGGATAACCCGGACGGCCGCTTGCGCCCGGGCATGTATATGCGCATCCGCATCAGCCGTCCGATGATCGAAGACACGCTTGTGGTGCCCGCCACCGCCCTGATCCGGCTGGGCAGCAGCAATCATGTCATGCTGGCGGAAGGCGACGGCAAGTTCCGCCCTGCTGAGGTAACAGTGGGTGAAACCGTGGGAAGCCGCGTGCAAATCCTTGGTGGCCTCAGGGCTGGCGAGCGCGTGGTTACCGCCGGGCAGTTCATGCTGGACGCGGAAAGCAGCTTCCAGGGCGCCAGCATGCGCATGAGCGCACCAGAGCAGGCCATGGAAGATATGGCCATGGAAGAGCCTGAGCCCCAGTCTGGTTTCACATCCGGCACCATCAACGAAGTGATGCTGGACGAGCGGACGCTGAACATCAGCCATGGCCCAATCGATGCTTTCGATATGATGGGCATGACCATGATCTTCCCGGTGTCGGACGACGTGGACATGAGCACTCTTGAAGCCGGACAGGAGATTCATTTCGAAGTCACCAAGACGCCGGAGGGCCGCTATCTGGTGACAACCATCCACGTAATGGGAGGCCATGAATGATCGCCGCCCTGATCCGCGCATCCGTACAGCACAGGGTGCTGGTGGTGCTTCTGGCGCTTATCGCGCTTGCCTGGGGTATTGTCACCCTCAGGCAGACGCCGCTTGACGCCATCCCTGACCTTTCCGATGTGCAGGTGATTGTCAAAACCCGCTTCCCGGGCCAGGCCCCGAAGGTGGTGGAAGACCAAATCACCTACCCGCTGACAACCGCGCTGATGGCGGTGCCGAAAGCCACCAATGTACGCGGCTTCTCCTTCTTCGGGGACAGCTATGTCTATGTACTGTTTGAGGACGGCACAGACCTTTATTGGGCGCGCTCCCGCGTGCTGGAATATCTCAACCAGGTGGCGGGCCAGCTGCCCGAAGGCGTGCGCCCCGAACTTGGCCCCGACGCCACAGGCGTAGGCTGGATTTACCAGTATGCGCTGATCGACCGCAGCGGCAAACACGACCTTGCAGACCTCACAAGCCTGCAGAACTGGTTCCTCAAGTTTGAGCTTCAGAGCGTGTCGGGTGTCGCGGAAGTGGCCACAATCGGCGGCATGGTTCGCCAATATCAGGTGGTGCTGGACCCGCTGAAGCTCAGGACCTTCGGCCTCACGCTCGCGGAAGTCAGAAACGCCATCCAGATGGGGAACGGCGAAGTGGGTGGCTCGGTGATCGAGCTTGCCGAAGCCGAATATATGATCCGCGCCAAGGGCTATGTATCGTCCGTCGATGACCTGAAAGCCATCCCCGTTGGGCGGCTTGAGGAAGGTACGCCTGTGATGCTCGCGGACGTTGCGACCATATCGATCGGGCCCCAGATGCGCCGCGCAGTTGGCGAACTGAACGGTGAAGGCGAAGCCGTGGGCGGCGTGGTAATCATCCGCTCAGGCGAAAACGCCTATGACACTATTCAGGCGGTGAAGGAAAAGCTGGCAGAGCTCAAAAGCGGCCTGCCGGAAGGGGTTGAGGTCGTCACCACCTATGACCGGTCTGGCCTGATTGAACGCGCCGTCGACAACCTCAAGGGCAAGCTGACAGAAGAGATGATCGTGGTCATCCTGACCTGCGCCCTGTTCCTTCTGCACTTCCGCTCGTCGCTCGTGATCCTGCTCTCATTGCCGCTTGGTATCCTGATGGCTTTCGTTGTCATGAAGGCGCAGGGCATCAATGCCAACATCATGTCGCTTGGCGGCATCGCCATTGCTATCGGCGCCATGGTGGACGCCGCCATCGTGATGATCGAAGGGCTTCACAGGCGGCTAGAGGACGAGAAGCTCACAGATGAAAACCGCTGGCGGATTGTTGCGGAAGTCTGTGTAGAAATGGGTCCGGCGCTTTTTTTCTCGCTGCTGATCATCACCGTCAGCTTCGTGCCGGTGTTCGCGCTGGAAGCCCAGGAAGGGCGGCTGTTTGGCCCGCTGGCCTTCACCAAGACCTATTCGATGGCGGCAGCGGCGATCCTGTCGGTCACGCTTGTGCCGGTGCTAATGGGATACCTGATCCGCGGCAAAATCACGCCTGAGCACAAGAACCCACTCAATCGCGCTTTGGCCGCGGCCTACCGGCCGCTATTGAAGACCGTGCTGAAGTTCCCGAAGGTTGCGATCCTGGCCGCGCTGGCCATCACCCTTTCGGGCATTCTGCCGCTCTCGAAACTCGGCAGCGAATTCATGCCGGACCTCAACGAGGGCGACTTCCTTTATATGCCGTCCGCCTTCCCTGGCGTGTCGGTCGGCAAGGCGCGGGAACTTGTTCAGCAGACCAACAAGATGATCATGACGGTGCCTGAGGTGAAGACCGCCTACGGCAAGGCCGGCCGCGCGCTGACCGCCACAGATCCCGCGCCTCTCACGATGATCGAGACCACCGTGCAGCTTAAGCCAATGAATGAATGGCGCGAGGGCATGACCATTGAGAAGATCAAGGCGGAACTGAACGCGGTGGTGCAGATTCCGGGGCTGACAAACGCCTGGGTGATGCCTATCAAGGGCCGGATCGACATGCTGGCCACCGGCATCAAGACGCCCATCGGCATCAAGATCCAGGGGCCTGACCTTGAGACCATCGCCACCATCGGCACCGATATCGAACGCCTCCTGAAGGACGTGCCGGGCACAGCATCCGTTTATGCCGAACGGGTGGTGGGTGGCCGCTATGTTGAAGTGGACGTGCGCCGCAATGATGCCGCGCGATACGGCATGACCGTGGCGGCAGTGCAGGATGTTGTGCGCTCAGCCATCGGCGGCGCCAACGTGGGCCAGACGGTCGAGGGGCTGGAGCGCTACCCCATCAACCTGCGCTTCCCGCGCGACGTGCGCGACAGCCCTGAAGCCTTGCGGGCGCTGCCGGTCGTGACCCCCACAGGCGCACAAGTACCGCTGAAGGTTCTGGCTGACATTCACGTTACTGACGGGCCAGGCATGATCCGCAGTGAAAACGCCCGCCCCGGTGGTTGGGTGTTCGTGGACATCGAAGGCGTGGACGTGGGCACCTATGTGCCGCGCGCGCAGGCCGCCCTTGAACGCGCTGGCAAGCTGCCCGCGGGCTATACGCTCGGCTGGTCAGGCCAGTTCGAATATATGGAACGCGCGAAGGAACGCCTGACCTTGATTGTGCCGGTGACGCTGGCGCTGATCGTCATCATTCTGTTCCTGTTGTTCAAGCGTCTGACGGACGTGGCGCTGGTGCTGGTGAGCCTGCCGCTCGCGCTCACCGGCAGCTTCTGGTTCATGCACATGCTGGGCTATGACCTGTCTATCGCTGTTGCCGTCGGGCTGATTGCGCTGGCCGGTGTGGCCGTGGAAACGGCCGTCGTGATGCTGGTGTTCCTGCATAAGGCAGTTGAGGAAAACGAGGCCCATCCAAAGCCTGATACAAACCTCGCCAGCGTGATCACCGAGGGGGCATTGAGGCGGCTGAGGCCGATCATGATGACCACCCTGACGGTGATCATCGGGCTGGTGCCCATCATGTATGGCACCGGCACCGGGTCTGAAGTGATGCGGCGCATCGCGGCGCCCATGGTGGGCGGCATGGTCACCGCGCTTGTTCTGACACTAATCGTTATCCCGGCAGCCTTCTATCTGCTAGAACGGCATAGGCTGGGAAATGGGGAGGAAACCAAATGAAATCGATGAAACACACACTTGTTGCCATGCTTGGCCTTGTCCTGATGATGGCCCTGCCCGCAGCGGCACAATCCAGCCCCGAAGAGGTAGCCGATGCTTTCAACAAGGCTATCGAATCAGCGGATGAAGCCGCGGTTGAGCGCCTGCTGGCGCCTGACGTGATGATCCTTGAAGGCGGACACGCGCAAAAGAGCCGCGCGGACTATATGGCTGGCCACATGAAATCCGACATGGCTTTCATCCCGCACATGACCCGAACGGTGCTGGACCGTCAGGTAAGCGCAGATGGCGACCTGGCGTGGGTGGTGACTTTCTCGACCATGAAAGGCAGCTTTAAGGGCAAGGATTATGACTTTTCCTCGCGCGAACTACTGGTGATGAAAAAGACCGATGGCACCTGGCAGATCACGCTGGTGCACTGGACCGACAAATAAACTGGGCAATAAATAACAAGAAGCCGCCGGGCTCAGGGAACGACAATGACAAAACAGAAATGGCATAAATATATCGCGCAGACCCACAAGTGGGTCGCGCTGATCCTTGGGCTGCAGCTGATCGCCTGGACCGCTGGCGGCGTGGTAATGTCCTGGATTCCGCTGAATGAAATTCGCGGGCGACACAATGCGGCGGAGCAAACGCCCTTGGCGTTACCGGCCGACGCGGCTGCGCTGATGCCTGCGCAGGCGCTGGCAAATGCGGCGGGCCAGCCAGCCACGCAGCTGACCTACCGCGACCTGCTGGGAACGCCGGTCGCCCTGATGACGCTGCTGGACGGCAGCCTGGAACTGAGGAACGCCGCAACAGGTGCGCTGATGTCACCGCTTTCCAAAGACTGGGCACGCCGCATCGCCGATGCTGATTTCGCGCCCGAGGCCGACATGGCATCGGTAACGCTGCTGGACAAGCATGTGATCGATTATCGCGGGCCGCTGCCGGTGTGGCAGATCACCTTCGCGGATGCGGAGAACACCAACATCTATGTCTCGCCCACGGAAGCACGCGTGGTCGGGCGCCGGACAGACCGCTGGCGGCTCTTTGACTTTTTCTGGATGCTGCACATCATGGACTATGACGAGCGCGAGGATTTCAACAACCCGCTTCTGATGATCACGGCGCTGTCGGCGCTGTTGTTCTCTGTCTCGGGTATCTGCCTGTTATTCTTCCGCTTCTACCGCCGGGATTTCAATTTCATCCTGGGCAAACGGAAAAAGGCCTAGTCCACACCAGCGGCATCACCTTCAAGGGCTGTGATCCGGCCCGCATAGGCCTTGGCGAACGGCGCCAGACGAAGGGCCTTGCGGTATAGGGCCAGGGCGGCTTCGGTGTCGCCCTGGGCCACCAGTGCCTCAGCCTTCAGCGAAAGTGCATAATGATCCCCCGGCGCGCGGGCAAGAACATCGTCCAGAAAGCCCGATGCCGCCGCCGGATCGCCATCGCGATAAAGTGCCAGCACCGCGCGGTCCACCAGCGCCTGATAGTCTGAGCCCGCGTCCGCCGCCTCTGGGATAGGCCCAACCGGTGCCTCGACAGAGGTCCAGCGGGCAGCCAGGGCAGCCAGCGCCCGCTGTGCATCCGCGTTGCCCGGGTCAGTTTCCAGCACCTCCCGCCACTGTTTGGCCGCACCTTTCGCAGCCCCCGGGGTTGAGAGGTGTGCCAGATAGCGGCCGACCCAGTAACGATCGTCCTCCAGCCCCACGGGTGAGGCCTCAGCCATCGCCGATACGCCAACGCTGCCAAACATCTCCCCAAGCCGGGCAAACAGGGCACCGCTGCCATTCGCCACATCATAGACACCGGACCAGTGCACTTCGTCGGTCTTGGGGTCAGAGAGAAACAGCGTCACCACACGGCTTGCGCCATCATTGATCAGCGTGCCCTTCAGCAGATACACAGGCGTGTCCGCGCCGTAGCGCGTAAAGATGCCGCCCGTCGGGTCGGGGGCGTCCACATTCCACCAGTGACGGATCACCAGCACCTCAGGCGTCTGCGACAGGAAATAGGATGCCAGCTCCGATAGCGCGATCACCCGCGAACGGTCTTCCTCGGCTTCTGATTCCGTGCGGATGTCCTGCACTGTCAGAATGATGCCGGGCTTGGCAGCACCGGCAGACGGCACCAAGGGCGTCGCGCGCGGCCAAAAGACGGCAACGGCGGCAAACAGAACCAGGGCAGCGGCCAGCGGCCAGAAACGCCTGAGCCCCGCGACTGGTGGATGGGCGACGTCAGCCGGGCTTTCCCCACCCCCTAGCACCAGGCGGTAACCACGCTTGGGCACGGTCTGCAACAGCGTGTCTTCCGCGCCTGCATCACGAAGCGCTTTCCGGAGCTTGCTGATGGCCACAGGCACTGTCTGTTCGCTGAGGCTGCGCCCCGCCCAGATGGTGGCCAGTATGTCTTCGCGCGAAACGACATCGCCCGCCCGCATGCACAGTAGCTGCAGCAGTTCGGCGATCTTGTCTTCAAGCTTCACTTCACCCGCAGGGCCCTTGAGCGTCTTGATGTCCACTTCAAACCGGACCGAGCCAAAGGCAAAGGGGTTTGACTGCTGTTCGTCCATCTGGGCTGTCACCTCGTTTCTTGTGTTTTGGCCAGTTTAGCGACTGGCGCCCCCTTGCGGCCAGCAGAAAGCGCACAAAACACAGCGCAGAGGCCAGATTTAAGGTTTTCTTAAAGTGCCTTAAGCGACCGCATAGGCCTAGCCTTTCACCCAGACATCCAGCGAGGAACAAAACAAATGAGGACAAATAAATGAAATTCCTGAAAACACTGTTCGCCGCATGCCTCCTTTCAGGGGCCGCGGCAGCCGAGGACTATACCGTGAACGGCCAGACCTGGAGCCTCTCGGACCAGGGCGCCAGCATCGTCAACCACATGGGCCGACAAGCCGTGAAGGTGAACCGCGGCCTCCTGACACTGAACGACGTGACATTCGAGAACGGCACCATCGAATTCGATATTGCCATGCCCGGCATCCGCGGATTCGCCGGTGTTACTTTCCGCACGCGCGACGGCGGCATGGGTGAAAACTTTTACATGCGCGGGCACCTTTCAGGCATGCCGGACGCCAACCAGTATCAGCCGGTTTTCAACGGCAATTCTGCGTGGCAGATTTTCCACGGTCCCCGCTATAGCGCGCCGACGCCTTATGCCACTGACCGCTGGACCAAAGTGAAGCTGGTGGTCAAGGGCACCAAGATGGATGTCTTTATCGACAGCGACACGCCGGTCCTGCATGTGGACAATCTGATGCTGGGCGAAGGGGCCGGCGGTATCAACCTCAACGGCGTTCTGGCCGATTTTTACTATAGCAACATGCGCGTCACCAATGACGACAGCGTCACCCTGACCGGCACCCCCGCCCCGTTGCCTGAGCTGGCAGCCGGTTTGATCAAGAGCTTCCGTGTGGGCACCACCACTGTGGCGGCCGACAAGGTGGAAGCCAAGGCCTGGCTCGACAAAGCCTTGCTGGAAGGCCAGACGTGGCAAATGCTTGACGTTGGCGAAACCGGCGCCCTGAACCTGGGCCGGATCAGCGCCAGGACGCGGGACGTCAACACGCTGCTGGTCAAGATGACCATCAATGCCGATGAAGCCAAAGCGGTCCTGATCAAATACGGATTCAGCGACCGGGTCACCGTATTCCTGAACGGCCACGCACTCGCGCACGGCAATGACACCTACCAGACACGCGACTACCGCTACCTGGGCACCATCGGGCTTTTTGACAGCGTGTTCCTGCCGCTTGAAGCAGGGAACAATGAAGTGGTGTTCGCCGTTACCGAAGCTTTTGGCGGTTGGGCGCTGATGGCCGCGATAGAAGACCAAACCGGCATCGAGGTCCGTTAAGCTCCCCTCATGCCGGCCGGGCAGCCCTACCCTGTTTTCAGGCCCCTAGGGGCTGCCCGCCCTTCTCAAACGTCAGATAGGCCAGAAAGATAGGAGAGCGGCAGCTCGGTTGTCACGCAGCTGGACACCAGGCAGATGCTGGAGTTCACTTCCTGAACGCCCTGCGCTTTCGACAGGCTCTCCCAGAAGAAATCTTTATAGTCCGCAACCGACGGCACGATGATCTTCAGCAGGAAATCAAAGTCACCCATCATGGTGTGGCACTCCAGTACCTGCGGGTAACGGAACATGAAGTCGGCGAAGTTCTCCAGCGATTGGTTATCGTGCTTTTTCATTTTCACATGGGCAAAAACAGTAATGCCAAGCCCCACCTTTTCCTGGTCGATAATCGCCGCCCGGCTTTTGATCACACCAGCGTCCACCAACTGCTGGATACGCCGTCCGCATACTGATTTTGACGAGCCGACCTTTTCAGCGAGTTCAGCGAGAGAAGGCGTGCAATCGCGCTGCAGCTCAGCCAGCAACCTGAGATCAATATTATCCAGCTCCATTTTCAACGTCCCTATAAATTTAAAAATATGGGATTTTGTCCCATATAAGACACCATATTTCAATCATTAGGGAAGATGCCGCTGGCACTCTGGACTATAGTCTGTCCTGGCCGCAGGGTTTCTGCGGCCGATTTTTTTTTGGATTATTCAAACAGAGGAAAATGTCATGGCACAGGGCCAGAACCAGTTCGTTCGCTACACGTTTGTTACCGAGGAATGCGCAAGCGACCTTACCGCGGTACTTACCTATATGCGCGAACATGGCATTCTACCGTCTGTGATCGAGACCGAGAAAACCGGCGAACGGGCACGCGTTGTGATTAGCAGCAGCGGCAGCAAGGACTGGCACAGCCATGCTATCGCCGCCCAGTTCGAAGGACGCCCGAGCGTTCAGCATTTCGGGTTCGAGCGCCTCACGTCTGACGCCTTACGCGCAGCATAAGGCGGAGCCTGTGTCGGGCGCGGCCATGGGGCCAGTGCCCGGCATGTTGTCCGACCTATCGCCAGACACGGCAGCCAGCATCGCTTCCACAATCTGCACTTCAAGCTGCGCGCCCATCACCGCGTTGATCTGGCGCACGGCGGACGGGCTGGTGATATTCAGTTCCGTCAACTGGCCACCAATGAAATCAGCGCCCACCAGCATGAGGCCCCGCGCTTTCAGGAGCGGTGCTATGCGCGCCACCGCCTCCCGCTCGCGGCCCGTCAGCCGTGTGTTTTCAACCCGCGCGCCCTGGTGAATATTGGCCAGATAGGCACCGTCACGCGGCACACGGTTAACCGCGCCAATGGGATTACCGTTCAGCAGGAATACCCGCTTGTCGCCTGCCGTAACTTCCGGCAGGAAGGCCTGCACTTGAACCATGCGCCTACCACCGCCTGCGCCAATGAAAGACTGCACGCTTTCACGCCAACCTCGATCGGATGTACTGACACGTGTGATCCCGCGACCGGAACAATCCCCAAGCGGCTTCAGCACAGCGGTGCCATGCTCTTCAACAAATGCCTCAAGCGCCGCCGCATTCATGGTGGTCAGGGTGGGTGGCACCAGGTCCGGCCAGTACAGCGGCAGCAGTTTTTCATTCAGGTCCCTGAGCGCAGAGATGCGGTTAAACTGATGCACATGGCCCGGCAGAAAATCCAGCAGGTACGTCAGCTGCAGATAGGCTTCATCCACCGGCGGATCGGTGCGCAAAAGAACGGCGCCAAAGTCGCCCGTCCACATTTCCAAAGCCTCGTCCCGCTCAAGCGGCATTGCGCCCCTGACCCGCCGTGCCCGAACCTGAAGCGTGTTCTGCCGAAGGATCAAATCACCCGCTTCGGCCCAGTAAACCGGCACACCGCGGGTGATCAGCTCAGCCATCAACAGAAGCGAGGTTTCGGTTTCTAGGTTCAGCGTTTCTGCCGGATCCATGATAAAGAGGAATGGTTCGGTCTCGGTCATGGGGCGCTCCTTACATCACAAGCTGGAAGCCGAAGCTGAAGATAAGCGTGCCTAAAAGCGCGAGCACAAGATAGGCCACAAACACTGGCAGACGGGCGAGCGCAAACACAGCAATCGACGCCGGGATGGATGTCACCCCACCCGCCAGCAGGAAGGCCATACCCGCCGCCGGCTCCATGCCTTCACCGATCAAGCCGCTGACAAGCGGCAATGCCGCATAACCGTTCAGATAGGCTGGCACGCCGATGACCGTCGCCAGGAAAATAGGGCCTGCGCCCTCCCCGCCCAATGCGGACATCACAAGGCCCTCCGGCATGTAGGCGACCATCAGGCTTTCAAGCGTGAAGGCGAATACGAGCCATTTCCCCAGGAAGAATGCGTTCGACAGCGTCGCCTCACGGAACATCAGTCTGCGTGCAGCATCACCCCAGAAGCGCCATATGATCGGCTGTTTGCCCGATACATCGGGCGCGCCGCAGCCACACCCGGCGGCGGACTGGCGGAGCGGGTCGCGGAATGCCCCGAACCGCTGCAGGGCGGCCACGCTGAAGCCACCCACCAGCCCCATGCCTACAGCAGCCACAGCCTTAAAGGCGGCAAATTCAAACCCGAGCGTGCCCATAGTCATGACAAACATCGTCGGGTCCATGATGGGGGAGGCCAGCCAGAAGGCCATCACGGCGCTTAAGGGGACGCCCATGGCCAAAAGCGCGGCTACCAGCGGGATCACACCACACGAACAGAAGGGTGAGAAAGCGCCCACCACGGCGGCGCTGATGATCATCACCGCCAGATGGCCGGTGAATGCTTTTGCGATCATTCGGTCCAGTGATGAGGCCCTGGCATGAGCGGCAATCAGGACCGACAGCATAAGGAAGGGAAACACACCCAACACCGCATCCCACACAAACCAGAGGGAGGCCATGGCCTGCGGCTCATCCCACAGGGCGAGCCCCACGAACAGTGCAAACAACAATATCAGAAGCTTGTCCGGCTTCGGCAATTGCAGGATGGTTTGATCTTTTCTGGCGATATCATTCATGATTATAAACCTAGTTTTATAGTTATATTGTCTCAAAAAAAAAGCCGAAGCTTTTCTCGCTGTCACAACCCGGCCAGGGCCGCTCTCTATCCGGACCGCGCTTTACTTGAGCGGCACGGCACGCTCTACTTGAGTGGCACGCCGGCGCAGCAGTCAGCGGTCAGGAAAGTCGCGACCTCGCCGAGGGTTTTGAAGTCGGCCACATTGATCACCTCGCGGCCCTGGCGTTCCTGCTTGATCGTACCGGCGCGCACCAGGTGGCTGATATGATGCGCAAGCGTCGAAGCCGGAATATCCAGATGCTTTTGCAACTGGCCCACATTCATGCCGTCGCAGCCCGCGCGAACCAGAAGCCGAAGCACAGCAAGCCGGGCCGGATTACCCAGCGAGGCAAAGACAGTGGCGGCGGTTTCATCCTTCATGGGGCACTCCTTAAAACTACATTTCTAGTTATGTGGTTTGGTGCAATTTGTCAAGGTCTCGACTGTGATATCCTTGCAACAAACCCGCTGGCGTTTCCGGACCGTCACGGAAACTTTCTGCACAAATCATTTGAATTCTAAATATAATACCCCTATATCATAACCATCAACGCACGGAACAAAGTGGTTTATGGCAACAAAAAGGCGTGTATACGTTCACACCTTCCTTTTCAAATAATTAGATTTGAAACTTTCTCGCGCCAGCGAGACGCCTGAACGCGTGTTTCAGCAATCCATACAGGAGATTTTTCCAATGGAGCTTTTCTTAAGAGCTCAGAGCCCCACCGATTTTGACCACACCACCGACACGGACGTTTTCGCTTGCGCGAAGAAACAAAGCCCGCTGGTGAAGTGGACATTCATCAATCGCATCAAGTCCTGCCACCAGAATGGTGAGCTAGGCGCAACTGTGATGCTGCTGGCGTGCGGCACCGTTCTCGCAGGCCTTCTTGCCGTCGCCAACATGGCAGACCGGGCAGCAGGGCTTTTCCGCTCCTGACGATCAAGTCTTCTCTGACGCTTATTTCTGCAACAGGTTGCGCGCATAGGGCGCGAGGCTATTGTCGAACCCGCTGAGCGCCTGGCCGGCTTCAAGGCGGGCCAGAAGCTTCTTTGACGCCTCAAGCGCACGATCGCTTGGGGCTGGCTCTTCTTGCCGTAGGGTGGGCGCACACAGGTGTGCGGCTTCTTCAAGACAGGCATTCAATGCACCCGGGCGTGCCACCGGCCGTACCGGCAAGACCGCCTCCAGGTCATAATCATACCCGAAATTCAGGAAATCATCCCGAAACCGGGCATAGATCGCCCGTTCGATATCCGGCGTGTAATGATCCTTCAGCTTCTGCCGCGCCTTCATGGCGTGATCCGCCTTTTCAGACAGCAGGTGGCTAAAATCCTGCCCGAAGGCATCTGCGGAAAAGCCTGCTAGGTCCGATGACAGCGTCTCCACATGACCCACCGAGTCATAAGCGATAAAATCGAAAAGACTGGCGTAGGTCTGGCTTCTGAAGTGGATATCGGTGCGCGCATTTGGCCGATCACAGACCATATAGACAAAATCGGCGAAACTCTCTGGCCTGCGCGGCAGCTGGAACTTCGCAGGAATATTCGGCTCAACATCCACTTTGGCAACGATCTTTTCCAGATAGCCCGACAACAGACGGATATAGGGGTTGCGCACAATGGTAAGCATGCGACGGCCCCGAAGCGCCTCGTAAAAAGCCTCAATGCCCGACTTCCTGAAGCCAAGCCACGGCGTGCGCGCGTCAGGATTCGCAAACCGCCAGCCATAGTTATGGACGGAAAAATACTGCTTGCCCACAGGCCGGCAATGCCCCAGCTCATGCTCTACCTGCCACAGGAATCGCTTCACATTGGTGTTGGCCGCCTTGCTGATGGGCACATAGCCGTAACCCAGCTGTTTCGACAGCACAGAATCCCGCGCGGTGTCCCTGAGTGTAATATGGTCGATCATGCGCTATCCGCCAATGTCCGTGCCAGCCGTCATGGCTGCCTCAGGTCTGTATTATCACGACTGCCCAGCGCTGCAACAAGTGGATGCTGGCTGTGCTGGGACTGCAGATGCTGCCAGACGGCCTGGGCCCCAGCGTTATCGTCAAGGGCATCAAGAACCTGCATTTCCAATATCTTTGCGTCCACCCGACCCGGCACCTTTGCCACAGCCTGAGACACCACGCCGTGGGCCAGCGACGGTTCACCCGCTTCAAGCATAAGCCGAGCCAGCATGATCAGAACATTCGGCGCCCGGCAATTGTCGTTATACGCAGCCTCCAGAACATCCCGGGCCTCTCTTTCCCGGCTCAACGCTTCAAGCACGCGTGCACGCATCCAGACACACCGGGGCAATGCCTGCCAGTCATGCCACCAGGCTGCGGCCAGTCTTTCGACTGCCTCCAGTTGCAAGCCATACTGCAGGCAGGTCTGCGACAGCGACAGAAAGCGGTCCCTACCGGTTGTCTGGGGCGCGGCCAGATGTTCCATCATGTCGGCGATTTCCGCTTCCAGGCTGCCTGCCGTTTCCAGGTCAGCTGAAAGTTTCTTGAGGCGAGCGCTATCCGGAAACTGCTGCCGCGCCAGGTTTGTGACAGCCTTTGCTTCCGCCAGATGCTGGCGCGCCTTCAGAACTGCCGCTAGCTGGGCATGCACGTCCGGGTCCTCAGGCGCCTTCTCCACCGCCTGACGCGCGAGCGTCTCTGCGAATTCAAGTCGTCCCGGCTTCATGTTGAGCCCAGAAAGCGCCTTCAAAAGCCAGGGCGACCGCATATACCGATCATAAGCCTCTGTCAAAAGGTCACTCGCTTCAACAAGGCGCCCCAGCCTGATCAGCACCCGGCTGCGCAATTCAATACAAGCGGAATGCCGACGCCACTTCTCCCAATGCATGGCAGCGATTTCTTCAACCGCATTGAGTTCAATCCCGAACTTGAGCGAAACCCGGCACAGTTCACGATAATCGGCGATCGTCGGCTCGCCCGTGGTCAGGTTTTTCCTGAGCCGGGCAGCGATGGGCCCGGCCTGTGCACGCTGCCAGTTCTGATCCGACTTTTTATAGCTCAGGTTCTGGCCCAACACCGCCTCAGGGCCCGGTGCAATCTTCAGGTTCCTGAGATAATCCACCAGATAGCAGCTATAGCTGCCCTGCTGCAGCAGTTTTGCCAGCTCTGTCGTGAAGACATAGGGGCCGGTCAGCGTGCCGATACCTACATCTTCGCTTGCGTGCTCAAGGATATTAATGGCTGCAGCCGACAACACATTCCCGATCAGCTTTGAACCGGGCGCAACAGCCATGAAATTATTCTGCACCCGTCGCTGCCCGTAATCGAGAAAGAAGATATCCCGATCAAGGTCAAAAAGAGGCAAAGCACCATCGGTCGCGCCATTGTCCGCATCCAGATAGTAGCCACCGAATTCCTGCAGATAGACCAAGCGAAAAAGATCCGCCTTCATGGCCGGGTGGAAGCAGCGATCAAACAGGTCCAGAAGGGGTTTTCCATCAATATCGCGGTCAGCCAGATAGCGCCGCGCCCCTTCTTCATCATAGAGAATATAGTCAATCTGATGCTTGTCCGCCCAAGCCTTGCTGAGCGCCAGCATACGCCCGACATCCTCGGGTGGCTCCTTGTCCCAGAACTGGATTAGTCGCTTGGGAACATGCCCACCGTCTTTGACATCCGGAATGTCCTGCAAGAGGTAGTCGCGAAAAACGCGTGCAAACCGGTCTTGCTCCTGATTGCGTGACATGAGGCCCCCACCTGTTTAAGTCACCACGAATTCGTGCGTTGAGGGTGCTATTACATGGCAGGCAACGGGTGTCAACTCACGGTCCCTACGCGATAGGTTTAGTGAAGTTCCGCCTGCCGGGCCTTAGGTGCTGGCCTCAGCCGCTGTCGAATGGACCGGGGCAGCCCGATGGCCACCCCGACTATTTGCCTGCCGCCTAGAAGCGGGCACGAACGCCTGCGTAGGCGGAAATGCCCGGCGTGCCATAACCCAACACCTGCTGATAGTCTTCATCGAACAGGTTATCGATCCGGCCAAACAGTTCCACCGTGTCGGTGAGCTTATAGGCAGCGCTCAGGTCCACGCGGGTCCAGACATCCACCACTTCGCGCTCGCCGGTCACAAAATCGACGCTGGTGTCATATTCCTTGCCATTCAGCGTGATGCTGACATTGGTGGTCAGCCGGTCACACACCTGCCAGCTGAGCGCGGCGAAGGCCTCATTCTTCGGCTTACGCGCCAGCTGCTGGTCCGCCGTCAGGTCGCGCGCCGCGTTATGGGTATAGTTGGCGCTGAGGTTCACGTTGTCCGTCAGGTCAGCCGTCAGCTCCAGCTCCACGCCCTTGGCGCTGGTTTCCTCGATGTTGCGGTAACCGTCTGTGAAGGTGAAGGTGATCAGGTCTTTGGTGTCCTGGTTGAAATAGGTTGCGCTGAAAGTTGCCCGGCCATCCAGGAAAGGCTGTTTGAAACCGACCTCCCAGCTATTGGACCGCTCAGGCCGAAGCGCTGCTTCCTTGACTGCGTCTGCCTGGGCGATGTTGGAATCGAACCCGCAGCAGGAGAAGGTCAGGTGGAAAATGCTCGGCGCCTTGAAGCCCTCGCTCCAGGCAGCTGTCAGTTGAGTGCCGGTACCTTCAACCACATAGGATGCGTTCAACTCGCCATTCGTTGTAGAGCCGAAGGTTTCATGGTCATCCAGCCGCACACCGCCAGAGATCGTCAGCCCGTCGATGCCGTCATACGAAAGGATGCCGAACAGGCTGTCTGTAGAGATGGGCTCAGGGTCCTGCAATTTGGCTTCTGTCACTTCATGCTGCGCGCCGGCCGTGAGTGTCCAGCCATCCGCGACTTCAAGAATGCCCAGATAGTCAAAATTCAGGCGCTCGCCTTCCGCGCCAAACGCGAAGGCACCCTTGCTGAAATTGTCGCGCGTGATGGACGAATATTCCACGGACAGCGTGTTCGACAGCCGCCCGTCCATCAGATCGATATAGGCACGCCCAGCGATGGAAAATTCCTCAGACTTGCTCATGTCATCCGTGTCGGTCAGGGCATAACTGAAGTCATCCATCAGGGCGAAAGCGTCATACTCACTTTCAGTGTCGGTATAGCTGGCGGTAACATTAAAGCGCACGTTGTCTGACAGCTTGGTGCGCACCTTGCCGCGCACGGTCAGGCTTTCATACCCGTCCGCTTCCTTGCCGCCATCAGAAGCAGAGATGCCGTCGGTATCGAAATAGGATGCGCTGAGGTTGAAATTGACCCGGCCTGAGCCACCACGCGCGGAACCGCCGATGCGCTTGCTGTCATAAGCGCCATATTCGCCAAAGACCTCGCCAGCGAATCCCTCTTCGCCAGATTTGGTGATGATGTTGATCACGCCGCCGATGGCGTCAGAGCCGTAAAGCACCGCCTGCGGACCGCGCAGCACCTCAATCCGCTCGATGCCGTTTGGATCAAGGGTTGAGAAATCGAACCCACCGCCCGGCGCTGACGGATCGTTCACCTGAACACCATCGATCAGGATCACCGTCTGGTCCGATGACCCGCCACGGATGGTTACAGTGGCCACACCGCCAAAGGTACCATTCTGGTTGATGGCAACACCCGGCAAGCTTTGAAGCGCATCGACCACATATTGGTACTGGCGGCGCTCAAGCTCTGCCGCGCTCATCACCGAAATGCTTTTGGCGACCTCACTCACAGGTTGGACGCGCCGCCCGGCGGTCACAACGAATTCTTCGATATCTTCGTCCTGCGCGGACGCGGCAGGCGCAAAAGAAAGCGCGGTACTGGCGAGCACGAGCGCCTTCAGGGGAAACAGTCTGGACATGGACAAGCTCCATATTCGGCCACAGGGGCCCATACAAAAAAAGCTGTAAAAAGGAGATTGTCGGAAATGAGAGGGACAAGCTCCGTACACAGCAACGACCTTGTCGCCGGTACGGAAATCCGCTTCCCATGGTTGACCCGACCGAGGAAATGGGCGACCGGATGGCAGGTCTCCTGGCTTGTGTTTCACCGTGTTCCCCGCCCTTCCCGGCTATCGCCAGTGGGCCCACTGGGGGACACTCCACACATACAGTTGCGGGCACAGCTGCGGATTTACCCTCTGGGCTTACCGCATTCCCTCTTCGCTCTTGCCCATACGGGCAACAGAACCATCGCGTGCGCCATGCTTAAAGGCTGATGGGGCTGAATACAACAGAAAGATCATCTCATTCAGGTGCCCCAGGCTTTGACAGGTGGTGTGATCTGTCACGCCGTCCAGCCCGTATTCACAATGCAGTCTAACTAAAAGGGATACTCAGAATGTCTATAGTTCAATTCGACCAGGACAATATTGAAAACACACTTGCGAAAATGTCCGACAAAGAGATCGACAGCCTTGCTTTTGGCGCGATCGAGCTCGACTCCACCGGCAAAATCCTGCGCTACAACGCTACAGAAGGCGCCATTACAGGTCGCGACAAAGACGCGGTTATCGGGGAAAATTTCTTCGAAAGCGTAGCACCTTGCACAAAAACAGAGGAGTTCTTCGGTCGGTTTGAGAACATTCGAGACGGCAAGGAAGAAAGCGTCATCTTCCACTATACTTTTGACTACCAAATGTCGCCTACCAAAGTGAACGTGCACATGAAAAAGGCGATTGTCGGGGATAATATCTGGATCTTCGTCAAGCGGATGTAGCTGATGACCATCCAGCCCCCAACTGCCACAATAAAGCCCTCGCGCACCTGCCTTGAAGACGATCAAATGACTTTCTTCCGGGCAGTAGCAGACCTTGTTCGCCAGGAAGTGGGAAAACTGCGCGGCCAATCCTTCACGGAAGCCCTGACCCCGGACACACGTCTGGACAGCGGACATGAAGGGCATCCGGGTCTTGCATTAAAATCCCTTAATCTGATGGATGTCGCTACATCGGTGTCTGACATGTTCCATATAGGCAAGGCGGGGCTGGATGATTTACTGCTGGCCAGGCGCACTCTTGGCGACTGGGCCGAAATTGCGCTGCAGGCCCAAAGCATTCTGCTGGCAGGGGATACCCCTGATGAAGGCATCGGCTTCCGGACGTCAGGCACGACCGGAAGCCCCAAACTTGTCAAACATTCCATGAACCGCCTTCTGGAAGAAGTAGATGTTTGGGCGGACATGTTCACGGGCCGCAGGCGCATCGTCAGCGCGGTGCCCGGTCATCACATCTATGGCTTTCTGTTCACCTGCCTGCTGCCCAGAAAACTGGACGTAGAAGTTCTGGACGTGCGCTATTCCATGCCTGGGGCCACTATCGCCGCGCTCAGGGAAGGTGACCTGATCATCGGGCAACCCGACTTCTGGCAGCGAATGCTCGATACAGTATCCAGGCAGGGTCTGGCACTACCCCAGGGTCTTTCCGGCGTGACATCCACCGCACCGATGCCTCCGTCAAGCGGCAGTCAACTTGTCGAACAGGGGATGGAAAATCTGATCGAGGTGTATGGATCAACCGAAACGCTGGGGATCGGTTGGCGAGACTTGCCCGCAACCAGTTTTGCCCTGCTTCCACTATGGAAAAGGGAAGGCAGCGGCATTCGTCATGCGGCGGAAAAGTTCATTGCCCCCATTCAGGATAAGCTTGTCTGGCATGATGACACCCAGTTCAGTATCTCGGGGCGGCTTGATGGAATGGTGCAAATTGGCAGCAAAAACCTGTGCATTTCGTCGATGGAGCAGGCTGTGAGCATGATAGAGGGCGTCGGCAGCGCGTCAATCAGGGTCGAACAACGGGAAACGGGACAGCGCCTTATCGCTGATATTGAAGTAGCAGACCCGGACATACCCCATTCAGTCCACGCATCTGTGCAGGAAGCGCTGGCGCCGCACGTGGAAAATTGCTGTGAACCAGAGATCCGGTTTCAACCTGCTTCAGATCACTAAATTGTCGGGAAAGAGAAAGCGTGGTGCTGCTGAGAAGATTTGAACTTCCGACCTCTCCCTTACCAAGGGAGTGCTCTACCCCTGAGCTACAGCAGCAGGCCACGTCTTGCGAGCGATCTTCTATAAGCGCCCCCGGCGCGAGTCAATAAGTAATTTCCGCGCACATTCAATCTTGAAAATCGCCGCGCTTTGGCGCAAATGTGGTCGCATGAGCGAAAAGACAAAAACCGACAAGCCAATCAAGCAGGATTCAGGCAAGCTGAAGGATGCCGAAAAACAGGCCCGGCTGGCAGAAGCCCTGCGCGCCAACCTGCGCCGCCGCAAGGAACAGCAGCGGACGCGCAAGACCGAAGACTAAATGGCCGCGCCTTCACGGCTTTTTTCCGCTCACACCTCACCCCGCCTTTTAAAAGCTACATCTGGTAGGTTTAACGCTTGTCGCGCACAAGCGATTGGCTTACTAATGCGGGAAATAACTGTGCCCCTGTGGGTTGGGGCAAAAGCCAAACAAAAGCCACTCAGGGGAGACGCCAATGGCCATCATGTCCGATAAATGGATTCGCGAAATGTCACAACAACACGGCATGATCGAACCGTTTGTGGACGGGCAGGTCAGGAAGGATAACATCTCCTACGGGCTGTCATCCTATGGTTATGACGCCCGCGTGGCGCCTGAGTTCAAGATTTTCACCAATGTGGACAGCGCCATCGTCGACCCAAAAGACTTTTCCCCGAAAAGCTTTGTCGACCGCGACACAGATGTGTGCATTATCCCGCCGAACAGCTTCGCCCTGGCGCGGACGGTCGAGTATTTCCGCATTCCAAAAGACGTGCTGGTGATCTGCCTTGGCAAATCAACCTATGCCCGCTGCGGCATCATCGTGAATGTGACACCGCTCGAGCCCGGCTGGGAAGGCCATGTGACGCTGGAGTTCTCCAACACCACCCCACTGCCCGCAAAAATCTACGCCAACGAAGGTGCCTGCCAGTTCCTGTTCCTGCAAGGGAACGAGCCGTGCGAGACCGCCTACAGCGACCGCAGCGGCAAATATCAGGGCCAGACCGGCGTTACCCTGCCGAAGCTTTAAGGCGTTTGCCAAAGCGTGCAGGGTTTTCAAAATGCCAGATACCCCCGAAACTAAAGACACCATTTGGACGCACATTCTTGTGGGGTCTCTCGTAGGAGGAATAGGCGGCATTAGTGGGTATCTTTTTTCAGGAAACCCCGAAACGGCACTGCAAACTACAGGCTTTCTTTTTATCGTCGGATTTTTTACAAGCCTGTTCAACTAACTGATGGACAATTTGTTCGCACATCATCGCCGCCAAGCTGCCTTTATTGGGGGCCAAGTTAGGCTTTCACAGACACGAAATTGAATAAGGGCACAAAGACTGATGGACAAACTGGTTATTGAGGGCGGGAACAGGCTTGAAGGCGTGGTTCCTATTTCGGGCGCGAAAAACTCCGCGCTCAAGCTCATGTGTGCGTCCCTTCTTTCTGCCGAACCTCTCACGCTTCATAACATGCCGCGCCTTGCGGACATCACGACGCTTGCGGATCTCCTCAATCACATGGGCGTCACTGTCACCATGGCGGGCGGACAGGGCGGTCGCATTGCGGGCCGCAGCCTCACGTTCGATGCCGGGCAGATCAACGACACGGTCGCTCCATACGATTTCGTGCGCAAGATGCGCGCATCCATTCTGGTGCTGGGGCCCCTTGTGGCCCGCGCGGGCGAAGCGATCGTGAGTTTACCCGGCGGCTGCGCCATCGGCACCCGCCCGATTGACCTGCACCTGAAGGCCCTGAAAGCGCTGGGCGCAGAGATCGACGTGGCCGAGGGCTATGTGAGGGCAAGCGCACCAAAGGGCCTCACGGGCGGCAACATCCGCTTCCCGTTTGTCTCAGTCGGTGCCACCGAAAATGCGCTGATGGCCGCCACGCTCGCGAAGGGCACGACGGTGATCGAGAATGCCGCGCGCGAGCCTGAGATCGCCGATCTGGCAGCCTGCCTGAACGCCATGGGTGCGCGAATTGAAGGCGCGGGGCATGAGACCATCACGGTTGAGGGCGTGGACCGCCTGCACGGCGCCGAACATGAAGTGATGCCTGACCGGATCGAGGCGGGCTCCTACGCTGTCGCGGCGCTGATGACGCGCGGCAACCTCCTGCTTGAAGGCGCGCGGGCCCATGACATGCAGGCCACGCTTGATAAATTGGAAGAAGCGGGCGGTATCGTGACGGTTGAGGACGGCGGCATCCGCGTCAAATCCAACGGCCATATCCACGGCTTCAATATCGTCACCCAGCCCTTCCCTGGTTTCGCCACCGACATGCAGGCCCAGTTCATGGCGCTCGCCTGCGTGGCCAACGGCGCCAGCGTGATCACCGAGGCCATTTTCGAGAACCGCTTCATGCACGTGCCGGAACTGTGCCGTCTGGGCGCGGACATCACGGTTACTGGCTCCAGCGCCACCGTGCGCGTTGTTGACAGGCTGAAAGGCGCGCCCGTGATGGCCACAGACCTGCGCGCAAGCATGGGCCTCGCGCTCGCCGCCCTGGTGGCGGAAGGCAAGACGGAACTGAGGCGGCTTTATCACCTGGACCGCGGCTATGAACGGCTTGAAGAGAAGCTCAAGGCCGTGGGCGCGAATGTGGAACGCATGCCAGACTAGCCGGACCAAACGCTTCCAATAGATTTTCTGCGCTCTTCCTTAATGGGAAACCACTTGAAGCATGGGGGCATGCCGCCTACATTGCAGTCGATTCTGACTATTGGAAACCGTGCTTTATGAGCGACCCTTTGAAACTGATCAGCCACACCGAAGAGGACCTGACCATCATGTCAGGCCTTTTGCAGGATACCACCGTGCGCGTGGGCGACATTGCGTGGCTGCCGAAAGAGCACCGCTTCGCTTTTGTCGGCAACCGCTTCCGCTGGGAAAAGAAGCGCAAGTTTTTCCGCCCCAAGGGCGAGCGCGTGCGCACCGGTTTTCACATGAACGGCATCCTGGCGGCAAAGCTTCACGGCATTGACATCAAGGATGAGGATACTGTGCTTGAGCTTCTGGATATCGAGGTTCATGAAAACGGTGTCGATTATTTCATCATGCTGAATTTCGCCGGCGGGGCCAGCATCCGGCTGACGGCCGAATGCATTGATGCCACGCTTTCAGACATGGGCGATGAATGGGAAGCGCTTGAACGCCCCCATCATGCGGACTAAGTCCACCCTGGCAGCACCATGCCGCCACCATTTCTTTTGTACTTTATAAAAGCGAACCGGAACCGACCGATGGAACTCACAGATAAACTGGTACTCGCCCTGCCGAAGGGCCGCATTCTCGAGGAAGTCATGCCACTCGTGAAAGCTGCCGGTATCCATCCGGAAGCCGCGTTCGATGACCCGAAATCCCGCGCCCTGCAGTTCGACACCAACATCCCGAACTTGTCCATCATCCGTGTGCGCGCGTTCGATGCCGCAACCTTCGTTGCCTTCGGTGCCGCCCACATGGCGGTTGTCGGCAACGATGTGCTGCAGGAATTTGGATATTCTGACCTCTATTCGCCGCTTGATCTGGACATCGGCCACTGCCGCCTGTCGCTCGCGATGCCGGAAGATGAAGCCACGGAAGACCCGCGCGAATGGTCGCACATTCGCGTGGCCACCAAATACCCGAACCTGACGCGGCGCTATTATGCCGAACGCGGGGTTCAGGCCGAATGCATCAAGCTGAATGGCGCCATGGAACTGGCGCCGCAGCTGGGGCTCAGCCGCCGCATTGTTGACCTTGTGTCCACCGGCGGCACTCTCAAGGCCAACAAGCTGAAGGAAGTGGAGGTGCTGACACACATCACCTCGCGCCTTGTGGTGCATCGCCCGGCCTTCAAAACTCGCCCGCGCGAGATCAGCTACTGGATCGACCGTTTCAGGGAGGCTGTGCAAGATGGCGCAAATTCTTAAAAGCCGCGCACCCGACTTCGAAGCCGCCTTCAAGGCACTCCTGTCGGCCAAACGCGAAACCACGACGGATGTGCGCGATGTGGTCACCGACATCCTGCGGGACATTCAGGACCGGGGCGATGACGCGCTTTATGACCTGACGTTCAGGTTCGACCGGTTCGACGCGCGCGGTCGCGGCCTCGCCATATCCGACGCCGAGGTTGAGGCTGCCTGCGCACAAGTGGACGCGGAGACCATGGCCGCGCTCGAAGTAGCCGCAAACCGCATCCGCGCCTTCCACGCCAAGCAGATCCCGGACGACCTGGACTATACAGACGAGGTGGGCGTGCGCCTTGGCCAGACCTGGCAGGCCGTGGAGGCCGCTGGCCTTTATGTGCCGGGCGGTACCGCAAGCTACCCATCAAGTGTTCTGATGAACGCCATTCCGGCGTCTGTCGCGGGCGTCGACCGGGTGGTGATGGTTGTGCCCACACCCGATGATGTGCTGAACCCCCTCGTGCTGGCGGCCGCCAAGCTCGCAGGCGTGACCGAAATATACCGCATCGGCGGCGCGCAGGCTGTGGCCGCCCTTGCCTATGGCACCGAATCAATTGCACCAGTCGATAAAATCGTCGGCCCCGGCAACGCCTTTGTGGCCGAAGCCAAGCGGCAGGTGTTCGGCAAGGTGGGCATCGACACCATCGCAGGCCCGTCGGAAATCCTGGTGGTCGCTGACAATAAGAACGACCCGCGCTGGATCGCGGCAGACTTACTCTCGCAGGCTGAGCATGACACGGCGGCACAATCCATCCTGATCACCGATGATGAAGCCTACGCGCGCCAGGTTATGGCCGCGGTTGAAGACCATCTGGCGTCGCTTGACCGGCGCAGTATCGCGCTCGCAAGCTGGACCGACTATGGCGCTGTCGTCATCGTGGACAGCCTGATGGAGGCTGTGCCACTGGTGAACCGGCTGGCACCGGAGCACCTTGAACTGGCGATGGATGACGCTGACGCCTTCGCAGGCCGGGTCAGGAACGCGGGCGCCATCTTTCTTGGCCGCTACACGCCCGAAGCTATCGGCGATTATGTCGCCGGGCCAAACCACGTGCTGCCGACCGCGCGCGCGGCGCGCTTTTCATCCGGCCTCAGTGTCTATGATTTCATGAAACGCACCACATTTGTGGGCTGCACGAAAGCCAGCCTTCAGGCCATTGGGCCATCAGCTGTAAGGCTCGCGGAAGAAGAAGGTTTGGGCGCACATGCACTTTCGGTTGCCATTCGGCTGAAAGACCCTAAACAATAGAGCCATGGCTACTCATAAGCTCGTAGATGTGACACTGGATGAAAGCACGGTCGTGCGCTGGAGCGCGGACGTCGAGCACGAGCGCCGCATTGCCATCTTCGACCTTCTCGAGGAAAACAGCTTCCAGCTGGAAAAATCCGCCGACGAGTCATACGAAGGCCCATACAAGCTGACGCTTGCGACCATTGAAGGACGGCTGAACTTCGACGTGAAGTCCACAAACGATGACCTCTTGATGACCTTCCGACTGGCCATGACACCGTTCCGGCGCATCATCCGCGAATATTTCGCCATCTGCGACAGCTATTATGAGGCGATCAAGACCGCCAGCCCCAGCCAGATCGAAGCGATCGACATGGGCCGCCGCGGGCTTCATAACCAGGGCAGTGAACTGCTGCAGGAACGTCTTGAAGGCAAGATCAAGGTGGACACGCAAACTGCGCGGCGCCTTTTCACCCTGGTGTGCGTGTTGCACCTCAAGGAAAACCGGGGACCACGATGACAGACGCGCAAAAACCCGTGAAAAGCGTTCTGTTTGTCTGCAACCAAAACGCCGTCAGGAGCCCGATGGCCGAAGCGCTGGCGAGCAAACATTCGAAGCGCCGCTTGTTTGTCGAATCGGCCGGGCTGATCGCGGGCGCGCTTGATCCTTTCTCAGTCGCCGCCCTCAAGGAAGAAGGCATCGACATTTCAAACCACAAAGCACTGACGCTCGCTGACGTGAAACTGGACGCGTTCGACCTGATTGTAGCGCTGACCCAGGAGGCCAAGGACCGCATTGAAAAGGATGCCTCTGCCGCAAATGTTGCGCTTGAGTTCTGGCCCACGCCCGATCCATCCGACGCAGAAGGCAACCGGAATCAGATCATGGACAGCTACCGGCTTGTGCGCGATCATCTGGAGTGCCGCATCGCCGACCGCTTCCCCTATTAGGCCATAATCGGCTTATGTGCGGTAAAAGTGGCACTAAATTTGGGTCATTCATGGCAAAATCACCACAAACCGCTGACTTTTTAGCCCCCGAAACGCCAAAAATGTTGCATTTCGGCTGCACACGCTTCATGTATGTGCGCGAATTGAAAGCCATAACAAGGAGATAAAATGGCTAAAGAAGAAGTTTTGGAGATGCGCGGCAAAGTGACCGAACTGCTGCCAAACGCCATGTTCCGTGTAGAACTTGAAAACGGCCACGAGATTCTGGGTCATACCGCAGGCAAGATGCGCAAGAACCGCATCCGTGTGCTGGCGGGCGACGAAGTTCTGGTTGAACTGACGCCATACGACCTGACCAAAGGCCGCATCACCTACCGTTTCAAATAAGATCGGTCGGGACCTGATGGCCGTGCGCCCACATGACGCCCAGAAGGGCGCGCAAGCTACCCAAACAGCTCAAACACTCGTCCTCGCCTCGGCATCCCCGCGGCGACGGGATCTGTTGGCGCAGATCGGCATAACGCCGGACGCCATCGCGCCGGCCCATATTGACGAGACACCTTTCAGGGATGAACTGCCAAAGCCCCACGCCGAACGCCTGGCGCGGGAGAAGGCAGCAGCTATCGCGCCTGACCATGTTGGCGCGCTCGTTCTGGCGGCCGACACAGTCGTGGCCGTGGGCAAACGCATCCTACCGAAAGCGGAAGACGAAGCCACAGCACGCATGTGCCTGAAGATGCTTTCCGGCCGCAGGCACAAGGTGATTTCCGGCATATCCATCGTGCTACCGAGCGGCAAACACTTGACCAAATCGGTCACCACGGTTGTCGCCTTCAAGCGCCTCTCAGACATGGATATTGACCACTATATCGAGAGCGGCGAGTGGGACGGCAAAGCCGGTGGCTACGCCATCCAGGGGCTTGCCGCCACATATGTACGCTTCCTTTCCGGGTCATACTCAAACGTCGTCGGGCTACCGCTCTTTGAAGTGGGTGGCTGGCTGAACGCGCACCTAAAGCAGAACTGACATGACAGGCTTCACCATCATCGAGCCCGGCTTACTGGAGTGGCGCAGCGCCACCGTGGACGAAGACGGCTTCGCAGAGACCATCCAGTTTCATACCGACGCGGACCTGAGCCCCTTGGACGCCATTTTCCGCGCCCGGGTCACCCGCGTGGACGGCACGCTGGACATGGCCTTCCTTGACCTGGGCGACGGGCTCGCGGGTGCCATGAACCTCAGGCGCGCGAAACTGCTGGTGAAAGGCCGCGCAGACAGCATCAGCGACTGTGTGCGTGAGGGCGACATGCTGACCGTGCAGGTGCTGGCGGAACCTTCCGCGCTTGAAGGCAAGGCACTGCCAGTAACGCCGCGCCCACGGCTCCTTGGCCGCTATGTGGTGGTGGAAGCCGGTGGCGCGCGACTGAACTTCTCAAAAGACCTGGGGCCAAAGGCCCAAAAGGCACTTGCCCCGCTTCTCACGGATATGGCGTCAAACGCCGCCCTGATCGTGCGCAGCCACGCCGGCAGCGTTCCGCCTGCAGCTGTTGCGGCAGAAGCCGGGATGCTGATGAATGCGCTTTGGGGCATGGCAGACAAGCCGGGCATGTTGTTCGCCCACAGCCCCATGGCGCAAGCGCTGCTGGCCGCACCCCACGACGATGGCGAAATCCTGATTGAAGGTGGCAGTGCGCTTGCAGATGCCAAGGCCATGGCTGCCCGCTACTGGCCTGACGTGGCCGACCGGCTGAAGCCATACAAGGGCAAAACCGCCGCGTTCGAGGAATATGGCGTCAACGAAGCCGTTGAAGAAGCGCTCTCGGACCGGATTGATCTGCCGTCTGGCGGCTGGATCTCCATCACCCCCACACCGGCGCTGACGGCTGTGGATGTGAACATGGGTGGTGCGCTGAAGGGCCGCAATGCCGGTGAAGCCAAACTGATCACCAATATGGAAGCGGCCATGGCTGTGGCATGGCACCTCAGGTTCCAGGATATCGGCGGCCTTGTGGTGGTGGATTTCATCGATATGTCATCCAAGGGCCACGCCAGGGAACTGATGAACACCGTGGATGCCGCCTTCAAGAATGACACTGTGCCGGTGCAGCACACGGGCCTGTCGCAGTTCGGCCTGATGGAAATCAACCGCAAGCGGTCGGGCCTGAGCCTTCGCGACCGCATGATAGTGCGTGCCGCCCCAAGCGCCCGGGCACAGGCACAGGCCCTGCAGCTGCTGCGCGACGGCGTGCGCGCGGCAAACCGGGCAGAGCCAGGCGCGCTTGTCATTGCCGCACCTGAAGGCACGAAACGGTGGCTGGAGGCGCGCACGGATGTGACCGATTCGCTCCGTGAAGCGACCGGGCGCGACGTGGTGATCGAAGGGGCAGCCGAACCAGCAGTGTGGCTCAGGGCATAAGAGAAAGGGAGACGCATGTCTGACAAGAAAGCAAAAGCAAAAACCGGCAGCAAGTGCCCCGAATGCGGCAAGCCGGGCGTTCAGCAATTCCGCCCCTTCTGCTCCAAGCGCTGCGCGGATGTGGACCTTGGGAAATGGTTCAACGAGGAATATACTCTGCCCGGCGACACGGAAATACCGGACGATATTGGCGAGGCAGAGCCTTCGTAACAAAGACGTCAAAAAAATTCGATTCAGCGCTGGACAGGCCCAAAGTTATTGCCTATAAGCGCCTTCGCTGACGCGGTATTCATTGCTGCGGATATGGCATGCCCGGGTAGCTCAGTTGGTAGAGCAGCGGATTGAAAATCCGCGTGTCGGTGGTTCGAATCCGCCCCCGGGCACCACTTAAAAAAGCCGCTCCGTCATGGGCGGCTTTTTTGTTGGCCTCGCACCTCAACGCGCCGGGCACCGGGACAAGGGCACCTTGGAAGGCTTGAAGCGTGTGAAACGGGTTTCTGATACCTTGCGGCCGTTTCCATCATATATGCCAAGCAGATATTCACGATTTTCCACACGATATGGACCTATTCTTCCATCAACGCATGTTGGAAAGGTCCGCAAAGTCTTGTCATCCACGATGAACTTGTCGCCACTGCTGAGGAGAACCTCGATACTTTTCTCAAACAATAGCTTGTCGCCGCGGCCATAAAAGACCGCCTGGTGGCGTGCAATGTTTTTACTGACCTCTTCAGCAGACAGTTCAACAGCCATCACATTCGCTTCTTCAAAATAGCGGCACAGCCTGCCACGAAAATTCGTTTCATGCAGGAATATAGGCTGGCCAGGACCATGGACCCACTCGCCGGTCTCGATATTGATGACACCCTCTTGATCCAGCCCCTTCCCTTCCGGTGCCAAACTGACGCAGGCCAGATCGCCCTCTGGCAACCGGCCGTACAGCTCATTGAAATAGGGTGTGATGGCGGTGCCGGTCGAATCGATGTAAGTGAGGTTATTCTTACTGCCGCCGAGGTCTTTTTTGCTCATCACCACAAGGGCGCGGTTGTCCCTGAACCGCCTGTCTGTCAGTTGCCCCATCTGGTGAATATATTTGGGCGGGATAACCCAGACACCATGCTGGTCGACAAAGCCGAAGCGCTTCTTCTCTTCATCAAACTCCTTCTTGAGCTCCCGCCAGTCAACGGGCGGCCGCACCATGGCGGCTATGGCTGGCGAAGAAATTTCTGCAGCCAGCTGGTGACGGAGATCATACCCCGGTTTGCTAAGGAGGAAGGCGAATGCAAACAAAAGAAGGCACGCGGTTCCGGCAAGTTTGGACCGCCGTTCAATATAGACGCCATAGACGGCATCACTTTGCACAAACCCCATAACCAGCGGCCAGGCTGCCATGGCGTAAATGGCCCAGGAGGGGGCATCCCGCTCTGCTCCTCCATCAGCAAGATCGGGCGCGAGCGCATACTCAAGAAACCCCAATATCAGCGGATAGGCCAGCGTCACCAGAAAACGAACCGGTTGCCAATGCAGCCACCAAAAAATCCCGCCAAAAAACGTGTAGAAAAAGCCACTCCAGCTCCACCAGTCTATGGTTGATGCATTTTTCATAGTCTCACCCTGACCTTCAGCGCCGCTGCTTCCGCCGCTTCTTTTTTTCCCGCTTGCTCAGCGGCCCACCTTCCATCGGGCCGCCCTCGTAACCATCCAGTTCGGGCCAATCGACCTCGCCCCAGGGGTTGTCACACGCCGGCGCCACATGAACCACCATGCCATAGCCCGAGAGGCTGATGATGCCGTCTATCGTATCTTCCTCGAAGGAACAGTGCGTGGAAAGGCTGCCACCATATTGATCCATGTCTGTGTCATGGCGCCATGCCATGGCCATCTTGTCCAGAAACTCAACATCCCGGACCTTGAGCGTCCAATAGTCGCCCTCAACCGTGAAGTCCGCCACATAGCCCCGGCAGACGAACTGTCCCTGTTCGTGCAGGAATGCCCGCCCGACAATATCCCTTGCCACGACATCCTCTGCACTGAGTTTCAGAACCGTCATTTCCAGCCCTTCTTGCGCATCACCTCACGCCGTAAATCACCAAAGCTCTTGCAGAAGGGGTTGTCCATTCGCGCACGGGTGTTGCAGACGGCTTCATAGTCACTCACCAGCAGCGTTTGGCCCACGCATCGCTTGTTATATCGCGGTAGCAGGTTTTCATTATAATCTTCTACATTCGAATTATAGCGGGACTGGTACCGGTCATGCTCGCGCGCCAGTTCCCGCTGGTAGTTCCGGTTTGTGGTCTCATTATAGCGCTTCTTTGCATGGCGCTGCATGCGGGCATAGTCATCCATGCGTTTCTGGGCACGCAAAATATCATCACCAAAGGAGATACAGTCCCACGCCTGATCCCGTGTCAGCGGCTTGTCGGCAGCCATTGCCGAAATACCTGACACCACCAGCAACAATACACACGCAACAGTCATCATCAGGGGCTTCACCTGTTCCTCCCTTTTCCGCTCGCGTCAGTTGGCCATATTCTGCTCGATCTGGGCACAGGGTTCACACGGTTGGCCATACTGCTCATAAATGCCCTTCAGGATTTCAATATGCTTGCGCGCCTCATCAACAAAACCCGCGCGGGCGGCGAAGTCAGTGCGTAAGACCTCCGCCTCAAGCAGGTCAGGGGTCGCCATGCTTGGCCATGTATCCGGCAGACCTTCGAAATATTTGTTCATCAAGTCGTAGGCGTCGGAAAATCTGGCCTGATTTGCCGCAATCAATGCCCGCATCCGTTGGGAAGACCGCCTGATTCCAGTACGCCCCTCCTCTTTCGCGAGTGGCAGCACGGCGGCAAAATCCTTATCAGCCTCGCGCAAATTCTGCTTCCTGAGGTGGATATCCGCTCGCGCCATGAGAAGGCGCGCCTTTGTACCGGGGCCTTTCACCCTGTACACGCGGCTGTCCAGCAGACTTTTGGCCGCATCAATAGCCGCTTCGCCACTCTGGACAAGCCATCCAACAGAGGACAACAGGAAGCGCGTGGCGATTTCTTCATTCGTGTTCCTTCCCACACTAAGGAAAAAGGAATAACTGGGCTCCAACGGTGATCCTTTGGCCAGAGCCTTTTCAAGGAAGGACCGGTAGCTGCTTTCAACATCCTGGATATGCGCAGACAGGTCGCTGAAGTCGCCCTGCCGGATAATATGAAACAGAAACCGGTGCATCATGCTGCTATCGTTTTGCACACCTTGAAACCAGAGGTCCCCACGGTCCAGATCCGTGTAGGTGGGAAGGTCGACGGGCAGCCGCATCAGCTTCAGCAGGCTTTGGTATGATGCGTCCGGGTCTTTGTCGCGCTCATACAGCAAGGACTGTAAGCGGTAGGCTCGCGCCTTGTCGATCGACGGCAGGTTGGTTGATGACAGACAGTCGTCAATTTTCGTCAACTCGTCACCGGCATTGAACTCATAGGCATCGAGCACAGCGCAACTGGGGCGCCAGGACTGTTCGCGCATGATGCGCAGCGCCTGCTCCGCAGCGGTTCCCTTGCGCAAGCTCTCGTCCAGAAGCGCGCTTTGTTGGAAGTCTGCAAGCGCGGCCTTTTTGTTGCCCAGCCTTTCATGCGCCATCGCCCGGCGCGCATACAACAGTTCCTGCAGATACCCCAACCTGCTGCCGAAATGAGACAGCATATAGGAGGCTTCGCGGATGTAGCTCCGATGGTCTTTCGATTCCCAAATTGCACCGACCAGATCATCGCGAAACTTAATTTCGCTATCGACTGTCCAGTTGGCGGCCGAAACAGCTCGACGATAAAGCTGGATGGCTTCCTGGAAATTGTCTTCGGCCAAGCTGAGGTGCCCCAGCCTGGAGAGAGCCTTGCCTTTGTTCACATCATTCGACGTAACAGCAACGCAGGCGTTCAGTTGCCGACGCTTTTCCCGGATCACCACAGGCTCGACAACATCATCGACACCGCGCTTCCAGTGGCTATGATCATCAAAATACTTGTAGGCATTTTCACAGACAACCTGGGCAGCCGCAGGCATGGAGATCAACCCGCTGGCTATGCCCACAGCGGCGATCCCGATCTTCAGCCTGACGGCCTTCTGACTTTTTTTGCAAAACTCGGAACGCAGCTTGCTCAACCGCTGCCTCATAAACCCTCCGACATCCGACCCCAGTTGGGGATTTTAGGCAAGCATCCGTAAAATTGCAAATATGCCCCTTTCGCCTGACTTTTCATTTGACCTACATATTTTCCGCCTATGTATTAGCTTCATCAAAGCGAGTTATGGCGGACGAGGCACCGATGACATTCAGGCAAGCCGGTAATATATTAGCCACTACGGTGCCCTTCTGCGCCGCGCTGCTCATCGGCCTGTTTGTCTCAGCCATGGGCCAGGAAGCCCATGCCCACGACCCGGGCTTTGACCAGGCACCGGCCTATTTTGATCTCTATACGGCCAGCATACCGCCCTACACAGCACCCGCCCCAGGCGGCCGGATAAAGGGCACGCTGGTGCCTGTGGTTTATGAGTTTCTGGAAGAACGCGACATCCGCTTTCGGGCGTCGATGCTGCCGTGGTCGGCCGCCTACCGCCGCGCGGAAACCAACCCCCATGCCCTGATTTTCCCGCTCGACCGCACGGCCGTCCGTGAGGACAAGTTTCACTGGATACTGCCGCTTGAAACCACCCATTATTATCTCTATGGCCTGCGGGGACGCGCAAAGCCTGATACCAGCCTTGAAGACATCGTGCGCGCTGGCGACAAGGTCAGCTGCACCCGCAACTCAATCCAGTGCGAACTACTGCTGAAGAACGGCCTGCCGGACGCCAATATTCTGCGGATTGAAGGTGCGTCGATCCCTGAGCGGCGGAACCTCATCATCAGGCAACGCAATTTATATTCCGTGTTTGACCCTGTTGTTTACGAGAGGCTGACCACCCAAAATGGCATAGACGGCAGCCGCCTGATCAAGCTGATGAAGGTGGGGGACATGACGTCCTATCTGGCGGCGAACAAAGAGTTTCCCGCCGCCGCCCTAAACAGCCTGCAGACCAACCCGCACCAGCCTGCAGACAATTGACCCACTAGTTCCCCCGGATCATCCGGGGCATTTTCCATCCAACACCATCCATGCGATCATGAAGTGGGCCGGAAAATGACCCCGGAATTGGGCCCGGAAAAAGGATTGAAGTATCCCAGAAGGTGCCTAAAGTTGTGGCTGACCGTCGGAAGCAGGCATCACATATGGCAAAAATCACCGGTCGGCGCTCTACCGAATTTTCCCGTTCCTGCCCGCGACCTTCTTTCTGTTGCGGCAGAAGGACGTGCTCTGGAGCCTCATGCTGTTCAGGAAGCTGCTGAAGCAGAATTTCGTCATGCATTACAGGCAGGTGCGCTTCATTCATTGGCGTTACGGCTCGGTGGTGGAACCAGTGTATCACTTCCTCGCCACACGCCTTCTCTGGCAGCTCTAGGGCCACAGACGCAATTATGCTGGACGCTCAAGCTGCACCCAGATAACCTGTTGATTACATGAATTTTTTGGCTCTCACAGGGGATGAGGCACCATGGGGCTTGGGCGTTCCCTTTATTTTTCCGGTCTGTCATCGGTTCTGAAGCTCGGCATCCAGTTCGGATTGTCGATTTTCGTTGCCCGCATGCTGACGCCCACAGAGCTTGGCAGCTTCGGCGTGGCGCTGGCCGCCGCCGCCTTCGTACGCGCCTTTGAAAGCGCGGGCGTGGAAAATTTCGTCGCCAGCTATAAGGGGCTCGACAAGCCCATGATGCGGTCTGTCTTTACGGTCAACATGCTGCTGAATTTGCTGCTGGCGCTGATCCTTTTCCTGATTTCGGCGCCACTTGGCGCCTTTTTCGGTGCCGACGTTATTACAGACATCACCCGGATGACGGCCCTTGCCACAGCGCTCAACACCCATGTTCCCATCATGCGCGGCCTGATGCGGCGGGACATGCGGTTCCGGGGGTTCCTTGCGATCGACAGCGGCCTGATGATCATCTCCGCCATCACCACCATTGTCGCCGTTCTTTATGGCTATGGGGCGCTCGCACTGGCCATGGCGATCGTGGCCGAAAAGGTCGTCTCCATCATGGTGGGGGTCGCGCTGTTCCGGCGGGACATACCCATTTTACCCCGTCTTGACGGAGCAAAAACCATCATCCGCTACGGTTTGACACTCTCCACCGCGACGGTGATCGGCATGATCGGAAACCACGCCAATAATTTCATCCTGGGCAAATTGCTGGGCCTTGCGCCTGCCGCACAATTCGACCGAGGCTACATCCTGCCACGGCTGATCTCTCAGGTGGCACAGATGAGCTTCCACAATGTGCTGGTGCCGGAAGTTGCCCGACAAAACAAGGCGGGCAAGGCGTGCCAGCCGGTACTGAAGGAAGTGATACATGTTTATGCCATGATGCTATGGCCTGCGGGGCTTGTGCTCGCGATCGTCGCACCCGAGGTCGTGCTGACGCTGTTTGGTTACCAATGGTCACAGGCTGCGGCCATCGCGCCCTATCTGGTGATCTACAGCCTGCTTGCAAGCCCTGTATCACTGGCTTGTTCCGCCATGGTGGCGCTCGGCTATGGGGCAGCGCTTATCCGCAACCAGTTGGCCGACAATGTCACCAAGGTTGTTGTGCTGATGTCCGCCTTTTACCTCGATCTGAAGACGGTGGCTGTACTGATGGCCGTTCCGGCGGTGGCTTATATCCTGACGGCTGGATATCAACTCAAAAAGCTCAACCTGATTTCCCCGGACGCTTTTGCGAGGGCGCTGGCAGGACCGATTGGGATCAGCATCATTTGCGCGCTGCCGGCAATAGGCTTCCGCCTCTATGCGGGGCCGGATTATCTGTCTCTTGAGGCACTGATCCTGCTTGCCCTCGTCTCTGTTGCAACTTATGTCCTGAGCCTGAAACTTTGGCAGCCCATGATGGTTGTCAAGATAATGGAAACGCTTCGGGGCCAGAAACCGGCGGCATGATGACAAACGCCACATACCAGATACAATACAACGTGTTTAACGACTTCAAGAGCAAGACAAACTGACCATGCACGAAAACGCCATGCTCATCGAAATCCTCAGCCTGATGGCAGTCGCCGTGATCGCGGCCACCATTTTCAGTCGCTTGGGCCTTGGGGCCATCCTTGGCTATCTTGTCGGCGGCATGCTGATCGGCCCTTCTGGACTGGGCCTGATCACGAACCCGGCCCAGATCGCCCACATTGGCGAGTTTGGTGTGGTTTTCCTGTTGTTCCTCATTGGGATTGAGCTCAAGCCGGCACGCCTCTGGGTGATGCGGCGACAGGTTTTCGGCCTTGGCAGCGCGCAGCTTCTGATAACCGGTGTGGTTCTGTGGGGCGTGGTGCAGTATGGCCTGCAGCTGGACACCGCACAAAGCGCACTGGTCGGGTTTGGCCTGGCGCTTTCCAGCACCGCCTTCGGCATCCAGCTTCTGGCATCCAAGAACCAGCTTTCAAGCCAGTGGGGCCGCGCCGGGTTTTCCATCCTGCTCTTGCAGGATCTGGCTGTCGTGCCGCTTCTGGCGCTGGTACCAATTTTGGTAAAAGGGGATGCCACCATCGGGGCGTCGTTCGGGATCGCCCTTCTTGAAACAATGGCCATCCTCACGGGTGTGATCATGGCCGGTCGGTTGGCGATCAACCCGCTGTTTCGCTTGGTGGCTGCAGGGCGCACACCTGAAGTCTTTACAGGCTTTGCCCTGCTTCTGGTGCTGGGCTTTGGCTGGCTGATGGAAAGCATTGGCCTTTCGATGGCTATGGGGGCCTTTATCGCAGGGCTGTTGATGGCCGAATCGGAGTTCCGCCACCAGGTGGAAGTTGACATACAGCCCTTCCGCGGTTTGCTTCTGGGACTGTTTTTCATGTCTGTGGGCATGGGCATCAACATCAGCACGCTGGTGGACCAGACGGGGCTGATCCTTATCGGACTTCTGGTCCTGTTGTCCATCAAGGCTGTAATCATCACAGGCCTTGTGCGCGTCATGAAACAGCCGCTGGGAGAGGCCATCAAGGTGGGGGCCCTTCTGGCGCAGTCCGGCGAATTTGGCTTCGTGCTCTTTACCTATGCCCAGCTTGAAGGCCTGCTTGAAGGGCCACTGGTTGAAATGCTATCTGCCGTGATTGCGCTTTCGATGGCCGCGACACCGCTTCTATTCCTGCTTGGTGAACGACTGGCGCGGCGTGTAGCCCGCGATACCGGCACGCCTCCATCCGTGGCACCTCAGGAAGACGACAAGAAACATATCGTCATCGCCGGGTTTGGCCGCGTGGGCGACACAATCGCCCGCATACTGTCTGACCTGGAACTGCCGTTCACAGCCGTGGACCTTAACCCCGAGCACGTAAAACGCGCGAGAGAGGCAGGCCATACAGCCATCTATGGCGACGCTGCCCGGCCTGAAATTCTGCGCGCTGTCGGTGCAGGTAAAGCTGCCATGCTGGTAATTACGGTGGATGACCCGAAGGCATCGGAGCGCATGATCGTATGCGCCAAGCGCGAATGCCCCACCCTGCCTATATTTGTCCGCACCCATAACAACACAGCGGCCAAGGCACTGCGGAAGCTGGGCGCTATGCACGCGGTGCCGGAAACACTTGAAGCCAGCCTCAGCCTGGGGGCTGAAGTGGCCCGGGCCATGAACGCTGACGAAGCCGATATCCAGACAGTGGTTACTGCCCTCAGGTCAGATGATTACCGCGCCATCGCGCCAGAAGAGGAAACCCCAAGCAAGGCCTAGTAATGCGGCGGCTTGATATTACCTGGGTCTGCCGGCCCCTGGGTATCTTCAAGGTCCGCGATCTGGCCCTGCAGCTGCGACAGCATCCGCTTTAGCCGGTCGATCTCCGCCCACTGGTCGGTCACTGTGCTGTTCAGCGTCTCGATCGTTTCCTGCTGGAACGCGAACTTGACCTCAAGATCATCAAGGCGGGTGCCCAGGTTGGCTTCATCAGCCATGTTTAAGTCCTCCTAAATCGGCGGGCCTAGAAAAGCCCCGCAACACGGCCCTTGTCGTCCACATGGATGGCGTTGGCGGATGGCACTCGCGGCAGGCCCGGCATGGTCATGATGTCACCGCAGATCACCACTAGGAACTCTGCCCCCGCGCTCAGGCGTACTTCGCGGACTGGCACCACGTGCCCCGTGGGAGCGCCTTTATAGTCCGGATCGGTGGAAAAGCTATACTGCGTTTTCGCAATACAGACCGGGAAATGACCATAATCGGCCTCCAGGTCCCTGATCTGGCCTCGAACTTTCTTGTCGGCGATGATTTCGCTGGCGCCATAAAGGTCCGTCGCGATGGTCTGGATCTTGTTCCAGAGCGACGTGTTGTCACCGTAGAGCGGTTTGAAATCGCTCTCGCCGCTTTCTGCTGCTTCCACAACCTGGCGTGCGAGCTCTTCGGCACCCGCGCCGCCCTCAGCCCAGTGATCGCTTTCAACCGCCGTGACGCCAAGCGAGGCGCATTTTTTACGAACGAGTTCCATCTCCGCAGGGGTGTCTGCCGAGAAACGGTTGATGCCCACCACCACCTTCACGCCAAAGCGCTTCAGGTTTCGGATGTGACGCTCAAGGTTCACGCAGCCCTTTTCCAGCGCATCCAGGTTTTCCGTTTTCAAGTCATCCTTCGCCACGCCGCCATGCATCTTGAGCGCGCGGATTGTGGCCACCAGCACTGCAGCATCGGGCTTGAGGCCACCCTTGCGGCACTTGATGTCGAAGAATTTCTCTGCCCCCAGGTCAGCGCCGAACCCGGCCTCGGTGACCACATAATCCGCCAGCTTCAGGGCTGTCTTGGTGGCGATAAGCGTGTTGCAGCCGTGGGCGATGTTGGCGAACGGCCCGCCATGGACAAACGCCGGGTTGCCTTCAAGCGTCTGAACAAGATTGGGCTTCATGGCGTCCTTCAGAAGCGCCGTCATCGCACCCTGGGCATTGATCTCTCGCGCCAGAACCGGCTTGCGGTCGCGCGTGAAGCCAATGATCACATTGCCCAAACGCCGTTCCAGATCCTTGAGGTCCTTCGCCAGGCACAGGATCGCCATCACCTCTGATGCAACGGTGATATCAAACCCAGCCTCGCGCGGCGCGCCGTTTGCCACACCGCCTAGCGACGTTGTGATCTGCCTCAAAGACCGGTCGTTCATATCGAGCGCCCGACGCCAGGTGATGCGCCGGTTATCAAGCCCCGTTTCATCGTTCTGCCGCCAGTAGACATGGTTGTCGATCAGCGCGGCCAGGAGGTTGTTCGCAGCACCAATGGCGTGAAAGTCGCCGGTGAAATGAAGGTTGATATCCTCCATGGGCACCACCTGGGCGTAACCGCCGCCGGCCGCGCCTCCCTTCATTCCGAAGCAGGGACCAAGGCTGGGTTCGCGCAGGCACATCATGGCCTTCTTGCCGATACGGTTGAGCGCGTCACCAAGGCCCACGGTGGTGGTGGTCTTGCCCTCGCCCGCTGGCGTCGGCGTTACGGCCGTTACAAGAATGAGCTTGCCGTCAGGGTGGTTTTCAAGGCTGTCGATATAGTCAAGTGACAGCTTGGCCTTATAGTGGCCATAGGGTTCAAGGTCTGTGGCCTCAATCCCGAGTTTGTCTTTTGCCACGTCCATGATCGGCCGCATGCTGGCGGCCTGGGCGATTTCAATATCAGATTTTGGATGTGCGTGTTGGTCTGAAGGTTGGCTAGCCACCTCAAATCCTTCCCGTTTTTTGGCACTCTTTGGCGCCCTGTTGTCCCTCTCAGGAAACTATGGTGGCTGTGTGCAGGGCTGTCAATTCAGGGGAGCATTTTCATTGGACAGACACAAGGCGCGCACCACATAGTGACACAAATCAACCAGAGTGACTGACCCATGACCCATAAATTCACGCACCGCGTGGCCACAAAAGACGATATCCCCGTGCTGACCAGCATCATGAATGCCTCCATTGGCAAGCTGCAGGACGGCTTCCTGACGCCAGAGCAGGTCCAGGCCTCCTATGAGCTGATGGGCATGGACACGCAGCTTATTGAAGACGGCACCTATTATGCGATTGAGTGCGAGGGTGAGATAGTCGGCTGCGGCGGCTGGTCCCGGCGTGAAACGCTCTATGGCGCCAACCACACGAAGGGACGCAATCCGCGCCTTCTTGACCCGGAAACCGAAGCCGCCCGCATTCGCGCCATGTATACCCACCCCGGCTGGGCCCGCCAGGGCATTGGCCGCATGATTATGGAACTGTGTGAAGGCAAGGCTCGTGAAGAAGGCTTCAGGACCTGCCAGCTGATGGCCACCCTGTCTGGCGAGCCGCTCTATAAGGTTTGCGGATATTCGCCTGTCGTGTATGAAGAGGTCCCGACGTCTCTGGGCGTCAATGTACCGCTTATAAAAATGGAAAAGTCACTGGTCTGATGGTCTTGCTCCGTCCCTATAATCCTCCCCTTGAGCCCTGGCTCGATATCCTGTTCGAAGATGATGATATCCTGGTGCTGAACAAGCCCGCAGGGCTTTTGTCCGTGCCCGGGCGTACGGAGGAAAAGCAGGACTGCCTGGCCACCAGGGCGCAGGCCCAGTTCACAGGCGCCCGCACCGTCCACCGGCTGGATATGGAAACCTCGGGCGTCATCATCATGGCGCGGCACATGGATGCGCTGAGAAATCTGGGGCGCCAGTTCGAAGACCGGCTGACAGAAAAAACATACGAGGCCCGCGTCTATGGCCAGATGGGCGCCGATGAGGGCGAAGTGAACCTGCCGCTTGTGTTCGATTACCCAAACCGGCCGAAGCAGAAGGTCTGTTTCGAGACCGGCCGGAAGTCCCTGACCCGATACAAAGTGATCGAACGCGAAGAAAACGCCACCCGTGTGGCGCTCTATCCCGTCACCGGACGGTCGCACCAGCTTCGGGTTCATATGCTCAGCCTCGGCCATCCGATTCTGGGTGACAATTTATATGCTGAAGGTGAGGCACTTGAGGCCGCACCGCGCCTGCAACTGCATGCAAAAACGCTAACACTCAGGCACCCTGAAACGGCAGAAATGCTCACCTTTGAGGCGCCTGTTCCCTTCTAAAAATGCGACGCTCAAAAAAACGCTTGCAATCACAGTCAAAAAACATCATTTACGCCGCCAGACGTAAAAAGCGCACGTGCCACGACTCCCGGGCAACAAGCCATCAGGCTTCCGGCAGCCATGTACGGGTAACGACGCAAATCGTCCTTTGTTGATTGGGGCCGGCCACTACCGGTCAAAGTTGATCGAGGGGTTTGCCGGAATGATCCGTACCGCACGCAAAGAGGCGCTGCAGCAACTGTCTGCATCCCATGAATTCGAAGCCAACCGGCTGTTTATGTCGGCCGACATGTACGACTATTTTTCAGTCGTGCTGAAACTTTTCCATATTTCCGCGCATCGCTAACGGATGCGCCAAACGCCGGCAATGCGCTGGCGGCCCTGTCTAAGACCCTTGGAGCTGTTTCCTTAAGGGTCATGTGCTTTTTTCCTCTTGAGTGAAGGAATCCAGGCCAATGCAGGTATTGGAAATTGTACGTCCATCGTCCCCATCAGAAGATTTTCGCGGACAGTATGGAGCTCTGAATTGCTATTCTTCCATTCGCGGTGCCATCGAAGCCGAGGCATCGAACGACAGCGTGCATCTGTTCTTCCCGGACGTACTGAAAGATAAGGCAGCCGAATTCCTGACCGGATTTCGTGGACGATCCATGTATGCCGTGAAAGCAAACCCACACGCGGAAGTGCTGAAAACCCTGTGGGCTGAAGGTGTGCGCGATTTCGACGTGGCCTCTATCCGCGAGGTTGAGCTCGTCTCCGGCCTGCTGCCAGACGCGAAGCTTTACTTCATGCACCCGATCAAGAGCCGTCAGGCCATCAGCCGCGCCTACATGATGGGTGTGCGTGCCTTCGCATTCGACCACATGGATGAGCTGAACAAGATCCTCGAAGAAACTGGCTATGCCGAAGACCTGGAACTGTTCCTGCGCCTTGGTGTGTCCGCCAAAGGTGCCGCCTATGAGCTTTCCGGCAAGTTCGGTGCGCCACTTGATATGGCGCCGATGCTGCTCAGCCGCGCCCGTCAGGTAGCCAAGCGCCTTGGTGTCAGCTTCCATGTTGGCAGCCAATGCATGCGTCCTGGCGCTTTCTCGGAAGCGATCCTGCAGGCAGCGGCCGTGGTGCGCCACGCCGGCATCAAGCTGGACGTGATCGACGTCGGCGGCGGCTTCCCTGTAGCTTATCCAGGCATGGAGCCCCCGGCACTAGACAACTATTTCCAGACCATCCACAGCGCGCTCGACATGCACGGGTTTAAAGACGCAGAGACCCTGTGCGAGCCCGGCCGTGCGCTCGTCGCCGAATCCGGCGCCGTCGCCGCCCGTGTGGAGCTCCGCAAAGGCACTGACCTGTACCTGAACGACGGCACCTATGGCGCGCTGTTCGATGCGGGTGTGCCAGAGTGGCCATTCCCGCTGTCGCTCATCACCGCCGATGATCGCGCCCTTCTGGACGAGACCAGCTTCTACCGCTGCTTCGGTCCAACCTGCGACAGCTGCGACAAGATGGAAGGCCCCTTCCCGCTGCCAGCAGACGTGGCAGAGGGCGACTGGGTGATCTTCGAGCACCTGGGCGCATATGGCCACACGATGCAAGCGCGCTTCAATGGTTTCTATTCCGAAACGATGGTTGCTATTTCACGTGAAAAAGACATTTCAACCAGCGTTTCAGTGCCCACCCTTGTGGCTGCACCGACCCTGATTGCCTAAGCTTTGGCAGACCCCAAATACTGAAGAGGCGGCCAACTAGCCGCCTCTTCACGTCTCTCGTTACCTGCCTTAGCGGCGGGCGTAATTGGTGCGCTCGGCTGCGATCTCATACTTGAGCGGCAGCACAAGCGTGAAGCTTTCCTTGCCTTCAGGCAGCTGCGGAAGGCGCAGGTCACCCGCCATCAGAAGCGCCTCTTCGTCCAGTTCTTCGTTGCCGGAAGACTTCAGCAGGCGGGCATCAGTCACCAGGCCGTTCGCCGCAATGTCGACGCGCAGCTTCACGCTGCCTTCAACACCCCGGTTGATCAGATACTGGGGATATGATTGCTTCAACGCCACTTGGCGCTTCGCCTTCATCTGCCATTCGGCCATCGCATCCGACGGCTGTTCAACTGTCACCCGGTCCGCCGACATGGCGACATCAGTCAGGCGGAAGTTCAGCGGAATCACGAAAGACTGTTCGTCGCGGGCACCCGGTACGGCAGGCAGTGGGTCAACGCGGGCGATCAGGTCAAGCGCTTCAGCGTCGAGATATTCGTTGCCGGAGCGCTCAACAATTTCGAACCCATTGACAGCGCCTGACGCCGACACGCGCACGCGAACCTTGACCGTCCCTTCGGCATTGGCCTGGCGGGCACGGCGTGGGTAGCGCTGCTTGGCTGCAAATTCCTGGCGGACATCGTCAGCCCAGCCTTCAAGGGTATCGGCAGCAAAAACCGGCACGGTGATTGACGCCATCATCAGTGCCGCAAGGGTAGCGGATTTCAAAAAAGAACGAGGCATTGTCTGCTCCTAAAAAACACCTGTGGAAGACTCCTGGGGGAGGTAAAATTCTGGCGCTTTGTGCGCGCTGTCTAAATGCCCTGCGGTCCATTTCAACATGATCGCACTTATGTGAAAAAATGGTGACCCGCGCATACAAGCCATGCGTCAAATGACCACCTCAAACCAGCTTGCCTGGGGCGGACATAAGCTCTAGTGTCCGGGCGAGATTGGACCACCTGGGGAAATGCGCCGTGACACCATCAGAGGAACAAGTGGACGTTGCCATCATTGGCGCCGGGCCTGCTGGCCTGATGGCAGCGGAAGACCTGATCGCGGCCGGCATCACTCCTGTTATCTATGACGCCATGCCCACGCCCGCGCGGAAGTTCCTGATGGCGGGCAAGTCCGGCCTCAACCTGTCGCACTCTGAACCCATTCAGGCATTCCTGAAGCGATACGGCGCGGGGGAAGACCGGCTAGGGGATGCCATCCGCGGCTTCAACAGCTGGGCCATCCGCGACTGGGCCAAGGGCCTGGACACCGAAACCTTCGTCGGCAGCTCGGGCCGCATTTTCCCCACCGCCTTCAAGGCATCGCCGCTCTTACGCGCATGGCTGACGCGCCTCAAGGACGGTCACGCCGTTCTCAAGACCCTCCACCGCTGGATCGGATGGGCGGAAGATGGTCGCCTGCGTATGCAAACGCCAGAAGGGGAAGTGTTGGTCAGGGCCAATACGGTGATCTTGGCGCTTGGCGGGGTGAGCTGGCCACGGCTTGGGTCAGACGGGTCGTGGGTCCCGTACCTCAAGGACCGCGGCGTGCATGTCACACCGTTCCGGCCTGCCAACTGCGGCTTCAATGTAAACTGGAGCGATCATTTCCGCGACAGATTCGAGGGCGAGCCAGTGAAGAACACCATCCTCTCGTTTGAATGCCAAACCACAAAAGGCGACTTTGTTGTCTCCAGGCACGGGGTGGAAGGTAGCGCCGTCTATGCCCTATCCACCGCCATCCGCGACACGATCGAGGAAGTTGGACCGGTGGCTTTGACGGTTGACCTGACCCCAGACCGAACCGTAGAGCAACTGAAAAGCGCCCTCTTGAAACCTCGCGGCAAGAAATCGATGGCCACCCATATCAAGAAGGCAACCGGGCTAACTGGCGTGAAGGCGGGCCTCTTGCGCGAATGCCTCTCCGCGGACGAGTTTGCTGACCCTGAAAAGCTGGCGGCCAGTATCAAAGCACTGCCGCTTGTGCTTCAGAGCACCCGACCCATTGAGGAAGCCATCAGCGTGGCTGGCGGCGTGGCGTTCGAGGAACTGGACGACCATCTGATGCTGAGGGCGCTGCCCGGTGTCTTCTGCGCCGGTGAAATGGTGGACTGGGAAGCCCCCACGGGTGGCTACCTGTTGACTGCCTGTTTCGCACAAGGGAAGCAGGCAGCAGCCGGTGTGATGAACTGGCTGAACACCCACAGCACCTAACTGTTGATTGACACACCCCCGCGCTTGCCCCTTAACTTGCCTTCAGACATCGGACATGACCGAACCAAAGGGGGCAATCCTCATGCGCATTATCCTTGGCCTGCTTGCGGCACTTTCAGTACCTGCCGTGGCAGACACCGACCCGCTTTTGAGCGACCCGGCAACCATAGACCGTGAAAACCCGCCCGGCATGGTGGAGCTGCAGATCCCATCGGCGGGCGCCATGATGAACGGCCATATGTATCTGGCGGGTGGTGCGGGGCCGCACCCAACGGTGGTGATGCTGCACGGCTTCCCCGGCAATGAAAAGAATTTGGACACCGCCCAGATGCTGCGCCGGGCCGGGTTCAATGTGCTGTATTTCCATTATCGCGGGGCCTGGGGCTCTGGCGGTGATTACCATCTCGCGAACGTGGTGGCGGATGCGAAGGCCGCTGTTGCCTATGTGCGGGCACAGGGCGAAGCGGGCAAGGACAGGGTTGACCCCACGCGCGTCAGCCTGTTTGGCCACAGCCTGGGCGGCTTCAATGCAATCCTGAACGGTGCGGCTGACACGGGTCTTGCCTGCACCGTCGCAGCGGCCCCGGCGGACATGGTGAATTTTGTGGAAAATGCAGATCCCAACATTGTGGTCAGTGCCGGCGCAAACACGCCCGTGCCCGGCCTGAAGAATTATAGCTTCGCCGACCTGATAAAGGAAACGGATGCCGACAGAGAGGCCTTTGACCTGCAGTCCAAAATGGCTGCTTTCAAGGGCCGCGCCCTGATGATCGTGACGGCCGAAGGGGATGTGGTCGTGCCGCCTGAAGGCCAGCAAGCCCTGGCGGACGCCGCGAAAGCTGGGGGCGCCAAACCGTTCCGTCATGTGGTGATGGACGGCGACCACGGCTTTGCCTGGACCCGTATCGCTTTCAACACCACTGTTACAAACTGGATGTCAGAACACTGTAGATAGGACCTGATATGCTCCGAATTTTTGCCCTTTTAATTGTTGCCCTGATTGCCGTGACGCCTGCGGCACTGGCCGACGCCACAATCTATCTGGTCCGCCATGCGGAAAAGGCGTCGGACGGCACCCGTGATCCTAATCTCACTGATGAAGGCCAGGCCCGCGCTGCATGGATCGCCGAATTTCTGGCGGACAAAGGCGTGACGAAAATCTATTCCACCGACTATAAACGCACCCGACAGACGGCAGCCCCCGCAGCGGAACATGCTGGCGTGGAGATCAGCCTATATGATCCGCGCGCGCTTGAGGCTTTCGCCGAACAGCTAAAAAAAGAAACGGGTGTCATTCTGGTAACCGGCCACAGCAACACAACGCCTGAACTGGTTGGCCATCTTGTCGGTGAACCATTGGGCGAGCTGACCGAAGATCAGTATGACCGGATTTATATCGTGACCATCAGCGCGGGCGGCACTGCATCCTACCGCCTTACCTACAGCGAACCACGCACACCATAGGGTGCCTAGGCTTCCAGCCCGAACGGGTCATCGATGCTGTGGCTTGGCGTGGTGAACCATTTCGGGCCATCCGTGTCCATATAGAAATGGTCCTCAAGGCGGACACCGAATTCACCGTCGATCACCATCATCGGCTCGTTTGAGAATGTCATGCCCACATCAAGCGGCGTGCGGTCGCTTTTCACCAGATAGGGCCATTCGTGGATATCCAGCCCGATGCCGTGGCCTGTGCGGTGCGGCACACCCGGCGTCTTGTAACCCGGGCCATAGCCTTTGCTTTCCACGTAGGCCCGCGCAGCAGTGTCCACGTCACCACAGGGCGTGCCAAGCTGGGCTGCCTCGAAGGCTGCTGCCTGTGCGGCCTTTTCAATATTCCAAACCTCGCGCTGCTTGGCGTTCGGCTCACCAAATACATAGGTGCGGGTGATATCAGAGATATAATCATGCAGCTGGCAGCCGGTGTCGATCAGCACCGTGTCGCCAAGCTGAAGCGTCTGCTCATAGCTCACACCGTGAGGGAAGCTGGTGGCTTTGCCAAACAGCACGATCACGAAATAGCTGCCTTTGGGCGCCCCCACACGCTTGTGCGCTTCGTGGATGAACTCTTTCACTTCAGCTGTGGTGATGCCTTCATGCAGGATGCGGGCGGCGGCCTTGTGGACCTCAATGGTCATTTCCATCGCACGTTTGATGAGCGCAATCTCGGCCTTTGACTTCCGCGTTCGGCACCCGGCCGTTACCGGCTTGGCGTCTACATAGTCATAACCCGGATGCGCCAGGCGAATGCCGTTGGTCATGGCAAAGCTGGTGCTTTCGTCAATGCCCATCTGGCCGCCCCGAATGCCAAGCGATGCCAGCACTTCACCAAATAGCTCATAGGGGCTTTCATGTTCTTCCCAGCCGTGTATCTCGCCTTCAATACCCATGAAATCCTTCACGGTATCAATCTCGAACGCCGGGCAGATATAATGCAGCGCGTCCTTTGTCACGATCGCACCCACCAGCCGTTCGCTCGCGTACCAGCGCGTACCGGTGAAATAATAGAGGTTCGTGCCCGCGTTCAAAAACACAGCCTCAAGGCCTTCAGACATCATCAGCGTGCGTGCTTTCTGGAGCCGGGCTTCAAACTCGCCCCTGCCTATGGGGGAGATGCCCGCCGTCATGTCTGAAAGTTTCGCCAGTTCTTCCTGAGCCGTTGAGCCACCTACGCCGATTGTCATTGCTGTCCCTCGCATTACACGCGTTTCATTTGCGCGCAGCCTACCAGCTTTTGCCCGCAAAGAAAGAAAATTGTATACAATTTTTTGAGGGATATTGAGGCAAAAAAACAGGGCCGCGCGGGCCCTGGATTTTCTTTACCAGTTTGCTGTTTTGGTCAACTGCTCGCCATAGTCCACCGCGACACCATAGATGGGATCTTCCTCGTGGCTGGCCTTGACCATGGTGCCTGCTTTCTTCAGAAGCGCCTTGCAGTCAGACGACAGGTGCACAAGCCGAAGCGTGCGATCCGCGCGCTTGTAGCGTTCGGCAAGAGCATCAATAGCCTGCAGGCCCGAATGATCCAGCACCCGTGTTTCGGCGAAATCAACGATGACACGGTCAGGGTCTGTCTTGGGGTCAAACAGCTCATTGAAACTTTCAACCGAACCGAAGAACAGCGGGCCTGAAAGGCGGTAGACCTTGCGGCCCTTGGCATCCTGTTCCACGCGCGCCACAATCCGGGTTGAGCTTTTCCAGGCAAACACCAGCGCCGCAACAATCACACCCACCACAACGGCCATGGCGAGGTCGCTGACAACCGTAACGGCAGACACAAGAACCAGTACGAAAGCATCGGATTTCGGGATCTTGTGCATGATCCTGAGACTGGACCAGGCGAAGGTTGCGATCACCACCATGAACATCACGCCCACGAGTGCTGCGAGCGGTATCTGCTCAATCAGGCCGCTGGCGAACAGGATGAACGCCAGAAGAAACAGCGCAGCGGAACTGGAAGACAGGCGCGTGCGCCCGCCCGATTCCACATTGATCATGCTCTGGCCGATCATGGCGCAACCGCCCATGCCGCCAAAGAAGCCGGTGACGATGTTAGCCGCACCCTGCGCCGCACATTCCTGGCTGGCGCCGCCCTTGGTTTCGGTAATTTCTGCCACAAGGTTCAGCGTCAGCAGTGATTCGATCAGGCCGATGGCCGCAAGGATCAGCGCATACGGGAATATGATCCCCAGCGTTTCAAGATCGAACGGTACATTAGGGATGTGGAAATCTGGCAGACCGCCTGCGATGGAGGCCATGTCGCCTACTGTGCGGACATCAAGGTCCAGCCCAATCACCAGGCCAGACACGGCCAGAATACCCACAAGGGGCGCCGGCAGGAATCTGATGAACCTGCCCGACAGCACAATCAGCGCCATCGTCAAGCCCGTCAGGCCCAGCATCAGGTAAAGCTGGCTGCCTTCCATCCACACTTTGGTGTCTTCCGGGCCAGGCACCTTGAACTGGCCAAGCTGCGCCAGGAAGATCACGATCGCCAGACCATTCACAAACCCAAGCATCACCGGATACGGCACCATGCGAATAAACTTGCCAAGTCTGGCAATACCCGCAAACACCTGAAGAATGCCCATCAGGATCACGGTGGCGAACAGATATTCCACGCCGTGGGTAACCACCAACGACACCATCACAACCGCGAGTGCCCCGGTAGCGCCGGAGATCATCCCCGGACGACCGCCAAAAAGCGCTGTCACGAGGCCGACGATAAAGGCAGCATAAAGGCCGACAAGCGGGTGAACGTGGGCAACAAAGGCGAAAGCCACCGCTTCCGGCACCAGCGCAAGCGCCACCGTCAGGCCCGAAAGCACCTCGGTCTTGATGCGCTCTGGGGTGAAGATATCGGCCAGGCTGGCCTTCTTTGTTACCGTCGACTGCACGGGATTTCCTTACACGTTGGATGCATCTGTTGCGGAGCATTGGGCGTCAAAAAACACAGCCCCGCGCAAAATTGAGCGTGCCTTCTGGGCTATTTCGCCCGGAAAAGCAAGCTTTGTGGGGCCAGAGCATGGCCTTAAAAGATGAAATTTCTGTTAGGCGTTCGGTGTGTCCGTGCCGGTCTCGAGCGGAATCTCGATCTCCGTCTCACCAGCTTCCAGCATATAGACCACCGCCAGCATCGCCAATTTGCCCATCTCGGCGGTCACCTGGCCCACGTCGCCGGCATGCATATAGCCCGACAGCATAGACGCCGCCTGGCCATGGGTCATCTCCACTTCCTTTAGAAGGTTCACGATAACCGGATAGTCCTCATCCTTCACATCGAAGGTGCCGTTCAGGAACGGTTGTTCATCCTTCAGCACTGTGACAGTCAATTTTCTGGGCATATCTCTCTCGCATCAGTTTGGGCGTATCGGGTTGGCGTTACTGACGCGGCTTTAACGCGGCTGGAGCTCCCTGGTCAAGGCTTACTGCCAATCTTTGTCACGCCCGCGGATTTCCTGTTCGTCCGCCTGCATCAGGCGCTCAAGCTCCTGCCGGGCCTTGATGGCATAGTCGATAGCTTTTTTCTGGTCGCCCCGGAACTGCATCGCATCCTTCAGCATCTTCTCGTCATACCGGCGGAACTTCCGCGCCACCCGGTGCGCCTGATGGGCACCGAACCCCAGCTCCTTGAGCGCCAACTCGCCTATTTCAAGCGCGGAGCCGAATGTTTCGCGCCGGGCCAGCGTGACCCCGATTTCCACCAAGTCAGCCACATCGCCCCGCCCTTGCGCCCGCGCCAGAATGGTCAGGTCAGGATAGTGGCGCCGCACCCGTTTTGCGGTCTCCAGCAGTACTTCCTGGTCATCGATTGCAAGGACCAAAATCCGCGCCTTCGCGATGCCCGCCGCCTCCAGAAGGTCAAGCCGCCCCGCGTCGCCATAAAAAACCTTGAAGCCGAATTTCCTCAGCATCTCGATATGATTGGGGTTGTGATCCAGAACCGTGATGGGAATACCAAGCGACATCAGAAGCCGCCCTACGATCTGCCCGAACCGGCCATATCCGGCGATAATCACCGGGTTGCCTTCATCGCGCACATCGCTTTCCAGTTCCTGCTCCCGGCACACATGCGGGCAGATGAAGCGGTCGTATATCAACAACAGGACAGGCGTGGTGAGCATGGAGAAGGTGGCGACAAGCACAAGAAGTGCGGCAAGTTCAGTATCCATCAGCCCAGCCTGCGCGGTCAGTGAAATCAGGACAAAGGCAAACTCGCCGCCTTGCGACAGCACAAAGGCAAACAGCCAACCGTCCGCGAGCGTCAGTTTAGCTGGGCGTGCGAGCGCCAGAAGAACCAGTGTCTTCACCGCCAGAAAGCCGCCCAAAATCATCAGCACACGAAGCGGTTCCGCAATCAGGAGGGAAAAATCCACCGTCATCCCAACAGCGATGAAGAACAGCCCCAACAGCAAGCCCTTGAAAGGTTCAAGGTTAAGCTCAAGTTCGTGGCGATACTCGGATTCCGCCAGAAGCACCCCCGCGAGGAAAGTGCCAAGCGCCATGGAGATGCCCACTGCCTGCATCAGAAGCCCGGTGCCAATCACCAGGAACAACGAAAAGGCTGTGAAAACCTCCCTGAGACGGGTTTCTGCAATGTACCGAAAGACGGGCCTAAGGAGATACCGCCCACCCACGATAATCAGCAGAAAAACGGCAAATGGCTTCAGCACTGCCATAAGGTTCGCTTCCTGGGTCAAGGCATGGGTCGCGAACAAGGGCACAACCGCAAGCACAGGGATCACCGCCAAGTCCTGGAACAGGAGGACCGAAAATGTCAGGCGACCGACCGGGTTTTTCGCCAGCCCCCTTTCTTCAAGAGACTGCAACGCCATGGGCGTGGACGACATGGCAAGCGCGAGCGCAGCCACAAGCGCCACCCCGGGTTCAAGCCCCAGAAGACTTGCACAAAGTCCCAGCATGAGCGTGCTCAGGAAAACCTGGGCGCCCCCCATTCCAAACACCGGTTTCCTGAGTTGCCAGAGCGTCGCCGGCTTGAGCTCAAGCCCGATCAGAAACATCAGGAGCACCACACCGAACTCTGAGAATTTGAAAATAGTTCCCACATCGGAAATCAGTTTCAGCCCCCAAGGGCCGATCACCATACCGGCCACCAGATAGCCAAGCACTGCGCCAAGCCCTAGTCGCTTGAAAATGGGCACCGCAATCACTGCGGCTGCCAGGTAGATCATCGCGCTTTCGAGAAATCCTTCACCCATCATGCAGCATTCTCCGTCACAAGCTCCTGGAGCCGCGCAGCATAACGCTCCGCTTCCGCGCTGACATCCGCCTCAGACATGGTACCAACACCGTGGCAGACGTGAGGTTCCACAAGCCGCATGCCACAAAAACGCGCAGTCTGTTCAAATGGCTTCAGATAGACTGACAATGGTGCCCCGTGTGGCCGGGCTTCGGCGTAAGAGGCCGCGTCACCGCCAGTTGTAACCGTCAGCATAAAACGCTTGTCCTTGAGGGCCGTCCCATCAGCGCCAAAGGCAAAGCCTTTGGTCAGCACGCTGTCCTGCCATTCCTTCAGGATGGCCGGAGCACTGAACCAGTAGATGGGGAACTGAAACACCACCGCGTCAGCCTGCGCCAACGCCGCCTGCTCGTGCGCCACATCGATATAATGGTCAGGATACATTTCATACAGGTCATGAACCTCTATGCCCTGAAGCCTCTGTGCCGCCAGAATCAGTTGCCTGTTCAAGCGTGAACGCTGGGTGTTGGGATGCGCAAAAAGCACCAGTGCGCCGCTCATAAACTTCCCCGTTTCGTCAGTAGGGCCATTCGTTCAGCATAGGCAAAGCAAAGGATTTTCACCACCTATTCTGTGCAGAATTCCTTTCGGCTAAAACGCACCCTATGGTTTAATGATTATTAACCGGTGCTGTGCATAGTGAAAACGCTTTATTGGGGTGCCATTATGGTTCCTGTTTTCGCCGGAGATACCGGCGTATCATCGTGAAGGTAACTGGCCATGACGATCCGACTTACCAGCATAATTCTTGTAGCCTCTTTCCTTGGTTTTTCGTCTCCAGCAATTCTGGCCGACGCCATGACCGACTGGCAACGGGCCGTGGTGGAAAAAGTGCGTGCCAAGCAGGGGTATCCCCGGCTGGCCGTGGCAAGGCAGATTGAAGGCCGTGCCAAGGTGCGCCTGACTGTGGCTGCAGACGGCACTATCAGCAATTATGAGATCCTCGAAGCCACCGGCGAAGACGTGCTGGACCGGGCTATCCCACCCCTTATTGGCAAGCTGAGTCCTCTGCCTCCGCTGCCTGGTGGCCAGTCAGAGATGACTTTCGTGCTGCCGCTGAACTGGTCGCTCGACTAAGTCCTGCCTGAAGGCATGAGGCGCGACCCCCATAGCGTCGCGCCTAGAAATCAAATACAGCCCCAAGATAGAAGCGCCGACCTACCGTATCGTAAAATTCGGGGAATGTGTCCTGAACCGACCCACCGACGATACGGGGGGCATCCTCGTCGAACAGGTTACGAATGCCGCCATAGAAAGTGATATTCTTGTTCACCCTTACACGTGCCGCCACATCATTATAGAGAGCCGCCGGGATCCTTGCTTCAGGCAAATCCCCAAGCGCCTTATTGGTAATGGCTCGCCCCCGAAAACGCACATCCCAGTCCACAGTTACTTTGCCCATATCGAAGCTGACACCAGCCTGAAGACGGTGTTTTGGATATTTCGGCAAGCTGCGTAAATCTTCTATGGGGCCGTCTATGGAATTCTGCTGCTTGGCGTCCAGGTTTCGAGAATAGAGACCAGTGATCGACACGCCGTCAAGAAAGCCTGCGCTATCGCTCAGGTCCAGCATATACTGGAATTCGACATCATAGCCTTTCAGCCAGAACCGGCCTGCATTGAAGATGGTTCCCGTAACCGCCAGCAGGCTCCCCGTTGACTGATCGCGCTGGATATAAGGACTTCCGGTAACCGGATTATCGCCGCAAAACAGGTGGGTAAGCCCCTCGCTCTGGTAGCACACATCCAGAAGCTGGTCGGCGTCAAGGTTGACAATATAGTCCGAAACCTTGATGCGGTAAGTGTCTACCGAAAGTCTGAAACGACCAAGGAAACTATCAAAAACCCCGTCACTATCGATCGCAATGCCCCAAGTCAGGTTGGTGGATCGTTCCTCGGTCAGGTTAGGATTACCAAAGCTCTGGATATCAACGAAAGACTGAACTTGCGTGTAGCCGTCAGGAACACCAAGTAAACCTTTGCTTCGACAATTTTTGGCCAAAGTAGTGGCTTCAAATTCTTCAATTAAGCCGCATGGATCCTGAAAGGAATCGAAGCCACTGGGGCCACCCGCAAACAGTTCGGCGATGTTCGGTGCCCGCCGACCGCTCTGGTATGACAATCTGACAGACACACCACCACCGGTCGCCCAATAACCGCCTGCATGCCAGTTGATGATCCCGCTGGTGGTGGAGAAGTCTGAAAGACGCATCCCGAATGTCGCCGTCAGCTCTTCAGCAAATCTTTTGTCCTTCAAGAGCGGAGCCGTAACGTCGAAAAATCCTTCAATGGCATCAAAGCTACCGCTCGAGCCCGGAAACGCCAGCGAGCCGCTTACAGGGCGGGCCTCTAGCGCGGGGTCGGGTTCATCATCTAGCGCTTCGTGGCGATACTCGAGGCCCACGGTCAGCTTTGTGTCTTCATCCGTGAAACCATCGAGCGGACCTGAAATCGCAAAACTGAAAACATTCTGGCGAGTGCTGATTTTCCGGTGGGCATTCGGCGCCTTAAGGAAATCAATCTGTGCGTCGTTCCAGTGCCCAACCCCGAATGGGTTGATCAGGCTGCAGCCAACTGTCCGGCTACATAGGTCAGTATTGAGCGCAGCCTCATAATTACGGATATCAAGAAGCCCATCGCGCTCCTCATCCACTTCGTTTCGGCCGAACTGATAATAGACATCATAGGACCAGCCCGGCGCCATCATGCCCTGGAAGCCGATAAGCGACCTGAGCGTCCGGCGCGAAATATGGGTCCGGCGGGGCCCAAGCTCGACAATCCGCCGCGACAGGATCAGGCCTGCTGCATCCGACAGGCCCTGTGCCGCCAGCAGTGCCCGCACGGGGTCCGGTATATATGGGTTATCTAGCGGGACGGCAATCGGCGTGCCGTCATCGCCATTCAGGCCAGCGCCGACCTGCAACGGTATGGGCGCCAATTGCGAGACCACATTCGTGTCCGCCAGGCTGTTTTCAAACACCAGCTTATGCCCTGGCGCGATGTCATAATTCAGGTTCAATGTAGCGAATACACGGTCAATCGGCGTGATCAGCGTATGGTCTTCGGCGAAGTTATATATCTGATGCTGGCTGCCATCGGCCTCTTCGATGGCCGTCCCTGCCTCATTCAAATAATAGACCGCGTCCAGCGACTCGATACCGCCGTTTTGCAGGCTCACTCCTTGAATCAGCCCAGCGGGCGTGGTGCTGCTGCCACCAAAACCTCGGGTGAACACAGCCCCTTCCGCACCGGACCGTCGTCCATTCAGGGCGAAGCCACTTGGATTGGATGTCACGTCACGATCAGTCATGAAAAGACCGGACTGATCATCAATGGTCAGACTTGCAATGACGCTGCCGCGGCCTTCGGAAAACTCGTTACCGAATGTCAGGGTTGCCAGGATTTCCTCGCGGTCGCCGCGCTCGGTGATGCCGCCCTGAACCGCTCCGCTCCAGCCGTCAAGATGATCCTGCAGTGTGAAATTCACTACGCCAGAGACAGCTTCGCCACCATAAGAGGTTGCAGCACCCCCATTGATGATTTCGATCCGCTCAACAAGCGAGGCCGGGATGCTGTTAAGGTCAACGCCATACAGTGTCAAAGACCCCCCAAAAGTGGGTACAAACCGGCGGCCGTTTACCAGAACCAGGGTCCGCTCCGGCCCGATCCCCCTCAGATCAGCAAGGTTGAGCCCGGCCGGGGTGCCGAAAATTGTGGTATTGGCTGACGTGATATCCGACAGCATGCTGGGAAGCTCAAACAGGAAATCCGACACATTCACCTTGCCGCCGAATTGCATCTCCTCGCCGCCCATCGCCTGGGTTGGCTTGAATTTATAGTATGGCGGGTTACTGGTACGGGTGCCCACAATCAGCAGTTCATCAACGACTGCGGTAGCACTTAGGGACAGGTTGGTCGCTTCACCACCGGGCGAAAGGCCGCCGCTGCTGCCCACCGGTCGGCTGATTGCCAGCCTAACTGGCACAATCGCAAGCGTGTTGCCACCCACGTCAACCACCTGAAGACCACTGTTTGCCAGCAGAAGGTCCAAAGCCACTTTGGCCGAATACTGACCGGTGATGGCCGGGGCATCCTTGTTGGCGACAAGGCGGCTATCGAATACCAGGCCCAGTCCGGTCCGGTCCGTGAATTCAAGAAGGGCATCCGATAGCGGCTTGCCAGTCTGGTTGAATTCAACCGTGGTGTGAACACTGGCAACATCGCTCGTGGCGGCAATTTCAGATGCAGCAGCGCTGCCCCCGCATGCGAGAACCACCGCCAAATAAGATACCGATGTCAATACACTGCACTTCATCCCGAGCCCTTTAATGCCTCCCCGCTGGCACGAGTATCGCTTCTAGGACGATCTAATTCTCTTGTCTCGCATAAAGAAGAATTACACCATCCAATCGCTTGACTGCCACGATGGAGAAGGCCGATTCAAGGGCATCCACTACCACATCCTGATCAGTCAGGTTAAAGGTACCGGATACAGGCAAGTTCGCAAGATGCGCGTCTGCGATTTCTAGCGGCGCGTCGAAATAACGGTTCAGATCTTTGACCACGTCCCTGAGCGGCGTCTCATGGTACAGGGCTTTGCCGTTCCGCCACGCCATGACAGAACCCTGGTCGAAGCCCTCCACGACAGCTTCCTGACTGGACGTGTGATGCTCTGCCTGCTCGCCAGCATGAAGGCGCGCAATCTCACGAACATCATCTTCATCATCGGAACGCTGTGCCACGGACACAAGGCCAGAGAGCACCGACACGACATTCGACGACGCCCCTAAACGCACATTAAACTTGGTACCAAGCACTCGTACCTGGGTCTCGCCCGCGTTAACGATAAACGGTCGGCTCTCATCGCGTTTTACGCTGAAAAAGGCTTCTCCTTTTTCGATCGACACATGCCTTTCATCGTCTTCCAGGAGGGCTGTCACCCGCGTATCGGTATTAAGCTGAAGCACGCTGCCATCAGCAAGCGCGATAGTGGAACGCTGGCCCTTTGCAGTCTGGTAAGTCACAGGTTCGGGCGCCGACACCCACATGCTGACGGTCATCACTGCCGCCACGACAAATCCCGCCGCCAGTGAGGAAATCCCGGCCACCCAGCGCTGACGCTTGCGCTCTGCCGCGGCTTCATGAAGCTCGCGTTCAAATTCTTCCTGAAGCGCCTCTTCGCCAACCGCGTCAAGGTCATCGGCCATAGCTTGCAGGTCCTCATAGGCCCGTGCATGGCGCGGGTCTTCGTCCCGCCACGCAGCCAAATCTACATCCGCATGCGTACGGTTGTCGCCAGACATCAGCCCCACAGCCCAGCGGGCCGCCTGCTCTTCTATGTCCTGCTTCTTGGTCATCGTCATCACTTCAAGGCCTTTCGCCTATAGTCATCCCTCATCACGCCTTGCCACCCCGGCCCCGCCGCGTCTTGCGGGGCATGGGAAGAATGGCTGCGCCCGGTTTCCGTAGAAGCCGGGTTCGAAGGCGCTTGAGGGCGTCCATCATATATTTTTCAACCGTGCTCTCAGACACGCCCATCTCGCCCGCAATCGCGGCATAGGTCTTGTCTTCAAACCGGTTTTTGACGAACGCAGTCCGCGCCTTGTCAGGCAGCGCACGGATCGCATCCATCATCTCTCCCACTTCCTGTCTGTGCCCAAGAGCCTCTTCGGGTGTCGGATCGTCGGTCGGCAGGTCGGCGACAGTTTTTGAAACACTGTCATCATCCACCTGCACCTGGCGCCTGAGCACGCGACCACGGCGTTTCAGCTCATTAATGGCCAGGTTTGCCGCCGTCTTGAACAGGAGAGCCTGGGGGTTCTCAATTACTTCGACACTCGCGAAGCGGTAGACCCTCATATAAACATCCTGCGCGACATCAGATGCGTCGTCCGTATTGCCCAGCTTTTTAGTAATCCAGCCCACTAAAAGACCATGATTGGCCTTTATGCAGGCTTCGAGTGCGCGGATATTCTTGCGGCGGGCAGCCTCCTCCAGAAGCGGCTTGTCGCCACTCTCCTGCGCCTCGACCGGCGCATCCGTGTCTTTGACCAATTTGATATGTGGCGCTTTTCGCAGCACAAATAATCCCTTGCTTGCCTGACGCAGCCTTCGCTGGCCCTCCACCAGAAAAACGCTGCCTCTCGCCTCCGCCGACTGATCCGAAAAACCTCAAGCTCTCTGCGGCTTACAAACGGAAAACCGGACCCAGTTCCTTGGTCATAGATCGAACGTACTAGGCCAGCAACAAAAAAAGTTGGAGGGATGCCGCCAAACGGGCTGTCTTAGAGTACGAAACACAGATGGTGTTTCCTCTCATGTTTAAACTTTCCAAGCGGAGCGGGATACTTTCCCACTCCGCTATTTCTCTTGATTAAAATAAGTAAATACTGCCATAAATATTTATATTTACTTTAGATTATTTGAAATTTTATTTCAAAAATCCTCGGCGCGCACCTACCGTTACATAAAGACCACACATCACGGATAAAGACCGGATTTATCCACAAAGCCAGCCCCATGCGGGGCCAAATGACCATTTTTCTAAACCTTTGATATAGATTGCAAGTGTGGTTCCCCGTTTTCTGCAAGTGATTCGCCGTTCCAAAAGGCCCTGAACCACATTATGATCCCGGTTATGACCGAACCGCTGACCACATTCATTCTTGCCGGTGGCCGCTCAAGCCGGATGGGCCGGGACAAGGCAACCATCAAGGTCGGGGCGCGAACCATGCTTGAGCATGCCTGCAGCCTTGCCGCCGATGTGGGGAGCGACCGCATTCTGGTTTTGGGCCGCCCGGATCATGCACTGGGCGTGGCAGACGACCGACCCTATGAGGGACCCGCCAAGGCGCTTGCGACCCAACTGGCACACCTCTCCATCCCAGCGCGAATCCTTGTCTTGCCGGTGGACATGCCCTTTCTGAAACCCTTACATATCAACGTGTTACTTACCCAAAAGCATGGTTGCCATTTTGAAAGGCAGTATCTGCCTTTTGCTGCCCGGGTAAAAGAAAGCATCGCCTTTGATGGCGACCGTGTCCGTGACCTTCTGGCCGCCCTTGGCGTCACCAGCATTCAGGGCGATCCGGGCTGGGGTTCGGCGCTCCAAAACATCAACACTCCTGACGCTCTGGGCGGGCTGGACGGGCAATAGAATGCTGCGTCTTTTCGGGCACAGGGGCTCGAAAATGTCATATAAATTTCATTCCGTTACCGCTTGAATCTGCTGGACAGCCGCCCGCGTTAGTATAAGGTGCGTTTTGCATGGATTTGGAATCACTTGACCCAAGTCTGAATGCGGACTGCGACTGATCTGCTTGGTACCGAACTGTTTCCAAAAACGCCGTTGCCACGACTGACTTCGCTACTATTTGGAGACCACTAAGATGGCTAACGGTACTGTAAAATGGTTTAATACCACTAAAGGCTTCGGCTTCATTAAGCCTGAAGATGGCGGCAACGATGTATTCGTACACATTTCCGCTCTTGAGCGCGCGGGTCTTTCCGGCCTGGAAGACAACCAACCTGTTTCTTACGAGCTGGTTGAAGACCGCCGCGGTCGTATGTCTGCTGGTGAGCTGAAGCTTCGCTAACAGAATTCATACCGCAAGGTAGGAAAGGGACGGATTTTTCCGTCCCTTTTTTTATGCTCCCACGACAAGTCTCAGGGCAACCGGGCGCGGCGATTGGTCCCACTATGCGACCAGTTGCAATCCGCCTTCAGGCGTGGCAGGAAGATTGCCTATAAAAATAACTGCTTCGGGGGAAGCAGTCCGTCACACGGATATCGGGGATCACAATGAAAAAGACATCCATCACTCTCACGCTCGCCACACTTCTGTCCGGCACGGCGCTGGCCGCAGACATAAGCCCGAATTGGCTGCAGCACGCTGCCATCTCGCCAAACGGCAAAGATATCGCCTTCAGCTACAAGGGCGATATCTACAAAGTGCCCGCCAAGGGCGGTACGGCAATACCGCTGACTGTCAATGCCGCCTGGGAAGGCCACCCCGTCTGGTCGAAGGACGGCAAGCGGCTTGCCTTCGCCTCCACGCGGAATGGCAATATGGATGTCTATGTTATGCCCGCAAAGGGTGGGGACGCCACGCGGCTGACCTTCCATTCCGCTGACGATATCCCCAGCGACTTCTCCAAAGACGGCACAAGCGTGCTGTTCCAATCCGCGCGCCTTGACGCCGCCGCCAGCAGCCAGTTCCCTGCGGCGGCCTATCCCGAACTCTATCAGGTCAACTTGACGGGTGGCACCCCGGCGCAGCTCATGACCACGCCCGGCGTGAACGCCCGCTGGAACACACGTGGCGACAAGCTGATCTATCAGGAAGAAAAGGGCCGGGAAAGTGACCTCAGGAAACACGACCGCTCAGCCTTCGCACGCGACGTATGGATGTATGATGCCAGCACAGGTGCTCACACGCAGCTGACAACTGACCCAGCTGGCGACCAGGAACCCGTATGGGGGAAGAAAGACGACACCTTCTATTTCCTCAGCGACCGCAGCGGCACATTCAACGTGTGGTCCGCCAAGGTTGGGGGTGACGCCAGGCAGCTGACAAAGCATGACCTTCACGCTGTGCGCTCGCTTTCCGCCGCCAAAGACGACACGCTCGCCTACCTGTTTTTTGGTGACCTTTATACCGTCAAGCCCGGGAAAAAACCTAAGGCAGTGAAGGTGACATTCGCAAACGACGGTCACGGCACGGATGAGGAACGCCTGTCGGTCGCGGGCCGCATCGGTGAATTTGCTGTATCACCAAACGGCAAGGAAATCGCCTTCGTCTCGCGCGGGGATGTTTTTGTCACGTCCACAGACTTCGCCACCACCACCCGCATCACCGATACACCGGGCATGGAACGCAGCGTCAGCTTCACCAAGGATGGTGACAGGCTTCTGTATGCCGCTGAACGCGAAGGCAAGTGGCGCGTGATGGAAGCTGCACGCAAGTATGACGGCGAAAAATATTTCTTTGCAGCCACAGGCTTTGAAGAAACAGAGGCATTCGCAACAGACGAAGACGCCTTCCAGCCGTTGGCCTCCCCTGATGGCAAGAAAATCGCTTTCATCGGCACACGCGACAACATTCGCGTTTATGACCGCGACAGCAAAGAGATCACCACGGTGTTGGACGCCACGCACAACTATTCATATGTGGACGGCGACATCACCTTTGACTGGTCACCCGACAGCAAATGGATCACGGCGGACTTTGCCTCAAACGGGCGCCTATTTTTCACCAATGTCGCCATCGTGCCCGCAGACGGCAGCGAAGGCCCACATGACATCAGCCTGTCGGGCTACACAGATATTTCGCCCACATGGCATGAAAGCGGCGGAATTGTTTACTGGGCCAGCGCCCGCTTTGGCCAACGCGACCACGGCAGCCACGGCACCCAGTTCGACATGTACGCAAGCTTCCTCAACAAGGATGCGTGGGACAAGTTCAAGGCAAACAAGGAAGAGCTTGAGCTGAAAAAGGAAGCCGAGGCCGAAGCTAAAAAGGCCGAGGAAGCAGCCAAGAATGAAGGCGACAGCAAAGACGGCGACAAGAAAGATGCTGATACGGTAGAGCCGATCACCATCGAATGGGACAAAATCGAGGACCGCCAGGCGCGTCTGACCATCCATTCGTCCAACCTTGGCGGGGCCGTACTGTCGAAAGAAGCAGACAAGCTCTTTTACCTGTCGTCGTTCGAGGGCGGCTATGACCTCTGGGTACATGACTTCCTTGAGGATGAAACCAAGAAGCTCCTTCCGCTGGGGGCAGACCGCGCATCGATGACCCTCTCCAAGGACGGCAAGACCCTGTTCCTGCTGGCAGACGGCGCGCTGAAGAAAGTTGACGCCAAAAGCGGCAAGCCCGAAGGCATCAAAGTGTCGGCCGACCAGACCATCAGCGCATCGGCTGAGCGCCGGTATCTCTTTGAGCACATCTGGCGTCAGGTGAATGATAAATTCTACCGGCCCGGCTTCCACGGTCAGGACTGGAACGCCATGCGCCGCGACTATGCCAAGAAAGTGGACAGCATCAGCAATAACCGCGACTTCGCGCGCCTGATGGAAGAAATGCTGGGTGAACTCAACGGCTCGCACACTGGCGCGTATTATCGGGGCGGCAATGGCGGCGACAGCACGGCGGCACTTGGACTCTTGTTCGAAGCAGGCAGCTTCCGCGTGGCTGAAGTGCTGGAAGACAGCCCCGTTCTTGAGGCCGACACTGCGGTCACGGCCGGTATGACGCTCGCGGCCATTGACGGCCAAGCCCTGGATGCGGACACCAACATGTACGCGCTTCTCGCCGGCAAAGCAGGTGAGCGCACACGCCTGACGTTCCAGCCAGCTGAAGGGGACGCCTTCGATATCGTCGCGAAGCCCACGAGCCTGCGCGCCGAGGGCGGCATGATGTATGACCGCTGGGTGGAGGGCCGCCGCAAGCTGGTGGAGGAACTCTCGGGCGGGCGCCTTGGGTATGTGCATGTGCCAATGATGGCGGACCATGTGTACCGCAGCGTCTACCGCGATATGTTCGGCCGCTTTATGAATGCCGAAGCACTGATTGTGGACACCCGCAACAACCGGGGCGGTGACCTGACGAACGACCTGATCAAGCTTCTGAGCGGCAAACAATATATGACCAACATGCCGCGCGGGCGCGAAGCCCAGGGCGAGCCACTGACGCAGTGGACCAAACCGTCCATCGTTCTGATGAACGAGGGCAACTATTCCGACGGCCATTGTTTCCCGGCGGGCTATAGCGCACTTGAAATGGGCAAGACAGTCGGCATGCCCGTACCCGGCACATGCTCTTACGTTTGGTGGGAACGCCTGATGACCGGTGACCTTGTGTTCGGCATCCCGCAAATGGGCATCCTGGATATGGAAGGCGACTGGATGGAAAACAAACAGCTTGAGCCCGATGTGAAAGTGAAAAACCTGCCAGGCGACGTGGCCGCAGGCAAAGACGCGCAGCTTGAAGAAGCCGTGCGCGTGATGCTGCAGGATCTCGATGCCGCCCTGAAATCTGAATAAGACCAGCGGCATCCGAATAAGACAAAAAGAAACCAAGGGGACTTAGTAATGTCTAAAACCGTAATTGGCCTGACCGCAGCGGCAATCGCTCTCGCTGGTGGCTACTATTATATGTCCAGCCAGGGCTTACCGGAGCCTATCGCGCAACAGGAGCATCAGACAGCTGAGCACGCCTACGACCTGCAGACCCAGCGTGACAAGATCGCCAAGGTGAAGATGGATGTGGACACCAGCTTCCTGACGGATGAAGAGCGTGCAGTGATCAACAAGCTCAATGAAGCCGCAGAGCTGATGAGCGAGATTTACCTGCGCCAGCGCAGTGAAGACAACCCGGCGATCCGCGCGGAAATCGCGGCCTCAGATGCGCCAAACAGGGAGCTTCTGCTGGACATGTTCGACCTGCATTTCGGCCCATGGGATACGGTGGCGGAATCTCACCCCTTCTATGGCGACACAGAGATGCCTGCCGGCGCGGCCTTCTATCCGGCGGACATGACCAAGGCAGAATTCGAAGCCTGGTTGGAAGCCCACCCTAAAGACAAGGAAGCCTTCACCAGCCTCTATACAGTGATCCGCCGTGAGGGCGACAAACTGGTGGCCATCCCTTACCGAGAACATTACCGCGAATGGCTGGAGCCAGCCGCGAAACTGATGCGCGAAGCCGCAGACATCACCACGAACCCAAGCCTTAAAAAATTCCTGACATTGCGCGCGGAAAGCTTCCTGACAGACGATTATTTCGAAAGCGAAATGGCTTGGATGGACCTCAAGGACACGCCAATTGAAGTGGCGATCGGCCCCTATGAGGTCTATACAGACGGCATGTTCGGCTACAAGGCCGCCTATGAGGCCTTCATCACCATCAAGAACCCGGAAGAAAGCGCCGCCCTCGCGCGCTATAAAGACTATCTGCGGGACATGGAAGCTAACCTGCCGGTGGATGAAAGCTACAAGAACTTCAAACGCGGATTTGAAAGCCCGATCGCAGCCACGTACCAGATCCATGGCGGCGGCGACAATGTGCCGGGGGTGCAGACCATCGCTTTCAACCTGCCGAATGATGAGCGCGTGCGCGAAGCCAAAGGTGCCAAAAAAGTTCTGTTGAACAATGTTCTGGAAGCCAAGTTCAAACTGATCCTCGCCCCGATGGCGGAGCATATCCTGGCGCCATCGGACGCTGAAAAGCTGATGGCCAAATATATGGCCAACGAGACGCTGTTCCACGAGCTTAGCCACAGCCTGGGGCCTGGCACCATCACTGTTGACGGCGTGGAAACCACGGTGAACGCGCAGCTGAAGGAGCTTTATAGCGCCATTGAAGAAGGCAAAGCCGACGCGATGGGCGTCTATAATATCCTGTTCATGATGGAAAAGGGTGAGCTGCCGAAGGCCGAGCGTAACAACCTGCTGGCCACCTATTTCGTTGGCCTCTTTCGCGCCATGCGCTTCGGCATAGACGAAGCCCACGGCCAGGGGGCTGCCTTCCAATATAGCCTGCTGAAGGAAGACGGCGCCTTCACCACCGACCCTGAGACCGGCCGCTTCAGCCTGGACTATGACAAAATGGAAGCCGCAGTGACAGACATCGTGCGCCGCGTTGTGATGCTGCAGGGTGACGGCAACTATGACGCCGCCAAAGCCTTCCTTGACACATACGGCAAACTGGATGATGCGGCCAAGGCAGCCATTGCCCGCACCGCCGATATCCCAGTGGACATCCAGCCAGAATATCCAAGCAAAATCTAAGGACTTGGAACGACAGATATAAAAAAGGCGGGTATTTGCCCGCCTTTTTTGTCCTCACGCCGCCTTGCGGTGCTCCAGCGGCAAGGTGATCGTGAAGCGGGTGCCGCCGCCTTCGGCATCATCCACCCGTATGCTGCCACCGAGCTTGTGATAGACGGTGTTATAAACAATGTTGAGACCAAGACCGGACCCGCCTGCACCGCGGGCTGTGGTGAAAAAGGGTTCGAAAATCTTCTCACGGATATCGCTTGGGATGCCGCGACCATTATCGGTCACCTCAATCTGGACCTCTTTGTCACGCGCCTGGGCTTTCACCCTGATCTCTTTGTCGGCGCGGTCGGGCCTGTCGGAAAAGCCGTGCAGTGCACCGTTCATAATTAGGTTGGTCAAAATGTGCGACAGGTCCCCCGGCACTGTGTTCATGACCAGCCGGGGTTCCGCTTCGGCTGCCACCTTGACCCCTTCCTTCCTGAGCGTGGGCACCAGGCTTTCTACAATCTCATCGATATAGTCACCCACATCGATCTCACGCGTGTCGTCGGCTGACTGGTCCACTGCCACCATTTTGAAGCTGCGGATCAGATGCGCCGCGCGCTCAAGGTTCCGGCGCACGACAGTTGTGCCCTCGTCCGCGGTTTCCATGAAATTCATGAGGTCGGATTTCTTGATCTTCCCGCTGTCGACTGACCGTTTGAAACCGGTGAACACTTCCGCCATATGGGTGATGCTGGTGAGCGCGACACCTAGCGGCGTGTTGATCTCGTGCGCGACGCCCGCCACAAGGCCACCAAGCGAAGCCATCTTTTCGGACCGCACCAGTTCCTCCTGCGCAAGCTGGAGCGTTTCCATGGCGTCCTCAAGGTCTTTGGTACGCTTCTTGACCTGCATCTCCAGCATTTCATTGAAGTCGCGCAGGCCTTCTTCAGCCACGCGCCTGTCGTGGGCCTCCAACATGCGCAGGATCAGGTCACACAGGTAAGAAACGAACGCCACTTCGCTCTGGCGCCAACGGCGCTGGTACTTTTCTTCTGCCACCGCGATGGCGCCTACAACCCGCGGGCCGCGCATGATGGGAACGATCAAGATGGATTTGACGTCGCGTTCCCGCCCGTCGCCCGACCGAACTCCCTTCAGGAAATCAACAATCGTCACGTCCGGGACATTGATCGGCTCACCGCTTGCCAGTTTGTCAAACAGGGCCGGGCTGGTTTCCTTCTCGAGCCGCTCAAGCTCCATATGCTCATCCGTCGGCGCCCAATAGCTCTCCTGTGGGTAAAGCGCCGTGCCGTCCACATTCATCAGCCATACGTCAGCGCGCGTGGCCACAAGCGCTTTCGCCGCAACCTCCGTCATGATCAGATAGGCGCGGTCCTTGGTGCCGCTGTAGATCGCTTCCTCATTTGCAAGCTCAGAGGTTGCGCGTTCCAGGCGGGCGATACTATCCAGCTGGCGCTTCTTTTCAGACAGGTCGCGGATAAGCGTCAGCGTGCCGCCATCCGGCAGCGGCAGATCGTCAAGCGAGCAGAAGCGCCCCTTGCCGAATTCGAAAACGCCATCTTCTGCGCTCAGAACCAGGATTTCATCCAACTGATTGAGGGCATCAACCGCGGCTGGCTCATAGGCACGCAACATGTCCCGCACTTCATCGCGGGTCTTGCCAACCATGTCGTTGGCAAGAAGGCCGGGAAACAGTTCGCCGACGCGGTCATTAAATGACATGAGCCGGCCATCCGCGCCATACACGATATAGCCCACGGGCGACGGGCTCAGTTCTCCTTCATAAGGGTCCTTGGGCAGCATCAGTCGTTCCCGGTTCCCAGGGGCGTGTCCTGATAGCGGGTATAGATGTCACGGATTTCAGGCAACTTGCGGAAAAAAGTATCGATCAATTCCGGCTGGAAATGCTTGCCTTTTTCTTCCTGAAGAAGGGCATGCACCTTGTCTTCCGGCCATGGCTTTTTATAGCAACGCTCAGACACCAGCGCGTCATAGACATCCGCCAGCGCCGTTATGCGGCCCACAAGCGAGATATCCGTGCCCTTGAGGCCTTGCGGATATCCGCTGCCGTCCCATTTTTCATGGTGTTCATAGGCAAGGGAGGCCGCGACCTGCAAAAGCGCACGGTCGGAATGCTTGAGGATGTCATAACCCAGCTGCGCGTGGGTGCGCATGACATCGAACTCTTCCGCCGTCAGCTTGCCCGGTTTGTTCAGAATGGCATCCGGAATACCGATTTTACCGATATCATGGAGCGGCGAGGCAAGCCGGAATGTTTCCGCGTCATGCTCGTTCATGCCCATCTCAATCCCAAGCAGCTTCGAAAGTTCGGCCACCCGCTTCACATGGTTGCCGGTTTCCTTCGACCGGGTTTCCACCGCCTGCGCCAGCCGGTAGACCACCTCGCGCTGGGTATCAAGAAGCGCATTTCGCAGATACAGGTTTTCCACCGCAATCAGCACATTGCGCACGAAAATCTGGATCAGGTGGGTATCGATCATCGCCGGGCGGCCCTCGCCCACCAGATAGAGGATGCTGGCACGGCCCGAATTGCCGACAACCATCCCGACATAGGATCCATCGACCCAGAAACCATATTCGCCGCGGCCACGTTCCCGATGTTCTTCGATGGCGGCGGCAACCCGCGGCGGGAAATGCTCCCACGCCGACTTGCCCACATTACCCGCGAAGCGGCCTGTACCGGCCACCAGGGTCATTTCCTTGCGGTCGTGGGTTGCGGCGGCCGCGTCTTCGAGCGAAAAGGCCACATCGCGCCCTCCGGCCACCAGGGACGACACCTGCTTCAGCACGCCGTTTGCGAAATTGTCGAGGAACTGTTCCTTGAACATCTCAGCAGACGAATCGATCACTCGCACAAGGCCGCGCCTGCTGGCCTCAATGATATTGATGTCGCGGTAGCTCCTGAGCGTGGCATAAACCAGCGTGAACAGCTTGGTGGCCGACAGGTCGGTCTTTTCTTTATAGTCGTTGATGTCATAGCGCACGATGACGTCGCGTTCGGGTGCCTGTCCCGGCTGCCCGGTTCTGAGCACGATACGCACCATCGTGTTCCCGAGCTCATTCCGGATGAAATCGACCAGGTTCAGGCCAGCGTCATCACTTTCCATCACCACGTCCAGAAGGACTATGGCGATATCATCCACTTCTTCGAGTATCTTGCGGGCGGCAGCGCCGGATGTTGCTTCCAGGAACTGGATCGGCATACCGTCGAATTGAAAACCCCTAAGCGCCAGCTTGGTCGCGACATGAACGTCAGGCTCATCGTCCACGATCAGGATTTTCCAGGCTGACTGATCAGTATCCGGGGCAGCCCCGTCGTCATCTTCGATCAGCAGGTCTTCGTCGTCATCTTCTATAACCAAAAAGTCATCGTCCACGCGGTGTCTCCGCTTCTGGTGTTGATGGGGGCCGTGGGAACTTCCAGGCTGAACGCCTGCTTTTGCTCCTTCCCAAACCGCCTCCCGGGCAACTTTCCCTGAACGACTCCTGACATTTTTTCAGGTCATGCCAGCGTGGCACAAACCCTTTTATTATCGGTTAATCCTATCACAGTCCGGGCGGAATTGCAGCGCCTAGGATGTTAGACTGCGGCTGACAGACACATGGGTGAAGAAACGGTCGATGTCAGCGTTATTTTCCGATAACGGCACATAAAGGACCGATACTCTCAGATGATTTTTTTCTTCCGACAGCGTGAAAGCCTGAACCAATACAGGGCAGCGGCGCTTAAGGCCGAACACCGCGCTCTTGAATATGCGGTCTGCGACCAGCGACGATGGATGGGTGAAAATGCTCTTGCCCGTCAGTTCGCCATAGAAACTGACCACATTGGTGCCCATCAACCGAATGACAACATCCTCCAGCAAACCGTCTGGATCTTTTTCGAGCTCAAAAATGCAGACGTCAGGCAGAAGATCTTTCATGTCGCTTGGGTTGATGTCGGCCCGACAGGCGAGCCGTTTACCACCGGTACGCGCCTCAAAATAACTGAGGATTCGGTCGACCACCGGCATGTCGGCCCTGTGATCTTCAGCATCTTCAAACGAGAAACCCGGAAGGTTTTCCCGCACGCGGGCTATATCAGCGATATTTTCTTCAAAAGACGAAATAGACCGGCTCCTGTATCTTATCGCGCCATCATATCGCAAGACCGTCACCACTTGGTTAATACGCCCGTTTCCAGTCCCCAAGTCGTGAGCAGATCCACCTTTTATCGCTTGAAAACAGCTTTTCACCTGTTTCGCATTGACCCGGGCGAACGAGTGCGCCCTAATGCGCCGCAGTTTTGAGTAAGGCACGCAGCTTGGGAGGCTGCAAACAATCAAAAAGTGCCCAACAATATAAAAGGGGAAATGTATGTCTGAGGGAGATAACAACCTCAAAACGACGACCGTCAAGGACGTCAAGCAGCTTGGTACCTTCGCCGCGCTGGCCAGCCTGTCCTATGTATTCTGGATTTGTGGCGGCATGGAAATGGTGGAGCGCCTTGCCTATTACGGCGTTCGTTCACTTGCCAGCCTGTATGGAACCAATCCGAAGTCAAGCGGGGCGCTTGGCCTGACAGGCACTGAAATCGGTTTCATCCTCAGCACGTGGTTGCTGATTCAGGGTCTTGTACCAGTGTTTACAGGCGGTATCGCCGACCGCTTCGGATACAAGGAAACCATCTTCGTTTCCACCGCGACCAAAATCATTGGCTATTTGGTCATGGCCTGGTTCCCGTCCTTTATGGGTTTCCTGGCGGGTGCCTGGATCCTGGCATTCGGCACCGGCATCTTCAAGCCCGGCATCCAGGGGACAATCGTAAAAGCGACGGGTCGGCACAATAGCTCCGTTGCCTGGGGTGTCTTCTACCAGACAGTCAATATTGGTGGGTTCCTGGGCCCGGTACTTGCCGGACAACTGCGTCAGCTGGAATGGTCTTATGTATTCTATGCTTGTGCTGCCATCATCTCGCTGAACTTCCTATTGCTCCTTACTTATAAAGAGCCAGACAAAGAAGAACGGCTGGCACACAAAGCCAAAGTTAAAAGCGGCGAAATCCATCAGGACTCGTTGCTTGTAGACTCGATTAAGGAACTATCGAACCCGATTCTGCTTTGGTACATGCTGCTGTTTTCCGGCTTCTGGTTCATGCTCTACATTTATTGGGATCTTGGGCCGCTGTATTTCCGGGACTGGGTAGACACAAGTGTCCTCGTGAAAGATGTCTGGGGCACGGAAGGGCCTGGGGCATTCTCCCGCTGGTTCTTTGTCCTTAGTCAGGACGGAACCCGCGTAATGCCTGAGGGCATGGTCAATATCAACTCGTTGCTGATCATGCTCATCTGCTTCCTGGTGACAGGTTGGAGCGCCCGGATGAAGGCTGCAAACGCCATGGCGGTTGGCACGTTCCTGGCCTCTGCTGCCCTTCTGCTGCTGGGTGGATTCAACGCTGCCTGGGTTATGGTTTTCGGTATTGTTATCTTCTCTCTGGGGGAAATGCTCTCAAGCCCGAAATGCCTTGAATTTCTTGGCAATGTGGCGCCCCCACAGAAGAAAGCGATGTATCTGGGCTTTAGCCAACTTCCGTTTGCGGTTGGGGCATTTATTGAGGGCATGGTGGGGCAAATCACCTATGAAAAATATGCTTCCAAAGACACGCTCTCCCGCGAAATGCTGCTTCAGAATGGCATGAGCCCAGAAGAGGTGAAAAGCATCCCAATCGGCGACGCCTTCCAGGTGCTGGTTGATATGACTGGCCAGGCCGAATGGGCGCTGACCAACCAAATGTATACTGCCAACGACATTGGCTCGGTGTTTTACATTTTTGCTGCTGTTGGAATTGTATCTGCCTTCGGACTTTTCCTTTATGGCCGATGGACATATCGCTTTGCGATGAGCCAACAGGCAGACGCCCAAGCCGCCAAGTAATCCAGGCAACAAGCAGACGAAAAGCCGCGGTACCCGCCGCGGCTTTTTATTTGGCCCGAACAATAAAAAGGGGACGTGCCACCCCCATCATGGCACGCCCCACAATAGTTCGCCGATCACCAATCGACTAAGTGTCAAGATGCCCGTTTGCTTGGTAATTGGCTACCTAAAAAAAATTTAGGTGCGAATTCGGGCCTAAATAAGACCCGAGTTTAACCGCTATTTGGCAATTCATCAGCCCATGCGGCCGATCGGCTTTTCCAGGCTTTCCGGCGGAACGGTAAACCAGGCCGGACCGTCATCGGTCATATAGATGCAGTCCTCAAGGCGAACGCCAAATTCGCCGAAAATATAAAGACCGGGCTCGTTAGAGAAACACATGCCAGGGGCAAGGCGCGTTGTCTCACCATGGACAAAATTCACGCTCTCGTGCCCGTCCATACCGATGCCGTGACCTGTCCGGTGGCTGAGGCCCGGTGTCTTATACCCGGGGCCATAGCCAAGACCTTCGTACATCTTCCTGACCGCGTCATCGACCTGCCCTGCGGGCGTGCCTATCTGCGCTGTCTCGAATGCGATCTCCTGGCCTTGGCGCACGGTATTCCATACCTCGCGCTGGCGCTTCGTGGGCTCACCGAACACAAAAGTGCGGGAGATATCGCTCTGGTAGCCGTGCACCTTGCAGCCACAATCCATCAGCACAATATCGCCTTCCTTCAGGGTTTGCTGCTGGCCCGACCCGTGCGGGTAGGCACTGGCTTCAGCCAGCAGCGCCATGCCCCAGATGCCCTGCCCGCCCAGTTCCGCCTGCGCCGTGCGCATCAATGCGGTGATGTCAGCAGGCGTCATGCCCACCTCGAGTTTGTGCCATACGTGGCCATAGGCTGTCAGTGTCACCTCATTGGCCTTGCGCATCAGCTCAATTTCATGGGCGGATTTATACATGCGGCAACCAAGCGTGACATCAAGTGCTGACGTGATCTCGAAACCGGGAGCGGCGCGCTTCAGCCCTTCAACGACAAAATAGCGCACCGTGTCTTCAAGACCGATCTTGCCGCCCGTCAGGCCACGATCCTTGAGGATGCCAGCCACCCGCTCAAACGGGTCCTCATGTTCGTTCCAGGTGCGCACATCGCTGCCGAAGGTCATGCTTTCACGCACGCTGGGTTCCTCGAAATAAGGGGTCACCACTGCGATCTCGCCCTCACGCGGGATCACCACAGCCGTCAGACGTTCGCTCCGCCACCAGCTGATGCCGGTGAAATAAAGCATGGCCGAACCGGGCTCCAAGAGGATGGCATCAATGCCGTGCTCAGCCATCAGTTTCTGTGCTTTTGCAACGCGCGCCTTGCGCTCGCTGGTGCCGATAGGCTGCACGTCCCCTGTGATCGGCTGCAATACGTTGCTTGCCCGCGCACCAGTAGTGGAAACCCCTGCCAGAAGGGCAGCACCACCAGCCGCGGCACCCAGTTTGAAAAAGTCCCGTTTGGAAAGTGTCATGGTTCGCTGCCTCGTCTTTATTGTTTGTAGATAACGCCGTCTTTCATCACGAAAGTCACTGCCTCGGTCGTGGTGATGTCTTCAAGCGGGTTGCCCTTCACAGCCACGATGTCTGCCAGATAGCCTTCGCGGATCATGCCCAGGTCGGTTTCGCGCTTCAGAAGTGTTGCCGCATTGATCGTGGCGGCCTGCAGCGCCTGCATCGGTGTCATGCCGAACTTCACCATGCGCGAAAATTGCTTGGCGTTGTCGCCGTGCGGATAAATGGCGGCGTCAGAGCCAAACACCATCTTCACGCCACCTTTTACGGCCTTGGTAAAGCTTTCGCGCTGGCGCACAGACACCTGGCGTTCCTTGTTCAGGTTCTCTTCCGGTACACCGTTTTGTTCGCCATAGGTCAGCGTGTATTCGGTGTTGTAGATATCCATGGAAAAATAGGTGCCAAACTGTTTGGCCAGCGCCACGCCTTCATCGTCCAGGAAGCTGACGTGCTCAACCGAATCAACACCCGCCACAATCGCTGCCTTGATGCCGTCCGTGCCATGCGCGTGGGCCGCCACCGTGACGCCGCGGCGGTGCGCTTCTTCGACAATAGCTTTCATTTCCTCAAGGCTATATTGCTGCACGCCCACCTTGGTGCCCTTCGAGAACACACCGCCTGTCGCGCAAAACTTGATGGCGGTAGCGCCATATTTGATATTTTCGCGCACCTTTTCCCGCGCGGCCCACGGCCCGTCGGCAACTCCGCCTGACGTCGCCTGCATTTCAGGCGCCAGGAAATTATTGTCACAGTGACCGCCGGTGATCCCCAATGCATGGCCAACCGCATAAATACGCGGCCCGATGATGTCACCGGCATGGATGCCGTCGCGCACACCGATCACGCTGTAGCCGTCCGCCCCGACATCGCGCACAGTGGTAAAGCCCGCCATCAGGGTCGCCCGCGCATTCCTCACCGCCACCACTGTCTGGCGCGGAATGGAATAGCCCATGCTTTCATAAAATGGCGTTTCCGGGTCACCCGTGAGATGCACATGCATGTCCATGAAGCCCGGCAGCAGCGTCTGGCCATCAAGGTTGATGACCCGCGCGTCATCCGGCACCGGCAACCTGCCCTGACTACCGATAGCCACGATACGGTCTTCGCGGATGATCAGCGCCGGCTTCTCGATTCGTTTGCCGTCGGCCACATCGATCATGGCGTCTGCTGTCAGATAAATTTCCTGGGCCATCACGCCAAAAGGCGCCATCAGGGTCATGAAAAGGGCCAGAATGAATGCGCGCATGGTTGTCCTCCCCGGCACGTTTAAAGTCTTATTGGTTTCTGGCGAGCGAGCCTAAGGGCATGGGGCGGTTTTGTCCACGCATCACAGGCGTGGACAATTCACCGGACAGAACACAAGTTCGTGTTATTCGTTAATCCGAAAGAAGAACCGTCAGGAGACTGCCGAGCGCCTGACCGGAACTAGCCTACTCGGTAGACGGTACGCCGTCTCTGGCAGAGGCGTTCTTCAATGCCCTGTCAATTCGCCCCAGCATCTGTTCTGCCCGCTTTGCTGTGCGCTCGCTGGCACTCCAGTTGGCGATGTTATTCAGAAGCGGTCTCGCTTCGTCATACCGCCCTTTCAGGAAAAGGGCTCGGGCATACAGGAAACGCGCCTGATCGTTTTGCGGCACCAGCTTGATGAAAGACCGCAATGCCTTGATACCGCTCTCGGATGCGTTCGCGCCTTCATAAAGCGAAGCGATACCAAATCGCAGATAGGCCTCACTATCGAGCCGGTCGCTGCGCGCCACCTGAAAAGCCAGCTTCTTGGCCTCTTGGACCGCAGCCATATCTGGCTCATAGGTAACAGTGTCAGGGTCGAAGTTTTCGTCATTATCGCCACCCTGTGCGGCTTTCACGAGCTCCCACTTCCGTGTTCCTTCACGAGACATCAGAAGTTCCGACTTCAGCAGCAGCGCATCCCGATGATCTGGCACTTCTGCCAAGGCCTGGTCGATGATGGCTTCTGCTTCGTCGTAGTCTTGCTCATTGATGGCAACCTTGGCCTGATAGAGCCGCGCCACAAAAGCAGTTTCGGGGTCCTTGACTTTTTTCTTCAGGAAGCGCTTCAGCCACGGGTCGGCCTCCCAGTCCCGCAGATAGTCCATCCGCAGGCGCATCTTCATTTTCTCCACCTCTACATCATCAAGCTTGTGATGCTCCCAGGTCGGTACATAGTCGATGTTGGAGAAATCCAGCTGCAATACCGGGAACTTCTTGTCATCCCAATAGTCGCGAGCCTCACGGCCAAATTCTTCCTCGGTCATGCCGAAATGTTTCAGGAAGGCGTCCTTCTGCTCCATACCCTTGTTGATGTCGATCAGATAGTCATCCAGCACTTCCATCAGGGTCGGCGTCGAGCGGATCTTGTGGGTATAAAGCCAAGCCTGGGCATAGAAAGCGCCCACATGAAACCCGGCCCGGTCGGTATTTTCGAAACGGGCATTGGCCGCAAACAGAAGGCCAGACGGCATCCATTGATACCGCAACCACCAGAAGCGCTGAAGCGGCGGGTTGCCAATCTGCGCGGTCGTACCGTTGATTCTGAAGGTGGAAAGATATTCTGCAAATCCTTCCTGGTACCATTTCGGGAAATTGAGCGCGCCGAACTCATGCAGGAAATGGTGGGCATATTCATGAAACAGGGTGTTGCGGCCGTCTTCCTTGTAGATGCCCTTCTTGTCTTCCACTTCAGCGATGGTCACCGCACCGCGTGGCGTTACCCAGTAAGCACCAGCAAAAGACGGCCTGTAGCCGAGAAGCTCTTTATAATCGTCATATTTCGGGATCAGGTATACCGTCAGCGGCAAAGGGGACCCAGCCCCATCAGTTCCGGTCAACACAGACATATAATAGCGGTAATATTCCAGATCGCGCAGAATGCTCTCTGCCCGCTCGCTCTCCACCATGCTGTAGACCTGAAAATGTTCGGACCTGTAATAGTGCCACTCGTCATCCGCATCAGCACGAAGTGTGTAGAAGGATGCGGTTGAAACCGCAGCCAGAATAAGAAGCCAAAAGCGCATGGTACCCCCAAATGTCAATCGCTAGTGTTAGATATACATATACACCTTTCGTTTAAAGGTCAAAACTCGACGCGGCCCCCAAAGGAAAACGGCGACCACATGGGCCGCCGGTTTCAATCTTTAACACTATTGGTGGCTCAAGCTGCCGCACGGACCGCTTTGTCGAACTCTTCCATCGCGTGACGGAACTGATTGAGCGACTTGTCCACATACATCAGAACCTCGTCCACATAGCCGTCGGTGGAGGCCGACCAGACGCGGTTGATATAGCGCTCGCCGGCCGCGAAGCTGGACATGATATCCGCGTAAGCCTGCAGGCCGAAGATATGCTTCATGCTGTCGCGCGCGTCGGCAAAGCGGGTCAGGTCATCCCGGAACAGGCGGTCGATTTCAAACCGCATATCATAGGTTGGCACCTTGTCTTTGCGACCATGAAGCTCTTCAAGGTTCTTGAGAATATTTTCAAGCGCACCCTTCAGTTCGCCTCGGTGATGCTCAAGCTTTTCGGAGCATTTGGCTTCCGCCGCTTCAGCGCGTTTCAGCATCACAACGCCAACAACACCAACCAGCATCACTGGAATAAAGGTGATCCAATCCAGTGTGAGCTTGTCCAGCGACGTCAAAAAAGCGCCTGCGAGGAAAGAAAGCATGACAAGAAGGTAAGCTACTGTTTTCATCTTTTCTCTCCCTGTTACGCTGTGAAGATCATGTAGGCGGCGTACCCGACACCCACAAGCGCTTCACCAACAATCAGGCCGGCTGCAACAGGGATGCCCTTGTTGTCAGACCAGCTGTGGCCTTTCTTACGGTCAGAAATTTCCCGAAGGAGCGTCCCGATCGAATAGGTCAGTACCACATTGAACGGCAGATAGAACCCGAGCCCCACGGTAATACCCAGACCGGTCTGAACCGCCGACAAAAGCGCCCCAAGAATCGCACCGGCGATATATTTCTCTGTCGGCACATTGCCACCCGTGATGCCTTCCACCATGGATGCCAGTGCCTGGCCTTGCGGCGCCGGCAACTGGTCAGAGCCAAGACCCCAGGCTTCATGAAGCAGGAAGATCAAGCCGATGATGACGATCGGGCCAAGCCACGCGCCAAAGAACTGCCCCATCTGCTGCATACGCGGCGTGGCACCCACAAGGTAGCCGGTTTTCATATCCAGCATCAGGTCGGTTGCCTGGCTCATGGCCACACAGGTTGCAGCCCCCACGGTAATCGCGGCAACGATCGCTTGCGTCGTTTCCATGCCGCCAAAGCTCTGGGTAATAACAATCAGAAGCGTCACGGCAATCAGCGTCATACCGGAAAGCGGTGACCAGTTGGTCCGGCCAATGGCTTCCGACAGGATGATGCCTGCCATCCAGATCCAGACAGTACCAAGAAGCCCCATCATAAGGCCCCGTACAATGCCAACCTCCTCTGCTGACGTGATCGCCATGATAGTCAGCAAAATAGCGGCGCCGATAATACCCACATAAAGCAGCTTGATCGGCATCTCATCACGGCTCATGGCGCTTTCCACCTTCGCGGAGGATTGCATCGACGAGACGGCAGACCGGATGAGCGGAAAGGCGAACATCACGCCAATCACCGCACCACCGATCAGCATGCCAATACCCGTTGGCCGGAACAGGCCAAGGCGCAGGTCGCCCGGATTGCTTACATCAACACCAGCAACAGGCATGTCAAACCAGTTCAGGAGCGGTGCCAGCACAAAGTAACAGACATAGCCGCCGATGATGAAAGCCACCCCGCCCCTGCCGGCGATAAAGCCCACACCGATGGTCATCAGTGATACATAGAAGGTGCCGTTGAAGTAGCCCGGCAGTCCAAGCTGATCAAACAGAGGCCAGTTTTCAAACCCGGTCGACAGGCTGATCACGTGAACCGCGCCGGAAACAAGCATGGCGATAAGAAGTAGCTTTGCCTTCTCAATGCCCGCACCCGGTGACTTCAGGATGGTGGCAACGGCCACGCCCCCCGGATATGTCAGGCGCTCGAAGTCGATCATCTGTTTCCGAAGCGGAATGATGAACGCAATCCCGAGGAACGCCCCCGCAATCGCGCCAAACGTCAGCACATATGGGTTAAATTCTGTGCCGTAGCCCAGAATGAATATGGCAGGCACGGAGAACATCATGCCCGATGACGCGCCATTGACGGCACTTGCGACCGTCTGTGTGACGTTGTTTTCGACGATGGATCGCCGGCGCAGAATGCCGCGCAGGATACCGAAACCAAGGATGGCTGCGAGTTCTGATCCCTCAATGGAAAAACCCAGTTTCAGTGCTGCAAAGCCTATTGAAAGCGCAATGATAACGCCCAGAAAATAGCCTACGAGCACTGCTTGTGGTGAAAGCTCAGGGTATGCGCCGCGCGTTAGCGGCCCCTGGCTCACTGCAGTTTCTTGTGACACCTTAACCTCTCCCCCTCAGGTATTTCCCCTGAGATATTCATTTCTTTTTTGTCAGTTCTGCGCTTTCATTTGCTTGCCAGCCGCGCAAAACCAGCATAGCAGTAGCACAACAAGGGCGTTCAGGCGACCCAAACAATAACGTACAGCGACCAGATATGTCTGAAGTTGACACCACAAATAGCCCAGGGCTTGACCCCCGGTGGCTGCGCGAACGCCTGAAGCGTCACTTCAGCGAACTGGCGCGGCTTGCCTTGCCTGCTGTTGCCATGCGCATCGGTATCTTTGGCCTGGCGATGGTGGACACCGCCATGGTCGGCCACTATGCCACTGAGCACCTGGCCTGGCTGAACCTTGCCAACCAGTCTGTCATCATGTTTGCGCTTGTGGTGGGACTTGGGCTTCTGGGCGGCATCACGGTCTATACGGCCAATGCCATCGGCGCGGACGACAAGCGCGAAGCGGGCCGCGTATGGCGCAGGAATGTGCCTTTCACCATTGCTGTTGGTATCGGCCTGATGCTGGCTGTCTGGCCCGCAGAATATTGGCTGACGCTCCTCGGGCAGCCAGAAGTCAAGGCACTTGAAGGCGGCAAGCTGATCCAGATTCTGGCGCTTGGGCTTCCGGCCCATATGCTGTTTGTCTGCTGCACCATGTTCCTGGAAGGCATCAAGCGGGCAGAAGTGGGCTTTTATGTTATGATCGGCGCCAACCTTGTGAATGTGGCGCTCAACTATGTGCTGATCTTCGGACAGGCCGGTTTCCCGGAACTGGGGGCTGCGGGCTCGGCCTGGGCGTCAACCGGCGTGCGCTGGTTCATGGCCTTCGCGGCGTTTGGTTATGTCTGGCTGGCGCCCAGCGTGCGCGGCTATGGCCTGAGGAAACCTCACGGCCAGAAATGGCACGAGTGGCGAGACCAGCGCCACATGGGCTATGCCTCTGCGGTGTCATTGGCGGCTGAAGTCCTGGCGTTTGGCGCGCTGGCGATCTTTGCCGGCTGGCTTGGTACCGTGCCACTGGCCGCCCACGGGGTTGTGTTCCAGGTGGTGGGTGTGCCGCTGATGATGTCCATCGGTATCGGGGTGGCCGCCAGTGTGCGGGTCGGCATCGCCTTCTCGCGCGGGGACAAGGCCGACACAGCGCTGGCAGGGCTTTCCGGGGTGCTGCTGAACTTCTTGCTCACCGGCGCTTTCGCAGTTGGCATCTTTTTCTTTATCGAGCCGCTTCTGGATATCTTCACCGATGACCAGCGCATCATCGCGCTTCTGGTGCCACCGGTGGTGATCTACTGCATTGCCATGATTTTCGATGCCAGCCAGATGGTGGCTTCCATGATCCTGCGCGGCTACCGGGAGACCTGGTGGCCCACCTATCTGCAGGGTTTCGCCTTCATCGTCGTGATGCTGCCTGCCTGCTATATCATGGCCTTCCCCGTCGGCCACGGATGGGCAGGGCTGATGGAAGGCATGTGCATGGGCGTCGTCACAAGCTGGATTTTGCAAATGGCCCGTTTCCGTTTTCTGGCGCGCACGCGTTTGTGACTGGCCGGATATGGCAAACATAACCTAAAAAAATTTCAGCTTTTGTTTGCCATACTTTTACCCTTTTATGGATTCCTAATAAGGGTCAGGCACGGTTTCAGCACCAAGTAGGGAGAACCTGGCGGAGGATAGACGGACTATGTCACGGTGGTACAAAGGCCGGAAAAGGAAGACGATACTGTCGGCAAGTTTGCTGACGGCAGTTTTTTGTCATACTTCATCAGGATACGCGATGCAGGGCCTTAGCCTGGCCGACCGTTTCAACAATGCAATTGAAGCGGTGCAGGAAGGCATTGACCTCATCTGGCCCGGCGACCTGGACAGCGAAAACATGAACGCCCGCATCGGTATCGGAATGGGCTGGATTCCAGACTATGTCGGGTCCGACAACTACCGTTTCCGCGCCCTGCCAATCCTCGACATCCGCTACAAAGAGCTTTGGCGCCTGAACGGCAGCAAACTCACCTACACCGCCTTCAAGACAGACGGGCTGGAGATCGGCCCACTCGTCAATTTGCATTTCGGCAGGAAGGAAAGCGCCAATAAGGCCCTTACCGGCCTTGGGAACATTGGCACCACCCTGGATGTCGGCATATTTGCTCGCTTCAAACATGAGGGCCTGCTCGTTGAAACAGACGTTCGGCGTGGCATCAGCGAAGGCCAGGGCACCCTTGCGCGCCTGACCGCAGCTCACGGCATTTACCAGAACGGCAATTTTGGCGCGAGCCTGGCTGTTCGGCTGCAGTATTTGTCCCAAAAAGGCATGCAGACCAATTATGGCATCACCCAAGAACAGGCTGACGCTTCCCGTGCTGGCTATGATCCCTTCCGGGCCTCCGCCGGAGTATCGGATGTATCCGCAAATATTATCGGCGCTTATCGTCTGACAGACAAAGCCCGGCTGATGAGCCTCGTCTCTGTTGGCCATCTTCTTGGTGACGCTGCCGATAGCCCGCTGGTGACAAACGGTACAGGATCACCCTTGCAGGTCATCGCCGGCGTGGGCCTGATGATGCAGTTCTGATGAACCATCATTTCCATTCCTTTCTAATGCTCAGGTGGCAATCGAACTCATCTCGTGCTTATATCGCCTGAACCATAGTAACCAGCGATCAACGTGGGGGTTTATGCGCTTCTCCCAAATCATTCTGTGGCTGTGCCTGATGCTAGCGGCGGCCCCAGCCTTTGGTCAGGCCGTTGTGCTCCGGCCCGAGGATGTCCTGCCGCGCATAAAGGACGTTGCACCGGAGGCCTTCTATATCAACGGGCATGATGTACACGGCATGACTGATGAAACTGCCAATACCTATTATCCGCTGGGAGACGCTGCCAAATTTATGCTCGCACTCGTGGCCCTTCGGCTGGCGGATGAGGGCGTCATAAGCCTGGATGAGCCGGTCGCAAAGGCCCTGCCTAGCCTGATCGACTTCAACCCGTTCGAAGTGGCGATCACGCCAAAACACCTCATGGCAGAAACCGCCGGTTTTGCAAGACCGATCGCGGACATTAACGACGCACCGCTCCGCTATTATCTGATCACGTCGCGGGGAGCAGGGCAGATTTCACTACACGATCCCATCGGCTGGCGGCTGCTACAGGCGTTCCTTGAAAAGCGTACGGACCAGCCTGTTGTCGAGCTGCTTGCCCAGGAACTTCTAACGCCGCTTGGCCTGCCGGAAGAGGCTTTAATTCCAGTGGAAACCAGATACCCTGATATGCCCGCCACACCATTGTCCGACGCGGTTTTACGGGGCGATGCTGTTGCTGCAATGGCCCGGTTGCTGCTTGCCAATGAGGATGCCTCAGGCGCACCGTTCCTAACATCGGAAAGCTATGGGCTTCTCACCACGAGACCCCTCTGGCAGATGCATCCGCTTGGGTTTGGGGCTTTGGCAGGGTCACGGCGATACCGGTCTGGGTCACATGAATGGGTCCAACTTGGGCTCTGCAGACCGGGTGTTTCAGTTGTGGCCTTCCCTGCGTCCGGCGTTGCCTACATCCATCCGTCGGCCACACCTTTTCCAAGCGTCCAAAGCCAAAGTTGCGCTGGCAAACTGTTTCGCGAACGGGCGCTCTCGAACGCGACTGCCAACATACCCCCAACGTGGTCCCGACAGGAGGCAATTGCAGCTGCGGATAAATTGCTCGAGCCGGAAACGCTGGGCGGGCGCTACCAATGTGCCAATGTCTCCGCCTGGGTGAAAGACCGGGTTGAAGGATCGGCCACCTGCAGGCTGACGGCCCACTTGATTGACAGCGAAACCTTGACAGCGCAGATCGTGTGGCCACCGCATGCGGACTTTGTTGTGGGACCGCCTTTGTCTCGGCGCTATCAAAGGGAAGCCCCTTATGCCTATCGGGGCAGCCTTGCTGAACAGCCTCTGATCTTCAGCCCCTACCGCGCCGGCGGATATGCCTATATTGGCGACATGGCCTATGTGCGGGTGGGCGTGCTGGGATACTTCCGCACCATTGCTGGAAAATATATCCCGCTGATGATTGTTATCCTCCTTACAGGCGCGCTGCATATCCGCAGCAAAACCTCCGTGCAGTGGCGGCGCTTTGGCTGGTTCTGCCTCGCGGGCGCAACACTGGTCGGGTTCGGCGTCTATGCCGACTGGTACTGGTGGCCAACGGTACTTTATCAGTTGCAAATGCCGTGGCTGATTACGCTGTGGCGCACAGGCCTCAACATCGGGCTAATGCTGCTTCTTGCGCTGCCGATGCTGTCCATGACATTCATCCGGCAACAGAATATGCCCGAACGGGGGGTCGCGCTGCTGTTCGCCGGGCCACACCTGGGGCTGATGTCATTGGCCGCGATTGGCCTCTTTCTGACCACCATTATCTGGGGAATCGCAGGCACCTTCACAGCCTATTGATTTCTCCGTCTGGTCACTATAGGGTCCCGCTCATGACACAAACAGGTGCGTATAAACGAATGTGGCGAATGATCCGCCCGGTTTCCAAAGGAAGCCGGGTCCTTGTCATTTGGTCCAACCACAATTCGTTTACGGGAGTCGCGCACCATGACTGCGCCATTTGAAATAGCTAATAGATTTGATGTCCTCACATGGCGGCAGCCGCACGCGCTCAGCAACGTGCTGTCCCACTTTTCCACCAGCCAAAGCCAGCCGTCACGGGTAAGTACCGTAGCCCACAAGGATGGGACACTTTCGGTCATCATTGTCGTCAAGGAATTGGCCGAAGCGGAAGCCCGTGCTATCCAATCAGACTTGAAAGAAGACAAGCAGGTGCTGCGCGCCATGCTCGAGCATTTTGTGGGATAGATGACCGATTTTATTTTGACAGAGAACGAGATCAGGCGCCGACTTGATCTGGTAGCCAAGGACTGCCCTCATGTAGCAGCGGCAGTAAAGCTTGTCGGCTATCCGGCAGAACGTCGCGGCACACAGGGCTTCCAGACCTTCATGCAGGTAATTGTGGGCCAACAGCTTTCCGTCAAGGCAGCCGCCACAATCCGCGGCCGGGTTGAAGCATTGGTGGGAGACCCCTCAAATCCGGACAGCTACGACAAGGTATCAGACGAAGACCTCCGGTCCGCAGGCCTGTCACGGCAGAAAATATCCTATGCGCGGTCATTGGTTGACACGGTGCGTGACGGCACGCTGGATGTGGACGCACTTCCACACATGTCGGATGAAGGCGCCATCAAGGCCATCACGGCAGTGAAGGGCCTTGGGGTCTGGAGCGCACATATGTACCTGATGTTCTCGCTTGGGCGGCCTGACATCTGGCCAGTTGGTGACCTTGCAGTGCGTGTGGCCGCGGGCCGGATTATCGGTCATGCAGAGCGCCCGACGGAAAAAGAAGCCGAAGTAATTGGTGAACGCTGGAAGCCACACCGAAGCGCCATTGCGCTTCTGGCATGGCATTACTATTCTAACGCCCCTGCCATTGGTGAATAAGTATCAGGAGACAGACATGAGCGATTTTAAGAAAGTGACGGATACGGTTTCTGTCTCCCCGCAAATTAGCAAAGCGGATATTGATGCAGCGGCGGACGCAGGATTTACGCTGATCATCAACAACCGCCCAGACGGCGAGGAGCGCAGCCAACCCGCAAACGCCGACCTGGCGGCTTATGCGGCTGAGAAAGGCCTGAAGTGGGCCAGCATTCCGGTGGTTGGAGGCCAGCTGACCTTTGAATCGATCGAAATGATGTCGATGGCGCTCAAGGACGCCGACGGCCCTGTGTTGGCTTTCTGCCGATCCGGCACCCGGTCCTGCACGCTATGGTCGCTTGCGCAGGCGCTGACCGGTGCGATGGATACAAAGGATATCCTCGATCATGCCGCCAAAGCCGGCTATGACGTTTCAGGCATGGCGCCCACGCTTGAACACCTCAAGCAGCTGCATCATGGCTGACGTTGGCTATGAAGGTTGCTTGTGAATGAAACGTACCGTTTCTTCGTAAATCTCGGCGTCGGGACCATATAGCTCCCACACTTCGTCGCCATCAATCACTGCGTCCTGCCGGTGCTCAAGCCCTAACTTCTTCAGCACATTGCGACTGGCATCATTTCCCCTGAGAACATAGGCGAACAGGTCTTCGTTCGGGAATTTCATTGTTTTCCGAGCTGCCTCGATCGCGGCCTTTCCAGCTTCCGTTGCCAGCCCCTTGCCCCAATATTCCTCCCGGAACCAATAGCCTACTTCGACAAACCGACCATCAGGCGTCGGGCGCATCAACACCCAGCCAAGGGCCGTATCGTCCTCGCTGTCCTCAAGGGTTTTCCAGTTCACCGCATAGAAGAATTTGAAACGCCCCTCTCTGAGGCCTTTCAGGTAAGCCTGCTTCTCCTCAGCCTCATCAGTCCCTGTCGGGCGGGGGATGAAACGCATTACATTGGGGTTCGACAGCATCAGCCAAAATGCGTGTGCATCCCCTTCCTCAAATGGCCTCAATCGCAATCTCTCGGTCTCAACCGGTGCCGGATCAAGGACCAAAGCTTCCCGTTCATAGGTGCCATCCTGTGCCATAAATAATTCCCAACCAATCGTTCGGTTAAATAAGATCAAACGCCATCAAAAGGAATGTATATTCCTCTGCAACTTCGCGGTAGCGTTCAAACCGGCCGGATTTGCCGCCGTGCCCCGCCCCCATGTTGATTTTCATCATCAGCAGGTTGTCGTCGGTTTTCGTGGCTCGCAGCTTGGCTGTCCATTTGGCCGGTTCCCAATAGGTTACGCGCGGGTCATTCAGCCCGCCGGTTACCAGCATGGGCGGATAATCTTTCGCCTCGATGTTTGTGTAAGGGCAATAGCCTTGGATCGTCTCAAACGCTGTCTTGTCCTTGATCGGGTTACCCCATTCAGGCCATTCGATCGGCGTCAGCGGCAGGTCAGCGTCCAGCATGGTGTTGAGCACATCCACAAACGGCACATGCAGCACGACGCCCTTAAACAAATCTGGCGCCTGGTTCACCACCGCACCCATCAGCTCACCACCGGCGCTACCGCCCGAGATGCTGATACCGCCCTTCGAGGCGTACCCTTCATTTTCCAGGTATCGGGCCACATCGACAAAGTCATTGAAGGTGTTGGTGCGCTTCTCCAATTTGCCATCTTCGTACCAGCCATAGCCCAACTCGTCCCCGCCGCGGATATGCGCGATGGCATAGGCAAAGCCGCGATCGAGGAGGCTGAGGCGTGTGGCGGAGAAGCCTGGGCTCATGCCAAGGCCGTAAGCGCCGTAGCCATACAGATGCAGCGGCGCGCCCTTTTTCCAGTCTTTCTTATACACAAGGCTGACCGGCACTTCGACGCCGTCTCGCACTGTCACCATCAAACGCTCGGACGCATACTGCGATTTGTCGTAACCAGATGGGATTTCCTGTTCTTTCTTGAGCGTCAATGTACCGCTACTCAAGTCATAGTCGAACACGCTGGGCGGTGTCACGAGGCTCGAGTACACCAGCCGCACATGTTTCTGGCCAAATTCCGCATTTGTCCCGAGACCCACTTCATAGACCGGTTCCGGCATGCCGATATGGCAGCTATTGCCGTCTGTGAACACTAGGCGGATCTGGTCCAGCCCGTCCTGTTTTTCCTCCACCGCCAGGAAACCGTCGAACGCCTGCATGCCGGTAAGATACAGTGATGCGCTGCCCTCAAGCAGAAGTGACCAGTCCGCCGGGGCATCCACAGGCGCCTTATAGATGCTGAAATTCTTCTGTTCACCATTTGAGCGGATATAGAAATGCCCCGCCCCGTCATGATCGACCGTATAGTCATGGCCCGCTTCCCGAGCACGAACCAGCGCTGGTGCTGCAGATGGATCATCTAGCCGTACAACAAGGTTCTCAGCCGTAACATGGTCAGCGCTTCTGATCACCAGATGCGATTTTGAGCTGGTGCGGCGGATATGAACGAAAAAGCTGGTGTCGCTCTCCTCATAGACCTTGCTGTCTTCGCCACCCAGCGCGTGGAAATTCACCAGATAAGGCCGCCATTCCTTCGAGACCTTCACATAGTAAAAGCCGCTACTGTCTGCCGCCCAGACAATTTCCCCCGAAGCTTCAACAATCTCGACTGCCAGCATCTCACCAGTCACAAGATCCCGCACGCGCGCCGTGAAACGCTCCGACCCGTTGGTATCGGTTGAGAAAGCCAGATATCGCCCGCACGGACTGACGGCCATGCCGCCCAGCTTGAAAAACTCATGCCCTTCGGCTTCCACATTTTCGTCCAGCAGCACATCCCATTCGGTCGCGCCTTTCTCCCGGCGATACCAGGCCCGGTACTCGGCGCCCTTGGCAAAGGCCCAGCGATATTCATAAGAGCCATCCGCCCACGGCACGCTTTCGTCATCTTCCTTGATGCGGCCCTTGATTTCTTCGAACAGGGTGTCCGTCAGGCCCGCATGATCTTTCATTATGGTTTCGAAATAATCATTTTCCTGCTTGAGATATCCGAGAATATCCTTGTCCGTCACCTCAGGATATCCCGGGTCCTTGAGCCAGAAATAAGGGTCCTCAAACGTGATGCCGTGATGGCTTGCCTCATAAGGCTTCCGGGCTGCCATTGGCGGCTTCGGTGACGCGGGTGCTTTCAACATGGTTTTTGTCCTGACTGTCATATGAGTTTTCCAATAGGTAGGCTGCCCAAATCCCGCTGTAAAGGCCCACGGCAAAAGGTGCGACTTTCCTTGCAAAATGCCCCCCGCCCTGCCATGTAAAGCGCAGCTTGTTTTCAGTTGAAACTATAGGAGAAGCCGCCCATGTCCGACCATGCTGCCCGTTTGACCGCCCTTAGAGCTGAGCTGAAGGAGCGCGGCCTTGACGGCTTTATCGTGCCGCTGACGGATGAGCATATGAGCGAATATGTTGGCACCTATGCCCAGCGGCTTCCGTGGCTGACCAATTTCACAGGCTCTGCCGGCAATGCGGCGGTGCTGCAGGATAAAGCCAGCCTGTTCATTGACGGTCGCTACACCATACAGGCAGCGGCAGAGTTGGACCCGGCGCTTTATGAGCATCATCTGTTTGAAAACTATCCCCTGCTGAAGTGGGTTGCCGACAATGCACCAGAGCATGGCGTGATAGGCTATGACCCTGAACTGACGACCATCGCCTGGGTCGAACAGGCCGAGGCTGCGCTGAAGAAAAAAGGCCTGAAGCTGGAAGCGGTAAGCACCAACCCGATCGATGCCATCTGGGAAGACCGCCCTGCTGAACCGCTGGCGCCCGCCCTTGTGCATACGGCAGAGCATGCCGGCAAGTCAGCCGAGGAAAAGCGCGCCGAGATCGGCGAGAAACTGCGCGAGGAAGGCGCGGACGCAGCCGTCATCACCATGCTGGACAGCATTGCATGGGCTTTCAACATTCGCGGTACAGACGTTTCCAACACGCCCGTTACCCATGCCTGGGGCATCCTGCATGCAGACGGCAGCGCCAATCTTTATATCGCGCCCGAAAAAGTCACCGATGAGCTTCGGGTGCACCTGGGCAATCAGGTTCAGATTGAACCCCGCAACACCTTCTATACTGCGCTCGCAGCCCTTGGCGGGGCGGGCCGCAAGATCCTGGCGGACCGGGACACCAATAACGCCAAGGTGTTCAACACCCTGCAGGTCAGTGGCGCAACCATCGTCGAAGGCCAGGACCCTTGCATCCTGCCGAAGGCCGTGAAGAACCCAACCGAGCAGCAAGGCAGCCGTGATGCCCATATCCGTGACGGCGCCGCCATCGCAGAATTCCTGCACTGGATTGAAACCGAAGCGCCCAAGGGCGGCATTGATGAGTTGATCGCTGTCGACAAGCTTTGGGCCTGCCGCAAGAAGCGTGACCTGCTGCGTGACAAAAGCTTCGATACCATCTCAGGCAGTGGCCCGAACGGCGCCCTGCCGCACTACCGCGTGAATGAAGCATCAAACCGCCCCCTCAAGAATGGCGAGCTTTATCTGGTGGACAGTGGCGGCCAGTATCTGGACGGCACGACAGACATCACCCGTACCGTGCCGGTTGGGGACCCGACCGACGAGATGCGCGACCGATTCACCCGCGTGCTCAAAGGCCATATCGCACTGGCTACCACTCGCTTCCCGAAAGGCACCAGCGGGATGGCCCTGGACGCCATCGCCCGCCGCCCGATCTGGGAAGCGGGGCTGGATTATGATCACGGCACAGGCCACGGCGTTGGCGCCTTCCTGGGCGTGCATGAAGGTCCGCAACGCATCGCCAAGGGCGGCACCAGCGTGCCGCTGCAGCCGGGTATGATTCTCTCCAACGAGCCCGCTTATTATAAGGAAAACGCCTTCGGCATCCGGATTGAAAACCTCATCCTTGTCAAACGGGTTGAAGAAGACACCGAGCGCGAGATGTATGAGTTTGAAAACCTCACCTGGGCACCAATTGATCGCCGCCTTGTTGACACCAAAATCATGTCGGACACTGAGCTTGATTGGCTGAACAGGTACCATACACAAGTGTATGATAAGATCGCAGACCTGGTTGACGCCGACACGCGCGAGTGGCTTAAAGAAGCAACCGCACCAATTGAACGCGCAGCATAAACAGGCGAAATAGACAGATCGAGATCCCAGATGAACGCATCCCACCAGAAAGCCCCGCGCCATATCAGGCTACCGGCCAACATGGCCGGACGGGACTTTTTGCTGGGTGACCTGCACGGTGAATACGACCAGTTCGTCGAGGCCATGATGCGCGTCAAGTTTGACCCGGCGAAAGACCGGGTGATTTCGGTTGGTGACCTGGTAGACCGGGGCCCCAGCTCCTACGACTGCATGATGCTTCTGCACAAGCCCTGGTTCTATGCCACCCGTGGCAACCACGAGACCATGCTGCTGGATGCCCAGTTTGATGGTGCCATGGCCATGTGGATGGCCAACGGCGGCGAATGGTTCCTGGAACTGAGTGAAGACCAGAAAGACGACTGCACAACGCTTGCACAACAGATGCCGCTGGCCATCACGCTGGAACTTAAGGACGGTCGAACCATAGGCGTCTGCCATGCCGAATGGCCAGGCGAAGACTGGAGCGTTGTTGAAGAGACCGTGTTCGATCTGTATCAGGTTCAGGCCATGCTGTGGGGCCGCCGTGTGCTCAGCAAAGGCAAGCCCCAGAGTGACCGCTCAGCGGTACTGACAGTGCATGGCCACACGCCGATCGACGCCCCCAAGAAGCTTGGGAGCGCGCTTTTCATTGATACGGGCTGTGTCTATGGCGGCACGCTGACGCTGGTGAGCGTGGAGCAGGCGCTGGCAATCCCGCCAGATGCCAAACCGTCAATCCTCAGTCGGCTTCGCGGACTTCGAAGTCGGTCGTGATCTCGGCCATCGCGCCAAGCTGCACAGACGCCGAACAATATTTGTCTTTTGAAAGCTGAATGGCGCGCTCAACCGCCCGCGGGTCCACACCAACGCCCGTGACCACAAAATGTGCGTGGATTTTGGTAAAGACACGGGGTGGCTCAGCCGCGCGTTCGCTTTCGAGCTCCACCCAGCAATCGGTCACTTTCTGGCGCGATTTCTTCAGCATCATCATTACATCGATGCTGGAACACCCACCCATGCCCAGAAGAAGCATCTCCATCGGGCGGATGCCATGGTCAAGGCCGCCATCGCCGGAGCCTGAGTCCATCACCACGGCATGACCGGAAGGCGACTCACCAATGAACGTCATGTCACCTGCCCATTTTACCCGTGCTTTTTTTGCTGTCATGATCATGCTCCCGGTATGGATTTAAAAATTTGGTTCTGCCGCTTTTAAACCATGCCGGGGCTGTGCGGCAACGGCTGTTCGGTGCAAATTCCTGTTAACGCTATCTTTATCCCTGAATTCATATAGTTAGACATGGTTAACGGTGGAGGCCAGGTGCCGTGCTGTATCATCTTTTATATATCAGCGAACTGAAGAGCGATGCGTCTCAGGACATGGATACCATTGTCCAGCGCTCCAGGGACTATAACAAGGACCATCATATAACCGGTGCGCTGTGGTTTGACGGCACGGTTTTTGTCCAGATGCTGGAAGGGGACCGGATGGCCCTCTCGGGCGCGTTGGCCCGCATCATGCGGTCCGATGCTCATCATAATTTCGAACTGGTCTTTTTTGAACCAGCCGCAGAACGCATCTTCTCTGATTGGTCGATGGCCTATTATCACGCGTCCAAGGACGAGCAGGATATCGTGAAGAAATTTGCCACGGACAATAGCTTCCGGCCGCGCAGGATGTCAGCACAGAGCCTGATCACCTTCATGCGCTATCTGGAGATGGCACGCCACGTGAGCGCCGCCAACAGCATCTAGGCCTGTTCAGGAAAATCGGCTTCCGCGTCACCCACTTGCCACTGCGAGTGCTTTTTCATCACTGACTTGAAAAAGGCGCTTTCGGTGAAAGCCCGAAGCCAGGACCGAAGCGCCGGATAGGGCGCCGCGTCAAACCAGGATCTGTCCACACCCGAGAACTGACGGATAAAAGGCAGGACGGCATAATCCGCAAGGCTCGCGCGGCTGCCGAACAGCCAGCCATGACCGGCGAGGCGTGCTTCAAGCTTTTCAAGGAAGTTTTCCGCCGCCTGCCGATGCGCAAGCGGGTCCACATCTTCGTACCGGGTGGCATACTTGAACCGGTCCAGATGGTGCTTGAAGTCGCCGTCGTTTTCGCGGATCAGCGCGAGCATGCCCTCAAGCGTGCCTTGTTCGGGCGTCAACCAGCCATCCGGATCATTCTGCGTGAGCGCCCATAGCATCACATCGAGGCTTTCGTCGATCACCGCGCCGTCCTGCAACTGCAGCACTGGCACCGTGCCCTTGGGTGAAATCTCCAGCATGTGCGCTGGCTTGTCCCGTAGCACCACTTCCCGAAGCTTTACGGCTACGCCGGCTTGCGCAAGCGCGAGCCGCGCCCGCATGGCATACGGGCAGCGGCGGAAGCTATAGAGAATGGGGCGTTCTTCAGGCACTAATCTGCCTCAGCACTTTCGGCCTTGTCGCCCATTTTGTCACGGGGCGGCTTAGTGATGCCCACATGGCGTTCGCCGCGTTTTTGCGCCAGCTCAATCTGCTTCTGGCGTTCCTTGAAGCGCTCTTTCTGCTCCGGCGTCGTCTCATCGATACACAGCGGGCAGCTCACGCCTTCCTCATACTCCGGCAGCAGCTTGGCGTCCGGCGAAACCGGACGGCGGCAGGCACGGCACATGGTATAGTCCCCTTCCGCAAGGCCGTGACGCACGGATACGCGGTCATCAAAGACAAAACAGTCGCCTTCCCACAGGCTTTCTTCCTCTGGCACTTCCTCAAGATACTTCAGGATGCCACCTTCAAGATGATAGACCTCCTCGTAGCCCTGCTCTTTCATATAAGCCGTGGATTTTTCGCAGCGGATGCCGCCGGTGCAGAACATGGCCAGCTTGGGCTTATCCAGAACACTCTTGTTCTCTTCCGCCCATTTGGGGAACTCGCGGAAGGATTTGGTCTTGGGGTCCACCGCGCCCTTGAAGGTGCCGATGGCCACTTCATAGTCATTTCGCGTGTCCACCACCACGGTGTCTGGGTCTGAGATCAGGGCATTCCAGTCAGCGGGTTTCACATAGGTGCCCACAACCTTGTTGGGGTCCACGCCCTCGACACCCAGGGTCACAATCTCTTTCTTCAGGCGCACCTTCATGCGCAGGAAAGGCTCGTCCGACGCCCAGCTTTCCTTGTGGGTATAGCCGCTGATGGGCGCAATCGTGTGGAGGAAATCAAGCACTTTGCGCACACCCGCTTCGGGGCCTGCGATGGTGCCATTGATGCCCTCGTTCGCCAGAAGAAGCGTGCCCTTCACATCGCCCGCAAGGCACACATCCGTGATTGGCTGCTGCCAATCTTTAAAGTCAGGGAAGGCCGCGAACTTATAAAGCGCAGCCACAAGATAATTCGACATGTCTGTTCCATTCATTTCAGGGGACCGACGCGTAAAGCCGGGACCAAAACTGCGCGCCTTATAGCAAGTTTGACCGCCCCTGTAAAATCAGGAACGAATCGGTCTTTGTTAAAGAAAAATCCCTTTGTTTTCCTGCGATTAAGAACGCCTCTTACCTGCCGATAAGGGTTGGCGACCTGCCCGGCCCTTGCTATAGTCGCGACATATTCAGATCCAGTCAGCGGCAAAGGAGGCTCGTCATGAAAGGCGACAGACAAGTCATTCAGCATCTTAATGTGATTCTCAAGAACGAGCTGACAGCCATCAACCAGTATTTCCTGCATTCCCGCATGCTCAAAGACTGGGGCATGAAAAAGCTGGCGGATAAGGAATACGAAGAATCCATCGACGAGATGAAGCATGCCGATGAACTCATCGAACGCATCCTGTTCCTTGAGGGCCTGCCGAACCTGCAGGACTTGGGCAAGCTGATGATCGGCGAAGACGTGAAAGAGATTTTCGAGTGCGACCTGAAGATGGAGCATACAGCCCACAAGGACCTCAGGGATGCGATCGAATATTGCGAAAGCGTTCGGGACTATGTCAGCCGCGAGCTGCTGGAGAGCATCCTCTCGTCTGAGGAAGAGCATATCGACTGGCTTGAAACCCAACTGGGCCTCCTGGACAAGATGGGCTACCAGAATTACGTGCAGCTTCAAACGCCCGCCGCGGAGGACTAATCCTCACGTTCAACACGCCGGTTTCAGATACAAAAGGACCGCCTGGGCGCGTGCCCTGGCGGTCCTTTTCCCCGTCGTGCCCGGGCTCTCGCCCGGAAGCCACTTATTCTGCGGCAAGAAGGCGCCTGTTCGGTAGCTCCTCTTCAACCAGACCCGTCGCACAGTCGCGGCATGCGCCACAGCAAAAGCCGCCCCCCAGCGACATATAGGCTTCTTCAGCGTTGCTTACGCCACCTTCACGCACAGCTGCGCGGATTTCCCGGTCAGTATATCCATTACAAAGACACACATACATGCTGCGACAAACCTTCTGAAATTGCGAACAATTCTTAGTATTACTATCAACTCGCAATTCGCCCGTCAACAAAGAAATCTCTATATCCCATGCTGAGCGGGGGTTACACGCAATCAGACCGGTGATCCAAACATGAAATTCAGTCGTATTTAATCAAGCATAGGTATGTTATTGTTGAAAAAAAAATGCGGTAGCAGGATAAACCTCATGAACGAACCATACCAAAGAAAGCCTTTTGATTTCCCCCAGGTGCCTCCCAGGGTTGACCTGAAAATGAAGGACGTTGCCGGGTCTGCTCTGGCAGAGAAGCTCAAGCTGTGGCCTGTATTGTGGCGCGACCTGCTGGATGAGGGCAAGGCCATCCCGGCCAAGTCAGACCTTCGTTTACCCAAGCTCGCCTCCATCCTGCCAAATATCATCATTTTTGAACGGCTCCAAGACGGTGACTATACCTTACGCCTTGCAGGCACCGAGGTAGAGGATTGGCTTGGCCGTAAATTGACGGACACAAATCCCCTTTCACTGGTCCCGGAAATTCAACGTCCACGCGTTAGGGCTGTGTATGACAATGTCATCGATCAGCCCTGCGGTTTCTATATTTCCGAAGTCCTCATGCTAAGTCGGGGCAAGAAAGCCCAGGTCACCACGCTGAAATTGCCGCTGACAGATGACGAAGGCACCATCCGGTACTTTTTGGCCGTCTATCAATTCTCCGATGGCGAATATGTTGAAGGGCAGCCGCCAAAGACTGTTGCTGAGCATCAACGCGTAGATCATATCGGCTATATCGATATTGGTTTTGGCGTCCCTGAAACCGCCGGTTAAAAAACACACCCCGCCACCATGCCGCCATTTCCCTGCCGCAATTATCGGTAGAATAAAGCCTGCGACCTTCTGATGACCTAAAAGCTTCATCAAAGGCCGCTAGGAATTGTCCTGAAGGCGGGCCCCACCCTGGCCCGAAACTGGTCATTCGGCAGCGCGAAAAACGGTAACGCGCTATGGGATTAACGGACACATGCCATTTGATATTCACAACCTGAAGCCAAAGCGGATTGCCCTCTTTTCCGGCAATTATAATTATGTGATGGACGGCCCGGTACGAGCGCTCAATACCCTTGTCGCCTTTCTTGAAGAGCAGGGCATCGAGGTGCTGGTCTTTGCGCCAACCGCCGACAAGCCTGCCTTCAAGCACAGTGGCACACTGGTTTCAGTACCGTCTTTTGCGCTCCCAGGCCGCAGCGAATACCGGGTAGCCTTGGGGCTGCCCCGAAGCGTTCGCAAACAGCTTGAGGCCTTTGATCCACAACTGATCCACCTTGCAGCGCCAGACCTTTTAGGGTGCGGCGCGCTCAAGTGGGCGCGCAAGCACAATGTACCTACCGTCTCGTCTTTTCATACCCGGTTTGATACCTACCCCCGCTACTATCACCTTGGCTGGCTGGAGCCGCTGGTGCGCGCCTTCATGCGCCGCTTCTACAACCGATGCGAACAGGTTTATGTGCCGTCGGAATGTATGCGCCAAATTCTGACAGAACAGCATATGGGGGAAGATATCCGCCTGTGGACCCGCGGCGTTGACGCAGACCTGTTTTCACCAACCAAACGTGACATGGCGTGGCGGCGCGACAACGGCATCGCGGACGATGAGGCCGTGATCGCTTTTGTTGGCCGCCTGGTTCTGGAAAAAGGTCTTGGCATTTTTGCCGATACGCTGGATGAGCTGAAGAAACGGGGTCTGAAGCACAAGGCCTTGATCGTTGGCGACGGACCCGAGCGCGAACGGTTCGCCAAGCGCCTGGCCGACGCCGTTTTCTGCGGGTATCTGCAGGGCGAAGATCTGGCCCGAGCCTATGCCTCCGCCGATATTTTCTTCAATGCCAGCATCACCGAAACTTTCGGCAACGTGACCCTTGAGGCGATGGCATCAGCCGTGCCTGCCGTATGTGCAGATGCCTCTGGCAGCCATTTTCTTGTGCGGCCCGGCGAAACAGGCTATCTGGTGCCCCCCGGCGATGTATCGGCTTTCGCTGACAGGCTTGAACGCCTGATCGCCGACGAAGGCCTCAGGGCCGGTATGGCGGAAGAAAGCCTCGCGGACAGCCGGAAATTTTCCTGGGATGCAGTGCTGAACGCTCTGCTGGACAATTATGAACAGGCGATTACCCACTATTGGGCAAAGAAACGCACCAACGCAAAGGTCAGCCGGGGCGCCCGTCTCGCAAAATAGAATATCGTGTCCCAAAGCCCGTTAAAACAGATCGAAAACCTGCTCGCCTCCATCACGGCCAAGCCAGGCTTCACGCTTGTGCTGAAGGTAGTGCAGTTGTCAGCGGTCGCTGGCGTGCTTCTGTTCCTGTCCGGCAAACTGGGGCATATCGGGTGGGACAAAGTGATGGCCAGCCTGCCCACCACACCCTGGTTCTATTTCTTCTTCACCATCATGTATCTGGCCTACCCGATCGCCGAGCAACGGGTGTATCGCCTTATCTGGGCCGGTGAGACAGGGCCTGAACTGGGTGTTTTCCTGCGCATGCGGGTCTATAACTTCGCGGTTCTCAGCTATGCCGGGGAAGCCTTTCTCGGCCTTTGGGCACGGAAAAACCTGAAGCGCAAAAGTGGCCTGATCTTCTCCAACATCAAGGACAGCAATATCCTCTCGGCACTGGCATCAAACAGCTTTACCATCTTACTGCTTCTTGTCTTGTTCTCAAGCGGGCAGCTGCACCTGATTACCGATGCAGATGCCGACTTCCGCTACTATCTTGGCTTGGCTGTGCTTGTGGGCATAATCCTGATCCCCACCGTCATTCATTTCCGCGATCACCTGATTGCACTGGACGGCAGCACCGCCAAAGCCGTTTTCCTGACGCACCTGACCCGCCAGGTCGTGGTCCTTCTGGCGCAGGTGGCCATGTGGGCCGTGGCTGTGCCTGAGGTGCCGATGAGTGCCTGGCTGCTGCTGTTGACCGCCCAGATGGTACTGACACGCGTGCCTTTCCTGCCAAACACGGACCTGCTGCTGGCAGGGCTTGGGATCACACTGATCGGGTACCTGGCGGCCCCTGAAGGCAAGCTTGCCGGGATGTTTTTCGCCGCAGGCGTCCTTTCACAGGCTTCAAATCTGGTAGTTTTTGCACTGGCTTCCCTGCCAAAAACTGCATTGCGCAGGCGCGCGCGCGCCAAACAGGCCTGAGCCAAGCCTGTTTACCAATTCTTTGAATAGGGTATGATAGCTTCGCGACTCAATCAGAACGAGCGTTTGGATAGGATATACTGTCTTGCTGAAGCTGGATCATAGCATCCTGCCCCCTGGCACGGAATTCGGTGAATTTACAGTTCACGGTGGCGCCGATCTTGTGGGCAAAAACAAGATTGCCGATTTCTTCTATGATTATTGGCTTTCCAAGCATGATGGCGACCATTTGCCATGCCGCGCCGACATCAGGCCTACCGACATCCGCCAACATCTGGATCACCTCGTGATTATGGATATCGGTCGGGACAAGCAGCCCTTTTCGCTTAATGTGCGGCTGATCGGCACTCATGTTGCCAATTTCTATGGCGAGATTTCCGGCAAGGACATCAATGAGATGACCAACCAGATTGCCGCCGCCCGCATCTATCACACCAGCGCTTTGGTGTTGGAGCAAAGCCTGCCACAGCTTTGTATCACGCCAGCCGTTTCACCTGACCGCCAATATCTCGAGGCCTACGCACTATATCTGCCGCTTTATGATTCGTCCCGTGAAATTGAGAAAATACTCGTCGCCGTCGATGTTGCTTCGAAGCGTACAGGCCGTTCCCTTTCGGTCTGAATAGGGCTGAAACCTGTTGGAAATCAGCAGCAAAAATGCTTAACTGACCAAAGAGTCAGGATTGTCCGTTTGATCGGGCACCGACCTCCGGTTTATGACACAGTGGAACCCTGCCTGCGGGCGGGGGTTTTTATGCCAGCAACAGGAATTCATAGGGTCAAAGGTAGGAATCTGGTGTGACGGTTAAAGCGATCAAAGGGGCGATATTTCACCTGCTGGACGACCCCGAAACAATCGGGGCAGACCAGGCGACACAGTATTTCGCCGATGGCATGCTCATCCTTGAGGACGGTTTTGTGCGTGCCTGCGGCAAGCGCGCGGACCTTGAACCTGGGCTGGGCACTGGGGCGGAAATTGTAGACCACAGCGGCAGCCTTATTATGCCCGGCTTCATCGACACCCACATCCACTTCCCACAACTGGATATGATCGCTTCCTTCGGTGAAAAGCTGCTCGACTGGCTGGAGCGCTATACCTTCCCTGAAGAAGCCAAGTTCGCAGACCCGGCCCATGCCGAGGAATGCGCCAACTTTTTTCTTGAAGAACTGCTTCGGAACGGCACCACAAGCGCACTCGTATACGGCACGGTTCACAAGGAATCCATCGATGCCCTGTTTGGGGCTGCCTATAAGCGCGGCATGCGGATTGTGGCCGGCAAGGCACTGATGGACAGGAATGTACCCGAAGCGGTGCGCGACACGGCCGAAAGCGGGGACCTTGATAGCCGTGAGCTGATTGAAAAGTGGCACGGCAAAGGCCGCCTCGGGTATGCTGTGACGCCTCGTTTCGCCCCTGCCTGCTCCGATGACCAGCTCACTCGTGCTGGCAAACTGCTGGCTGAAATCCCGGACCTGTTAATGCATACCCATATGGCGGAAAACACCAGCGAGATGGACTGGGTGAAAACCCTCTATCCGGACGCCAAAGACTATCTGGATGTCTATGCCAAATTCGGCCTGCTGACCGACCGCAGCGTATTTGCCCACTGCATCCATACGGGGGGCGAGGTATTCCAGCGCATGGCAGAGCATGGCGCCGCCGTCAGCCACTGCCCGACATCGAACCTGTTTCTTGGGAGTGGTCTCTTTAATCTCAGGGAAGCGGAGAAATATGGCGTCAAGGTCGGCCTGGGCACTGACGTGGGCGCAGGGACCAGCTTCTCAATGCTGCAGACGCTCAACGAAGCCTACAAGGTAAGTCATCTGAAGGGCCACGCCCTTGACCCCTATAAGTCTTTCTTCCTTGCCACCCTTGGCGGTGCACGCGCGCTCAATATGGCGGACAAGGTGGGAAATTTCGAAGATGGCAAAGAAGCTGATTTCATTGTCCTCGACATGGCCGCGACACCGCTTCTGAAGCGGCGACTGAAAACCTGCACCTCTATCGACGAGACACTTTTTGTCCTGTCGATGCTGGGTGACGACCGCACTATCAGTCATACCTATATCGCGGGCGAGTGCCGCTACTCAAAATAAGTGCCCAAAATAAGTACAAGGCATACATTGCCCCTTAATCAAGTTACGTTATAGTGAACCTTTGACCACTGCATATGGGCGGGAATATAGTTGTTCACTGCATTTGCCTTACTTTCGACTGTTCTTTTGCAGTCTGCAGACGCACCCCCAACGCTCGAGCTTTATACCGAGCATAACCCGCCCTTTACCTACAAACAGGAAGAAACCGGGGAAATCGCTGGCGCCACTATGGCAGTCGTCAGGGAACTCATGCAGCGCGCAGACGTCCCTTACACGGTGGAGCTTATCCCCTGGAAGCGGGCCTATTCCGAAACACTTCGCCAGAAGAATGCCTGTGTCTTTGGCATGAACCGCACCCCTGAACGGGAGAAGAAGTTCCTTTGGGTGTCGCCTCTATTTGAAGGCCCCTGGTCCTTTTTCAAGCGGCCCGATGCCGCAATTGAGCTGACGTCCCTTGCAGATGTAGCGGCCTATAAAGTGGTCGCGACAAGTGGCTATGCGTCCGCGCTGGCGCTTCAGCAAACCGGGCACCAGAAAGTCCTGATGGCAACCAGCAACGAACGCGCGATGCAACTGCTATTTCATGGCAGGGTCGACCTGATGCTGCTCGGTGACTTTGAGGCGCCCTATGTGGCAAAAGCGGCAGGCCTACCCACTCCGACAAAAGCACTGCAGTTCAAGGAGGCCTTTACCGGCATGGGCTGCAATTTAGGGACTGACCCATCGATTATCGCCAAACTGCAGGCCGCAAACGCCACCATGGCCGACTTTCGCAAGAAAGCCTACAGCAACATCGACTATTAAAGCCATGTCGTGACCGGGTGGCGTGCTTCGTCTCTGGTGTCACTCTCAAAAACATGTAAACTGATTACCGGATGGGACAACAACAGCTGGAGCACTTTGTGTTCGCTGCCTTCGCCTTTGCTGCAACTGTAACCGCTGCTGAGCCAGTGCCCGCACCACTGCCTGAGGCACCGCAGCTGAGCCTCTATACCGAGCATAACCCACCCCTCACTTACCTGTCCGCAGACAGCCAGAAAATTGAAGGCCTGGTTTTCATCATTGTCGACGAAATGCTGAAACGGGCCAATATCAACTATACTATTGAGCTCTTGCCCTGGAAGCGCGCTCTGTCTTTAACGCGGCGCTCACCGAACACTTGCCTGTTTGCTATGGACCGCACCCCCGATCGCGAAAACAAATTCCTGTGGGTCTCTCCCCTTTATGAGGGGCGTTGGGCCTTCTTCAAACGACCGGATTCCCCCTTGGAGCTTGAGAGCCTGGCGGATATCGCCCCCTATCAGATCGCCACTGTATCTGGATACGCATCCGCAAACGCGCTTCAGGAAACCGGCCATGAAAGAATCCTGAATGCGGGCACAAATGTGGATGCTGTGCGGCTTCTTTTTCATGGTCGAGTCGACCTTTTGTTGACCGGCGCCGTTGAAATTCCCTACATCGCCAAGGAAGCAAACACACCTTTGCCGCTAGAAGCCTTGCCTTTTAAAAATGTATCCACAAGCATGGGCTGCAGCCTGGACACTGACCCTGACCTTATGCGTAAGCTTCAACAGATCAATGAAGAAATGACGGACTTTAAAAGACAAGTCATGGGACAGGCCACCCCGACAGATTAAATCTCCAATGTGACCTGCTCGCTTGCCTTCAGGTGGTATTCCACGCAGTTGTCATCATCCGCGATCCGGTCAATCACCAGAAAATCACTGATATCCTCAAGCGCGAGCGAGAAATGATGCCAGGTACCAGCATGATAGTTCACACCTTGATCGCCGCTTGCCAGAAAGGCCCGCATACCCCGCGCTTCAAACGGTCCCTTCGGCGCCACAACCACCAGATAGGATCGGGCGGAAAGCGGCACAAACGCCTGTGACGACTTGGGGTGATATTCCATCACCTCAATCATGATCGGCATCGGAAGCGGTGCCGAGCGAAAGATGCTGATGCCAGCCTTCGCACCGTCCGCCGTTACATTGATGGTCGCCAGATCATGAAAGCGCGTAGTGTTGCCGTAATTGATTGTGTGCTTTTCGGCATCATCGGACGCCTCAATCACATCGCCAAAAGGCGCAAAAGCTTCACGTGTCAGTGGTTCGACCTTTAGTTTGCGCATGGCTTACCTTCTCGCTCCGTCTTCGATCCATTTGCCAAGAAGCGCGCGTTCCTCGTCCGTCATACCCGTCTCGTTGCCAAGCGGCATGATATCGGACATCACAGCCTGCTCCATGATCTTGGGCGCATATTGAACCACCTGATCAGCGGTGTCGAACATCACGCCGCCCGGTGCTTCCGGGAAAAATTCGTGGGTTGGCGCCGCCGCGTGGCACATATTGCAATGCTTCCCCAGAACCGCCTGAACCTGCCCGAACGTCACAGTCTCTTTCACCTCCACACGACTTGCTTTTTCAGCCTCTGCGGCAAAGAAAGCAATGGCGAGGAAAAGCACCACCGAGGCCACAACAAGCGCCGGGCTTGTCTTGCCCTTGTGGCGCAAGTTGAAGAAATGCCGCACCATCACACCCACAAGGCCAATGGCCGCCACAACCACCCAATTGTAAGGACTTGAGAAGGTCATTGGATAGTGGTTGGAGATCATCAAAAACAAGACTGGCAGAGTCATATAGTTGTTATGCAAGGATCGTTGCTTGCCCATCTGGCCAAGTTTCGGGTCCGGCGTCTCTCCCGCCGTCAAGGCGGACACCACCTTCTTCTGGTTCGGGATAATCACCATGAACACATTGGCCGCCATGGCGGTGCCCACAATGGCACCGATATGGATGAAGGCCGCCCGGTCAGAAAAAATATGCGTCAGCGCATAGGCCGCAGCGGTCAGGGCCGCGAACCAGATGATGCCCGTAAGCGTATTGTTCGTGCCAAGGGGTGACCGGCAAAGGCCATCATAAAACACCCAGCCGCCAACCAGGAAAGCCAGGCTGATACCGATTGCCTCAAACTGCGTCAGGTCCATCTTTGATTTGTCGATCAGGAACAGATCAGCGCCCAGATAATAAATCACGGCCAGAAGCGCAAAGCCGGACATCCAGGTGAAATAGGCTTCCCATTTGAACCAATGCAGGTTTTCGGGCATCTGTTCCGGCGCTACGGCATATTTCTGCTTATGGTAAAAGCCACCGCCATGCACAGACCACAGCTCACCCGACATACCTTTCTTGGGCTCTTTCGGGCTTTCAAGGTGGTTATCCAGCCAGATGAAATAGAAACTGGAGCCAATCCAGGCGATGCCGGTGATGAAATGCAGCCAGCGAATGGCCAGATTAAGCCAAGGAGTAAAATCGAATTCCATCGTCCCGTCTTTCCTTCATACTTCTGGCAAACCACCTGTCGCCCGAGCGGGCCGTTACAGATGCTGCAACAGCTGTGCGGCGATGCCGGCGGCGATAATCTCGGGTTCCTTACCCGTGACACCTTCAACCCCAATAGGGCAGATGAGCCTCAGCAAGTCTTCTTCCGCGATCACACGTTCCTTGAGCATGCGGTTTTCAAACCGCGCGCGTTTGGTCTTTGACCCAATCAGCCCGCAATAGCGTGCGTCACCGCGCCCCAGTACCGCGGCCGTGATGGCGTAATCCAGCTGGTGGCTGTGGGTGAAAATCAGGAACAGGCTGCCTGGGGCTGCGCTTTCCACCACTTCGACGGGGTCGCGGTCTGTCACCCTTTCTGCATGTTTGGGCATAAAACTTGGGAACTCATGCGCGCGCGCGTCCACCCAGGTCACCTGAAACGGCAGCTTGTGGATCGCAGCCATCACGGCCTTGCCCACATGCCCTGCGCCGAACATATAGAGCGGTGTCCGTGCGCGGCGGTCGGTCATCAAAGCCATGCGCTCACTGAGCGGTTTTTTGGTGAGTTTCAGCGTCACGCTGCCGCCACAGCATTGTTCGAGCAAAGGGCCAAGCGCGTAATTCTGGCTGAGTTCAGTGAGCGCATCATCCGCCAGCAGCTTATGCGCCTGTTCAATCGCCTGATATTCGAGGTTGCCGCCGCCGATGGTGCCCTGGATGCCGCGTGCATCCACCCACATGGTCGTGCCCGCCTCACGCGGCACTGAGCCTTTGGTCTCCTCGACAACAATCAGAACGCCATACTCGCTACTCACCGGCCTACCCCTTAAGTGCCCGTACCGCCATCAGCACCTCTTCAGGCGTGGCGGGCGCGTTTAGCTTTGGCGAAACCTTATAGTCACCTACAGACGCTACCGCGTCGCGGATCGCCAGGAACACACTGTTCGCCAGCATGAACGGCGGTTCGCCGACCGCCTTTGACCGGTGGATCGTGGCTTCCACATTGCGACCTTTACTGTAAAGCTCGATATTCATCACTTCCGGCCGGTCGCTGCAGGCTGGGATTTTGTAGGTGCTGGGGGCGTGGGTCCGCAGGTTGCCCTGCCCGTCGAACACCAGCTCTTCGGTTGTCAGCCAGCCCATGCCCTGGATGAAGCCACCCTCGATCTGGCCCTTGTCGATCGCCGGATTGAGCGACCGGCCGGTGTCATGCAGGATGTCAACTTGGGTAACCTTATATTCACCCGTGAGCGTATCGATCATCACCTCACTCACAGCCGCACCGTAGCAGAAATAAAGGAACGGCCTGCCTTTGTGGGCCGCGCGGTCATAGTGGATCTTGGGCGTTTTATAGAAACCGGTGGCGGACAGCGACACCCGGTTCAAATAGGCCGCTTTCGTTAGCTCCTCAAACGCCAGTTCGTTGTTTTCCACGTAAACCTTGTTGTTCCTGAAGGTCACCCGATCAGTCGGGCAGCCATACCTCGAGGCCGCGAAATCCACAAGCCGCGCCTTAATTTTGCGCGCGGCATCCAAGGCCGCCATGCCGTTAAGGTCAGACCCACTTGACGCCGCCGTCGCCGACGTGTTGGGCACCTTCGCGGTCGTCGTGGCAGTGATTTTGATCTTGTCCACGTCGATCTGGAATTCTTCGGCCACCACTTGGGCTACCTTCACAAACAGGCCCTGCCCCATTTCCGTGCCGCCATGGTTCAGGTGCACACTGCCGTCGGCATAGACATGCACCAGCGCGCCCGCCTGGTTAAGGTGGGTCGTGGTGAAGCTGATGCCGAACTTCACGGGTGTCAACGCCATGCCTTTCTTCAGCACCGGGCTCGCGGCATTGAACTCCCGGATCGCCGTCCGGCGCGCCTTATAGTCGGCGCTTTCTGCTAGCTCAGTGATCAGCTCCCCGGCGATATTGTCTTCAACCGTCATGCCGTAAGGCGTGATATCCCGGCCTTCGCCGTAAAGGTTCGCAAGCCGCACTTCCGTGGGGTCCTTACCCAGCGCGCGAGCGATATCGTCGATGACATACTCGATGCCGATCATGCCCTGCGGGCCACCGAAGCCGCGGAAGGCGGTGTTCGACACCGTGTGGGTTTTCAGGCGGTGCGACCTGATCGTGCTGTCCCCAAGGAAATAGCAGTTGTCAGCATGGAACATGGCGCGGTCGTTGATGGCGGGCGACAGGTCGGTGGACCGGCCACAGCGCGAGGCCATCTCAATCTCAATGCCGAGGATGTTGCCGTCGTCGTCGAAGCCCACGTCATACCCGTACTTGAAATCATGACGCTTGCCGGTCATAACCATGTCGTCGTCGCGGTCGAGCCTCAGCTTGGCAGGCCGTCCTGTCTTCACGGCAACGAGCGACGCCATCGCTGCAAACATGGCCGGGTGGGTTTCCTTACCGCCAAAGCCGCCGCCCATTCTGCGCACTTCAACCGTCACTGCATTCGTCGGGCGGCCAAGAACCTGGGCCACCAGATGCTGCACCTCTGATGGATGCTGGGTACTGGAAAACACATGCACATCGCCGTCTTCCTGTGGGGTCGCGTAGGCGATCTGGCCTTCAAGATAGAAATGGTCCTGCCCGCCAATACGGAAGCTGCCCTGAAGCCGGTGGGGGGCGGAGCCAAGCGCCGCTGCAGCATCACCCTGCCCCATGGTCTGCATGGGCTCTATTGCACTTTCCGCTTCCAGCGCGTCATCGATGGTGATCAGCGCAGGCAGTTCCTCGTAGGTCACATCCGCCAGCTTCGCGGCGGCGCGGGCAAGGTCAACGCTTGTGGCGGCTACGGCGAAAATCGGCTGGCCAACATATTCCACAAGGCCTTCCGCGAACAGTGGATCATCGCCCGCGAAGGCGCTGACGTCATTGTGGCCGGGAATATCCTCAGCCGAAATCACGCAAACCACACCTTTGGCCGCCTTCACCGCGCTAAGATCCATTGCTGTAATGCGGGCGTGGGCCTTCTTGCTCATGGCCACATAAAGATGCAGCAGGTCCTTCGGCTCCGGCAGATCGTCGATATAGCGTGCCTCACCAGAGACATGCTTGTGCGCGCTGTCGTGGCGTAACTCCTTGTGCACGGCACCCTTGATATCCGAAAGCGTATCAGACATGCGCAAGTACCTTATCGCCCACCAACCGCGTCGCGATATCTGTCGTAGTCTCAAGATAGGCCCGCATCAGCAGGTTCTGGGCCACTTGCATGCGGTACTCAGCACTCGCCCGCATGTCGGAAATCGGCGCATAGTCCTGGCGCATCGCTTCCATCGCGGCTTGGGCAGCTTCCAGGGACCATTCCTTGCCCACGAGCGCTGCCTCTGTCGCGGTCGCGCGCTTCGGGGTCGCAGCCATGCCACCAAAAGCGATGCGGGCGTCCTCGACAATGCCGTCCACAATAGTCAGGCAGAAAGCCCCACACACGGCAGAGATATCCTGGTCGAACCGCTTGGAGATTTTATAGGCCCTGAATCGGCGATTCTCCTGGGGTTTCGGCACAATGATGCGCACTAGGAACTCGCCTGGGGTGCGGTCCTGCTTGCCGTATTCGATAAAATAATCCTCAAGCGCGATGGTGCGTTCATCCGTGCCTTTCCTGAGAACCAGTTCAGCCCCTGCCGCAATGAGGGCAGGTGGGCTATCCCCGATGGGTGAGCCGTTGGCGATGTTGCCGCCGATGGTGCCGCTGTTTCTGATCTGCACACTGGCGAAGCGGCGATAAAGCTCCCCCATATCCGGATAGTATTTCGCCAGGACGTCCATGCCGTCAGAGACACTGACACCCGCGCCAATCTCAATCGACTCGCCAGACTCGCGAGTCTCCTTCAGGGCCGCCACCGCGCCGGTATAAATCACAACCGACAGTTCCCGGTGCTGCTTCGTGACCCACAGGCCAACGTCCGTCCCGCCCGCCAGGATCGTAGCCTTTGGATACTGCTCAACCAATTCTGCCAGCGCCTCAGTTGTTACTGGAGCGAAATATTTTTTTTCAGCCCCGGAAACCGGGTCTTTTGCTATCAACTCCAGCGTCTCGTGCCGCTTAAGCGCCATCAGCCCTTCGATCTTTTCCTTCAGCGCCATATGGTCCATAGGGACACGCGCTTCCTGTGCCCGCATCCCGGCCTCAAGGAGCGGGCCATAGCCGGTGCAACGGCACAGGTTGCCCGCAAGCGTGTCATTAAGCCCCTCGCGCGTTGCGGTAACACCGTCCTCATACAAGGCATAAAGGCTCATCACGAAACCCGGCGTACAGAAGCCGCATTGGGAGCCGTGAGTATCCACAATCGCCTGCTGCACAGGATGCAGCGTGCCATCAGCACGCTTCAGGCTTTCAACCGTAATCAGCTCCTTGCCGTCCAGCGTGGGCAGGAAAAGGATGCAGGCGTTTACCGCCCGGTAGCGCATTTCCTCGTCAACCACTTCACCAAGCACTACCGTGCAGGCGCCGCAGTCGCCCTCCGCGCAGCCTTCCTTGGTGCCGGTGCGCGCCAGGCGGTAGCGCAGGAACTGGAGCACCGTTTCCGTGGGATCCGGGTTCACAAGCTCATGCAGTTCACCATCCAGAAGAAATCTGACTGTGCCGTACATCAGGCCAAAAACTCCCTAACTGCCACGATAGGTGCTGTAGCCAAAGGGCGAGATCAGGAGCGGCACATGATAGTGCGCGCCCGCGTCCGCAACACCAAAACGGATTGGCACGACATCAAGGAAAGCCGGATCAGAAAGCCCGGTGCCGCGCGCACGGAAATAATCGCCCGCTGCGAATTCCAGCAGATACTCACCTTTGGCGAAATCGGCCCCTTCCAGAAGCGGTGCATCCACCCGACCGTCATTGTTGGTGACAGCTTCCCTCAAGAGCGTCATGCCATCAGACTTGAGCGCATAGAGCTTGATATGAATGCCTTCTCCCGGACACCCATTTGCCGTGTCCAGGACATGGGTGGTAAGCCTTCCCATATTGCCCTCGTGAAGTCAGTTGAAATTCGTCATGCTCAACCCTGACCGAAGAATCAGGATTTGTAAAGTAGATCATCGACACTTTTGATATGAAATTGTTGACAATCTTGCCAAATACGCGACAATCCAAAGGAATTTGGTGCCAAGAAAGCCCCTAAGGCGCCACTGAAGCTACCGACAATGGATCACAAAATTATGTCAAAGAGCACAGCCTTTACCGAAGAGGATGTCTGCAAAGCCATTCGTGACCGTGTGCTGGAACAGCGCCTGGCGCCCGGCACCAAGCTGACGGAAGATTCGCTTTGCTCCATCTTCGGCGTGGGACGGACCACCGTCCGCCGTGCCTTCCTTTTGCTGACCCGCGACAACATCATCGAACTGCAGAAAAACAAGGGGGCCGTGGTCGCAACGCCAAGCCCCGAGGACGCCCGGCAGGTGTTCGAGGCGCGCATCGTGCTTGAGCGCGCCATGCTGGAAAAGGCGACGGCGAATGCGACCACTGATGACATCACCCGCCTGCGCGCCCACCTGGCAGATGAAGAACAGGCCTTGAAGGACGCAGATATCGCCCGCTGGATCCGGCTGACAGGCAAATTCCATATCCTGCTATCGCAGCTTTCGAAAAATGACCTGATGTGCAATTTCCTGGAGCAGCTGGTGTTCCAGACCAGCCTGATCATCGCGCTTTATGGCCGCACAGGCACCGCCCCCAACTGCAAGGGTGGCGACCATGAGCGGCTTGTCGATGCGATCGAGAACCGCAACGCAGTTGAGGCCGGTGATATCCTGACACGCCACCTGGAATCCATTGAGGCCCAGCTGGTGTTCGAAGCCCGGTCGGGTGATCAGGACCTGCACACAATTTTCGCCACCGCGAACGATTGAGGAAACGGCGATGACCGGCGACTATCCACGCGATCTTGTTGGCTACGGCCAGAATGTACCCCAGGCTTCCTGGCCCGGCGGCGCGCGCATCGCAGTGCAGATGGTATTGAACTATGAGGAAGGCGGCGAAAACTGCGTCCTGCACGGTGACAAAGGCGCGGAAACCTTCCTGTCGGAAATCATTGGCGCGCCAACCATTGAAGGCGCCCGCCATATGAGCATGGAATCGCTCTATGAATACGGCAGTCGGGCTGGCGTATGGCGGCTTCTGAAACTGTTTGACGACCACGACATCCCGATCACGGTGTTTGCTGTGGCGACCGCGCTTGAACGACACCCGGATGTAGCACGCGCAATTGTTGCAGCAGGCCATGAAGTCTGCAGCCACGGCTATAAATGGATCAATTACCAGGATGTGCCAGAGGAAGTGGAGCGCGAGCATATCGCCAAGGCGGTCGATATATTGACCAATCTGACCGGGGAACGCCCGCTTGGTTGGTATACAGGCCGCACCGGCCCCAACACCAGCCGCCTGGTGGGTGAATATGGCGGTTTTCTTTACGATTCCGACGACTATTCAGACGACCTGCCCTTCTGGAAGGAATTCGCGGGCGAGCCACAGCTGATCATTCCCTACACACTGGACGCCAACGACATGCGCTTCGCCAGCCCACAAGGTTTCAACTGCGGCGACCAGTTTTTCACCTATCTCAAGGACACATTCGACACGCTGTATGAGGAAGGCGAAACCCACCCAAAGATGATGTCTGTGGGGTTGCACTGCCGCATTGTCGGGCGCGCCGGACGATTCCAGGCACTGAGGCGCTTCATTGAATACGCCAAAAGCCATGACGCTGTCTGGTTCACCCGCCGGATCGACATCGCGCGCCACTGGCGCAAGGTTCATCCCTACAAGGGAACTGATGAAAGGTCTGGCGCATGACAAGCATGAAGCTCAGGGCCAGCCAATGTGACAAGGCCACCTTCATGGCGGCTTATGGCCATATCTATGAGCATAGCCCCTGGGTCGCGGAAGCGACGTGGAAAACAAACGATCCGCAAAACCTCGATACACTCGAAGACCTGTCCGCGGCCATGGCAGCCGTGGTGGACGGTGCAGACGAGGCCGCAAAAATGACGCTGATTTGCGCGCACCCGGATCTGGCGGGCAAGGCTGCGCTCAGGGATGAGCTAACAGCGGAATCCCGGTCCGAGCAGGCTGGCGCAGGGCTTGACCAGTGCAGCGCCGAGGAACTTGAAGAATTCACCCGGCTCAATAGCGCCTACAAGTCCAAATTCGGTTTTCCATTCATCATCGCGGTGAAGGGGCTGGACCGGTATGACATTCTGGCCGCCTTCCGCGCGCGCCTCAATCATGACCGGTCGCAGGAGTATGATGCCGCGCTTGAGCAAATTCACAAGATTGCCCGGCTCCGCCTGGCCGAACTGACATAGTTTTGAGGATCAGCCGATGACACGCATGGATTTCAGCAAGCTCGTTAATCTGGCGCAGCCACGCCTGGGTGCCAAAGTCACCTTTGCTACCGACGATTTCTTCGCCGACAAGGCGCGCCTGATCGACCCGGCGGACCCGGTTTTCATCCCCGGCAAATATGACGATAACGGCAAATGGATGGACGGATGGGAAAGCCGCCGCAAACGCGGCATGGGCCATGACCATGCCATCGTCCGGCTTGGGCAGGCGGGCATCATCCATGGCGTGGATATCGACACCAGCCACTTCACCGGCAACTTCCCGCCAGCCGCGTCCATTGATGCCTGCGTGGCAGAGGGCGATATACCGGGTGAAGATACAGCATGGACAGAAATTGTACCTGCCACGAACCTCAAGGGTGATAGCCACCATATGATCGCGGTCTCATCCGACCAGCCATGGACGCATTTGCGGCTGAACATATTCCCCGACGGCGGCGTGGCGCGCCTGCGCGTGTTTGGCATGATGCACAAGGTCTGGGGCCAGGCGGACAAGGGCAGAACCGTTGACTTGGCGGCCCTAGAAAACGGTGGCCGACCCGTGGTGGCCAATAACGAGCATTTCGGCGTGCTGGCCAACATCATGGCGCCTGGCAGAGGTATCAACATGGGGGATGGCTGGGAAACCCGCCGCCGTCGCGAGCCCGGCAATGACTGGGCCATCATAGCGCTTGGCCACAAAGGCACCATTGAGGACATTCTGGTGGATACTGCCTTCTTCAAGGGCAACTATCCCAGCCATGTCTCGCTGCAGGCAGCGCTGGTGACCGGCGGAACGGACGAAAGCCTGACGGTGGAAAGCCAGTTCTGGCCGGAGCTGATGTCCAAACAGGACTTGCGGGCAGATGACGAACACCCCTTCAAGCCAACAGCAGAGCTTGGGCCCATCAGCCATGTGCGCATCAATATTTTCCCGGACGGCGGGATCAGTAGACTTCGCCTGATGGGAAAACCACATCTGGACTAGGTGACCTGGCGTTCACCGCCCCTTCATCTGGACTGCTTATCATCAATCTCCTGTTCGTGCGTTGTCATGTGCTTTTGTCAGCGTTATGGTATCGACCTGACATGGTTAACAGCGTGATGGAGATCCCGGTGTTCAGAGCATACAGCTTGATTACAGCTCTTCTTTTAGCGACGCTTGGCATGCCCGCCAAGGCGGATGAAATCTTTATCACCGATGATAAGTTCACCACATACATGAAAGACGCCAAACCGGGCGATGTCTTTATCATCGCGCCAGGCCGCTACACCATCAAGCGCTATATCGAACTGACGGCAAATGGCACAAAGGCAGAACCGATTACCATCAAACCATTTGAAGGCGGCAAAGTAATCATTGAGACCGTCGGCGCCATCGGCTTCAAGATCAGTGGATCCAACTGGATCATCGAGGGGCTGGAGTTCAATGGAACCTGCGGCAATCACCAAATGTGCGAACATGCGCTGCAGATCGCCAGCAAAGCCGACAACACAATTGTCCGCCGCAACAAATTCGTGGATTTCAACGCTGCAATCAAAGGCAATGGCGAAATCATCGACGGCCGTCAATATTTCCCGGACGACGTGCTGATCGAAGACAATATTCTATATAACACCACACCGCGGATCACCAACACGCCCGTGACACCGATTGATGTGGTGGGTGGCAGACGCTGGGTGGTCAGGGGCAACTTCATTGCCGATTTTGCCAAAGTTGCCGGATCACCGATAAGCTATGCGGCGTTCCTGAAGGGCAACTCGGATCACGGCCTGTTTGAGAGAAACCTGGTCATCTGCGAATGGCGCCACAGCGGTGGTGTCCGGTTGGGTCTTTCCCTTGGCGGCGGCGGGGTGACTAACCCGGATTATTGCCAGGGTCGGTCCTGCAAGATTGAACACTATAAGGGTGTCATTCGTGGCAATGTCATCATGAACTGTCCGGCCGATGTGGGTATCTATCTGAACAACGCTGCCAGCACCGAAATCACCAACAACACTCTGGTCAACACCGCTGGGATCGATGTGCGTTTCAACGGCAGCTTTGCCACCATCGTCAACAATGTGATCGAGGGCCGCATAAAGGAACGCGACGGCGGTCGTTTTCGTGGATTCGGCAATGTTGTCGTCGAGGATATCGAAGATATCTTTCCCCGCGCAGAGTATTACGATCTGACACCGGAAGATATTGATGATCTTGAAGAGGCCGCATTCGGTTTTGAAGGCCGGGATTATTGCACCGGAAAGCCGCTCGAGAAATGGGTCGGTGCGTTTGACCAGCCGATGAGCTGCAAAATTGCAGATATTTTGCAACGGATTGGCGACGAACGATAAGTTGACCCACCAACCCGTATAAAAAACACTTTCGTCGATTTTCCTGCTTTACCTCTGGAATCGCTCTTTCTAGAGTATCGCCATGATGGGGGCGTTTCAAAAAGGCATCAGGAAAAACTGGCGGTGGCTGTCCATCGCGGCAGGCGCGGCTATTTTGCTGTTCGGCGCGGCCTACTGGTGGAATGATGCCCGCCACAACACACCTGAGGAAGCGGCCTCCACGGAAACCGTGAAACTTAAAGCGCCGCTCCCGGACACAGACCTTGGCCGCCGCATCGACAAGATGCTGGATAAGGGCGATTATCAGCGCGACTTGCCGGAAGTACCGAAACCCCAACAACGCCAGAAGTCCAGCCCGATGCCCGCCTGGCTTGGCAAAGCCATTCTCTATACGCTGGTGGCTCTGGGTATTTTCGCCATCGCAGTATTGATCTGGATTCTCGCAACCGGCAGCACCGCGCCAAAAACCAGAAACTCGATGAGGCAAAGGCCCAGCGCAAAGCCACAAACGCAAGCGACCGGCTCTCACGCCCTGGCACAGCCCGCCTCTCTTGAAGAGGCTGAGCAAGCTGCAAAGGCTGGCAATTTTGGTGAGGCGGTTCGGATGCTGCTGGCCACCGCATTGCTCAGCCTTGCCAAGCGCGAACTGGTGCGCCTTAGGCCCTGGATGACCGGTCGCGAAATCGTGCGGGAATCGAAGCTTGCGACAAAGCCAGCCGATGCGCTGCATTGTCTGGTAGCCACGGTTGAAGCCTATGCCTTTGCCGGCCATACCATTTCACAGCAGACCTATGAGACCTGTTTCCAGCATTATCAATTGCTGATCGGGACCGGAAAGGAGGCGGTGTAATGCAGGCGAACACCAACCAGGCAGCTCCCTTTTCCAACAAGGCCCTTTTCTGGATTCTGTTCCTGGGGATTCTGGCAACTCTTGGTCTGGCAGTCACATCCGTGTTCCAGGGAGACGGTCAGTATGAAACATCTAGCGGCGCCAACAGCTTTTCCAAATCGGCAATAGGCCATGCCGCCTTCGCAAGCCTCGCTGAAAGCGAAGGCTGGCACAGCCTGAAAAGCCAGGGCAACACCAGTGACAAACTTGGCACAGACACGACACTCCTTCTTCTGGAACCCCAAGGCAACAACCGGTCGGGCGAAAGAATTGAGACGTTGATCGACTGGGCCCCGATGCTGGTGGTACTGCCAAAACGGAGAGGTGCGCCTCACCCCTTCAAGGCAGGATGGATTGGTGCGGAATTCCTGATGTCCATGGCCAGCCCACAGAGGGTGGCAGGCTTTCTTGCTGAAGACATCGACGTACTAAGACCTGAAGAGTCCATCAGTGACTGGCAGCACAGCTTTGACCCACAGGCCACACCAGACATCGACAATCTGCAACTTCTGAAATCCGATGCCATCACGCCCATCATCTGGAACGAACACGGCATATTGTTCGGTCGGCTGAACCGGGAATATGAGGAGGAACCAGTCTGGATTCTGGCGGACCCCGACCTGATCGCAACACACGGCCTCGCGCGCGGCTGGAATGCCGCTCTGGCGCTTGACGTGCTTCGCACGGTTTCAGAAGGACGCCAGAGCCTTGTGATCGACGAAGTCATCCACGGCTTCCAGCGCGACCCAAGCCTGGCGCGCGCCATGTTCAGCCATCCCTTTGTTTACGCCACTGTTGCCGCCCTTCTTGCGCTTATCGTGTTCCTTCTGGCGCTCACACGCAGGTTTGGGGCGCCCTGGCGGCGGATGGCTGATGTGAACGACACAAAGGCTGTCTTCATTGAAAATGCTGCCCGTATCCTGCATATCGCGGAAAAAGAACAGGAAGCCCTTGTGCGTCTTGTCGATGACCAGGCGCTTGCAGTTGCACAACACCTGAATGTGCCAGCCGACCTGGCCCGCAACCAGCTGGACCGGTGGCTGGACGAACAATCATCCAAGCGCGGGGTCAACCCCGGCTTCACTACCATCAAACGGCGTATTCTGAGGGTGCGAGACGACGATGACACCAAAAGAAACCGCCTCCTTAATCTTGCCAATCAATTTTACACCTGGAAACAGGAGATCATGAATGACACCAAGTGACATCAAGGCTGCCGGCGAAAGCCTGCGCTATAACGTGAAGAAGGTCATTGTCGGCCAGGACGACGCCGTGGACCTTCTGCTGATCAGCCTGCTTTCAGAAGGCCATATCCTGTTCGAAGGCGTGCCCGGTGTGGCAAAGACCCTGCTCGCACAGGCGTTCTCCGCCAGCCTCGACCTGAAGTTCGGCCGTATCCAGTTCACCCCGGACCTGATGCCCGGCGATGTGCTCGGCACCAACATCTACAGGTTCGAAACCAATGAATTCGCGCTCACCAAAGGCCCGATCTTCACCGACCTGCTGCTCGCGGATGAGGTGAACCGGACACCGCCGAAGACCCAGGCGGCACTGCTGCAGGCGATGCATGAACGCGAAGTCACAATCGACGGCACGGCCTACAGCCTTGGTGACGGTTTCATGGTGATCGCTACCCAGAACCCGATCGAGCAGCAAGGCACCTACCCGTTGCCGGAAGCCCAGCTGGACCGGTTCCTGTTCCAGCACATCCTGGAGTATCCGGACCGCAATGAAGAACGCCGCATTCTAGGCCTGCATGGCCACCGTGCGACCATGCCGTCGGTATCGGAAATGAATGTACATCCAGTCCTCAATCTTGAAAGCCTGCAGGCCATGCGCCGCACCATCGCCGGGCTACAGATCGCTGCCGAGCTTCTCGATTATATCGTGGATCTGGTGCGCGGCACGCGGGAGCATCCGGCTGTACGAGTCGGCGCCTCACCGCGCTGTGGCACCATGATCGCCCGCGCCTCCCGCGCCTCAGCCGCCCTTGACGGCCGTGACTATGTCATCCCGGACGATATCAAACGCATCGCCCTGCCCGCCCTCAGGCACCGCCTGGTCCTCAGCCCTTCGGCAGAGATTGAAGGCATCCGCGCCGGCGATGTGGTCCAGCAACTTCTGGAACAGGTGAAGGCACCCCGCTGATGCGCCCTACCCTCAGGACATTCTGGCTGATCCTGGCTGCGGTCCCGCTGGCGGTGACCCTGCTTGCGATCTCGCCGAGCCTTGTGAACCTGACGGGCTATTATCTTGCACTTTTGGCGTTTCTTTTCCTGATCGACTGGCTCTCCTGCCCACGATCTTCAAAAATCAGCTTCTCGATAGAGGAGCCTGCACAGATCTTTATCGGCGACAGCCGGCCGCTGGTGGTCAGTGCCGAGCGCCACGACGGCACCCCGCTCCCGAAAGTGCAGGTGGCCGTTGAGGTGAGCGATATCCTCGACCAGGAAGCACAAAAGCCGGTGACCATCCCACCCGGCGGCGGCTGGGCTGAGGTCAGCCTGATCCCGCTCAGCCGCGGTACAGCAGTGATCCCCACTGTCTGGTTCCGCTGGTGCGGCCCGCTTGGGCTGGTGCAGCGACAGGTTATGGAAGAACCGGACCTGAAAATTCCGGTATTGCCGAACTTCCAGCTTGCCGCCAAGGGCGCGCAGGAACTGATGGGGGCGGCCTCGGAAGATTTCGGGCCCCGCCCTCACCCGCGCCAAGGCGACGGCAGCGAATTTTCATCGCTTCGGGAATATGTCGCGGGGATGGACCCCAGAACGGTGGACTGGAAACGCTCCGCACGCTATCGCGGGCTTCTGGCCAAGGAATTTGAAGCCGAGCGCAACCACCAGATCATTCTGGCGTTCGACACCGGCCATTTGATGGCGGAACGGCTGGGTGGCCTGACCCGGCTTGACCATATGGTAAATGCAGGCCTTGTGCTGGCTCACTCGGCGCTCAAGGGCGGCGACAGGGTCGGCCTCTTTTCGTTCGACAGCCAGGTTCGGTCATTCGTCAAGCCACTGTCTGGCATTACATCCTTCGCCCATTTGCAGCATTATATGGCAGCCATGCAGTGCGACGTGAGCGAAACCAATTATACGCTGGCGATGACCCGGCTTGCGGAACATCTGACCCGCCGGACACTGGTGATCCTGTTCACGGACTTTGTCGACACCACAACAGCAGAGCTGATGCGCGAAAACCTGAGCCACCTGGCGGTGCATCATTTTGTCGTGTTCGTGGCGCTCAAGGACCCTTATCTGGAACGCGTGTCAAACCGGCCGGTCGAGGATGTGAAGGATATCTCCCGCGCGGCCACCGCAGCCGAGCTTCTGAAGGAAAGAAGACTGCTGTTTTCCAATCTCAGGCGCCAAGGCGTGCTGTGCCTGGAGCCTGAGGCCGCCCATCTTGTCGGTGACGTGATTAACCAGTATCGCACAATCATTAATCAGGAGCTGGTCTGATGGCGCTTGAAGGGACCAAAAGCTTCCAGTTCAGGCAGGAGCGTGAAGCCGGGTGGCAACAGCTCGAAAAGCTGGTGATGCAGGCCGAAAAAAAAGGCATCCGGTCCTTAAGCGCGGCGGATGTGTTTGAACTGCCGCACCTCTATAAAGGGGCGCTTTCAAGCCTGAGCGTGGCGCGGTCGATCTCGCTCGACAAGAATGTGGTCGACTATCTGGAGAATCTCACCACCCGCGCCTATTTCCTTTTGTATGGCCACCAAAGGCCCGCCGGAAAGGCTTTCGCGCGGTTGATGCAATTCTCGGTGCCCGACGCGGTGCGGTCCCTGAAGCAGGAATTTATTGTTGCCTTTGTCGTGATGTTCCTGGGCGTCATGGCCGGCTTTTTCCTGGTGCTACAGAACCCTGATTGGTTCTTCACCTTTATGAACAGGGAACTGGCGGACGGTCGGGTGCCCCGCGCATCGGCGGAAGAGCTAAAGGCCGTCATCTACCCCGCGGAAGACAAGCTGAACAGCCTGGACATTTTCGCCACACAGCTTTTCACCCACAACTCCCAGGTCGGGCTGCTGGCGTTCGCTCTTGGCTTCGCGCTTGGGCTGCCCACTATCTGGCTTCTGTTCCAGAACGGCACCATGCTGGGTGCCTTCCTGGCGCTCCACTATGAAAAAGACTTGCTTTATGAGCTGGGCGGCTGGCTGATCATCCATGGTTCTACCGAGATACTGGCCATCATCCTGTGTGGCGCCGCAGGGCTTGCCATCGCCCGGCACTATGTATTCCCCGGGAAACTGAGCCGAATGGAATCCCTTGCCATATACGGCAAGAAAGCCGCACTCGTGGCATTTGGTTGTATCCTTATGTTCCTTGTCGCTGGCCTTCTCGAGGGCTTTGCCCGGCAGCTCGTCAGCAGTGATACGGGTCGCTACACGATCGGCCTTGGCTTCTTGTTTATTTGGGCACTCTATTTCCTAGGCGTGGGCCGCAACGCGCCCGAAGATGCGTCTGATGATATTGGTGGAAAAGCCTCATGAGCAGGAAACAGCGCAGCTACCGCCCGGCCAGAAAGTCGCGCCGCATCCTGACACCGGAAGGCGTGGCGCTGAATGTGGAACTGGCAGACCGCGGTGACCGGGCAGGCGCCGTGGTGATCGATCTTTTGATCTTGTTCGGCATCATGATTTTGGGGTCGATCGCAATCGCCATCACCACCGGCTGGGCCAACCTTGGGCGGTTCGGGATCATCATGTTCCTGTTGTTCATCTTTGCGCTGAGGAACTTCTATTTCATGTTTTTCGAGCTGAAATGGCAGGGCCAGACACCGGGGAAACGACGCCTGGGCATCAAGGTGATCGACCGGTTCGGCAAGCCGCTTTCATCCGAGGCCATTTTCGCCCGCAACATGATGCGCGAAATCGAAATTTTCCTCCCCATGGGCATTGTCTTTTCAGGCGGCGCGACGGGCGTCTCCGGCGTGATGCAGTTGTTCGCCTTTATCTGGGCTATGCTACTGGTTTTCCTGCCCATGATGAACAAGGACAACCTGCGCGCAGGCGACCTGATCGCTGGCACCATTGTTGTGCGAGAGCCCAAAGTGCTGCTGGCCACCGACATGCTGGATGCTGACGAGAAAATGGCAAGCGCCAAGGAAGCCTACAGCTTTACCACCGCGCAACTGAACGCTTACGGCATCTTTGAACTTCAAACGCTTGAGGAGCTATTGAGGAACCAGTCGGCAGGTGCGTCTGAGAAGCTGAAGACCGCGGGGGAGACCATCATCAAAAAGATTGGCTGGGAAGACCCCGTACTGCCACACCAGATGGACGCTTTCCTATCGGCCTACTATCACGCGCTTCGGAAACACCTTGAAGGCAAGCTTCTGATGGGCAACCGCAAGAAAGACAAGTTCGACACCGGTAATAAAACGACCGACCGCACCTAACGATCAACTGAAGACGTCTTCGATATCCTTGCCGCCTGAGCCGAATTTTTTCCGGTATAGCGACACATAGAGACTGCAGAGCACAGCGGCCTCAAGTGACGCAAGCAAGACAACTAGCACAAGGTCCCGTGCCTGTGCGAGAAAGGGTGTCCACATCATCTTCACCAGAAGCGCTGAGCCGAAGAACATTAGTATCCGCAGGACAAGCAAAACCGCCAGAATGCCGAACACGGGCCAGCCATAGCCCGACACCATCTGCCATGACCACAGACGCCCTCCCCGCCGCCGGTCACCCGATACCAGGGCGGGGATAAGGACGGCTGCGAAAGTCGCGATCATCAAGCCTGGAACAACAAAGAAAACCAAACCAAGCGCCAGTGCAATCTTGTAAATCAGCAGTACCCCAAGCCCAGGCAGCAAATACTGCAGCCCCTGCATCAGTTTTTGTCCGGTAGTTTGGTCCGTCTGGCGCATGGCGTCGAGGCACCATACCGACGCAAAGACCAGATAGGCTGCTTCAAGTAGAGCCCACTGAAGCCCGCCGCCACCGCTGGCCACAATCTGGACAATGGCCGGCATCGAAAGCCCCGGGCCCTTGAAGCTGTCCAGGAAATAGACATAGGAGGCCGGCAGGTAAATGATGAGTGCAAGTCCAATCAGCACGGGAAATACAGACCCGTAGAGTGCCCAGGCTTCCGCGAAAACTGTGCCGATCCGAAGCGGGCCGCCTTCGCCCTCTGCCGAAGCATAGGGCTTGAAGGTGGTTTCCCGCCTGATCTTGCGCTGCACCGGCGGCGGCGCGTCCGGATCTCGAATCTGATCAAGAAAACCTGTGCTCATGCTATTGCTCCGGCTTAGGCAAACACGCTGGCGATTTCGTCAACCGACGTGCCTTCCTTGGCTGCCCGCAAATTGGTGTAAACAGCCGCAACAGCCGACCCCATCAAGCCGTAGACCAGGCTGCCCATGGCGATAGAAATAATCATTATAACCACCGCCAGCGCCGAACCGCCACTGCCCCCAGCAGAGGCCGTCGTACCTAACCCAACCAGGAGCATGCCCAGAAAAATCTGGAACAGCCAAATGGCAATCATGACCACAATAAACGCGCCAAAAACCTGCCACTTGAAGCCGGTCGTCAGATCCTGACTGCGCTTCAGGCCATCAGCCATGCCAAGTTTCTCAGACACGATGGCCGGCACGGTCACCGACAGCATCAGCCAGATAATGATACCGGGAACGAGCAGGAAGATGGACCCGATAAACACAAACACAGACATGACCACGGTAGCAAGGACAACCGGAATTGCAGACCGGACGCCAGCCTTCATCATACCCACTACGGAAGCAGCCCGACCGGCCTGATGCTCGACCGCACCAAAAGTGATGCTGGCCTGGATAACCGCTGCCGCAACCATCATGAGAAGAAAGTTCAGAAAAAACTGACCGGGTGCAACAAGTGGATTAGCGGCCGCTGATTGGCTGATCATGAGGCCGCTTCCCGTGATCAGTCCCACACCGCCAATGATAACCACATAGCCAATGAAGCTTACGACCAGGAACTTGAAGAAGTTGCCAAAATAGGTACCGAATGTTTGCGAAAGGACCTCGCCAATGCGAAATTCCGGTTTTACAGACTCGGCTGAAACGGAGTCGGTCATCGTCTTGTCTCCCCCTGCGACAGAAGACGAATGTTCCCCCCTCGTCTTCGTGTATATTTAACATAACCAAAAAAAGCTTAGGCAGATGTTACAGGATTGGCAAGGGCCCTATGGGCAGGCCGCCTTCACGGCTTCGCGCTTGACGAAAAGGAGCATCCGCAGGTTAAACACATGCGAACCATCTGTTGCGCTCTGGAACGCTGCTCATATTAGGGTAAATACAGCCATGCCACCCAGGCCCCAAGGCAGAGGAAGGGCCCGAAGGGTATTTTTGATGTCGCAATGGGCTGCTTGGTGGCAAACGCAAGGCCGCCGCCATACAGAAGCCCAGCGATAGAGGCCACCAGCAGGACAGGCGGCAACAAGGCCCAGCCCAGCCACATTCCGATGCCCGCCAACAGCTTGGCGTCCCCAATGCCTATGCCATCCCGGCCGCGCACTAATTTGTAGACAGCATTGACCGCCGGAAAAAACACCAACCCGACAACCGCACCGATGAAATGGTCCCAGACAAAAAGACCTGGGCTGGTCGCCACATACATGGCGCCGGTTATGAAAAGGGTCAGTGTCAGAAGGTTTGGCAGGCGAAAGCTGACCAGATCATAGCAGGCTAGGACCCAAAGATTGAAAAACAACAACAGCGATGGCAGCCCGGGAGGGGCTGCCTGAAAGAACAGTAGGCCCGGCAACAGGCATATTAGGCCTGGAACGATTATGACGCCACTTCCCCACCTTGCTTCTGTCATGAATATTCCCTGCGTGACCTGTGTGCCTTTGGTAGCCAGCTTAGACGCTATAAGAAAGCATGAAAACCCTTAGACCCGGCATCGAGTGTGAACAGCACTCACTCCACTAACCAATTCTGACAATTAATGATTATTGGGAAAAATGGCGCACCCGAGAGGATTCGAACCTCTGGCCTCTGCCTTCGGAGGGCAGCGCTCTATCCAGCTGAGCTACGGGTGCGCGGACAGGCTTATATCGGCGCGGACACTACACTCCCCCCCTAGCCGTTGCAAGCCTAAATGCGCTTGCCCGCCAACCTCCGCCGAATCTTTGCGCCATCCCGCCAACAACCGCTCACTCGAAACAGCTGAATCATTTTAACGACTGTCATTAATTTAAAGTTTTACGCGGGGAATCACCCTATTCCGGGCGCATAATACAGGCGTGAGACCAATTTTTTATTCAATCAATTCAGTGCCTTGCACCCAATTTTCCCCATTGGATAAAATTTTATCTTTTTTATTACCACTGGTTAACGGGCTATCACTATAACACACGGTTAAATATCGCGGTTTTCAGTCTTGCTCGTGAGGCCGCATGGAACATTCTAGAATAATGGATGGAAACATGTTGAAGAATTTTAGCACTTTCTTGGTTGCGACCCTGGTTCTGAGTTTCACTTTCGCGTCTGCGCCTGCATCGGCCGCTGACGACATGAAAAGCTGGAAGATCGCGGTGATCAAAGCGGTCGCAAAAAATCAGCGTTACCCACGTTCCGCCATTGCGCGGGAAATCGAAGGCAAGGCAAAGGTTCGCCTCGTTGTTTCTGCGGACGGCACGATCACCAGCCACGAAATTCTGGAAGAAACCGGCCAGAGCATTCTGGACAGTGAAATCCCGAAACTGGTTGAAAAACTGAATCCGCTGCCTGCGCTGCCTGGCGGCGAGCAGGAACTGTCCTTCGTTCTGCCTCTGAACTGGACACTGAACTAAGATTTTTCGTTCCGAGTAAAAATACTATTCGTTTCGAGTAGAAAATGGCTTCCGGTTCCGGGAGCCATTTTTGCGATCCCTCCCCCAAAGGCCGCTTTGAAAAATTCAGCGGCACAGTAGTGAGTATACCCAAATGTTTGTTACCAACGCCCTTAAATCTGCCGTTGTGGCGGCAACAGTCCTGGTCGCCGTCAGCTCTCAGGTGACAGCCGCCGACACCATGCAAAGCTGGAAAGTCGCCCTGCTGCGTGCCGTCTCCCAGAACCAGAGCTACCCTCGTGCCGCACTGATGCGCGAAATCGAAGGCAAAGCCAAAGTCCGCCTGATCGTCGCGGCAGATGGCACCATCACAGCCCATGAAATTCTTGAAGCCACCGGCCAGGACCTTCTGGACCGTGAAATCCCGAAACTGGTTGCCAAGCTGAACCCGCTTCCAGCGCTGCCGGAAGGCCAGACCGACATGAAAATCGTTCTGCCACTTGAGTGGGCGCTGCAATAAAGCGGTAGCCTACGGGCACAAATGATTAAGGCCCCGCCCGGTGTTCCGGGTGGGGCCTTTTTTCATACCGTACAGATCGCGGCACGGCAGGAGGTCAGGCAAGGATCACTCCGGCGAAGAAGAGCCAATTTCCTCAACGCTGACCTCGCCTTCCTTACCTGAACGCCGACGTTCCTCTATCGTCTTCAGATATTCGACAACATGAATAGGGAACCTGCCGCCATACTGGCTCTGTCCCTGCAGGTATGGTGTGACCCCGGCTGCAAACACGGCTCCATCATTTGCGACGTATGACGTCGGGCCAAAGTGGCCTTCGGCCGACGTCCCATCATCTCCCGCTGAGCGAATGGCGCCTAAAAGCGCTGCAGGGTTGGTGCTGACAGAGGTTCCGCGCCCCTTGTAACCGTTATAGATATCCGCAATGCCATAGTTGGTGATGCTCGGTGCAAACCGCGACGCCGATTTGACTCGTTCCTGGTAAACGTCATCCGCATAGCGCCGTAGGTGCCGCCGCAGATCCGCATCCCAGTTAGGAAACAGATCCCGGTTGACCTCATAGAGGTGCGAGACCTTCATCAGGCGGTCACGCCGATGCATGCCCCGGTTCGAATTGACGAACTCTTCGGCATTGTCCGTGAGCTGCGCCATAACACGCGGGCCCTCAAAGGCCTCGGGGCGAATGTTGGGCCCCCCGGCAAAGCCCTGGAACAGGCCGTACATAACGAGCGGGTTCCGGTATTTGGGCACCAGAATCTTGTGGTGGATGTCGTTGAGCGATAACGGCACACCGGCAACCTTCAATATCTTCTGGTCCCATATCGAACGGCTGCCACTGTAGTGGCGCTTCAAACGCGTTTCGGGATAGATGGTGGCAATCTGTTCGATCACCGTCACATTATAAAGGTTAAGCCAATAGGCCAGTTGTTCGTCCCGGGACAGCATCTTGAGCGGCAAAGTGTCCGGCACGGCTTCAAGACTTTTTCTGATGGCAATCAGAACGGCCAGGTTTCGGTCTTCCTCAAAGGCGGAGAACATCACGCGGTTGCCTTCAAGCGAATAGTGGCTGTTTGAAGCCCGGATGATATGCGATGCCGCCGCCGGCTGCGCCCGCGAGCCCCGTGACCGGTCCGAACGCCCTGCCTCCAGTACCACCGCCTCTAAGACCTGGCTCAGGTCATCATACCGGATGCTCAAGATCGAGGCAGGATCATCCCCCCGGAACGGAGTCGGTACATGCGTTTCATCGGCAGCTATCGCGGGCATGGACAGCCCAAGAAACAACACGCAAAGCGCGGAAAAAAATACACGAAATCTAAGAATAAATGCCTCCCCTGACATGATGGGAGGCCAAACCGAACGCCAGCCCCCCTAATCTTTAGGACAGGGAGGCGAAAGCAATTCCTCAGCAAAACTTAGGAAATAAGTTCAGCAGTTCGGTAAAACCCGCCAAGGGGTATCACTTTCGTCCCTATAGGGGAGCAATTGGTTTTCATCTACGCAACCCGGTCCGAGACCGCATGCCCGAACGGGATCAATGTGGTGTCACGCGGCTCGTCGGCAAGCTTCGGGTAGTCAGCCGTAAAGTGCAGCCCACGGGATTCCTTGCGCATCTGGGCGGACCGCACGATCAGGTCGGCCACCGTCACAAGGTTCCTGAGCTCCAGAAGATCTGCCGTAACCCGGAAGTTACCGTAATATTCCTGGATTTCCGCAGCCAAGAGATCCACCCGCCGTTTGGCGCGCGCCAAACGCTTGTCGGTGCGCACGATGCCCACATAGTCCCACATGAAGCGGCGAAGCTCCTTCCAGTTGTGGGTCACGACAACCATCTCGTCACTGTCCGATACCTGGCTTTCGTCCCAATCGCGGGCGATAGCCGCAGACGGCAGATCATCAATCTTGTCCAGAATATCATCAGCCGCCGCATTGCCGAGCACCAGACATTCAAGAAGACTGTTGGAGGCCATGCGGTTGGCGCCGTGCAGCCCGGTGTGGGAGCATTCCCCGGCGGCATAGAGCCGGTCGAGCCCAGTGCGCGCGTGCATATCCACATGGATACCGCCACAGGTATAGTGGGCCGCCGGCACCACCGGAATCCAGTCCTTGGTGATGTCGATGCCAAGCCCCAAACAGTGGCGGTAGATGGTCGGGAAATGCGAAATGACGAAATCCGCATCCTTGTGGGTGATATCAAGCCACACGCATTCCTCACCCGTACGTTTCATCTCACTGTCGATCGCGCGGGCGACAATGTCACGCGGCGCAAGTTCCTCGCGCTTGTCATAGCCGGGCATGAAGCGCGTACCGTCCTTCAGCCTCAGGACCGCTCCTTCACCGCGCATGGCTTCCGTGATCAGGAAGGTCTTGGCATCAGGGTGATAAAGGCAGGTCGGGTGGAACTGGTTAAACTCCATGTTCGTAACCCGGCACCCCGCGCGCCACGCCATGGCGATACCGTCACCGGTGGAAGCATCAGGGTTCGAGCTATAGAGATAGACCCGGCTGGCGCCCCCGGATGCGATGATGGTCGCGCGCGCAGAGAAAGTCTCAACGCGGCCTTTTTCCAAGTTCAGCACATAAACGCCGTGCGCCTGATCATCATAGCTACCTGGGTTCTTCAGGTGCCGGTTGGTGATCACGTCGATAGCGATATGATGCTCATACACATCGATATTGGGCTCATCCAGCACGCGCTGGTTCAACGTCTTCTGCACCGCCTTGCCAGTGGCGTCCGCTGCATGGATGATCCGCCGGTGGCTGTGGCCGCCTTCGCGTGTCAGATGATAGTCATAGCCGTCTTCGTGAACCGAATTCGCCCTGTCAAACTCGACACCCAGGTTGATCAGGCTCTCAATCGCATCCCGACCCCGTTCGACCACAAACCGAACGGCTTCTTCGTCACAAAGGCCCGCGCCCGCCACAAGCGTGTCGTCAATATGGCTCTGGATACTGTCAGTGGCTTCAAGCACGGCCGCGATGCCGCCCTGCGCCCAGCGCGTGGACCCGCCTGACATCTCGCCTTTCGAGAGAACAGCAACGCGCATATGGGGGGCAAGCTTCAGCGCCGCCGTCAGACCCGCCGCGCCAGAGCCTACAATCACTACATCATAGATGCGTCTCATTCCGCTGCGTCCTTCGCCTTGCTGCTGGTGAGCTGCAGAAAGATGTCCTCAAGGTCTGTCTCGTTGGTGGAAATATCGGTAATTGTCAGCCCGGCTTCCTGTACCGCGGCCAGAACTTGGCCGACATTGGCTGTTGCCTGGCTGATCTGCACCGCCAGCTTGTGGTCGCCGCGCACGTCGCTGTTGAAGGGTTTGAGCACATCCGGCACGCCCGAGAGCTTCTCGGACACAGAGATGACAATCTCCTTTTCGTCGATGCGCTTCAGAAGCTGGTCCGTTGGCTCACAGCAAACCACATCACCATGGTTGATGATGGCGATGGTGTCGCAAAGCTCTTCAGCTTCTTCCAGATAATGGGTGGTCAGCACAATGGTAGTGCCGCGCTTATGGAGCTCGCGCACATATTCCCACAGCATTTGCCGAAGTTCGATATCCACACCGGCCGTCGGCTCATCCAGCACCAGGATTGGCGGGTTATGCACCATGGCCTTGGCGATCAGGAGCCGCCGTTTCATGCCACCAGACAGCGTGCGCGAATAAGCGTCGGCCTTGTCAAACAGATGCACCGCCTTCAAGAGTTCTTCGGTGCGGCGCTCTTCCTTGGGCACGCCATACATGCCAGCCTGCACCTCCAGCATCTCGCGCGGGGTGAAGAAGGCATCAAATGTCAGTTCCTGCGGCACGATACCGATATTGGCGCGCGCGTTCCGTGGGTTGTCGTCAATGTCGAAGCCCCAGATTTTGGCGCTGCCTTCGGTTTTGTTAACAAGGCCCGCGAGAATATTGATGGTGGTGGACTTGCCGGCACCGTTCGGCCCCAGAAGGCCAAACATGGACCCCTGCGGGATATCGAGATCGATCCCCTTCAGGGCCAGCTTGCCGCCGCCTTTCTTGCCACCGTAAACCTTTTTCAGTCCCCTGATTTCAATCGCGTTTTTTGTCACAAATCGATCCTGCTTATTTTTGCGTCCGACAATATTACCGTCTTTTCGGACATTGTACCACGCTGCCGCTTGTTCGCGGGGCTCACCCCCGCTATATAAGGCTAAATCCCAATTTGAGTTGGGGCAAATTCAACCAGACCCAAGCCAAAAGAGACGCATCATGACGGCAGACGCACCCGAAACAAAACTGGTCTCCACCAAAAAAGTCGCCTGCGACGGCGACGAAGGCGCCCTCGGCCACCCACGTGTATATCTGACGATGGACGACGAAGGCAAAGTAGAATGCCCATATTGTGATCGACTTTATATTCTGCAAGGCGGTCCGTCAGACAAATCTAAGTGATCTGACTGCCTTTTTTCTTATCTGACCGCCAAACAAATTTATTCCGGAAAGCCATATGCCCGAACACACAGATCAACAGAAACACCTCTATCTGATCGACGGTTCGGGCTATATCTTCCGCGCCTATCATGCGATGGCCTATTCAAAGCGCCCGCTGACACGCGCTGACGGTACGCCCGTGGGCGCCGTGTATGGCTTCTCCAACATGATCATGAAGCTTTTGCGCGACCTTTCAGACGCGGAGCGACCAAGCCACCTGGCAGTGATCTTCGACGCGTCAGGGCGGACATTCCGGAATGATATCTACCCGGACTATAAAGCGCACCGGCCGCCGGCACCCGAAGACCTTGTGCCCCAATTCCCGATCATCCGGGAAGCCACTGAAGCCTTCGGCCTGCCCTCGATCGAGATGCTGGGCTATGAGGCCGATGACCTGATCGCCACCTACACCAAGCAGGCGCGCGAAAAAGGCTGGAAGGTCACCATCGTCAGTTCTGACAAGGACCTGATGCAGCTTCTGGACGCTGAGACCGACATGTTCGACACCATGAAGAACAAGCGGACACGCGCCGAAGACGTACCGGAAAAATTCGGCGTCGGGCCGGATAAAGTTGTTGATGTTCAATCACTTGCGGGTGACAGCGCGGACAATGTACCGGGCGTGCCCGGCATTGGTGTCAAGACCGCCGCCCAGCTGATTGAAGAATTTGGCGACCTGGACACGCTCCTTGAACGCGCGGGCGAGATCAAGCAGAACAAGCGCCGCGAAAACCTGATCGAATTCGCGGACCAAGCCCGCGTCAGCCGCCAGCTGGTGACGCTGGAGCGCGACGTGCCGATCGAAGTTGGACTCGATAGCTTCGAGGTCAAGGACCCTGACCCCGCAACACTTGTTGAGTTCCTCGACGCACAGGATTTCCGGTCCCTGAAGGCAAAGGTCATCAGCGCCTGGGACGGCGACATCCCTGAGGATATGGTCACAGAAGCCGTGACGGTTGAAAAGGCGGCTTACGAGTGTGTGACGGACATGGACACACTGAAGGCCTGGATCAAAAAAGCCTATGACGTTGGCTATGTGGCGGTTGACACCGAAACCACAGGCCTTAACCCGGCCAAGGCGGACCTGGTGGGCATATCCCTGTCATGCGAGCCCGGCAAGGCCTGTTATATCCCGGTAGGACACGGCACCAACAGCGACGACCTGCTGGCGGAAGTGCCGAAGCAGATCGCGAAAGCGGATGCGGTTGATGTACTGAAGCCACTCATGGAAGACCCGTCGGTCCTGAAGATTGGCCAGAACCTCAAGTATGATATGTCGATCCTGGCGCGCGAAGGCATCACCCTTCACCCCATCGACGACACCATGCTGATGTCCTACGCGCTGGACGCGGGCGTTCACGGCCACGGCATGGACGAGCTGGCGAGCATCCACCTGGACATGACCCCCATCAGCTTCAAGGAAGTGGCTGGCACGGGCAAGAACCAGATCACCTTCGACAAGGTGCCGCTTGATAAGGCGACCGACTATGCAGCTGAGGACGCGGACATCACGCTTCGTCTCTGGCACGTGCTGAAGCCGCGCCTGGCAAAGGAAAAAGTCACTACCGTTTACGAGACCCTTGAGCGCCCGATGGCGGCTGTGCTTTCGGCCATGGAACGCGAGGGCATCAAGGTGGACGGCAGCGTCCTCAACAAGCTGTCGAACGAATTTGCCGTGGGCATCGAACGGCTCGACCGCGAAATCCAGGACCTTGCGGGCCGCCCCTTTAACGTGAACTCGCCCAAGCAGTTGGGCGAAGTGCTGTTTGACGACATGGGGCTTGAAGGCGGAAAAAAATCGAAGAAAACCGGCGCCTGGCAGACGAACGTGGATGTGCTGGAAAAGCTTGCGGCTGAAGGCCACGAACTACCTGCCAAGGTCATGGAATATCGTCAGTTTTCCAAACTGAAGAGCACCTATACAGACGCGCTTCAAAATGAAGTGAACCCGCGCACGGGCCGCGTGCACACCAGCTATCATCTGGCGGCAACCACCACCGGACGCCTGTCGTCAAATGACCCGAACCTTCAGAATATCCCGATCCGCACCGAAGAAGGCCGCAAGATCCGCCGGGCGTTTGTGCCAGAGGACGGCAATATCCTGATCGCTGCTGACTATAGCCAGATCGAGCTTCGCGTGCTGGCGCACATGGCGGATATCGACGCGCTCAAGAAAGCATTCGCCGACGGCACGGACATTCATGCCATGACTGCAAGTGAGGTGTTCGGCGTGCCGATTGAAGGCATGGACCCGATGGTCCGCCGGCAGGCCAAGGCAATCAATTTCGGCATCATCTACGGCATTTCCGCTTTCGGGCTGGCCCGCCAGCTGGGCATCAGCCGCACGGACGCCCAGGGCTATATCGACGCTTATTTCGAGCGTTTCCCGGGCATCCGCCACTATATGGACACGACCATCGATTTCGCCCGCGAACACGGCTATGTGGAAACCCTGTTCGGCCGCAAATGCCACATCACGGCGCTTGCGGACAAGAACCCGATGAAGCGCGGCTTTGGTGAACGGGCGGCAATCAACGCGCCGATCCAGGGCACTGCCGCGGACATTCTGCGCCGGGCGATGGTGCGCATGCCTGGGGCGCTTGAAGAAAATGGCCTCACGGACGTGAAGATGCTCTTGCAGGTGCACGATGAACTGGTGTTTGAAGCCCCCGAAGGCCGCGACGAAGCCGCGATTCCGGTGATTGAGGACATCATGGCAAACGCCTGCCAGCCGGTGCTGGAGCTTTCGGTGCCGCTGGTGGTCGACAGCGGCATCGGCAAGAACTGGCAAGAAGCGCACTAAGCGCTACTCCCAATCCAGAAACGGGCACACATAGGGGCACCATAGTGCCCCTGTGGCACAAAAGGGCACACCCATAGGGCCCAAAAGTGCCCTAAACAGATCAACCAGACATTATAAAACACCGGACGAAATCCCCTTGGCCGATTCCATTGATCAAAACCTGCACGGGTATGGTCGATCATCGCACATTGTTGACATGTTATAATATTTCACATACCTTCCTCCAGGTAGTGTGTGCCTTACCTTAACACTGTGAGGGGGTTTCATGCGTTTCCTGCTTTTCATCCTTTGTCTGGTTTGCACCAGCACCGCCGCCATGGCTGGGCAACTTTCCGCCAATATCCGTATCGCCAGTAAGCACCTGGGGTACCACCTGCAATATTGGGTTTATTATCCCACAGGCGTTAAGACCACAGACAAACTGCCAACCTTATATCTGGCAGATGGACAGCTGTATCTGGAATACGGCAAACTGCACGGCCTGATCGATAAAGAAATCAAAGCAGGGCGGATCAAACCCATCATTGCTGTTTTCATCGACCCACGTGACCCGACCTACCAACAAAATAACCGCCGCGCTCATGAATTTGTCTGCAACCCGGACTATGTGAATTTCTTCAAGGATGAATTGATCCCGGCCGTGGAGCGCCAATTCCCCGTTAGTACCAGACGCGAAGATAGAGTGATCGCTGGCCTGTCTCTGGGTGGCCTGAACGCTGGCTGTTTCGGTCTGATGGCATCAGATAAATTTTCAGGCATCGCCATGCAATCCCCTGCCTATTATCCCTTCTCGGATTTGAAGGAAAGATATGAAGCCGCCCCTGTGCAGCCCATCAAAATTTTCTTCAGCGTGGGCAGAAAGGAAACAAGCAACACCTCAGCACGCCGACTACGCAAGGTGCTTGACGACAAGGGTTACGATTTGATCTACCGCGAAGTTCATCATCGGCACGACTGGAAAAACTGGGGGCCGCTGCAGGACGATATTCTGCGTACCTTCTTCGCCCCTGCCCGGTGATGTTGCGCTGATCGCGACATGGTGTTGCCGCATGCGCGCTTGAGGATATATCCAGAAGCATGCTAGGCCTTTACCGTCGGTCATGCCTTCGGTGTGGCCGGTCCCTGTTTCATACCATGAGTGCCCGATGATACTGAGCAGCAAAAATACAGTCGGCCTGGCGCTGATCCTGGGCAGCGTCACGGCGATGACGCCGCTTGCGGTTGATATGTACCTGCCTGCCTTCCCCACCATTGCCGAGGACCTGAAAGCCCCGCCTGCGGGCGTGCAGCTCTCGCTGACATCCTTCTTCATCGGGCTTGCGGTTGGCCAGCTATGCTATGGCCCGGCGGCGGACAAGTTCGGCCGCAAGATACCTCTGCTTGTTGGCCTCATGATCGCTGTGTTGGCGTCGCTTCTGTGCGCCACAGCCCCCACCATCGATGCGCTGATCGTCTACCGCTTCCTGCAGGCGCTGGGTGTGTGTTCGGGCGCCGTGATCGCGCGCGCCATCGTCCGGGATGTTTTCGAACCCCGCGAAGGGGCGCGCTTCTTTTCGCTTCTGATGGCCATCATGGGTGTCGCCCCGATCCTGGCGCCCCTGGCGGGGGCAGTTGTGGCCAGCACACTGGGCTGGCCCTGGATTTTTAACCTGATCAGCGCCTTCGGCTTTTTGGCCCTGATCGCGACAGCCCTTCTTTTGCCCGAAACCCATGCAGGCAATTCAGGCGTCCGGTTCAGCCGCGCCTTCCATACCTATGCCGATATCCTAAAGAACCGGTCTTTCCTGAAGTATGCGCTCGCGGGCGGCATCGCCAATGCCGGCATGTTCGCCTATATCGCCGGGGCCACCCTGGTGATCCAAGGCTATTACGGCATGTCAGCAGATTTCTTTGCAGTGGCCTTCGGCTCCAACGCCTTTGGCCTGATCGCGCTGACGCAGTTGAACCGGTATCTGCTGAAGCGGCATCCTTTTTCAGCCATCCTGAAGGTTGGCTTTACCATTCTGCTGGTGGCAGGGCTTGCGCTCTTGGTCGCAGGCGCGCTTGATGCGCCGCTCTATATCTTCCTGATGCCACTCTTTTTGTTCCTGGCGTCCCTGGGCATGGTTATGCCCAACAGCATGGCTGGTGCGCTGGCAACGGAAGATACGCGGGCTGGGGCTGCATCGGCCCTTTCGGGCGCGCTGACCTTTTCGTCCGCCTTTGTCTCGTCCGCCGTTGTCGGTATGGTCCCGGACAAGACCCCCCTGGCGCTTGCGTCCGTGATGGGCGCCTGCGCCGTGATCGCTTTCCTGGTGTCCCGCCTGCCGGAAAAGGTACCTCCCGAATAAAAAAGGCGGCCAAGGCCGCCCTTTCATGTCGTTATAGCCCGCCCCTAGAAGGCGTTTATCATGGCGTAGAAGAGTGCGGCAGACAAAAGACCAGAGGCCGGCACCGTAATCACCCAGGCTGCCGCAATGGTCAGAAGCTCACGCCGACGTACCAGGCGGCGATGCGCAATCTTCACTTCCTCAGAGCGGGTCAGGCGCCGCTTCTTGCTTTCGCGGCTGTTGAGATATTCCCGCAGGAAGCCCACGCCGAACACACCGCCCACAGCGATATGGGTTGAAGACACAGGCAGGCCAAGCCAGCTGGCTGCGATCACGGTGATAGCGGCAGACAGCGCCACACAGAAGGCCCGCATCTGGTTCAGCTTGGTGATTGTCTCACCCACCTTGCGGATCAGTTTCGGGCCATAAAGCAACAGGCCAATCGAAATCCCGATGGCACCGATAGCCATAACCCAGAACGGCAGGCTGACCTTGCCTGAGCCCATGTCAACCTGATGCGCTGCGCTGACGATGGCTGCCAGCGGGCCAACTGCGTTTGCCACATCATTGGCCCCATGCGCAAAAGACAGAAGCGCGGCTGAGCAAATAAGCGGAATGGTAAAGAGCTTGGCAACTGATTTCCGGCGGTTTTCAAGGCCGGCCGCAGCCCTTTTCACCAGCGGCTTGGTAATGGCCCAGACAAGCGCCGCAGAACCAAAACCGATCATCCACAGCATCGCCGTGTCTGCCTTCCAGATTTTCTTGAGGCCCTTCATCACCAGATACATGGAGAAAGCCCCGGCCATGATGCCCACGAGAACCGGCACCCAGGTTTCCGCAGCTGCGATCTTGTCTTCCTTATAAAGGATGTTCCTTTTGATGAAGAACAGGAACAGAGCTGCAATAAGCCCACCAAGAAGCGGGGAAATTACCCAGCTTGCCGCGATAGCGCCCATCTGGCCCCATTCCACGCTGGCGGCACCGGCAGCCGCAATACCCGCGCCCACGACACCACCGACGATCGAGTGTGTGGTGGAGACAGGCGCACCAAGCCAGGTGGCCAGGTTCAGCCACAAGGCGGCAGCCAGAAGCGCAGACATCATGGCCCAGATGAACGTCATCTGGTCAGCCATCGCGCTTGGGTCAATGATCCCTTTGCGAATGGTGGACACCACGTCCCCACCGGCAAGGAGCGCGCCTGCAGCTTCAAATACCGCTGCAATCACAAGGGCGCCAACCATTGTCAGCGCCTTGGAGCCCACAGCCGGGCCGATATTGTTCGCCACATCGTTGGCACCGATGTTCATCGCCATATAGCCGCCAATGACAGCTGCAGCGATCACGAAAATACCGGTAGAACCTTCGCTTTGGGTCATCGCCGTGTAGATCAACACGAGAACAAGGAACACAAGGGCAACCCCAAGGTTCTCGATGGAGCGGTTTTCTTTTGCCACGCCTTCGCGGAAGGCCTGGACCTTTTTCAGGTCTTTGTTCACCGGGTGGTTATTAACCATGGACGTTCCCTTTCCCTTCATTCTGTTGGCAAAGGTTTTCCAGAGCCCCAAACCTTTCCCTTGGGCGCTTATAGCAGGCTGTCACAAAAATGTAATGAAAATGTCACAAAGAGCCAGAGACAAAGGCATCGGCAAAAGAAAAGGGCGACCGAAGGCCGCCCTTTGCACAATCATATGATTGGTGTTTTAGAACTTGTAGCCAAGTGTTGCGCCGTACATCCGCGGTGGGTTGGCATAGGCATTCACTGTGCCCGGCTGGATCACGCCTGGGAAGGCACTCAGGTAGAACTCGTCGTTAAACAGGTTCCGGCCCCAAACAGTGAGGCTCAGGCCGTTTTCCCACTCAAGACCAGCGCTGGCGTTAAACAGGCTGACTTTACGGAACACGCCATCGACGTTGTCCACAACCTGGGTTTCGCTTTCATACTGCCAGTCACCGCGAACGAAGCCAGTCATGCTGTCACCCAGTTCGAAGAAGTAGGTTGCTGCGGCTGAGAGGCTTGTTTCGTGAATACCTGCTGGCTTTTCACCGGACAGGTCAATCACCGTGCTGTTCGGGCCAGCGGCACCTGGGAAGCTGTCATAGACAGGATCAAGGAACGTACCGGCGAAGCGGAACTCAAGGTTCTCCGTTGGTACCCAGGTCGCATCAATCTCAAGACCTTTAGTGGACTGCTTACCGGCGTTTGCCAGAACGAAGCCGGTGCCCTGGAAGATGTTGGACTGGAAGCCCTTGATGGTCTGGTCGAAGAGCGCGATGTTGATCGCCCCTTTCGAATAGCGTGCCTTGATACCGATCTCATAGACGGTCGAGTTTTCCGGACCGGCATAAAGCGTACCGTAGCTTTGGTTTGGCAGCGTCAGGCCAGCCGCTTCAAGTGCTGCCTGGTTAGCCGCAAACGGACGAGCATCCCGCGACAGGTTCCAGCTGGTGGACTTGAAGCCCGTGCCGGCGCTCAGGTAGACGTTGATGTTGTCGTTAACCTCATAGGACGCACGCGCCTGCCAGGTCACCTTGTCATCGTTAGTCTTGGCATCCTGAACCGAGTTCGGGAACGCCAGGAACTGCGGCTGGAACTGCAGCGCCTGCAGGCCCTGAAGTGCCGCCGTTACGCCGGACTGGATCGCAGCTGACGTGCCCGGTGCAACGCTTTCAATGAAAGCGATGTTCTCAGGCGTGGGTGCAAGACCGGTATTATCGGCAAAGGCCTGACCAAACAGGGCCGTCGGGATAAAGCCGCCGTTCACAGTGAACAGGTCGATGCTTGAGAAAGCGTCGCCATTAACGGTGCTGCCGGTAACGGTTTTCTTGTCCTTCGTATAGTTGATGCCGCCGGTCAGCGTCAGCCGGTCTGTGATATGCAGATCAAGCGATGCGAAAAGCGAGAAGGCCGTGTTGTCCTGGGTGAAGGTTTCCCGCGTCGCTGTATCGGCCGCGAAGAAAGAACCGGACGGCATGCCTGAGAGAAGCTCAAGCGTTGCCAGCGTACCCGGCGCACCTGTCAGGAAGTCGATATAGCTGCGGGTATCCGCACCGTATTTCAGGCCCTGGATCTGGGTGATGTCTTCTTTGAAGAAATACCCACCGACCATCCAGTCCAGCGTGTTCACGCCCGTGGAAGAGAGCCGAATTTCCTGGGTATAGGTGTCAATATCAGCGTCATTATAGGCGCTGTCCAGCAGCTCACCGCCCGTATAGTCAGGCTCGGTGTCGTTGAAGCTTTTGTTGCTGCGGTACGCCGAGATAGACGTCAGCGTAAAGCCTTCGAAATCAATATTAGCTTCGAGCGAGATGCCGCCGTCCTTGATTTCGTTCACCGGAACCTCGTTGATCGGCGACTGATATGCGAACGGGTCGCTGTCGTCGAGCACTTCACCGCCCAGAAGCTGGATAATGCCAGCTGTCGGGCCGTTGAGGACGTTGGTCACGCCGCAGCAAAGCTCGTCCAGTTCGTTATAGTCTGCAATCATGCGGACAGAAACAGTCTCGGACGGCTCCCACAGCGCCTGGCCACGAATGTGCCAGCGGTCGCGGTCGTTGATGTCGTCGATGTTCGGGTCGCTGGTTTCAATATAACCATCGCGCTTGTTCACACCGCCAGAGATGCTGACAGCGAATGTGTCGGTCAGGCCCGTGGTGTAGTAAGCCTTGATCTGGCGAGCGTCATAGTTGCCGTAAGTGGCCTCGATGCCACCTTCCGCTTCAAATGACGGCGCAGCGGTCACAATGCTGATCACACCCGCGGATGCGTTCTTGCCGAAAAGCGTACTTTGTGGGCCACGCAGGACCTCTACGCGTTGCAGGCGCGGCAGGTCGCCGATCTGGGCTGCAGAGCGGGAACGGTAAACACCGTCGATGAAAACACCAACAGAAGGCTCGATACCGGCGTTGTTGGCACCGTTACCAAAACCCCGGATCGCGAAGTTGGTGTTGGATGACGTCTGCAGCGTCCATACGCGGAGTGACGGCACAACAGACTGCATGTCCGAGATGTCCAGCATATGGGACTTCTCGATCGTGGCAGCGTCTGTCACGGATACAGCAATCGGCGTTTCCTGCAGCGTCTGAGGCCGCTTCTGCGCCGTTACCAAAATCTCTTCAAGTGAAAATTCGGAGTCGTTGTCCTGCGCTTGGGCAGAGAGGCTGGCTCCGGTCACGACAGCGGCGGCCGCAGCCGTCGTCATCAGAAATGCACGGGTTTTATGCCCTAAATTCTTGCTCATTGGTTTCCTTCCCATTCCCTTCGACTTTTGCTGAGACACATGAAAACCCTTTTTTCCTCTGATGTTTGTCTGGGGCACTTGTCTGGCAACAGTGCTCCCCTACATAGGAACCGGGCCCTCATGGCAAAAGCCAAGATCTTCACAATGCTTACGCTTACAGGTGGGAAAATAGCCGGATAGCGGTGGCCAGATGACCATGCCGCCGAGTTGCTCCCTTTTGTCCTCCCACAGTCAAATCATCCTGGCAAACCCAACCGATAATGTCGGCGCCTTCCTGAGCCAGATCTGATCTCCCGGTAATTGTGCCTCCTGATTTACGTTAACGTCAAGCGGTTCAAATCAGTTTTCTAAAGATTTCAGGTAATTGTGTAACGTCAAAACAACAATAGAAAGTCCCGGATATCCGCCATTTTCTTCTTGAACACCATAATTCCGTAACGTCAACCAGGCGCCTGAAACACCCGTTGCTGCTACCCGTCAAATGACTGGGCGGAGCCAACTTTTTTCATACCGTTTTCTGGCTTGGCGAATACTCCGATAAATACTCTGGCCTTAAACGGAAACCGGGGCGAAAGATTTCGCCCCGGTGTCTCTGTTTTACTTTTTAGAATGCTGCGGTCAGCTTCGCGTAGACCATTCGGCCACGCGGATCGTGTGTCCGCGATTCATAGCCCCCGTTTGTCGAAACATATGGTGGCTTCTTATCGAAGGCATTGATTACACCCACCTGGATGCTGGAGCCTTCACCACCATCGAACAGGCTGCCGATGTTGAAGGTATATTGAGCATCAACCGTGGTCATCGCACCGACGCGGCTTCCGGCATTCTGGTCGTCGTCCATACCGCCGATATGACGCACATAGAAGCGCAGGTCATGATCTTCTGTGGTCCAGGACACACCAGTGTTGAAACGCCAGCTTGGCGTTGGGCTGCCGAAGTTCGCGAAGTTTCGGTTGCCTGCACCGTCAACAGCACCGGCTTGTGGATCCACCAGGTCATACTTCAGGACATGCGTTGCCTCGAAGAATGGCTGGATGGTGCCATAGTCGGTGTCGAAAGCATAGCGAGCATTGACGTCGAAGCCTTGCGTTTTCACGCTGGAGGCATTCAGGAAGTCAACAATCACCATGATGATCGCGTTGGTGCCAGGGGCACGGATAACCCGGTCTGGGTCATCGCTGAAGCCGTTCACTACCGATTGCGAGTTCTCTTTGATGATCACGTCGGTAAAGCTGTAGTTCCAGTAGTCGACATCAACCGAAAGGCCGCTGTCGCCAGCATAGGACAGGCCAAAGTTCCAGGCCTTGCCAGTTTCCGGACGGATCGTCCGGCCGCCTTCTGGGGCAATCGCCCGAATCGCAGCGAACGCTGTACCACCGCTCGAGGGGTCAGAGACCTGCTCAAGCGATGTCGTACCGCCGGCCACCTGCAGCACGCTTGGTGCCCGGAAGCTGGTGGAGTAGCTACCGCGCAACGACAAGCTGTCGGTTGGACGATAGAGAAGCGAGACCTTCGGATCAGTGGTGCTGCCGATGTCGCCGCCATAGCTTTCATGACGCAGAGCAACAGACAGGTCCAGCTGGTCTGTGATCGGGATCAGTGATTCCGCGAAGATGCCAACAGCAGAACGGCCTTCGCTGAAGTCCGGGTTACCAACCAGGAACGCGAAACCGTCACTGTTCGAGACATCGTCATAATCACGACCCCAGAACTCGTTCCTGTACTGCATGCCCACCGCGATACCGATATCGCCCGCTGGCGTGGAGCCAAGCGTGCCAGACACTACCGCATCAAACACTTTGGTGTTCGAAGAACCGTCGATCACCTGGGTGCCGATGATATAGTCAAGCACTTCAGGGCTGTTTGGCAGCGTCGTGAAGCTGGATGCAAATGGGTTATAGAACAGACAGCCGTTCGCACCCGGTACACCGGCAGCAAGATCACAGCCGTCGCCACCGAAGCCCGCCAGCGCGCGCTGGAAGTTTGCAGTCAGTACGTCTTCTGTATTGATGACATACCTGTTGTCAGCGATGGTGAAGCCAACGTCGTAGCTCCAGACATCGTTGATGTCGCCTGTCAGCTCAACATTGAACCGGTAGGTGTCGGATGTGCTGAGGTTAGGTGATACCTCGCCGCCGTTACCGATGGCACGGCCGAGGAAAGTCACACCCTGACCGAACGGGTTCGCAGGATGGTAAGCTGGCACGCCAGCCTGGCCAAGTTGCAGGTATGGGAAGGTTGGCGAGTTACCGCGGATTGCTTCCGTTTCTGCCCAGCCGCCTTCAATACGCAATTGGTGGCTGTCCCCCAGTTCCTGGGTGATCACAGCATAAGCCTGCTTGCGCTCTTCTTCCGGTACCAGGCTGAAATAATCACCAAAGTCGAAACCACAGGTACCGATGCGGGCAACACCGATGTCCACGGCAACATTCGCCTGGCCGCCAAATTCTTCACAGCCCGTCGGGTCAATCACCGGAACCACCGCGCCAACAACGCCGATGATGGACGGCACATAATAAGCGCCTGGGTTACCCAGGACCGAGCTATCGTCCGAGACCTGGCTCAGGCGACGCTCCGCTGTGGTTAGTTGCGAACGGTCATAGTAGCTGAACGCACCCATGAAGTGGGTGGTGTCGTTGCCCCAACCGAATTTGGCCTGATAGAGCTTGTCGGACTGGCTGCCCTGATCCGTGAGCGTCTGATATTTGACAGATGCCTCAACGCCTTCGAAATCATCGTCGGTGATGAAGTTCACCACGCCGGCCACGGCGTCGGTACCGTAAATGGCGGCCGCGCCGTCTTTCACGATTTCAATCCGGCGAACAGCGATCTGCGGCACCAGCGAGCTGGTGTCGACAAAGGCGATACCGTCGTTTGTCACCGTACCGGCAACCACCTGACGGCGACCGTTCAGGAGCACCAGCGTTGAAGCCACACCGAGGCCGCGCAGGTTAAAGTTAGATGTACCCGTGGTGCCGTTCTGCGTAAAGGCATCCGGGTTGTTCTGAGCACCGTTGTTGATGGTCAGCGTCTGAACCAGGTCCGCCACGTTGCTGGCCCCGATCTGGTTCAGGTTTTCGGCGCCAATCACAGCAAGTGGTGATGGGCTGTTAAACTGTGATTTACCTTTAAGGTAGGTACCCGTAACAACTACTTCTTCGATGGTAAATTCATCGTCGCTTTCGTCCTGGGCCATAACTGCAGAGCCCGAGGCCAGGAAAGCAAGACAACCGGCCGTTAGCGCGGTTGATTTAAACAAGCGGTTCTGGCGCATGTTTCCCCTCCGTGATGTTTAATACAACTTCATTAGTCCTTCCCACTTATATGGGATAGGACGATTGCAAGAGGGGTCAAGTAATTAGCATCATTATTTACGGGATTTGATGAGGTGTTACTTTTTCACCACAGCCCAAAAATCTGGCATCCCCGGGTCAGTCTGGTTCAATCAGTGCCTGCTTGACGTAAATAGAGACCACGCCCGCACCCAGGCGCCGGTCGGCATAAGGGGTCAGATAGGCTTTCACGATATCAGGATTGATCGGGCGGCTGACACTGAAACGCTGGCGGGCCAGCACGGTCAGCGCGCTGTTGAAATCGGACCGGAGTTGCGGCAACCGGGTGCGGACAAATTCGTGCCCGCCACTCTGTTCAATAACCAGCACCAGATAGATAGTCACCTTCCCGCGCACGCGGCCACGCTCCAGCAGGGCCATGTTGAAAGGCTTCATCTCTATCTTGGGCTTGCCAAACTCCTGCAACTCCTCAGCTTCTTGTTCTTCTTCCTGCACAGCCTGAAGGGGCTGAGCCGCGAAGCCGAGCAGCGTGAACAGCAGCATGAAATAAACAGCCAATGAGCGCATATGGTCTTTATCCTTAAAAATCCCACCACAGCCAGCCGTATCAGGCTCCGGCCTTATAAGTGTAAGGCATAGTGTGTGAATATCGCCTGAATGACAATCGTAGAGCATGAATTAAATAAATGTCTCTATTTGCAACATAATTGCATATTGCGGCATTTATTGATGCAATATGCGATAAACGCACCTCCCGAAATGACTGTGAACTTCATTGTAAAACCATAAGCCATTGTTTCAAATTGATAATTTGAGAATTACAAAAAGTGGCACAGGGTTTGTATAGTATAGAGTACCTCTCGAGCAGGGGTGCGGGAATGGGTAAATTTATTTACTCGACCCCCAATCGTGCACCTGTTCCCGCCAACCCCGCCGAGGGAGGTTTTCTGATCCACAGCCGCGCAAACGTGCGGCTTTTTTTATGGCCTCCTGAAACATCAACGACGCCAAAGATCATGCGGCCGCAAAGTCACGCGGAACGACGGCATGAGGCTGAACCAGCTATCAGATGACCAGAAAAAGGGCTCAGACGAACAGGCTGAGCGAGGGCGAGGAAGCGCCTGACTGCAGGCGTGCAAGACCGGTCTGGAAATTCGCCAGTTGAGCCTGCAGGTGCGCGGGAACTTGCCCCTGAGTGGAAGACTTTCCTTCCTGTATCAAGGCTTTCAGTGGGTTATATTCCAGCGAGCGGAATGCACGCTGTACCGAGCTTATGGCGCCATCAAACAGCCCAAGCACATATTTGGCCGTGGCTTTATCCTTGATATGCAGTTCACCTTTGAGTCCAAGACCGAACGCACCCCCCAGGTTATCCGGGTCGGTACCGTCTTTCTCTTCATCCTCGCCAAGGCCGAAAACCTCATTCTTGGGCAGCAGCTTCCCTGGCTCAAGCCCGATACGCTCCAGTAGGTCCCGGTCCCCATTGCCAGGCAGCAAGTCAACCGACACGCCGTCATCAAGGGTTGAAATTTTCAGCTTGTCGCCTTCTGCCGTGGAAGAGACATCCACACTAATTTTGCCAAAACCGGCGATACGCAATTTACGCTTGAGATCATCGAAAGTATCGCCTTCGCTCAGCGTGATCTTTTTCTTCGTGCCGCCATCGATCGAAATATAGAAATAGTCACCAACCTTTGCCGACGTCTGCGTCTGCACATCAAGCGTCTGGTCAATGGCAATGGTGCCCGTTGGCAGGCCAAGCGTTTCAAGGACGGAATTGCCCTTTGTGGTAAAGGCCAAGCCGCCAACAGCAGACTTGGACAGGCCCTCGCCATACTGCTCCATATCCTGAAGCGCGCCGGTCTTACCGTCAACACGAGCGACAAAGGCATCCACGGAGCCGCGCGATGTCTCACCCGAAAGCGTGCCTGCAGTGGAGCCCGCCACATAAACAACCTGGTCAACGACGACCACGTCATTGATGCGGTCTGTGCCGCTGGTAGACAGATAGGTGGTGCTTTCAGCCTTCAGGTTCGTTTGGCCGTTCATGCTTAGCGCGCTGACAAACCCTTCAAAACCGCCCGCAGCCGTACCCACAACAGACGCGGTGCCGCCGGCATCCAGAGATGCATTTGTAGTAACGCCCGCGATATAGACATCGTTATTAAGGTTGTCGATCGCGATGCTCTGAATAGACCCACCCGTGCCAAGGCTGCCAAAATCAAGGCTGTTGGACGTATCGGCCAGGTTGGTTGAATCAAGCCGGTACACAACCGCATTACCGCTCTGCTCAGTCGCAACAACCAGGTTGTCGTTGCCGTCAACCGCAATGCCCTTGACCACATCATTGCCGGCTGTGCCGAACACAGCAGAATCCTGCAGACTGCCGTCAGCACCCGAAAGTTTCAGGACCAGCGCGTCCTGACCACCCGAGAAACCGGACGTGGAGCTGATGGCCGATTTGGTATAGCCGCCAACAAAAATATCGTTGTTGCTGTCGACCGCAACGCTATATGCAGCAGATTCGCCAAACGTATCAAGCTGATAGCGGAACACTTCGTCACCGCGCTTGCTGATCTTGGTAACAAAGGCATCTGTGCTGTCGATCACGTCGCTGGTGGACAAGGCGCTGTCGGTCTTGCCGACAACGATCACATTGTCTTCACTGTCAACCGTGATGCCGTATGCATCCGCGTCACCTGCCACACCCAACAGGCGCGAGAAGACAACATTGCCCTCCGTGTCAAATTTGGTAAGGAACACATCCTCGCCCGACGCGGTATTCAGCTGGTGACCGAAACTGCCCTCAGACGTTCCAACCACATAAATGCCGCCTTCGCTGTCAACCGCAACCCGGCTGGCCTTGGTGTCTGAATTGACCTGATAGTCGGTGTTGACATTGGTGATTGAAAGCTCGTTGTCTGTTGCATCGACTGTATCCGAGCCGGTGGTGCCCGTCACATCGGCCTTGGCGTCCGCAAGAAGCTTATCGCGCAGGCCAGCGATTTTAGGGTCCAGGTCATCCTCTTTTTGCTCGGCCACCTGTTCCTTCACAGCCGTGGCTTCATAGTCGATGCCGGCGAAAGACGTGGTGTCATCCACAGTCAGGGTAGCATCAAGACCGTTAATCTCCGTGATCCTGCTGGTAACGGCAAAATCATCATCCAGTTGCGATACCGCCGATGCCACATAAAGCGTGGGCGTGGTCACCGCCGCAGACAACTGGACCTCTTCCGTGATCGTTCCGTCTATCTGCAGGCTGTACCGGCCTGACTCACCGTCGCGGCGCACATCAAAACGTGTGCCGTGCTTGATATATTCTGCACCCTGATCATCAATTGCCGTAAGGGCCTCGATCTGGGTGTTGATATAGTCCTTGATATTATTGAGCGACAGCGTGCCAGTTACACCCGACAGATCAATCTGGATATCGTCGGTCACGCCACTTTTGGTGATGGAAACAGTGAAGACCTCATTGCCCACCAAGCCGGTAATAGCGGCATTAGGGTCGTTGGTGATCAACGTACCGTTCGATTCCGTACCGTTCTTGCCCAGGCGGGTTGTCGCCTCGGTTTTATATTGCTTGTCACCCAGAAACAGATCCAGCTTCTGCAGATCCGCCGTCGACAGGAAGTCCCGGACTTCCGCAAGGCCCTGCTGAAACTGGTCATTAAGGCGCGACAGCGACGAGGCAGACGTGCTGTTCTGGGAGGCATATTCCGCCAGAACCCGCAGGTTGTTGAGCGCTTTGTAAAGCGCGAACGTCGCCTTTTTGTCTGCATCGTCCACGCCGTCCAGGTCATTGGCCTTCAGGTCGATGAATTTTGTCAGCTGGCGGACTTCACGAATCTGTTGGTTGAGCGTCTTTGATTCTTCGGGCAGTTGCCATGGCGGGATGACCGCGTCACCACGATCACTGAAATTATACGCCGACCGCTGCTCCGGCGTCAGCAGGGAGAGCTGCCGCTGAGTAATTTTGGCATCCACCGACAAGGCAATAAGCGACGTATCAATCCCCACAATCTGCGGACGGAATGTCTGCTGTTGTGCGGGACCGAAAAGTCCACCAAAGCTTGTGCCACCAAAAAACGCCATGCGCTAACGTACCAGCTTTCTGCCTCTGCCAGAGGGGGCAATTTTTGCCCCATAGGCAATTCTTACCCACAAGCGTCTCATTTTGAGCCATTCGACTCGGAGCCCCAGGGTATTTTTTGCCGCTTAATTGCATTTCGCGGCCACTCACCTTACATGTCTTGCAATAACTGTGACAATTTACAGCCTGTCCTGATAAGGATCAGTTAACAGGAAAAAGGGATCGAACATGGTCGTCATTGATGCATTGCTGCAAGTCTCCTATGTCGCGCTCGACATCTTCAAATGGATGCTGATCATCAGCATCGTCCTGGGCTGGTTGATCCATTTTGGTGTGGTCAATGCCTACCAGCCGTTTGTGCAGGGCCTGGGGCGCTTCCTTTATGCGGTCACGGAACCGGCACTGAGGCCGATCCGCCGCTTCATTCCCAACATGGGCGGCATGGATATCTCACCCATCATTCTGTTTCTGGTGATCCTGTTCCTCCAGAGGCTGATCGTGAACATCCTCTATAATGTCGGATAGCCTGCTGACCCGCGTTCCCGAGGGCGTCAGGCTGCACATCCGCCTGACCCCAAAGGCTTCCGCGGACAAGCTCGACCGGGTTGATAAGGACGCGGACGGCATGCCGCGCCTGCGCGCAACCGTCACCGCCATACCGGAAAACGGCAAGGCAAATGCGGCTCTCATCAAGCTTCTTTCCAAAAAACTGAGGTTGCCCAAATCCGCCATTCGCCTTATAGCGGGTGACCAGAACCGGAATAAAACGATCCTTTTTGAAGGTGCGCCGGTCGAACTATTTGATGCGCTCGACGCAAAGCTTCGCGAGCTGGGCCTTTTGGGTTAAGGACCCCGGCGTTCGCGACCACCGCACGGAGACACCCATGCCCACCGAAACCACCGCCAAAATCATCGACGGCAAAGCCTTTTCCGCCAAAGTACGCGAAGGCGTTGCAAAGGACGTTGCCAGCCTCAAGGAAAAACACGGCATCACGCCTGGCCTCGCCGTTGTTATTGTGGGCGAGGACCCCGCAAGCCAGGTTTATGTCCGTAACAAGGTTAAGCAAACCGGCGAGACCGGCATGAACAGCTTCCACTTTGAAATGCCGGACACCACAAGCCAGGAAGAGCTGCTGGCCAAGGTAAACGAGCTGAACGAAGACCCGGCGGTGAACGGTATCCTGGTTCAACTGCCGCTGCCGAAGCAAATTGATGAAGCGTCGGTGATCAACGCGATCGCCCCCGAAAAAGATGTGGACGGCTTCCATGTGATCAACTCCGGCCTCTTGGCGACCGGTGGCGACGCCATGGTGCCCTGCACGCCGCTTGGCTGCCTTCTCATGCTGCAGGACACGCTGGGCGACATGAGCGGCAAGAAAGCCATCGTTGTGGGCCGGTCGAACATCGTCGGCAAGCCGATGGCGCAACTGCTGCTGGACGCAAACTGCACCGTTACCATCGCCCACAGCCGCACCAAGGACCTGGCCGCGGAAGTGGCGCAGGCAGACATCGTGGTGGCTGCCGTTGGCCGACCGGAAATGGTCAAAGGGGACTGGATCAAGGAAGGCGCTACTGTCATCGACGTGGGCATCAACCGCATCGATGCGCCTGAGCGCGGTGAAGGCAAAACCCGCCTTGTGGGCGACGTGGAATTTGAAACAGCAGCTGCTCGCGCTGGTGCCATCACGCCGGTTCCTGGCGGCGTTGGCCCCATGACAATCGCATGCCTGCTCAAAAATACCGTGACAGCGACCTGCCGTCAGAACAATATTGACCCAGATACGCTTTAAGCCAGATACGCTTTAAGCCAGGTACGCTTTAAGAACGGCAGCCCGTAAGCATCCAGCTTTCAGAACAGGCTGATAACCGCGTCAGTTAAACGGAGCATGCAGTATGTATGAAGCCTTTATCGCCGCCTTTATCGGCCTGTTTGTCATTGTCGACCCCATCGGCATCGCACCGGTTTTCGCGGGCCTGACCCAGGGCGCCACCACAAGCCACAAGCGTACCATGGCCATCAAGGGCACCATTGTGGGCACGCTGGTGCTGGTGTTTTTCGCCCTTGTGGGGAAACCGTTCCTGAACGCGCTTGGCATCTCCATGGACGGCCTTCGGGTTGCGGGCGGGTTGATGCTACTCATCATCGCACTTGAAATGGTGTTCGAGAAGCGCACCGAACGAAAGCAGGAATCGGCTGAAAAGCTGGACGAATATTTCGAAGACATTTCCGTCTTTCCCGTCGCTATTCCGCTCCTGGCAGGCCCCGGCGCCATCGCCACCATCATGCTGACCATGTCCAACTATGAGCATGATATGGCGGCCCAGGGGGCTATTCTGGCCGCGCTTGCGGTCGTGATGCTGATCACGCTCATCATCTTCTTCGCCGCCTCCAAGGTGATGGACTGGCTTGGCCCCACCGTGAACGCGGTACTGACCCGGCTTCTGGGCGTCATCCTGGCGGCCCTGTCGTGCCAGTTCATGCTGGACGGCATCAAAAACACCTTCATCGGTTAAGCCCAAGCCAGTCAGAACAGCGCCATGAGACGTTGGCGCCTTTGCGGTGGCAAATCGCGCCGACTGGGCTATGGTCTGTCCATGAAACGGTTCCTGACATATCTGGTGGTCCTTTGGGTGGCTTGTTCACCTACAGCGCTGGCAGTTGAGCTGGAAGCCGTCGCGCCCCCCATGCAATTTGTCCCGACAGTGGATAAGCCCCTGCCCGGACCGGAAGACTGGAAACCCTTCACGGGCCGGGTGCCCCACAAGGACGCCACCCTGGTTTTCCGGCAGGAAATCCTGGTCCGCGACGGCCCGGAAGAGGCCGTCACCAACCCGCTGGCCATGAGCGTCAGCCTCTATGGTGTTTACGACTTCTACTGGGACGGCGCTCTCATCGGTTCGAACCGCCAGAGGGGTGAAAGCGCCAACCGCCACAGTCGGGTGATGATCCCCGCAGGGGCCCTGGAGCCGGGAAAGCACCTCTTGGAAATGCGGATCAACGCGCTTGGCCTTGAGAAGGGCGCAGGCCTCGACCTGTATGTCCGGACGGCGGCGCTCCAGTCAGACTTTTTCGGCGTCCACTGGTCGGTTATCAGCACCTTCTTCGTGGCCACCGCATCCTTCCTCGTGGGCGGCTATCTTCTGGTGCTCACCTTCACCGGTGGCCGGTCCCCCACACTTCTGGCAGCGGCGGTCACCTGCTTCGCCATCTTTGCCGTAATCCTGTTGGAGGAAGGCCAGTTCCTGTTCAGCTACCCCTATGGCTGGCAGCCCCTTCTTGACCGAATGATCGTGCCGTTTGCCCTGCTTGTCTTCGCCCTGCTGGCCTGGGTGACGCTGGTCCGCCTAGGCCTGAAGAATCGCGCCCTATGGATGGGCGCGGCAGGCCTTGCATTGGCCCTGGCCCTTGTCGCCGCACCGGATGGCCGGGAAGACATCTGGGCCTTCGCCGCCCTTCAGTTGCTGCTGATGGGCGCGGCGGCCCTGGCCGCCTACAGGGGCCGCACCGCACCGGGCCTGTATTTCTGGGGTCATGGCATGGCCCTGGCCGCCCTTGCCGTCGACCCTCTGGGCAAACACCCCTACCTGATTGCCGTCACGCTTTTGCTTGCCATCGATCTGGGACTGGACCTTCGGCGCAGGACCAGGGAGGCGCAGCAACTGGCGCTCGTATCAGAACGCCTGCGCGCCGACCTGATCAAGCGCAACATCCAGCCGCATTTCCTGATGAATTCCCTGACGGCGCTGATGGAATGGGTGGAAACCAGCCCCGAAGACGCGGTCGATTTCATCGACGGACTGGCGACCGAATTCCGGCTGCTCGCCGACTTTGCAGAAAGGCAATCCGTCACGCTGAGGGAAGAGCTTGACCTGTGCCGTGTCCACCTCAGGCTGATGGAACAGCGCTTCGAGGCAAGAATGACCATCGAGACAACGGGCGTAGACCTGCAGGCAAATGTGCCGCCGGGCATCCTTCATACGCTGATGGAAAACGCCTTCACCCACAATAACTACACGGGCCGCGATATTTGCTTCCGGCTGATGGCCGAAGAGCTGGCCTCCGGCACGCGCTACCACCTGCGCTGCCCGGTCACTGCAGGCGCTGTCGGCACGGGGCTTGGCACAGGTACGGGCACCCGGTATGTCATCGCGCGGCTTGAAGAATTTTGCGGAAAAGCTTTTCGCTTTGACGCCAGGCAGGTAGGCTCGGCGTGGGAAACCATCATTGAAATTGGCCGGAAGAATGAAAAGGGCGGAACCAGATAACCCATGCCCTACCGCATACTGATCGTTGAGGATGAACCACTTGTCGCCCGGCGGCTTCAGCGCCTGAGCACCGAGATATTGGGCGACAGGCTGGCAGCCTGCGCGCTGGCAACCAGCGTTGAGGAGGCGGACCAGCAACTGGCTGGCATGGACGCCGACGTGATCCTCTTGGATCTCAACCTGGCGGGGGAGGACGGGTTCGACCTTCTGAAGCGTTTCACGGCCAAGGCAGCCCACACCATCATTGTGTCAGCCCAAACCGACCGCGCGCTTGAGGCGTTCGAGTATGGCGTGCTGGATTTTGTGCCCAAGCCGTTCACCAGGGCGCGGCTGTCGAAGGCCTTCACCCGACTGTGGGACAGTACGCCAGACAGGCCCGCCCAGCCCAGGCAGCTTTCTTTCGAGACCCGCGGCGGCTTCGAGGTGGTGGAGCTTCAGGACATTCTCTATTTCAAGGCGGCGGACAAATATTCAGAAGCCCTTCTGGCAACTGGTGACACGCGATTCCACGACAAGTCGCTGAACCGGCTGGAACATATCCTGGCAAGCGCCTTCGTCCGCACCCACAAGAGCTACCTAGTCCACCGGACAGCCATTCTGGACATCAAATCGCTGGAAGGCAGTCGCTATGCCCTGCATCTCAGCAACGGTACTGAGCTGCCCGTTGGCCGGACACGGATTGACCATGTCCGGCAACTGCTGGAAGCCCGCCTAGAAGCTTAGCCGCGCGCCCAGTCGCGCCCGGCCCGGTTTGCCAAATTCGTAATCCAGCCCGAACGCGAAGCGTTTATTCAGACGGTAAAGCACGCCTGCGCCTGCCCGTACCTTGCCAGAAAAATCAACCCTGTTGCCACCGTCACTTGTACCGATGTCGCCGTTGCCGTGGTAGCGGGCAAAACCTGTCACCTCGAACCGTTCGCTCACCATGGCACGGACACCAAGCTTGGCATCCACCGATGTTCTGGACCCACTGGCCTCACCAAGGTCTGCGCTGGCGGTGCTGCCACCAAGCACCAGGGCTGCGGTGCCGAAATCAACCTTGCTGTTCACCACGCCCACTTCCGCAAACAGGCTGACTTTTTGCCCCACAAGCGTGTGATAGCCGATGGCGGCGCGCCACTCTTTCTGTTTCGCATCCAACACACCCGATGCCGACCAGCCCTGCAGGCTGGTAAGGTTCAGAACCGGAGCATGGCTTGTCTGGATATAGTCGGTGACGATATGGAAACCGCGATCACCGTCCCCGAAAAGTTCGAACGACAGGCGCGCGGAAGCGCCATTGCCGGTATCGCCCGAGAGCGTGCCGAAATTGTCGTCTGTCGTATCGCCAACACCGTCACGGTCTGTGATCTGAAGGCCCCCAGTGCGCAAATCGTCATGCACGAAGGCGCCTTCGAAGAAGCTGTAGCTGAAGATGGTTGCCTCGTCTGCCGCGACTGCAGGGCCGGTCCAAAGGGCACAGGCAGCTGTCGCTATCATGACTTTTTTCTTGGATTTCATTCTTACCTCCTGAATCCATTCGCTTTGTCTGAATGGACCGTGCACCCGGCAAATCAATGAAAGCGACAACCGGACCGCGAACGCCTCAAATGGCGACGCGAACGCCTCAAAAGCACTCGCCAATTCCATTCGGCGAACCCAAGCCGCATTGACAGCGCCGCCGCTACCAGCCACTCTCCGTCACAAATATAAACGGGGAGTTTTCCATGAAGAATTTTGCATTAACAGGGGCGCTTATGCTCGCCCTCGCGGCCTGCGGCGACAGCCAGCAGGCGGAGGAGGCAACCGCCCCCTATGCCATGAACACAGAGGCGCTGAAGGGCCATATCACCACTCTGGCGTCTGACGAGTTCGGCGGCCGCGCGCCCGGCAGCCCGGGCGAGGAGCTGACAGTCCAGTATCTGGAAGCCGCCTTCAAGGACGCAGGCCTGAAGCCCGCCAACGGCGATAGCTACACCCAGGCCGTGCCGCTGGTGTCGATTGAGACCAAAGGCGCGCCTGAGATGACAGTCACAGGCGACGGCGGCGAGCTGAAGCTTTCTTACCGCGCTGACCATGTTGTCTGGACCCGACGCGAGCAGACCGACAGTGAAGTGCAGATGAGCGACATGGTATTCGTGGGGTACGGCATCAACGCGCCAGAGCGCGGCTGGAATGACTATGAAGGCGTGGACGTCAAGGGCAAGACGGTCGTGATGCTGGTCAACGACCCCGGCTATGCGACCCAGGACCCCGAGCTGTTTGCTGGCAACACCATGACCTACTATGGCCGCTGGGACTATAAGTTCGACGAAGCCGCCCGCCAGGGTGCTGCCGCCGCCATCATCATCCATGACACCAAGCCCGCCGCCTACGGCTGGCAGACGGTCGACAGCAGCTGGACCGGCCCGCAGTTCGGCCTTGTGCGCGAAGACAAGGGCACCGGCTTTTCCGAGGCCGAAGCCTGGATCACCAAGGAAAAAGCCGCAGAACTGTTCACTATGGCGGGGCTTGACCTCGACACCATGTATACAGCCGCCAAAACGCCGGGCTTCAAGGCCGTACCGATGAACCTGAAGTTTTCAACCGGCTTCCGGTCAGATGTGGCGCACATGGACAGCCGCAATGTGGCCGGTTTTATCGAAGGCTCGGAAAAGCCGGACGAGGTTTTCGTCTATATGGCGCACTGGGACCATATCGGCACCGACCCGACCGTTGAGGGCGACGGCATCTATAACGGCGCGCTCGATAATGCCACCGGCACCGGCGGCCTGATTGAGCTGGCACGCAAATACGCGACCGGCCCCAAGCCAAAACGCTCGGTGTTGTTCCTGGCCGTGACGGCAGAGGAACAGGGCCTTCTGGGTTCAGCCTATTATGCCGAACATCCGCTGTTCCCGCTCAAAAACACTGTGGGCGGCATCAATATGGACGGCCTGAATTTCTATGGCCCCACCCGGGACGTGACGGTCGTGGGGCTCGGCAACTCCGAACTGGACGACTACCTGAAGGCCGCCGCCAAGGCGCAGGACCGTATTCTGGTGGCGGACCAGGAACCGGAGAAAGGCTATTTCTACCGCTCCGACCACTTTGAGCTGTCGAAAAAAGGTGTGCCGATGCTTTACCCCAACTCGGGCTATGACCACCGGGAAAAAGGCCGGGCCTATGTGGAAGCGATCGTCGCCGAGTATATCGAAAAGCACTATCACTCGCCGTCTGACGAATATCGTGAAGACTGGGACCTGACGGGCGCTGTCGAAGACCTCAAGCTATACTACAGCACGGGCCGCAGCCTGATTGATAGCGACGCATGGCCAAACTGGCGCGAAGGCACCGAGTTCAAAGCCACACGTGATGCACAGCGCGCCAACTAACAGGCGCGTCGGCAAAAAATACAAAAGGCCATTCGGTACGCCGGGTGGCCTTTTTCTATGGGGCTCAATCGCGCGGGTTGGTGGCGGTGAAGTCAGGGTTTGTGGCCACTTCATCAAACCAGGTGGCGAGCGCCGGGTGCGCCTCGCGCCAGCTGATTTCCGGCAGGCGGAACGAAAGGTAATCCAGCGTGCAGGCCGCGGCGATGGACGCACTGTTCCAGGCGTGGAGCTTATCGAGCCAGGTGGCTTCCAGTACGGCCAGCGCCCGCTTGATTGCCCCGTGCCAGCGTTCCTGCCAGTAAGCAGATTTTTCGCTGTCCTCGCGCCGGCTTTCCATCACAAGGCCAAGGGCGGCATCCAATATACCGTCTGTCAGGGCCTGAATCTGCAGGTCTTCGAAATACTCATCACCCGCGCGCGGCTGCCCGGCCATATCCAGCAGGGATTCCATGATCACGGGGCTGTCGAACACGCAGCGGCCATCGTCCAGCATCAAAGCTGGCACCTTATTGAGGGGGTTGGCCGCCAGAAGCGCATCCTCGTTCGCCAGCGGGTTGGCCATCACCACCTCAAGCTGGTCGCCAAAGCCAATCGATTTGGCAAGCAGCAGCACCTTGCGGGCATAAGGCGATGTCTTGGAATAATAGAGCTTCATATGGGTCCTAACGGTTCAGCACGCCGGTTGTGACGTAGCGCAAAATCTCTATCACTTGTGTGACAGTTTCGCAGGTGGCCATGGCCGCGCCGTCCACTTCCTTGAGTGCGTGGGTGAACTCAACCGGGTGCTGCACAATCAGGCTTTTGCCCAGCGCCGCCGCATAGCCCGCGTCGAAGGCGGCGTTCCACTGCCGGTACTGTTCGCCAAAACGCACCACCACAATGTCTGCAGCCTCAATCAGCGTGCGCGTGCGAATGGCGTTCACCTTCGCGCCCATATGGTCGCGCCAGAAGGCGCTTTCCGGTTCGCCCATGATCACCGCGCCGCAATCGTCCGAGTCGCTGTGGTCGGTATTGGGGCCCATCAGCTCGATCGGCAACTCTGCGTCCTTAACCGCTGCTGCGATTTCAGCGCGCCAGTCACTGTGGATCTCCCCCGAAAGATAAACCTGCCAGATCATTTTCATCACAGACCTCCCGCACGAATAAGGTAAAGCACCACCGAAAGCGTGAAGGCCGACGCTGCTGTCGAGATCAGCACCGCCGTTGCCACACGCCGGGCACCAATAGCATATTTGGTGGCGAAGCTGTAGGGGATCATGCCCGACGGGAGCGCCGCCATCAGGGTTGCCACCACGCACCAAACGGGTGGCAGGCCGACCAGATAATAGGTGGTGACAAAGACCGTCAGCGGCAGCACCGCAAGCTTCAGCGCCACCGCAAGCACAGCGTGGGTGATGTTACCCGCGATCTGCACGCGCGAAAGCGAAAGCCCCACAGAAAACAGCCCCACGGGTGCCGCGGCCACAGCGGGAAGCTCCAGCACCTTGTCCAGCCAGTTGGGCACGGGTATTTGCAGCGCCGACCAGCCAAGCCCCGCCACAAGGGCGATAATGATGGGGTTCTGGCGCACGCTTTTGAAGGTTGTCGCCAGGATGTTGGTGCCGTTGCCGCGGTTGAGCGCGCGCTCCACCACCATGGTGGTGACAGGCAGCAGCGTCAGCGAATGGAAGCTCACCAGCATCAACAGCATCCGCACGCCTTCTTCGCCGTAAACGCCTTCGACAATCGGGATGCCAATGAAGCCCGCGTTGCCGAAACAGGTGACAAAGGCGAAAGTGCCCTGCTCTGCCGTTGTCAGGCCAAACAGGAGGCGGGTGAGCAGCATGGCCAACATATAAACCACATAAAGCGCGCCATAATAAGCCAGCACCAAGAGCATCTCGGACGCATGCGGCAGCTCCTTCGGCGCCAGCGCGCGGAACAGAAGCGCCGGGATCGCCACATACCAGACGAAGCTGATCAAAATGGGGGCGGAGCCTTCGGGGAACAGCTTGGTTTTCCCAAGGCCAAAGCCCAGCATCATGATCAGAAAGACCGGTGCAATGATAGTGAAAATGTCGGCCACAAACGCTCCTTTGATCTGTGAAACTGCGCCAGCTCGGCACCTTTTCAACTGCAGGCATGAAAAACCGGGCCACGACATCCGTCAAGGCCCGGTTTCGAAAGGCTGCTATGCGCGTGGCTGTCAGCTTACTCGTAAGCTGGCGGCTCAGTCACATTACCGCGGCGCTTCAGAAGCTGCAGGCGAAGGGCATTCAGCTTGATAAAGCCAGCCGCGTCGCGCTGGTCGTAGACACTGTCTTCCTCGAACGTCACATGTTCCATGGAATAGAGGCTGTAGGGGCTTTTGCGGCCAACGACATGCGCGCTGCCCTTGTAGAGCATCAGGCGCACTGTGCCCGCCACGAACTCCTGGCTCTTGTCAATCAGCGCCTGCATCATCTCGCGCTCTGGGCTGAACCAGAAGCCGTTATAGATGCATTCCGCATACTTGGGCATAATCTCGTCCTTCAGGTGCATGGCGCCGCGGTCGAGCGTGATCTGCTCGATACCCCGGTGCGCGGCCAGAAGGATCGTGCCGCCCGGCGTCTCGTAAATCCCGCGGGACTTCATGCCGACAAAACGGTTCTCGAGTAAGTCCAGGCGGCCAATGCCGTGTTTCTTGCCGTAGGCGTTCAGCTGCTCAAGCAGCGTCGCCGGGCTCATGGCCACGCCGTTGATGCCCACTGCGTCACCCTTCTCGAACTCAACCTCGATATATTCGGGCTCATTGGGGGCCGTCAGCGGATCGTCTGTGCGGCTATAGACATATTCTTCAGCAGCCTCCCATGGGTCCTCAAGCGCCTTGCCCTCACTGGAGGTGTGCAGCAAGTTGGCGTCGACAGAAAACGGGCTTTCGCCGCGCTTGTCTTTTGGCACCGGAATCTGGTGCTGTTCAGCAAATTCAAGGAGCGCAGTCCGGCTGTGCAGGTCCCACTCGCGCCAGGGGGCGATCACCTTGATATCGGGGTTCAGGGCATAATAGCCCAGCTCGAACCGGACCTGGTCGTTGCCCTTGCCGGTTGCGCCGTGGCACACCGCGTCCGCGCCCACTTCTTTCGCGATCTCGATCTGGCGCTTGGAAATCAGCGGCCGGGCGATGGATGTGCCCAGAAGATACATGCCTTCATAAACCGTATTGGCGCGGAACATGGGGAAGACATAGTCTTTCACGAACTCTTCGCGCAGGTCTTCAATGAAGATATCCTTGATGCCCAGCATCTCGGCTTTTCGTCGTGCCGGCTCAAGCTCTTCGCCCTGACCCAGGTCAGCCGTGAAGGTTACCACTTCACAGTCATAGGTCACTTGCAACCACTTGAGAATGATCGAGGTATCCAGGCCACCAGAATAGGCCAGTACCACCTTGTTGATCTTGTCCGACATATAGGAACTCCAGGATAAAAATTGTCAGCGCGAGTATGGGGGCGCAACCACCCCCGGGTCAATTGCTTCGACGAACATGCTTTCTCATTTGGGAACGCAGAAATTCTATCGAATCGCGGGGGTGTAAACAGCAGATTCTGCAGTTTTTGTCAACTGAAACTAAATATTCTGCAGATTGCAGTGCCGATTGCGGCGTCAGGCGCTTTAGTATATTCTACCTATGGGTGCCCTAACGGGTGGTCTGCCAAAAAAGCGGGCCGAATGCTGGAGAAACTGGCAATGCTGAGCGTTAACACAAACGCGGGCGCGCTTTCCGCGCTGCGTAACCTTGAAGCCAACCATAAGTGGCTCGAGACTCTTCAGGAACGAATTACCACCGGGTACAAGGTCGGCTCCGTCACCGATGACGCTGCCATCTATTCGATTGCCCAGCGCATGCGGGGCGACCTGTCTGGCCTGCGCGCGTCCATGGACAGCCTGGACCGGGCCACAAGCGCTGTGGATGTCGCCCTTGTCGCGACCGAAAGCATCTCTGACATCCTGATTGAGATGAAAGGCAAGATGGCGTCGCTCCTGAGCGCGCAACAGAATAATGATGACGCTGCGATTGAAGCCTACACGGCTGACCTGGATGCCTACCGCGAGCAGATCAAGCTGATGATCTCAAGCGCCAGCTTCAACGGCACCAACCTGATCGACAGCGGCAATGACATTATCAGCGCGCTGGCGAACTCCGACGGTAGCGAAACCCTGGATTTCGACCATCAGAGCCTGGCGTTCGGCGGGGCGCTTATCACGCTGACCGATGACCAGAATTATTCGATGGATAAGATCAACGAGTCGATCGACAATGTGAACCGCGCCATGGGCCACTTCGGAACGGCATCAAGGCGGCTTGAAATCCAGCGCGAATTTGCCAGCAAACTGCATGACGTGATCGAGCGCGGCATCGGCCGCATGGTGGACGCCGACCTGGCCCGAACGGCAGCAGACCTGCAGGCCGCGCAGGTGAAGGAACAACTGGGCATCATTGCGCTCAATATCGCCAACCAGGCACCGAATAGCATCCTCGCGTTGTTCGGCAGACGGTGAGTGAAGCCCGGGTGCGGCCAAATGCCGTCCCCCGCCCGGCCTTGTGCCCTTTGACCCACTTCCCAATTCAGGCTATGAGGCTCATAGGTCTGAAACGGGAAGGCGCGCATGTCCGCACTCAATCTTGAACTGTCGAACGAATTGCAGGCACCGGCGCTGGCTGCCACCTACAAGCTGGCGGGGCGCATCCATATTCCGGGCGTGCTGACGGACCAGTCGGCCAAGGACCTGTTTGACGCCATCGCAGACTTCAAAGAATGGATTTTGCACCTTAACCAGGGCGACAAGCTTTTTGACGTGTTCCCCGAACAGCGCAAGGCGATGACCGACCAGCAGCTTCACGACATCCGCATGGCTGCCTATGCGGGCGCGCAAAAGGGCTTCCAGTATATCTACGACAACTATCCCATTTATGATGCCTACCACGCGGGCGAATGCGCAAAGCCGTTCAATAAACTGTTCGAGTTCATCAACAGCAAGCCGTTCATCGAATTTGTCCGCACCGTCACGGGCCACGCGGACATCACCTTCGCCGACGCCCAGCTGACAAAATTTTCCCCGGGTGACTTCCTCACCATTCATGATGACAATGTCTACGGCAAGGACCGCCGCGCTGCGTTTGTCCTCAACATGACGCCGGAATGGCAGCCTGACTGGGGCGGGATTTTACAGTTCTTCGACAAGAAAAAGCATGTGGAAGGCGGCTTCACGCCCTCGTTCAACGCGCTCAATATCTTCTCGATCCCCAAGCCGCATGCGGTGAGCCAGGTGTCCACCTTCTCGCGCCGCGCACGCTACAGCATCACCGGCTGGCTCAGGACCGGTACAGACCCGAAGGCATAAGGGCTCAATTCACAAGCAGGACGTTTCTCTGGTCGAGATCGTTTCTATTCCCACAACCACCTGAACCAGACCATCCCCTGCCTTGAGCACCACTGATCCATCTGAGCCCAGCATGATGACCAACCGTTTGCTCCGTCGCGGACTTCGAGTGTGGGAATGTTGCGTCGCTCACCGTGGCCAGCGACTCGTGCCCTGCGGAGTCGAGTCGCCGTTAACCTTTTCCGTCTGAAAAGGTTAACAGTTAGTTAAAATCAGACCCCGTCTATCCCAACCAGAGGGCCTAGGTCAGGCCGGTTGAGGTGTGGTGCGGCTCGGTGGTCGCAGTCGCCGCCGCTGCGGCCTCTGCTTCCCGTGCCAGCGCAGCTTTCGATTTCTTCTCAGATGCCGACTTCAGCTGCCCGCATGCCGCCATGATATCGCGCCCGCGCGGGGTGCGGATCGGGGCGGAAATGCCGCCTTCATAAACAAGGTCAGAGAAGCGCTGGATCTGGCCCCAGTCGCTGCATTCATAGTCCGTGCCCGGCCATGGGTTGAACGGGATCAGGTTCACCTTCGCCGGCAGCTTGTATTTGCGGATCAAACGCACCAGCTCGCGCGCGTCGGCGTCGCTGTCGTTCACGCCTTTGAGCATAGCATACTCAAACGTGATACGGCGGGCGTTGTGCGCACCGGGATAGTTGGCGCACGCCTTCAGCACTTCTTCAAGGCCGTACTTCTTGTTGATCGGCATGATCTCGGACCGCACATCATCGCGCACCGCGTGCAGCGATACTGCCAGGTTCACGCCGATTTCCTTGCCGCAGCGCTCCATGTGCGGCACCACGCCGGATGTGGAAAGCGTGATGCGGCGGCGGGAAAGCTGGATGCCTTCCTCGTCCATGATGATCTCAAGCGCTTTCTTCACATTGTCGAAGTTATAGAGCGGCTCGCCCATGCCCATCATCACGATGTTGGTCACGCGTCGGCCTTCGGTCGGGTTTTCCCACTCGCCCAAATCGTCGCGCGCGATCATCATCTGGGCCACAATCTCGGCCGCCGTCAGGTTGCGCACAAGCCGCATGGTCCCCGTGTGACAGAACTTGCAATTGAGCGTGCAGCCCACTTGTGATGACACACACAGCGTGCCGCGATCTTCCTCGGGGATATAAACAGCTTCGGCCTCATTGCCATCAGCGAAGCGGATCAGATATTTGCGCGTGCCGTCGTTTGAATATTGCGCTTCGACAATCTCTGGCCGCGTGATGGTGAAATGCTCCGCCAGCTTCGCGCGCACATCCTTCGAGATATTGGTCATATCGTCGAACGAGGATACGCCGCGGTGATAAAGCCAGTGCCACACCTGCGTGGTGCGCATGCGCACCTGCTTTTCGGCCACGCCGATCTCTGCAATGGCGGCTTTCAGCTCATCGCGGTCGAGCCCAAGGATATTGAGCTTGTCGTCAGCAGCTGGAATACGAGGGGAAACGATCGGCTCCTGGCCGTTCGGGGTAATCTGCATCGTGTTAACTCCTGCCTTTTCCGGGGGTATGTCCCGGTCCAGGGCGTTTCAGGCTGCGGGCGTTCCACCACACAGCGGGTTATCCTGTTGGCGCGCCTTATACGCCTGCGCCCGGCGTTTGTAAAGAAAAGGCGAGGCCCCGGTTTCCCGAAGCCCCGCCCCTTGATTACGCCTGCCGGAACAGGCCCCACTTCAGCGCTTGCCGCTTGCGCGCGTTATTCAGCGTGACCACCGCCAGCAGCAAAAGGCACAGCTCCGCCACCGGCCCGGCCCACCAGATGCCCACCTCGCCGAACAGCTTCGGCATCAGGAACACCAGCGGGATGGCGAACAGATAGGGTTTCGTGAGCCCCAATAGTGCGGCCTGCGCCACCTTGCCGATGGCCTGGAAATAGTTCGCGAGCAAGAGAAGCGGCCCGCCGATGGCGAACATGGACACCATCACCGGCATGATGCGCACAATCTCCGCCACTACGCTGGCATCATCCACGAACATGTATCCGATGCGGCTGGCGAAAGTGATCAGCGCGGCTTCCACCAACAGGCAATAGGCCAGTGCCACCGCAATCGCGAGACCGAGGCCGCGGTTCGAGCGGTGCCACAGTTCAGCGCCGTAATTGTTGCCCACAATCGCCTGCATGGCCTGCGACAGCCCAAGAAGCGGCAGGATCACAAAGGTGGTGGTGCGCGTGATGATGCCGTAGGCCGAAACGGTTTCGCCATACTGGCTGGTTTCCACCAGCTGAAGCGACGCCAGAACCGCCGCGGAGACGAGCGACACCCCCAGGAAATTGAGGCTGGGCGGAATGCCAAGCGCAAGCGTTGCCCGCCAGCGCACGTGCAGGCCGTGCGCCAGGAAGGCAGATGGCCTGATGACTGTGCGGCCCCATGTGCGGTAGGCGATCACGCAGGCGAAGGCCACAAGCTGCGCCAGCACCGTGCCGTATGCAGACCCCGCCACGCCAAACTCAAGCCGTGCGATCAGCACATAGTTGAAGACGATATTCAGCACCGAGACCATCAGGCTGATGCCCGCCATCAGGCCCAGGTGCCCTTCGCTCCGCATCGCGTCAGAATTTAGCGACAGGGTGAACATGATGGGCGATGCGACAATCATAATGCTGATATAGGTATGGCCCATATCGGCCATCGGCCCCGCGCTGCCCGCGAACAGGCGCGCCATGTCGGTGCCAACCACACTGAAAGCCGCGATCAGCACGCAGCAGATCAGGAACGCAAGGCCGTGCGCGCCCACAAAAACCGCCTGCGCGTCATCATGATTGCCCGCGCCAAGGGCACGCGACACCTGGCTGGCCATGCCGCTTGACACCAGCGTCGAAAGCGCAACAAGCAGCATGAAAATGGGGAACATCAGCGTCACGGCGCCAAGCGCCTCAGGCCCCACATAAAGACCGAGGAACAAGGCATCGATAAGCGTCACCGCCCCGTTCATGCCCATGACAATGATGATGGGGAGCGCCGTTCTTGCGAAAACGCCGCCCAGTGATCCAGTGAGATAAGGGTTACTGGATGAGAGATTATTAGACACGGAAATTTCCTTTGTCTGGCCTCTCAAATCAGGGATGGTTGCCCGCATTGCCACCGGCTTGAAAGGCCGTATGGAAATTCATGTCCATGAATCCAGCACTTCACCAAGACAATGTCCGCGGGCGGCGGGCGGCTGGAGCCCATGCGCGGCTTATACGCCCGAAAAAGCCGATTGTAAACCGGGCGCGGGCGAGTAGGCAAGTCCAGCACCTGGGCACCGGGCGGGGAATTGGTCGCGCAGGCTGGCGGCATAGAAGACGCCCTCGTCTTCGCCCGCCGCCAGAATGGCGGCTGGCAGGGCAAGACAGTCGGCCTCTAGACTTGGCCTGCCAGCAGTTCTTCAATGTATATGGGGTTTGGGTTTTCTGCTGGTCGCAGGTCCACGCGACCATTTGACCGCCTGTAATGCGCTTCGATCTCGTCGAGCGTCTCTTGATCCGCGTCTCTAGCCAGGCTTCTCACTTCCTGCTGATGCCACCGACAGAAATCGGCACCGTAGTCGTTCGGCGACACCTCCAGAAAATATGCCGCCAGAGCGATAAACTGGTCCTTTGAAAAGCGCCACCTTACCACATACAAAAAGGAACAGTGGGGTTCATACGCGGTCTCAACCCAAAGTGCGCTGCATTCTGGGCACTCGAGCAAAATCAGCCAGCCACCGCACGCCCGGGCCAGTTCTTGCCCATCAGGAACAGGACCGGTCCAAAGACTTTTTCGATCAGACAGGCAGGTACCACACATGTTACCGACAGGCTCTCGACGCCGCATTGTAGGCGGCGGTGAAGCCGCGCAGGCTGAAGGTGTCTCGGGTGTTGGTGCCGCGCTGGCTGGTGGCGCGGACTTCGAGGTTGATGCCCGCTTTCATGGCGGCCACGACGCTCCTATCATCCTTCGGGTCATAGGCCCAGGCGCCCGAGCCTTCGGTGAAGAACTGGTAATTCTTCTGGCCGTCCACGCTGATGCGCGCTTCGCTGCCCTGCCGGATCGGGTAACCCACCACCACATTCACTTCATCCGTCACGCCAAAGGCAGGCCGGTGAGAGACTGTCATATAGATATCGCCACGGCTGGCGCCCTTGCGGCTGATCCAGGTTTTCTTCGGGACAGAGATCACATAGCAAACCTTGCTTGAGCCCGAGCCCGCAACCATGGCGTCCCAATCCTGATGGGTGGAAAGCTTGCGCGGGGTGCCCTGCGCAATAGCCGCTGCGGTGAAGCTGGTGACAAGAAGTGCCGTGAGTGTGAATGCCTTAAGCTGTCTCATAGGTTCCCTGTTTTCCCGGTTTACTCTCAAATCTGCGGCGTGCGCCCTAAAGCATATGCCTTACTTGGTCTCATTCTTCAACCGGCGTTCAATCCGGCTGAAACGGCCGCCATGCACATGGGCCGGCTTCTCTATCGGTTTGCCGCCCGGCATCACCGGCCTTTCGGCGAAACCGCCGAGTAAGCGCAGGCGGTCATACATGACTATAGCACCTGCAGTGGCCACGTTAAGGCTGAACTTTGTCGGGATTTTGATCATATAGTCGCAGCGCTCTGCCATGGCGGGGGAAAGACTGGTGCGCTCACCCCCCAGCACATAGACAGCCTGCACCGGATGGCGAAAGCTTGGCAGGTCCACGGCATCGTCTGTCATCTCGATGCCCACAAGCTGGCAGCCCTGCGGCACATGCACATCTGCCGCCGTTTCATAATTATAAAAGGGGATCTGCGTGCTGCTTTTTGACGTGTCGGCGAAATCAGCGGTCACGAGCTCGCCAGTGTGGGAGATTTTCATCGGGTTCACAGCAAAAGCGAAAGACGCGCCAAAGGAATGGGCCGTGCGCACCAGATTGCCCACATTGCCCTCTTTTGACGGGCCGTCGATCCCGATCCCGAAATAGCCGCGCATGGTCACTCCAAGCTTAAAATTGCCGCCACGCTTTCCCTGAGGATGGTGACCAGTTCCTCATCCATGTACCCATAGTCGTCCGGGATATCAAGGACGTGAGGATATTGGTCACACACCAGTGACCTCGTCCTTCACCCCTTCAGGAACGCTGAAGCGGCTGGCATAGGGGTGGAAGGCGCCCACGCCGCAGGCCAGCATGATGGCCGCCGAGGCAACAAGAAGCGCGCCTTCAAGGTTGATCTCGAACGCTGTGCCCATGATTACTGCGGCGATGGGCAACAGGCCGACCGACATGAACATGAGAAGGCTCATGACCCGGCCCAGGAGTTTTTCCGGCGTACGGTTCTGCAGAAGCGTGGTGAAATGCACCCACACCCAGCTGTCGCCACTGCCCGCGATAAAGAAAACCACCATGCCCCACCAATAGGGCGGGTAAAGCACAATGAGTGCAATCGTCGCGCCCGAAAAGCAGAAGAGCGAGAACATGATGCGGATGACACTCTCATCCCGAGGTGCCTTGAAAATCCCGGCCGAGGACGCACCAAGGAAGGCCCCGCTGCCATATGCCGCGATCTGCAGGCCGTAAATATAGGCACCTTCTTCGAACCTGAGGTCAGCAAGCGCGGGCAGGCCCACGAAAATCGGCGCCTGGAAGAAGAACTCAAGCGCGGCGATGCCCAGGAACCCCAGCCGGAAGGCGGGCACGGACCAGACAAAGCGGACAGCCACCTTGATCTCCTCCAGCATGGAGGTGCCGCCCTCATCTTCTTTCTCCAGATTGCGCGTGCGCACAAAAAGGAGCGTGAGCGCAGAGGCAAAGAAGGTCAGGCCGTCAAGCGCGAAGGCGCGCGCCAGCCCCTGCTGGTCGTCGCCCAGGCCAATCGTGTGGGCGGCCACGGAATGGGTGCCCAGGCTAGCTTCGCCCGCAATCACGAACCCTGCGATCAGCGGCCCGATGATCACGCCCAGCCACATGGTGGTCTGGACAAGTGCGTTGCCTTCCTTCAGCTGGTCTTTCTTGACCAGGCTGGGAACAATCGAAGTGGTCGCGGGGTAGAAGAAGGCGTCGGCCACGCCGAATGCCAGCGCAATGGCGAAAACAATCACGATCGTGACGCTGCCTATGAACAGCAGATAAGCAAGCAGCGCCATCAGCCCCATGCGGATGACGTTGGTATAAAGCATCACCTTGCGGGGGCTGGTGCGGTCCACCACCGCGCCGCCCATCAGCATCAGGATCGCGCGCGGCAGGCCCTGAGCCGCAAACACCAAGCCCATCATGAATTCACTACCTGTCAGCTGCAGCACCAGCCAGGGGAAGGCAAGCATGCTGATATGATCCCCGATCACGGAGATAAATTCCCCGATCCAGAAGATACGGAAGTTGCGATCTTTCAAAACCTGCAGCATAACTAGCCTGCTTTCCTGCGTTGGTGGTGCGCTATCTAGCCAGCATGCCCGCGAACCGGCAAGCGAGAAATGTGATCACAAATTTGCGATGAGGCACCGAAACCACGATGGATGACAAAAAGGCAACAGCTGAACTGACCCCAGAAGGCAAGCCAAAGCTGACCGGCTGGCGCAAATTCATGCTGGATTTCGGCCCGCTCCTGGTGTTTTTCCTGGCGTTCCGTATTGGCGAGGGCGACGAGCGTATCATCAACGCCACAATCCCCTTCATGATCGCGATTATTGTTGCCGCCATCTATTCCAAAGTGAAACAGGGCCATGTCAGCGCCATGCACAAATTCACGCTTGTGGTGGTGATGGTGATGGGCGGCTTGACCCTGTGGCTGCAAAGCGATGTCTTTGTGAAGATGAAGCTGACGCTGATCAATGGTGTGTTCGCCTCTATCCTGCTGTTCGGCCTTTTGACCGGGCGGCTTTACATCAAATCGATCATGGAGCTGGCCTTCCACCTGCCGGATACGGCCTGGCGGACGCTGACACGCAACTATGCCATCTTCTTCATCGCGACCGCGCTTCTGAATGAGCTGATCTGGCGCACCCAAAGCGACGATTTCTGGATCAATTTCAAGACATTCGGCTATATAGGGCTGAACTTTGTCTTCCTGATGGCGCACATGCCCATGCTGATGAAGCATATGCCGGAAGAAGACGATCCCGATTCTGACCAGCCAAAACCCTAGGGTTTCAGGCGCTCGATCCAGCTGTCATCCTTTTCATAGCCCAGGATTTCAAGGGACTGCTGGTGTTTCTCCGCAAAGGCACGCCCCAGCGCCTGGTCAAACACAGTTTTCCATTGCTGCTTCTTGCCCGACCGCCCGTGCCCACCGACTGCATTCTTGTTATTGAACAGTGAATGCTTGAGAAAGGCGGGCGACGCTATCCTGAACGGCAGCTTCAGATACCGGCAGATTTTCCGGAACTCGGCAAGCTCGGTGTCCTCAATCAGGTCCTCATATCTGACCGTCAGGAAATTCCTGTCCAGAAAGGCTTGTTGCGCGCTGTCGCCTTTGGCGTCAGTCATGGCCGCGATGGTATCGGCGGCCACATTGTCCATTTCAAACCGGTAGCGATCTACCATCGCGTCAAAGCTATTGATCATCTCGGCGTAGGTCTTGCCATCAAAAAAGGGCTTAGCTTCATGAAGCCAGGGCTCAACCGATTTCCCATGATAGTGCGCGCCGGAGATCACCACATCCCGCGGGTCCCGGATAATACGAATGCCCCGCACCTTCTTGGTCAGGAAGGGTTCGGGAAAAGCCGTGTGATCTTCAAGATAGATGGTGCCGTGGTCCGGCTCAAAGGCAGTGTCCTGCACATCCCGCAAATCCACAAAGCCTGCACCAGCAGCCTTCGCAATATCCTTGAACACCCGCCTCATCCAGACCGTGCCTGTCTTGTGGTAGGTACCAACACAGCGGATTGGTGGTTCGGACGGGAAAATCAGGTCAGCCAGGCGGCGCAGCATAGGAATTCAACATTTTTTGGGAACATCAGGTTCCTGACATACACGCATTAGAGGCCCAAATAAAGCCTTCCGAGCAGACTTCAGGGTGATGGCCCGCCTTGGGCGCTACACAGGATTGGTGAAAGGCGCGAAACCGGATTTCCCCATGGCCTCCCGATAGTGCGCAAGCACCCAGTGCACGCTTGGGAAAGCCAGATCGTCCCAGGGGATGTCTTCCCACGCGAACAGGCCAACCTCCAGGCTTTCAAACCCCGGTGCGAAGTCTGGCGCATTGAGCGTCGCCCGATACATCATGTGTACCTGACTGATATGCCGGACCGAATAGATGGCCAGAAGGTCGCGAATCTCAATATGTGCTGTTGCTTCCTCATAGGCTTCGCGCACAGCGCCCTCGTCCGGGCCTTCGCCCATCTCCAGAAAGCCGGCTGGGATGGTCCATTTGCCTTTTTGCGGATAAATGGCGCGCTTGCACAAAAGGATTTTGCCGTCATGCTCCACCACTGCGCCCGCAATGATGCGCGGGTTCTCATAAGCGATAAAGCCACAGTCACGGCAGACAAGCCGTTCACGCTCATCGCCGTCAGGGACGGTATGATGGAAATTCTTCGGTGGTCTTGTTGGGTCAGCCATACCCTGAAATCTAAGGCGGACCGGCGCCCTGTCCAGCCCTTAATCTACGCTAGACCCGAATATCAATGATCTGCCCAAGCGGCACATCGCGCTGGCTTGATAATTGCTCGGAAAGCCGCCCGATAGGTGCTTCGCGCTGGCCCGTGCCAATATCGCTGACGCGGCTTTGCGCAGCCTCAAGCTCCTGCGCGGACGACAGGTTTCCACTGCGGTTCGATTTTTCCGATTGCTGCGCCGGTGCCTGACGGTTGCCTTCGCTCTGGCGCGCGCGGATGCGCTCCTCGATCACGTCCGTCGGGCGGGGCGTCAGGTCGAGCTTGTTGACTGCTGCCCGCTGGCCGCGGCCACTTTGAAGCTGCGCCTGCAGTTGGGACTGGAGCCCAGAGGCGTTCGGGTTAATGTCGACCATGGTCTTTTGACCTCAATCTCACGGGTAAGGCTATTTTAGCGCTTGAATCTGGCAGACGAATTCTTCGGGCCGATTGATGTTCCGGTTTCCTCAGGAGCCTTTTGGGTCAAAGCTCCTGACGCGCAGCATACTGCGCAATTCTGACCAGAGTGTTAAAGATTGGGGTCCGAACGCAAATTGTCAAGAAACGCCTGCAGGCCAGCTGCCTTTTCGCCCGAAACATGGCTCAGACCGCGTTCAAGGGCGTCAATTGCCGCTTCTTTGTCGCCCAGCGTCAGGTGTGACCGCGCCAGCATGAGCCAGCCTTGAGGGTCATCCGGCGCCGATTCGAGCCGCGCTTCAAGCCGCTCCATCATGCTGGCGATAAAGGCCTGGCGCTCTTCTTCGGTCATGCCCTCAACCGATGCCATCTGGTCCTGCGTCAGCTTCGGCGGCGCCACGCCAAGGGTTGAAAGCTGGCGCTGGAGCATCGGCATCCAGGGCGCGTCAGGCGAAGACCTGTCAGCAAGCGCGGTCCAGGCAGCCTTCGCACCCATTTCGTCACCGGCCTGAAGCCGGGCAAGGCCCAGATAATATTGCCCCGCCGCGTGATCCGGGAAATCCTGAATCAGACCCGCGAGCACAAGGCGCGCGGACGGCGAAATCTGGCCAGACGACATGGCGATCATCGCCTCAAGCTGCTGCGCGCGCCACGTAGCGTTCGCAGGGTCCAGCTCTGCCAGTTTACTGAAGGCGTTTGCGGCTGTTGAGAAATCCCTGACTGACCGTGCGGTTTTTGCCAGAACCTCCCAGGCCTTCATATCCAGCGGGTTGTCCCTAAGGTGCTTCTTGATGGTCTTTATGGCTTCACCGAAAGTCATGCCGCCTTCTTCAACCAGTTGGTCAAGCCCGCTGACCACCATGCCGGGTTTGGCCGGCAGCGTCGGGCGGCCCATAAAGCCGTATAGCGCAAAGGCGGCAACAAGGGCAGCGCCCGCAATCAGGAAAGGCAGGCGCCCATCTCCTGCAGCGGAGCCAGCCCGCGTCTGCTGTTTGGCAGCCTTTAGGATGCGGCGCTCGACCTCCAGCTTTGCCGCACGCGCGCTTTCCGCATCCACCATGCCGCGTGCCTCGTCTTCCGAAATCTCTTCAAGCTGGGCACGGTAATGGTCCAGCGGATCAACGGTTTCACCGCGGCGACGCCCCATGATCAATGTGGCTGCTGCCAGAAGTGCGGTCAGGACAAGAAGAAGCCAAATCATTTATCTTCCTCCCGCTTGCCAAGGATTTTTTCGAGCTCCGCCTGCTCATCCGCGCTCAGCGGCTTTGGCACCACGGGCGCTTTCCGCGAGCGAAGCACCATATAAAGCACCAGCCCAAGGAAGATGAAGGGCGATCCCCACAGGAAATAGGTGCTTTTCTTGAAGGGCGGCTCCAGGAGGACATAGTCGCCGTAGCGGTCCACCAGATAGGCCTTCACATTGTCGGGCGTGTCGCCCATGGCGATCCGTTCGCGCACAATCTGCCGAAGGTCGCGCGCGATATCGGCGTTTGAATCCTCAATCGACTGGTTCTGGCACACCACGCAGCGCAGCTCTTTCATCAGGTCGCGCGCCATGGCTTCCTTGGCCGGGTCCGCAAGCGGCTTTTCGTCCACCGCGACAGACAGCGCCGCCACGGACATCGCAATCGCGATCAGAAGTGCAGTAAATGCCCGCATCATTTGGCTGCCTCCAGGGCTGGAAGCACCTTGGCTTCAAGCCCGTCACCCACAATCGGGCCCCAGTGGCGGTAGACAACCGTGCCGCTGCCGTCCACCAGAAACGTCTCCGGCACGCCGGTCACGCCCCAGTCAATCGCCACGCGGCCATCAAGGTCAGCGCCGGTTTTGGTGAAAGGGTCACCCAGTTCATCCAGGAAGGCGAGCGCCCGGTCAGGCGTATCCTTATAGGCAATGCCGATCACCCTTGCGCCATGCTCACGCGCCAGCGCCATCAGGCTTTCGTGTTCGGCGCGGCAGGGCACGCACCAGCTGGCAAAGAAATTCACAAATACAGGCTGGCCGGTCTTGAGGTCCGCACTTGAAAGCGCAGGCGCGTCCGGCTCAAGGCCCGGAATCGAGAAGGTCGGCGCGGGCTTGCCGATGATCACGCTTTTGATCTCATTCGGGTTGCGGTCTTCGTCTGTCATCATGAAGAAGAACAGGCCGAACATGGAAAGCACAATAACAAGGGGAACGAACCGCTGCATGATCAGGCCTCCGCTTTCACTTGCTTCGCCTTGGGCGCGCCGATCCGGAGCCGGCGATCACTGAGCGACAGGAAGCCCCCCAGCACCATCAGCGCGGCACCCAGCCAAAGGCCGGAAACGAAGGGCTTGAAATAAAGCCGGACAGACCAGCGCCCGCCGCCCGCGGCTTCGCCGATCACGGCATAGAGGTCCCCCGACGCCAGCGACAGGATCGACGCTTCGGTCGTGTTCATCACCGGGTCCGTATAAAGCCGGTCCTGCGGGTCCAGCGTGCCAATCGCGCCCTTGGTTTTGTGGCTGGCGAAGAAATAGCCCTCAATGGCGGTAAAGTTCGGCCCGACAACCGGTTTCACACCGTCAAAACGGATGTCATAGTCGCCCACTGTAGCTGTGTCCCCGGGTTCCATTACCAGAAGCTTTTCTTCGGTCCAGGCCTCGGAAATGGTGATGCCGAACAGGAGCACGGCAACGCCAGTATGTGCCAGGCTCATACCCCAGCTGGCGCGCGGCAGGCCCTTGACCCGACGCAGGAAGGCGGATGGGTTTTTGAAAAGCTGCGTGCGCTCAGCGATTTCCAGAACCACTGACGCCAGAAGCCAGGTGGCCAGCACCAGACCGAAAGCTGTCATCAGGATACCGCCCGCCGACTGCCAAAAGACGTAAAGCCCAACCACCAGCGCCACAATCGCGGCGGGCAACAGCGTTGTGGCCGCGCGCGGAAGTCGCCCACGCTTCCAGGCCAGCAAGGGCCCGAAGCCGAGTGCGACGATAAGGGGGCTCATCAGCACCACAGCGCCATATTCAAAGAAAGGCGCCCCCACACTGATCTGTCCGGCGTTTGCCGCTTCCAAAAACAGCGGATAAAGCGTGCCCACAAGCACCACGCCCGCAAAAGTGGACAACAGGACGTTATTGAGCACAAGCGCGCTTTCGCGGCTCACGAGCCCAAACAGGCCACCCGGCGTCAGCTTTGGTGCGCGCCAGGCATAAAGCGCCAGCGATCCACCGACCACCACCACCAGGAAGCCCAGGATAAAGACACCGCGCGCCGGGTCATTGGCAAACGCATGCACGCTGGTGATCACGCCCGAGCGCACAAGGAAGGTCCCGAGAAGGCTGAAGGAAAAGGCAACAATCGACAGCAGGATCGTCCAGCTTTTGAGCGCGTCGCGCTTCTCGACCACGATAGCGGAATGCAAAAGCGCAGTTGCCACCAGCCAGGGCATGAAGCTTGCGTTCTCGACCGGGTCCCAGAACCACCAACCGCCCCAACCAAGCTCATAGTAGGCCCACCAGGACCCAAGGATGATACCGGCTGTCAGGAACATCCAGGCCACCAGCGTCCAGGGCCGCACCCAGCGCGCCCAAAGGGGGGTCACCTCACCTTCAATCAGCGCTGCGACCGCAAAGGAAAAGGCAACCGACAGGCCCACATAGCCGAGGTACAGCATGGGTGGATGAAAAGCGAGGCCGGGGTCTTGCAACAAGGGGTTCAACCCATTGCCTTCAATCGGCGCCGGGTCAAGCCTGAGGAACGGGTTGCTGGTGAAAACGATGAACAGCAGGAAGCCAAGCACCAGGGCGCTCTGGACCGCGATCACCCGCGTACGGAAGCGTTGCGGCAGTTTCTTACCCTTGACCGAAAGCGCGGCTGCGAAAAGCGTGAGCATCAACACCCACAAAAGGAGGCTGCCCTCGTGGTTGCCCCAAACACCCGCGATTTTATAGAGGAGCGGCTTGGCCGTGTGCGAATTGGCAGCCACAGCATAAACGGAGAAGTCCGAGATCAGATAGCTGTAGGTCAGCGCGCCAAAGGCGATCAGGGCCATCAGGAACTGGCCAAGGGCCGTGTTGTCGGCCACCGTCATCAGGCGGCTGTCGGCGCGGGCAATGCCCACATGCGGCACGGTTGCGCCCAGAAGCGCCAGTATCAGCGCCATGATGGTGGCGAAATGGCCGAGCTCTGCGATCATCGGCCGGTCTGCCCCGCTGTCAGGGCTTCGGGGTGGCTGCAGGCCTCTTCATTCTTTGGCATGGTGCCGGGGGCGGCGTAGTTTTCGTCATGCTTGGCCAGAACCGTATCGGCCACAAACACGCCTTCAGCATTCAAGGCGCCTTCGGACACCACGCCCTGGCCTTCGCGGAACAGGCTGGGCAGCATGCCGGTGAAGCGCACCGGAATATCCGCCGCACAGTCCGTCACACGGAACTCGTACGTCAGGCCATCGTCCTTGCGCTCGAACGTACCCGTTTCCACCAGACCACCCAGGCGGAAGCGCTGGCCGGGGGCGACTTTTTGCTGGAACACTTCGCTGGGCTGCAGGAACAGATTGAAGCTGCCCGTCTGGCGCCCGGCGAACACAATCAGGAAGGCCGCAAGCGCAAGCACAGCCACGGCCACGATCATCACCACAAGGCGCTGTTTCTTCCGTGTCTTCAAGCCCGCCATCAATTGTCTCCCGCCGTCGGTTTCTTGCGCCGCTTGGGTCGCATGCGTTCCACCTGTTCAGCTGCCGCCTTGTTGGCGCGCAAGCTCATGACCAAAAGCGCCACCAGCCCAACCGCGGTCACGCCGTAAGCGCCCCACACGAAGGGGCCAACGCTGCCCATGTCGAAAAGGTCTGTCATCAGCCGTTCACCCTGCTCATGCGCAAAACACTGAGTTTGCGGCGGTTGATCTCAAGCTTCATCCTATAGAGAAACACGACGACAAAATAGGCCTTGAAGGCGATGGCCATGGTGAACAAGGGCCACAGCATCTCACCGCTGATGGTCGGGCCATCCAGGCGGAAGACGCTCGCTGGCTGATGGAGCGTGTTCCACCATTCGACCGAGAATTTGATGATCGGCAGGTTGATTACGCCCACAAGCGCCAGAATCGAAGCCGCGCGGCCCGCCTTTTCTTCCTCATCCATGCTGCGCCAGATGGCCATATAGCCAAGATACAGGAAGAACAGCACTAAGACCGATGTCATGCGGCCGTCCCACTGCCAATAGGTGCCCCAGGTGGGCTTGCCCCACAGCGCGCCGGTGATCAGCGCAAGGGCCGTAAAGGTGGCGCCGATGGGCGCGGCGGCCTTGCCTGCCAGGATCGCCAGCGGATGGCGCCAGACAAATTCGGTGAAGCTTGCGCCCGCCACCACCAGATAGCAGAACATGGCCATCCAGGCTGCAGGCACATGCACATACATGATGCGCACGCTTTCGCCCTGCTGCCGGTCCGGCGGGCTGCCAAAGAAGGCCAGATAGAGGCCGTAAATCAGGCATGCTGCCAGCACAAGTTTCGCCCATGGCAGAATCTTGTCTGCCAGGCGGTTGAACTGGGCTGGATTGGCGAATCTATGCATGGCCCTTACCTATAGTGAACCCCCTTTGGCCGCAAGTGCGACTTGATGCCTCACACACCCTTGTTATCCCCAGCGCTATTCAAGCGATAGCCGGAGCGCCTGCGCGCTGACGAACGGCCCCACCACAAGCGCCAGCAAACTGGCGGCCCCCAGAAGCGCAAGCGGCTGGGTAGCGTCCACCAGCCCGGCTGTTGCGTCCACCGCGCCAACGGCGAAAATCAGCGTTGGCACATATAAGGGAAGTACGAGAAGCGACAGCAGCACCCCTCCCCTGCGCACCGATACCGTCAGCGCCGCGCCCATGCTGCCGATCAGACTGAGCGCGGGCGTGCCGACCAGGAGCGATATCAGCAGCGTACCATAAGCGCCGTCCGGCAGGTTCATCAGCATGCCCAGGATGGGCGAGACGACAACAAGCGGCAGCACAGTGGAGACCCAGTGCGCCAAGATCTTGGCCGCGGCCACACCTGTCAGCCCGAGGGGTGACAGGGCCAGATCATCCAGGCTACCGTCCTCAAAATCCGCCTGATAGAGCCGATCAAGGCTGATCAGACAGGCAAGCAAAGCCACCACCCAGATCACGCCCGGCGCGATGCGTGCCAGCACCTGCGGTTCCGGCCCCACACCAAACGGGAACAATGTGACGGCGATCAGGAAAAAGCTGAGCGCCATGGTGCCCGTGCCGCCCTGCGACCAGGCAAGGCGCACGTCACGCCTGACGATGCCGAAGAAAATGCCGCTAAGGGAAGTTTCCTGAGCCGAGGTCACAACCATTCCTCCTCAAGCTCGATTTCCGGTTGGTAGTCGCGCATGTCGATCATCGCACCCTCAACGCCAATCGGGTCATGGGTCGCGGCGATGATCATGCCGCCCATGTCCAGATGCTTGCGCATCAGAGCCGCGAGCGCATCGCGGTTCTCGGCATCCAGGCCCACGGTGGGTTCATCCATCAGCCACAGGGGGCGCGAAAGGTACGCAAAGCGCATCAGGTTGGACCGGTGCCGCTGCCCGCTTGAAAAATAGCGCACAGGCTGGTCCAGAAGCCCGGTCAGTGCGAACACTTCAGCGGCTTCAGCGAGCGCTACGTCGCCCACCGCACGGCCGGTCATGAGGCGCATGAGCTCACGCGCGTTTTCCCGAAGCGTCAAAACGGGCTTCAGCGCATTGTCGTGCCCGGCGTAAATCAGCGCTTCCGAAAGCGCCGCGTCGCCATGCGCCCAAGCCTCATCGCCATACTTGAGCGTGCCGCCCTGGGCGCGCAAGAACCCCGCAATCAGGCGCAACAGCGTCGATTTGCCGCTGCCGTTTTTGCCCCTGAGGTACAGAAGCTCACCCGGTTTCACTTCGAAAGAAAGATGGTCGAACACCATTCGCCCGCCCCGGAAACAGGCAAGGTCGTCTGCCCGCAAAGGCTTGGGCGCGGTCGCGAATGTTGAAGTCAAGGCCATTGGCGCACGCTAGCGCCATTCAATCCCCCGCTCAAGCAAGAAATCAGCCAGCAATTTCAGCTATCTAAGGTCATGCACCGAATTCCTTATTGGCCCTTCACACCGTGGGCTAATCCCCTATATGGTGTTGTAGCGACTACGGGAATGGGGATGTATGAATCTGGAAGCACTGATATGGCCTAACGGCTGGCTGATTGTGGGCTTTGTTTTCCTGGCCCAGATTTTGGCCAGCGTCCACATTCTGCGCACCAAAGACGATGTGCGGTCGGCCATCACATGGATCGGCCTTGTCTGGATCGCGCCCATGCTGGGGCTTCTGAGCTACTTCCTGTTCGGCATCAGCCGCATCCGGCGCCGGGCCCGGCGCGTGCGGGAACGCCAGGGCATGGCGCCCCGGTCCGCCGACACCCACGACCCCGAAGGCCCGTGCCTGACAGAAGGCGTGCCCGAAGCCCCCAATCGCTGGCAGGCTCATGCGCGCCTTGGCGGCAGGGTGACCAACCTGCCGCTGACCATGGGCAACAGCATTGAAGCCCTGGCCGGTGGGCGCGAGGCCTATGACGCCATGATCCAGGCGATCGATGCCGCAGAACGCACCGTGGCACTCACCACCTATATCTTCCAGGCCGACCAGGCCGGCAGGCGCTTTGTCGCGGCGCTGGCTCGCGCGCACGAACGCGGCGTTCAGGTGCGGGTGCTGGTGGATGCCGTGGGCAACCTTTATGGCCTCAAGCCTGTGTCGAACCTTCTCAGGCGGCGCGGCGTGCCCGTGGCGGTGTTCAACCCCGCGCGGCTGTCCTGGCGGCTGGCCTTCTTCAACCTGCGCACCCACCGGAAGCTTCTTATCGTTGACGGCAACACAGGCTTTGCCGGCGGCATGAATATCCGCAAACACCATCTGGAACGATCAGACGGCAGCCCGCGTGTGCGCGATACGCACTTTCGCCTGAAGGGCCCGATTGTCAGCCAGATGATGGAAGCCTTCGCCGATGACTGGGCCTTTTCCACCAAGGAAGACCTGGATGATGACGTGTGGATGCCGCCAGCTGAGCCGCAACACCCTGGTGTAACGGCCCGCGCCATCCCGGATGGGCCGGACGAATATTACCACAAAACCGCGATGATCATGGAAAGCGCACTGGGGGGCGCGCGCAAACGCGTGCAGCTGGTGACACCCTATTTCCTGCCTGAACCGGCGCTGATCTCTGCGCTCAAGCAGGCGGCGCTCAGGGGCGTGCAGGTGGACATTCTGGTGCCCAGCCAGAACAACCTGCCCTTCTTTGCGCTGTCGTCGCTTTCAGGCGCGCGGCAGCTCGTGCAGATCGGCTGCAATCTGCATCTGTCCGATCCGCCGTTTGACCATACCAAACTGATGATCGTGGATGACGACTGGGTGCTGTTCGGGTCATCGAACTGGGACGCGCGGTCACTGAAGCTGAACTTCGAATTCAATGTGGAATGCTATGACACGGCGCTGGCCATGACCATGACCAAATGGGTGCGCAAGCGCATGGCGGGCGCCACGCTGATGACGGCGGAAGACTTCAAGAACCGCTCCACCTTCAAGCGTGCAATGGGACGCGTGCTGTGGCTTCTTAGTCCTTACCTTTAAGGTTATTCACCCTTCGGCAGATATTTGACAGCGCGGGCTTCCACGTCTGCCTTCAGCGCCTGCTCCAGCCCCAGCATGAACAGCACCTCTGCGATCAGGAAGGCTGGCGCAATGAATACCTGGGTCAGGTTGTCAAAAAGCGCGGGCTTGCGGCCTTCGAAAATATGGCCGGTGAACTGGATGACCCAACCAACAAGGAAAAGAACCACAAAGCTTTTGACGGCAAAGACTGTGCCTTCAAGCGCCATCACTTCCGCGAAATACAAAAGCGCTCCATAGATCAGCACCGCGATCGTGCCGATAAGCGGGGCATTGACGATATAGTATAAAAGGAGCACGCCGATAAGCACGGCGGCAAGCGTGAAGCGCCCGACCTCGAAGGTCATCAAGGGCACGGTGCTGGCAAGCACCAGAAGCGAGAAAACGATCATCGGCACGCCGATATGGTGCGTTGCCTGGTTGCGGCCGTCGCGGTGATAGGCCGAATACATCGCCAGTTGTTCCAGAAACCAAGTTTTCATGCGTGCCTCCCTCCCACAGGATTTCGCCTAAAATGGACTGAACAGTCTTGAAAGGCAAGCGCTACCACCCTTCCCAAATGCGCCCTGCGCCCTAGTCTCTATGACAAACAGGGAGCACCATAATGAGCTATGAAACGCTGACATACGAACAGGACGGCCCGGTTGTGACTGTAACGCTGAACCGGCCAGACAATATGAATGCCTTCACCCCGACCATGGGGCGGGAGATGGAAGAGGTGCTGGACCGCGCGGACGCGGACGACAGCGTGCGCGCCGTCATCTTCACCGGGGCCGGGCGCGCCTTCTGTGCGGGCATGGATCTTTCGGCAGACGGCAATGTGTTCGGGCTGGACGAAAGCATCGACCCGCTATCCCCGGAGATGGAGCGGAACCGGGACACCGGCGGGCGCGTGGTGCTTCGGATGTACCGCATGAAAAAGCCGCTGATCGCAGCCATCAATGGCGCAAGCGTGGGCGTGGGCACCACCATGCAGCTGCCGATGGATGTGCGCATCGCATCGCCCTTCGCCAAGTTCGGTTTCGTGTTCGCAGAGCGCGGCATCACGCTGGAGAGCTGCTCAAGCTGGTTCCTGCCGCGCCTTGTGGGCATCGCGAAAGCCGCCGAATGGTCCTACACCGGTCGGGTATTCAAGGCTGATGAAGCACTTGAGGCCGGGCTGATTTCAGAGATTGTCGAACCCGACGCGCTGCTGGCCCGCGCGCGGGAGATCGCGGAGAGCTTTTCCGCCCGCACCAGCGCGATGTCGGTGGCGCTCAACCGCCAGCTTCTGTGGCGCATGATGGGCGCGAGCCACCCGATGGAGGCGCATAAGGCAGAGAGCCGCACCATGCTGCACACCAGCATCCGCGACGGCAAGGAAGGGGTGCAAAGCTTTTTGGAAAAACGCGACCCGGATTTCAAAGACCCGATCTCTGGCGGTGCGCCCGCGGGTTTCGACTGGGACGCCGAGCCCGATTTTTCCTGAACGGCCACCTGTGGCAAAAAAAATGGGCGCCTCGCAGGGCGCCCAAGTTGGATAGGAAGAGTGAATTACTAGGCCGGTACAGCTGCGCCAGACAGCGTATCGGTTTGATCTTTTTCAATCAGGTTGGCCGCTTCCTTGAGAGCCACCTTGCGGTTGTCGAACCAGTGATCGTCCGACATGGCCGTTGCAATGGCCAGGCCATCGATCACGGACCGGACCTCTTTCGAGGCACCAACGAAGAACAGGCCTTTGCCGGCGTGGGTGGCATCTTCAACGATGGTTTCAACAGCCTTCGCAGCCGACAGGTCCAGGAACGGTACGCGGGTGAAATCCATGATCAGGATACGCGTGGAGCCGTCAGCCTTTTCCCGTACGTGGTGACCAAGGTCAGCCGCCGCACCGAAGGAAAGCGGGCCGCCAAAGTCAAAGAGGGATACACGGCCGCCAAGCTGGGTCAGAAGCTCACGCTCTTGTGGGTCAACCACTTCGCGGTCGATCACCTGCAGGTTTTTGATCTGCTGCTCGGAGAGCTGCTTGATGAAGGCGAGAGCCGCCAGCACCACACCCACTGCAACAGCGGTGATCAGGTCAACGAATACAGTCAGGCCAAGCACAACAGCCATCAGCGCCAGGTCCCAGCGTGGGCCCTTGTGGGCACGCTTGAGGTACGTCCAGTCGATAATGTCGTAGCCAACCTTGATCAGGATGCCCGCGAGTGCGGCGTGTGGGATCAGGGAAGCCACAGGGGCAAGCACCAGCGCAATCGCGAGAAGCACAATACTGTGCATCATGCCGGAAAGCTTGAACTGGCCACCAGAACGGATGTTCACAACCGTCCGCATGGTGGCACCGGCACCAGGCACAGCACCAAAGAGACCGGCAACCGCGTTACCAATGCCCTGGCCCACCAGTTCCTTATTCGAGTCATGGCGCGTACGCGTCATGTTGTCGGCCACAAGGGAGGTCAGCAGGCTGTCGATCGCACCAAGAAGCGCCAGAAGGATAGCCGCTTCAAAAACGACGAAGAGCGAATCCTGCGAAAAAGCCGGCATGATGAAGGACGGCAGACCCGTTGGCACGTCACCAAGGATCGGCGCACCGGAGAACATCACCGACAGGCCAGTCGCGATGGCGAGGGCCGCAAGTGGTGCGGGGATCCATTTGCCCAGGTTTTTCGGCCAGAAGAAGACGATGGCAAGCGTCAGCACACCGATGCCGAGAGCAACCAGGTTCGGGTCCATCACAGCACCCGGAATGGAGGCAATGGCCGGAATCGTGCCGCTGCCTTCTGGCTCGTGACCAAACAGGCGCGCCATCTGAAGTGCAATGATGATCACACCGATACCGCTCATGAAGCCCGATACAACGGGATAGGGCACAAGCCGGATAAACTGGCCGAACTTGAAGATCCCGAACAGGATCTGGATGATGCCTGCCAGTACAACCGCGGCAAACACAAGCGCCGGGTCACCGGCGAGGGTTGCAAATACGCCAGCGAAAACAACAACCATCGGGCCGGTTGGGCCGGATACGTTACTGCCTGTGCCGCCGAACAGGGCAGCAAAGAAGCCGACGATAATGGCGCCGTAAAGACCCGCAATCGGGCCAGCGCCGGACGCTTCACCAAAGGCAAGCGCCAGCGGCAGCGCCACGATGCCGGTCGTCAGACCGCCCATCACGTCGCCGCGCAAATTGCTAGTGGGGATGAATTTCATTTTCTTGTCCTGCTGTCTTTTGTGAGACCGCCGCGTTACGCGACGGCTTTCTGGTCAGCCAGCGATGTGAAGTTGCCAGTGTCCGCGTCATAGGCATGCACTTCACCGTGACCAATGTCATAGACCCAGCCGTGCAGCTTGATCTTGCCTTCAGCCAGGCCTGCTGCCACCACAGGGTGGGTGCGCAGGTGCTGAAGCTGCAGCAATACGTTTTCTTCCGTAACCGCCTTCAGGAAATCCTTGCCTTCAAGGTCAGGGTACTTGCGGCGGGCAACAGCAACGGCAGCGCGACTGTGCGCCAGCCAGTTGGACACGTGCGGGAGTTCAGTCAGCGCCTCAGGGTTGATGGCACCTTTCATGGCGCCGCAGTCAGTGTGGCCGCATACAACAATGTCGGTCACGCCCAATACTGCCACAGCAAACTCGATCGATGCCGTGTTGCCGCCGGTGTGGGTGCTGTGGGGAGGCACGATGTTACCAGCGTTCCGGCAGATGAACAGGTCGCCAGGCTCAGCCTGGGTGATCATGCCTGGGTCGATACGGCTGTCAGCGCAAGTGATCATCAGCACTTCAGGGCTTTGGCCCGATGCGAGATCCGCAAACAGCTCTTTGCGCTCTGGGAAAACTTCGTGTTTGAACTTCAGTACGCCGTCAACAATTTTGTCCATCATACTCTCCTGGGAATCTGGGCCGCCCACCCGCTGGGAAGAAACCGGGTGAACGGCAGAAATACTTCGCTGGATACGATGTATTGAGAGTCATGTGATAATTCAATTGCCATATTTTCATATTTTATGATAGATAATAGCTATCACATGAATGAGGCAGCCATGGCAGACATCGGACACCCAACGCTTAAACAGCTCAATTACCTTCAGGCGGTGATCAAGGCGGGCAGCTTCCGCGGCGCGTCCCAGAAGCTGGGGGTATCGCAGCCCACTATCACGTCCCAGATCGCTGCCCTTGAGGAAGCGCTGGGCATGACGCTTCTGGAGCGGTCGCGGTCAGGCACGATTCCGACGGCCGCAGGGCGGGACCTGATCCCGCACATCACCAATATTGAGACGGAGGTGAATGCGATCCGCGAGCAGGCACGCTTTGCCAGCACTGGCGGCAGCGGCGTTCACCGGATGGGCGTGCCACCAACGCTGGGCCCCTATTTCCTGCCAGAGGTGCTCTCCGAAGTTCATGCTGCAGACCCGACGCTGAGGCTTTATGTGCGTGAAGCTACCCCCCGGGAACTGGAAAACGGCCTGATCGATGGACGCTACGACCTGATTCTCACCACCATGCCGGTTGAGATCGGCGGCCTGGTGGTCGAGCCCCTGTTCGGCGAGCCGTTCAAGCTGTGTGCCCCACCGGACCACCCCCTTGTCGGCAAGGGCATGGTGAATGCCAGCGCCATCCGCGGGGAACGGCTTCTCGCGATTGAAGAGCGGCACCGGCTGTTCGAGCAAATGCAAGCCATGGCGAACCAGTTCGGGGCCCATCTGATGCGCGATTATGAAGGCACCAGCCTGGATACCGTGCGGCAGATGATCGGCACAGGCTTTGGCCTTGCCTTTCTGCCCGCGCTTTATATCCGAAGTGAGATCGACCCCAGAAATGACGTCACGGTATTGGAACTGAGCGAAACCCCATCCGACCGGGACGTGGTGCTGGCCTGGCGACCGACAGCAGCAAAGCGACAGCTATACCGCTCGCTCGCCAGCCAAATGCGCCGCGTCTGCCGCGAAAAACTGTCGGAATGCCTGCATGTGGCGGCGCCCCAATCCGCAGGCGGATCTGCTGCAGCGGACTGATAGCCGTCACGTCACAACCAAGGGCATGCCGGCTCTTTTATCATACCGCCTGTACCGAAGGCACATGCGGGACAATAGCCTATTTGCGCGACTTTCGAACAATAAATAGCGTGAACCAGACAAAAAGCCTGTACTGAGCATCCAAATCCATACTAAAATTATATAGTTTTTCTCGGACACATCCCAATTAACGGATGCATTAGTTGCGAAATACCAAAAAAAATGAGGGCTTTATCAAATTGTTTTGCTAGATTGGCTTCAAGAAGACCTTGGTGGGGGCATCAACTTTCGTATGAGGCCGGATTGGGAACCCTTGTTCCTGCTTGTGATGAATAAAGTGTGGTAAAGCGACTATGGCTTTTTGGAAATTGATGCTGGCATCCCTGTGCTTTGCGCTCTTGACGCTGTCGCAGTCAGTCCAGGCTGCAGCACCTGTGGAGATAGACGGCCTCCGGTCAGTCATCGATGTTACGCCGCATCTGGATATCCTGGAAGATACTGACTATCAGTTCAGCGAGACCGACCTCAGGGACGCTTTCTTCGATGCGCGGTTCGAACCCCTATACAGGGGTGCTGCCAACTATGGTTTTTCGAAATCCGCCTGGTGGGTGCGCTTCAGCGTGAAAAATAGCGGCGACAAGGCCGACAAGGTGACTTTCAAGCTCGACTATCCGCTCCTTGACTATGTCGATGTCTGGGTTTTCTCCGGCAAGGAACTGATTCAAAGCTGGGAAACTGGCAACCGGCGCGCCTTCGACAGCCGCCCCATCGGCCACCGCGATTTCCTTTTCCCACTGACGGTTGAGGCCGGCGAACAGCAGACCATCTACATGCGGGTTCGTACGGACGGGCCTGTCAATATCGGCCTGTCGCTATACGGCCAGCATTCCCTGTTACCCAAGATCGAACTTGAGTATCTGGCCTTCGGTGCCTATTTCGGCGGCTTCCTGTTGCTGGCGCTGTGTATTTCACTTCTATATCTGGTGGATCGCCATCTGGCGTTTCTCTATTACCTGACATACATCTTGAGCTATAGCAGCTACATGATGGCTTTCAATGGCCTGGCGTTCCAGTATCTGTGGCCAGACGCACCAGAATTTGGACAGATCAGCCGACCTATCCTGCTGACGCTGTCGATTATATTCCTGCTGCAGTTCTCAAGGTCGCTTCTGGGCATCAAAAGCCTGTCGCCGTTTTTACATCGCGCCGTTACCGGCCTGCAGCTTGTCCTGATGCCAATCCTTCTTTTGGTGCCTTTCGTCGGCTATGGCGCCCTGGTGATGCCGCTGGCAATTCTTAACCTGGTTGCTCTTGGCCTCGTGTTGGCGATGGGTGTCACAGCCCACCTGCGCGGCGAAGCAGCGGCACGCTATTATCTGATGGCCTGGTCTGTGTTCCTTGTGGGGCTTCTGCTTTACCTGCTGAAGGTCTTTGGCCTGTTGCCGCACAATTTCATCACCCATTACGGCTTCCAGGTCGGGTCTTTCTTCGAATTTATCTTCCTGTCTGCAGCCCTGGGCGTGCGGGTAAAGCAGCTCAGGCACCAGTCGCACATCGACACGCTGACGGGCCTTGCCAATCGGCGCCATTTCGATGAAGAGCTGCAGGCGGAATTCAATGTCAGTTCCCGCCCCGAAGCTGAGCTGTCGCTTCTTGTCATCGACGTGGACAACTTCAAGGATTTCAACGACCAGTTCGGCCATGCCGCTGGGGACGAAATTCTGCGTCACCTCGGAGAGGTCTTCAATACCCAGATCCGCCGCCCAGGAACGGCATACCGTTATGGCGGAGAAGAATTCACAGTGCTCTTGCCCCGTACTAGCAAGGAAGCAGCAATCCTTCTGGCCGAGCGGCTGCGGGAACAGGTTGCCGGGGACCCGGCGCTCAAAACAGTGTCTATCAGCATCGGTGTGGTCAACTGCCATGACAGCAAATTCGCCACCGCCGCCGACTTTTTCGACGCCGGGGACGAGGCGCTCTACCGGGCCAAGGACGCAGGTCGCAACTGTGTAGCCACCTATCGCCCGCAGGCCAAGGACCAGCCTGCCCCGGCAAGCGCTGCCGATACCGCCCCCGCCTGAAAATAGACAAGATAGACAACGGGGGGCGTCATGACATCGGGCGACACCAGGATTGAAAATCTGGTTTTCGAAGGTGGTGGTGTGCGCGGCATTGCCTATGCCGGCGCGCTGAAACTTCTTGAAGAGCGGGACCTCATGCAGGGGGTGACAAAGGTTGCAGGGTCATCGGCAGGCGCGTTTGCAGCTCTCCTCCTTAGTCTTGGTTATTCATCGGACGGCCTTCGGGACGCCCTTAAGTCACTTCAATTCAAAACCCTTGAAGACAAGCCCAATCCGATCCGCATTGCCACCCACTATGGGCTCTATAAGGGTGAAGTGCTATATGACTGGATCGCGAGGCAAGTCACCAGCCTGGACCTACCGGAAAATATGACATTCGCCCAGCTGGCGAACGAGGGTGCGCGAGACCTGAAGGTTTTCGCGACTGACCTGAATATCCGCAACACCCGCGAATTTTCGGCCGCAGCAACACCTGATGCGTCTGTTGTGGGGGCTGTACGGGCCTCCATGTCGATCCCGCTGATGTATGCCGCCTGGCAATTCCCCGACAGCATCCCGAACAACCATATCTATGTAGATGGCGGCACTGTCTATAATTATCCGATCAATGCCTTTGATGGGCCCGGCGGCGTGGACGACCGCACGCTTGGCTTCTGTTTCAGTGGTCGCAGCTACGAACGCGAAGACCTGGAACTGGACAATCTTTTTGAATTCACCAAAAGTCTGTTCGCCACGCTCCTGAGTGCCCAGACAATCGATTTCGACCGAGACCCTGAGCAAACCCGTCGCAGCGTGATGATTGACGATCTTGGGTTCAAGGCCACAGACCTTGGCCTTTCTGCAGAGAATTTTGATCAGCTCTATACCGCCGGTTACCAAGCAACAGAGCGATATTTAAAGGCGCGGTCAAGCCTGGATACAACCCTTTAAGCTGACCGCCTGTTCAGGAAACTGGACAGGCTCGCGCAGGTTGGATAGTCTCATCCTGTGACGGAAAGTCACAAACATGCCGTGGGGGCGGCATATGGATAGGCACATATCAGGGGGTTACCGCATGAAGCCAGCTGCGGGGACAGAGAAGCTATCCAGCCATCAGGATAAACGACCAGGACCAATAGCCCAGTTCCTGACCACACTCGTTGTCCGCCGGATCATTCCAGGCACTTTTGCCATTCTCAGGCGTTTCGCGCCCGCGTTCCGGTTTCCTTTCACCAATACCGTCATCGTCACCAGCTTCGACCTGGTGCAGGAAGTATTCAGCCGCCAGAAGGATTTCCCGGTGCCCTACCAGCGCCAGGTGGACTATCTGGACTGGGAACCAACCTTCCTTCTGGCGATGAAAGACACGCCCGCCTACTGGGAAACTCTTGAAAATGTGAAAAAGCTGTGGCGCACCGAAGACCTGAAGTTCGTTGGCGAGATCGCGAATGAGGTCAGCAATGACCGGCTTGATAAGGCAAACGGCAAGATCGACGCGATCCAGGACCTGATGGTGCCGGTGACCGAAGCAGTGATCGACCGCTATTACGGTGTGCCCATCCCTTTGGAAAAGCGCGCAGCCTTCTTTAATGGCTGCATGCATGTGGCAGGCTTCCTTTTTGGCGCTCAGTCCACCGCACCCAAGGTGGTCGCTGCCGCACAGGAAGCGGTAAAGATCGTGTGGGAAGTGATCGACGGCGCCATCGCCGCCGCCCATAAGAACCCGCTGCCGGACACCACGATTATCGGCCGCTGCCACAAGGACAAGATCGTCGACGACCAGGCGCTCAGGTCCTACCTGATGGGCATGATCATGGGATACCTGCCCACCAACACGCTGGCGAACGGCCATGCGCTTGACGTCATCATGAACAACCGTGACGCTTATGCGACCGCGATCGGTGCCGCCGAAGCAGACGACAGCGACCTGATGCTGCGCTCGGTCCATGAAGCGCTGCGGATCAGCTATATCCTGCCCGGCCTGTGGCGCACGGCGCCCGTGGACCAGGAAATCGGCATCGGGTCCAAGAAGACATACAAGATCAAGAAAGATCAGTTGATTTATATCTCTGGCATGTCAGCCATGAAGGACAAGCGCCGGATTGTCGACCCGAACAAGTTCGATCCGAACCGGTCGCCCGACGTCTATATGGTTTATGGCTATCACTTCCATTACTGCGTGGGCGACAAGATCGCCGACACCATGATGGAAGAGATTTTCACCGCCATCTTCAAGCGCAAGCCGAAGGCTGGGGGCAAGATGATCTATAACGGGAATTTCCCCTGGAACTTCAATCTTTCTTATAAAAATTAAGGGGGTGCGCCATGCCGCTTGTTCCCATTCATTTCAAGGGCAAGTCCAACCCCCTGACCGTGATCACGCCGGTCAAAAAGGGGTGGGGCCGCTTCCTGACGAACGCCATCCTGTTCGTGTTCCATCACCTGCCGCTCGGGGTGGTCAAACAGCTGGCCTTCATCCATTTCGCCCGCTGGATTCTGATCAAGGGCAACAAGCTGCCGCGCCTGAGCGAAGACCAGCCGGTTGAAGACAACTGGCCCTACGATTTTTATGTCTTCACCACCAACTTCAATGGATCGTGGGACCAGTATATCGACGCTTTCGGCCGCATCCATGCGGTCTCCAAGGGCCTGAATATGCTGTGGTACACCAGCGAAGGCTTCCCCGGACCCTGGCCGATGCGGCTTTTCAAGCGCTATATCCATTATTTCACCGCGCCACAGCATCTTTACTACAACGCCTACCCAGGCGCGACCGTGCGCGATATCGATGCCGCCACCAAGCTGAACGCTGAACTTGAAGCTTTCCTTGAAGACACGAAGGACGAGATGGACGACGCCGAGTTCGGTCGCCGCTACCGCGCCTTCGTCAATCAGGTATCGCCGTGGCTTGGCAAAACCGGGCTTGAAGAAAAACACGAGGCGCTTGCCCACCGCGCCGTGCCGATGGAGCTGAGCCAATGACCGATCACAGTTTCCTGACCGTCATCTCACCCATTGAGCATCGCCGCAATGACCCGGACGGGCGTGAGGCCACCATTCGCAAAACGCTGCTGGCGCATGAACAGGACGATAGCCCCTTCACCGATTGCCCGATGGTGCATATGGCCCGTATCCAGATTCTGGATCAGGCTGTGCCGCCCATGGGCGACACGTCAGGTGCTGCGCTCAAAAGCAAATATCTTCTGTTCGCGATCGATATCGACGGCCGCGTGGATGACTTTCTCGACAGCCTCTACAGGCGCGATGCTGACTTCGTCCACAATGTTTGGGGCCAGTGCATCGGCTACCCGGACTTCAAGGGTGCTGTCTTTTTCCGGCGCTATATTGACGCCTGCAGCTTCAGTAACCCGCTTGGCTATGCGGGTTTTGACTTGAGCGTGGGGGACACGCTTCTGATGCTCACACGCAAGAACGCGCTCGCGGACTTTGTCTCGGCCCATCAGGGCAAGAGCGACAAAGAGCTGCAGGCCGCCTGGCGCAAAAGCCGCGCGGACCTCGCCACCCCCAATCTGCCAAAGCCGGGAAGTTTCTGATGAGCAGCACAACGATCAACACCAAAGACATCCAGGGCATTTTCAAGGGTTTTGGCCTGGCGTGGCCCAAGGGGCGCTTTTTCTTCCTGAACTACAAGAGCGACAAGGCGGGGCGCGCGCTCCTTAAGCACCTCTGCCCGCTCACCAGCTTTCATGACCTCAAGACAGTCAAGCCGGATGTGTGCGTAAACGCCGCCTTCACGTGCGCAGGCCTTGAGGCGCTCGAGCTCGATAACGACCTCCTTTATAGCCTGCCGGAGGATTTCCGCGACGGCATGCGCAGGCGGGCCAGCATCAATGGCGACGCGGGCGACAGCGCCCCTGAACATTGGGAAGACATCTGGGAAGGTCACCAGGTTCACCTGTGGGTTGGCGTCTATGCTCGCACCGACGCCCAGCTCAAGGACTGGGACAAGGCCTTCACCACCTGGGTATCCAAGACAAAAGGTATTTCCATTGTCGGCAGCCAGGATGTCAGCCGCCTTGTCTCCAGCCCCGATGTGCCGGTCTATCTCGAAGACAAAGACAGCCAACCGCAAAAACCTGTGCTGCTGGAGCATTTCGGCTTCAGGGACGGCATCGGCAACCCGCCGATCAAAGGGCTGAATGACAAGCACATCACCGGCGGCGGACGCATCAATGCGAAAGGCGAGTGGGAGGACTTCCCGGCGGGCGAGTTCCTCCTGGGCCATGTGGACACCAATGGCGAGATCCCGCTCGCGCCCAAGCCGGACGGCTTTTCAAGAAACGGGTCCTTCATGGTGCTGAGGAAGCTCGAACAGAATGTGGACTTGTGGCGGGACTATATGAAGGGCCAGGCCAAGAAACTGGATGCTGACGCAGATGATATCGCCAGCCGCATGGTGGGCCGCCGGCGCGACGGCACGCCGCTGATGCCAGCCCATGACGATTTCGATTTCAAATATTCATCAGACCCCGAAGGCCGGGTGTGCCCCCTGGGCTCGCACATGCGGCGCACCAACCCGCGCGACAGCTTCGGCGCTGATTTCGGCTCGCTGCTGGTGGACCGGCACCGCATTCTTCGTCGCGCCATCACCTATGGTGAGCTGGTCCCCACCGGCAAGACACAGGCGGAAGTGAACGGCGAGGAGGGCCAGGGCCTGATGTTTATTGTGCTGAACGCCAGCATCTCGCGCCAGTTCGAATTTGTGCAGCAGCAGTGGGTGAACTACGGTAATGAGTTCGACCAGGGCAATGACCGCGACCCCATTATCGGCACCCAGTGCGGGCACGACCAGATGGTGATCCCGGGCGACAATGCCGCCGGACGCGAAACAATGGTGTGCGACGCGCTGCAACAGTTCGTGGTGTGCAAGGGCGGGGACTATTTCTTCCTGCCAAGCATCAGCGCCTTCACGGCCCTCGCCTCCGACGCGGAAGGCTGGCGGCGGTAAGCTTTATATGGCTCCCCAAACGACAAAGAAAATGTGGCGGAACAATCTAAAGCTTTTTGCTTATGGGTGGGTGCTACTGTTTATCTCGATGGTACTAATCAGTAACGGGTACAAATGGGGTTTCCTGGTTGTCGCAATTGGTTGGCTTGGTGGGGGTAATTTACTGGTATTTACGGTCTGGGCAACTCGTTGCCCAGCCTGCAACAAACACCTTGTACTGAGGAACGCCTTTTATTCGAACCCCTTTTGGGCACCGAAACACTGCCCTCGCTGCCAAAAAGAATTGCCATGAACTTTCACCTGGTCCTCGATGAGTTCCTCAGAGAGTTTTAGGAAATACATGGCCAACTTCGACCTGAATGCGGATAAAATTATCGCATTCTAGATTGGGGGACATCATGAATTTCCGTGAAGAAATTAAATGGGGGAAACAGTGAACCGAATTGAACGGTATCTACTCAACGAAGCCAAGAAGCTGGGCAAAGGCAAGCTCTGGCTGGGAATTGTTGCGTCAGCGTTCCTAGGAATTGTCATGCTATTGGTGGACGGGGCCAAATCAAACAAGGCTTGGCCCGAAGAACAAGAGCTAGATATTGCGACAGGCAGCGTAACTCAAATCCAAGAACAACGAAAAGATGTCCTCTTCAATCTCTCAAATAGCCCGTATACTTTTCAGTATATGCCACTCTATGGCCGCAAACGACAAGCTATCGAAGATGCGCTTCGGCAACCAAACGGGGTTATAACCGTCCGCTTCCAACTGGACACCAGCATCAATGAGCTTGGCATTCAGCGAAAATACCAAACAGTCCTTGCGCTCAGTAACGGTCAACAAGAGGTTTTGAGCTACGCCGATTCACAAGCCACTTTCGCATCAGACCGCAATTTATTGCCCTGGTTAGTAGGACTTGCACTGTTCGGGCTCGTGGTTTTCGCCTACCAGTTGCGGCTGCTTAATAGAAACGGGACTCGATGAACCGCCCCTGTTAAAATAGTGGTGACCCCGACAGGATTCGAACCTGTGGCCCCCAGATTAGGAATCTGGTGCTCTATCCTGCTGAGCTACGGGGCCATGCCATGGCATGCCTATGCGGTTTAGCCGCAATCCAAAAGCGGGTCAACCATGTCGAAGCAGGCACGCGGCGGCAGGCGCAAAAAATGCAGAAAACTGCGCTCTTCTTACAGAATATTAACCTATTCCGCGTCTGATATCCTTGTAGCTCCTGTTGAGGAATCACTGTGGATTTTCACCGACTTGTCGCACCGGTCTTCATTGCGGTTGCCGCCAGTATCGCGGCGTTCGTTGGTGTTGTAATTGTTGCCGCATCACTGCAGGACGACGCGGCACTGGATGCTGAAGCCAAAGTGATTGAGCAGGATATCGCCTCCCTTCCCAAGTCCCTTGGGGTCCTGGCTGAAGACAATGCCTGGTGGGACGAAGCCGTTACCAACATCACGCTTGAAGAAGACATCGAATGGATGGACACCACCATCGGCGAGTCTGTCAGCGGCATTGAGGATATCCATGGCCTGCTGGTTGTCCGGCCGGACGGCAGCCTGGTCTATTCCAGTTTTGTTGAAGACCTTCCAGCGCCCCATGTGCTTCTGGATGGCGGCTTTCAGGATCTGGTCCGGTCGCTGCCGGAACCCAAACCACGGGAACCGGTCAGCCAGTCCGGCTACCTCCTGGCTGACGGCCAGTTGCTGGCGTTCGGCGCGAGCCTTGTCCAGAACACAGGTACAAATGACCTTGATGACGAGGTGGCAAAACATGGTCACCCGGCGATCATTTTCATCGCCCACCTGTCTGAAATGCGCCTTCAGGGGATGGGCGCGGCCAACGCCATTAAAGGCCTGTCTCTGCTCGACCACCCGGGACGCGCGGATACAACATTACCGGTCATAGATTTCACCGGTAAACCTGTGCGGTATCTGACATGGCAAACGGCGGCGCCCGGATCAGAGATGATCAGTAAGATGCTGCTGCCCGCCGCCATTCTCTTGCTGATTGTGGTGCTGGCCATGGCGCGTTTCATGCGCCGTGCCAACCAGCTGTTCCGGGAGCTTGAAGGCGCCAACAAAGCCAAGTCAGCCTTCCTGGCCTCCACCAGCCATGAAATCCGCACGCCGCTGAATGCCATCCTTGGCTTTACCGAGCTGATGTCGCTTGAGCTTTACGGCAAGGTGGAAGGCGAGAAGAACAAGGAATATCTGACACTGATCCGCCAAAGCGGCGAGCATCTCTTGTCTATCATCAACGATATCCTTGATATTTCCAAGCTCGAGGCCGAACGGTTCGATATCTATGCCGAGAAGGTCGACCCCATTCTGGTGGTGGACGCCAGTTGCAAGATCATCCAGGCGCAGGCCAATGAAAAGCAGATCGAACTGACCAAAGTTTGCGAGCCGGCAGAGCTTTATAGCGACGAACGGATCATGCGCCAGGTGTTGATCAACCTACTGTCTAATGCGGTGAAATTCACCGAACCCGGCGGACAGATCATGGTTTCCGGCCATGTCGTGAAAGGCCGCTACCAGCTGGTGGTACGCGATACCGGGATCGGCATGACACGCGAGAACATCCAGAAAGCCCTGTCTCTCTTTGGTCAGGTGCAGGGCGAATATGCGCGCAACCACACCGGAACCGGCCTTGGCCTGCCGCTTGTCAGCCGATTTATGGAACTGCTTGGCGGCGATTTCGCCATCAGCTCCGTGCCGGGCGAAGGCACCACCGTCACGCTGGGCTTCCCACTCTACGGCACCAAAGATCAGGCCTGACCAGCTGCGCGCAGGGCCCGGTCAAATCCGGTAGCGGCCCATTTCCTCATAGATGGGCATGGCGGCGTCAGCGATGCGCTTGAGGCTGTCGTCCAGCTTTTCAAATTCTGCCTCGCGGGAGGCATCATTCCGGCCGGCAAAGCCGGTTGACCGTTCCACCCCCGCATACCACCAGGGCGCCCAGACACCGTCACTATCGCGCGGCCCCTTGGGCCACGAAAGCATGGCCGCATCAAATGGGATATCGAGCGCCTCGCAAAGCCGCATGAGCGCGCCTTTTGGCTCCGCCTGCACATCGGCGCTGTCGATCACCGGCGGCGCCTTGCCGATACGGTCCGCGACCATGTGGAACAGCTCCAGCTGGCGCTCCAGGCCCAGGTCCTTCAGCGTCACGTCCGGCCGCGATTTGATATAGCTCGCCAGCATATGACGCGGGTCCCGCACCAGGAAGGCGTTCCTGAAGCCCTTCGTCCAGTCAAGGCCGATCGAGGGCAGCATATGGTGGCACATATGCTTTTGGTAAAAGATGCTTCTGCCCGCCGGCAGGGGCGCCAGAAGGTCATCCACCACCGCCTGCCAGCTGGTGGGTTGCTCCTTCAAGATCAGGTCACGCCCCGGGTGGTCAAGCCCCGTTTCCTTCAGGTAAACGGCATAGAAGGGTTCATCCACCACGATGGTATCGGCCCGGTTTTCAAACGACCGCATCATGGCGGTCGAGATATTCCGGGGGCCGGACCACATGGCGATGCGGATGCTTTCGCCGGTCATCTGGTCTGTCATCAGCTGCGCCCCTTCGCGACCTCGGCCTCAATCCGCGCCTTGTATAGCCCGCGCAAGCGCTCAACCATCGGGCCGGGCATGGCGGCGCCCTCATCACCAATGGTGCGGCCGTCCACATCCCCCACCGGTACAAGGCCCGCGAAGGTGCCAGTGACAAATGCTTCGTCCGCGCCATATACATCGGTCAGGCTGAAATCTTTCTCGTACACCGGGATGCCCGCGTCACGCGCGCATTCAATCACCATGGAGCGGGTGATACCGCCCAGGCAGTATTTCCCGCTTGAGGTCCAGACCTCGCCGTCACGCACAATGAAGAAGTGCGTGCTGTTGCAGGTGGCGACAAAGCCGTGCGGGTCCAGCATCAGGGCTTCGTCCGCGCCCGCCTTGGCGGCCTGGATGCAGGCGGTAATGCAGTTGAGCTTCGAATGGCTATTGAGCTTCGGGTCCTGCACGTCCGGCGCGCCGCGGCGCACATGCACGGTAAAGAGCTTCAGGCCTTTCTCCAGCGTGGTCTTGAGCGGCGATTTGAACTCAGGAATGATCACGATGGTCGGATCACCGATGGTCACGCGCGGGTCCTGGTAGGGCGTGGCCTTGATACCGCGGGTAACCATCAAGCGGATATGGCCGCCCTCCGTCATCTGGTTCCTGTCTATGGTCTCATAGAGGCGGGCCTTGAGCTCAGCCGGCGTCAGCCCGATATCCATATCAATCGCCTTTGCGCCTTCATAAAGCCGCTTCATATGCCGGTCGAGGAACGCAATCACACCGCCATGAACACGCAGGCCCTCCCACACGCCATCACCCAGAATGTAGCCACTGTCGAAGACCGAAACCTTGGCGTCTTCGCGGGCGAAATAATCGCCGTTCACATTGATCTGAATATCGCGGTTGCGGGGGTCGTCTTCATAGTCGTGCGTACCGTGCGCCATAAGATTTCTCTTTATGCTTTCTCTTTTGTTTTCTGTTTCTCGGCCTGGCCCAAAAGGGCTACAGTCATCCAGGTCCGATGGGCAAGTCAGGGGGAGGATGAAACATGATGCCATCAAGGGCAATCCTTATATTGGTCGCGATGCTGTCTGGGCAAGCCGCTGGCGCGGTCGAGCTTGACCGAACGGGCCTGGAGGATTGCGGCAAGGTCACCGGGACGGGTGCCATTGGCGGGGCGCGCTTCACCACCACCGACGGCCAAACCGTCAAGCTGGCGCTGGTCAAGGGGCCGGAGCTATGGAAAAAGGGCGACCCCTACAAGAGCTGGCCGCACGCCGAAGCAGCGCGCGCGGCACTCCTCGCGCTGACCGATGGGCAGGAAATCACGCTTTACTGTGAAGGTGCGAAGACCAATCGCGAAGGCGAATTGGTAGCACATGCGCTGCTGGCAGACGGGCGCTGGCTACAGCATATGCTGGTTGAAGACGGCCATGTGTTTGTCTTCCCGCGGCCCACGCGCAGACGGGGGCTGGAAGTGCTCTATAGGGCCGAAGACCAGGCCCGCGCGGACGGCAAGGGCCTGTGGGCCTATGATAACCTGAAGGCGGTCGATGCACTGGGGCCGGATGTGCGCACCGGGTGGTTCCAGATCGTACGCGGGCGGGTTGTGGGCGCCAATGAGGTTGGGCCCACCATCTATCTGAATTTCGGTGAGGACTGGCGCACAGACTTCACCATTGAAATCCCGGGCTCCGCCAAGCGGCACTTTGACAAGGCCGGGTTGGATCCGTTGGCGCTGGAAGGCAAGGACGTGGAAGTGCGCGGCTGGATCGATTTCAAGGGCGGGCCCAGGCTCCTCCTTCAGGGGCCGGGGCAACTCCGCACCATCGCGCCATAAGCCGGCAAATAAAAAGCCGGGCGACGAGCCCGGCTTCTGTGAATTGTGGGAGAGGCAAAAGGCCTAGCCGCTGGCAAGGCCCGCCATGCGTGGGTCGCCCACCTCAGAAATCAGCGCCTGCTTCAGCTTGCCCAGCGCCTGCGCCTCCAGTTGGCGAACACGCTCCTTGGAGATACCCAGCTGATTACCAAGCACGGCCAGCGTCACACCCTCTTCGCGGAGCTGACGCTCGCGAATGATGAAGCTCTCACGCTCTGTCAGGCTGCCCATGGCGCGCTCGATCAGCGCGGCCTTCTTGGCCCCATCGACATTTTCCATATATTCCTGATCCGGGCGCGGGCTTTCGCTCACCAGAAGGTCCTGCCATTCCTGGGCGCTTTCATCCGCCACCGGCGCGTTCAGCGACCGGTCAACACCCGACAGGCGGCCTTCCATGGCTTCCACGTCCTTCAGGCGCACGCCCATTTCGTCCGCGATCTGGTTGCGGGACCCCATGGAAAGCGGCCGGTCCGGGTCAACACCCATGCGGGCCTTCAGGCGCTTCAGGTTGAAAAAGAGGGCTTTATGGGCGCTTGTTGTGCCCGTGCGCACGATCGACCAGTTCCTGAGAACATAGTCCTGCACAGCGGCGCGCACCCACCAGCTTGCATAAGTAGAGAATCTCACATCCCGCTCCGGCTCAAACCGGTAGGCGGCTTCCATCAGCCCCACGGTGCCTTCCTGGATCAGGTCAGCGACAGGCAGGCCGTAATGGCGATATTTGCTTGCAGCGGCGATGGCCAGGCGGAGGTGCGCTTCGGTCAGCTTTTTCAGCGCGTGTTCATCGCGCTCCTGCTGCCAGGAAAGCGCCAGTTCGCCTTCCTCATCCCGGTCCAGCATAGGGACCTTCATAGCAAAGCGAATAAGCTTCCGGTCATCACCGGTGGCCCAGTTTCCACGACTCATTCATTCCCTCCCAAGAATTAATGTGATCGATTAATGTCGCGCATTATGACCCTAAAAGATTCAAATTGCAGCAACTTTTTTGGGGATTCTTAGTTTAGCGTTCCTTTGTCACGGGATTGTGTCTTTCCATACGAAAAAGCCCGCCCCCGGGATCACCAGGGACGGGCTTTTTGAACGTGGTCTGAGCCGTTTGCTTAAGCGGCCAGCTCTTTTTCGAGCTTCACCATTGCTGCGGCTTCGTCGATGTCTTCGACCGCAGCCAGTTCACGCGCGAGGCGACCAAGGGCCGACTCGTAAATCTGGCGTTCGCTGTAGGATTGCTCGGGCTGGTCAGCGCCGCGGTGCAGGTCGCGCACCACTTCCGCGATGGAAACCAGGTCACCGGAATTGATCTTTGCTTCATATTCCTGCGCCCGGCGACTCCACATCGTGCGTTTGATGCGCGCTTTGCCCTTAAGCGTCGTGAAGGCTTCCTTGAGCGTTGCGTCCGAAGACAAGCGACGCATACCACTGGCTTCCGCCTTGGTCGTTGGAACGCGAAGCGTCATGCGCTCTTTTTCAAAGCGGATGACATAGAGCTCAAGTGCGAGACCGGCGATTTCCTGGGTCTCAAGCTCGGTAATGCGGCCTACGCCGTGCTTCGGGTAAACGATATAGTCGCCAACTGCATAAGGATGTTTTGATTTTGCCATAGTGGTCCTTAGTCCTTCTTTACATTAGCCGGCCTACCTGTGTAGGGTTGGACGTCCTCTCGGGCATGCACGTTTCCCCATTTGGGGTCGGCAGAGGCTGTCCGGGCGGGCAATAAAATTGCGCCGACCCTGCACTGGGCCAAAAAAAACCGTTGCTGCCCCAGCTCCGGGAGCGCAAACAGGCTTTAAAAAGCGTTTCAATTATAGGCGGTTCCAGCCACCACACAGCTAAAGGCTTGGCGCCCTTATTGCCGCGTCAATCACCGTCTTATACCACAAATTTCACTAATATGACAGTGGAAAGATGCCTGTATTTGGCTCTATTGCTGGATTTTAGACGATTTTACACGAAAAAGGGCCCCGCCGATATGGCCGAGCCCCTCAGGAATCATTGCTGCAAAAGCAATAAATCAGGCGAAAAATCAGTCGCCCTTGCCTGGATTGGTCGACAGAAGCTCTTTCTTGCCTTCCTTGCCTTTCCAGTCATCCGCGTCAGCAGGCGTTTCGCCCTTGACCGTGATGTTCGGCCATTCCTCGGAATATTTGGTGTTGATCTCGAGCCATTCCTCGAGCCCGTCTTCGGTATCAGGCAGGATGGCTTCGGCCGGGCACTCAGGCTCACACACGCCGCAGTCGATACACTCGTTCGGATTGATCACGAGGAAGTTCTCGCCCTCGTAGAAACAATCCACCGGGCAAACCTCAACGCAGTCCATATATTTACATTTGATACATGCCTCAGTGACAATATACGTCATGAGTGTCTCCTTAACTGTGCCTGTTCGCATTCAGCCGGGCTGGAAGGCGGCTGTGCGATATAATCATTAGTTCGCTTTATGCCCAAAACAATCCCCCCTCGCAACGCCTTTATGTGCAAGCGATTCTTAACTCACGCGAATGTTTGGCTTGCCTAGCGGTCCAAACGTATGACTGGACATGTTAATGTTATGATGTAACATTAACATTCTTAAAAGATGGGGGCACTCATGAATCGAAACCTTCGTTCATTCACAGCAGCATTTTTGTTATGCCTTTGCTTGTCCGCATGTGATTGGTCGGAGGAAGACACCTACAGCCAAGTCTATGCCGATAGTGGCATCAAGTTTGGCGGGACATTTATACACATTAATCACCCAGTCACGGGCATTGAGATCACTCACGGCATAGATTCATCGAATCTTCGTCTCACAATAGCCGAATGCTCAGGAATTTCCATTGACGGCACCTATAACCCCTTTGCCTTCCTGGGGAACTTTAAGTCTCAGCTATCCCGTGAAATCGGCGAAGGAGTGTATGAAGGCACCGCGCCTGGGAGTTTTATATTTGTGCGCGAGATGGGACCTCGCAAGGGAACAGTCAACAAAACAACCATCAGCCTCTCGTCGCAGGAGATGAGCTGTGGCCTTCGCTGGTTTCACGAAAACGTAGTACTTTATGAATAAGGCGGCCTAACGGTCCATCAGCTTGTCGATGGCGCGGCGTTCGGCCTTGGTGGGGCGGCCGGAGCCTGCTTCGCGGAGCGCGGGGGCGGTTTTGGCTTCCTCGCGTTTGGCCTTCACCTGTTCTTCAATGGGCGACAGGTCTTCATAAAGCGCCTGGGCTTCCGTGGCTGGCCCGCGGCGCTCACCACAGGCCAATACCTTCACCACGCGCACGTGCGGGCCTTGCGGGAAGGTCAGCACATCCCCGGGCGTAATAGTGGTTGAGGCTTTCTTTGAATGCTCGCCGTTGACGCGCACCTTATGCGCCTTGCAGACCTTGCTGGCGAGCGAGCGGGTTTTGAAGAAACGGGCGTACCAGAGCCAGAGGTCCAGCCGGATTTTATCGCCCGTTTCAGTCATTCAGAATGCTCCACAGTTTCGTCATTCGCCAACTTGATTGGCGAATCCATGGACTCGCCGGTCAAGCCGGCGAGTGACGATGGTAGTTACAGAGCGCATGCTGCCATAACAATGACGACCAAAGCGTGCTTATTTCTTTTTCTCAAGGGATTCCTTGAGGCCCGCGAGGGCTGCGAAAGGCGAATCCGGATCGGCTTTCTTTTCGCGCTTCGGTGGACGCGCCGTGTGGGTGCGTGGACCGGATGGCTTGCCACCCTTACCTTTACCCCGACGATCGCCGCCTTTACCCTGTGGCTTGCCACCACCCTTGCGTTCACCCTGTGGGCGGCCGCCTTGTGGACGTGCCTTGCGCTTTGGTGCCCAGGCGAAGAAATAACGCTCAACCAGTTCGGCATCGCCTTCAGCGGCTGCTTCAGCCTCTGGTGCTGCAGCCTCGGCTGGAGCCTCTTCGGTTTTGGTTTCTTCTGCGGGGGCTTCCTCAGCCTTGGCATCTTCCGCAGGCGCTTCAGCCGTCGCCTCTTCAGCCTTCTCAGCTTCCGGCGCTGCCTCTGGCGTTGCTTCAGCAGCAGCTTCTGGCGCGGCTTCTTCCTTCGCTGCTTCTTCTTTGGATGGCGCCGGCACCTGACGCACTTCGTGCTTGTAGCCCGCAGCCGCCATCACTTCGGCGAAGTCTTCGCCAGACAGGCCCACAAGGCCCATGATCTCTGGCGTTACTTCGAACCAGTCGCCGCCCTGGCCCAGCGGCCGCACGGCGTCTGCGAGACGCTCGAGCATGTCCATACGAACGGCTTTCTTGCCCACAACGGTAAAGCCCGCGAGTTCATAGAAAGTGTTCGGGGCCGTGGCTTCCGTTTCCACCCACACCATGCCCGGTGTCGGCAGGCCCGGCAGGCCGTTCAGCTTGCCTGCCATCGCCCACATCATCAGGCGGAGCTCGATGGCGTGTGGCTTCAAGACAAGTGGAATGTAAAGCGAGGACGCACCAATGCGGATACCGAACCGGCGCAGGCCCTTGCGCGCTTCCTGGTCCAGCTGGCGAAGGTCGCCGTCCACTTCCGTGCGTTTCATCACGCCGTAGTTTTCAAGAAGGCGGTAGGCCACGCCGCGCGCCAGGCCCGAGAGCGGCGCCGCACCTTCAGGGGCCTCGGTCTCGCCGTTCAGTTCCTGCGCCAGCTTGATAAGCGGCTCAAGCTTTTCAGCGATCCGCGTGTCCAGCCATTCCTGGGTCTTTTCAACAACCAGGTCGGCGTTTTCACCCTGCAGAAGGCTTGAAGCAACCAGCTTCACGCGCGGGCCAAACAGGGCGCCGCTGTCGTGAACGGTCGCGATCGGCGCGCCTTCCCACATGATTTTCGGGTTTGCCAGGCCTTCGGAAAAATCGAAGGAGAGCGTTTTATAGCCCACATTGGCGAACAGTTTCGCCCGGCGGGTCAGCTCTGCCTGCAGGGCGGTTTCCGCTGCAGCCTTCAGTGTCTTTTGTTCGTCCGGGGCGGCAGAGGCCTCCACGCGGAAGGAAAAACCGTTCAGTTCGCCGATTTCATGTCCTTCGACAGAAACCTGGTTCGTCTCGTTATCAATGCTCACGCTAAGCGTATCCCTGTGCCTAAGCGAGCGCATGAGGACCGCCGTGCGGCGATCCACAAATCGCTGTGTTAACTTTTCATGCAGCGCGTCCGACAAGCGGTCTTCCACACTGCGCGTTACATGGGCCCAATGGGCCGCATCCCGAAGCCAGCCTTTCCGGTGGGAAACGTATGTCCATATACGGATACTGGCAATTCGACCGGCCAAGGTATCTATGTCGCCGCTTGTATTGTCAAGCCGCTTGACCTGCCGGGCAATCCAGTCATGCGGGATGGTACCGGCCGGCCCCATCAGGTCGACGTATATTTTGCGCAAAAGTGAAGTATGATCTTCCACGCTCAGCTTGCGGAAATCAGGAATTTGGCAAACATTCCAAAGCCTTTCGACAGATTCCTTGGTCGTGGCAAGCCTTGATATCTCATCGTCGGCGCCCAGCTTCTTCAGCGCCATCAGGTCAACCGTGTCCCTGACCCGGTGCAGGCCTTCGGTACTGACAGGCGCCTCCAGCGAGCGCACAAGCCGGGGAATCGTCGAAAAATCAAGCCGGTGATTCCGCCAGTAAAGCCGTTTGACGGGCTCGAACTCATGCTCTTCGATCTGGGCGATCATCATCGGATCCATGGGTTCACCCCCACCCCCGAGTGTCGAGAACGTCCCGTCCTTCTTATAGCGGCCGGCGCGACCGGCGATCTGCGCGGCCTCAGCAGCTGTCAGGTCACGGAAGGTGCGGCCATCGAATTTACTGAGCCCCGCGAAGGACACATGCCCGATATCAAGGTTAAGCCCCATGCCGATGGCGTCGGTGGCCACAAGGTGGTCCACTTCGCCGGAGGCATACATTTCCACCTGGGCGTTCCGCGTGCGGGGCGAAAGCGCGCCCATCACGATGGCGGCGCCGCCCTTCTGCCGGCGGATCAGCTCTGCCATGCCGTAAACGTCAGATGAGGAAAACCCGACAATGGCGCTCCTGCGCGGCAGGGCGCGCATCTTGGCTGGCCGGATATGCTTCAGCTCTGAAAAGCGCGGGCGGGTAATGATCTCGGCTTCGGGGATCAGCTTCCTGATGAGCGGGCGCATGGTCTCCGCACCCAGAAGCAGCGTTTCGTGACGCCCGCGGCTGTGCAGCAGATGTTCAGTAAAAATATGGCCGCGCTGTGGGTCTGCGGCCATCTGGATTTCGTCAATCGCGATGAAATCGGTGGCGGCCATTCGGGGCATGGCCTCAGCTGTGCAAAGGAAATAGCGCGCGCCCTCGGGCACAATGCGCTCTTCGCCCGTCAACAGCGCGACCTGATTTTTGCCCTTGATCGCCACCACACGGTCATAGACCTCGCGCGCCAAAAGCCTGAGCGGGAAGCCCATCAGGCCGGAGGCATAGCCCATCATCCGGTCCACCGCATAATGGGTCTTGCCCGTGTTGGTGGGGCCAAGTACTGCTTTGATGATGCCAGCCATAAACTACGCCTGTTGGAACAATGGAATGGGCCGAGTTTTAAAGAACCGCGCCGATAGGCACAACGGAATAATAAGGTTGCATTTTACCCATTAATTGAACCTTCATACTGTGCGCGTTAGTCTGTTGAAATGAATATGGAAATTCAGCCATAGCCCCTGTGGGGCATGTGTGCAGAAAAAAGTGCAAGCGAATGAGCCAGGATAAAAAACTGAACAGACGCCAGATTCTGAAAGGCGCCTCCGCGCTTGGCGGCATTGCCGTGGCCGGGGCAGCGCTTGGTCAGGACACCCCAGCGCCCCAATCCGGCGAACCCCCATTGCCGCGCCCGCAGGACCTGGCAGGTGCAGAACGGGTTTTGGCCGTTCAATATACGCCCGAAGAGCGCGCGCTACTTTTTGACAAGCTTGAGAATATGATCGACCGGGTGCGCGCCCGCCGCGCCAAGGTGCCGCTGGATAATGACGACGCACCGGCCTTGGTGTTCGACCCCCGTCTGCCGGGCGAAAAATACCTGATACAGGAAAACCGCGTGGAACTGGGTTCGGTTGATTTCGGGCCGATACCCGCAAGCGCGGACGACATCGCCTTCGCTCCACTGGCGGCACAAAGCCATTGGCTGAAAACCGGGCAGCTGACATCCAGCCGCCTGACGGACATTTACCTTGGGCGCATTCAGGCGCATGCGGGCAAGCTTGAATGCTTTGTCACACTCCTCACGGACAGTGCACGCGAAGCCGCCTACCGGGCCGATATCGATATTCGGTCGGGGCGCTACAAGGGGCCGCTGCATGGTATCCCCTATGCGCTGAAGGACCTTCTGGATACCGCCGGTGTGCGCACCACCTGGGGGGCCGCCACCCACAAGGACCGGGTGGCCCTGACAGATGCGGTTGTAACAAAGCGGCTTGAAGAGGCTGGCGCCATCCTCCTGGGCAAAACAACGCTTGGCGCGCTGGCGTACGGCGACAAATGGTTTGGCGGCATCACCAGAAACCCCTGGAACATGGCCGAAGGCTCATCGGGCTCAAGCGCCGGATCGGCGTCTGCAGTGGCGGCGGCCCTGTGTTCGTTCGCCATCGGCACGGAAACCCTGGGGTCAATCGTGTCACCGTCCGCGCGCTGCGGCACCACCGGCCTCAGGCCCACCTTCGGACGCGTCGCGCGCACCGGCGCCATGGCGCTGTGCTGGAGCCTGGACAAAATCGGGCCGATCTGCCGGGGCGTCGAGGACACCGCGCTGGTGCTGGGCACCATCAATGGTGGCCACAAAGATGACCCGAGCTCCTACGACTGGGGCTTCCGCTATGTTGGCCGGGAAGCCGTGGCGGAAACGCTGCGCGTTGGCTATGACCCCGCCTGGTTCGGCGAGGATGCAACAGACCTGGACCGCATGGTGCTCGACCAGATCAAGGAACTTGGCTATGAACTGGTCCAGATTTCACTGCCGAAGCTGCCCTATAGCTCGCTTCTTGGAACGCTTGAGGTGGAGGCTGCCGCAGCGTTTGAGGATCTGACGCTGACAGGCCGCGACGATGAGCTCAGCTGGCAGGAGGCCCGCGCCTGGCCCAGCACGTTCCGCGCGGCCCGCTTCCACTCGGCTGTCGAATATCTGCAACTGACCCGCTTTCGCCGCCAGGTGATGGAAATGATGGCCGAAAAATACCGGCAAGTGGATATCATTGTCTGCCCGAATTTCGCGGGCGACATGCTGATTACCACCAACTATACCGGCCATCCCAGCCTGACCCTGCCTGTCGGCATGACAGAGCGACCCACCATGCCGCTCGCGGGCCAGGAGATAAAAGCCGGCAAGCCAAGAACTGTGCCGCACACCATCACGCTGTGGGGCAATATGCTTCGGGAAGACCAACTGATCGGCCTTGGCTGGCTCCTGGAACGCAACCTGAATTTCGCCAAGAACCGCCCAAGCCTGACCCTGCCATCATGATCCGCGTGGTTGTGGGCGACATCACCAAGCTGGAGGTGGACGCCATCGTCAACGCCGCGAATGAGGCACTGGCACCGGGCGGCGGGGTGTGTGGCGCCATCCACCAGGCGGCTGGGCCGGGCCTTGCGGCGGAATGCCAGGCTATCGGACACTGTGAGACTGGCCACGCCAAAATCACCGGTGGCCACGGCCTGCAAGCCCACCATGTTATCCACACAGTCGGCCCCGTCTGGCACGGCGGCGATCAGGGCGAGGCCGATTTGCTCGCCAGTTGTTACCGCCACAGCCTCGACCTTGCGGACAGGCACAAGCTCATATCCATCGCTTTTCCCGCCATCAGCACCGGCATCTTCGGTTATCCAATTGACAAAGCTGCCCGCGTGGCTGCGAACGCCATACAAGGCTGGCTTGATGAGCACCCCAGCACCAGCCTTTCAGATGTACGGATGGTCTGTTTCAACGATGCCGACGCGCATCACTACAGCACGGCAACCGCAGAAAACAGCCATTAAGGCTTGACCCCCCAGTGCGAATCGCTTAATACCCCGCGAGCTAATGCCGAAACGGTCTTAGCGATATTTGGTCATAAAGATTCGTCGGTTATGCCTAAGGCATTGAAAAACCGATAGAAAAACAAGGATAAAGATCATGTCGCGCGTATGTGAACTGACCGGCAAAAAAGTAATGACTGGTAACAATGTGTCTCACGCACATAACAAAACTCGTCGTCGCTTCCTGCCGAACCTGACTAAAGCAACTCTCCTGTCCGACGTTCTGGGTCGCTCCGTTAGCCTGCGTATTTCCACGCACGCTCTGCGCTCCGTTGAACACAACAACGGTCTGGACAACTTCCTCCTCAAGGCTCGCGACGCAGACCTGTCTGCGAAGGCGCTGAAGCTGAAGAAGGAAATCAAGAAGAAACAAGCTGCTGCATAAGACCTTTTGGTAAAGCACAAGTTTCATGAAGCGCTGCGGCTGAGATGCTGCGGCGCTTTTTCATTATGAGTGTTCAGCCTTCAAGGGCAAACATCAACAGAAGCGTTCGCTGGCTTGAGCTGAAATTGTCGTCGGACAGCATATAGACGAGCGTCGTGCCATCAGGGGCCACACCCACATCAAGGCCTTCCAGATTGTCCACCGTCAGCGGCGGGGATAGGTGCGCAAGTTCCGTCCCCACAAGCGTGGCGCCGGGGCGAATATCTTCTGCCGAAATGCGCAGCAGCTTGATCGCCACACCGTCGACAACCGAGTAGAAGCGTGTCAGCAGCAGGATATCCCCGTTCGGAAGCAAGGCCGCATCTGTGGGGGCAAAATTCTTCGGGCGCTTGAAAGAGAGCAGATCGACACCATCTTCACCCACCAGCCACACGCGCGACAGACCATTCACATCCACACCGCGTTCAGCGAATGCCAGCAGGCGGCCATCCTGAGTCCAGCTGATGGCTTCCATGCCGCCGTTTTCAGTAATACCGGCGAAATCCATAATGGCTGCGGGTGCCCATGGCGTGGGAATGCCGCCCGGCCTCGCCATTTCCAGCCTGTGGCGCTGTTCGAACGAAACCAGGAAGCCGTCGCCCGCACGAACCAATCCTTCGGCATCAAACTTCTTCTTGCTGTCTTCGGGTATATTGAGATCAAAGGGCACCAGCTCGGCATCCGTGACGGGCTCACTGGTCGCTGGATTGAAACCGGCGATGAACCAATCGCCCTGGTCGCTGATGGCAACCAGTTTACCATCCTCCGAGATCGTCAGGCCGGACAAACCGCCAAAGCGGTCATGCGGTGACGTCAGGGCCCAGCCCGCAACGTACGTGAGGGCACCAACACGCTTTTGTCCCGGGTCGGCTTCATTCAGCGGTACCGGCGTAGCCCGCAGCTCGATCCCAGCAGGTGCCGCCAGCGCCTCCCCCAGGTCTGGCGCAAGCAACTGGCTTTTAAAGACAAATGCCAACCCCGCGACCACAAGGACCAGAGCCAGCAGGATATTGGAACGATGCTGTTTCACGGGCGCTACCTGATCAGTTTCGGTTTGGGTGGCGTTTCTTCAAAAAGTGCCGCCAGCTGTTCCGTCATGGCGCCGCCAAGCTGCTCGGCATCCAGGATGGTAACCGCGCGCTTATAGTATCGTGTGACATCATGGCCGATACCGATGGCGATCAGCTCCACAGGCGAGCGGTCCTCGATCCAGGTAATCACCTGGCGTAGGTGATTCTCAAGATACGTGCCTGAATTGACGGAAAGCGTGCTGTCATCCACCGGCGCGCCATCAGAGATCACCATCAGGATGCGGCGTTCTTCCGTGCGCGCCATCATGCGATTGTGCGCCCACATGAGCGCTTCGCCGTCGATATTTTCCTTGAGGAGCCCTTCGCGCATCATCAGCCCCAGGTTCCGGCGCGACCGGCGCCAGGGCGCATCGGCCGTTTTATAGATAATGTGCCGGAGGTCATTCAAACGACCCGGGTTCTTGGGCCTGCCGGCCTGCAGCCATTTCTCGCGGCTCTGGCCGCCCTTCCAGGCCTTGGTGGTGAAGCCGAGGATTTCCACGCGAACACCGCAGCGTTCCAGCGTGCGCGACAGGATATCGGCGGAAATTGCCGCAATGGATATCGGCCGCCCACGCATGGAACCGGAGTTATCCAGAAGAAGCGTCACCACCGTGTCTTTGAACTCAGTATCGCTTTCAAGCTTGTATGAGAGCGGCTTGGTGGGGTTCGAGACCACGCGCGCCAGACGGCCGCTATCCAGGATGCCTTCTTCAAGGTCAAACTGCCAATGACGGCGCTGCTGCGCAAGAAGCCGGCGCTGCAAGCGGTTCGCCAGCTTCGACACCGCGCCCGACAGGTGCGCCATCTGCTGGTCGAGATACTTCCTCAGCCGCTCCAGCTCCTCGGTGTCACACAGCTCTTCAGCCTTGATGACCTCGTCGAACTCTTCCGTGAAGATATTATAAAATGGCGTGTTCGGCAGATTGTCGAGCGGGCGGTTCGGCCGCCACGGAATGGTGCCTTCCTGCTTGCCTTCTCCGGCCTCAGCTTCGCTGTCGTCCACTTCGTCCATCGCGGCTTCGGAGGACTGCTCATCTTCCGCGGTTTCGCCTTCCTGCTCATCAGACCCTTCGGCGCCGTCTGCGTCGCCATCCTGGTCTTCGCCTGGCTCGCCGTCTGGGGTATCGGGCATGCCGTCCTCAGCGTCATCAGACGGTTCATCCTCTTGGTCGTCGTCTGATTTCTCGCCCTCATTATTGCCGATCAGCTCGGCGATGATGGTGCGGGTCAGCACTGAAGCGCCCTTCTGGTCTTCAACCTTGGTTTCAAGCTGGTCCAGAAGATGGCCGACCGATTCTTCAAGCCATTTGCGCTGGCTTTCAACCGCAACCTGGGCGCTTTCCGGTGGCGTGGCACCCGTGAGCCGTTCGCGTACCAGAAGGCCCAGCACGTCGGCCAGCCGCGAACTTTCATCGTCGGTTGGGCGCGCGAGCCCGGTTTCAACCGCTTTCTTTTCCGCAAGGGCTGCCAGGTTGGCCTTCATACCGGGCATCTGCCTGGCACCGATGGCCTCCACCCGCGCGCTTTCGACCGAATCGAAAATGGCGCGGGCCAGCGCACCGCCCGGGGCCAGCTTGCTGTGCAGCTTGGTGTCATGATAGCGGTGACGGAGCGCGAGCGAGTCGGCAAGGCCGCGCACTTCAGCCACGTCTTTCGCCCGCACCACATGCGGCAGGTAGGGCACGCGGGCTTCGCCAGCGACAATCCCCGGCACGTCAGCCGTGAACTTGACCTCAAGATTACGGTCTTCCGCAATCGCGCGCGTCACGGCCGCGAGCGCATGCTCGAACGTCTCTTTTGCTGACTGGCTACCGTCTGCCATGAGAAGCTACTCCGGCGGTGCTCAGGACGCACCACCCATCACAAGATTGGACGCACTTTCCTTCAGGTCCTGCCCGAACGAGCGCTGGTAATATTCGGCCACGATCGGACGCTCGGCTTCATCACACTTGTTGAGGAAGCTGACACGGAAGGCAAAGGCAATGTCGCCGCCCAGGATCGCCGCATTCTGCGCCCAGGTCAGGACCGTTCGCGGGCTCATAACGGTGGAGATATCACCCGCCATGAAGCCTGCGCGGGAAAGGTCCGCCACGCGCACCATGTTGGAGATGATCTCCTGGCCCTCAGGCGTGTTGTAGGCTGGCTCCTTGGCCAGAATGATTTCCGTTTCCGTGTCATGCGGCAGGTAATTGAGGGTCGCCACAATATTCCAGCGGTCCATCTGGCCCTGGTTGATCTGCTGCGTGCCGTGATAAAGACCTGTGGTGTCGCCAAGGCCCACGGTGTTAGCCGTGGCGAAAATACGGAAGGCCGGATGCGGGCGGATCACGCGGTTCTGGTCCAGAAGCGTCAGCTTGCCTTCCACTTCCAGCACCCGCTGGATCACGAACATCACGTCCGGGCGACCGGCATCATATTCATCGAACACGATCGCAGTCGGGCTTTGCAGCGCCCACGGCAGGATGCCTTCCTGGAATTCGGTGACCTGCTTGCCGTCCCGAAGCACGATGGCATCCTTGCCCACCAGGTCGATCCGGCTGATGTGGCTGTCCAGGTTTACGCGGATCGTCGGCCAATTAAGGCGCGCCGCGACCTGTTCGATATGAGTGGATTTACCCGTGCCGTGATAGCCCTGGATCATCACCCGGCGGTTGTGGGCGAAGCCTGCAAGAACGGCCAGCGTAGTGTCGTGATCGAACACATAGGCTTCATCGATATCAGGCACATGCTCGTTCCGTTCCTCGAACGCAGGCACTTCCATATCGAGATCAAGCCCGAACGTCTCCCGCACAGAAACCTTTTTTTCCGGAAGGGTCAGATTGGGCAATTTCTCAGCAGTCGCGGCACTCATACGAGACATCCTCTTGTCTTATAAACTCTTGAAAGCCATTCTAAAGAATGAGCATTTGCATTACCAGTGGGGTCTCAGGCCCTTTGGGTCAACCGAAAACCACCGGGATCGGGCGAAAATTCTTCAACCTTTTGTGTAGAGAAAATAAGGCGTTTATGGGCAAAGTCACCGAAACAATTGTAAAAAAACTGAATGACAGCCTTTCACCCACGCATCTTGAGGTGATTGACGAGTCAGAAGGCCACCGCGGGCACGCAGGATACCGCGACGGCGGCGAAAGCCATTTCCGCGTAGTGATCAAATCAAAAGCCTTTGAAGGCAAGAACCGGGTTACGCGCCAACGCATGGTCATGCATGCACTGGCGGATGAGCTGAAAGAGCAAATTCACGCGCTGTCGATCCAGGCGGATGTACCGGACACAGATTAAGGATTGGCGGCTTTTGGGGGTCAGGCATCACATACTTTTCGGGCTTGTTGGGCTTTCGGCGGGGCTTCTGGCCCTGGCGGCACCCGCCCGCGCGGGTGAGCCCATTTCCATTGTGGTTCAGGAAATGCCGGGACTGATTGAACCCGGGAAAGCACTGCCCTACAAGCAGCTGCTTGATGCGCTCCTCGAGGACGCGCCGGTCGCCAACACTGTCACCATCCTGCCGGGGTACCGCGGGCCGCGCCTGTGGCTTCGCCGCGAATATCAATGCATCTTCGGCGGCGTCAGCGCGCCGGGGCATGCGAGGCCGCGCGACACGGCCATCTCACCCACTGACTGGTCCAGCCTGCATATTTCAGCGCCCTTCAATGTGCTGGAGGTTCATGCCTTCACGCGCGGCAATGAAGCACCTGCGCGTAGCTTTACAGACCTTCAGGGCCAGAAAATCGCTGTGGACCAGGTTCTGTTTTTCGACCTGCGCTTCCATTCAGACGCGCTGAAGGCAAGCGATTTCGTTAAGGTCGGTACAGCCGAGGAAGCGCTTGGCCTCTTGAGCGACGGGCGCGTGAACCATGTGTTCGCCTATGATAACGACGTGGCCCTGCTGCAGGATAAAACTCATGCGCTCTTTGCCTATGACGCCAGCTTCACCCTGCTGGAGCTTGAAGAAAGCATGATGTGCTGGTCCGGCGGAGATGTTGCAGAACTGGTTGGCCATATCAATGGTCGGCTTGCGGAGTTGAAGGAGACGGGCACGCTGGAAAGCCTGCTGCCAAAACTGCGTTAGGGCCTGCGCTCTGCCGCCAAAGGGATGATTTCGAAGTCGACCAGGTCGCCCCACTTGTCTGTCCAGGCCTTGAACAGATCCGGGTCCTTCGTTTCCATCAGTTGGTAGCAGACCAGGCGGTCTTCCGCGAGCCAGCTGTCGATATACTCAAGCCCCAGGGGCATCATGCGGCCCTTCGCATGAAAGCGCTCATAGACCGGCCCGGCCCCGTTTTTGAATTTTTCAATCACCATATAACGCATCTGACCATCCTACTGCACCGGCGGCAGCGTTACCGGCTTATACCCCAGTCGCCGCATCGCGCCCGATAGTGCATTCACGATTTCAGGGGCAACGCTTCGGCTGCAGACGACATAGAGATTCTGTTCTTCAATCGTGCCCAGACCGTCAATGGCAATGAGGTCGAGGGGCTGGTCAAACTTGCTCCGAAAAGCATCCCAGATATGGATGGGCACAAGGGTAAAGTCCGCCCGCTTCATCCGCACCATATCCAGCGCCTGTTCAATTTGTTGCGGCCGATAAGAGACTTCGGCCTTTGCACTGTCCAGATACGGATCAACATTCGGGCCGTAGATGAACTCTTTAACAAAAACACCCCGAAGATTGCTGTCAGACAGCATCGTCTTCACCGAGCCATGTTGCACGACCTTCGCGGCTGACACGCGGCTTGCCACCAGAACATGCCTTGGCAGCAGGTCCAGCGCATAGGGCACATAGGTCCACAGCCTCGCTCTTTCGCTATTGTATGCCCTGCCCGTCGCGCAAAACTTCCTGAGACCGGCATTCAAAAGGTCGGCTTCCGTCTTCAACGTGGTTTCAACCCAAGTAACACTGAGCCCCGCCTCATCGGCGATGCGGTTCATCTCGTCAAACCGTATGCCGGACATCTTACCGTCCTGCATCAGCATCTTGGGCGGAAAATCATAAAAGGTGATTGTGATAGGTTGATCGTCGGATGCGGTAGCCGTCAGGGAGCTCAGCAACAGCGCCAGTCCTGCCTGAAAGCGTCCGCCGAGTTTCATTGAATTCCCCTGAGCGTCATGATCGCATTTTGCGGTAATGCTACCAGACCCACGGCTAAAATGCCATCAATAGGGCTTTGGCCCCTTGGTGCTCATAAAGTAACGCTTGGCATGGTGGCGGGAAAACACCAGCCCCCCAAAAGTTGTCGCCAGAAGAAGGAGCGCCATCAAAAAATCTGTGCCTGCCATATCCGCCATGGGTCTTTTCCTTAATTATGACGCGATCAGTCTCGCGTCCAATTAAGGCAGACAGATGAAAAAAATGAGGTGATTTGGTAACGCCGGAATGAAAACCGGCAGCGCATTTGGAGACACGCTGCCGGCTAATTTTTGATGTCAGGCAATCAAGGGACTGCCCGATATCTTAGAGCTGATGCGTCACCGGTGGTTTACCAAGCGGCGGTGCGAAGTGGGTGAGGTTGATGCCCTCAACCGCGGCTTCATACTCTTCGATCTTTGGCGTGCGGCCAAGAATGGTGGAAAGCACCACAACAGGGGTGGACGCGAGCAGGCTTTCGCCCTTCTTCTCGTCGCTGTCTTCCACAACACGGCCCTGGAACAGGCGCGTGGATGTTGCCATCACGGTGTCGCCCTTCTCCGCCTTTTCCTGGTTGCCCATGCAGAGGTTACAACCCGGGCGCTCAAGATAGAGCGTGTTGTCATACTTGGTGCGAGCCGTGTTCTTTGGCGCGTCGTCGTTGAACTCGAAGCCTGCATATTTCTGCAGGACTTCCCAGTCGCCCTCAGCCTTCAACTCGTCAACGATGTTGTAGGTTGGCGGCGCGATCACCAGCGGTGCCTTGAACTCCACCGTGCCGTTCTGCTTCTCGATATTCTTGAGCATCTGGGCCACGATTTTCATGTCGCCCTTGTGCACCATACAGGAGCCAACGAAGCCGAGATCGACTTTCTTTTCGCCGCCATAGAAGGAAACAGGGCGGATCGTGTCGTGCGTATAGCGCTTGGATACGTCTGCGTTATTCACATCAGGGTCAGCGATCATTGGTTCAACGATTTGGTCCAGGTCCACAACGAACTCCGCGAAATATTTCGCGTTATCGTCTGGGCGGAGCGCAGGACGCTCGCCGGATTTGATCTCGGCGATCCGCTTGTTGGCGATATCGATCAGGCCCTGAAGGGTCTGGGCCGCATTGTCCATGCCCTTGTCGATCATGATCTGGATACGGCTTTTCGCGATCTCAAGCGACTGGATCAGCGTCTCGTCTTCAGAGATACAGATGGACGCCTTGGCTTTCATCTCCGCCGTCCAGTCGGTGAAGGTGAAGGCCTGGTCAGCCAACAGGGTGCCGATATGCACTTCGATCACACGGCCCTGGAACACGTTGTCGCCAAATTGCTTCAGCATCTGCGCCTGGGTCGCGTGCACCACATCGCGGAAGTCCATGTGGTTCTTGAGCGTGCCCTTGAAGGTCACTTTCACTGATTCCGGGATCGGCATGGTGGCTTCACCGGTTGCGAGCGCAAGCGCCACGGTGCCACTGTCGGCACCAAAAGCCACGCCTTTGGACATGCGGGTGTGGCTGTCGCCGCCGATAATCACAGACCAGTCGTCCACCGTGATGTCATTGAGGACCTTGTGGATTACGTCGGTCATGGGCGCATAAACACCCTTCGGATCGCGCGCGGTAATCAGGCCAAACTTGTTCATGAAGCTCATCAGCTTCGGGATATTGGCCTGTGCCTTCTTGTCCCACACAGACGCGGTGTGACAGCCTGACTGGTAAGCCCCATCCACGGTTGGCGAGATCACAGTCGCGGCCATCGCCTCCAGTTCCTGGGAGGTCATCAGGCCTGTGGTGTCCTGCGAGCCAACGATGTTCACTTTCACGCGAACGTCGGAACCGGCATGCAGCACCTTGCCCGGTGTGGAACCAACAGCGTTGCGGTTGAAGATTTTCTCAACAGCCGTCAGGCCCTGGCCTTCATGCGATACTTCCTTGGAGGTCGCATAAACTGCAGGTGCCTCAACACCCAGCGTTTCGGCTGCGAATGTTTGCAGCTTCTTGCCGAACACAACAGCGTAAGAACCACCGGCCTTGATGAATTCAACCTTCGGGTCTGTCAGTGCAGAAGAGATATCAACAAGCTCTTCGCCGGTTTCGCTATAGAGCTTCTTGGTTTTGGTGTTGATCGTCAGCACCGTGCCGTTATCGACAGAATAGACCTGCTCCAGCACCGGATCGCCGTTTGCATCCAGAACCGGTTTGCCGTCTGCGTCCAGCTTCTTGACCCAGTTCTTGAGATCAAGGCCGATACCGCCCGTCACGCCAACTGTTGTCAGGAAGATTGGCGAAATACCGTTGGTACCGCCAACGATGGGGGCAAAGTTCACAAACGGAACATATGGGCTGGCCTGCTTGCCGGTCCAGAGCGCCACGTTGTTCACGCCGGACATCCGGGATGAACCCACGCCCATGGTGCCCTTTTCCGCCACCAGCATCACGCGCGCATCAGGGTGCTGTTTCTGCAGCGCCTGAATGTCAGCCTGTGCCTTCTCCGAGATCATGCATTTACCGTGCAGCTCACGGTCCGAGCGGGAGTGCGCCTGGTTACCAGGAGAGAGAAGGTCAGTCGACACATCGCCTTCAGCGGCAATGTAAGTGACAACCTTGATCTCTTCTTCGATGTCCGGAAGCTTGGTGAAGAATTCAGCCTTGGCATAGCTTTCCAGAAGCTCTTTCGCCACTGCGTTGCCGGCCTGGTAGGCAGCTGCCAAGCGGTCAGTATCCGCCTCATACAGGAATACCTGCGACTTCAGGACGTCCGCCGCCTGGGCCGCGATCGCCGCATCGTCACCGAGCGCAAGATCGAGCAGAACCTCAACAGACGGGCCACCCTTCATGTGCGACAGAAGCTCGAAGGCGAAGTCTGGGGTGATTTCTTCAACAGCAGCCGTCCCGAGGATGATGTCCTTGAGGAACATGGCTTTCACGCCAGCCGCGCTGGTGGTGCCCGGCAGGGTGTTATAGATGAAGAAATGGAGTGAATCTTTCCGGTGTTCATTGCCTTGATCCATGATCTGGGCAATGAGCTCTTTCACAAGCGCGCCATCATCGATGGGCTTCGGATTCAGTCCCTGTGATTTTCGAGTTTCGATCTCATTCAAATATTCAGCGTACAAACCCATGACTATCCTGACATAAAAGTGTTAGAAGAAGCTTGAAACCCGGGCGGCAGGGATGGCTGCCGAGCAAGGGAAAAGCGGGCCGGCGCGCATACTATTTCAACAAGCGTTGGGTTGCAAGATGGTTCGGCGCGAAAAGCGTATGTTTTCGGCCATTTTTTGCGCTTTCCCGTACGCGAAATCGACCTATTTGAAACTCTTTAAGTGGAGGCCTTTATCTCATGACATCCGTTAGCAAGGACACACTCCAGACTCGCCGCACCCTTACGGTTGGTAGCAAAGAGTATGATTATTACAGCCTGAGGGCTGCTGAAGCCACAATCGGGGACGTCTCCAGGCTGCCCTACACGCTGAAGGTTCTCCTTGAAAACCTGCTGCGGTACGAGGACGGCACAAGCGTGACCGCCAACGATATCCAGGCACTGGCAGACTGGCAGAAAGAGCGCCGGTCAGACCATGAAATCGCCTACCGCCCGGCCCGCGTTCTGATGCAGGACTTCACGGGCGTGCCCGCAGTTGTTGACCTGGCCGCCATGCGCGATGCGATGGCCGAGATGGGCGGCGACCCGGAGAAGATCAACCCGCTGGCGCAGTGCGACCTGGTGATCGACCACTCGGTGATGGTGGACAAATTCGGCACACCGCAGGCCTTCAAGCAGAATGTTGACCTGGAGATGGCGCGGAACGCCGAACGGTATGAGTTCCTCAAATGGGGCCAGAACTCGCTCAACAATTTCAACGCCGTGCCGCCCGGCACCGGCATCTGCCACCAGGTGAACCTTGAATATATCGCCAAAGCGGTATGGACCTCAGATGAAGGCGGCCGCACGGTGGCCTACCCGGACACCTGCGTCGGCACCGACAGCCACACCACCATGGTGAACGGCCTTGCGGTTCTGGGCTGGGGCGTCGGCGGCATTGAAGCCGAAGCTGCCATGCTGGGCCAGCCGGTCTCCATGCTGATCCCCGAAGTTGTCGGCTTCAAGCTGACCGGCAAGCTCAATGAAGGCATCACCGCAACCGACCTGGTGCTGACCGTGGTTCAAATGCTGCGCGAAAAGGGCGTTGTGGGCAAATTCGTTGAATTCTTCGGTGACGGCCTTGATGAACTGACGCTCGCAGACCAGGCAACCATCGCCAACATGGCTCCCGAATATGGCGCCACATGCGGCTTCTTCCCCATTTCCCGGCGTACGCTTGACTATATGACCTTCACAGGCCGCGACGATGAGACCGTTGCCCTTGTTGAAGCTTACGCCAAGGAGCAGGGCATGTGGCGGGATGCATCAAGCCCGGAGCCACTGTTCACCGACACGCTTGAGCTGGATATCTCTACCGTCAAACCGTCGCTCGCGGGGCCAAAGCGCCCGCAGGACCGGGTTGAGCTTGATGTTGCCGCAGAGGCATTTGAAGGCGTGCTCGAAGGGTTCGGCAAGAAAGGCGACGATACCGACTATATCGTCGACGGCGAAGACTTTGCGCTCAATCAGGGCGATGTCTGTATCGCGGCCATCACCAGCTGCACCAACACATCGAACCCCGATGTATTGGTAGCAGCCGGCCTTGTTGCCAAGAAAGCCAATGCGCTTGGCCTCAAGCGCAAGCCCTGGGTCAAGACCTCCTTTGCGCCCGGCAGCCAGGTGGTGACGGACTATCTGGACAAGGCAGGCCTGACCGAACATCTGGACGCCCTTGGCTTCAACCTTGTGGGCTATGGCTGCACCACCTGTATCGGCAACTCCGGCCCGCTGGAGCCCGCCATCTCGAGGACCATCAACGAAAACAATATGGTGTGCGTCAGCGTCCTGTCGGGTAACCGGAACTTTGAAGGCCGGGTCAGCCAGGACATCAGGGCCAACTATCTGGCTTCGCCGCCGCTGGTGGTCGCCTATGCCATCGCGGGATCGATGAAGATCAATGTGGCCACTGACCCCATCGCCCAGACCGAAGACGGCAGGGATGTGTACCTCAAGGACCTGTGGCCCACGAATGCGGAAGTCCAGGCCGAGATCGAGAAGGCGCTGACGCGTGAGATGTTCATCGAACGCTACGCCAATGTGTTCCTGGGCACGCCCGAATGGCAGGCGGTTCCTGTGTCTGAAGGCAAGACCTATGAGTGGAACAGCAAATCCACCTACATCCAGCACCCCCCCTATTTCCTGGGCATGAGCCAGCAGGTAGCCGCCACCTTAAACATCATCGGCGCACGACCGCTTGCGCTTCTGGGGGACAGCATCACGACCGACCATATCTCACCCGCCGGCGCCATCAAGGCCGACAGCCCGGCAGGCCAATATCTGCAGTCGAAGGGTGTAGCCAAGGCAGACTTCAACTCATATGGCTCCCGCCGCGGCAACCATGAAGTGATGATGCGCGGCACCTTCGCCAACATCCGGTTGAAGAACCTGATGGCGCCGGGCACCGAAGGCGGCTGGACCACACACCAGCCATCGGGCGAGCTGATGAGCATCTTTGATGCATCGATGAAATACCAGGAAGACAGCACACCGCTTGTGGTTATCGGCGGCAAGGAATATGGCACTGGCTCAAGCCGCGACTGGGCCGCCAAGGGCACCAACCTTCTCGGCGTCAAAGCGGTGCTGGTGGAGAGCTTTGAGCGCATTCACAGGTCCAACCTTGTGGGCATGGGCGTGCTGCCACTCCAGTTCAAGGAAGGAGATGGCCGCGAAAGCCTGGGGCTTGTAGGCACCGAAGTGTTCGACGTCACGGGCATTGAGGGCACGATTGAGCCCCGCCAGGACGTGGCTGTCACCATCCATTATGCTGACGGCACAACAAAAGAGATCACTGCCCTTTGCCGCATCGATACCGAAGACGAGGTGGACTACTACAAGCACGGCGGCATCCTGCATTATGTGCTCAGGCGCCTGGCGGCATAGGCTTTCAGATAGCGTATTTACTCGGAAAGGGCCGTACTGCGGCCCTTTTTTGTGGGAAGGCCCTTTTAGTGGGCAGCAAAGTCTCCGTCATCGTCAGGTGTCAGCACCCTGATGAAGGAAAGTAGATAGGTCACATTGCCATGCTCGTCGCGCGCCGGAAGGTCCAGAATGTCGGCAGCGATATGTTCCCTGCCATTATGGGGCAGAAAGCCGACGAACCGGCCGATGCACGGCGTGCGAATAAGCCTCGCGCAATAGCTGCTGAGGTTCACAAGCTTGGGATGGTCAACCTCGGACAAATGCATGCCCTGCCACAAGACACCGCTGAACAGCCTGCGGTATTCCTCGCCCAGGATGCGTATCTCCCCGTCTTCCGGAGCGCCAGGGAAATGCATCAGGTTGAAAAAGGCATGCCAGCCCGCCAGCTCCTGAAAATGAAAATCCGCCTTGAAAGGCGGAATGCGTGGGTCGGTGGATTTCGACCGATAGAGGTCGACAATGCCCTCGAAGCCTTCCAGCGATGAGAGATCCTCGTTCATTTCCATGAAACAGGCTCGCCCCCATTTGTGCCGGATAACCTTTGGCCTTGCGCTATGTTCCACCTGTAGCACCTTCGATAATCCTACTCCGATTACAGTGTCGACTGGGCATACCCGCCATGATAAGGAATGCTCACACACTGGTGATTGGCAGTTGACATTCTCTGACGATAGACTGGATTTATGAGAAAGTGGTTAATACTCCTTGCCCTGTTTGCAACGGGCTTCAGCGCCTCGGCGGATGACGCGAAAGCGCCGCGCCTGACGGTGATCGAGCTCTTTACAAGCCAGGGCTGTTCATCCTGCCCGCCCGCTGACGCGGCGCTCAGAAGCCTGCGTGGCCGCCCCGGCATCCTGACGCTTTCCTGGGCTGTGGATTATTGGGACCGACTTGGCTGGGAAGACACATTCGCCCATCCGCACAACAGCATGCGGCAGGCCGCCTACAATAAGCGCCTGGGTCGCGGCGGTGTTTTCACGCCGCAGATGATCCTTGATGGCCGGGTGCAGTGTGTGGGTTCCAAACCTGAAAAGGTCCGTGCGTCTATTGATAAAGCCCGTGCGATCGAACGCCCGGTGATCACACCGGCGCTCGCGGAAACTGCCGATGGCAAGGTCGAGCTGACGCTTCCTGCCGCCAATGTCGGCGACATGGTATCCGTCCGCGTGGTCTGGTTCCTCAGTGACGCGACGGTGCAGATCGGCGACGGCGAAAATCAGGGCCGGTCCCTGCATTATACCAATGTTGTGCGGACGTCCGACATCCTGATGGACTGGAAAGGTGACGCCAAAACGGTGATGCTTGACCCGGCGGATGGCCTCAAGGCCGGTGCAGACCATGTGGCGATCCTGCTGCAGGATGATTATGGTCACGGCCCGATCGTTGGGGCAGCCTCCATGGCCATTGGACAGGCCTCCACAACAGCCGCCAGCGCCCGCTGAACCGCCACTGCCTGGGCGGTCGCAACAAAAGCAATTTCTTGACTTTGCGGCCGAAAACCGTCATAGAGCGCGCCAACCTGCTTGACCCAAGGGGCCTGCAGCGCGCAATGAAAGCGTGAGAATGCCCGACTGTTTTGGGCAGATGATTGAACGAAGTTTCCGTGCGACAGTCGCACAAACCCAGTCAGTGACAAGGCCGATACGGCCCCTGCCCGGTTGAGGAAAAGGCGTTCATTCGAAATGAATGCAGCAGCGCCCATGGCCTGCCTTAACCGTGTTAGGAAAACTGAATGACTGACTTCACCGCGCTTGGTCTGAGCGTGCCTGTAATGGATGCGCTCGAGTCCGAAGGCTTCAAGACCGCCACCAAAATTCAAGCCCGTACCATCCCGTTCCTTCTGGACGGTCGCGATGTCGTGGGCCTTGCCCAGACGGGCAGCGGCAAGACAGGCGCCTTCGTGCTGCCAATGATCGAACGGCTGCTCAATCACGAGGAACGGCCGAAATCAGGCATGCCGCGTGCTCTGATCCTTGCGCCAACCCGCGAGCTGGCGATCCAGATCACCGATGCGGTGAAGACCTTCTCGCGCAACACCAAGCTGAGGAACTGCACCATCTTTGGCGGCGCCCCCTACCGCACGCAAACCCATATCCTGCGCCGCGGCGTGGATATCCTTGTGGCAACGCCGGGCCGCCTCTTGGACCATATGAAGCAGGGAAATATCTATCTGGATGAAGTTGAGTATTTCGTGCTGGATGAAGCTGACCGCATGCTGGACATGGGCTTTGTTGACGACGTGACAAAAATCTCCGCCAACATCCGGCGTGAGCACCAGAGCGTGATGTTCTCCGCGACCCTCAATGACAAGATCAAGGATCTGGCGTCCACGCTTCTGAAAAACCCGGAGCATGTTGAGATCACGCCGGAAGCTACCGTTGCCGACAACCTGATCCACAAGGTAATGTTCGTGGCGCGGCACGACAAACATGAGCTGCTGTTCCACATGATCGAAGAAAAGCGCGTTTCCAAAGCCCTTATCTTCGTGCGCACCAAAAAAGAAGCCGACGAGTTGGCGGAAATCATGCTCGAGAAGGGCTATCTGGTTGACGCCATCCACGGCGACAAGCAGCAGCGCCAGCGCGAACGCATCATCCGCTCTTTCCGGAGCGACAAGATCGATTTCCTCGTGGCGACCGACGTGGCGGCACGCGGTATCGACGTCAAGGACATCGACCATGTGTTCAACATCGATGTGCCGATCGAAGCTGAAAGCTATGTCCACCGCATCGGCCGCACCGCCCGCGGCGGCAAAAGCGGCGAAGCCTATACTTTCTGTTCAAAAGGTGAATTCAACCTGCTGCAGGCCATTGAGCGCCTGATCAAGATGCGGATCGAGATCGATCACGATCACCCGTTCCCACAGCAGCCCAACCCCAAGAAAGGCAAGGCCAAAGTACGTCCGCGCCCGGGTGGCCCGCGCACAGACCGCGCAGAAGCCAGCGGAAAGAAGCGGAAAGACCGCAAAGACCGGACGCCGCTTCACAAGCAGAGCAAGCACCGCAAAGGCCAGAGCGCTGCAGGCAAAGCTTCTGGCAAACCAGGTAAAAGCAGGCCCGCAAAAGGCAAGTCCGACCAGGGCAAGCCCACGAAGGGCAAGCCAGCCCGCAGCGGTAAGCCAATGGCGAAATCGGCCCGCCCGAAGAAAAGCGGTGGCGGCTTCGATACCCTGAAGCGTCGTGCTTGATCTGAGGGCCTGATCTGGGGCGCTGATCCAAAGACAGGCTTGGCGGATTGACAGAATTGTGCCTAGGATGCGTTCCATGAAACACATCCTGGGCATTTTCATTTTTGCCGTCGTGCTGGCGAACTCCGCCACCGCGGCGGACCTTTTCTTTGAAACCGAGGCTGCCTATCAGGCGAGCCAGGCAGAACGCAACAAGGGTGTCGCAGCCTTCCGCGAAGGCGACCACCAGACCGCTCTGACGCACATCGAAGAAGCCCTCAGGCACCGACCCAATCACCCCCTGCTTGTGGGATATGTGGCCTATCTGGCGGCGGAAACGGGCGATACAGACAAGGCCTGGAAGGCCGCCAATCAGTATGCGGCGCTGGGTGTCGCGCCGGGGGCCGATATCCGCCTCGCGCTCAGGAACGCGCTGGGTGAAGTGCGCGGCGATGAGCTGGACCGCCTGTTTGATGCCAACATGGCGGTGGCAGGTAGCGCCCAAGTAAAACTCATGCTGCCGGAAAACCACCGGTTGGTGGAAGGCATCGCACAGGACGCCCACGGGCGCTTCTATTTCGGCACCGTGGTGTCGGGCGAAATCATCCGCATGGACGCCACTGGCCCGAAAAAGATCGTCGACGCCAAACAGCATGAGTTTGGCAGCTTCTTCGGCATGACCTTCCATGACGGCAGCCTTTACGCCACCTTCGCCCACATCGAGCAGACCCCCGGCTATACTGAAGGCGAAGGCCAGACCGGCATCGCCCGCATCGATCCGGCAACCGGAGACATTCAGGATGTCTGGACGCTGCCGGGCGGCACGGAAGACCAACAGCTGGCGGATATCACCGTGACCAAGGATGGCAGCATTTTCGCCACGGACGCCAAAGGCGGGAAGGTCTATCAGATCACGGGCGATACGCTGTTCCCGCTGTTCGCCCATGATGGTTTCATGAGCCCACAAGGGATCGCGGAAACCGCTGACGGCCAGCTGATCATGGCGGACTATGGCCGCGGCCTGTGGCATCTGGACCGGAAGAGCGGCGATGTGAGCCTGCTCGGCGTCCCGACGGACGCCAGCCTGCACGGCATTGACGGGCTGGCACGCGGTGGCGATAGGCTGATTGCCATCCAGAACGGGGTCAACCCGCACCGCATTCTGGCGCTGACAATCACTGAGGATGGCAGGTCTGTTCAAAATGTCGTGGTGAAGGCACAGGCCCTGCCTGATTTTGACGAACCCACCCTTGGGGTCGGCACCCCAGACGGCTTCTATTTCATCGCCTCAAGCCAGTGGCCCAAGTTCGGGCCGGGCGGCATGGTCAAGGAAGGCACTGTGGTTAGCCCCACCGCGGTGATGAAGCTCAATTAATCGACACTGTCGCTGACAATGTCATAAACATCCGGGAACAGGGTGCGCTCAAAAATGCCAACCTTGGCCTTGTAGCCCGGCTTGAAAAAGAAGGGGGCGAGCGTTTCAATGGTGCGTTCCTGCCCGTCTGCGAACCGTACCGTGATCAGGCGATAGCCGTTGCCGCCGGGCACGTCCTCAAGCTTGACGATTTCAGCAACCACCGTGATGGAGGGCTTGGCGGGTACGCGCGAGAAGAACCACGCACCGACGGCCACAGCAAGCAGCACAAACCCTATGGGTAAAAACCTTTTCATTCCAAATCCCCCACTTCTTTTAGTTGCGCTTGCGCCCATTTGGCTGCATCACGCACCACGGCGCTTTCATCCTCGCAAAGCTTGGTCACACGTGGCAAGTGGCTTTCGTCGCCCGAATTGCCGATGGCATAAAGCACATTGCGGACAAACCGGTCACGGCCAATGCGTTTGATCGGGCTGCCGGAAAACACTTCGCGGAAAGTAGCGTCGTCCAGTTCGGCCAGGTCTTCAAGTGCCGGGGCGCCCAGTTCCACCCGCGCGTGGAAGGCGGCCTCCGCCGAGACCTGCGCGAACTTGTTCCAGGGGCAGGCGGCCAGGCAATCATCACAGCCATAGATGCGGTTGCCAAGCGCCTTGCGGAACTCTTCCGGAATCGGGTCCTTGTGTTCGATCGTCAGGTAGCTGATACAGCGCCGGGCGTCGATCTGATAGGGCGCGGGGAAGGCGTCTGTCGGGCAGGCATCAAGGCAGGCCCGGCAACTGCCGCACTGGTCCCGGTGCGGTTCGTCTGTGGGCAAGTCCAGGGTGGTATAGATGGCGCCCAGGAAAAGCCAGCTGCCAAAATCGGGGCTGACCATATTGGTGTGCTTGCCTTGCCAGCCAAGGCCTGCGGCGGCAGACAGCGGCTTTTCCGGCACGGGCGCGGTGTCCACGAATACCTTCAGTTCGCAGCCCCAGGTCTCCACCATCCAGCGCGCCAGCGCCTTCAGGCGTTTCTTGATGATGTCGTGATAATCCTTGCCGCGCGCATAGACGGAGATATTGCCGAAGCCCTTTTCCTCAAGCAGCAGGCGCGGGTCTGCCTTCGGGCCATAGTTAACGCCCAGCATGATGGCGCTTTTCGCCTCGGGCCACAGGTTCGTGGGGCTTTCGCGGTGATGCAGGCGCTCTTTCATCCAGGCCATGGTGCCGTGGCGGTCCTGCGCCACGAACGCCCGAAGCCCCTCTACCACCTTGTCGCTGGTTTCCGCGCGTGTGATGCCGAAGGCGTCGAAGCCCAGCTCGCGTGCTTTTTCTTCAAGCGCGCCCCGAATGTCGCCGGGGCCGGATTTCGGACCCCCCGACACCTTAGAAATCCAGTTCGCAATAGTGCGCCGGCGGCTTCAGCCCGGTGATGCGGTCTTCAAGAAGCGCGCGCACAGACCGGCGGGACTTGACCCGCACATACCATTCCTTGACCTGCGGCCAGTCTTCCCAGTTGATGTCGCCGAAATAGTCGACCACCGAAATGTGCGCGGCAGCCGCTGCATCTGCCATGGTGAACTGCGGCCCCGCCAGATAGTGGCGGCGCTCCGACAGGTAAGAGATATATTTTAGGTGCACCTTCAGGTTATGGGCCGCACAGCGGATGGCTTCCGAATCCGGCTCGCCCATCCTAAGGAACCGCTTGAACAGCTTTTCCGAGACCGTATGGCGCGTCACTTCCGTACCCAACTTATTATGGAACCAGCCCGTAAGGCGGCGGATTTCATAGCGGTCTTCCGCGTCGCCGATCAGCATCGGCGGCTCCGGGATCACTTCCTCAAGATATTCGGCGATGGCCATGGTGCCGGAATAGGCGTGCCCGTCGTCCATCACCAGCACAGGCACCTCGCCTGCAGGGTTAAGGGCAAGGAAAGCCGGGCGGCGCTCCCACTCCTTTTCAAGGCGCAACTCAAAAACCACGCGCTTCTCCACCAGAAGCGCGCGTACAAACCGCGCGGAAGGACTAAGCCAGTGATGATAAAGTATTGGCATAACAGCCCCTTATTAGCCGATGCGTAGCGCCGCGCCAATCCGGAAAACGCTGGCACACGTGAAAAACCCCCGGGAAGGCAAATGCTCCCCAGGGGTTATGGTCTCTTTCAATTAAGGCTGTTGTTTGACAGGCCGCTTTATGCCGTCAAGGCTTCCTCTTCGGCTTCGTCGCTTATCGGATACTCCAGCCGGTTCACCATTTCCTTCGGCACAACCTGCCAAAATTTGCCCCGCTTGGCTTCCCAGTTTGAAAGCACCGTCGCGCCCCAGCGAGAGTGGGTTTCCGCTACATGCTCCTCAACGAGGGCCTTCAGGACAGCTTCCCAGTGCGCGGAAGACAGGCGATTATAAAGCACCGTTTCCTCGTTCACATGTTCTTCGAACGTGCCTTCAGCGTCGAGAACGAAGGCCATGCCGCCGGTCATACCCGCGCCGAAGTTGTCACCAACCCCGCCAAGGATCACCGCTGTGCCGCCGGTCATATATTCGCAGCCGTTGGCACCACAGCCTTCAACCACCACTGTCGCGCCCGAGTTCCGGACCGCGAAACGCTCGCCCGCCTGGCCGGCCGCAAACAGCTTGCCCGCCGTGGCACCATACAGCACGGTGTTGCCAATGATGGTGTTGTCGTTTGAGTTGAACGACGCCCGGTTCGATGGCCGCACCACAATGGTGCCACCCGAAAGGCCCTTGCCGACATAGTCGTTGGCGTCACCCGCCACTTCAAGCTTCAAGCCCTGCACCGCAAAAGCGCCGAGCGACTGACCGGCAGAGCCGCGCAGCCGCACGGTCACATGGTCAGGCTTCAGGCCGGTCATGCCGAAGGTCCGCGTGATCTCTGATGAGAAGCGCGTGCCAATGCCGCGAAGCGTGTTCTGCACCGAGTATGTCAGCTGCATCTTCTCGCCTTTACTGAAGACTGCCTTGGCGTCCTCCAGCATCTGGGCGTCCAGCGTGTCCGGCACTTCGTTGCGGCCTTCAAGCGTGCAAACAGCGCGGCGGTTACGGCCGCCGACTTGCACCAGAAGTGGGTTGAGGTCCAGATCATCCAGATGGTCCGCGCCGCGACTGACCTGATGCAGCAGGTCCGTGCGGCCAATGATGTCATCGAGCTTCTGGACCCCGAGCTCAGCCAGGATTTCGCGCACTTCTTCAGCGATGAAGCTGAACAGGTTCACCACCTTGTCGGCCGTGCCGTCGAACTTCTTGCGAAGGTCTTCGTCCTGCGTACAGATGCCCACCGGGCATGTGTTCGAGTGGCACTGGCGCACCATGATGCAGCCCATGGCCACAAGGCTTGCCGTGCCCACGCCGTATTCCTCAGCGCCCAGCATTGCGGCGATCACCACGTCGCGCCCCGTGCGGATACCGCCATCGGTCCGCAGTTGCACCCGGTGACGAAGCCCATTGAGGGTGAGCACCTGATTGACCTCTGCAAGACCAATCTCCCACGGCGTTCCGGCATATTTGATGCTGGTCTGCGGGCTTGCGCCCGTGCCGCCCGAATGGCCGGACACCAGGATCACGTCGGCGTGCGCTTTCGCAACACCGGCGGCGATGGTGCCGATACCGGCAGAAGACACCAGCTTCACACACACCCGTGCCCGCGGGTTGATCTGCTTCAGGTCGTAAATCAGCTGCGCCAGATCCTCGATCGAATAGATGTCATGGTGCGGCGGCGGCGAGATCAGCGTCACACCAGGCGTGGAGTGCCTGAGGCGTGCGATCATTTCCGTCACCTTAAAGCCCGGCAGCTGGCCACCTTCACCCGGCTTGGCGCCCTGGGCCACCTTGATCTCAAGTTCTTCACAGGCGTTCAGATATTCAGCCGTCACCCCAAAGCGACCGGAGGCCACCTGCTTGATCGGGCTGTTGGCATTGTCGCCGTTTTCATACGGCGTATAGCGTTCCTTGTCTTCGCCACCCTCGCCCGAGACGGACTTGGCGCCAATGCGGTTCATGGCAATCGCCAGCGTTTCATGCGCTTCTTTTGAAAGCGCCCCCAGGCTCATGCCCGGCGTGATGAAACGCTTCCTGATCTGGGTGATCGATTCGACCTCATCCAGCGGCAGGGCCTCATCCGCCCGGCGGAAGTCCATCAGGTCCCGCAGGTTCACCGGCGGCAGGTTATGCAGCCCTCGTGAATAGGTCAGATATTTTGCGTAATTATCCTGTGTGACTGCCGTTTGCAGCAAGTGAATCAGCTGGCCGTCATGGGCATGCACCTCACCGCCGCGGCGGTACCGGTAAATGCCGCCGATGGGCAGGCTCGCGCCTTCCTCATCAAATGCCTTGGCGTGCTGCTCAAGCACCTTGTGCTGGATACCCGAAAGGCCGATGCCTGAGATTTTCGTCGGCATGCCCGGGAAGAACTCCGCCACCAGCGACCGCGAGAGGCCAAGCGCCTCGAAATTGTTGCCGCCCCGGTAACTTGAGATCACCGAAATGCCCATCTTGGACATGATCTTCAGGAGTCCCTGGTCGATGGCCTCAGACGCGCGCCAGATGGCGTCGTTGAGGTCCATGTCGCCAAACAGGCCCTTGGCGTGCCGGTCTGCGATCGCATCCTGCGTGAGGTAAGCGTTCACCGTGGTCGCCCCCGCGCCGATCAACACAGCGAAATAGTGTGGGTCCAGACATTCGGAGGAACGCACATTCAGGCTGGTGAAGGTGCGCAGGCCTTCATTGATAAGGTGTGTATGCAGGCCGCCCGCCGCCAGGATCATCGGCACCGGCGCACGGTCTGCGCTGATGGCCTCGTCCGTCAGGAACAGGTGGCCCCGGCCTTCGCGTACGGCGTCCTCCGCCTCGCGCCGGATACGGTCCAGTGCTTCCCGAAGCGCGCCGTCGCCACCGCGGGCATCGAACGTACAGTCGATCACCTGCGCTTCGTCACCGAAATGACTGATCAGCGTTTTCCATTCTCGGTTCGAAATCACAGGGCTGTCGAGCACGATGGCACCCGCCTGCGTATGACCGGCATCAAGCACGTTGTTGAAGTTGCCGAAACGGGTTTTCAGCGTCATCACCCGGTGTTCGCGCAGGCTGTCGATCGGCGGGTTGGTTACCTGGCTGAAATTCTGCCGGAAATAATGGCTGAGGTTGCGGTATTTCGAGGACAGCACAGCCAGCGGCGTGTCGTCGCCCATGGAGCCAATGGCTTCCTTGGCGGTCATCACCTGCGGCTGCAAAATCAGCTCAAGGTCTTCATGGCTCAAGCCCGCCACAATCTGGCGACGCCGAAGCTCTTCACCCGTAAACTCCGGCTCTTCCGGGCCACGGAAGCCGGGCAGTTCGTCAATCTTGCGGATATCCTCAACCCAGTCCTCAAACGGCTGGCTTGCGGCCATCTTGTCCTTGATTTCACGGTCGTGATAGAAGCGGCCTTCCTTGAGGTCGAGCGCGATCATCTGACCCGGGCCAAGGCGGCCTTTTTCCAGCACGTCTTCTTCATCCACAACCACCATGCCGGTTTCCGACCCCACGATCAGATAGCCGTCGTTCGTCACCGTGAAGCGCATGGGGCGCAGGCCGTTCCGGTCCAGCCCTGCGATAACCCAGCGGCCATCAGTGGCAGCAAGCGCGGCCGGGCCGTCCCACGGCTCCATCACAGAGTTGGTATAGGCATACATGGCGCGGTGCGCGTCCGGCATGCTTGGTTTGTTGGTCCAGGCTTCAGGGACCAGAAGGGTTTTCACCATCGGCGCGTCACGGCCCGCGCGCACCATCACCTCAAACACCGCGTCAAGCGCTGCGCTGTCGGATGCGCCCTTTGGCACCACAGGCTTGATATCTTCGGAATGCTCACCGAACGCGATGGAGGCCATCCGGATCTGGTGGCTGCGCATCCAGTTCACGTTGCCGCGAATGGTGTTGATCTCACCGTTGTGGGCCAGCATGCGGAACGGCTGGGCCAGCCACCACTGCGGGAATGTGTTGGTGCTGTAGCGCTGGTGATAAAGCGCGAAACTTGAGATAAACTTCTCGTCCAAAAGATCCGGATAGAAGGTGGAAAGCTGCTCGGCGAGGAACAGGCCCTTGTAGATCACCGACCGGCAGGACAGCGAACAGATATAGAAATCCCCGACCTGCGCCTTGATCACAGCGGCTTCGATTCGGCGACGGCAGACATAAAGCTCGCGCTCAAAGTCCTCTTCGCTCGCGCCCTTGGTGTTCTCGATCATGATCTGCTCGATCTCCGGGCGCGTGGCCTCGGCCTTCTCGCCGATCACATCGATATCCACAGGCACCTGGCGCCAGCCATAGATGGCATAGCCAAGCGCGAGGATTTCCTTCTCAACAATCGTGCGGCAGGTTTCCTGGGCAGAAAGATCAACCCGCGGCAGGAACACCATGCCCACAGCCAGCTTGCCCTCAGACGGTTTATGGCCCGTGGCGCGCACATGTTCCTTGAAGAATTCCTGCGGGATTTCCACGTGGATGCCCGCGCCGTCGCCGGTTTTGCCGTCAGCGTCCACAGCACCCCGGTGCCAGATGGCCTTCAGGGCCTCAATGCCGCGCAATACCACTTCGCGCTTCGGCTTGCCGTCCAGCGCCGCAATAAGGCCAACGCCGCAGGAGGAATGCTCATCAACCGGGTCGTAAAGACCGATTGGGCCAGGGACGTGCTCGTTAAACTGTTGCATTGATAATACTCCCTCGCGTTACGCTACCTGGCGCGCTTTTTCTTTGAGATACTTCTTGATGCTGTCGGCGGCGTCGCGGCCGTCGCGGATGGCCCACACAACAAGCGATGCCCCGCGCACGATGTCGCCTGCGGCGAACACGCCGTCCAGGTTGGTCATCATGCTTTGGTGGTCCACCGTTACCGTGCCCCAACGCGTCACCCGAAGCTCAGGCGCGCCAAACATGGCCGGCAGGTCTTCGGGCTCAAACCCCAGCGCCAGAATGGCCAGGTCGCAATCAAGCGTATAGGATGAATTCGGCACCGGTTCCGGCGCCTGGCGGCCCGTGGCGTCCGGTGCGCCCAGGCGCATCTCGTAAACGCGGACACCTTCGACAACATCGTCGCCCGTGAAGGCCTCCGGCCCCGCGAGCCAGACAAATTCAACGCCTTCTTCCTCCGCGTTCTGCACTTCGCGCACAGAACCGGGCATGTTTTCCCGGTCGCGGCGATAGACACATTTCACAGATTTGGCGCCCTGGCGCACGGCCGTGCGCACGCAGTCCATCGCGGTGTCGCCACCACCGATCACAACTACATTCTTGCCGGTCGCATTCAGGCTGCCGTCATTATATTCCGGCACATCATCGCCCATGCCCACCTTGTTGGAGGCTGTCAGGTAATCCAGCGCCTCGCGGATGTTGCCAAGACCCACACCCGGCACCTTCAGGCCGCGCGCGCGGTAAACACCAGTGGCGATCAGAAGCGCATCATGCTTTTCCCTGAGCTCGCTCAGGCCCGCCTCGTCACCCACCTCGAAATCCAGATGGAACGTGATGCCGGATTGCTCCAGCCGGCCCGTACGGCGCTCCACCACATCCTTTTCAAGCTTGAAGCCGGGGATGCCGTATATCAGCAGGCCGCCAGCGCGGTCATGCCGGTCATAGATATGAACCTGAAAACCCGCTTTCCGAAGTTCTTCAGCCGCCGCAAGGCCCGCCGGGCCCGCGCCGATGATGCCAACGCTTTCCTTCAGCTCCACGCGCGGGGTGATCGGCTTGATCCAGCCCTGCTCCCAGGCATTGTCCGTGATGAATTTCTCTACGCTGCCGATGGTGACGGATTTGAAATCCTTCTCGATCACACAGTTGCCTTCGCACAGGCGGTCCTGTGGGCAGATGCGGCCGCAGATTTCCGGCATATTGTTGGTGGAAGCCGCCATCTCGTACGCTTCCTCCAGCCGGTTTTCAGCCGTCAGGCGCAACCAGTCTGGAATATTATTCCCGAGCGGGCAGTGAATATGACAGAAGGGCACACCGCACTGGCTGCAGCGGCTGGCCTGTTCTTCTGCGCCTTCAATATTATAGCGCGCGTAAACTTCGTCGAAATCGCCGACGCGTTCTTCCGCTTTGCGCTTTTCCGGCATTTTCTGGTCGATCGAAACAAATTTCAAAAGATCGTCGGCCATAAGTCACCCTTCTTCTGGTCACGGTTTATCTCGAATCTTCAGACACTTGGAGACAAAGGGAGGCTTCGGCGGTCCTTCATTCAGGGTCGTCGGCAGAGCCTCTGGATTGTCGCGTAATAATAGTGTCTGCGAATCTGCTTGTGCGCATTATATGTTCAAAAATCTCAAATTTCGAGTAAAAAATGCATAATAGGACATAAAAGCTGACCTATTATAGCTAAACCCATTGAAAATATCGAGTCTTTTTCGGTGATGGTCGCTTATTTTAGTACCACATTGGTATCATATAGAATGTCGCATCCCGGATAGGGCGCTGATATAAGGAATCAACAAATTGGTCGGCGCGCTGAATGCCGGCTTAGGGGAGGACATTCTTTTGACCGCGCTGCATATTTTCGTTCTGGCCATTGTCCAGGGCATCACCGAATTCCTGCCCATCAGCTCAAGTGGTCATCTGATCCTTGTGCCCGCGCTCACCGGCTGGCCGGATCAGGGGCTGATGATGGATGTGTCGGTGCATGTGGGCACGCTTGTCGCCGTGCTCCTGTATTTCCGTGAGGACACCAAAGGCCTGTTCCTGGCGGCACTTGGCGCAGTTGGCATCGCGCCTGCCCGCCGCGCGGTCGCGGACACCATCTATGCGAAGCTTTTCTGGGCGCTGGTGATCGCCACCATCCCGGCGGTCATCTTCGGCTTCGCGGTGAAAGTATCTGGCCTTGCTGACCTGATGCGCGGCGCGGCCGTTATCGCTACCACCTCGATCGTGTTCGGCCTCTTGCTGTATGTTGCCGACAAAAAAGGCGCGACCGAGAAGATGCTGGACCGCATGGCCGTAAAGCCCGCGCTGATCATCGGTTTCGCGCAGGTTCTGTCGCTGATCCCCGGCACCAGCCGCGCCGGCATCACCATGACGGCGGCGCGCTATCTGGGCTTTGGCCGGCAGGAAGCGGCGCGTTTTTCCATGCTGCTGTCGATCCCGACAATATTGGGCGCCGGCGTGCTCTTGGGCAAGGATGTGGCCGACAGCGGCGATCCGGTGATCTGGGTCGATGCCGCCATCAGCGCCGGGCTGGCGTGCCTTGCAGCCCTTGCTGCGATCCATTTCCTGATGAAATGGCTGGAGCGCGCCAATATGACCATCTTTGTGGTTTACCGCGTGCTTCTGGGCGTCGGGCTGTTTGCTCTTATCGGGACAGGCACCATCTAGGACGCCCTGAACTGCCCCTTCGGCTTATATTGCTGGCTGTAGCGCGGCAGCACGCCCGCGATCCCGGTTGGTGTAATACCGAAGGCCTCGAACCCTTCCGCCCCTTCCGACACGATATTGTCTGACCTGAGGAGCGTCACCTGATCGCGCGTCAGCGGCGGGTTCGGCAGCATCTGCATAAAGGTGGCCTGCAGCATCGCCAGGCCCCACGGCACGCGGATGATTGGCCGGTGGGTGCCGATGCGGTCCATCATGTCCTGTAGAAGGGCGCGAAGGCTCATTGCTTGCGGGCCGCCAAGCTCGAACGTCTTGCCCTCAAACGCGTCACCGCCACGGCTCGCCATCACCGCCGCCGCCGCCACATCGTCCACATAAACGGGCTGGAACTTGGTGTCCGCGCCCGGAATGGGCAGAATGGGGAACATCTTCACCAGTTTGGCGAAGCGGTTATAGAAGCCGTCTTCCGGCCCGATCACAACGCTGGGCCGCAGGACCGTTGCTTTCGGGAAGGCCGACAGCACCGCGTCTTCGCCCATGGCCTTGGTGCGGGCATAGCGGCTATCGGATGCGTGCGTGGCCCCCAGCGCCGACATATGCACCATATGTTTGACGCCTTCCTCTGACGCCACACGGGCCACAAGCCCCGCGCCTTCCGCCTGCAGCGCCTCAAACGTCTGCCCGCCACTGTTATAAAGAATACCTACCAGATTGATCACCGCGTCCGCGCCGCGGATCGCCCGCCTGACAGAGGCCTCATTCTTCAGATTCGCGGCCATCAGCTGTATCTGGCCCAACTCCCCCAGCGGCTTGAGGAACAGCGCCTCATTGGGGCGGCGCACGGCCACGCGCACCCGCGCGCCTTCGCGCGCCAGCCGTTCCACAATATATCTGCCGATAAAACCAGACCCGCCAAAGACGGTAACAAGCCGATCTTTCATCGCCTAAGTCCTTTCATCAAAAAGAAACTTTACCCTGGTGGGATGAGTGTAAACCCTTTGGGCGCCGGTCGCAATTCGCCCGCAACCGGTCTCTATACGCAGCGGCCCCATGCGCCGGATGGACCCGCCCGCAAATTTTGTGATTTTTTTGGAACAGGATGCTTGACAGCACCCCCTCAGCCGCGCTAAATCCCGCCGACCAATTGATCCGTGCCCAGATGGCGGAATTGGTAGACGCGCTAGCTTCAGGTGCTAGTGTCCGTATGGACGTGGAGGTTCGAGTCCTCTTCTGGGCACCAATCAAAAAGCCTTTTGTTTCCAAATGGATACGAAAGGCTTTTTGCTTTTTGTGAACGCGCGCACCCTAGGTTCAACCCGCCCTTGGGGACCATAAAGGGACCACGTGGGGACTACGGCCTCTAAGGCAAGTGCTCCGCAGGCCTCCCTTATCTCCGAATCAATCAGGGATATACTCCAGCAAATCTTGGATTCTGCAATCGAAGTATACACACAAACGGTTCAAATTTTCAGTTTTGGCATTGTAGTCATGCACTGACTGCATCTTGGACAGTGTGGTTTTACTGATCCCTGTTGCTTCAGCAAGCTCATCCAACTTGATCTTGCGCTTCTCGGCGATTTCCTTTTTCGCCACCAGCTCCCTGAGCAATATCCGAATCATTTCCGCCTCTCTGCTTTCCCATCCTCATTTAAATAGCACGACACTTTTTCAAAGCCCACGAGAATAAATTTAAGTGTGCTTTAATTTTTATATTGACCAATCACAATTAAACATGTTTAAGTCTACTTGGATTTAACGAAGCGTACATCAACAGCGGAGCCTTAACATGACCTACCTAACGACCAACGAACTCTCAGAACGTATCAAATACGACCCGCGCACCATTCGGAATTGTCTGAAAGACAGTGTCCTCTTTGAGGGTGTTCATTACATCCGCCCTTTTGGCGGGCGCAAAATTCTCTACATCTGGGAGAAAATTGAAAAAGACATGGCCATCGCGCCCTCAATCAGCACCTTGCTTGCTGGCATTCAGTAAGGGACATGCCCTATGGCAAGTGTAAATACCAAAAATGGAAAACTCTTCATCGACTTCCGATACAAAGGGATCAGATGCAAAGAATATACGCGGCTGCCGGACAAGCCACAAAACCGAAAGCGGCTTACAGAAATTGCAGCCCGGATTGAAGCAGAGATCCTGTTGGGCACTTTTGAGTATGCCAGATATTTTCCAAATTCAAATCAGGTAGAAAAGCTCCGGATCATTGAAAACCGTACAGCATGTGCACGATCAAGCATGCCCACTTTCGAAGAGTTTGCGGAGGTATGGTTTCTTGAAAAGCAACCAGAGTGGCGAAATAGCTATATCACTAACATTAGGCAAACGATGGACAAGTATCTGTTGCCGACGTTTGGTGCAAAACCACTCGATACGATTACCAAGGCAGACATTCTATCGTTCAGGAGCGATCTCGTTCGGCAAGACGGCCTAAAAGGTCGGAAATTATCACCGTCACGCATCAACCATATCCTGACCCCAGTTCGGCAGATTCTGACAGAAGCGTCGGACCGATATAGCTTCCAGACACCCTATCGAAACATCAAACCCATCAAGGTACCTCGGTCAGATGTTGAGCCCTTCACTCTACAAGAAGTGAAACTAATTCTGGATCATATCCGGGAGGACTTTAGGGCCTACTACACCGTCCGCTTTTTTGCCGGGTTGCGAACAGCGGAAATTGACGGCCTCCCATGGGACTCGGTGGACCTTGAAAGACGGCAAATCCTTGTAAAACAAGCCATCGTGAACGGCGAGGTTGTTCCGACCAAAACAGACGGATCCTACAGAACTGTCGATATGTCCGGGCCTGTCTATCAGGCCATGGCTGAGCAGCAGAAGGCCACCAAAGGGCAGGCCTATGTTTTCTGCAATGGTGCAGGGCAACCGCTGAGACACAATGATGTCACCAAGAAGATTTGGTATCCCATTCTAAATCTCTTGGGCCTAAAAAAGCGCCGCCCCTACCAAACACGCCATACCGCCGCCACACTCTGGCTTGCTGCTGGTGAAAATCCCGAATGGATTGCCCGCCAAATGGGCCACAGCAACACCAAAATGCTATTTGAGGTCTATAGCCGCTATGTCCCCAACCTTACCCGAAAAGACGGCTCAGCTTTCGAGCGACTATTGAAAGCTGAACTCAACCACCCACTAGCCACGACAGACAAGGAATAAGAAATGACCCGGATGAAATATGCAAAACAAACAGCCCCCAAACTATTGCCGGCAGACCCTTTCCACCAGAAACTTACCATTGAGCTTTCCTTCACAATCATGCGCGGTTGGGCATTGTCTGACAGCGAGCAATTCACACTGACCGGCCTCAAAGACACATATATCTTTCAGTTGTGGCAACAGCGGGTTTTCACCGAACTGAGCAAGGAGACCTATCTTCGCCTTGCCTGCGTCATCGATGTAAACCGACAGCTAAAGCTAATGGGCACGTCAGCCACTTCAGCCGTCCGGTGGCTCAAGTCGAACAATCCTGCTTTTCAGGATCAAAGCCCCCTCCATCATATGCTCGGCCATGGCCTGGAAGGCATTCAAGATGTGAGCAGGGTTCTTTGTCAGCAGGTTCACTACCCGCTCAACACCACCCACCTTCATTAACCGCCCTATCCACGACCCGCCAAAGGAGGCACCGATGACTGCTTCTCACGCTACTGCTACGCCTAAAATCGCCGGTACACAGCCCCTAAAGACAGTGACCGCAGAATATCTCACCACCTGTCACAAAGAGTTCATTGCGTGGCTCTTTGAACAAGCTGCCAAAGGCGGTTATCACATTCTGCTCGTGCTAGCAGGATTGATCTCTGAAGCCACAAACTGGTT
>NZ_LRUB01000033.1 GCF_001550065.1 Kordiimonas lipolytica
GTAAGCGGTGATTTTCCCCCACGTCTATATGGGAGCCAGTGACGCTGCTCTCAATCGGGCTATTGTGTTCACACCGGGTGGAGGAACTCGTTGGTTTCAATGGCCTTGAGGGCGGCTTTGAGCGATAAGCCCTGGTGGACAGGGAACCATTGGCCGGTATGGCGATGCCATTGGACATCGAACCTGTTTTGGCCGATCCAGTCGATGCGAACGAAGGGTGCATCGAACTCCTCACCGAGGTTCTCAGGAAAGCCCGACCGGTAGCGTTGCAGGAAGCGATACTTGCTGCCATGCCATTTCCCCTGGATATCGACGGGGTAATTGAAGGGTGTCTGATTGACGACCGGCAGGAAGCGCAGCTTTAGGACGGTGTCGATAAAGGTCTGGCATGTCGCGGTAATAGTGGCCTTTTCATTGGCTGACAATGTCATGGGGCACCCTCTGTTGTCGCAACTTTCCTGTTCCAGGGCAGCAGACCTTCGATGTCGGCCTGCCTGTGGCCGGTGACGATAGCCGAGAATGTCTGAGTGAGCCAAGCCTGGGGATCGACGGCATTAAGTTTGCAGGTCTCAATCAGTGACGCGATGACAGCCCAGTTCTGGGCGCCGACATCATGACCGGCGAAGAGGGCATTCTTCCGGTTCAGGGCAATTGGCCGGATCGTGCGTTCGACGGTGTTGTTATCGATCTCAACGCGCCCGTCTGTCAGATACAGGCTCAGCCCGTCCCAGTGCTTGGTGATATAGCCCAGTGCCTGTCCGAGCGGGGATTTGCCCAGCACCCGCGCCTGGCTTTGGTCAAGCCATATCTTGAAGGCGTCCATCAGCGGTGCGGCACGCTCTTGTCTGACCGCGAGGCGCACGTCAGCACTCTGGCCCCGGATGTCGGCCTCAATTCGGTAGAGGACGGCGATGCGCTTCAGGCCCTCTTCAGCGATCGGGGCAACATTGTTCTTTGCCACATCCATCAGCTTGCGGCGGGCATGAGCCCAGCAATAGGCGAGGTTGAGCGGCGCCTCCGCCCGTCTAGCAAGGCGGTTATAGCCAGCATACCCGTCCACTTGCAGTGTCCCCCTGAAGCCTGAGAGCATATCCTCACCATGCTGGCCACTTCTGCCCGGTGCATAAGAAAGGCCACCCCGGGTGGACCCTCGCCATTCCATGGCCGGTCGTCGCGCGCCAGCGCCCATAGATAGCCGGTTTTGGTCTTGCGCCGCCCGGGGTCCAGGACGGGCACCGGCGTCTCGTCCATGAAGAGTTTCGATGATCGCTTGAGCTGATTGAGCAGGCAGTCATACACGGGCCTGAGCTCAAACGCTGCCCGCCCGACCCAGCCAGCGAGTGTCGACCGGTCGAGCTTGATGCCCTGCCGGGCATAAATCTGGCTCTGGCGATAGAGCGGGAGATGATCGGCGTATTTGGAGATCAGAACCTGGGCCACTGTGGCTTCCGTCGGTAAGCCCCCTGGGATCAGGCGGCCTGGCGCAGGCGCCTGGACGATACCATCCTCACACGTCCGGCAAGCATAGCGGGGGCGGCGGGTGACGATCACCCGGAACTGGGCCGGGATGATATCCAGCCGTTCCGACACATCCTCGCCAATCGCATGCATGTGGCAGCCACAGGCACAGAGAGTGCTCTCGGGTTCGATGACCTCATCAATACGTGGAAGGTGCTGCGGCAGACTGGCGCGCTCACTCTTCGGCTGGCGAACCTTCTCCACAGCCTGGGCGGCGGTCTTGTCTTCGGTGGCGATGGCGACAATCCCAACCTCGATATCCTCAAGCGCCAGGTCATATTGATCCGGATCGAGCTTCTCGGAACGCCGCCCGAACATGGCTGCCCGGAACGCCTTCACCAGCGCCTCAAGCCGGGTGATGCAATCCTCCTTGGCGGAGATCACGCCTTCCTTCTGGATGATCACAGCTTCCTTCGCGGCAAGCTCTGCTGCCTGGGCGATAATCATCGCCTTCAGGGCTTCGGTATCATCGGGAAGGTCGGTCTCTTTGAACATGATCAGACCATAGCAAAACAGCGGCCCGAGCGGCAGGATTATTGTTTCCCTGAGTCACTCTGCCGCAGCTATCCAGAGACTTTGTCAGACCTTCGGTGTCCTCGCCCGGAGCGGCGTCACCCGCCGCCAGTCGAGACCGGCGAACAAAGCCTCAAACTGGGCATGGCTCAGCGTCATCATGCCCTCGTGCACCTCGGGCCAGGTGAAGCTGTGCTCTTCCAGCCGCTTGTAGGCCAGCACCAGACCGCTGCCGTCCCAATAGAGAAGCTTCAACCGGTCGGCCCGCTTCGCCCTGAACACAAACACCGTGCCCGTGAAAGGATCCTTCCTGAGCTCAGACTGGACCAGCGACGCCAATCCGTCGTGGCCCTTGCGGAAGTCCACCGGCTTCGTCGCTACCAGGATACGCACCCGATTGGATGGGAAGATCATGCCCCAAGAGCTCCGAGCGCCTTGGCGATCTCGGCAATCCGCGCCGCTGGCGTTGCACCGTCAAGCCGTACCGTAACACCGCCCGAGATGACATCGACCGTGCCAGCCAGGATGGGCGCAGACCCCGACCGGGACGGCGCATCGTCCTCCACACAGACAGGAGCAAAGAAGCCGACCTCGTCATCCTCCGGCAGCACCAGCTTGCCCTGTCGCGCCAGGCGTCGCCAGGTCGACAGATGGTTGGGACGAAGGTCATACCGCCGAGCAACACCATCTACCGTCGCGCCCGCCCTCAACGTCTCCGCTACAATCCGCGCCTTCACCTCATCAGGCCATCGCCGCTGACCCTTCGGCGTCATGACAATCTGCGAAACGACATCACTCTCACGCTGTAGCTCCATATGGCCTCCCATGGACAAAATCACTCCCTGCACCTTGTGGCAGATCATGAACTCATACGGAACGTGGGGGAAAATCACCGCTTACATTTTATGCGTCAATTGTTATCCATGGTGATATAGCTTGTGGCTATTTTCACGAATCTAGGGGCTAATCAATTCATCCCTTCCCATCAGGCTTAGGGGCGACGTATTTGATTTCGTATTTCTCCAGTTCTGCTAAGAGATCCTTTATTGATATCTTTTCTGATTTTGAAAAACTGAATTTGTAACTACCCATTTTATCCAGAACCCGGGAAGTGGTCGGTGTAAGCAGGCGCAACCTTGTTGCATCAGACCTGATATTCTCGGCTATTGGCGCCAGCTGAAGAAGGAGCTTTTCGAGCTCTATGTCAGCGTCAATAATTTCTGTTCTTTTCGCATCTCTGGCCTGTTCCGAGGCATCTTCAATTGTAATGGTGTATTCGTTCAGATGCATTGGAAAGTCAGGCGTATTTCTTTTAAGGGTCTGCCAACAGTCTGAACGTTTACAGTATTCGCTTACCATGGCTACATCCGGGGGAGTGTTCTGAATGTGTTGCTTGACCATTTGGGCAGTCTTCTCGAATACAGATACAAGTCTGTCTGGAAGCTCTTGCGATTGCCAAATTTTCAGTAAGTCGAAATTGCGTCTTTGCTGTTCAACATAATGGACAAGGTATGACACTGTGTAAGTCACTGTCTGTGCTTTATTGCCGCGGTCAGCTTTGTACCAATCCGCATTGGCTACTATGTTGTCGACGGAACGAAAAACAATTGCTCGTGCGATAAGTTCCTTAAAAAACAACTCGTTGAAGCTATTTTGATTTTTTTCCCATTCCTTCTGTACATGCTTCATATATTCCATGAAACACTTCTGAGCTCCTCTGCTGACTACATCAGGAGTGCAGGCAAAGGACAGTTCATACTTGGCGATATCGGTTTTGAGCAGGACCTGCTCCTTTGGAAATTCAGAGAGAAAGCGGTTGCGTTCAGACTGTGACATATACAGTTGGGCATTGCGGAACTGACCTCTAGCCCTTTCGTAAAACCACTTAGAACTTGGCCGCCCCGCCTCCACCTGTGGTGTGATGATCCTTTTAGAAAGCCTGTCCATAAAGGAATGGAAGGGATGGCTACTATGGAAGTCGGCTTCACTCACCTTGTTCTGCGTGTTGGAAAAGCGGGATATGTTGGGAACAATTTCCTCGATTTTCTCTGGTGGAATTACTGACAGCTTGAGTTGCACGGAAACCTTACTAAGGTCAGCTTTGTTTAAGTCTTGCGCGTATAATATTGAAGCAGTTGTCTGACCACCATTTACGATCTGAAGATTGGTAAGAGACCTGATTAGTAAGCCGTTCTTCCCATCGTTTACTATGTTGACCTCGGAGGCGGTTGCAGTGAGGCCATTATTGTAAGCAAAAAACATTTCAGGTTTTTTGCTAATAGTTTCCAGGATGCCCTTGTTGACCTTAGTTCTTGCCTGCAAAAATACCCTGACATTCTGCTCTAGTAGTTTTGTGCCATAAGTCTCATAGATCTTTGCCAATAGCTCCCCCGGCATTACGCACAGGTAAGATTCATAGTCCTCTGTACTCCCTGGGGTTTTCAAGGCTGCGAGGCCATTAGATGAAAAGTCTGTCAGATCTATTGTGATAGGTTCAGTTGCAGATCCGGAATCGAGAACCCTCACATACCGCACAAGGTCAAATAGGTTTTTCGTGACAGGAATATCGCCCAGAAGCTCGGTTTCGATCTCTTTTCGTCTAGACGAGACTGCGTTGGTAAAGAGAACTATGCGCACTCTTTTGATAAAAGGAAGGTTAGTTCGTATAAGGTCTGCGAGGTAGAAGTCATCACTGGATTCTTCGAGAGAATCAATAAATGTTGGCGACAGACTATTGCGAAAGAACTGAATGCAGTGACGAAAGAGGCGGTCGGATTCCGCTGCATTAATTGTCTGGATTTCTTCCGACTGCACATAGTGGGTAATGGCAAGGACAAGCTCTCTGTTATTCTTGTTCAGTTCGAATCCATCAACTCTGTATGGCAGGCTGCCGTTGTGCCTTATACTAGTGCTGTTGAGATCTGGCGTATCTCCGGCATTTGCAGCAATTTCACCCAAATACTCTGTAAAAGCTGTAGAAACGAACTCAGCATCCGCATATGCGTTGATCTGAACAGTGTTTTTCAGTTCCAGATACTGTTCTTCAAGTGCTTGGTACATTGAAAACTTCCTCTAGAAAAACCTGTTTGTCCATTAGGAAGCCCGTGCAGGTATTCAGTGAAATTCTATATTTTACGTCAGAAACACCAGCTGTAAGTAATGAAGCTCTGATAGCCGGAAAGTGTTCAGATACATCATAGAACGTTGTTTTGCAGGGAATGTATTTTCTTTGATCGTATTCAGCGGAATAGGCATAACCTGCTTCCAGTAATCTGTGGTGGAGTTCGTCCTGGCATGTGATGTTTTCCGCGCCAACGGATTGGATGATTGTTTCAATCAATTCGTTAAGAGATGTTCCTTCTGTGCCGGTTAGCGCAAAGGTTTGATGGAAAAGAAAAATAGGGCCCGAACAGATATCGAGCTGCTCGGCACTAGATATTTGAACTTTGCGATCGCTGGAATTTTTCTGGGTTTTTACTTCTATAAGTTTGCCCAAAACACTGAAATCCTGTTCTTCCCCGAGAGGTCCTCTCCACGCGGATACCGCGTCAACAGTATTGAGATACTCCATGGCGTAGTGCCTCAGGAAAAATAGCTCTCCAAACAATCCCAGTTGGGCCTGTTCGCTTAAAGTGTCGGTTTTCGCTTTGTGAAGAAGGTCCTGCCAGCGGCGGTATCTCATAAGAATTCGCCGGGCAATGTTGAGGTCAGGTTGGCCACTAATGTCTTTGACGCATTCGATGAGGTTGCGGCAGAGAACCCGAAACAACTCTCGTTCCTCAGTTTCTGTTAGCGTAAATTCGATAACGCTCGTCTGGTTGTCCAGGCAGCTTGCACTTACCTTAATTGCCTGCGTGCTATGGGGTATATCGATCTGATCAGCGTCAAACTGTCCTTCATACTGCATTAAAAGGTTGCCATCCTGGTTTTTACCTCTCCAGAATTTATGGTTGTGTGATCCTTCTAATACCCGCGTTAGGGACGTGCCGTTTTCTTCTGGAGTGTTTATTAGGTCCCATTGGTCACTCATTAGCCTGCCCCCTCTGCCATCATTGCGTCATAGTCATCATCAATATCATCATCCTCGATTTCGGCGTCTTCTAACATCCGGATCCAAACCTTGTTGGCGAGGTAGCTAACGGGTCTGCAAGCTACGTTGGTTCCGGGGAATACAATACTGAACGTAAAATGAAGGTCGCCGTCCGCACTCAGACCAGTATGAGATTCTGACTCATGCAGACTGTCTGCTTTCTGCATGCAATGTAGCATGTGTATAAGCAAAAGAGGCTTTTCCCTTGTGGCGAATATTTCCCCTTCGATGCCGTCCTGTTTTGGAAGGCCCAGGAATATATCTCTCGGGTTCGCAGCCATATTTTTGCCTGTTAGTTTAAACTCTCCCGGTTGACTCCTGATGCCTCGGCATTGATGGCGAATCCTAGGTTTAACGCCAATAAGGTGGGGTGAAAGATCAATTTCCGCATGAGGGTAGTTTCCTGACATTGGCAAGATTACGTCCCAGTCCTTTAGTTCATCCCCAGCTCTGTCGAATATGTAATCATGGACTAGCGAAGTTGCCCTTCGATATTTCCCAAGGTCAAAATGTGAATCTGGTATTTTGAACTCATTCAAATAATCTAGGACTATGGAAACGTCGCAGTTCCAGCGAGCGAATGCACCTGGTCCACTTAAAGTTTCCTGTGGTCGGGAGATATCGCTTAGGAGCCTCGCTGACAGATCCCAATTGTGTTTTCTTACAGCTTCATTGGATTGAAGGAGATAGGCTTGGACATGCTTATTCTCAAAGCTGCGAGAGAACATCAGGTTACTTGCGTCCCTAGACTTGTTGGCTGCAGTTATCAGGATGCCTGTGGGGCTGTTGCGCACTTTTAGCCCAAACTCTAGTGGAGTTCTGCCCTGTTTTTCCATCAATGCGAGTTCATGTCTCAGCTCTTCGATAGAATTATGAATGTGCTTGTAGTGATTATGGGAGGTTACAGGGAGGTAGACCCGGGTAAGCTCTTCATACCCGATTCTATACCCGAACCATCTGGCCATTTGCATAAGCGTATCTGATGCGGACGCATTTCTAAGGATATAACTGACAGATAGCCCCTCTAGCGTCAGGCCACGAGATAGTGCAAGGCCGCCAATGGCAATGACTTTTTGCCCCGGCGCCTTGCTGTAATCAAGGGGGCCGGTTCTCATGTTTACTGTTTGTGGGCGGATAGCGCGCAGCACTGTCTCTATTTCCGGGAGTAGGTCTTCGATGAAAGAGAATTCTTTGCAGTCTTCAACACGACTGAAGCCAGTGTCGTCAGATTTAAACTCGCCGTTGAACGAATTTAGAAGATCTCGTATATGCGGATCCTCGAGCGCTTTCTGACCCTGATTGCCGTTTGTGAACAAGCTGTTTTTCAACTCATCGATATAGTCGGTAACTAAGTTTTCAACCTGTGTTTGAACATCGTTAAACCGACTGACGTTGATCATCATCGTCATGTGACGGTCCCAATGTTCCTTTTTCTTCCTTATGGTACAGGAAAGGATGAACATCCGTATGGCGTGGTACAGTGAAGGTGGTAGTTCGGTTAGATTGGTTTCTTCTCTTTTGTGTTTCAGAGGTAAAATATCTTTGTAGTCCTCGACCTCGACCACTGTATGGTTTAGGGCCCGAGACGGGTCTTCATCGCCAAAAAGCCTAGCCGCACCAACATAGTTTTCTGGAGCCCCCAATGATTTGATGAAGTTTCTGGGAAACAGATCGTCTCCCAGGGCTTCCTGATGGCGCATTTCCTCATCGGATTCATGATCTATGAAAATGTTGGCGAAAGGCGTAGCGGTATATCCAACGTAAGTAGCTTTTTCGAACTTTTCTAACAACTTCCTGATTCCACGGTTAATAGCCGTGAGTTTGTTTTTGTCTTTTGATGTGTTGATAGATGCGTTGTCGGCTTCGTCATCAATGAGCATCATTGGAGCCGAGATTACGCCGCCTCCGACCGATCTATTGAGCCATTTAAGAAGGTGTCCAATGGTGTGAACATTTTTTTTGAGGATAAAGACATGTGCGCCACCATCGCTGAGATTCTGGGTAACCTGAGCTGTCTGGCTATTGAAGTCTCCATCAACGCTGGTCCAGCAAGTCGGGTGAATCTCGATTTCTTTCAGCAGTCCGACGCCTATGGCCTTGTCGGTTCTTGTGGATTTTCCTGTGATGCCTTCTTCAATCCTTTCCTGAGTTTGTGATCGAAGAGAGTTGGTGATGCCGGCGAAAAGGATGAATATCCTGTAACCGGCATCCAGCCCTTTGGCTATAACTCCTGAGTAATTGGTTGTCTTGCCGCTCTGGACATGCCCCATTACCAAGCCGCTACGCCGCCAGGCTCCTTGCGTAAGAGGGTCGCCGCAAAGGTCAATAATCCTATCTGTGTCTTCGTCCAGTCGGTTTAGTACATTCTGGGGAAAACTATGTTTGTGGAGTAGGTATGATCTGAACCTGTCCCAGAACTGGAAGTTGATGCTTTCCTTCCTGAGATGTAGCCAGGGCTCGGAGTCCTTGGTGATTTCAGAACTTTTCTCGCGTACAACCACGAGCATACTTCCAAGTAGTTGCTCCAGTTTTTTGCGGGCGTCTTCATCAAGCTTTGTGATCTTTACTAGCTGGTTAGAGTCGATTGCGCGCCTGATATCTGAGGGATGGGCAATGACAAGCTTGCCGTCAAAGACATTTTTCTGAATAACGGTTGCGATATCTGCTAAAATATCATCCACAATCCAACTCCTTTAGTGCCGCTACTACTATTTCCCGTTTGTCGGAAAAAAAGTCTATTTCACAAATAAGGTCGATCAGATTTCCCGATTTGCCACGGAAATGTTCGACGGCCAGAGGCAAGAGCCTATTAACTAGTGTTGAGACACTGGACCTATCAGGGTCGATCTGAAGAAAATCTTGGTTTTCGGAACCTGCAGCCATCTGGCTTGCAGGAACGCTTTGTTCGATGACCGCTAGAATACTCTCGAATTTCACCCCTTCTTCAGGCGAAAGCGATTCCATAAATGTACCAACCAAGGGGCCAGTGCGATCGATTTCAAAACGCACTCGCCCATTTTTCTGTATCCTTTTCCAAACTGGATGGTCCGATCTATCAGAAAGCCGACTGCCCCGATGGCGATACACTCGTGTTGATTTTGTCCTGACCGAGCGCAATACCTCACGTAGTCTCTTTTTCAGTGCAAGCGGAAGCTTTGCATCGTTTTTATCTATTGAGATTTTCCAAAGCATGTCCATGGTGTTGGGAATATCAATTCGCACTCGGACTAGATCGGAAAGTTCGCCAGGGCGAAAAACACCAAACCAAGTGCCATCTATAATGAGCCGCTTGTTTCTATAAACATAGAACCCTTGGTTTCTGTGTGTGCCTTCTTCACGTTCAGCCTGGGCCATTTCCTCGTTAGATAGCTTCGAGAAATGTGGGATCACGAAGGGAGTAATTTTCATAGAGCCCTCGGCACCCCAATCGATCACTTCAGTAGGCATGGGTTGGGTGGCTGGGTGACTAATGAAAAATGGGTCGCTTGCCGACAGTTTTCGGCCATTAATAGTGATTTTCAGGCGTGCGGAATCCTTCAGGCCTAGATAGCGGTGAAAAACAAGGGACAGCTTCTCTCCGGCTGCTCGAATGAGAAAATTGAAGTCGGACTGCGTGATCTTGCCATTGTCGGAAAGCCTGTCGCACTTTTCCCAAAGAACTAGCGTGCCAGATTTGCCTCTAGCAAGCTGACAATTGTTTGATTCAAGTTCCTCCGAAGCTTCCTGATCATTAAACACTGTCATTGCCCAGTTTTCAATTTTATCTAAGTCCCATGTGGCTCCACAGGCCTTGTTGTTTTTGCGGGTTAATACAGTCAATTTTCGTGCCTGAGATAGGGATGCCGATTTCAGGCCCCAGCCGAATCTGCCAAGGTCGTCGGCATTTCTTTTGTCCTCTGGGTCAAATGCAGCAGGCCGCATCGCCTCTATCAGCTCAGATTCGGACATTCCGTTGCCGTCATCTTCTACGGAGACTATGGGGTGGCCTTCATTAAAGCTGCATTGGATTTTGATCGTTCCTGCTCCAGCCGTTATTGAGTTGTCAATCAAGTCAGAGATTGCTGCAGCCAAGTCATAATTACCAATGGAACGAGCACCGGTCATAAGCGGCTTAGCTTTTGGCGGGTTTTCAATAACCTTGGGCATTCTTTGCTCCAACGATTTGACAGCATTTTACGACAAGAAGTGTCGGTTGCTTCCGTGGCGGTGTGCCCGCAAAGAAATTGGGGCTGGGTAGTCGATCGATTGCAATTAATGAAAGTGCCATGATTTTCTCCCCAATTGAATAGATGCATAGGCCCTCAAGTATTCTGACGACGTTAAGGGCATAAACTGATAGTCTCCACCCGTTCATAAAGGTCTGGGATGAAAGGAGGTCTGATCCGGAACTGGCTGCGCTTTTTGGCCTTCGGCGTAGTGGTCAGGTTTTCGACCTTGATACCGGGGTCGTAATAGATGGATTGTTTGGCCATGGCGGACAGGAACTTTCCAAAATCAGTACCACTGCCCAAAGCTACGGTGTGGCCGTATCGGTATTGAGGTATTTGGCCGGGACCTTTCTCCGACGGGATATAGGCTGCCTGCGCGTGCTTTCGGTTCCATTTCTCAAGAAGGCTGCTGAAATGCCAAATGGCGGCATTCTCCCCACTGTCACCTTGGAGTGTAATCCCCCCGTTGATATCGAAAATTTTCTTAGTGTCAGGGTCATAGCCGGATAGGGTCAGTGTAAGACCTGTGGATGCTTGTCGTTCACCAAACTTGTGAACGCCCCCAAAATTGAACCGGTCCGGTTTGCCGCTTTTGTCGGGGTAGCCAAACTGCCTGATGAATGGAACTATTCCGGATTCCTTGTAGATTCCACCAGTGGGCTCGGGCGTCATGAGGGTAATTGCACCGCCAGACAATGGGTTATCAAGCCTGGCTTTATGCTGCTTGATTTCCCAGCCCAGGAAGTCGGGTTCGTTGTCTCCGTTTGGGGTAACGCCGAGCAGGGCCTCCAGCGTATATCCCCCGCCATTTTGGGCTTTGTAGGGCTGGATGTTTCCAGTACTGTCCAGCTTGCAAGAATTTACCCAGCCCATTTCATGAATTTCGCGCAGCTTGTCGAGTAGTTGCGTTCGAGTGTCTGCGTCGGTCTGTTCCTGGAATACAGTGCTGAAAACACCGTCACTGTCGTAAACTTCAAGCTCACGAGACAATGGATTGTCAGCGCCGACTACATGGCCAATAATGCGCCGGTCGCGAGTAATGCCCAATAACATGATCCGTCCCGGAGCTCTGCTGGTGAGATAGCCTTTGGGGGCAAACTCGGCACCTTTCAGGAAGCCGGACATCCGGACTTCGGGATATTTGGGATACAGGATCAGCTGTGCGCTGGGGGCAGGGAAAAGGCCGCCATTTGCATTCATCCAGAAAAAAGGCAGATCGGCTTTGAAGCGGTCCCGCTTGCTGTCCTTGCGGCTTTCGTCAGCATAGACCTTGCCAAATGGCAGAAGCTGAAGCGCAGAATAGTTTCCGCCGAGATAGATCTGGTTCTTGGAGTTGTCATTCGGTGCGAGGCGCTTGAAGACAAGCGTTCTAACCCCGTGTTCTTTCATCAGGCCGACGACGACATCAAGCCGCGTGAGCTCAGTGAGTTCCAATGCCACTCCCAACCCTTTCCCTGTTGTTCCCTGTGAAACAAGCATAGGGGTTGTCTGATTTCAACCATGAAGTAACTGCACCGATAAGTTCTTCGAACGGATGACGCGTTCGACCCTTTAGCGCGCATTCCCAGATTTCGGCTACTCGCCACCCAAGGTCGTCTAGTTCCTTGCGAACAAGAGTATCTCTCATCCGATTGCTACCAATTTTTTTTTGCCAGAAATCTGTTCTGGTCTTTGGCCATTTGAACAGGTTGCAGTCATGGCCATGCCAGAAGCATCCCTGGACCATGATGACGGCACGGTACTTGGGAAGAAACAGATCGGGCTTGCCGGGAAGGCGCGTGTCATGCAAGCGGAAGCGGAACCCTTCGGCATGAAGTGCTTTTCGGATCAGGATTTCAGGTTTGGTATTTGTACCCCGGATGCCCGACATCATCTGGCTCCGTTTTTCCCGGGATACAATGTCAGCCATTCTTCGATCTATTCCGCAGCGACTTCACTTGGGTGGCTGGTGTTGGCAAGTATTCGTTGGATGTGAGGCAACATATCTTTTGCAATTGCCTCAATCACCGGCACTACAACACTGTTCCCGAATTGCTTGTATGCTCTGGTATCAGAGACAGGGATGATCATTTCGGGTTTTCGCGAGCTGTCGTACCCCATAAGCCGGGCGCACTCACGAGGTGTAAGGCGGCGGGGGTTCTTTCCCTCCTGCTCGATCAGGATTTCACTTCCGTCCTTGTAATACCTTGCAGAAAGGGTGCGGGCAGTGTCATCCGGGCCATTCAGACCAAAGCCAAAACCATTACCAGCTGCCTGGTGCTTCTCCTTGTATGCCTGCAGGTAGGCCCACAATTTGTCTGTCAGGGTATATTTCGGATTCACGTAGGAGGCAGCGTTTGCATTTTCCCGATCATCGCGGAGCAGATAATCATGTGACGCTTCTGGTTCCTCGCCTTCATGGTGAAGAATGGAACCAAGCTTTGGGCCCTTGGTGGGGTCGGCAAACTTGAGTTTGTCAAAGTCGAACCCTGTATCTTCCCTGAAGCCAGCAATGAAGATGCGTTCCCTGTGTTGAGGGACGTAGCCTTTCGCATCGATCACTCTTGTACTGATCGCGTATCCAGCTTCCTTCAACGCACCTTCGATGACACGGAATGTATTGCCCTTGTCGTGAGACTTCAGGTTTTTCACATTTTCCAGAAGGAAGGCAGCCGGACGGTGGTGTTTGATAATTCGCAATACGTCAAAAAAGAGGGTGCCCTGGGTTTCGTCCTCAAATCCATGAGCGCGACCAAGGGCATTCTTTTTGGAAACGCCAGCAATGCTGAAAGGCTGGCAGGGGAAGCCGGCAAGAAGGACATCGTGGGCCGGGATGTCTGCCTCGTCTACCTCGGTAATATCACCGACAATGTGATGGTCGTCATGGAAGTTGGCGCGGTAAGTCCTTTGGGCATAATCATCCCATTCACTTGTAAAGACACACTGACCGCCAACAGCTTCAAATCCGCGACGAATACCGCCGATCCCGGCAAACAGATCGATGAATGTGAAGTCAGGGTGGGGATTGCGGAACTGCTGTTTGTAGGCCAGCTTGTTACGCAGAATCTCATAGCAATGAGCTTTGGGTTCAACTTCACCCTTTTCCCACCTATAGATGGTCTTTACAGTTACCCCCATCAGGTGGGCCGCTTCTTCCACCGACATCGCGTTATGCTCTCGCAATTCCTTAAACGACATCTCCTGCATTTGGCTCTCCCCTGAAGTGTTGCCGCCACCAGGTTTATCGGCGGGACATATTTTGACATTATGGGTTTTATAGTACCCAGTGAATTCTATGTAAAGGCATATTTGTTCACATTATGTTCTTTTTTCTGGGCATTTCAAATGCTCATTTAAGGCCAAAACGGGTCAGCCAGCCACTTCGAGACAATCTCTCTGTTGCTGCGGTCGAGAGAGCCTGCGGCCTCAATCAGGTCAAAATTCCATGAGTTTTTTCCCCACCAAACTGCAGCGAAAAATTTTGCCATAATCTGTTCTCCTCGTGACATGTAGCCTATTGCATCGGATAACTCGTCAGCCTTCATGCTACCTTCCGAAAAATCCCAAAACTCAAAAAGCTCCGGGCAAGAACTGAGTAGTTTGGCGAACCTCTGATGTCCTTTTGTGAGGTAGTGCTTTGATTGCATGTTTGTTCCTGTCTTTTGTTGATATTAGATGATCGAGGCAATCGCATATACACACAACGCTACTGCGTAGCAGGATAAAAAGCCTTTTGATAACAGTGGGTTAGAGTCTGTTTGTGGGCTGATATCACAGTGATAACCACTTGATCTAAATGGACATTTTTATTCCGCTTTGAGGCTTCGGTGGCGGCTTTCTTTTCGCTGGTAAGCGCCGGGCCTTCATTTTGTTCGAGAAGGCAAAGGCCGCCTCGGTGATCTGTTGCATGAAACTGGATTGAGGTGCCAAGTCAACAGCGTGACGTGGTTTTGGCTGCAGGCTTTTCATCACCTGCATTTCGAGTGCCTCGCGGTTATCCGTATAGACATGAGCTCTGGAACGCGCCCGACTGACCTGGACGTATAGCGACTGTGCCGTGTTCATATGGGCCTTCTGACTGCTGGCTACCACATGCACCTCATCCACGGTTTTACCTTGGGCGGAATAGGTGGTCGAGGCCCAGGCATAGTCTATGTGGCGCATAGATGCTTGGTCTCGGTTCATGACTAGTATTTCGCCGTTCTGCTTTCGCAGGCGAACTGTTTTATCGCCAACCTCTAGCACCTGGCATTGCGTACCGTTCATGATGCCGTGCCGGGGAAAGTTCCGTGTGAAGCGGATTTCGTCACCCTGAGCCAACTCGATTTGATCATGCTGGAAGACATCAATGGCGCCCTTCGCGTTGCCCGCGACGAGGTCAGGCCGCCAGGTCTTGATGTCGTACCCGACCCGCAGCCGGACACTGCCGTCCTGCTGATTGACTTGCAGCACCTTGGCATAGGTGCCGCGATCCACTCCAAGCCGGGCGTATCGCTTGTTGAAAAGCACGACGTCCCCAGCTTCATAAAAGTTGGCGTCTCGTAGTTGGCTAACTGACATATTCTTGGAGGTGAGATGCGGCAGCATGACGCTGTCACCAGAAAGCTCGCCAATATATTGCTTGTGGGCGCGGACAATACTGTTCACCAAATGCCGCTCAACCCGAGTTTGTGTCAGGATCAACGATCTTTGTCGTTTATCCAGGGGCTGGTTTAGCCATGTTTGCGCAGCAAGGTAACACAGGTCTTGTTCGTCATTTTCCACGATGTCCGGTCCGAGCTTCTGGAACGCGGCAGCAATATCCTTCTTGATGGTGTCGATAACCGCACCTTTCAGGACCTCATTTTTCTGGCGCCTGATGGTTCGCACCTTCGCGCATTCCATACCAGCTCTTTGCAGCAACTCAAAAGGGCGACCTGCTTCGACCGCATTCAATTGCTCCCTGTCGCCAACCAATACGATGCGGGCGATCTGCAGCTTTTTCTGCAGTTCAAACAGGTCCGCCACCTGGTTGCTCGATAGCATACTGGCTTCATCGATAAGCAGGATCGATCCTGCAAACGCCGCCCGCGCGTTTTCTAATGCTGGTGTGCCTTCATCCAGCTTGCCATATTTGGTCAGAAAGAATTGCACCGTGTTCGCTGGTATCTGGGTCTCAGCTTGCAGAAGCTTTGCCGCCTGTGTTGAGGGCGCGAGGGCAATGAGGCGCTGTCGTTTCTGTGCCGCAAGGCGCAGTACCGCCGAGAGCAAGGTGGTTTTGCCAGTCCCCGCATACCCCTGAATACCGACCACCCGCGACGATGAGGCGAGCACCTGTGCGACGGCCTGCAGTTGGTCCCTATCCAACGCCACGTCACGCACTGCCCGGGAGATTTCCAGCTCGGAATAAACTGGAGCTATTTTGCTACGTCCGTCTTTCTCATGGTCGAGCAAGGATGCTTCCAGTGCCTGCATGGCAGGTGTAGTCAGGAAATCGCCGTTCTCAGGTGCCGTCAGAATTGCGCCTTCTGCAATGGCCTGTTCGATGGCGTCTAGGACGAGAGAGCCAGCAATGTAGCCTCTAGCTCGTTTCAGGCACTCGACCGTCAAATGGCGTTTTTCAAAGACAGCGGCCATCTGTGAAAGGTGGCTCACAGCCTGGTCAATGATTGCTCTCGGACACACCGACGCTTTCACCGGTTCAATGTCTCGTAGAGCGTAGGCGTGATGAGGTAAAAATCCATGTTGTTCGGCCCGTACTAGCCAAGTTCGCTTTAGTTCTTTCCGGTCGATATTTTTCGGCTTTGCAGCTCGGGTGAACAGGGCGGCAAGGTCGGCCCGTCTGTGCGAGCTTTTCCCCGTCTCCTTGAGCTGTTCTAGGATTTCAGCACGGCGGGTCGAAAACTCTTCTGTAACATTTTGAGGGACACCCACAATCTCAAAGGTTCCTTTGCCCATGTCCCATCGGGTTTGGTAGCCAAGCTCGTGCAGGCGCCGGGCAAACTCATTTTGGTACAATGTCCCTGCCGCCAGTTTGTGCAGGAAAAGTCTATGAGTCTCTAGCGCCCGCACGCGACCCGAACTGTCTTCGGTTTGCTGCAGCAACAGGCAATGCGTATGCAACTGTGGTTCCAGAGCGCGATTTTCATGATGCTCGAATGTAGCAAATAGCGCCCGGCATGATTGCTGCAAAGTCTGGCGCTTTTCCGACCTGTCATAAATGCGGTGCGTAAGACAATTCTGCTCGATATAAGCCAGAGCGGCCCTTACGGCCTCCTGGTGGGCATGCCTAATTTCGTCGCGGTCAAACGCTAGCGCCAAAATGCTGGTGCTCTTAGGGGCAGAAAAGACAATGTCAAAGCCTAGTACGGGTTTGCCGCGGACATCCGATGTCGCATTTTGGGCCACCTGGTCTGCAAAGCAGGATTGGTTTATTGGTCCGATCAGCTTTCTTGTTCGAGCTAATTCACCGAACCAAGCTGAGTCCCTCACTGTGTCGTCATTGACATAATAGTTATCCTCGGCGAGGTAAGCGAACACCTCGCCGTCGTGAATTTTTCGAATATTTCCGATCATTTGGATACCCTTTTGCAGATCAAGCCTTTGACTCATCGGAGCTACCGTAGTTCCCAAATGAAAAGTGTCCGCGTCGCGACAGCTGAATGTCGTGTGTGTGCAGGATTTGTTGAAGTTGGACTAGGTTGTGGTCGATTACCTCAGAGCTGTGTTTTAGGTCGGTCACAACTTTCTCTAGTTCGCCAAAAAAATGGGAAAGGTCACCGCGTCCGGCTTTGTACTCGTCGTGCAGCTTTCTTGTGCTTGCAATTAGGGTGTGAATTTGACCGTCGCGAGCCTCCATGTAGCTTTTGATGCCTTCGAGATCGTCAGCGAACGCGGCTGCCGATGTAAACTGTTTATCGAGCAACTGAATGCCCGCGAGTGTCTTCTGAAACTTATTTGCAATCGCTTGAAACTCATCAATTTTTCCTTGTTGCAGCAATGCAATTATCCCATGCGGTATTGCACAGGCGAGACAAATGAGAATGAAGGGCAATACATTAAGCGTCATAATACTTCTCCACGACCTTTCGGGATGCCATTTTGATTTCTTCCAGCAATTGGGGGGCGACATTGTTTCCCAAGGTTGCTTCCAGCAAGAACAGCGTTGTCTGACATGTACGCAACGTCGCTTGCGCGATGCGCTCACCTCTCGATCCATAGACCTGTATGGATAGAGCTTGAAGTATCCATTTGTTGCGACTTAACCCGGCTTCTTTAGCCGAGCGATCGAGAAGGTTTAAAAAACGGCGGTCAGTGCGAAAAATTACTTGTGTCCGTCGTCAGAACATTTGAGACAGGTTATCTCCATTGATCAGGAGGATTGGTCTCAGGTTTGTGTTTCAGTTTAGGCAGCTTGCATCTGGTGAAGCAAGCGTCTTTGCCTGATGGTGTTTTCTTTGATTTTTCTCCTTTTCTCCAGAATGGCTTGTCCCCTGCCGAAGTAGACATCGGCAGGCGTCAGATTGTTCAGGCTTTCATGATACCTATGATGGTTATAGTGCTTGATGAAGCTGGCGATCTGCCGCTTGAGATCACCTGGCAGATAGTAGTTCTCAAGCAGAAGTCGGTTCTTCAACGTCTGGTGCCAGCGTTCGATCTTTCCCTGCGTCTGCGGATGATAGGGTGCGCCGCGCACATGGCTCATCTTCTGGCTTTCCAGGAAGTGAGCCAATTCCTCCGCCACATAAGACGAACCGTTGTCACTGAGAAGTCTCGGTCTATGGCTGACCTTCGCGCTGTCACAGCCTGACGCCTTCAGGGCCAGCTTGAGCGTGTCTTTCACATCCTCGGCCTTCATGGTCGTGCACAGCTTCCAGGCGATCACATGGCGGCTGTAATCATCCAGGATGGTGGACAGATACATCCAGCCCCAGCCAATGACCTTCAGGTATGTAAAGTCCGTCTGCCACATCTGATTGGGTGCTGTTGTCTTGTCCCGGAATTCATCAGCCGCCCGGATCACCACCCAGTTGGGGCTGGTGATCAAATCCTGTTCTTTCAGCATGCGGTATACACTAGCCTCAGAGACAAAATATCTCTGCGTGTCAGTGAAGCGTACTGCCAGTTCGCGGGGTGACAGATCAGGCTGTTCAAGCGCCATGTCGGTGACTTGCTGCCGAACCTTTTCTGGTATGCGGTTCCAGACCTTGCCTGGCACAGATGGCTTGTCGTCCAGCGCGTCTGGGCCGTCCGTCTCCAGCTTGTCCAGCCAGCGATAGAATGTTGGGCGCGATACGCCCAACATCTCCAGTGTTTGCTTGACCGGCAGGTGGCTCTCGCCCACTAACCGGATGATCTCACGCTTCTCAGCACCCGCATACCTCATGCGGGGTCTTCCCCATCCCCGATCATGCTTTTTTTGAGCAGGCGGTTCTCCAGCATCTGCTCCGCCAGCGCTTCCTTGAGGTCGCGTGTCTCGCGCTTCAGGGTTTTGACCTCGTCGGTCGTGGCCGCGCGTTCAGTGTCGCCTGCAAGGCGCTTCTTGCCAGCCTCCAGGAACTCTTTCGACCAACTATAATAGAGGCTTTGGGCGATACCTTCCCGACGGCACAGCTCCGCGATGCTGCCCTCCCCGCGCAGGCCTTCGATCACAATGCGGATCTTCTCTTCAGCGTTGAACTTGCGCCGGTTGGCGCGGCGGATGTCTTTGACCGCCTTTTCGGCGCCGCTTTTTGAACTTGCTGATTTTGCTCTCATCTTCATTCCTTACGTCATTACGATGAGACCAAAATCCTCCTTTAACAATATCTCAAATCTGTCTCATAGGCGCTGATGGGGAACAGGTGAGTTTTCTGGATATGCGTAAATTGCAATTAAGTATGATTTTTTTGAGTTGGTGTGAAGATTTTCTACGGATAAGAATCGAAAATTCTTATCGCTTGGGTCTTTTGGTGGCGCTCAGCGGCCTGCTGTTTTTCAGGGCTCTCGGGTTTGGGAAGTGGGGGAGGGCGGTGTTCACCCTCCCCCGCCATTAGGCTTTTCAGGGATAGGGGAAGCCTAAAGGGGAAGCCCGATGTAGTTTTCTGCGATGCTTGTCTGGGCCGCTTTCGATTGGGCGATATAGTCCAATTCGGCCACCTGCATGCGCCGGTCAAAGCCGCCAGCGTCCGGGAAGCGGTGCATCAGCATGGTCAGCGACCATGAGAAGCGCTCTGATTTCCAGATGCGGGCGAGGGCGGTTTCGGAATAGCTGTCGATGCCGCTGTCGTCGCCGTTCTTGAAATGCTGGATCAGGGCGCGAGACAAGTAGGCCACATCCGATGAGGCCAGATTGAGGCCCTTGGCGCCAGTTGGCGGCACCACGTGGGCCGCGTCGCCCGCCAGGAAAAGGCTGCCGTACCGGAGCTGATCAAACACGAAGGATCTCAGCGGCGCGATGGACTTCTCAATCGCCGGGCCGCGTGTGATGTTGGCAGCGGCTTCGGGCCCCAGCCGCACGGCCAGTTCGTCCCACAGCTTGTCATCGGGCCAGTCCTCCAGCGTTTCGGTCAGCGGAATCTGGATGTAATAGCGGCTGCGGGTCTTGGACCGCATGGAGGCCAGCGCGAAGCCGTTTTCGTGGCTGGCGTAGATCAGCTCTTCATTACAGGGCGGCACATCGGCCAGAATGCCAAGCCAGCCGAAGGGGTAGACTTTTTCGTGTTCCACGCCGAAGTCTTTCGGGAAGGCCTTCCTTGACGGGCCGTGGAAGCCGTCACACCCGGCGATGAAGCGCGCGTCCAGGCGCTCTTCCTTGCCGCCTTTGGTGTAAGTGACATAGGGGCTGTCACTGTTCACATCGTGCAGTTCGACGCCTTCGGCTTCATAGATGATATCGAGGCCGCGTTCTGGGGCGGCGTCCATCAGGTCTTTCGTCAGTTCTGTCTGGCCGTAGACCATGACCGATTGCCCGGTAAGGCCCTTCAGATCGATCCGGATGTTGCGTTCGCCGTCGGCCAGCAGGAAACCGTCGTGCGGCAGGCCTTCTGCGTGCATGCGTTCGCCCAGGCCCAGTTCATCCATCAGTGAGACAGAAACCTGTTCCAGAATGCCTGCCCGGATGCGGGAGAGTACGCGCTCGGCGGACCGGTGTTCAAGGACGACGGCATTAATGCCGGCTTTTCGGAGCGAATGGCCAAGCAGCAAGCCTGCGGGCCCAGCGCCAATGATGGCTACATCTGTTTTCATGGTCTTCCCTTTGTCAGTATTAGGTCGGTATTGGATTGTTCCAGGTGGTTTTTCAGGCTGCGTCCGGATTTTCCAGAAGCAGCACGCCTGCGCCGGTGTTTGAAATGGGCGCGTGATAATGTTTGTGCAGCGCATTTACTTTGGCGGGTAGCGCCCCGCGCATCACCAGCCACATGATCACTTCAATGCCTTCGGTACCGGCTTTCTCAATGATTTCGCTGTGGCTCTGCCGCGCCAGCCAATCCGGGTCGCTGATGATGTGCTCCATGCACTCAAGGTCATAATCCACATCGATGATGCCCGCGCGTTCGCCCTGCAGCTGGTGCGACAGGCCGCCCGTGCCGATGATCACAACCTTTTTGTCCTCAGGATACGATGCAATGGCTTTGCCGAGCGCTCTCCCCAGGTCAAGACAGCGCTTGGCGGACGGAAGCGGCTGAATAACCGTGTTCACGGCCAGCGGGATAACCTTCACGGGCCAATGGCCTAGGTGCCGCCACATCAGCCCCATGGGTACCACAAGGCCGTGGTCCACCAGCATTTCCTGGCAGGTTGTGATGTCGAATTCCTGTTCCACCAGCGAGTTGGCAAGGTGCCAGGAAAACTCCTCGTCGCCTTCAAAGTTGGTGGATGAGGGCAGGCCCCAGCCTTCGTCAGCATTCTCATATGTTTTGGCGCAGCCCAGTGCGAACGTGGGCACTTTATCAAGGAAGAAGTTCAGGCCGTGGTCATTATACACAACAATGGCGATGTCCGGTTGCTTCTCAGCCAGCCACTCTTTCACCGGCTCATAGCCGTCGAAAAAGCGTTTCCAATATGGGTCCTGTTCCAGCTTGTTTGCCATCGCGTTGCCGATGGCGGGGATGTGCGATGTGGTGATGCCGCCAATCAGCTTAGCCATGCCAGTATCCTTCCCGTTCCTCTAGCTTGTCCTGAAAGCCTTCGCTTTGATCCAAGAGGTGCTGCTTGAAGGCGTCTGTGGGGATGTTGTGGAAGGCGGCGCCAACGTCCTGAACCGAGAAACCGGCAGGAACAGCAAGCTTGGCCATATAATAGATGTTGCCGCCCTGGCGCAGCAGTTCAAGGAAGTCACCCTTGAGGAGCGCGTCTTTCTGGTTGGCGGGCAGGCCGTATTTGTCAGCATAAGCTGCCGGGTCTGCTTCATAGGCTTTGCGGTTTTCCTCCCGGTTGAAGGAAAAGAGCATTTTGTTCAGCTCATAGGCGTTCGCCGACCGTTTGCCGTCGAACACATAGGTGCCGGGTATCTTGTGATATGGCTTTTCTTCCCATGCCATGGTGGCTTCTCCCGCATTTCCAATGAGCGGAAAGTGTAAGGGAGCGGGGGGCTGGTATGAAATTCACTATCGACCCGCAATCTTGTACTTTTGGGCCAAAGTGATTGGTTTTTTGCCAAATAAGGCAGTGATGTTTGTACTAAGGGGCCAGTTTATTGATTCTGGAATGTTTCCCGGTCATGGGATTCGCGGTACTGGCCGGGTGCCATGCCCGTGGCTTTCTTGAAAGCGCGGGAGAAATAGGCGGGGTCTTTGAAGCCAAGGGTGTAGGCAACCTGGTCGGCGGGCTGGCGGGTATAGATCAAGAGGCGCTTGGCTTCGTTGATCAGTCGGGCCTGTATGAGCGCCTTTGCGCTTGAATGCATGCCGCCCCGGCACATTCGGTTCAGCGTGGACTTGGATGTATTCAGCTTTTCGGCGTAATCAGTGACCGTCCAGTGTTCCTGATAGTGTTCATCAACAAGCTGCTTGAAGCGGGCAAGGATACGGGTGTCCGAATGGGAGCCGGCGGCTTCAAGATGCTGGGTGTCAAGGTGTCGCCGCAAGGTCAGGAGAAGCAGGCTAAAGAGAAGCCTGAGGCTTTGGGACCGCCCCCCAGCCGCACCTTTGAATTCCTGGCGAATTTGCTGAATATAAAGCTTCAGGTCCGCCACACTCGTGTTGTCCTGATCAAGCGATGTGATGATCGGTGTCTCTATGATCGGGCGCAAAAAGTGCAAGGATTTTTCATATTCGCCGCCACTCAGGGCGCTTTCCCTGATCGAAATCACAACCCCTTCGCTGCCGGGGCCGAATTCGAACCCATGCACCGTGCCCACTGGCATGGTGATGATGGTGATCCCTTCCGTCGTGTGCTGGTCAGTTTCCAGATGAACGACAGTTTTCCCCTTGAAAATACAGATGATTTGGAAAAGCTGCGTGTGCCGATGCGGCTTGATCAGCCAGCCGTCTTCCCGGCTTCTATCTTCAATGAATTCCACATGAATGTCGTCCGCGCTTTCGGCGTCCGGCGTTTCGCCGTAAAGGCTGTACCAGGGGATTTGGCTGACATTCATGGTCATTGGAATTGGCCCAAGGTTGCAATCATTGATCTATAAGTACAATACCGCAGCATGGTGGTAAAGGGGCGCGCGCAGGATTGCTATGGCGCGAAGATGCTATTAGGGTGTCCCTCAGTAGTCCGGAGAGAGAAACCATGGAACAGTCCAGATCACGCCAACAGGTAAAGGCCATCATGCGCTTGCGCGAGCTTGTGATCTCTGGCCATTTCAAGCCCGGCGAGCGTATTTCCGAGCTGGCGATGGTGGATGTTCTGGGGATTTCCCGCACGCCCGTGCGCCTTGCACTGGGGCAACTTGCCTATGAAGGCCTGTTGAAGCCGCTGTCGCGCGGTGGGTTTGTGGTCAGCGACTTTTCCGTCGACGATATTTTCGACGCGATTGAGATCAGGGGCACGCTCGAAGGCACTGCGGCCCGCATGGCTGCAGAACGGCTGGGGAGCAAGTCTGAGGCAGACCCCCTGCGCAGGATTTACGCCCGGATCGAAGAGGTGGTCCGCCACGGGGGCGATGAAGACGAAATTTTTGAACAGTATGTGGAGCTGAACGAACAGTTCCATGATGAGATGCTGAAGCTGGCCAAGTGCCCGATGCTGGAACGCAGCCTGTCCCAGATTACGGCGCTGCCGTTTGCCTCGCCGAACGCTTTTGTGAAGGTGCAGGTGGAGCGCGAGCGCAAGTTCGACATCCTCTTGAACGCCCAATACCAGCACGCAGCGCTTATTGAGGCGATAGAACAGCGGGACGGCGGAAGGGCCTTTGCCATGGGGCAGGAACACGCCCGTCTTGCTGCCGCCAACCTCAGGTCCGCGATGAAGCAGGAAGACCTGTTCGCGAAAATCCCGGGCGCGCAGCTTGTGCGCCGCGGCAAGGATTAGCGGCGCTACCTGTTGCTGATTTTGAGGTGCTAGTCCTCGAACACCACAGTTTTTGAACCGTTGACCAGCACCCTGTCTGTCAGGAAATAATGCACCGCGCGGGCAAGTGTTCGCCTTTCCACGTCACGTCCTTTGCGCACCAGGTCATCTGGTTTGTCCCGGTGGCTGACGGCTTCGACATCCTGCGCGATAATGGGGCCTTCATCCAGATCTGCGGTCACGAAGTGGGCGGTGGCACCAATCATCTTCACGCCGCGCGAATGCGCCTGGTGATAAGGCTTGGCGCCCTTGAAGCCCGGCAGGAAGCTATGGTGGATGTTGATGCAGCGGCCTTCCAGATAGCGCGAGAAGTCATCGGACAGGATTTGCATATAGCGCGCCAGCACAATCAGCTCCGCGCCTGTTTCCTCGATGATCGCCTTGATCTGTGCTTCCTGCTGCGGCTTGGTTTCCTTTGTGATCGGCAGATGGTGATAGGGTATGTCGCCGATGGTTGTCAGGTTCAGGGCCTCCTGCGGGTGGTTTGAAATGACACCCACAACATCCGTATCCAGTTCGCCAATGCGCACGCGGTACAGCAGATCGCCCAAACAGTGGTCGAACTTGGAGACCAGCATCAGGGTTTTCTTCCGCTCCCGGCTGTCGCTCAGGCGCCAGTCCATGCCGAACTTGTCGGCCACGCCTTCCATATCCTGCCGGATGGACCCGACATCGTCGCTCTTGCCTTCAGGCAGGTTGAACTGAACGCGCATGAAGAACTGGCCTGTTTCCTCATCGTCAAATTGCTGGGCTTCCAGAATGTTGGCGCCGGCCTGGAAAAGGAGCGTGGACACATCCGCCACGATCCCTGGGCGGTTCTTGCAGGAGAGTGTCAGGACAAAAAACGGGTTCATTGAGAGGCTCCTTTTGCTTGCATAATCATAAGCGCTGACACAGAGAAAGGCAAAATTGCATGCAAAATCAACAAAAAAATAGAAAATATGCCGATTTAAATAGTTATTGACATATAATTGCATGCAATATAGGACAGTAGCGTAGCTTGCGTGTGGGCTGGCCGCGTGATCGAACGCGAATGTCTTCCAGTTTGCATGCAATTCCAGAGATGAGGAGGAAAGTCGGATGAGTAAAAGTAATTTGGAACAGGTGCTTGCGGGCGCTGGAAATACAGTTGATATGCTGCGCAATTCGCAGATTGGTGCCTATGTTTATCCGGTAGTTCCTACCGAATTTTCGAACTGGCGCGATGAACAGCGCGCCTGGCGCGACAAGGCAGTGCTTTTTGACCAGTCCCACCATATGGTGGACCTGTTCATCAACGGCCCGGACGCGGTGAAGCTTGTATCCGACCTTGCGATCAACACCTTCAATAACTTTCCGGTTGGCCGCGCGAAGCAGTTCGTGCCTTGCAGCTATGACGGCCATGTGATTGGCGACGGCATCCTGTTCCACCTGGAAGAAAACCATCTGGTGTTTGTTGGCCGCGCGCCTTCGGCAAACTGGATTCAGTTCCATGCTGAAACCGGCGGTTATGACGTAGAGATCATTTATGATGACCGCTCCCCATCCATGCCGATGGGTCGCCCGGTTGTTCGCAAGAACTACCGCTTCCAGATTCAGGGCCCGAACGCCTGGCAGGTGATTGAAAAGCTGAACGGCGGCCCAATGCCTGAGCTGAAGTTCTTCCATATGGGCACCATGAATATCGGCGGACGCAAGGTTAGCGCACTTCGCCACGGCATGGCAGGCGCTCCCGGTCTGGAGATTTGGGGCCCTTATGACGAATATCTGGAAATCCGTGACACCATCATGGAAGCGGGCCGTGAATTTGGCCTGACGCTGGTTGGCTCCCGTACTTATGCGACCAACACGCTCGAATCAGGCTGGATCCCGTCACCGCTGCCTGCGATCTACACAGGCGACAAGATGAAAGCCTACCGCGAGTGGCTCCCGGCCAACAGCTATGAGGCCATGGGCTCCATCGGCGGCAGCTTCGTGTCCGACAATATCGAAGACTATTACATGACGCCGTTTGAACTGGGCTATGGTCCGTTCATCAAGTTCGACCACGACTTTATCGGTCGTGAAGCGCTTGAGAAAATGGATGGCGACAGCCAGCGCCGCAAGGTGACCCTGGCCTGGAACGGTGAAGATGTTGCGAAACTGTTCGCGTCCTACTTCACGGGCGAAGAAAACTATAAGTTCTTCGACCTGCCGCTCGCGAACTATGCGTCCTCCAACTATGACGCCGTGACCCATGGCGGACATGATGTTGGCCTGTCCATGTTCACAGGCTATAGCGCAAACGAGCGTACTGTACTGTCGCTCGCGACCGTTGATCCGCGCGTCGAGATCGGCCAGGAAGTCAAGGTCCTGTGGGGCGAGCCAGATGGCGGCACCAATAAGCCGACGGTTGAAAAGCACAAGCAGCTTGAAATCCGTGCGGTTGTCAGCCCTGTGCCATATTCCAAGGTCGCGCGCGAAACTTACGCGGCCGGTTGGCGGACCGGTGATGCATGATCTGCATGCTCAAGGGGCTAGGGTCATGACGTTCAAGGCAGATGGCAGCAAAACGGCGCTTGCGCAGGTGCTGAAGGATTATTCAGCCGAAGTGACAGCGCCAGACCGCAAGTCGCTCGATGCTGCAGCTGATCTGATGGATCCAGGGTCGCGGGTTTATATCGCGTCCCTGCCCACGGATACCGCAGACCGGCTGGTATCGGCCGCCAAGCATCTGACCGATGCCGGGCTGGTGCCGGTGCCGCATATCGTGGCCCGCAACATTGAAAGCCTTGAAGCGCTCGAAAATCTGCTAAAGCGCCTGTCATCTGAGGCAGGCGTGGACCGCGCTCTTGTTCTGGGCGGTGACCGCGACAAGCCTGCTGGCAGCCTTGACTGCAGCCTGCAGATCATCAACTCCGGCCTTCTGGAAAAATACGGCATCACCAAGATCGCGCTTGGGACCTACCCTGAGGGACATCCGCGTGTGGCCGATGAAGTGCTGGATCAAGCGCTTCTGGATAAGGTGCAGGCGGCTAGGGATCATGGCCTTGAGTGTGTGTTGATCAGCCAGGTCTGTTTTGACCCGGAGCCTGTTGTGCGCCACATCCGGCGCTTGCGGGCCATGGGCATCAAGGAACGCATCCGCGTTGGTGTTGCGGGCCCCGCGAAGCGGACAACGCTCCTTAAATACGCGGTGATCTGCGGCGTTGGCGCATCGATGCGGGCGCTGAAGGAACGTCAGCAGCTTGCAAAGAACCTCGCGTCTGGTGAAACGCCGGAGAAAATTTTGACAGCACTTTCAGAAGCTCAGGCGGCAGAGCCCAGCCTGAACATCTGGGGCATCCATTTTTTCACCTTCGCTGCCTTTTCGGGCACAATCAATTTCGTCAAGGATATGGCAACCTGCTAACGTGCGGGTGAACCCCCGGAAGCCGGCAGGCTGTCTAGTCTGCCGGCGACCATAAGTGCCCAAGCGCCAGCATGAAGGGCTCGCGCAGGTTTTCCGGTATTTTGTCCAGAATGCTGCGTTCGTGTTCTTCAACAATTGTCATGACCTGTGCGGTGAGCTTCTCGCCCTCAGGTGTCAGTTCAAGCCCGTGAGACCGCCCGTCCAGGGGCTTACGAACGATGAGAGTGCGTTCTTCGAGGCGCGCAATCAGCGGTGCGATATTTGCCCGGGCGATATCCAGTGCTTTGCAGATAGCGCTTTGCCTGACGCCGGGGTTGGACACAATAACCAGAAGGACCGTAGCGTCGCTGATCCGTAAATCCAGGTCTGCAAGCCGTGAAGACAGGTCAGACATGGACATGGTTGATGCCCGCCTGAGGGCGTAGCCGGGATACTTTCGAAGTGGGTCAAATACCAATGGACTCTCTTCCGCGGATAGGTATATGGTTCGGCAAATGCTATATTATATAGCAATGTTGGTTGCAAGCATATGCTGCCTGGTCAGCGCGCCTGCATGGCAGGACGAAAACCTTTGGGAACAAGTGGGAAGCAGTTTTCAGCGGGTCAGGACCAGCGGCACACCATGCAGCAGGGAGGGAATGAATGAGTACCACGGGTAAAATTATGGATCCGGCCCAGATATTGGATCGGGCGCCAATGAATGGCTTTCAGATCATGGCGGTGACCATCTGCATTCTGTTGAATGCGCTGGATGGCTTTGATGTGCTTGCAATCAGCTTCGCGTCGCCGGGGATTGCCGCCGAATGGTCGATCAGCCGGGCTGAGCTCGGCGTCGTGTTGGCGATGGAGCTGTTCGGCATGGCGATCGGCTCGATCACACTGGGCGGTTTGGCTGACAGGTTCGGCAGGCGCCCGACGATCCTCTTGTGTCTCGTGCTCATGACCATCGGTATGTATCTGGCGTCTCTGGCGTCATCTGTGAATGAGCTGCTGGTGATCCGCTTTGCCACAGGGCTGGGCATCGGCGGCATGCTGGCCTCCACGAACGCCATGGTTGCCGAATTTTCCAATGCCAAGAGGCGGAACCTTGCCGTGATCCTGATGGCTGCGGGGTATCCCCTGGGGGCAATTGCCGGTGGGTCCGTCGCCACAATGCTGCTGGAACAGTTTGACTGGCGTGCAATTTTTGTATTTGGCGCCATTGTAACGGGCGCCTTCCTGCTGATTGTCTGGTTCCTTCTGCCGGAATCCATTGGCTACCTCAGCCATAAACAACCGGCCGGGGCCCTTGAGAAGATCAACAAGACGCTGAAGAAAATGGGGCACGAGGCCGTTTCCGCCTTGCCCGCCCTTCTGCCAGAGGGGAAAAGCAACAGCTACAAGGTGCTGTTCACGGACAAGTTCCGCCGCCTCACGCTTTTGCTGATCATCGGCTATTTCACCCACATCATGACCTTCTATTATATCCTGAAATGGATTCCCAAGATCGTCGTGGATATGGGGTATGAGGCGTCTCTCGCCGGTTCAGTTCTTGTTTGGGCCAATGTGGGCGGCGCAACCGGGGCGCTTGTTCTTGGTCTGATTGCTAGCGGCGAAAGGCTGCGCAAGTCGCTTATCGGCGTGCTTGTGCTGTCGTTTGTGATGATCTGTGTCTTCGGGCTTGGGCAGGAAAGCATTCCAACCCTGTCTGCAGTCGCGGCCATGACCGGCTTCTTCACCAACGCGGGCGTGGTTGGCTTCTATGCCCTGATAGCCAGCAGCTTCCCGGCTGAAGTTCGGGCCAGTGGTACTGGCATCGTGATTGGCATCGGGCGCGGCGGTGCGGCGCTTGGGCCCGTCATCGCGGGCCTTCTGTTCAGCGCGGGCCATGGCCTTATGACCGTATCCATCGTGATGGGGATTGGCGCACTGTTGGCTGCGGGTGTAATATACCTGCTGAAACCCGCAGAGCAGGCAGCCGACACCGGCAAGGCCTGACGGGGAGAAACGGTAGGCGGCAATGACTGCAGCCAATATTTTCCTGAGCGAACTTTACCGGCTGGCTGACCGCAAGGGGCTGGACGCTCAGGGGCTGCTGTCGCGCGCCGGAATCAGCCCGGAGGCCATTAACGCGCCGGGCGTTCGGGTGGACACCGAAAAGCTGGCGGTGATCGTTCAGGGGATATGGGACGGCGTTGAAGATGAAGCCATGGGCTTGTCGGCAAGCACCATTCCCCGGGGCTCTTTCCATATGATGGGTACTGTTGCCATTGGCGAGCGTAACCTCAGGCAGGCGCTCCTGATGGGAATACGCTTTTATGCCATGGTAACAGACGCTTTCAGCATGGAACTGAAGGAGGAGGGCGATCAGGCCATCCTCAAGTTTCATATGGTGTCGCCCGAACTCGATAAGTCTCACCTGTTTGCCGAAATCAACCTCATGGGCTGGCACCGGTTTGCATCATGGCTGATTTCTGAAAATGTGGTGTTGAACGTTGTTTATTTCGATTATGCGCCGCCCAAATATGTTTCCGAATATGCTTATCTGTTCCCGGGCGAACATCACTTCGGCGCAGATTTTCAGGGCTTTTCGTTCCACAGGAAGTTCCTTGATCATGAAATTTTGCGAAACAAGGCTGCCTTGAAGCGATTCATAAAACGGTGCCCAAACGACTTCTTCATCCAGCCCAAGACCGACTTCAGCCTCACCTCTGAGCTGAAGCGCATGCTGAAGAAGAAGCTGCCGGACAGCTTCCCCGTTATTGATGAAGTGGCTGACACCCTGCACATGACCAGGCGCACGCTGATCCGAAAGCTCAGTGACGAGGGCACATCATACCAGAAGCTCAAGAATTTGGTGCGGTGCGACCATGCTGTCTATTTGCTGACGAAACGCACCATGCCGCTGGCGGCCGTGGCCGAAGCGGTCGGGTTTTCTGACCCGGCGGTGTTCACGCGCGCCTTCAAGGCCTGGACTGGCGTATCGCCCAGGGACTATCGCCGGACCGCCGGCGCACCGAATACTGAGGAAATGCAAGAGTGATCGCATGTGCTTTTTTTGCAAAGTTTTCTGGCACTACGTGCAATTCTATCCATTCCAATAATTGAATAATCTCTCAACCATGCGCGGGGAAGGCGCACTGGCTCCATGAACTAATCAAGGGAAAGTCTCGGGGAAGCCCGATGACAGAGGAGGGAATATCATGACTAAGTCTTTTGAATTAACGGGGGCGGCCAATCGTTTCAGGCGGGCCGCATTGACAACAACCATCCTTGCTGCAGGCTTTGGTGTGCCGGCTGCTTACGCACAGGACGCTGGTGAAGCAGCGGATGCTGGCGGATTTGCGATCGAAGAGATCATGGTGACCGCGCAGAAGCGTTTGCAAAGCAGCCAGGATATCGCGGCTGCGATCACGGCGATCGGTAGTGACGAGCTGGACCGCACCAACTTCAACAATATTGAAGACCTGCAGAATATGGCGCCCAGCCTGCAAATCGGCGAAAGCTTCGGTTTTGCGCAAGTAATGGTTCGCGGTGTTGGTACCGATAACCCGTTCGCGGGCGGTGACCCATCTGTGGCCATGCATATTGACGGTGCTGTGATCGGCCAGTCTTCGGCGCAGTTTGGCGCGCTGTTCGATATTGCTCGGATCGAGGTACTGCGCGGCCCGCAGGGTACGCTTTATGGCCGGAACGCCACTGGTGGTTCCGTGAACGTGATTACCAACCAGCCAACGGAAGAAACAGAAGGCTATGCCCGCCTGACGTACGGTAACTATGACCTGATCAAGTTTGAAGGTGCAGTTGGCGGGTCGCTGAGCGACAACCTGATGGGCCGTGTTGCTGTTCGTTACGTTAACCGTGGCGGTTACGGCGAAAACATCGCTGACGGCAGCGACATTGACGATGCGGATCAGATCTCCTTCCGTGGTCAGCTCCTGTGGAATATCTCCGAAGGCGCGTCCCTCAGGCTCGCGGCAGAGCACCATGAAGAAGACGACCGGAACTATATCCCAAAATTCCGCGCGGCATCCTATGATCCAGCCCCGCTGCCTGCGCTTGAGCCACAGCCAACTGACGGCATCCGGGCAACAGACCCACGGGATATCAATTCCAACGTGAACCTGCAGAACAAGCGCAACCAGGACAGCTTCACCGCTGAACTGAACGTGGACCTGAATGACACATTCACGCTGACGTCGCTGACCAACTATCAGACGTTCGAGAAGACGCCACAGGCTGACTTCGACATGACGGCAAATGATTTCTACATCTGGTCTGAAAGCTTCGACACCAAGCAGTTCAGTGAAGAATTGCGCCTGAACTTCGACACAGACCGCCTGCACGGCCTGGTTGGTGCCTATTACTACAGTGAGAAGATCAGTTCGGATAACCGTTTGGATATTCCGATTGTGCCACAGTTTGTCGCGGATGCAGTGCCAGGCCTCGCGGGTTGCGGGTTCGACGACAATGTGTCTGACCAGATTATCGGTGCAGATCCTTCCGTTCTCTGTTTCCATTTCCGCGGCACCAGTGACACAGATGCCTATGCGCTGTTTGCCAACGTGGCCTATGACATCTCAGACAAGCTCAGCCTGAACATCGGTGGCCGCTATAGCCACGAAAAGAAACAGGGTGACACAGACCGCTGGACGGCGCCGGGTGCACCGGTTCTGACATTCGCGGATGAGAAGAGCTTCAGCAAATTCACGCCAAGCGTTCGCCTTGAGTGGAAGGCAAATGACGACGTGCTGATGTATGCTGGCTATTCCAAAGGCTTCAAAAGCGGCATCTTCCTGACCGGCCAGCGCTCGCCAGTGCTGGATCCGGAAATTGTCGATGCTTATGAAGTCGGTCTGAAGGGCCTGTTCCTTGATCGTCGCCTGCAGTTCAATGCCGCTGCGTTCTACTATGACTTCACCAACTTGCAGCAAGGCCGCAGTGTTCCGGCCGGCACCAGCGGCTTCACGCTTGTCTATGAAAACGCAGCGTCTGCGGAGATCAAAGGTCTTGAGGCAGAGTTCAACTTCATGGCGACAGAGAATGTGCGTGTGTTTGGTTCCACGACCTTCCTCGATGCGACATTCGATGACTATGTTACTACAGACCCGTTTGACACTGTTTACCAGCAGCTTGGGCTGATTGATGCGGGTATTGACCTGTCGCAACAGCTTGGTGGCAACCGCATGGTCCAGTCGCCTAAGTGGGCAGGCACCATCGGTCTCGCAGTGAACACGCACCTGCCTGGTTCCGATTGGTTCGCAGAGGCCACAGCGTCCATGACGCACAAGGGCCGGGTATATTTCTCCCAGTTCAACCATGAAGCCCTGAGCCAGGAAGGCGTGACCACAATGGACGCAAGCCTTCGGTTCACGTCGCCTGACGATCGGTGGTCGGTCAATGTCTGGGGTAAAAACCTGACGAACGAGACCATCTACCAGGGTACGTTCATCCTGAACTCTTCCCGGACGAACGCTGGCTTCCTGGCAGCGCCAAGGACCTTCGGTGTCACCGTGGGAATGAATTTCTAGGGTCCCTTTCCCGAAGGTGGGAGGCCTTGCGGGGCCTCCCAATTTTAAAAAATGTGGATAATGTTTAGAGTGAAGCGTTTGAATTCCGAAGATGGTGGGCGCGCCAAGGGAGAATCCAATGAATTTTGACCGTATCAACCCGCTGACAGGTGAGGTGGCCAGCAGTGCTGCCGCCATGAAGCCAGCAGATATCCCCGCCGTTGTTGAAGCGGCGGAAAAAGGTTTCGCTGAGTGGTCCAAAATGGGCCCCAATGCGCGCCGTACTGTGCTTCTGGACGCCGCAGCCGCGCTTTCGTCCAAGCAGGATGAATTTGTCGAAGCCATGATGAATGAGATTGGCGCGACCGCGGGCTGGGCGATGTTCAACTTGATGCTTGCGACATCCATGATGCGTGAGGCGGCTTCGATTACCACCCAGATCGGCGGAGAGGTTATCCCGTCTGACAAGCCGGGCTTCCTGGCCATGGCGGTCCGCGAGCCGGTTGGTGTGATCCTTGGCATTGCGCCCTGGAATGCGCCGATCATTCTGGGCGTGCGGGCGGTTGCCACGGCGCTGGCCTGCGGTAATTCGGTTATTCTGAAAGCGTCTGAAATCTGCCCCCGGACACACGGGCTGATCATTGAAGCGCTTGAGGCGGCAGGCTTCCCTGAAGGTACGGTCAATGTTGTGACCAACGCGCCGGAAGATGCGGGCGATGTCGTTGGTGCCCTGATCGACCATCCATCTGTCAAACGCATCAATTTCACCGGCTCAACCGAGGTGGGGCGCATCATTGCCAAGCGCGCGGCCGAGCACCTTAAGCCCTGCCTCTTGGAACTGGGCGGCAAAGCGCCGTTCCTGGTGCTGGAGGACGCTGACCTTGATGAGGCAGTAAAGGCCGCAGCCTTTGGTGCCTTCATGAACCAGGGGCAGATTTGCATGTCCACGGAACGCATCATTGTTGTGGACGCGGTGGCCGATGCCTTCGCTGAAAAACTGGCGGCGAAAGTGAAATCCATGGCCACCGGCGACCCGCGCGAGGGCAATACCCCGCTTGGTGCCGTTGTGGACCAGAAAACCGTTTCAAAGGTGAATGCCCTTATTGATGACGCTGTGGGCCATGGCGCCAAGCTTTTGGCTGGCGGCAAGGCGGATTCCGTTCTGATGCCAGCGACCCTGGTTGACGGCGTGGCATCTGACATGAAGCTGTACCGTGACGAAAGTTTCGGCCCGGTGGTGGCCATGATCCGCGCGAAAGACGAGGCCGACGCCATCCGCATCGCAAATGATAGCGAATACGGCCTGTCTGCCGCAGTCTTCACACGCGATGCAGCGCGCGGCCTTAAGGTGGCCCGCCAGATCAAATCTGGTATCTGCCATGTGAACAGCCCAACCGTTCAGGATGAGGCGCAAATGCCGTTCGGTGGCGTTGGGGCATCCGGTTACGGCAAGTTTGGCGGCAAGGCCGGGATCGACAGCTTTACCGAACTTCGCTGGATTACTGTGGCTTCTGAGCCCGGGCACTATCCGATCTAGGCCAAGTCTGGACCTGAATTTATTCGAGTAATAAGGAAAGTAAGAACAATGACTGAAGCAGAGCGCAAGGAAGAAGACACAGTCGCATACACCATTGAAAATGGTATTGCCTGGGTCAAGTTTAACCGCCCGGAGAAACGCAACTGCATGAGCCCGAAGCTCAATCGCCAGATGATGCGGGTGCTCGATGAGCTTGAGTTCAGCGACGAGGTTGGCGTGCTGGTGCTGACCGGCGAAGGGTCGGCCTGGTCCGCGGGGATGGACCTCAAGGAATATTTCCGCGAGACCGAGGCACAGGGCCTTGGTGCGGTACGGAAATCCCAGAGCGAGGCATACGGCTGGTGGCGCCGCCTGCGTTGGTATCAGAAGCCAACGATCGCGATGGTGAACGGCTGGTGCTTTGGTGGCGGCTATGGCCCACTGCACGCCTGTGACCTGGCCTTTGCCGCCGATGAGGCCCAGTTCGGCCTGAGCGAAATCAACTGGGGTATCCTGCCGGGTGGCGGGGCCACCAAGGTTGCGACCAACCTCCTGAATATGCGCAATGCCATGTATCATGCCATGATGGGCGAAAACATCGATGGCAAAAAGGCTGCGGAATGGGGCCTGGTGAACGAGTCCGTGCCGCTTGATAAGCTCAAGGGCCGGGTTACGGAAGTGGCGAATGTGCTGCTTGAGAAAAATCCGGTGGCCCTGAAGGCAACCAAGGATGCCGTGCGCCGCGTGATGGAAATGACCTACGACAATGCGGAAGATTTCCTGATCCGTGCGCAGGAAGCAGCCAATTCGTTCGATAATGACGGGCGCAAGGAAGGCATCCGGCAGTTTATCGATGACAAGAGCTATAAGCCCGGGCTTGGGGCTTATGACAAATCGAAGCATTCGTAACGGAGCGTCCTGATGGACTATGTGCGTTTCCACGCGCAGCTTCATGGCAAGAAGCTGGCTGTCCATGATCTGGTCTCAAACCGGTCATGGACGTATGCCCAGTTCGATGGCTTCATTGCGGGTGTTACCGGCTACTTGGCTGCAAAAGGCGTCGGAGAGGGCGACCGTGTCGCCTGCCTGTCAAAGAATTGCGCTGACATCATTGCGCTGCACCTTGCCTGCGCGCGCCTGGGGGCGCTGTTTGTTCCCTTGAACTGGCGCCTTTCCGAAGCTGAAATCGCTGCCCTGATTGAAGACTGCGAACCCAGTGTCATTTTCGGTGATGAGCTGGCCGAAGAACTGGGCGTGGACGCGGAAGACATTAGCCAGCTCGAACAAAAAGGCGAAAAGGCTTCCCAGGGTGCCGGATGTGTGGGGGCAGGGAATCTTCCTTCGTTGATGCTCTATACGTCCGGCACCACCGGCCTGCCGAAAGGCGTGATGCTGAGCGAAAACAATCTCACCGAGACAGCGATCAATTTCTCGCTTCTGGGTGAGGTGGACGCAGACAGCAGTTTCCTGTGCGAATCCCCGATGTTCCATATCATCGGCATGGTCACGTCGGTTCGCCCGGCTTTCCTGATGGGCGGAACGGTGGTGGTATCAGACCGGTTTATCCCGGAAAAGACTCTGGATAAGCTTTCTGATCCTGACCTCAAGATCACCCATTATTTCTGTGTGCCGCAGATGGCGGTGGCGCTGCGGGCGGCAGAGAATTTCGACCCGGACCGTTTGCGCAACATGAAAGCCATCTTCACCGGCGGTGCCCCGCACCCGGAGGCGCAGATCAGGGAATGGCTGCAGGATGATATCCCGATCGTTGACGGCTACGGCATGAGCGAAGCAGGCACCGTTTTCGGCATGCCGCTTGATAAGAATCTGATCGACCGCAAGGCTGGATGTGTGGGCATCGGCACGCCTCGCCTGCAGGCCAGATTGGTGGACGCTGAAGGTAACCTGGTGGCACCCGGTGAAGCGGGTGAGTTGCAGCTCAAGGGGCCGAACATCACATGCGGTTACTGGCGCCGTGAGGCCGATTTCGAGGCAACGCTGACGCCGGACGGCTGGTTCCGCACCGGCGATATCCTGACACAGGACGCTGACGGCTTCTATAAGGTGACAGACCGCAAGAAAGATATGTTCATTTCGGGTGGCGAAAATGTGTACCCCGCCGAGGTCGAAGCCTTGCTGATCAAATACCCCGGTATTGCAGAGCTTGCGGTTGCCGGCGTGCCGGATGACCGCTGGGGCGAAGTGGGGTGCCTGTTCTATGTGCCGAAGGCAGGTGAACTGGCGCTTGCGGACATCGAAAAATTCCTCGATGGCAAGCTCGCGCGCTACAAGGTGCCTAAACGGATGCTTGCCATAAAGGAATTGCCGCGCAATGGTGTTGGCAAGGTGTTGAAGCACGAGCTTCGGCGCATGGCTGCAGACTAATGGATAAGGTGGAGTGTCCAGCGTGATTGACCTCGAAAAAACAGTCGCAATCGATGTCCATGTTCATGCCGAGGTATCCTGCACGGACCCCGAAGACCCAGTGATGGGCAAGTTTTTCGATGCTGCCTCCGCCTATTTCAAGGCTCCGCGCCAGCGGCCGACCATGCAGGAAACAATCGACTATTACCGCAAGCAGAATATGGCCTTTTGCCTGTTCACGGTGGACTGCGAAGCCGGGCTTGGGGCGAAGCGCATACGGAATGAGGAAATCGCAGACCTTGCGAACGCCAATTCTGACGTGGTTATACCCTTTGCCTCCATTGACCCGCACAAGGGCAAAATGGGCGCGCGGGAAGCCCGTGACCTGATCGAAAACTACGGCGTGAAGGGCTTCAAGTTCCACCCGCCGATGCAGAATTGTGACCCAGGCGACCGTATTGCCTATCCGATTTACGAAGTGATCGCGGAATATGGCCTGCCCGCCATTTTCCATACCGGCCATTCGGGCATGGGAACGGGGCTCAGGGGCGGCGGCGGCGTGAAGCTGAAATACGGCCAACCAATGCTGGTTGATGAAATCGCCGCAGATTTCCCCGATATCGATTTCATTCTGGCGCATCCCAGCTGGCCCTGGACGGACGAGAGCCTGTCGATGGCGCTTCATAAGGCGAATGTCTATATTGACCTCAGCGGCTGGTCGCCGAAATATTTCCCGGAACAGATCATCCGCTACGCCAACACGCAGCTGAGCCATAAAATGCTGTTCGGGTCAGATTTTCCGCTGATCCGCCCCGATGCCTGGATCGAGGCAGCGAAGAAGGTTGGCTTCCGGGATGAGGTCATGCCGGGGATTTTGAAAGATAATGCCGCCAAACTGCTTGGGCTGGTGAAGGCCTGACAAACAGACGAATGAGGGTACCACATCGTTCATGTCAGTTATCTGGACATTGAATTTAAGGCATTTGCAGGCGCTGATCAGGGTGGCCGAAGTGCAGAGCGTGTCAGCGGCGGCTGATGCCGCCAACCTGACCCAGCCAGCGATCACAAAGGCGATCGCGGGGATTGAGCGCAAGCTGAACTGCAAACTGTTTGTGCGCATGTCTGATGGCATGCAGCCGACTGAATGCGCGACGATCCTGATTAGGCGGGTGAAGCGGGCACTGGCATTCATATCCAACAACAAGGTTTCCCTCACCCACATGCGGGCCCTGATCGAGCTTTCCGAAGCCGGCAGCTACAAGCTTGCCCAAGTGCGAACGGGGCTGGCTGCTTCAGCGCTCCATCGGTCGGTGAACGACCTGTCTGCCATCCTTGGCTATAACCTGGTGAAGAAGGTCGGGAACCGCATCATCCTGTCGGGGCAGGGCAAGCGATACTATAATCGCTGCAAGCTTGCGAAAACGGAACTGGAGACCGGCCTCTATGAGGTGCAGGGGCATCAGGGGCGCTGGGCGGGCCTGATCCGGGTGGGCGCCATGCCGCTCTCAAGGGCAAAACTGTTGCCTGCGGCCGTCAGTGCGTTCCACAAAATTCATCCAGACGTGCGCGTCTCGGTGATGGAAGGATCGCGCGCGGAGCTTTATGACCCTCTGTGCAATGGTGATCTGGATTTCCTTCTGGGGGCCCTGAGGCCCGAAGTGGAGGCGGGTCCGGTTGAACAGGAGCTTCTGTTTTACGACAAGCCGGTGATTGTGGCGCGCAAGAATCATCCGCTGGCAGGGAAAAAGAACCTGCGAGAGGCGGATTATGCCAAGTATCCCTGGATCGTTGCCGGCGCCGGAACGCCCATCAGAAAGCTGTGGGCCGGGCTGTTTTCAGAGGGGAACCTGCCGCAGACGCCCGTCGAGTGCGGGTCTATCATGACGATCCGCGAGCTGTTGCTGGAGGGCGATTTCCTGTCGCTGGTATCAAAGGATCAGCTTCGGGCGGAACTGGAGCTCGATTGGGTATCTATTCTGGACGTGCCGGCCTTGTCTGAGCAGAGGCCCATTGGCATTACAACGCGGGACGATTGGTTCCCGTCGCCCATACAAACGGATTTCATTCATCTGCTGAGGGGAGCTGTAAATCAATAATTCTAATTTAGTTATATCATTTTTTAAAACGAATTAGACTTCATGGTGTGAATTTCTAGAATGGGGGCGAGCTATTGGAAGTATGGCATTTCCTCATTTTCATGAGTGTTTCGGCGGCGGGTGTATCTCAAGCGCCGCTGTGTCGGACTTTCTTCCTGCTGACATATGAATGGTGAAAAGAATGACAGATATTCATGAGTACCTGGAGGAGCTGGAGGATATTCCCGGAACCCGGGTTTTTACCGCAGCGCGCGCCCGCAAGGGGTATTGGCTTAATCAGTTCTGCATGAGCCTGATGAAAGAGGAAAATCGGGAAGCCTTCCGCAAGGATGAGGCAGCCTATCTGGATAACTATCCGATGACCGCGGAACAGAAGCAGGCAGTGCTGGACCGCGACTATAACCGGGCGCTGGATCTTGGCGGCAATATCTATTTCCTGGCCAAGCTGTTCTCTAGCGACGGCAAAAGCTTTGTGCAGGCGGTCAGCACGATGACGGGTGTTTCAGTTGAAGACTATCAGGCGATGATGCTCGCGGGCGGCCGGTCGCCAGAAGGCCTGAGATCGAAAAAAGGTGGTTACTGATGGCGAAGTTAACAGCAGGTATTGCAACCAGCCATGTTCCGGCGATTGGTGCCGCGATTGATCTGGGTAAAACCGAAGAAGATTATTGGAAGCCGGTCTTTGACGGCTACCGGTGGACGCGTGAGTGGCAGAAGGAACAGGCGCCTGATGTGGTGATCCTGGTGTTCAACGATCACGCCAGCGCATTTGACATGAACATCATCCCCACCTTTGCAATCGGCTGCGCGGAAGAATTCCAGCCGGCGGACGAAGGCTGGGGCCCGCGCCCGGTACCCAAGGTAGAAGGCCACCCGGACCTGGCATGGCATATCGCCCAGTCCTGCATCCTGGACGAGATGGACATGACCATCATCAACCAGATGGATGTAGACCATGGGCTGACAGTGCCGCTTTCGCTGATCTATGATCAGCCGAAGGCCTGGCCCGTGAAGGTGATCCCGCTTGCGGTGAATGTAGTGACCTACCCGCCACCAACTGGTAACCGCTGTTGGGTGTTGGGCGAAGCGATCGCCCGCGCGGTGGAAAGCTTCCCTGAAGACCTGAATGTGCAAATCTGGGGCACGGGCGGCATGAGCCACCAGCTGCAGGGGCCGCGTGCCGGGCTGATCAATGCGGAGTTCGACCAGGCCTTCCTTGATGACCTGACGGCAGACCCTGAACGCCTCAGATATTTAGCCCATAAGGAATATCTGGTGGAAAGTGGCTCTGAAGGTATTGAAATGGTGATGTGGCTGATCATGCGGGGTGCGCTTGGCAAGAATGTGCGCGAGCTGCACCGGCATTATCATGTGCCTGCATCAAATACGGCCGTTGGCCATATTGTGTTGGAGAAAGAGTGATGAAGGTAATTGTTGCTGGTGCCGGTGCTTTCGGTGAAAAGCACCTGGATGGCATCAAGAATATCGATGGTGTGGAAGTTGTGGCCCTTGTGGGGCGCGAGATAGGAAGCACGCAAAAGGTGGCCGATGCCCACGGTATCGCCACTGTAACCACAGACCTGCAGGAAGCGCTGGACCTTCCCGGCGTGGAAGCGGCGATCCTGTGCACGCCAACCCAGATGCACGCGGCGCAAGCCATCCAGTGCATGAAGGCGGGCAAGCATGTGCAGGTGGAAATCCCGCTGGCCGATAGCCGTGAAGATGCCGAAGCTGTGCTGAAGCTTGCTGAAGAGACAGGTCTTGTCTGCATGGTTGGCCACACGCGCCGCTTCAACCCGTCGCATCAGTGGGTTCATAACCGCATCAAGGCTGGCGAGCTTTCGATCCAGCAGATGGATGTGCAGACCTATTTCTTCCGCCGCACCAACATGAATGCGAAGGGCGAGCCCCGTTCCTGGACCGACCATCTGCTGTGGCACCATGCCGCGCACACGGTTGACCTGTTCCAGTATCAGACCGGCGAAAAGGTGGTTCAGGCCAACGCAATTGAAGGCCCGCACCATCCTGAGCTTGGTATCGCGATGGATATGTCCATCCAGCTCAAGACCGAAACCGGCAAGATTTGTACGCTGTCGCTGTCGTTCAACAACAACGGGCCGCTTGGCACCTTCTTCCGCTATATCTGCGATAACGGCACCTATATGGCGCGGTATGACGACCTTGTGGACGGTTATGAGAAGCCGATTGATGTGTCGAAAGTGGATGTTTCCATGAACGGGATCGAGCTGCAGGACCGCGAGTTTTTTGCCGCGATCCGTGAAGGGCGTGAGCCGAACTCATCGGTTCAAAAAGTCATGCCATGCTATCAGGTGCTGGACCAGCTTGAGAAGCAGTTGCAGTCATGACAGCAGGGTTTCGTTCCATAGGTTTGCATTCGCTGAATCCGGTTGGCCTTGGTTGCATGAACGTGAGCCATGCTTACGGTGTACCGCCAACCGAGGAGCAGGCCATCCGCCTGCTCAATGAAGCGCTGGATGCGGGCTACAATCACTTTGATACCGCCCGCCTTTACGGCCTTGGCGGCAATGAAAAGCTGGTTGGCAAGGCCGTATCGCATCGGCGGGACGAGTTTTTCCTGGCGTCCAAGACGGGGATCATCATCGACGGCAAGAAGCGCTATATCGATTGCAAACCTGAAAGCATCAAGAAGGCGATTGATATCAGCCTTGAAAGCCTCAAGACGGATCATATCGATCTTTACTATCTTCACCGGCGCGATTTCCAGGTGCCGATTGAAGAGTCTGTTGGCGCGCTCAAGGATGCGATCGACGCCGGGAAAATTGGCGGATATGGCCTCAGTGAAGTGTCGGTAGACACGCTGACGAAGGCGCATGCAGAACACCCGATGCTGGCGCTTCAGAATGAATATTCCCCCTGGACGCGGAATGTGGAACTGGGTGTCTTGAAGGCCTGCGAAAAGCTGGGTGTTGCGCTGGTGGCCTATTCGCCGGTTGCGCGCGGCGTGCTGGCGGGCGGTGTTGATGACCCAACTAAGTTTGCGGACAAGGATATCCGGATATCCATGCCGCGCTTCAATGCGGAAAACTGGCCGGTGAACGCCAAGCTGGCGAAGGCTTTTGACGCGATCGCTGAAGAGCAGGGCGTGACATCAGCCCAGCTTTGTCTGGCGTGGGTGCTGTCGCGCGGGTCGCATGTGCATGTGATCCCGGGTACGGCCAATATCAACCACATGAAAGAAAACATCGCCCGGTGGGAATGGCAAATTCCGGCTGCCGTGGCCGAGCAGATCGACCAATTGATCAATCAGGAAACAGTGGCAGGGCACAGATACCCGGAAGGTATCCGGCCAACCATCGATACAGAAGATTTCTGACAGGGGATTTCTGATCAGGGGCTTCAGGAGACTGACTATGAGTGTTGTGGTTACGAACATCAAACGCGTGGAAGACGCCATCATCCAGCAGTATCTGGACAGTGACCTGGGCGTCGCCACCGTGCATGAAGCGCAGGGCCGGAAGGGGCTTTTGGCCGCAAATATCAACCCGATCCAGACGGGCAGCTTCATCGCGGGTAATGCGGTGACCATCAGCGCGCCACCGTGCGACAACTGGATGATCCATGTGGCGGTGGAGCAGTGCCAGCCGGGCGATATCCTGGTGCTGGCGCCAACGTCGCCGTCTGACGCTGGCTATTTTGGTGACCTGTTGGCCACGTCGCTGATGGCGCGCGGCGTGCGCGGCCTGGTGATTGACGCGGGTGTGCGCGACACACGCGACCTGCGCCAGATGGGCTTCCCCGTTTGGTCAAACTGCGTGTTCTCACAAGGCACGGTCAAGGAAACTTTGGGCAGCGTGAATGTGCCGGTGGTGTGTGCCGGGCAACTGGTGAACCCGGGCGATCTGGTCATTGCCGATGATGACGGCGTTGTCGTTGTCGCGCGCCATGAAGCCGAAGCTGTTCTTGAAAAAGCCAAGGCCCGGATCGCCAATGAAGAAGCCAAGCGCAAACGCCTGGCAGCGGGTGAACTGGGCCTGGATATCTACAGCATGCGCGAGCGGCTGGCCGAAAAAGGCCTGGTTTACGTTGATCAGGCAGGCTGGAAGGGCTGATGCTGCGATCCTTCAAGGCCACACTGATGCGGGGCGGGACCTCGAAAGGACTGTTCATCCACCGGGATGAGCTGCCTTCGGATTCTGCGCAGCGCGATCAGGTCTTGCTGGCGGCCATGGGGTCGCCGGACCCACGCCAGATCAATGGTGTTGGCGGGGCGCACCCGCTTACGAGCAAGGTTGCCGTCATTGGTCCGTCGAGCGAAGACGGCATTGATGTGGACTATCTGTTCCTGCAGGTGGTGGTGGATAAGGCTGAAGTGTCCGACAGCCAGACCTGCGGGAATATGCTGGCGGGCGTTGGCCCCTGGGCGATCGAACATGGCCTTGTTGCAGCGCAAGAGGGCGAGACCAAGGTCACCATCAAAATGGCCAACACAGGCGCGATCGCAGTGGCCTATGTGCCGACGCGCGATGGGCAGGTAGTCTATGAAGGCGATTGCTATATATCTGGCGTGCCTACACCCGCGGCCCCCATTCCGCTTGATTTTAGGGATGTTGCCGGGTCTTCATGCGGTGCGCTTTTGCCGACCGGGAATGTCACTGACACCTATGACGGTGTGGATGTGACCTGCGTCGATAACGGCATGCCGGTTGTTGTGCTCCGCGCCGAAGACTTCGGCCTGACCGGCAATGAAAGCCCGGCGGAACTTGAAGGCAATACAGCCCTGAAGGAACGGATTGAGGCCATACGCCTGCAGGCGGGGCGGGATATGAATTTGGGCGATGTGGCCCAGAAGACTGTGCCCAAAATGTCGTTGGTGGCCGTGCCCACGTCCGGTGGGTATCTGAACAGCCGCACTTTCATTCCGCACCGGGTTCATGAGGCCATCGGGGTGCTGGGCGCCGTCAGCGTAGCCTCCGCCGCCATGATCGAAGGATCGGTGGCTTACGGCTTGGCCGATCAGTCAAAAGCGGGTTCCGGCCAGCTTGATATCGAGCACCCGACCGGCTTTTTCTCGGTCGATGTTGTGGTTGAACCCACTGCTGACGGCTATGAAGCCCGCAAGTCCGCGCTGATCCGCACGGCCATGAAGCTGATGCAGGGGGACGTGTTCGTGCCCGCAAGCTTGTTCGGAGGGGCGGCATGACAAGGATCGCGCTGATCGGTTTTGGGGAAGTAGGCCAGACACTGGCTGAAGACCTTGTCGGGCTCGGCCACAAGGCGCTCACGACCTATGATATCCAGTTCCCGGATGCTGCCAGCAAACCCAGCAAGGCCATGCCAGACCACCCGGCGGTGACTGGCTGCAGGTCGGCTGCAGACGCTGTCGCGGACGCTGATCTGGTCATAAGTGCCGTAACCGCGGAACGGACCGGCGAGGCCGCGGCCAGCTGTGTGGGGTATATGAAGCAGGGCGCCTGGTTCATGGATGTGAACAGCGCATCGCCCAAGACCAAGGTCGAGGCCGCCATGGCGGTCAACGACGCAGGCGGGCGCTATGTCGAGACATCGATCATGTCCCCCATCGGGCCAAAGCGCATAAAGGCACCGATGCTGGTGAGCGGCGATCACGCGCTGGCGTTCACCGACGTGGCGCACAGCCTTGGCTTCACCGGTATTACCTTTTTCTCTGCCACATACGGCCAGGCTTCGGCGGCCAAGATGTGCCGCAGCGTGATCGTGAAGGGCGTTGAAGCCCTGGTCACAGAAGCACTGGCCTCGGCGCATCATTACGGCGTGGAGGACACGGTGATAAAGTCGCTCGGCGACCTGTTCCCGGGCCTCGATTGGCCTCAGCTTTCCAGCTACATGATGTCGCGGGCTCTGATCCACGGCAAACGCCGGGCGGAAGAAATGCGCGAGGTTGCCAAAACCGTGGCGGACGCCGGCATGGAACCGCTGCTGAGCGACGCGATCGCGAAGCGGCAGGACTGGTCAGCAGCGCTTCAGGTTGACCCGTCCGATATGGCGCTTGCCGAACTCCTCGAAACCATCTCATCCAAGAAAGAAGGTGTCTCATGATTATTGATTGTCATGGCCATCAAACCATTGTCCCACAGCCGCATCTGGATTACCGGGAGCAGCAGAAGGCCCGGTTGAAGGACCCAAGCCTGGCGAAGCCCGCGGCGCCCGAGATGAGCGACGATGAGATCCGCGAAGGCATCGAGGCCAACCAGTTGCGGCTTTTGCGCGAGCGCGGCCACGATATGACGATCTTTTCGCCGCGCGCATCGCGGATGGAACCGCATGTGGGGGACGCCGACACGTCCCTTGACTGGTCGGTCGCGTGCAACAACCTGATCAAACGGGTGATGGACCTGTACCCTGATACCTTCATCGGCGTGTGCCAGCTGCCGCAGACGCCGGGCGGCACCATGGATAATTCTATCAAGGAGCTTGAGCGCTGCGTGACCGAGCTTGGTTTCGTGGGCTGCAACCTGAACCCCGACCCCTCCGGCGGGCACTGGAACAGCCCGCCACTGACGGACCGTTATTGGTACCCCTTCTATGAAAAGATGGTGGAGCTGGAAGTACCCGCGATGATCCATGTGTCGGGGTCCTGCAATCCCACCTTCCACGCCACGGGGTCATACTATATCGCGGCAGATACCAACGCCTTCATGCAGTTCCTGGAAGGAGACCTGTTCAAGGATTTCCCTGAGCTGAAGTTCATCATCCCTCACGGCGGCGGCGCGGTGCCGTACCATTGGGGCCGCTATCGTGGGTTGGCGGACATGCTGAAGAAGCCGTCGCTGGACACCCATGTGATGAAGAACATCTATTTCGATACATGCGTTTATCACCAGCCGGGCATCGACCTTTTGTTTGATGTGATCGATATCGACAATATTCTTTTCGGTTCCGAAATGGTTGGTGCTGTGAGGGGGATTGACCCGCAAACCGGTCGCTATTTCGATGACACGCGCAGCTATGTGGATGCGCTCGATCTTTCGGACGCAGACAAATACAAGGTGTTTGAAGGCAATGCCCGCCGGGTGTACCCGCGGCTGGATGCCTACCTCAAGTCTGTCGGGAAATAAGCATGGCAGGCTACACCAAAACCGAAGGCTGGCTGGATTGGCACCCAAACCCCACCAAGCCCACGTACCAGCCGCCGGCGGGCGCCGTTGACGCGCATTGCCATGTCTTCGGCCCCGGCGACCAGTTTCCCTTCGCGCCGGAACGCAAATATACGCCCTGCGATGCCTCCAAGGACCAGCTTTGGCACCTTCGCGATTTTCTCGGGTTTTCCCGCAACGTGATCGTGCAGGCCACCTGCCACGGTGCCGACAACCGCGCGCTTGTGGACGCGCTGGAGCATTCCGGCGGCATGGCGCGTGGTGTGGCGACAGTGCGCCCGGACGTGACAGACGCGGAGCTGGGCGCGCTTCACGCCGCAGGCGTGCGCGGGGTGCGGTTCAATTTCGTCAAACGCCTGGTGGACACGCCGCCCACAGGGCCGCTCATGGAAATCGCGCACCGCATCAAGCGCCTTGGCTGGCATATCGTGATCTATTTCGAGGCCGCAGACCTTGAAGAATATTATGATTTCTTCTCGTCCCTGCCCACCGATGTGGTGGTGGACCATATGGGCCGCCCGGATGTAGCCAAGCCGGTGGACGGCCCTGATTTCGCGCTGTTCCTGAAGCTGATGCGTGATAACGGGAACTTCTGGTGCAAAGTGACATGCCCCGAGCGGCTGACGCTCGCAAGTGGCCCGCCGCTATACGCAGACGTGATCCCCTTCTCCAAAAAGGTGGTGGACCTGTTCCCGGACAGGGTTCTGTGGGGCACGGACTGGCCGCACCCGAACCTCAAGTCCCATATGGTCGATGACGGCCATTTGGTCGACATCATCCCCCACATCGCGGACACCGAGGAAAAGCGCCATAAGCTTTTGGTTGATAACCCCATGCGGCTTTACTGGGGCACTGCCTGACTGGCCAGCCTTAAAAGGACCGCAGAGAGTTATTCGCCGCCCACCAGGCGGCCCATGAACTCGCCATACAGTTCATAGGGGCCAGTTGACCCTACCGGCCTTGAAAAGTAGCGCTTTCGGTATGTGCCGAAGGAAAATTCCACGACTTCCTTCTTTTCCATCACCTTGCCTTCAAGGGGCGTGGAAACATAGGTGGTCACATACCGCCAGTGCCCTTTTGCGTCCGGCGGAGAGAATTCGTTGATCGCCTCTTTGGTGCCAACAACTTCCTTGCCGTTTTCGTCCTTCATCATGAACACCCAGAAGGGCGCCTGATAATGCCGGGTGAAAGCAAAGCCGCCGTAATCATGATGGTCTGAAAGCGCCCCGACCCGCGTGATGGTCAGATTGATCGGGTTGCCGATGCGCCATGCGCCCGTCTCTGGGTTTTTCAGAAGTTCGGTGCCAAGCCATGTGCCTTCCATGCTGGCGAGAATTGCCTTGATGTCAGTTGATGAGGGGGCAGGGCTCTCCTCGCCCGCCACCGCAGCACCTGAGGCAAAGTAAGCCGAGATGCACAACATGAAAACATAACGCAAGGCAATATCCCGCAACCGCCCCCTGCCAAAGGCTGAACCGTTCAATTTTTTCCCGATCATACGCTTTTCCTATTTGCTGTTCGGGCAACCACGCCCCGTTGACGTGAGGACATCATTTTTCCTTGTACCCTGATACATGTGACCCGATTGCTCTCCAGTGCCCATTTTCCTTTATGAGATAGTTGCTGGATTTATATTTGTAGGTGTCGGTGGCCCCTGTCCCATCAACCACAGCAAACTTGCCGTCATAAATTTCCAGGCGCTCAATGGTGTAGCTGAAATTGCTTGGCGTCCAAGCGTGCTTTGACACGAACTCAATTTCACTTTTTCTGTCAGAACGCCGCCCCTCGTTATCAATCATTTCAAACGTTGGATGAAGGATTTGGCCGAGCAGATCCGTATCCTGTGTGCGGTAGGCTTGAGGCCAAAGTACCGTCTTTAAATGTCTCAACGTGGCCTCATCGCCGGAGGTTGCCCAAACAGGGCTCCATCCAGCCAAGTGCGTCATAGCGATGGCGATAAGTATTGCGTATGCCCTCATTTTTCTTTCCTTTCGGCCGTCTGTGTGTGGTGTTCCATGGTGTCCGCTCCCTTAATGGCTGTGCCTTGATACATATAGTCCAGCACCCTTGGCGCATCCCCCATATGATAGGTTTTCAACGTTTCAATCTGCATGCCTGCGGCGGTGATCAGGTCATCTATCCTTCGATTGCAGTGGCACCCGTCGCTGATAAACTTCTGAATGGGGTTCCACCTGTTCTGCCACTTGCGGATGCTGCTTTCCGGGCTCAGCCCGTGTTCCAGAAACGTAAAAGTGCCACCGAGCTTCAAAACCCGCCGTACTTCCAGCAGCGCGCCCTCAATGTCCGCGAGGGAACAAAGCGTCATATGGGAGACAACGCAGTCGTAACTCTGGTCCGCAAAGGGCATGTGCGCCGCGTCAGCAAAGTAAACCGTGACATTGATATCCGCTCCGGTGATGCGCCTTGATGCCCTCTTCAGCATTTCACCGCTTTTGTCGACCGCAGTCAGGCTCCGGATGGTACCGGGGTAATACGCCAAACTGTGTCCACAGCCGAAACCAATTTCCAGAACCTCGCCATGCACATGTTGCAGGCTTTCCTTTCTGGCCGCAGCCATCGCGGGGCTGTCTGCTGAGTGATCCTGCAGCAGGGGGAAAAGTTTTCGTCCGATAGGGCCAAGAACCACAAGGTTATTCCGTTATCATCCCGCCGCAGGGTGACTTTTCGCAAAGCCACTCGGCTATGCGCGACAGCACATCGGGCCTTATGGTCTCATCCAGGGCAGCATATTCTTCTGTCAGGCCTGTGTTTGCTGACTGGAACATGTGGTTCGCGTCTGCAAAAATTGCTGTCTCCACGGCGACAGAGTGAGACCTCAGGGCGTTTGCTATGCCCATGACGTTCTGTTTCGCAGGAACCAGTGTATCCTTGCCGCCACCCAGAACCAGTACAGGGGCGCGCACGTCCGCCCAGTAATCCAACGGGTTCGTTTCCAACAAAGCCCTGAATGTATCGTTTGAGGCAAACCCCACATTCAACGTGCCTTTGCTGCCGCCCCATTTGGTGACCGTTTCAGCGGCTCGCGCAGACAGGCTTTCATACAGGGCTTGCAGGGCTGTGGCCCTGGCGCCAGCACCATTGACCGCCAGGACGGTGTCATAGAACCGCTCGCTGAAGTCGCGCAGGATAGCCAGTTCCTCTTCCGTCGCGCCCTTCATTGCCGCCACTTTCTGGTCTTGCTGGATCAGAACCTCGCGCACAGGCAAGCCGGGGCCGGCTAACGAAACGATGGACTTAATCGGTGAAGTGCGGCCTACCATGGCTGCAACCATGCTGCCTTCGCTGTGGCCGATGAGATGGATATTTTCCCTGGCCACATATGGCTGGTTCATCAGGAAACCCAATGCGGCTGCCGTATCCCGGTGAAAATTGTCAATGCCCGCCTTCTGGTAATCGCCGGAAGATTTCAACACGCCCCTTTTATCCATGCGCAAAACAACGAACCCGCGCCGGGACAGATAGTCCGCCAGCACCAGGAAGGGGCGGTGACCAAAGAAATATGAATCGCGCTGATTGGGGCCGGAGCCAGAAATCAGCAGCACAGCAGGATGGCGTCCGGCTTTGGCTGGGACTGTCACTGTGCCAGCAAGCCACACATTGTCGGCCTGGTTTTCAACGCGCACCTCGGAAGACGCATAGCCAACTTCTGCGGTGGGCGTTTGGGGGCGGAGCGCTTCCTGCAGGGCCGCCACTTTTCGCAGCCTGAGGTCGAAGCGGCTATTTCCCTGATTGAAAACAGCGGCAATGGATTTTCCGTCTTCCTCAAGCAGTCCAGATATTGAAACGTCTGCGGAAGCCAGGACAACAGTGATCCTGCCGTTCAGGTATGTCAGCCTGCTTACAGACATATAGCGCACGCCTTGATCAAGGCTGGCGACATTCGCGCCCATCTGGCCATCAGCTTTACGGAAGACTTCAAGCCCGATGCGGAATGTCGGCCCATCAGGAACCTGCATGTCGCCCTGCCAGGCCCCGGTAATGTCATCCATCGTCTGCATTGCCGCAGCCGGAACTACCGCCCATAGCAGAAGAACCGCGGCTACAGCGTTCATCATCATTTTATACATATGTTTCCTCATTCCTGTCGTGTGTAGAGGGAGCATTTTTGCTTCCCATTTATTGTTTGCCGCATCATTACCGACATATGTCGGTAATGTCAAATCGTTTGCCACACCGCTTGTTGCGGAGCACCGAATGCCTGAAAAAAGCAATATTTTTCATTGTATTAGGTGGCGCCGCTTTGTGCTTGCAGTAACCGACACATGGCGGTTATAACCGTCTTATGCGGACTCGACTCGCCAAGGAAGACAGAAAAGCAAACATCGTGGTGGAGGCAAAAAGCCTCTTCCAAACCCTTGGTTATGGCCAGACCGAAATGGAGGATATCCGCAGCGCCTGCGGTATCTCCCGCGGCGGGCTTTATCATCATTTCGCCAACAAGTCGGCCATACTGGATGCTGTGGTGAAGGCAGAGGTTTCAGACCTTGTCAGCAGCATCGAAGGCGAGGCAGACCCTCTGGTGGCCTTGTTGCGCAACGGGTCGGTTCACTTGGGGGCGCAAGAAGGGCTGTTGGCTGCCTTCAAGACGACGGAGGAGAAAAGGGCGTATCTATCGGCTCTGGACCAGGCGTTTTCAGAAGACCTGTTGCCTGTGCTGGCGGCAGGGCTCGAACCGCTCGTCGTCTCTGGCGCACGGGCGGATCATGTGGCGGAGCTTTTCGTTACGATCAATGCGCACATAAACCGGCGTGTCCTCATGGGCGGTTGGTCTGACGCGGAAGCGTCGCACTTCGCTGCGACTGCCTTGATGGCCCTCACGCCGTTCCTGAAGGCACCGGTTGCGATTAACGAACTGGCCCAAACGTTAAGGGGGTAAGGCTTCACGGCGAGTACCTGGGCTTCAGGTGTGGGAGAACGGTCAACACCGGTAACGGCTTTATAGACTTGATGCGGGAAGATACTACCCCTAGAGTTGATATTCGGGGAAAACGGCGTGTCACCATTTGATGAAGCAGCATTCATTTAAAGCATTTCTGTTGATACTGGTCGCAAGCTTCGGTGCGCGAGCCGAAAGTGTGACTGTGCTGGACCTGACAGAAAGATTGCGCGACGAAGTTCCTGTTGCCGGGGAGGTCATAACGGGAGCCATGCTGGAGACGTCGGCTTCCGTTCTGGATACCGACATGCTGTTTGCCTATTTGCCGAAAATGGACGGCCTGGTATGCGCGAAAATTACGTCTTTTGAGGGACGCTACACCGCCTCCATAAAATACTCTGTCACGACCGACCGGCAGGGGTGGTACCAGCTGCCCACCAGCGACAAGCATAAGGCCTCGTTGGAAGGCTATGCGGGCGGCCAATTGGTCGTCAGGGTTTACACACCCAGCGACAATAGCTGTCTGAACGCAGTGTCCTATTTCTGGTCCCGCTGGGGGGCAGTTGTAAGCGATGCTGCGGCATACAGGCTGTATGTCAATTCAGGCAGGTACCCCACTTTCCTTCGGGCTGATGGGGAGAAACCCACGGTTACCAACTGTGTGCCCATCAAGGGAACCAGGAATTTCGCGTTTGATAGTATGTGTCAGGTTTCGTTGGGTCATGCGGAACCGTTAAATGCAACGATCCTGCGACGAAAGAGGGGACAGTTCCTGCCCCCGATCAGCTTGAGTCTGCCTTATGTTCCCTCAGAAATTCAGAAGGAATAGGGCGTATGGTGCTTGAGCTTTCTGGCGACGATGTAGAGCGCATCGTAAAGAATAAATTTCAGCGGCTCCTTTTGCCGCTTGTCTTGATCGCGCTACCGGTGATTATTTCACTGGCTATCCTGTCTATCGGGTGGGATATCAGCTTTTCGGTCACGGCAAGAACCGAAGTAATCACGATTGATGCTGCCGGTGAAGCCTTGCCCGAATGGACGATAAAAGACGCGCGCCTTGAGGAATATACAATCGATCCTTCGGTGGATGGGGGAATGGCTCCCGATATTCGGCAGCTCAGCGGTACCCTGGCAATCGGGCGCGGCGCCTATGTCCGGGTTGAATATGCAGGGCGCGACTTCGTCTATATTGACGTGAGTTCGTCGAACACTGAACCCGACACGTCCATTGCAACCTTCCGCGATGGCGAGACAGGAACGTCTGAATTTATCAGGGATGGGTTTTCGCTCAGGCTTTCCGTTAAATCGGATGGCTCAAAGGTGCTTCTGCCGATCGGTGGTGTCCTGACCGTCGGAGATATCGTTCACCTTCAAGGGGCTGCGGATCAATATATTCTGCAGGAAGGAAGTGTTGAAGGGGTGGCCGAGGAGGCCGTTTCAGATGGTCGTTTCGTCGCTGTGGAGGCCGAAGTAGATCCGGGCGACGTGATTTCTTTCTGGAACGCCGTAGATGATCCAGCCACCAGTATCGGTTTTCTGGAATTTCGTCACGGCAGTTCAATGCTTGCCCAAATCCTTGGCAATGCAGCGTGGGTTAAAGTGGACCGCCTGGGGTCCGACGGATATAAAATTCAACCGACGCTGTGGGACCGGGTCTCGAAAGACCAGTTTTTCCAGAAATCTGCCTTAATCTATTCCGGATTGGTGCCGATATTCCTCAGTTTGCTGATTTATTGGTCTCGAACAAAAATTGCGTCGCGGTCGGCTCCGCGCCCCAAACGCATAGAAGAGGCGAAGGCTAAACCAGAAGCGATCAAGGAGCAGGCAGAGCCGGATGAGACTTAGCTTTCTAATATTCGCTGTGTTGTTGTCCATGGTCGGCATAGCGGTGCAGGCGCAACAGATTGTGGCCGTTGAGGGTGATGGCCAGGGGCAGGGCGTTTTGCGTGGCTATAATGCGGAATGCTATCTGATCACGCCTCAGCATGTCGCTGGGTTTGCGCCCCAGTTGCGCGTTTTGGACCAGCGCCGAATGGAACAGACCGCAGTTCTGCAGGCCACGTATGAGCCTGACATTGGCCTGGCGATGATTGACAGCAAGGCGTCGCGCTGTTCGGAAAACTGGCCGGACAGCCGGTATCTGCCGCCACTTCTGCCTAAAATGTCAGAAGGCATATTGCTTTCCCGCAATAATGACGGCGGCTTGCGCCGACGCTTCATGAATATCATCGAATTCAATGACCGCTGGATTTACGTGCGCCCCTCCAGTGGCGGCGATGAACTGTTCCAGGGGCTTAGTGGCAGCAGTCTCGTTGTTGGCGATCACCTTGCGGGGATGCTGCTGCACATAGACTTTGAAGACGGCACCGGTGCAGTGCTGCGCCAGGACTATATCGATGCCATGTTGTCCACACGGTTTGGCTATGGCTCTTCCGGCCGGAATGACAGCGGCTCCAACAATCTGCTGTTTGATGAAATCGGGCGGGAGAATGGGTGGCTTGTTGCGACGCCATCCTCGCGGAAGGGGGATGCTGTCAGGGATGCTGACCACCTGAAGCTGCGGTTTACAGGCCGTGGTGACGGGCAGGCGAATGTACAGATATCGCAGACAGTGGCAGTGCCGACGCTTTCAGGGCTGGTCATCAGCTTCGACCTGAGCGGTGAGGCCTATTTCAGTGACCTGGAGTTTGCCGGATACACGTTCGATTTGCTGACTGAAGGTGGGAAGCTGATAAAACGGCTGTATGCTTCAGCCGACAGCTATTATGCACCCAAGGCCGACAACAGTCATCAGCTGAACTGGCGGTTTGGCGAAACAAGGATCAGGCTGGATCAGGTGGCCGGGGCCCTGAACGGTCAGGATGTCAGCGCCGTTCGCGTGTCCTTCCATATTGAAACACCACGTGGCGAAACTTGCAGGCAATGTGAGCTTCGGGTAAAAATGCCAGTAATGGTTTATGAAAAATAGCTATAGGGGGAGTTATGTTGCTTAAGGGTCTCGCAGTTATTGGCCTGCTGGTCACCAGTTCAACAGCATTGGCACAGGACAAACGAATTGATCTCAGCTGGGAATGGGAGCTGCCCGTTCGTTGGGCTGAATACGATAGCAGTGGCGCGTTTTATGAACTCCGAACGATTAGCGACCCGGAGAAATTTCCCGGCAGCATTTCGGCACGTCGGGCGACCATCCGGCGCGATCAGCTGGAGGTGATCTTCGTTGTTCATAACCAGTCCGATCGCTACACCTGCTTTTTTGTAAATGGTGACAAAGACACTGTTCATCTGGATGATGATTTCGGTAATGAATACAAGGGAGCAACCCTGATCCTGAATGATGGGCAGGATGCAAAACTGGCCCCGAACCAGCGAAAGAACTTCAAGCTGCGGATGCCGGCGCCAAGCCCGGATGCGCTTTCGGCCAACTTTCATTTTGGTTTCCTACATGCTGTGATGGAGCATAATTCGGGCCAGTGCCCGGATCCGCAGATCAATTCCTATTTCCAGCATAAGCTCAACGTGGACGTCAGCAGCTGGCGGAATTAGAGGCTGAGCTTGATCGCGAATTTCTGACTGCTTGCCGCATTCCCGAATAAGGTTGCAATGGCAGGCGTTTGGCGTCAGCTCCAGTTGAAGTGATCTTCTTCAATCACTTCGATGCAGGCGTCCACCACCTCTGGTGCATAGGCAGTGCCGCGCCCGCGCCTTAGCTCCTTCAGGCCTTCTTCGATGCCCAAGGCAGGGCGGTAGGGCCGGTGTGCGGTGATGGCCTCAACCACGTCGGCCACCGCGATCACCTGGGCTTCCGGGATGATCTCATCACCCTTGAGGCCTTTGGGGTAGCCTGTGCCGTCGATCCGCTCATGGTGCTGGACGACCATGTCGGCGATAGGCCAAGGGAAAGCGACGTCCTTCAGGATGTCGTGGCCCACCTCCGGGTGGGATTTGATGATGCCGAACTCGGCGGATGTCAGCTTGCCGGGGCGGTTCAATATTTCCGCCGGTACATAGATTTTGCCGATGTCATGGACAGTGGCCCCAAGGCGCATGCCCTCCAGTTTGAATTCATTCCAGCCCAGCTTGCGGCCGATGGCTTCCGCCAGCTGAGCCACGCGGCCCTGGTGGCCTGATGTATAGGGGTCGCGCTTTTCAAGCGTGGTGGCCAGGGCGTTGATCGCGCCCAATGCTGCATTGCCGAGTGCTTCGTGGGCGGACACAATCTCTCGCGTCATGCGGCCCGCCTTCAGCGCCAGCGCGATGTTGGTCGCCAGTTCCTGCATCAGGTCAATTTCCTGCGGGTTCGGGAAGGTATCGCGGTTGGCATGAATGGTCATCGTCGCGACCGGGTTGCCACCCTCCATAATCGGGAGGGAGACAGTTTTTTCAAGATCAAGCGAGCCCGCCAGTTCCTGCCATTGCCGGTAATATAGGTCGTCTGAATGGCTGTTGGTGAAAACCTTGGTGCCGGACTTGAGCGCGGTCTGCGCCGGGCTGGTGCGCGCGGCGGCGAGGCGGGTGAGGTCTTTTTCCCCTATACTGTTGTTTTCGCTGGCGTAGGTCGTGATTTCAAGGGGGCTTGCGGTTGCACTGTCCTGCGGCTTCGCGAACCACACAAGGCGGTATCCGAGCGCGCTGACCAACTCACGCGCCACATCCTGCAGCATTGCTGAGGGTTCTTGGCTTTTCATCATGATGGCCTGGCAGCGCATGATGGTGTTCCGGATGCTCGCGAGTTGAGTATTGATCACCTCTGCGTGCTTGCGCTCTGTGACATCGGTTGCGATGGCATAGGCGACTTCGTTGCGCGCAACAGAGGACCATGAGATCAGCCTGTATTCGCCGGTTTTGCGGCGATATCGGTTCTCGAAGCTGAGCGTCGCGCCTTTTTCGTTGAGGCTATCCATCTCGGCCAGCGTCTTCTCAATGTCGTCGGGATGTACCAGTTCAAGGAATGTCTTGCCTTCAAGTTCCTTTGGCGCATAGCCCAGGATGCGTTGGGCTGCCGCATTCACTTTCAGGATGGTGCCGTCAACTGTAGACGCAATGACATTCATGTGCATCGGGGTGTCGAAGAAGTTCTCAACCTGATGCTGCAGCGCCTGCTTTTCCGTGATGTCGATGATACTGACGGGGACAGATGCGAAAGCTGCATCGCGGCGGGGAATTCGGAAGGAGATCAGGCAGGTCAGCGCCTTGCCTTTTGCCGTGACATAGTCCACCTGGCCGCGGAAATAGGGTTTCTTTTTCCAGATGGCGGCAAGTTCATCCACAAAAACATCCATGGCGTTCGGCCCGAATGCCTTGTCGACACGGCTGATGAACTGCCGTTGGTCTTCCGCTTCAAACATCTGGAGTGTCGCCCTGTTGACGCGCAGCACGCGGACCATGCCCGCAAGTTCCGTGATTTTTTCCGGGTTCTTGCGCAAATAGCAGCGCAGGTCGCGCACGCCACTTTCGCGCAGGCGCTTCAGTTCCGCCTGCACGGCTGAGAGGTCTTCGTCCCAAAGCGAGATTTCGGCATTGTCGAAAAGCTCATTCGCCCGTTTACGCTGCCGGTCCAACTGGAAATAGGGCTTCTGCAGGTTCGGGATGACAACCGCCCGAAAGATCAGCCAGAAGGAGAAGATCTTGAAGACATGCCCAAGGAGGTTCGCCGTGTCGTCCGGCCCCTCATAGAGCGTGAAGGCAAGCTCGGCGGCGATGGTCATGAAAATGGCGGTGCCAAGCAGGACCTCTTCTTCCTTCGGGATTCGGAAGGAAGCCAGATGCAGCTGGGCTGAGGCAAAAATCAGCCCCGCGATGATGATATATTCGGCGTTGACCTTGAAGGCGGTCAGCCCCTGGCCGTCGATATATCCGGTGGGAAAGATGCCCAGAAGAATAAGCGCCGTGCCAAGGGCGGCGATGGCGCCATACCCGAAAAAGAGCCTTTTTGAGCGCACGCTGCTGCCGATCAGGTGCGGGGTGACGATCAGGATCAAGGTTTCGAGAAACCGCGCGAGCAGCCAGAACTGTACCGACAGATTGACCGAGCCGGTCAAATAAAGGTTCATGCCTTCAAAGGTGAAGGCGTGGTTGGTATCGAGGAAGGCGACCCAAAAATAGCCAGCAGCCAGGAGCGCCAGGAACCGGTTCCTTTCCACCCACTGGGTTTCCCAGGACAGCACGCAGATCGCCAATGCCACAAAGATGGCGCCCAGTTCCGCAACGGTATGGAATGTCAGGTAATCGTGCTGGGCGATCAGTATTAATATAATACCGGCAACAACAGGGGGCAGCCATAATTTGGTATGGCGAAGATTTGTGTAAAAATCGGCCCATGAAAGCACGAAGAAAATACCCCACCTTTATTTGACGGTTATATCATACGCCGAACAATAACATTCACCTTATCGTTGAGCGTGCTTACCGTCCAGTGGTATCGAGGGGCGCCGCGCCTCACTGCTTCACCACCGATACCCGGAAGGGCGTCAGCCGAAGCGACGCATACAGAACCGGCATCATCACCGGCTCATAATCCGGGCACAGGGCGAAGGGCTGGCTGTCCGGGCTTGCGACCACAAGGGCGTCGTCTTCCACCCGCCAGCCCACAGACCACAAGCGGTTGGGGTTGGCGAAAATGGAACCGCCTTCGGCCTGGTAATCCAGATAGTGCGGCTGGCCCGCTATCTCGCATTCCAGATAGTCGGTGTCGCCGTCGAAACTAAGGCGGCGGAAGCTGGTGGCCTGTTCCTTGTGCGGCACGAAACAGAACAGGCGGCGCGAATTGGGGCGGTATCCCAGATAGCCGGTCTCGCCCTGTTCGGCCCCGCTTCTGTAGGTCAGCTTCACCAGAATCTTTTCCCCGCTTGTCGTCAGCCTGTCCTTGAGAAGGGTTTCCATCACCTCATCCGCAAGGGTGAATTTTGCCAGCATGTTCATTGTGTCTCTCCTGTGCCCGGCCAGGTGCCCATTGTCAGGCATTTTTGTGCTTATGCCCCGCCTATCAGCAGGAAGTGTGCCAAAGGGACAAATGGCGGAATTCGGGGAGTTCGTGTCGAAATTGCATCAATTCCCGCATTGCTGCGCCTGTCGCGCGCCTGTCCGACGTGTCCGACACGGACGCGCCCTTGTGCCCACCCATGCCCCTGTATCTAATTCATTGAAAATTCATGATTTTTCAATTGGCACGTCCCCTGCAATCACCAGAGTTACGCACAGATCACCAGCGACTACTTGAGGGGACGAAGACAATGAACGCACCACTGATTTCAATGCAAAGGGGCCTGGGTCAAGACCTTGCCGCTGAATATAAAGAGGAACTGATGGGAGTTGTATTGCACGCGAGCGCCGCACTTGAGGCCCCGTCGCCGTCACGCGGCCTGCCCGCCACTTTCCAGAAACGCTATACTGAAGCCAAGGCCGCAGCTTATGCCTTTGTCAATCAGGTGCTGGACCCGCTTCTGGAGGTGCCGAACTATCTGAAGCGCCAGCAGCAGATCATTTCCAAGAACCCGGTGGGGGTGAGGAACTGTTTCACGCTGCTGCGCGACGAGAGCGCACCGGCGGACGCCCGCCAGCAGGCCAGCGACTTCCTGAAGGTGCAGGCAGATACGGCTTTCTTCAGCCTCAACAGCAGCTCCGGCAAGGTGCTGACGCTGGAGGCCAGCATCCGCGACTATTCGGATAAAATGACCAAGCCTGTGCAAGCCCTCAAGAAGCTGGCGGCGGAAATCCGCACCCAGACTGCGCGCCAAGTGGACCTGGCGCAGCTTCATGCGTTTGAAGGCCAGCGCAACCATCTGGCGATGCAGTTGCGCGCCTCATCCTGGCAGCTGATTGAAAATGGCGTGCGCACGGGCGAACGCTTCCGTCTGGCGCATGCGGAAATCTCGAAAGACATGCCGTGGAAGAAGGTGCCGTTCGTTTCTGTGGTGGCACAGGTGGGGGAAGAGACCATCAAGCTGGACGGCAAACTGCTGCAGAAGTCGGCGGCGCGGGCGCAGGCGCTTCATAACAGCCTGTGCGACGCGGCCAAAAGCGTGTTTCACGCCGGGGCCACGGCAGACACCATGGCGGCCCTGATGATGCATGCGCAGGATGTGCTGGCGCAGCGCAAGGCCATCTGCGAACAGCTGCTTCTGATCGCGGCGGAGATCGAACGCGCCATCACCCACTGCACCGAAATGCAGAAGGCGCTTGAAGGCCGGGATTTTGAGGCCGCCGAAGCCGCGTTTGAGAATATGGCCGAAGCCTGGCACGAAGCCGTGCTGACGGCCCAGGGCATGGAAGTGGATATCGCTTACGCGAACGGTGATTTCCTCAGCGTCGGCATGGCTGACAAGGTGCTGGGTGAAAAGCTTGCGGAAGTCACGCCCGCCCATGGTCTTGCCAGCGAGATCTGCTGACCCCCAGTCAGCGGTGGGATGTGAGCCGGTGCGATGGTTTTCCGTCGCACCGGTTTTTGTTTGTGGAGTGACGAAGGGGGGGCTATTGGGGCGTGTCGGGCGCTGCCACCTGAAGCGTGTCTGACACGCCTAACATGTCTGAAAAGGGCGGGCGGATGAGGCGCAGGCATAAAAAAAGCGGGCACCGCAGCGCCCGCTTTTATTTGCTCTTAAATATATGGTATCAAACCGGATCGCTTCCGTCTCCGCTTGTAGTCTCGGGGTCGAAGCTCAGTACGCGGGCGATGCGCACTTCGTCACCGCCCGTGTTCTGGTAAATGGCGATGCCCAGGAAACCGGCCAGCTGCCAGAAGCCCTTTTCGGCCACTACTTCAACGGGGGCCCCTCTCCAGTTGCTCACCCAGGTGCTGATGCCTGTTGATGGGTCGGTAGAATGCTGTGGTTCGCTCCAGCTGCCCACAAGGCATTTGGTTACCTGGTCCCGGTCAAACGGGGAGAAACTATCGAAGTCCTGATTCACGTTGGGCACAGACACCAGATCAAGGCTGATCGGCTGCATGCCGCTGACCTTCCGCAGTTCCCCCGGCGTGGCGGTCATTGTGACTTCCACATCAATGGTGTCACCCGCCTTGAACTGGATACAGCCGCTATAGCGGCCTTCCTTGGTCATGGCGTTCTTGCCACCGTCTTCGAATTCATAGAGCAGCGCGTTGGAGATCTGGTCCCCATCAAACTGCAGTTTCAGTTTATAGTTCGTTGGCTTTTTCGCGGTCATAAAAAGACTCCCCGGTTGTTAAACTGTCTCATCAAAATTGGGGCGGGTGCCCAACTCAAAACACTGAGAACTAGTGGCGCTTGCCGTCCCATCAAAGGGGGTAATAGCAAGATGCGTGCCTTATGATGGTCGGCTTGCAAGTAATTTGTGATAGGCCGGGTCTTCACGAAGGGCATTCAGGTATGGCTCGTTCTGGATTTCGCTTAACGGATGGCCAGCGTCCATCGACTGTCCCAGAAGTTTGAGGGCCTTGTCCCTTTCGCCTGCCTGTTCCATGACTACAGAAGCCCGGAATAGAACCCACCGATTTTTTGGTGCAAGTTCAAGGGCTCGCTCCGTCTTTTGTAGCGCTTCCTTAGGTTGCCCGGACTTTGCATAATATAGTCCAGCACGGCTCAGCATTGCTGGGCGGTTTTCATTAGGCTGAAGTCGCGCCGAAAGGAGTTGAATAGCTCGTCGATAGGCGACTTTTCTGTCCTCTTCTTTTCCCGGCATCATGCTGTAAGCATCGCCGAGATTTGCCCACATGATATAGTGGTGGCTGTTGCCTTGTGCATCAATAGCGCGTTCAAATGCATTGGCTGACTGAGCGTATTGACCGAGAGCGAAATAGAAAGAACCAAGGTTGCCATAAAGCATCGGATCTGGGCGGACTTGCAGGCCCTTTTGTGCTGCCGAAATGGCACCGAAGCTATCTCCTTTGGCGAAAAGCACTGCGCTAAGTGTTCGGTATGCGAAGACGTTGTCGGGCGCTAACTGAACTCCCATCATTGCGCTTGCATTTGCTTTATCATAGTTGCCTGCCTTGTAGTAGGTATCTGCCAACAGAATGTGAAACCGCCCAAACTTGGGGTAGTGATTAACTCCATCCAGGAGAACACGGATTGCTTCATCATACCGCCTAGTGTTTTTCAGATGTCTGCCAAACCCTTGGAGAGCGAAAAAGTTGGTTGGGTCAAGTGATAAGGCTCTCTGGTATGCTTGATCGGCTTCCAAAGCTTTTCCATCATATTCAAGAGCCCAAGCCATGGCAGTGTGGCTGATCGCTAATTGGTCATCTAATGCTAAGGCGAGTTCTGCAGAAGCCTTGCCGTTTCTTAACTTGATTGGGTCGGCTTCAATGCTTGCATACTCCAGTAGTAACGCGAGGCTGTAGCCGCCGGTAGCAGCCGCGTTTTCGGGGTCTTCTGCGAGAAGGGTTTGGAAGGTGGCTTGGGCCTTTTCAATTGCGTCTTTCTGCTCGAAATTCCTCAACCGGTCCATGCCCGCTTCGATGCGGCCGCTGACGGTCAGCGGTTCGTCACCCATGAAGCGCGCGCCATAGAAGCCCGCGCCCAGCGCGATAACAACCATGGCGGCCGCAGCGATACGTTTGAGCGACACAAGCTTTTTCGCCTTATCCGCCGCTTTCCGGTCCCGCATCGGGGTGCCGGGGTCGGCGCTGTCGATGGCCTTGAGGACATCCGCGAATGTCTGGGGCCGCGCCGCGCGCTCTTTTGAAAGCATCCGCGCCACCAAATTGGCGCACCATGTGGGCACGTCCGGCGTGTGGGCCGAAATCGGCGCGGGGTCTTCGTTAAGAATCAGATGCACGATCTCTGCGTCCGATCCCGCCTTGAAGGCCCGCTCCCCCGTCAAAACCTCATACAGAAGCGCGCCGAAGGAAAAGATATCAGACACTTCATCGGGCTTTCCGCCTTTCATCACCTCAGGCGCCATATAGGGCAGCGTACCCAAAATCAGGCTTTGCCCCAATGACCCACGGGTCAGGGTTTCCATATCATTGGCGGTGGGCGCTGTTTTCGCCAGGCCGAAGTCCACCAGCACAGGAACTTCACCAGACCGCATGATGATATTGCCGGGTTTGATGTCGGCGTGCACGATGCCAAGCGAATGGCTGGCCCTGAGCGCATCGGCCAGTTGCCGCACCAGCGCGAGGCGTTCCTCAAAAGGCGGGGTTGCGCGCTTCAGGTAATCCTTCAGCGGTTCGCCGTCCAGATATTCCATCACCATGGCGGTGTGGCCGTCATGCTCTGAAATTTCAAAAAGCGTGACGATATTGGGGTGATTGAGCTTCGCCAGCGTCTTGGCTTCAACAAGGCTCGCCTTCGGGTCCGCGCCGTCGGACACCGACTTGTTCAAAAGCTTGATGGCAACGGAACGATCGAGCAGCGTGTCTTCCGCGCGGTAAACGGTGCCGTAAGCACCCTTGCCCACAGTCTCGCCAAGCGTGTACCTGCCGATCGTCGTACTCATTCCCGATTTCCCCCGCCCCAAACATCGGCCCGTCACTCAGGCCCAAAACACAAAAGGCTCGCGCACATTTGCCCTGCCTGCTATATCGCCTTAAGTTGCTATAGAGGCACGCAAAAGTAGACAGTATTGCTTTTACGCGTAGCTTCATGACATTTCAAGGACAGTAGGCGCTGTCCGGTCTTGTGGGGAGACAGCAGCATGCAGGATGAAACCGGCGATTACGGCCTGATGGACGAAACCGTATCGGTTGATACCGGGCGCGGCATGGGCGCGGACCGGGAAATCCTGCTGCCCAGCCTTGGCATCATCTGGCATGCAGACGCCTCCCGCATAGGCGCGGTGGCGCCGCTGATGTTCGGCCGGGCCACTGAGGCCAGCGTGTCCCGGAATGCGCCGATGTTCCGTAAGCGCGGGTCGGCGGAAGAACCGCTGGCAGACCGCCGGATTTCGCGCTCTGAACTCATGATCAAGCGCACTGGTCCGCGCGAATTTTCCATCACCCCGCCAGACAGCAAGATGAAAGTTCTGGTGAACGGCCAGCCGGTCACCGCGCCGGTCACCGTCAGCCTGGATGCGCTGGGGGACGATATCATCATCACGCTTGCGGGCACGGTTGTGCTGTCGCTTTTCCTGAGCCCGGCAGAGACCGCGCCCCAGCCGCCCGAAGGCCGCCTTCTTGGCATCAGCGGGGCGATGCAGTCTGTCTGGCGGGCGATTGCGCGGGTTGCGCCGACACACCTTCCGGTACTTATCCGGGGCGAAACCGGCACGGGCAAGGAACTGGTGGCGCAGGCGCTTCATCTGGCGAGCGACCGGGCGTCTGAAAACCTTGTTTCAATCAATATGGCGACGCTGTCGCGCGAGCTTGGCGGCGCTGACCTTTTCGGGGCGGCCAAAGGCGCGTTTACGGGCGCGGTCAGGGACCGGATCGGATTTTTTGAGACCGCCGACAAAAGCACCATTTTCCTGGATGAGATTGGCGATACGCCCGCGGACCTGCAGGCCATGCTGCTCAGGGTTCTGGAAACGGGCGAATTCCGCCGCGTGGGAGAAACCCGGCTGCGTTTCTCTGGCGCGCGGGTGCTGGCGGCGACAGACCGGGCCTTGGGCGCGGATGATTTCTCTCAGCCGCTTCTTCGGCGGCTTGAGAGCATGGTGATCGAGATTCCGCCGCTCAGGCGTCGGCGCGTGGATATCGGCCTTCTGATCAAGCATTTTCTGGATACGGGTGCTGTGGACACGCGGCCAGTCGATTTTGCAGACCATATCACCGCCATGGTGCTGCATGACTGGCCGGGCAATGTGCGCGAACTGAGGAACGCGGTGCAGCAAATCTCCGTTGGGCATGTGCCGCAGTTCGGTGCGCCAATGGATGGGGGCGAAATGGGCCCTACCGGTGTGCCCGAAATGGGAACAAAAACCCCAGATGTGCCCTCTGGTAAGCCTGCATCGAAGCCCACCTACCGCGCGCCCGCAAGTGTGACGGAAGCCGAAATGCTGGAAGCCCTGGATGCCGCCGATTGGCGGATCAAGGAAGCGGCGGAGCATCTGAATGTCTCGCGCACCGCACTTTATGGGTTGATGGAAAAATCCAGCAGCGTCAGGACGTTAGAGGATGTGCCGGACGCGGAAATCCGTGCTGCGATGGACGCTCACCCTGGCGATATCGGCGCCTGGGCGCGGGCGCTGAAGCTGCCGCAAGGGGTGCTGGAGCGCCATACCAAAAAGATGATGTTCGACTAAAAGCGCCAGCCCAGTTCCACGCCGAACGTGCGCGGGCGAAGCGGGGTTGCATGTAAACCTGTGGAAACAATGATGAAATTCGGATTGTCCGGGTCCTCGCCCTGGATCACCTCAAGGCTCAGCGGGTTGCCAAATGCGAAAACATTGGATTTGTCAGCCAGCAGATTGGTGCCGTAGATGGTCAGCGACCAGTTATCTTTCTGCAGCCCGAGCCGCGCATTGACCAGATGATAGCTGTCCATCTCTGGTGAAAAATCGCTTTCAAACAGAAGGTTAGCGCCGCCCTCAAAGCTATAGTCCGCGCTTGCGCTCATGCGCAGGTCGTCGCGGATTTCGAATTCCTTGTAAACCGATGCACCCGCTGAAAACTTCGGTGTGGCGGGCAGGGGGGTGCCCACTTCCGCGCCGAAGCGGGCTGTTGTGTCTGTCAGCTCGCCGTCGCTCGCCGACAAGTGCGCGCGGACTTCGAAATCATAGGCTGGGCGGTAAGTCAGCTCGAACTCAGCACCCACTACGCGGGCGTTGCCGACATTGTCGATATCCGGCAACCCTTCGAAGCTGAACTGCTGGCTCTGGATGCGGCGCCACAGCGCTACATAGGCCGCACCCGTGGTGGTTAAAGCCTTGTTCGGGCTTTGGTATTTGAAGCCGACTTCATAATTGGTCAGCGAGTCCGACTGGAAGTTCGAAAGCTCATCCGCGAGCTGGCTCTCGCCGCCGATGGGGGTCGGACCGGTCAGGTTGATGCCGCCCAGCCGGTAGCCTTCGGCCACCTGGGCATAGATCATCAGGTCCTTGCTGTGGTGATACGCCAGCACCGCCTTCGGGGTGACGCCGGATTTCTTTTGCTCGCCGTCCGTCTGGGCAAACAGGAACAGGCCAAGGTCCACAAGGTCGGAGGACGCGCGCTCGCGGTAGTCGAACCAGCGAAGCCCGCCGGTCAGTGCCAGTTTTTCCGTGAGGAAGTAGGTCACTTCGCCAAAGAGCGCGGTTTCCTTCAGGCTGCCGGTGAGCAGTTCGGTGTAGATGTTCAGGTCGCCTTCTTCGGACGGCCAGATGGCGGAGGCAGGTACAGCGAGGTTCGAATGGGTGCGCTCGCCTCTCTTCGACCAGAAGGTCCCGACAGTCCATTCAAGTCGCCCCCCGGTCCTGGATGACAGGTGCGTCTCATTTGACGTGGTGGCGATGTCGCGGTCCAGGCTGAAGGGGCTGGGGGCCACGTCTATCAGGATCAGTTTCGGGACCGCGAGTGAGCCGTCATAGGTGGCGGTAATGTTGCGGTCGGTCCAGCTGAAGGTGCTCTCAAGCGTGCCCCAGTCATAGTCCGCGCCCAGCGTGGCATAGACCTGGCTGAAGCTGTCTGTCCTGGGTTCCTGGATGTAATTGCCGCGCTTGGTGAAGGTGCGCCCGACATCATAATAATTGCTGTCGTCCCGTTCGTTTTCCTGCAGGGTTATGCCTGCGAGCAGCGACCAGTTGTCCCCAAGCTTCAACTGGGCCGACAGGCGCCCGCCATAGGTATCTGACTGGTTGACATTATCCAGCCCCAGCCGCAGGTCGTCGATATAGCCGCCTTCATGCTCGAAGTAACCCGCTGCGCGGATGGCCAGCTGGTTCTCGACAAGTGGGATATTCACAATGCCGCTGACATCCTGGGACGGGGTGCCGCCCTTGGTCCAGGCAAGGCCTGCAGTGGCGCTCAGTTCCACTTCCGCGAGGTTCGGTTTTTTGGTGATCACCCGGTAAAGCCCGGTAAGAGCACCGGAGCCATATAGCGTGCCCTGTGGGCCGCGCAGCACCTCGATGCGTTCGATATCAATAAGCCTCAGCGATGGGTCGGGCGCATTATAGGTCAGGCGCGTATTGTCGAAATAGGTGCTGACAAGCGATTGCGCGCGCCCGGAAAAAGCCCCGTCCGAGAGCCCGCGCACGATGACCTTGTTCTGGCCGTCGCCCTGGTTTGTGGCATGCATGCCAACAATTCGCCGGGCCGCCTGGTTGGTGGTGCCGATGCCAAGCTGCTCTTTGGTGGCGGCGCTGATGGCGCTGATGCCGTATGGCAGCTTCTGCAGATTGTCGGCGCGCCTGAGCGAGGAAACCATGATTTCCTGGACGAAGGGTTCACTGTGGGACGAGGCTTCAGTTTTCGGGGCGGGCTTTCCCTCGGGCGGCTTGCGGAAAACCCGCACCACGCCGGGGCTGACGATCTCGAAGGTGAAACCGGTGCCATCCAGCAGATGCTCCAGGCCTTCACTGGTGCTCATGTCGCCGCTGACTGCCTTCGCCTTGCCGTCCCTGAAGGACAGTGGCGGACGGCCAATGGAAATGCCGGCCTGACGCGCGAAAGAGGCTAGCGCCTTGGCAAGCGGCATGGCCTCTATGTCAAAAGTCTTGGATTCTGCAGACGCCGAAGTTTCCGTCGGGGCGGCAAAGCAGCAGGTCAGCAGCGCCAGGGCGGAAGCCTTCTTCCCAACTATGCGCACATGTCTACTCCCTGCGACCGATCAGAATTGCTCCATCCGTCTGTTTTATGGTCACAGGCAGTAGTTTTTCAAGTGTCGTCAGTACTGTTTCCCGGTCACCCATATTGAGAATGCCGGAAAAGCTGATGTCCCGCGCGCCTGAGGTTACGGCGATAGGCTCGCCCAGATACCGGCTGAGGTCACGAGCGACCAGATAAAGCGCAGCGTCTTCATATTCCAGATATCCGTGCAGCCATGCGGTTACCTGCTGGGCATCCACTTTTTGAACGTGGGTCTCTGATGATTTCTCAAAAGCGGTCAATTGGTCGCCAACACCCAGGCGCTCCCGCTCGGCCGACTGGGCTTCCTCTTCGATCACGTGTGTCGGCGCCACATCCACAAGCCCTTCCGCCACAGTGACAACAAGCTGGTTGTTGTGACGCAGGATATTGAACTGGGTGCCCACAACCTGAACCGACCTGCCGCCCAGGTCCACCCGGAACGGACGGTCCGGGTTCTTGGCTACGGAAAAGAGCGCCTCGCCATAGGCAAGTGCGGTTTGCCGAACGTCGCCCGTGAAGGCAACGCTGATTTTTGTGTTGGTGTTCAGTTGAACGGTTGAGCCGTCCTTAAGCGTGACAAGGCGGGTTTCGCCAAGCCCCGTCTGGTAATATTGGGTGTCGGGGCCAAAGAAGGGGCCAGTGAAGCTTGTGCCGATGATCAGCAGCATCGCAGCCAGGGCAGCCGCCGCCCCGATCCATGCTTTCGGTTTGCTCCAGCGCCAGCCGGCATTGATAACGGTGCCCATATCCGCATCGTCATCCGTATCGGTCACGCTGGCGGCCACCGTGTCTGCGCCGCTTTCAACCATCAGCGCCAGGTGTTCGACATGCTCGTAGGCCAGGCTGTTGGCTTCATCGGCTTCGAGCCAGTCGGTGAAGGCATGCCAGTCGGCCTCGGTCACGCTGTCGCCGCTGAGGCGCGCGTGCCAGCCGGCGGCGGCTTCAAGCCGCTCATCCGTCAGGAAACTGGTATCGGTTTTGGTCATCTGTTTTTACTGCCTTCATGAGCCCGCAGGCCCTAATTACTCTCGTTCAGTCTAATGACGCCGCGATAGGCGCATACCCGCCAGTTTGCTGGCTAGTCTTTATCTTTCAAATGCAGAACCAGGAATTTCATGGCCTTGGCCATATGCTTTTCCACGGTACTTATGGCGATGCCCAGGCTTTCGCTGACTTCCCTGTGGCTATGCCCCTTCAGCTTATGCAGCACAAATACCTTGCGGCATTGTGGCGGCAGCTGGTTGAGCGCTTCAGACACTTGCGCCAGCTTCTGCCTGGCTTCGATCGTGCGATCAGCCGCCGGGCCTTCATCGACGCTTTCGCTGCCGTACTCTGACCGGCTGATATCCACCCAGCTTCTGTCGCGCGCCATCTGACGCATCTTCTGCCGGTTGTGGTCCAGGGCAATGTTGTTGGCCATGCGAAACAGGTAGGCGCCGACATTGCTGATCGTTGAGGCGTCATCAACGCGTTCCAGCTTCAGGTACAGGTCCTGCAGCAGGTCTTCTGCCAGCGTCTCGTCCCGAAACCGCACCACCAGGAACCGCTTCAGCGCCGGGCGTTTCTCCAGGTAGGCTTTCAGCAAGATTGATTTTTTACCAGTATCCAAAAGGTTAGCCCTGAACAATGCGGCTGCGTCCGCGCCTTCATACAGGTGCCAACCATTCCAGATGTGGGAAGATTTCGCAATATCACTCATATGCAAAATGGGCGGGTCGATACAAAACGGTCCCCCGCCAAAGAGGGAAGCGGGGGACCAGTTAACGGGCAGAGGTTTGATCGCAGTGCTGGACAAATTATCCACACTCAGCCCGATGAGGAACGGGTCTAAAGCAGCGGACGCGCCGGGGAAATCCCCGGCGCCGCCCCACAGGCGTCATCATCATGACCCCCATCGATGATGATGCTGTCCGCGCTTCCAGATAGTCTTGTGGCGCCAGCCTCGCCGACTATCTGGCCATAGTGGGCGTATCAATTCCCCCGTCCAGGGCAGCTCCTCCTGAAACCTGATGATTGTCGCTGCGCCATGGACGGGGTGCTACGCCCGCAAATCTTCTTGCCACCACTGGTGGCTCTCAGATGTTTGACGCCGCCCAGGCGAGCGACCCGCTATATAATTTTGATTTTTTTTGCGACCTACGTTTTTGGTAAATTCGGGCTAGTTGCAGCGCCAATTTGCAAAAATAAAAGTCTTCCAAAATGATGGATTTTCTTGCTAAAACGGAAGCAGGAAAGAAAACGACAGCAAAATTTGCAAAAATATGCAACTCGGGATGGCAGTATGAGCGACGACGAAAAAGAAAAAAATCTCCACCGTCTGGAGGACTTGGCGGCGCTTGCCGGTGTATCGATTTCGACCGTGTCCAGGGCGCTTAACGACAGCCCGCTGGTATCGGACCGCACCAAGAAGAAAATCCTCTCGCTCGCCCAAAGTAACAATTATTCCGGCCGCCTGCGCGACAAGGTCTATACCGAGGATGCAGACAAGACGATTTCGATCGTGATCCCGCCGCCGCAGGGCCGTGATACGCGCCTGTCTGACCCGTTCACGCTGGATCTGATCGGCGGCATTGGCGATGCGCTCAAGGAACAGAATTGCGACCTGCTGATTTCGCACCTGACGATGACCGACTATCACAGCGCGGCCAACCTGGTGGCCAGCGGCCGGTGCGACGGCCTGATTGTGCTGGGCCAAAGCACCATGCACAAACAGCTGAACCAGCTCGCGGCCCAGCGCGTGCCGTTCGTGACCTGGGGCGCGCAGTTCCCGGACCAGAAATATTGCTCTGTCGGCAGTGACAACCGCCAGGGCGGTCGCCGCGCCACCAACCACCTGATCCGGATGGGCCGCAAACGCATTGCTTTCGTGGGTGACTGCGAAGGGCCAGAGATGAAGCTCAGGCAGGAAGGCTACCGTGAGGCGCTTGACCAGAACGGCATCGAATTTGACCCACGCCTTGTGCGCCCGGCCCACTTCTACCCGGAATCGGCGATGGAAGCGGTGGATGTGCTGGTGGAGCAGGGTGTGGAATTTGACGGCATCGTCGCCATGTCGGATATGATCGCTATCGGCGCCATGAAGGCGCTGGCGAACCGCGGCATCAATGTGCCGAAGGATGTATCCGTGATCGGGTATGACGATGTGCTGGTGGCGGCCTATTCAAGTCCGGCGCTCAGCACTATTCGGCAGGATGTGACCAAGGCTGGCCGGCTGCTGGTATCGAAGCTGCTCAGGATGCTGGAAGGCGAGGACGTGCAGTCTTCCACGCTGCCGACTGACTTGATTATCCGTGAAAGTTGCGGCGCCTGATACCTCTGAAGCGTGCATGAAAAAGGCGGCACCACCGGGCGCCGCCTTTTTTGTTGGATGTGGGTGGGCCTAGCTTTCGCAGGCCGTTTTCTCATAAACCGCCCAGCTAAGCGCGGGGGCTGTGTAGGCTCCATTCATCTCGCCTTCCGTGCCGTCAATGAAGCACAGCGGACCGCTGAACTGAGGCAGCGTGACGGAGGCCTCATAGGCAGCCGTATTGAATACCGCCAGGACCGTGTCGCCTGTGGTCTCGTCTGTGCGTTCGAACACCAGAAGGCCGGGCTCGCTGTCGGCGTGCAGGAAGGTCATCTTGCCATGCCGCAGCGCCGGGTGGACGCGTTTGACCATGGTGAAGCGTTGCATGGCCTCATAAAGCGGGTGCTCAGCGTCGAAGTTATTGTCGGCGCTGGACTTCGAAGTGCCCAGAAGGTCATTGTCTGCGTAGCTCGCCACCTGGCTTTCGAACATATCCTCGCGGGCGTCCTGGTCATGGCCGTCGCCGATGAAGCCTTGTTCGTCACCATAATAGATGACCGGCACGCCGCGGCTGTAGAACATCAGCGCGTGCGCCAGCAGGTCTTTTTTGAGGGACGTTTCCAGGCTTTCATCCGGGTTTCCGCGACGAATGAAGTGGCCGATGCGGCCCATGTCGTGGTTGCCCAAAAAGATCGGCAGCGACCGGGCGTCGCCTTTCGCGGGCTTATAGAGCACATCCTTTTTCAGTGTTTCGGCGAAGACATCGGGGCCCTTGCCCTCAGCAAATAGCTGGTAGGTTGCAGACTGGAAGGCGAAATCCAGCACGAACGGCACCTTCGCCACATTGGTATAGTGGCTGAGGCGCTCTGGCGTGGGTTCATGCACTTCGCCGAATACGTAAAAGTTCGGGATACCTTCGGCTTCAGCATGGGCCATGATGGCGGGCGCGAAGGCCTGCCAGAAGCTGTCGTTCACATGCTTGACGGTGTCGATGCGGAAGCCGTCTATCTTGAATTCGGAAATCCAGAATTTATAGATGTCGATAAAGCCTTGCTGAACATCCGGGTGTTCGGTGAACAGGTCATCGAGGCCTGCAAAATCGCCGTAGGTGTTGCTTTCGCCCTGCCATTCGCTGTCACCCCTATTGTGATAATAGCGCACGTCATTGAGCCATGCCGGCACCTTCACATTCTCCTCGCCCGCGGGCACATAAGGCGTGTAGGCGAATGTCTGGTCTGTCAGTTTGGCGAAATTCTCCGCTGTCTGATGCACAGGCTCGTCGCCCAGGAAGCCTTCGTTGATGGCGTCGCCGCCAGGCCCGCCCTTGGTGGTGTAGGGGAAGGCTTCCTTTGAGCGGTAGGCGCATAGCGGCACATTTGCCGGGTCGCTGCCGCGTGGAAAGCATTCTTCATATTTGATCACATCAGCCGTGTGGTTGGTGATGATGTCGAAAATCACCTTCATGTTGCGTTTGTGTGCTTCATCCACCAGGGTCTTGAGGTCATCGTTCGTGCCCAGATGCGGGTCAATCTGGGTGAAATCCGTGATCCAGTAACCGTGGTAGGCGGCTGTCATGTTCACCGGATTGCCCTGCACGGGTTTGTTCTTGAAAATGGGCGTCATCCAGATGGCGCTGATGCCCATGTCAGCCAGATAATCCAGCTTTTCCGTCAGGCCCTTGAAGTCCCCGCCATGGAAGAAGCCCTTGTGGGTTGGGTCAAAGCCATGCGTGCTGGCGTCGCCCCCAAAGCCGCCTGTATCGTTTGACGGGTCACCGTTATTGAACCGGTCGGGCATGACAAAATACATCACGTCATCGGTAATCGGACGGCTGATGTATGGCTCCAGAAGTTCCGGGCGAACCGTAACGGGTTCCTCTGGTGGCAGGGCCTTGTCGGCTTCGCCGCAGGCGGCTAGTAGGGCAAGGGCAAGGCAGCCGCCCGCCAGTTTGGTAAGTGGATATTTCATTTTATTCGGCCTCCGGCTCGCTGACATTGAGGGTGGCAAGGGCGGCAATGATCATGGAGCCGCCGGCAAACACCAGGCCGTAAATCGCCTGACCGGCAAAGAGCTCGCTGACCAGAAGGCCCAGCGTGGTGGATGCCACAATCTGTGGGATCACAATGAAGAAGTTAAAGATGCCCATATAGATGCCCATCTTGTGGTGGGCGACCGCGCTTGAGAGCAGCGAATAGGGGATCGACAGGATCGAAGCCCAGGCAAAACCCACAAGCCCCATTGAAATTACCAGGAGGTCAGGGTCTTTAACGACATAGAAAGACGCCAGCCCAATGCCTCCCAGCGTGAGGTTCAGCATGTGGATTTTGCGCCGCCCGATCGTGTTGGCGTAAAGCGCGATGAAGATGGCGGCTGCGATGGTTACCAGGTTGCGCACGGAATTCAGCACGCCTGCCCAGTTGGCGCCGGTGTTATAGATCTCGCTCGATGGGTCCATGGCGCCAAAATGGAAGGCGGTCACGGCTGGTGTTGTGAAAGACCACATGGCGAACATGGCGAACCATGAGAAGAACTGCACCACGGCCAGCTGCTTCATCACCGTGGGCATCAGCATCAGGTCGTCGGTGATCTCCACAATGGCGGAGGCGGTCTGGCCCTTGTCTTTCTTTGCAGAGACAATCAAGCGCAACAGGCCGAAGACGATCACACCGCCCGAGAGGATATGCAGCCGGTAGGACGCGGCTGTCATATAGATGACGAGAGAGGCGGCCACGCCGACGGCGAGCCACAGCATGCCGCCCTGCTTGTGGCGTGCGGGTGCAATCAGCGTTTCGTCGTGGGCCGCGGCCTGTGCCTTGCTGGTTTCAGATGCGGCATGGTCTGCCTTGTTGAAGGCGTCCAGTTCCTCGGGCGAATATTCCTTGGTGGTGAAAACGGTCCAGAACACGCAGATCAGCAAAAAGATGCCGCCTGTGTAGAAGGCATAAATCACCGAATCCGGGATGATGCCCGGGTCGGCCTCATTCGCGACACCAAAGGCGTTGGTCATGATCCATGGGAGGGCCGCCGCAACAGACGCGCCGATGCCGATGAAGAAGGTCTGCATGGCATAGCCAAGAGAGCGCTGGCGGTTCGGCAGCATATCGCCCACGAAGGCGCGAAACGGCTCCATGGCGATATTGAAGGAGGCATCCATGATCCAGAGCATGCCAGCCGCAATCCAGAGCGTGGGCGAATTGGGCATAATAAGGAGCGCGAGTGTCGAGAGGATCGCACCATAAAAGAAATAGGGACGCCGGCGGCCAAGCCGGGTCCATGTCTTGTCGCTCATATAGCCGATGATCGGCTGGACAATCAGACCCGTCAGCGGTGCAGCCACCCACAGAATGGCAATTTCGTCAATGTTGGCTCCCAGTGTCTGGAAAATACGGCTGACATTGCTGACCTGCAGTTCGAAACCGAACTGAATGCCCATAAAGCCGATACACATGTTCCAGATTTGCCAAAAACTCAGCGCTGGTTTTTGCGTCATGAGGTGATCCCGTTCCCTATTTTGATATGGCACCGAAGACTCGGGCCTCCCTTCCTAGTCTCAAGGATTAGCAATTTTTGCAAAAAATGCAAAAAGAATATTGCAGAGCGCAATTTTGCAAAGATGTCAGGGCGTGAAGCAGGCTATTTTATAACGCCTATTTGTCCATATAACCCTATATAAGCTGGGCTATAGCGAAAACTGTTGCAGGAATGGCACAGTTTGCAGGGTCGTTGCAATAAATAGCAAAAAGATGAAAAAATGACTTGATGTTTGCAAAGTGATGCGCGAGCTTTCGACACAGGGAAAGTTGCGGAAGTTTAACTTTTGGCCAGTAGGATCGGCCATACCGGTTGGCTTCCAGGGTTAATCAGGGAAGGGAAGGCTTCATGCGTACCTCAAATTTTAAAACGAATTTATTGTCCTTTGCGTCGGCTTCGGCCATCGCATTCGCGGCATCTCCTGCACTCGCGCAGGATGCCGATTCTGACGAACAAGGCGAAGGCGTCGAGCTCGAAGAAATCGTCGTCACCGGTCTCCGCGCCTCTATTATGAGCTCGGTTGCCCGCAAGCGCGAAAGCAGCTCGATTGTTGAAACGATTTCGGCGGAAGATCTGGGCAAGTTGCCGGATGCGTCGATCGCAGAATCGATTGCCCGTCTGCCGGGTCTGGCGGCACAGCGTCTTGACGGTCGCGCCAACGTGATCTCGATCCGTGGTCTGGCGCCAGACTTCACCACCACCACACTGAACGGCCGCGAGCAGGTGTCTGCAAACAACGGCCGTGCGGTGGAATATGACCAGTATCCATCAGAGCTGATCAACGGCGTAACCATTTATAAAACGCCTGACGCCAGCCTGACGTCACAGGCAGTCGGTGGTACGGTTGATCTGCAGACGATCAAGCCGCTGGCATATGGCGAAAAAGCAATCGTTCTGAACCTGCGCGGCGAATATGCCGACCTTGGTGCGCTCAATTCCGGCACGACGGCACTTGGTTACCGTGCCAGCGTTTCCTACGTTGACCAGTTCAACGATGACCAGTTGGGTATTGCCATCGGTTATGCACGCATGCTCTCTCCAACCCAGGAAGAGCGCTGGAACAGCTGGGGCTTCCCGGAGGCTTCTGACGGTAACCTGATCATTGGTGGTGCCAAGCCATATGTGAAATCGAACGAGCTGACGCGCGATGGTTTCCTGGGTGTGCTGGAATATGCGCCCCATGACAGCAAGGTCCGCACGACGATTGATGCCTACTATTCCAAGTTTGATGACGAGCAGACCCTGCGTGGTATTGAAATCCCGCTTGCCTGGTCTGGCGCGCAGCTGCAGGACGGCTACACGGTTGAAGATGGCCTGATCACTCAGGGCCAGTTCAATGGTGCAGAAGTTGTGGTGCGTAACGACTTCGTTAACCGCGAAGCTGAAACGCTGGCTCTCGGCTGGAACACCGAATATCAGGTGAATGAAAACCTGACGATTGAACTCGATGTTAGCTACTCAAGCGTAGACCGCATCGAAAGCAACATGGAAACCTACGCTGGTACCGGTCGTGGTAGCGGCAATGGTGCGACCGACAACCTGGGCTTCACCATTGGCGAAGACGGCGGTGCGGTCTTCACCCATGGTCTTGACTATTCCGACCCAAGCCTCATTCAGCTTGGCGGTCCGCTCAGCTGGGGCTGGGGTCTGTTCGTTGCAGGCTTCTATCCGGATGACCGCGCACAGGACGGCTTCATCAACGCGCCTGAAACAGACGATGAGCTTTCTGCAATCCGTCTGAGCGCTGAACAGTTCCTGGATGACAGCCCGTTCACCAGCATTGAATATGGTGCCCGCTTCTCCAAGCGTCAAAAAACGCTTCTGGATCAGGGCTTCTTCCTGACGCTCAATGAATATCCAGCGGATGTGCCGGTACCAAGCCAGTTCCTTGAGGACCCAACGTCGCTTGAGTTCATCGGCATGGGTGACGTTCTCAGCTATGATGCGAAAGCCCTGTTTGACAGCGGTGCCTATGTCATCAATGACGAAGCGGCGAGCACGCAGTCCCGTCTGACCAACAGCTGGACCGTGACCGAGAAGGTTGTGAACCTCTATGCTCAGGCCAACATCGATACCGAGCTGGGCAGCCTGCCTGTTACCGGTAACGTCGGTGTGCAGGCAGTTTACACTGACCAGAGCTCGGACGGTTGGGCAGCCAAGACGGTTGATAACCAGGTGGTTGCAACGCCAGTTACGGAAGGCACTGACTATTGGGACTTCCTGCCAAGCCTGAACCTTAGCTTCAACCTCGACGACAACAACAAGATCCGTGTTGGTGTGGCCCAGGTGCTGGCGCGCGCGCCAATGGCTGACATGAACGCTGGCTTCGGCTTCGGTTTCGACCAGCAGAACCTGATCTTCACCGGTGGTGGCGGTAACCCGAACCTGAAGCCGTTCAAGACCTGGCAGTATGACCTGTCGTTCGAGCACTATTTCGGCGAAGGCGCCTATGTTTCGGTCGCTGGTTTCTACAAGCAGATCACCAGCTTCCCGTTCAGCGACTCTGAAGTTTATGACTTCGCGGAAGTTCTGGGCCCACTTGGCGAAGACCTGACGTTTGTTGACGGTGAGGGCAATGAGTTCACGCTTTCCACCGTTGGTCGCCGCGACTTCAAAGACAACGTAGACGGCGGTAAGATCTATGGCGTTGAATTCTCTGCGTCCCTGCCATTCTCGAACTTCTCTGAAGCGCTTGAAGGCTTTGGTATGTTGGGTTCCGCGTCCTTTACCAAGAGCTCGATTGTTGATCCAAGCAGCCAGGAAAAGATCACGCTGCCTGGCCTGTCTAAGACAGTCCTGAACGGTACGGTTTACTATGAGAACCACGGCTTCCAGGCGCGTGCTTCCGTACGCCACCGTTCGTCGTTCCTGGGTGAGGTTTCGGCTCTCAGCCTGACGCGTGTGAAGGTTGATGTTGAAGCAGAAACCATCATTGATGCGCAGCTTGGCTACGACCTCAGTGAAGTTGGTATCGACGGCCTGACCGTTCTGTTCCAGGTGAACAACCTGACGAACGAGCCGTTCACCACCTTCTACAATCAGGACAGCCGCCAGGTTCGTGACTTCCAGAACTATGGCCGTACCTTCCTCTTCGGCCTGAACTACAAAATGTAGTCAGGTCCGGCTGAGGCTGGTTGAAACAATTGCCCCTGCCGATATGATTGTCGGCAGGGGTTTTCTTTTCGGGATTGGGTGAGGACACGGGACGTGCAAAAAGACAGCATCAAGAAACTGGTAATCGTGGGCGGCGGCACCGCTGGCTGGATGGCGGCAAGCCTCCTTGTAAAGCTGATGCGTGGCCAGCTTGAGATTGTGCTGATCGAATCCGACGATATTGGCACCGTGGGCGTGGGCGAAGCCACCATTCCGCCGATCCAGATTTTCAATAATGTGCTGGGCCTCAATGAGGACGAATTCATCAAGGCCACCCAGGGCACCTTCAAGCTCGGGATCCAGTTTGAAAACTGGGGGGCGGTGGGCGACAAATATATGCACGCCTTTGGCGCCATCGGACGGCAGATCGGCATGGTGCCATTCCAACATTATTGGCTGCGCGCCAAGGCCGCGGGCTTCGCCGGTGACCTTTGGGATTTCTCCTTCAACTATCAGGCGGCGAAACAGGACCGGTTCGACCGCCTGCGTCAAATCCCCAACTCGCCGCTCGAAGGCATCACGCATGCCTTCCATTTTGATGCCGGGCTTTATGCGCGGTACTTGAGGAAAGGTTGTGAGCACGCGGGCGTGAACCGCGTGGAAGGCATGATCACCGATGTGTCGCTTGATGGTGAAAGCGGCAATATCGAATCCGTCACGCTCAAAGACGGGCAGGTGGTTGAAGGCGATTTCTTCATCGATTGTTCGGGTTTCCGGTCGCTTCTCCTCGGTCAGGCGCTGGGCGTTGGCTATACCGACTGGACAGACTGGCTGCCGTGCGACCGCGCGGTGGCGGTGCCTGCCGAAAACGGCGCGCGCATGCGGCCCTATACCCAGTCCATCGCCCACAAGGCGGGCTGGCAGTGGCGTATTCCGCTGCAGCACCGGGCCGGAAACGGCCATGTTTTCTGTTCCGATTACATCAGCGAAGACGAAGCCACGCAGGCGCTTCTGGATAACCTGGAAGGCAAGCCGCTGGCTGACCCGCGCGTAATCCCGTTCAAGGTTGGGCGGCGCGAGAAATTCTGGCACAAGAACTGTATCGCCGTCGGCCTGTCATCCGGCTTTCTGGAGCCACTTGAAAGCACCAGCATCCACCTGATCCAGACAAGCATCGTGCGCTTCGTGCAGATGTTCCCAAGCCTGGGGTTGGACGCCAGCAACGTGGCTGAATATAACGAGCAAGTCGGCTTCGAGTTTGAAAGCATTCGCGACTTTATCATCCTGCACTATCACGCCACCGAACGGGACGACAGCGCCTTCTGGAAGCGCTGCCGAGAGATGGAAATCCCCGAAAGCCTGAAGCATAAGATGGACTTGTTCAGGGAAACGGGCCGCATCTTCCGCTTCAATAACGAGCTGTTCTCGGAAGCCGGATGGCTGCAGGTGATGCTGGGCCAGCGTGTGATGCCGAAAGCCTATCACCCCATGGCGGATGCGCTTGATGAGGCGCAGCTTCGGGACTATTTCAATAACCTGAGGACCATCATTGGCGGCACAGTACCCAAATTGCCGACGCAGAAAGACTTCATCGCGAAACACTGTGCCGCGCCAGGGATGTAGCGGCTAGCGGCTATTTAGTCTTTCGGGCACGCCAGGTTGATCAGTGTCCGCGCGGCATCCTTGGCATCGGGGGCGGCGAAGGCCTTGCCCTGAATGTGGGCTGTCACAATCGCACCTTCCTTCAGAAGCATCAGTTGACGCGCCAGCGTCTCAGGCTCCTTCGCGCCGGCTCTGCGTGCCAGACTGGCGAGGTGATCTGTCAGTGACCGTTTGTGTGCCGCCGCCGCCTGATGGATGGGGTGCGATGGGTCCTGATATTCCGATGATGCCTTGATGAACATGCAACTGTTGAAGTCGTCGCCCGCGATCCATTCCTGCAGGGCATCGAAGCTGGCCACCAGCTGGCCTTTTGGTGTGTCGGCCCGCGCTGCGGGGCCGTCAACCAGCAAGGCAGTAAGGCGCTCGTGCCGACGCTCTAAGGTGGCTAGGATCAAGTCTTCCTTGGTGCGAAAATATTTATACATGGAAGTTTTCGAGATGCCGGTCTCGGCCACCAGCTTGTCCATGCCGGTGGCGTGGAAGCCGTCCCGGTAAAAGGCCTCCAAGGCCTTGTCTATCAGTTCGTCTTTCCGCGACGCGCGCATAGCTGATTATTCCAAAAATTACTGATCTGTTCTTTTTGTATCATGTTTGTCTTGTTCAATCCAGTTTGGAAATAATCTATTAATTACAATTCTTTAATGAGAAATCCTGGCCGTTCACGGTCATGTGAAAGCGATGAAGTTGACAATATGTACCGATCTGTTCATTTTAAAACGTACCGATCAGTACATATTAAATTCTGGTGCCCAAAGCGCCACTACGGAGGCTTCCATGTCTGAAACAAAACGCATTCTTTATAGCTTTCCCTTATCGGGACATTCACACCGGGCCGAGCTGGCGCTGTCGCTTATGGGGCTTGAGTTCGAAAACCGGGTGGTCGACCTCGGCACAGGCGAGCATAAGTCCGACTGGTTCCTGGAGCTGAACCCCGAAGGCAAGGTGCCGGTTCTCCTGGATGGCGAGGACGTGATATACGAATCTACTGCTATCCTGGCCTATCTGGCAGCCAAATATGATGCAGACAACAAGTGGATTCCAGCAAGCGCAGCCGGCAAGGCGCTGGTAGAGCGCTTTTTCGCGCAGGCAAGCGGCCCGCTGGCTTCCGGTCCCGCGCGTGCCCGGCTGATCCAGCTTTTCGGTGCGAATTTCGACGAAGAGGAGTCTATCACAAATGCCCATGCTTATCTTGCAGGGCTGGAGGCAAATCTTGATGGGCGCGATTTCCTTGTTGGCGACGCGATCACCTTCGCTGATGTGGCGCTCTACAGCTATGTGGCGCGGGCACCTGAAGGCTTTGTCAGTCTTGAGCCTTATCCAAACATCCGCGGCTGGCTTGCGCGCATAGAAGCGCAGGAAGGCTTTGTGGAAATTCCACACACAGAGGTTTCAGCGGCTGCCTGACGGGGTGGTCGCAGGCCGGGGTGGGCGTTTCCATCTCCTCGCTTTGGGGGCTGCCCCGGCCAACCAGTTAAAGGAGAAGAAATTGAAGGAATTGGTCAGCCCGTTTCATGACGGCGAGCTCGCCATCCAGGAAAGGCTGGGTGTGCAGGAAAAAGTCCAAAAATATGCCACCAGAATGGTGCGTCCCTACATGCCGGACCAACACCGCGATTTCTTCTCTGGGCTGCTGTATTTCTTTCTGGGCACGGTGGACGCGGAAGGCATGCCTTGGGCCCACATGATATGGGGGCAGCCAGGGTTCATCCGGTCGCCGGACCCAGAGCATCTGGTGATCCCGCGCGCGTGCCTGCCGGCGGAGGCCCTTGTTCTGGCTGTGGAGGTCGGCGGCCTTGGTCTGATGCTGGAAAACCGGCGTCGGAACCGCATCAACGGCCGGGTGGCGGAAGTGGACGCCGATGACGTGACGCTCCGGGTTACCCAATCGTTTGGGAATTGCCCGCAATATATCCAGGCGCGCGTGCCGGACGCCCTGGTGGCGCGGCAGGAAAGCCCACTCCAAAGCGCCCTGTCGGCAACCCACAGGCGTGTTATCGAACGCGCGGATACATTCTTTATCGCTTCGGCGTCCGCCCATTTGGGGCAGGATGCGCGCCACGGTGTGGATGTATCGCACCGGGGCGGCGCGCCGGGGTTTGTGAAATTCCTGAATGAAGGCACGCTCCTGTTCCCTGATTTTTCAGGCAACCGGCATTTCAAAACGCTGGGAAACATTCACGACACGGGCCGCGCTGGGCTGCTGTTTATCGATTTCGAAAGCGGCGACCTGTTGCAGGTGGGCGGGGCCGCAGCGATCGCCTGGCCTGAAGACAGTATCCATGACTATCCAGGGGCCGAACGGTTCGTTCAGGTCTCGATAGAGCGGGTGAAAGTGCGACCGGCGGCGCTTCCTTTTTCGTGGCAATTTCTTGGCGCTTGGCCGCGGCTGCCGCAAGGCCCAGGCTGGACCAAAAATCGCCCGTAGGGCCCGCGCGCCGGAGGGGTTAGCCCCGTTCCTTGGGTAGGTCAAAGGTGACGGTGGTACCCTCACCCAGGCGGCTTTCTATCTGCAGCGTGCCGCCTTGCAGCGTGACGAATTGTTCCACGATGGCAAGGCCAAGGCCAGTACCCTCCACCGCATTGGTCGGGTCCAGGTGACCGCGGTCGAACCGTTGAGTGATGGTGGCCAAGCGGTCTTCCGGAATGCCGCGTCCGTTATCGCTAACGCGGAAGACAACCCGTTCCTTTTCGTTGACCACCTGCACCTGAACGTGTCCGCCGTCGTATCCGAATTTGACGGCGTTTGACATCAGGTTGATCAGGGTCTGCCTGAGCGCGCGCGAGTCCGCCCACACGGTGGAAGGCGCCTTGCTAAGGTCCGGCTGAATCTGGATGCGCTTTTTGTTGGCCTGCGCGCTGACCATTACCGTGCAGTCGGCGATAATCTCGGCGATATCCAGGTGGGCTTTTTCCATTGCCCGTTCAGCCGCATCGATGGCCGACAGGTCAAGAATGTCGTTGATCATCTGCAACAGGAAAGTGCCTGACCGGTATATATCGCTGCTGTATTCTTCATATTTGGCGCTGCCGATGGGGCCGAAAACCTTGTCTTTCATGATTTCCGACATGCCGATGATGGCATTCAGCGGCGTTCTGAGCTCGTGGCTCATGTTCGCCAGGAACGCGGATTTGGCCTTGCTTGCGGCTTCGGCTTCCGCAAGCGCGCGCTGCAGTACTGCCTGGTCGGCCTTGGCTTCACTGATATCCCGGCAGATGGCATATAGCGCCACCTGGCCTTGGTAAGGCACGCGGGTCAGAGTCACTTCAACCGGGAATATCTCACCGGATTTCTTGCGGTGCATCCATTCAAAGCGGGTATAGCCTTCCTGTACCGCAATGCGCATCATGTCTTCGGCTTTTTCAAACGATGTCAGCCCGCAGGGTTGATATTCGGGCGATACCTCGGATGGGTGCGCCTTTGCCATTTCCTCTGGGCTTGCATACTCGAACATGGTCGCGGCACCCTGGTTGCACAGCTCGAACTTGTTGTTTGCCAGGATCATCATGGCGTCTTCTGACATCTCGAACAGTTGGCGGTATTTTTCCTCGCTTTCTGCCAATTGCTCATGTGTCTGCCATTCAGCCAGGCGTACAGCCAGCATGGATGCGATGGTGGTCAGCAGGTCTTCATGGTCTTTGGTGAAATAGCCGACGTCAGGGTGCTCGCAGTCGATGATGCCGTAAAGTTTGTCATTATAAACGATAGGCACCGTCAGTTCGGATCGCATGCCCCGAAGGTCCTCGACATAGCGCTGGTCTTTGCGCGTATCAGCGATGCGCTCAGGCTTCATCGTCAGGGCTACATGCCCGCTGATGCCAGCCCCCAGCTTGAGCTCAATCTTGTTCTCAATGGAATGGTCGGCACCCTTTTTTTCGCCAAAGGCGGCCTGCTGAACAAGTGTGCCGCGCTTTTCGTCGTGCAGGTAGATCACACAGTCGACAAAACCCAGCTGGCCGACAACTTCCTCAACCACATACCAGATCAGGTCTTCAACAGAGGACAGCCCCATCAGGTCCCGCGCAAACTTGTTCAGGATCTGCAGTTGTTCCTTCGGTCTGTTCTGCATCGGCAAGCGGTCATTCCTTCCTGTGGCTTGATGCAACTTTAATAGCGCAAAAAAACTTAACGGGGAATTGACGTTACCAATTTATCGCGAAAGCGGAGAATCCTGTTCCCTTGCGGGGTATTGCAGGAGTCTACATGCTGCGTTTTGCCGGGCAATGTTTGGCAATGAAGTCCGCGTGGCTTGGCATGGCGGCGGCGGTTTCTTCCATCACGCGCCTCAGGCCGGCAAGACGGCCCTGATAGTCCACATTCCGCGCGTCTGCGAGCGGGTCGTACCGCTCGGGCCAGATGCCCTGGCCGGTATAGACCGCCAGCCAGCTTGGGTTCCGAAACAGCTCCAGCTCATGGGCCACAATGCGGCCGCCGCGCCGGAATTGTTCGATCTTGTAGGCAAGCTCTTCGGGGATATCCATGTCGGCGGCATGCTGCCACAGGGGCGCGTCGCGGCGTTCGGTGGCCTTGTAGTGCAGGATGATAAAATCGCGCGTGCGCTCATATTCACCCACAGTGATGCGATTATATTCTTGGGCGGCGTATTCATCAAAATCCAGTGTCGGAAACAGCGCCAGAAGGCGCGTGATGCCGCTCTGGATCAGGTGCAGGCTGGTGCTCTCAAGCGGTTCCATGAAACCGGCGGAGAGGCCGATGGCCACGCAGTTCTTGTTCCAGAATTTCTTGCGCCTGCCGGTCACGAACCTGAGGAGGCGCGGGTCCGCCAGGGGCTTGCCGTCAAGGTTATCCAACAGTGTGGCCTGGGCTTCATCGTCGCTGATGTGTTGGCTCGCATACACATAACCATTGCCGATGCGGTGCTGCAGCGGGATGCGCCATTGCCAGCCTGCCTTGCGTGCTGTTGACCGGGTATAGGGTGTGAACTCGCCGCCGTGCTCACACGGTACCGCCACGGCGCGGTCGCACGGCAGCCAGTGGGTCCAGTCCACATAGCCAGTCTTGAGGGTTTTCTCGATCAGCAGGCCGAAGAAGCCTGTGCAGTCGATGAAAAATTCGGCGTCCACCTTTGTGCCGTTCTCAAGCGTCAGGCTTTCAATAAAGCCGTCAGTGCCGCGGAGGCCCACATCAACCACTTTGCCTTCCAGGCGCTTGACGCCGCGGGCCTCACTGTATTCGCGTAAGTACCGGGCATACATGATGGCATCGAAATGATAGGCATAGTCAAACGTGCTCTGGACCATGCGGCGGTCCTGGGCAGGTACGCTGAATTTGCCGTGCTTGGCCATAACCCAGGCCATGGAATAATCGTCGATTGGGTCCACTGGGCCTTCCGTGCGGGCCTTGAGATAATAGTGGTACAGCTGCACGGCATCAAAGGGTGCGCCATAGTCCCCAAACGGGTGGAAATAGCTGTGGCCTTCCTTGAACCAGTTTACGAATTCGATCCCCAGCTTGAAGGAGCCTTCGGTGCGCTGGATGAATTCGGCTTCACCTATGCCCAGTGACTGGTTGAAAATCTTGATCGGCGGGATGGTGGCTTCGCCCACGCCCACGACGCCAATCTCTTCCGATTCCACCAGCGTGATCTCAGCAGCGCCCTGAAGTGCATTTGAAAGCGCCGCCGCCGTCATCCAGCCGGCGGAGCCGCCGCCCACGATTGCAATCTTTTTGATGTTGCGGTCTGCGTTGGTCATCACTCGCCTCGTGGCAATTGGAGGATCATGGACTGGAGCGGCTCGAGCGTCAGCTCGATAATAGCCTGCCCGTCTTCAATCACAAGGGTAGCGTTGCCGCCACCCAGCACATCCGAAAGCGGGTAGCTGCCGTTATTCGTGAAGCCCCAATCTATTGCAAGTTTTGTGGGCAGGCGCAGCGGGAAGGTCGCAGTTTCATTCTCTGCGAAATTGCTGACAACCACCAGCTTTTCATCCTCGCTCCAGCGCGCGAAGGCGAACAGCTGGTCCGTGTATCCAGGCACATGCTGTCGGTTCACGCTGTGAAGCTCCCGGTAATCGCCCATCATTGCGGGGCTGCCTGCGGTGAAACGCATCAGGCGCTCATAGTATGCTCTCAGCTTTGCTTCATCTTCTGTCAGTGCGCCGCCATCGAACTTGCCGCCGTTCATCCAGCGCTGGTGCGCAGGCACCCCGACATAGTCAAAAATGCTGGTGCGGCTCGGGTCTCCAAAGCCCGCGTCCTCAGACCCGTCTTCGCCCACCGCCTGCCCGAAATAGAGCATGGTGGGGGACGTGCGCAGCGTGGCGGAGACCACCATGGCAGGCATGGCGCGCCATGGGTTGCCTGCGAATTCCGGGCTGGCGATGCGCTGTTCGTCGTGGTTTTCAAGGAAGTGCATCATGTGGGCTTCGATGTCGCTCAGGCTCGCGATCTCACGCGGCAGGGCATCTGTTGTCTCGCGGCCCTGGAGGATGGCTTTCAGCAGATCATAAAGCCCGACCTTGTCATAAAGCACATCCATTTTGCCCTTATGCACATAGTCCCGGTAAAGCTTCGGGTTATAAACTTCCGCCAGCAGGAAGGCGTCCGGGTTGCGCATCTTGATGGCGCTATTCAGGAAGCTCCAGAACTCCACCGGCACCAGCTCAGCCACGTCATAACGGAAGCCGTCCACGCCTTGGTCCAGCCAGAAAAAGGCGATGTCGCGCATCTTCATCCAGGTGTCCGGCAGGTCTTTGTCTGCCCAGAAGGTGGCGTGGGCGCGGACGTCCAGTGCCTCATAGCCTTCCGGCAGGCTTGGGAAATCATGGCTGCCGTCGGGGCGAACGCCATAGTTCAGCTTCACGGTTTCATACCAGTCATCGGCGCTGGGTTTGACCGACCGCGCGCCGTTGCCGGTCCATTTGGCGGGAACTTCGGTGAACTGGCCGTCAGCCAGCGGGTGCGCTTCACCGCCCAGCGGCTCGTGTCCCGCTTTGAAGTCAGGCACCTCGAATGCCTGACCCGGTACATAATAGAAATTATTGTCGCGCGCATACTCTACGCTCGTGTCATCTGCCGCGCCGAAGTCTACCACACCGTCCGGCTTGCCAAGGGATGTGTACCCCCGCGCCACATGGTTGGGAATGATGTCGATGATAACCTTCAGGCCGTGCTTATGCGTGCGGTCAATAAGCGCGCGGAATTCATCCATGCGCTTGGCGGGGTCGGTCGCAAGGTCTGGGCTGACGCCATAATAATCCTTCACCGCGTAGGGTGAGCCCGCGCGGCCCTTGATCACGTCCGGATCATCATTCGATATGCCGTAGGCCGTATAGTCGCGGATCACGCCGTGGTGCAGCACGCCCGTGTACCAAACGTGGCTGACACCCAGTCGTCGGATGCCTTCAAGTGCCTCGTCCGTGAAGTCAGCAAACTTGCCAACGCCGTTCTCGGCTGCGGTGCCCCAAGGCTTGTTTGTCGTGTTCTGGTTACCGAACAGGCGGCTGAAAACCTGATAGACAACAGGCTTGCCTGCGCGCTCCGTCTCTGGGATTGGGCTTGTTTCAGGCCCCGCGCAGGAGGTGCCGGTGACAGCGATCGTCAATAGGCTGGCGGCAATCAGGGTAGGTTTGATGAAGCGCATAAATGTCTCGGATATCGGTTATTTGTTTTCCACCAGCACGCGGTAGCCCCAGGCGGGCAGGGTGATGTCATAATCCGCATCAACGGTAACGGCTGCTCCGCCTTCAAAGTCATGATAGCTCCCGAGGTGCGGGCCATTCTCGAAGCGCACGGTTTGCGCCTTGTCCGACAGGTTGATGATTGCAAAAACACCGTCTTTGGCGTTCTCGCGCACAAAGCTGAGGACCTGCTTGGGGGCTGAGTTGACGATGGAGACCATGCGCGCACCAGCCGCCCCGTTCCAGAGCGCCGTATTCTCATGCTTCAGCTTGAACAGCGCTTTGTATAGATCACCAATTTCATGGTCGCGCCACTTGATCGGGTCGCGCTCAAAGAACTCAAGGCGCTTGTCGTTCCCGGCTTCCTGGCCGTTATAGATAAGCGGGATGCCTTCACCGACGACAGACAGCACGATGGCGCTCTCAAGCGCGTCGCCAAAGCGTTCGAACATGGTGCCTTCCCAGGAATTCTGGTCGTGGTTCGTCACATGGGTCATGCGGTAAGCATCGCGCGGGTAGGCGCTTTCATTCCAGCTATAGTAGACAAACAGCGCGCCCGTGTCGGCCTTGCCGTGGGCGATCTTGTGCATGGTCTCACCCCAGCTCCAGGCATAGGTGGCGTCAAACGCGTGCTGGTAAAGGTCACGCGATTCCCATTCCGCCAGCATGAAAACCGGTTTGACGCTTTCGAGCTCCGCCCGCACCGTGTTCCAGAAATCCACCGGCACAAAGCCCGCCACATCGCAGCGGAAACCGTCCACGCCCACTTCCTCAACCCAGTATTTCATGGCTTCGGTCATATACTGCCTGAGGCCGGGTTTCGAGAAATCCAGGTCAATGATGTCAGACCAGTCCCACCAGGGTGTGGGGCGGAAATCGCCTTTCCAGTCGCGCTCGTACCAGTCGGGGTGCTTTTCCCTGATTACATTGTCCCAGGCGGTGTGGTTTGCCACCCAATCCAGGATCACGCGCATGCCCATCTTGTGCGCGTCTCGGGTGAAGGCTTTCAGGTCATCAAGCGTGCCGAACTCCGGGTTGACGCTATAGTAATCCTTCACGCTGTAGGGGCTGCCAAGGCTGCCCTTGCGGTTCTCTTCGCCAATTTCGTGGATGGGCATCAGCCAGATGATGTCTGCGCCCAGTTCCTTGAGGCGCGGCAGCTGTTTGCGCGCGGCCTCAAAGGTTCCTTCGGGCGTGAACTGGCGGGTGTTCAGTTGGTAAAGGACGGCGTTTTTCGCCCAGTCCGGATGCTGAACCTGCATATAGGGTTTGGGATCATATTTGGAGGCAACACCGCCCGCTGCCATGCTGCTGGCGGGAGTGATTGCCACAAGCGCGGCAAAGCAAGCGACTTGAAAAAGCCTGATGATTCCCATGGTTCCCTCCTTCGGCCCGGAGGGGAGTATAGGCGCAACTGCAAACTCATTGCAAATATTTCTGCAAAAGATGCTAGTTGTTGCAAAAGAAAAGGCCTCATTTCGGAATGAGGCCTTATTTACAGTTGTTTATTGTTTCTAATCCACGTTTGCAAATTAATGCAAAAATATTAGCCATCCTGTTTTTCCCAGTCAAAGGCCGGGTATTCAGGATAGTCCAGAGTGATTCCTGTTTCGCCAGCGGCGACGCGTGTGCGGGCTTCCTCGCGCAGGCGCGTCAGGTCTTCGGTGATGCTGTAGCGCAGGTTCCGAAGCTGGGTCCAGTAACTGCCGAAATGCTCAGGCCGTTTGTCCGCGGCCAGCATGGGGCCCACGATGGCAAAGCCGCCATAGATGCGGGCTGCGTGCTTGCTTTCGAAGTCCTTGATTTCCTGCAGAAGCCGGGCGAGTTCGCCGGTGGGCTCTGGTTCCGGGGTAACGGTCCGGGGCTGGCCCGCAAACAGGCTGATCACTTCTTCCGTTGGCATGGCTGCCGCGTCGCGCCACAGGTTCAGCGTGCTGGCGTTCAGGAGTGTTTCGGTTTCTGGTTCAATCACCAGCACGGTGGGCGTGCCGTAAATCACCGGCAGGCCAAAGCGCGTGGCCACATGCAGGCTGTGGTCAAGGTAGCCCACATCAACGATCTGCACTTCATAGCCCGCCTTCACCACGGCGGAGACTTCCGGTTTGTTCAGGTGTTCGATAAGCCCGATGCTGTCGTGGCACCAGTTAGCGCCCATCACGATCATCGCAAGCTTGCCGGACCGGCGCGCGCGGTCCAGCGTGGCATCCACTTCCGTCATCGCATCAGCGGACGGCTTGTAGGGTGCTTCGGTGTCGAAATGATAGCTGGAATGTTCTTCCGCTTCGCCCTGCTCGATGGTTGAAGCAAGAGCCGGGTCTTGCAGGCCGAACATACCGGCCAGAAGCGCGATCGCCAATTTATACATACATTTGCCTTCCCTATAGGTCTGCTAAACTCTTGCAGCAGATTTTGCCACTTTGCCAGCATTAATCGTCAGGTATATATAGGCGCACCAGTGCAGGTGATTCCAGGGTTGGAAATGCCGCACTTTAAAGTTACAAATGAAACCAATTGTTTTGCTGCGATCCACACCCTTAGGAGAGTCTAATGTTTTCGCACCTCGAGCCGCTTCCCGCTGACCCAATCCTTGGCCTGTCGGCGCTTTTCAAGGCTGATACCAACCCAGAAAAAGTTGACCTGGGTGTCGGTGTCTACAAGACGGCAGAGGGCAACACGCCGATTATGCGCTCCATTCAGGAAGCTTTTAACCGGCTGGCGAAAACGGAAGGCAGCAAGGTTTACATTGCGCCAACTGGCTGGCCGGGGTTCACAGATGCCGCGCTTGACCTGTCGCTGGGCGCGCCACTTGTGCATGCGCTTGAAGGCCAGCTTGGCGCGATCCAGACGCCGGGTGGCTGCGGCGCGCTGCGCCTTGGCTTTGAACTGGTGAACCATGCCGCACCGGGCACTACTGTGTGGGTGTCGAACCCAACCTGGGCGAACCATGTGCCAACGCTGAAGGCCGCTGGGCTCGATAGCAAGGTGTACCGCTATTATGACCGCGCGACCACGTCGATCGACATTGAAGGCATGCTCGAAGACCTGAAGGGCGCCAAAGCCGGTGACCTCGTGCTGCTGCACGCCTCCTGCCACAACCCGACCGGCGCTGACCTGAATGACGATGAATGGGACCGCGTGATCGAGTTGATCGGCGAGCGTGGCCTGGTGCCGTTCCTGGATATGGCCTACCAGGGCTTCGCTCAGGGGCTGGAAGCTGATGCCGGCCCGCTGCGCCGTGCGTTTGAAAAGCTGCCGGAAGCTGTACTTTCCTACAGCTGCTCCAAGAACTTTGGCCTGTACCGCGAGCGCACAGGGGCGCTGGTTGTGAAATCCCAGGGCAAGGACGCCGCGAAGGCGCTGACCACCAACCTGGCGCGGATCGCACGTGAAAATTACTCCATGCCGCCAAGCCATGGTGCTGCGCTGATGACCACCGTGATGCAGGACGAAGCCCTGCGCGCTGACTGGGTGGCGGAACTGGGCGAAATGCGTGACCGGGTGAATACCCTTCGTCGCACGCTGGCAGACAGCCTGACCCAGAAGGGCTACGGCGAACAGTTCGGTGCCGTTGGCCGCCAGACGGGTATGTTCTCGCTGCTGAACCTGACGCCCGAGCAGGTCGCAAGCGTGCAGAAAGACAAGTCCATCTATTTCCCGGCGAACGGCCGCATCAACGTGGCGGGCCTGACCGAAGCCAACATCCCGTATGTGGCAGATGCCATCGCCGGCGTGATGTAAGGTAAAGCCTGATCAGTTATGGAAGAGGCGGTCCCTTAAGGAAAACAGTTCCGGGGCCGCCTTTTTTGTTGGCTAGCTTGCTTCTTCCAGAAGCATTTGGATGTCGGCCCTCAGGGCATCGGTGTCATAGTCCGGGAAAACTTCCAGAAAGCCAATCCCTGCGCGGGTGGCGGCTTCGCGCTTGACCGTGTCACGGCCCTTTGCTGTGCCGTCCAGGTCATGGCCTGTGCCCTGGTATTCCACCAGGATAACCGGATATCCTTTCGCGTCTGTCACGGCAAAATCCACGCGTTTGCTGTTGAAGGCCAGGAAGCCGTCGTCGGTGTCGCTGGCGATCAACTCCCCCATGGATACCTGCGGGAACACCTGATACCCGCCACCCAGTGCGCGCAGCACAGTCTGCAGGTCACCATAAAGCTGATATTCGCCCTGGCGCATGATCCGCTTGCGCTCCAGCCGGGCGCGCTTCAGCGCCCGAAGCTGTTTGCGTGAGGCCGCCCCCATGCGGCCTTTCATCATCCGCCAGGCGAGCCACAGAAGAGCAACCGCAATGGCAAATGCAATGAAGGAAATCATCGTTGCTGAAAAGGTCATATATGTTTGGCCCCTGGCGTTGGCGATGGGATCAGCCTAAGGCGAATAGCGCCCGAATGCCAGAATGGGGTGAAAAGAAAATGGCGGGCGGCACCGGGGCCACCCGCCAGCACGGGATCAAGCCAGATTTTCAGACATCTCTCTGTTGGAGCTTAGGGAATGCCGAACGCCAGGCGTCCCCGGTGTGGCGGCCAGCGACTGCCGCCTCCCGTACCTATGGCTCAGGCAGGTTTGCCTGTCTGGTCTTTGTTGCGGTAGACGCTGAAATCAAAGTCTTCCACCCGCGCGATGCTGAGCATGACGCCAAAGCCGATCAGCGTGCAATATTGCATGTATAGGCTGGAGAACACAGGGTCGAAGGCTTCAAGCGCGTGCTCATCCGCCGCAACAGATATGATATGAAACAGGCTGATGCCGATTGAGGAATAGACAAGCACCTTCGTCACGGCTTCCACGGTTTTCAGGTGGTCTTTGCTGGCCTGGTAGGGGTCCAGCTTTTTGCCGTAGATAAAGCGCGCAATGACAAAGGCATAGGCCAGGTTCATGGCGGTTGTCATGCCGACAGAGATATAGACCTCCTCACCCCAGGGCTGGTCCCAGCCCTTGACGCTCAGATAGTAAATCAACCACGCGCCATAGCAGGCAAGGGCAGCGAATACTGCAGCAGGCGAGACGAAGTCAAACAGATGCCTGGGTCTGAGGTCCGCGGTGCGGCGGGCCTCCGTGAAGGCGCCTCGCATGGCCTTATATTGGGCGTGCTCTGTAATGCTCGCAACAATGAATGGGATGACCTGCAGAAAGAAATAGAACATGACGAAGATCTCGTCGCCGCCTTTTGGGTCAGGCCGGTATCCGCGCGCCAGCATGCTGAACAGGATAACCAGGCCAATCACTGCAATGACATTATTGACGACACGGAACAACTTCAGTTTTCCCGTCATGTTTTCCTTGAAGTTCGGGCCTGCGTTTGGGAACAGCTTCGGATAGTCAGCTACCGGGAAATTATCGATCACATAGCGGACGCGGGCGATGAAGCGCGCGGGGAAATAGTGGCTGATCAGGTAAATCTGGCCCAGGAAAACAGCATAGGTGATCGCCAGAACAGTGTTTTCAGGCATATCGAACGGCATATCACTGACCCCCGACAAGTTTTTTGAACAGATAGGCCAGGCCGCCTGCGGTGGCGAGCATGAGCATGATGATAAGTGCGGCGTGCATTGTTATTCTCCCGCGGCTAGTTTGTTTTGCATGATATTCGCGAAGGCTATTCTGATTTCGCTGTCGGTCGCGCCTCTGTCGCGGCATGCGGTTATGGTTTGCTGAATTTGGGATGTGACCCAGTCGTTCAGGTCAAAATTCATGTTTTCGCGGGCGTCCGGGTGCACGAAGGTGCCCCGGTAGCCTTTGGTGACAATCACTTTGTCTCGCTCCAGAAGCTGATAGGCTTTGGCGACTGTCTTGTTGTTCAGGTTCAGGTCGTTCGCCAGTTGCCGGATGGAGGGCAGGGCGTCGCCTGGGCCAATGCCGCCTGAGCCGACGGCGCGCTTGATCTCGGCCATCAGCTGGGAAAAGAGCGGCTCCTCGGCGTCTATATCGATGACAATTTCCATATTCTTCTCATCTGTCGGGACTCGGGTTGATGCTCCGAAAGGTCTGGGATCACTTGGCTTTCTTATTGTTCCCTATGTACCGTGTATATAAGGGGTACAATGGGTACAAACAAGAGTCAAGCGCCAAAACGCAGGTAATGCGGGGATCCCCATTCAGAGCCCTAAAGCGGCTAGACGTTCAGCGCTTCGATTTGTGAAGTAAAAAAGATATGGCTCGTCGTGGAGGAGGGGCTTGGAGTTGTCGTCCTCCACAGTACACCAGACTCTCAATTTCAGAAAAACAATGACTTAGCTAAACTCATTTTCACGAGTCCAGCATCGTCGTTCGGCGGATTTTGTCACAGCATGCAGGACAAGAATCTGTCTCGCGATCTATGACTTTGTCTGGCTCCTGCAGATGTGAGACTTGACGTCTCTAAAGACATCAAATTTGCAAGGCAATTCGTGGCTTCTGAAACTGGAAAGCAGACGTTCCTGCAAATGTGAGAGTTGACCGCTTTTCGCCACAAGCGGGCATAAAGGCTTTTTCTTTCCTGCTGTGTCTGTTTGTCAGTTTGATCCTGGGTTGAAGTGCAGGCAGTGAACCTGGTCACCCGCGCACAGCTCTGACACACGTTCGGGCACCATCAGCCAAGCATTGCTTTCCGAGAAAGGCGACGTCTGGAAGGATTGCTGCCGCTTGCTGGGCGTAGCGATCATCAGGCCACTGTCACTCAGGCGCATACGCCCCATCAGGAATACCGTTTTCGATGCGTCGACCTGAACGTCCCGCGTCAATGTGGCGACCCGCATGGGTTCGGGGGGCTGCCCCGAGAGACCCCGGACAAAGGGATAGACAAAGGCCCTGAGCGCCAGGGCCGTCGAAATGGGGTTGCCGGGCAGCCCAAAGAAGAAACTGCCCCCGGGCAACCGAGCGAACAGAACAGGTTTTGCCGGTTTGATGCGCGCCTTGTGGAAAATGATTGTCGCACCCATGTCACTCAGAACGGGTTTGACAAAATCATACTGGCCCGCCGATACGCCGCCCGTGGAAAGGATAAGCCTGGGCTTGCCTTCGATTGCGGCATCAAGCGCGGCCGCAAAGTCTTGCGGTGTGTCGCGTACGGTTACGACGTGCCTGAGGTTGAAGCCCAGATCCCGGGCAATGGTCTCGGCGTACAGGCGGGTGGCGTTATAGATCTGGCCGGGCTTCAAGGGTTGGCTGAAGTCATCAACAATTTCCTGTCCGGTGGATATCCAGGCAGCGGTTGGTCTTTGATTGACCGCCACCTTGCCAAGCCCCAATGCCGACAACAGCGGCAAATGCTGGCAGGCAAGCAGGGTGCCCGCCTTCAGTACCGTCCGGCCCTGTGCCACATCCTGACCGATATGCCTGACGTGTTGATCTGCCGGGTAGGGTGCGTGGAAGGTCAGGGCCTCTGTTTCCCAACTTGCGGCCTCGACCGGCAAGACTGTGTCTGCCCCCTGGGGCAAGGGAGCACCTGTCATGATCTTCACGGCCTGAGGGCCGTTCAGCTGTGCAAGTTTTGCGTTGTCCCCGGCAATGCTGGCGCCGACGATTGGAAGCTCGACCGGTGTGTCCATCGCGGCGTCTTTTACAAGCGCAGAATTGAAAGCAAATCCATCCATGGCGCTATTATTGAAGGAGGGCAGGGAAAGGGGCGCTTTGAGGTCGCCGGCCAGTGTTTGCCCGATAGCTTCCGCGAGGGGGACCTCCGTCGCCCCAAGATGGATGACCTCGCGGTGAAGGTCTTCCAGGCAATCCACGTAATGCCTGAGGCCTGAGCCGGAACAACAGTCCAAAGCTGGATCAAACATAGCCAAAGTCTCCTGAAACATGCATCAGGTTATCCCCCGATACTGGAAAGGTTTGAGGTCTGCCCGGTCAGGCCTGCTGCGAGCTGATGGCTGGCGACCTTCTGACCAACGGCTTTTGTTAGCTTGGCTTTCAGCTCTTCGATCTGGTCGTCGGACTGCAGAAGGGCGCGCATGGGCACACCGAACTCTCCAAACAGGCACAGATGAAGCTTGCCCATGCTTGAAAATCTCAGCCGGTTACAGCTTTTGCAGAAATCTTTAGAATAAGGCGCGATCAGTCCAATGCTGCCCCTATAGTCCGGGTGGACATATTCGTTGGCAGGGCCTGCGTCTGCGGCCTTGAGTTTCTTGGTCCAGCCCGCGCGCTCCAGTTTTTCGGCAATCACAGTGGCGGGAATATGGTGCCGCTTGAAATAAGCCGGATGGTCGCCTGTTTCCATCAGTTCGATAAACCGAACCGCAAGGGGGCGATTTTTGGCAAGTGCCAGATAGGCGTCCAGTTCCAGGTCGTTGATGCCCTTCAAGTAAACCGCGTTCAGCTTGATACTATCGAAGTCCGCCTCAAAAGCAGCATCAATGCCGCGAAGCACTTCATTGCAGCGGTCATGGCCTGTGACGCTGTGAAATGTTTGGGGATCAAGACTGTCCAGGCTGATATTGATCGCATTGATGCCTGCATTACGGAAAGCGGTGGCACGGTGTTCGAGCTTATAGCCGTTGGTTGTGAGTGCCAGTTTTTGCACATTCGGCAATGCGCTGATTGCTTCTGCGATTTCAAGAAAGTCTTTTCGCACCGTCGGCTCGCCACCGGTCAGGCGAATCTTGGTAAGCCCCAGTTCGGAGAATGCGGTTGCGGCGCGGCGCAATTCGTCAACCGAAAGCGGCTGTGGCCCGGCACACTTTCTGTAGCCATTCGGCAGGCAATAGCTGCACCGGAAATTGCAGGCTTCGGTCACTGACAGCCGCAGATATTTGAAGGTGCGGCCGAATCCATCACTTAAGCGCACAAACAGGCTCCTTTCTAATAGCGAGAGGCCAGTCGGTTTCCCAAACAGACCCGGCAGCAACGGCTGCGGCCAAAGGCCCTTGTGGCATGCACCAGTTAGGGCCAGAGGCTTCGGAGTTGAGCACTCTGCAATCGAAGGAATATCGCTATATGAAGTTGGGGCGTTTGATGCAGATCAAGCGTCGGGCTTAAAGACAAGGTCGCTAAGTTCCGGGCGGGCGCATTCATCCGTATGTACCCGGTTGCAATTCCCTGCAAGTTCAGCGTCGCAAAACCCACACAGAGCATTGTCATCCGGCATTACAACGTAATCTGTTGCTACTTTGAATCCTTCGTCCTTGAACTTCTTGAGTGTCCTCGAGAAAGTCTCTGGCCGCATGTCCAGATACGAGGCAATGATGGACTTCTCATAAGGAAGGAGAATCGTACCATCGGGTGACTTTTGGTTAAGTCGCAGGCGCAAGAGGAACCATCCCACGCGTTCCTGCGCACTTTTGAGACGAGAAAGTTCAAGCTGCTGCACCAGGCGTTGGGACCGAAGCGAAACGGCGTTCAGCATGTTAACCGCCAGCTGGGGGCTCGCCTGAATGCGTTGTCGGATCACTGGCGCTGGTATCGAAAGTAATGTTGCGTGCTCAACTACCTGTGCGTTCACAGGCGTGGGCATGTTTAGGAATACGGCGGATTCGAGGAGTGTTTCACCGGCGCCGAGCATCTGCAAAATGGCTTCTTCGCCTGTCTCCAGCCCGTTATAGGCCTTCACCCAACCCTCAAGGATGATGTACATCCGTGCGGCAGGCTCATCCCTTAGGAAAAGCAATTTGTCTTTTTCATATTCGCGAACCTGAGAAAGCGACAGCAGCTCATCCAGATCGCCATCCGCCAGCGCCGCCAGCATTGGCAATGATTTGAGGAAGGGTCGATATTGCGCCATCTTCCCTGAATGGGCGGACGAGTTTGATACAGGAGTCGCCGCACCTTCGAGCCCGTCAACAAGGGTAACCTCTGCTTGTCTTAAGCCGTCAATCATGCGGGTCAGAAGCTCGAACCAGGTTTCGCCCGAATATTGCTCGATCTCGCTTGGGGGCGCGCCTTCTTCCAGAAGGTCGTTGATCTTGCCAAGGGCGCGCAGGTCTGCATCCTGTACCGCTTCCTGTAACACAGCGATCTGACCTGGCGATGCCAGTGCTTTGAATGTATCAAAATAGGTGCGTTGTTCCGCGACCAGTGCCACGAAGCGGTCACAGAATTCCTGGTTTCGGAACGAGAAGGTATAGAAGCCCCTGGCGCCGAGCGCACGTTCCATACCGACGCGTTCTTTCCATTGCAGGAAGTTTGAATAAGCAGACACGAGAGCAGAATTGTGCCTGGGTTCACGCTGGGCCAATTCGATCATGGCGTCGATGGTGGGGACCGTGAATTTAAAGGTATAGTTGTTGAGAGCCTGTGTATAGCGCACCTTCATCAGCCGAATTTGGTCCCTGACATCGGCGAGTTCATCAAATTTCCTGAGAAGGAAAGTCAGGCGGGCCTCAAAGCTTGGGGGCAGGGCATCCCGCACATCTGTCCGTCCCGAGAAAGCCCGCAATTCTGCTATGACCTTGTCGACGGCCTTGTTTTGTTCATCGTATCGGCGGGAAAATATCTTGCCCAGGCTATCCAGCAGCAACCCAGCACAGCCGCGTTCGCGCTGGATCTTGTGCACGACATCGCCAAGCTTATGCAAAAGCTCCTGTACCAGTTTTGTGTTCTGAACAGGTGTGTTCATTCCGCGTCCCCGCATCCCCGAATTTGTTTGGCCGACTATCGCATGTTTTGCCCTTCAATCAAGCTAATGCGCCTGCGAAGTACAATTCCTAATGTGCTCCCCCTGTTTGTAAGTGCCTTCTAAGTCTTTGGTTTGACGCCTTTTCTTCAGAAAAGCGAGGCACTTGATATGGATCAAACACGGCTTCCCATCCTACGCACATATTAGCAACAACCAAAAGGGCAACAACTATGTCAGGAGGGAATCGTGACTGACACCCTGGTAAGCAAAGGACAAAGCAGACACGCGCTGACCGCCAGCACGCTCGCGTTCACTGTGTGTTTCGCTGTATGGACGATCTTCTCGATCATCGGGATCAAGATCAAAGCGCAACTGGGGCTCACTGACACCCAGTTCGGTATACTTGTGGCAACGCCGGTACTGACTGGCTCTTTGAGTCGCTTGTTCCTGGGCATCTGGACCGACCAGTATGGTGGCCGGATCGTGTACACCATCCAGATGCTGGCTACAGCGGTGGCAGCCTACCTGCTGACACTGGTGACAACGTATGAGATGTTCCTGGTGGCCGCCCTGGGCGTTGGTCTTGCCGGTGGCAGCTTTGCGGTAGGCGTGGCCTATGTGTCGCGCTGGTTCCCGAAAGAACAACAGGGTACGGCCCTTGGCATCTTCGGGATGGGTAATGTGGGTGCGGCCATTACAAACTTCGGTGCGCCGATGCTTCTTGTGGCTGTTGGTGGCGCCTGGCAGGGCGTGGCCCAGATCTATTCCATTGTGCTGGCGGTCACTGCGGTTCTGTTCTTCTTTTTGACGAAGGATGATCCGGTCCATGCGGCGCACAAGGAAAAGGGCCACAAGCACCCCAGCTTCATGGAGCAGCTTGAGCCGCTGAAGAACCTGCAAGTATGGCGCTTCTCGCTCTATTACTTCTTTGTGTTTGGTGCTTATGTGGCGCTAGCACTGTGGCTGCCACGCTATTATGTGGGCGCCTACGGGCTTGAACTCGGCACTGCGGGCATCCTGGCGGCAAGCTATGCCCTGCCCGGGTCCATCTTCCGGGCTCTCGGCGGCTGGCTGTCTGACAAGGTTGGCGCGCGTACGGTCATGTACTGGACCTTCATCGCAAGCGTGATCTGCACCTTCATCATGTCTTACCCAGCCACCGACTATACCGTGGCGGGCATCACTGGACCGATCGCCTTCAATATCACCATCCCGCTGGAATTGTTCGTGGCACTGACGATCGTGCTGGGCTTCTTCATGTCGCTCGGCAAGGCGGCTGTCTACAAGCACATCCCTGTCTACTACCCGGCTCATGTGGGGTCCGTAGGCGGCATGGTTGGCCTGATTGGCGGGCTGGGTGGTTTCGTGCTCCCGATCGTGTTCGGCATCATGAATGACGTGATCGGCGTTTGGACCAGCTGTTTCATGCTGCTGACGGTGCTGATTGCCATCGCGCTTACCTGGATGCACTTCGCAATCCAGCGGCTGGAGAAGAAACGCATCCCGGAATTGCGTGGGCCACGCAACTTGCCGGAGCTTGAAGGCCTTAAGGGCTAGACCTCAAGGATGTGAGGGGCCCCTTGGGGCCTCTCCCCCAGATTACTTAGGGGTCCCGCGAGGCCTCGTTTAGGAGAGTTCAAATGACTGAACAAGCAACCAAATTAGAAGAGAAGGGCCACGACCTTTACGGCTGGAACCCGGACGATGATGTCCAGTGGGCCGAAGCTGGCAAGAAGATCGCGACGCGCAATCTCTGGATTTCCATTCCAAGCTTGCTGTGTGGCTTTGCAGTATGGCTCTACTGGGGCATCATCACGGTTCAGATGCTGAACCTGGGCTTTCCGTTTGAGCAAAGCCAGCTCTTTACGCTCGCGGCTATCGCTGGCCTTTCTGGTGCAACACTGCGTATTCCAAGCTCCTTCTTCATCCGCATCGCGGGCGGGCGCTACACACTGTTCCTGACCACGGCGTTGCTGATGATCCCTGCTGTCGGAACGGGCTTCCTGCTTCAAGACCCTAACACACCGCTTTGGCAGTTCCAGTTGATGGCACTCCTCTCTGGCTTTGGTGGCGGCAACTTCGCGTCTTCCATGTCGAACATCAGCTTCTTTTATCCCAAGAAGATCCAGGGCTATGCGCTGGGCATGAATGCGGGCCTTGGTAACTTTGGTGTCACCACCATGCAGATTGTTGTGCCGCTGGTGATGACATTCGCGCTGTTTGGCGGCGAAAGCATGACGCTGCAGAACACGTCCGGCACCCTGATCGGCAAAATCCCTGCGGGGACGGAAACCTATATCTTTAACGCCGGCTGGGTGTGGCTGATCGCACTGGTGCCGCTGGCGTTCGCTGGTTGGTTCGGCCTTAACAACATTCGCGACGAGCATGTGTCGCCGGATGCGGGCTCTGCCCTGCCGGCCTTTGCCAAAATCCTGGGTATGCTGGCGATTGGCCTTGCCACCGCAACTTTTGGCCTGTGGCTGATGTTGCCTGCCAAAACCGGTGGGTCCGGCCTTGAGCTCAATAAATGGATTGTCCTGCCGATTGTGATCGCACTCACCGTTTTCGCGCTGAAGCTGATCCCTGGCAAAATACAGACAAACCTGAAGCGTCAGTTCCAGATTTTCGACAACAAGCACACCTGGGCGATGACGGTGATCTACACCATGACCTTCGGCAGCTTCATTGGTTATGCGGCTGCGATGGGTCTGGCGATCAAAGTGGTGTTCGGTTTCCAACACATCATGGTTGATGGTGTGATGACCCACAATACAGTGAACCCGAACGGCCCATCGGCCCTGATGTTCGCCTGGATGGGCCCGTTCATTGGCGCACTGATCCGTCCGATCGGCGGTAGCTGGGCAGACAAGATGGGCGGCGCGAAAGTAACACAAATCATCAGTGTTGTGATGGTGGCCTGTGCGCTGGGCGTGGCCTACTTCATGAAAGCGGCCTACGGTTCTGCAACACCAGAGGAATATTTCTATCCCTTCCTTGTGCTGTTCATCATCCTGTTCGCAGCCACCGGCATCGGTAACGGCTCCACCTTCCGCACTATCGCTGTGGTGTTCAACAAGGAGCAGGCGGGCCCTGTCCTTGGCTGGACGTCAGCAGTAGCGGCATACGGTGCCTTCATCATCCCAAAAGTGTTCGGCGAGCAGATCAAAGCCACCACGCCTGAGTATGCGCTCTATGGCTTTGCCATCTTCTATGGCGTCTGCATCCTTATCAACTGGTGGTTCTACCTGCGTCCAGGCGCATACGTGAAAAACCCATAAGAAAACAGGGCATCCGGAGACAATCCATGAGCAACTTTATCGACAGGCTCTCATACTTCACCAAATCGCCCGAAACATTCTCGGACGGGCACGGTATCACAACCGACGAAAGCCGGGATTGGGAAAAGGCCTACCGCGGCCGCTGGGCGCACGACAAAGTCGTGCGGTCAACCCACGGGGTGAACTGCACCGGCTCCTGCAGCTGGAAGATCTATGTGAAGAACGGTCTGGTGACCTGGGAAACCCAGCAAACCGATTACCCAAAAACACGGCCAGATCTTCCGAACCACGAGCCTCGCGGCTGCGCCCGCGGCGCCAGCTACAGCTGGTATCTCTATAGCGCGGCACGTCTGAAGCACCCCATGGTGCGCGGCCGCCTCTTGGAGCTGTGGCGCAAGGCGAAAGCCGAGCATGGTGATCCAGTTGACGCTTGGGCTTCGATTGTCTCCGACCCGAAGAAGACCCGGGAATACAAACGAGTGCGCGGCCTTGGCGGTTTCGTGCGGGCAAGCTGGGAAGAAGCCAACGACCTCATCGCTGCGGCGAATGTGTTCACGGCCAAAGAACATGGCCCCGACCGGATCATCGGTTTCTCGCCGATCCCGGCCATGTCCATGGTGTCATATGCTGCCGGCAGCCGGTACCTGTCGCTGATCGGCGGCGTGTGTATGTCTTTCTATGACTGGTACTGCGACCTGCCACCATCCTCGCCACAAACCTGGGGCGAACAGACAGACGTGCCTGAAAGCGCGGACTGGTATAATTCAGGCTACATCATGGCCTGGGGCTCGAACGTGCCGCAAACCCGTACGCCGGATGCCCACTTTTTCACCGAAGTGCGATACAAAGGCACCAAGACCGTGTCCGTGACGCCGGACTATTCCGAAGTCGCGAAACTGACGGACATCTGGCTTAACCCACGCCAGGGGACCGACAGCGCCATGGCGATGGCTATGGGTCATGTGATCCTCAAGGAATTCCATGTGGCTGGTAAGTCGGAATATTTCGATGACTATTGCCGCATGTACACCGATATGCCGTTCCTCGTGCGCATGGAGGAGAAGGATGGTCGCCTTGTGCCGTCGCGTCTCCTCCGTGCATCCGATTTTGAAGGCGCCTTGGGTGAAACTGAAAACGCAGACTGGAAAGCCGCGATCTTCGACGGCAACAGCGACGAAGTGGTTATCCCCAACGGCACCATTGGCTCGCGCTGGGACAAATCCAAGAAATGGAACCTGGAGCTGAAGAATGTGGCCGATGGCGGCGATGTGTGGCCGAAAGTGTCGCTGATTGACCGGTCCGATGAAGTCTCTGCCGTGGCCTTCCCATACTTCGGTAACCTGGTGAACGATCAGCCGATCTTTCAGCACACAGACCACGAAAGCGTGCTTGAGCGCAATGTGCCGCTGAAGACCGTTGAAACCAAGGATGGCCCGGTGAAGGTTGCCACGGTTTATGACCTGATGGTGGCCAACTACGGTGTCGATCGGGGCCTGGGTGGCAAAAATGTAGCCGCGAGCTTCGACGACGACATCCCCTATACCCCGGCCTGGCAGGAAAAGATTACTGGCGTTGACCGCGCAAAAGTGATCCAGGTGGCGCGGGAGTTTGCAACCAACGCAGACCAGACCCGCGGCCGCTCCATGGTGATCCTGGGGGCTGCGGTAAACCACTGGTACCATATGGACATGATCTACCGGGGTATCATGAACCTCCTGATCATGTGTGGCTGTGTGGGCAAATCCGGCGGTGGTTGGGCCCACTATGTGGGGCAAGAAAAGCTGCGTCCGCAAACTGGCTGGCAGCCGCTGGCGTTCGGCCTTGATTGGGCTCGCCCACCCCGGCACATGAACTCCACCAGCTTCTTCTATAACCACTCCAACCAGTGGCGGTACGAGAAGCTTGGCGTGGATGAAATCTTGTCGCCGCTCGCGGACAAAGACAAATGGAAAGACTATAGCCTCATCGACTGTAACGTCCGGTCTGAACGGATGGGCTGGTTGCCGTCTGCGCCGCAGCTGAATGAAAACCCGCTCAAAGTGGGCAAGGCTGCGACTGATGCAGGCATGTCTTCTGCGGACTATGTGGTTGACAAGCTGAAATCTGGTGACCTGGGCTTCGCCTGTGAAGACCCGGATGATCCAAAGAACTTCCCGCGCAATATGTTCATCTGGCGCTCGAACATTCTTGGGTCTTCCGGCAAGGGCCACGAATATATGCTGAAGCATTTGCTTGGCACCCAGCATGGCCTTCTGGGCAAGGACCTGGGCGACACCGGAGGCCAGAAACCTAGCGAGGTTGTCTGGCACGATGAAGCGCCGGAAGGAAAGCTGGACCTGGTGGTAACGCTTGATTTCCGCATGTCCACCACGTGCGTGTATTCAGATGTGGTTCTGCCGTCCGCCACCTGGTACGAAAAGAACGACCTGAACACCTCCGACATGCACCCCTTCATTCACCCGCTGACCCGCGCCGTTGATCCGGCGTGGGAAAGCCGCAGCGACTGGGATATCTACCGTGGCCTTGCCGAGAAATTCTCGGAAGTCTGCGTTGGTCACCTGGGCGTTGAGAAGGATGTAGTGACACTTCCGATCCTGCACGACACCCCGGGTGAACTTGGCCAGGCCCTTGGCGTAACCGATTGGAAGAAGGGCGAATGCGACCCGATCCCGGGCAAAACCATGCCAGCCATCATTGAGGTGGAACGGGATTATCCCAACACCTTCAAACGCTTCACGGCCCTCGGTCCACTGATGGCGAACATTGGTAACGGCGGGAAAGGCATCAGTTGGAAAACTGAAGAGGAAGTCGAGCTTCTGGGCCGACTTAACGGTATTCATGACGAAGAAGGCGCTAATGAAGGCATGCCGAAGATTGTGTCCGATGTGGACGCGGCTGAGGTTGTCCTTTCACTGGCGCCGGAGACAAACGGCCATGTGGCCGTGAAATCCTGGGTAGCGCTTGGTGCCATCACCGGGCGCGAACACACCCACCTTGCAAAGCCAAAGCAGGAAGAGAAAATCCGCTTCCACGACATCAAGCAGCAGCCGCGCAAGATCATTTCATCCCCGACCTGGTCGGGCCTTGAAGACGAGCATGTCAGCTATAATGCGGGCTATACCAACGTGCATGAATTGATCCCATGGCGCACCCTGACGGGACGTCAGCAGTTCTATCAGGATCACGAATGGATGCGTGATTTTGGTGAAAGCCTCTGTGTCTATAAACCGCCGGTCAACACCAAAACGGTGGCGCCAGTGAAAGACAAATACAGCCGGGGCCACAAACAGGTGGCGCTCAATTGGATCACGCCGCACCAGAAATGGGGCATTCACTCCACCTACAGTGACAACCTGCTGATGCTGACGCTGAACCGGGGTGGGCCTGTGGTCTGGCTGTCGGAAATCGACGCCAGGAAGATCGATGTCGAGGATAACGACTGGATCGAACTTTATAACGCCAACGGGGCCATCATGGCCCGGGCGGTTGTCTCCCAGCGCGTGCCCGAAGGCATGACCATGATGTACCACGCCCAGGAGAAGATGATTAACACGCCTGTCTCCAACACTACGGGCGGTCGGGGCGGCATCCACAACTCGGTGACCCGTGCGGTTGTCAAACCAACGCATATGATCGGTGGTTACGCGCAGCTCGCATACGGGTTCAACTATTACGGCACGGTCGGGTCCAACCGCGATGAGTTCGTCGTTGTCCGCCGCGTCGACAACATTGAGTGGGGCGAAGAAGAAGCCTCCACCCAGGCAGCCGAGTAGGAGATAAGCTCATGAAAATACGTGCACAAATCGGCATGGTCCTAAATCTGGACAAATGCATTGGCTGTCACACGTGCTCGGTCACATGTAAGAACGTGTGGACCAGCCGGGAAGGCGTGGAATATGCCTGGTTTAATAATGTGGAAACCAAGCCGGGCGTGGGGTATCCCCGCGAATGGGAAAACCAGGACCGCTGGAATGGCGGTTGGGAGCGCAAGACCAGCGGCAAGATCCAGCCGAAGATCGGCGGCAAGTTCCGCGTGCTGGCGAATATCTTCGCCAACCCGGACCTGCCGGAAATCGACGACTATTACGAGCCGTTCACTTTCGATTACGCCCATCTGCAGAATGCGCCGGAAATGAAAACCGTGCCAACCGCGCGGGCGCATTCTGTCATCACCGGCCAGAAGATGGACAAGCCCGAATGGGGCGTGAACTGGGAAGAAATCCTGGGGGGTGAGTTCTCCAAACGGTCGAAGGACTATAACTTCAAGGATGTCGAAAAAGATATCTATGGCCAGTTTGAAAATACCTTCATGATGTATCTGCCCCGGCTGTGTGAACATTGCCTGAACCCGACCTGTGCGGCGGCGTGCCCATCGGGCGCGATCTACAAGCGCGAGGAAGATGGCATCGTTCTGATCGACCAGGACAAATGCCGCGGCTGGCGCATGTGTGTCTCGGGCTGTCCATACAAGAAGATCTATTTCAACTGGCAGTCGGGCAAATCCGAAAAATGCACCTTCTGCTTCCCGCGCATCGAGAACGGCGAACCAACGGTTTGTTCCGAAACCTGCGTGGGCCGGATCCGCTATCTGGGTGTGATGCTCTATGACGCGGATAGGATTGAGGAAGCTGCATCGACTGCAGACGAGGGCGATCTTTATGAAGCCCAAACTGATATCTTCCTGAACCCGAACGATCCCGCTGTCATTGAGCAGGCGCGCAAGGACGGTATCCCGGACAGCTGGCTCGAGGCCGCCAAGAACTCGCCTGTTTACAAGATGGCGATGGAATGGAAAGTAGCCTTCCCGCTGCACCCTGAATATCGCACGTTGCCGATGGTTTGGTACATCCCGCCGCTGTCGCCGATCCAGAGCGCTTACGCTGAGGGTAAAATTGATGGCGACGACATCATGCCAGACGTCAAGAGCCTGCGCATTCCGGTGAAATATCTGGCCAACATGCTGACAGGGGGCAAGGAAGAACCTGTGGTGCATGCGCTTGAGCGCATGATGGCCATGCGCAGCTACATGCGGTCCAAAACTGTGGGCGGCGAAGGCAATGTGGACGTGCTTGGCCGGGTGGGGTTGGACGAACGAACCGTAGCCGACATGTATCGGATCATGGCGCTGGCCGACTATGACGACCGTTTCGTCATTCCTACCAACCACCGTGAATATGCAGGCAAAACGCCGTTCGACAACGAAATCGCGTTCGAGAGCCGGTCGGCTTGCGGCTTCAGCTTCGGTAACGGCTGTAGCGGCGGTAGCGCCCGTTCGGGTGGCCTGTTCGGCGGCAAAACCCACAAGAACACCATGTCCGGCAATGTAAGGAGAGGCTAATGCGTACGTTCAAAATCATGGGCATGCTGCTTGCCTACCCAACGGAAGACCTGCAGCAACATATGGATGAACTCAAGGCCGTGATTGCGGAAGAGAAGCTCATTCCGGCCAAGGTCATGAAGCCGCTCTTTGGTTTTATGGATGATCTGGCCCGCCGGAACCTGATGCGGGTACAGGAAGACTATGTGGCCAACTTCGACCGCTCGCGGGCGCATTCGCTTTATCTGTTCGAGCATGTCCACGGCGAAAGCCGCGACCGCGGCCAGGCTATGGTGGACCTGATGGACCTCTATAAGAGCCACGGCTTTGAACTGGCGGCCCGGGAACTGCCGGACTATCTGCCACTGTTCCTCGAATTCCTGGCGGTCCTGCCGTTTGAGGAAGCCAAGGAACTTCTGGCTGAGACAGTTCATATCCTCGGCGCCGTGGGTGCCAAGCTCAAGGCCAAGAAGCTGGGCTATAGCCACGTATACCGCGCACTTGAAGCTTTGACGGATGCGAAGGCGGACGAGAAGTTTGTCGAACAGGCGCTTATCGACGCCGAACAGGAAGACACCAGTTTTGAGGCGCTGGACAAACAGTGGGAGGAGACGCCTGCTTTCGACGGCGATGCGTCCTGCGCTGTGTGCCCATCTGCGACCCGCCATCAAGGCACGGCCCCAGCCGCGCCAAACGCTCAGCGATAGGAGGCAAGAATGTCAGCTTATCTCAATGATTTCTTCTTCGGGATTTATCCCTATCTTGCCATCGTCATCATGGTGCTTGGGTCTATCCTCAGGTACGATCAGGATCCCTATAGCTGGAAAGCGGGCTCCAGCCAGCTTCTCCGCTCAAAAGGCATGCGAGCGGGCAGCAACCTGTTTCATGTGGGCATCATCCTGCTGTTCTTTGGCCATTTTGTCGGGCTTTTGACGCCAGAATCTGTGTACCACCTGGTTATGACAGCGGCTGTGAAGCAAAAGATGGCCATGATTGCAGGCGGCATCTTCGGCACGCTCTGCTTCATTGGAATGACCATTCTTCTGGTGCGCCGCCTGACCGACCCACGTATCCGAGCCACCAGCAAGCCGGCGGACATCATGATTCTTCTGGTGCTTTACGTTCAATTGATTCTCGGGCTCGCCACCATTCCGGCGTCTGCCCAGCATGCAGACGGCAGCTCAATGATCGCACTCGCCAACTGGGCCCAGCATATCGTGACCTTCCGGGGCGGTGCAGCGGATTTCGTGTTGCATGAGCCGCTGGTGTTCAAGCTGCATATCGTGCTTGGGCTGACGATCTTTGTGCTCTTCCCCTTCACCCGGCTGGTGCACATCCTGTCCGCCCCGATCAAATATATCTTCCGGTCTGGCTACCAGATCGTGCGCCGGAGGGCCTGAGCCATGCCGATCTTCGTCAACAAAACCGAAATCACGGACGATGACGTGTTCAAGGAAATGCAGTTTCACCCGGCCGCAACCAGGGAGGCCGCCCGCGATGAGGCGGCCAAGGCCCTGTTGATCCGGGAACTGCTGCGTCAGGAGGCACAGGAAAAGGGGTTTCTGGCCAAAGACGCGGAAGAAGAAGCTCTCGATGCCGGGATCATGAAGCTGATCCAGTCTGAAGTGACAGCTCCCGAAGCCACGCCGGAAGTCTGTCGCCATTATTATGATCATAACATCGAGCGGTTCAGTGCCGGGGAAGGGGCCAAAATGCCGCTTCCCTTCAGTGAGGTGGAGCCGCGCATCCGTGATTATCTGCACACCAGGAGCATTCGCCATGGAATTCAGTCTTACATACTGGACCTTGCTGGAAGGGCAAAGATTGCGGGCTTTGATCTCGCGGCTGCGCTCTAAGGTGTCGCGTTTCAATTTGCATATCGCCTGAGCGGTGGCATAGAGGTGCACCATGGATTCATACGAAGAGCTGATTGAAGGTTATAAAATCTTCCGTGCTGAATATCTGGACAAGAAGTATGAGGCCTACAGGGACTGGGCCTCGAAAGGGCAGGCGCCAAAGGTTCTGATTATTGGCTGCAGCGACAGCCGGGTGAACCCCGCCATTTTGACCCACGCTGGCCTGGGTGAGATTTTTGTCGTCAATAATGTTGCCAATATCGTACCGCCATACGAGAAGGGCGAAAGCCACCACAAGTCGCTTGGGGCCGCCATCCAGTATGCCGTCAACCATATCAAGGTGGAGCATATCATCGTGATGGGGCATTCCGGCTGCGGCGGTATTGCCGCCCTGATGGCTAAGGATCCCACGGACCGGTTTGACGCCGATGAAGACGATTATATCGCTGATTGGGTGGGCATTCTTGCTCCAGCCCGCGAGGCGGTTCTGCAAAATTGCAATCCAGCCCACGACCATGAAGAATGCCTTCGATTGGCAGAAATGGAAGGCGCACTTGTTTCCATCCAGAACCTGGCCGGTTACCCGTGGGTGCGCCAGGCTGTGCAGGATGAAAGACTTGCGCTTCACGCCTGGTACTTCCATCTGGACAGCGGCGAGCTGCTCTCATACCGCCCCGAGGAAGACCGCTTCCGTCGCCTGTGTCGCTAATACCACACCCAGGTGCAACAATTTGTCAAATTCTCCAATTTTTTCATCCACTTGATGTGGATCAGGTAAGTTAGCCGCAGGTGCAGCTAAAACACACTCATTGAAGGGTTTTTAAGGAGTTTGAACCATGAGAAAGAGCCCCCTGTTGATTGCTGTTAGTTCTTTTGCAATTGCTGCAACCGGCGCCGCAGCCGCCGAAGATACCGGTAATTTCCTGCAGGATGGCGACGCAGGCCTTGACCTCCGCTACCGGCTTGAGTTGGTTGATCAGGATGGATTTTCCAAGAAGGCAACCGCGTCGACCCTGCTGACCAAAATCTGGTACAAAACGGGTGATCTGCATGGGTTCAGTGCCTATCTGGAGGGCACCAATACGACTGTGTTGGGGCAGGATACCTACAATAGTACCGTGAACGGCAACATTACCCGTCCGGTAGTTGCCGACCCGGACACAACAGAGCTGAACCAAGCCTATATCCAGTATAAGAATGACTATTTCACGCTCAAGGGTGGGCGTCAGGGTATCAATCTGGATAACCAGCGTTTTGTTGGTACGGTTGGCTTCCGCCAGAATGACCAGACCTATGATGCGGTGGCCGCAATCGCCACGCCGACCAAGGACCTGACTGCCATTTATGGCTACGTCTGGAATGTGAACCGGATTTTTGGAGAAGACCATCCATTTGGTGACCTGGACACCAACACCCATGTGATCAACCTGACCTACAAGGGCTTTGATTTCGCTAACATCACGGCTTATGCCTTGCTGATCGACCTCAATGATGCGCCGGTTTATGGCCTGTCATCCAGCACGTACGGCGTTCGGTTTGACGGCAAGTATGCCGTCTCTGACGGCCTGAAGCTTGGCTATGAGCTCGAATATGCGTCGCAGTCCGACTATAAAGATAATCCAAATGACTTCTCGGCCGATTACTGGAACGGTAGCGTGTCAGCGACCGCGGGCGCTGTGACCGGCCAGATCGGGTATGAGCTTCTGGGCAGCGACAATGGCGTGGCCTTCCAGACTCCGCTTGCCACGCTTCACAAGTTCAATGGCTGGGCTGATAAATTTCTGGCAACACCTGGAAATGGCCTTGAGGAGATCAACGTGTCGTTGGCCTACAAGGTGCCTGGGGACGGTGCATTTGGCGGTATGCTGTTCAAAGCCGTATACCACGACTTTTCCAGCGATACGGGCGGTATTTCCTATGGCAGCGAGGTTGACTTCCTGGTGACGAAAAAGATCAACAAATATCTGTCGGCTTCGGTGAAGGCAGCCTTCTATAACGCGGATGAGTTTGCGACAGACACTGACAAGATCTGGATCACGCTGCAGGCCAAATTCTAGGCTGCAGCTGCTGAATTATGGAAAAGAGAGTGCTGGGTGTGACAAGAAGCGCCCGGCATTTTCGTTGTTGTCTGGCTAGAATGTTCAAATTCAGGTGCAGGAGATAGATCATGTCTGCGAAACGGTACCAAGGTCCGGCATTTCTCAGTTTCGGATTTCGGCCTTTCTTTCTTTTGGCAGCCCTTTCGGCAGCCATTCTGGTGCCGATCTGGCTGTTTCTTTTCGCTCACGGTGGTGACATTGCGAGTGGGATAGGCCCTCTTCGCTGGCATATCCATGAAATGCTGTTTGGCTTTCTGGCTGCTGTGATCACCGGCTTTCTTCTGACCGCGATCCCCAATTGGACCGGCCGGTTGCCAATATCCGGCATGCCACTTCTAATGCTCGCGCTTGCATGGCTGTTGGGGCGCATCGCCATGGTGGCGCCCGTGATGCCGGGGACGGCCGCCACGGTTGACAGTATTTTCCTGCTGGCGGTGGCGGGGCTTGTAAGCCGCGAGGTGATCGCGGGCAGGAATTGGCGCAATGCTCCGGTTTGCCTGATCATCAGCCTGCTGGCAGTGAGCAATATCGCCTTTCATATTGAAACATTGGGGCTGTTCTCCGGCGATTATGCCGTGCGTGCTGCGCTTGCGCTCATTGTCATGCTGAATGCGCTTATCGGTGGGCGCATTGTCCCGAGCTTCACTACCAATTGGTTGATTAAGTCCGGTAAGGCGGCCCGGCCTGTGCCCTTCAACCAGTTTGACAAAATCCTGTTGCTTGCAACGGCTGCAACGCTTGTCCTGTGGGTTGTGGGGCCGCAAAGCATGGTGGCTGGAATGTTCCTTGTTATGGTTGCCGTCGGGCATCTGGTGCGTCTCGCGCGCTGGAAGGGTTGGGCAACGGTTTCGAGTGCTATCGTGCTTGTTTTGCACGCGGCCTATCTTTGGATGCCGGTGGGCTTCGCGCTTCTTGGGCTCGACACGCTGCTGCCGAATGCTGGCATAACGCCAAGCGCAGGCATGCACGCCCTGACGGCTGGCCTGATGGGGTTGATGCCGCTTGCCGTCATGTCTCGCGCCACGCTCGGGCACACCGGTCGCGACCTTGCGGCAGGCGTGTTTGGTGCCGGAATGTATCTGGCCGTCTTTCTCGCCGCTGTACTCAGGGTAGCAGCATCGTTGATACCAGATGCCTACAGCATGCTATTGTCAGCGGCAGGGCTTCTGTGGGCCCTGGGCTTCCTGATGTTCATTTTCAAGTATGGCAAAATGCTGACTGCGCCCAGGGTGTAACAGCAAGTCGTCAGCGGGAAGCATAAATGGTCCGCAAAGGGTCAGAAAGTGCACTCAGCTGATGGGAGTAGAATGACTGTCTCCTGATCAAAAAGGAGACAGATCATGAAACTCATCTTTCGCCATGAAAACTCCCACCAGCCTTGGAATAAAGGCAAGCTGATTGGGCAGAAGCCACCTCTCAAACTAAAGGAGATATGGGCGATGCGCATTGGCCTGCAGATGAAGGCTGCGGTTCGTGATCTTGCCCTGTTCAACCTGGCGATCGCTGGCAGGCGAAGGGGCTGCGATTTGTGGCGGACGCCAGCCGCTGCGAAGGTTTGCTGATTTGCTACGCGGTTGTAAGCGATTGCGGCATTTTATTTTTTTCTTGTAATAGAATTAGAATTCTGATTCTAATATAAATCTCTTTGTGAAAGGGCGGCGGCATCAGCCTGGGCTTTTGCCTGGCGTCGGTCGCTATGCTGGCGCTGTGCGTCTCGTCATGAAGACGGTTCGGAGTTTGTTCCGGGTAATGGGTTTTGAGTGTGATGGCAGGAAAGCCGGGGCGCAGGGCCGTGTGGTCACAGTCCTGGTGTCAGGGGAGCTGACGTTGGGTGGCTCCGGCTTTCTGCTTGTCTGAAGGTTGGGGGTTGCGGGCAGCCGAGTGTGGCGGCTCGCCGAGAGGCTATTATATAGGAGAAATCCATGGCAGCAATTGCGGCCGAAGCCGGGGCATCATCCCGGAGGGCCATGTCGGGCAGTGCATGGTCATATGGACGGTGGGTGTCCCGTCCGGCACAAAATCGAAGTGAACGAACATTTTTCCGTTTCCTCGATGCGGCAGAGGGGCTTTTGTCCGGCCGTAACTGGCACGAGGTGTCGGTGCAGGAAATCGTGCGGCAGGCAGATGCGTCTGTCGGGTCTTTCTATAACCGGTTTGTCGATAAAACCGCACTGCTGCGGTGCCTTGATAGCCGACTGGGCCAGGAGTGCGAGCAGACCGTATCGGCGCTGGTGGATGAGCTGGATACCTGCCCGGCACTGATTGACGACGCGCCAGGCATGATGATCAGCCTTTTCATGCGGCTTTGTTCAGAGCGAAGCGGGGTGATCCGGGCGCTTGATATGGCGCAAAAGATGGCAGAGCCGGGGGATTTTACCGGCTTGGGGCCAAGCTTTGATGCCGCCGCTGAGAAAATTGGCCATTTGTTGGCGGAAAAGCACGCCGTGCTGAAGGACCATTCCGGCGTTGAGGTGGCGCAGGCCTTCCGCGAAAGTTTCTGGCTGACGCGCGAGATGCTTCTGTATCATCCGCCGTGCAAACCGGCGGACGAAGTTCACCGCTCCCTGCTCAGGCATTTTTACGCCAGCCTGCAGGATTAAGGCTTTTACCCCTGTAAATGCATTTATAAGTGGTATTTACAGGGGTTTCGCGGGAATTTCGTTTCAGCATTTATTTACCAGCCTGCGCCCATAATAGGGCATGAGCCTGAAAACGCTGAACCGACATGGTGTGCCAGTTGGCGGCATGCGCTCCGTGGTGCGCGCAGCCTCTGTCAGTACGTCCTGTCTTTGGGTGTTGCGGGAATGCCCCGCTCAATCCTCGGGCTCTCTGATGCCGCGCCTGAAGGCGGGGGAGTAGAGCGCATGTCCTCGTTTGAAAATGAGCTGATCCGGATCAGGAATAGGGGGCCACGGGCCGACCATTTCTATGTGGTGACGGTTGAGGAAGGCATGGCAATACGCGAGGACATGGCAGCCCTTGTCGAGCTGATGGCCAAAAGCCGGGGCGACCGCCCATTTAACAGCCGGGCAGATGTTTCACCCTCCAGGCTTAGCAAGTATCTGCCGCGTATTACAATCCTGGAGCCTGTCTTTGACGAGGAAGGCCATGTGGTGGACGCGCGCTATCGCCTGATGGGGACGGAGATCAGTTCGCTTTATGGCGAGGCGACCGGGCAACTGATTAGCGACTATCACGGTGACCAGGTGCTGAGGCGGGTATGCCGCATCAGCAATCATTGCATAGAAACGCGGATGCCGGCGCTTGGACTGTCGAAGGCGCTTTCGGACGGTCGGGAATATGTGGACGTCAGCGTGCTTTATTTTCCGCTGTCGAAGGACGGTGAGACCGTCAATCAGTTCTTCATCTATTCGGCTGTGGAACGCGCCCGCGTGGGCAGGCTCTGACCCATAGGATCCTAGCCCGCTAGTTATTCCGAATCTGTCAAAAGCCTGATTCCTTTAATGTTCAGGATTGAGGGGTGGAAAAACCGGCGTTAACCATACGGCGGCTCTTCTTATGGGTGCATAATGAAAGCCCGGCAGGAAGTTGCGATCATGTCGCACAGTAAAAAGGCTCAATTTTATGAAAATTAGCTCTTTTGCCGTTGCTTTTGCTGTCTCCCTTTGAATAGCCTTTTTGCGGGAAAGGGCGACATGGTGTGGCATGCCGGGGGGAACGGACAGCCGCGACAGGTGCCATGGAGCTGAGACCTGGATTAGTAATCAGGCTTTGGGTGAAAGAGTGTTGCGTAAATTTTTTGTAGTGGCGTCGGGCATTGTCTCGATAGCAATTCTGTTGCTGGCAGCAACCAGCGTTCAGGCAAATGACAGTCCATCTGACAATTTGGAAACACCGGAACCGGCTGTTGTGTTAGGCACTGTCTGGGGGCAGACGTTGGCGCAGGACGGCACAGGTTTCTATAATGATGTTTTCCGGGATCTGGTGCCTGCAGGCGATGGAGCGGTCGACTATAAGCTGATGCCGTACCGGCGCGCGCGGTCGCAGTTCCTAGTGGGCCAGACAGCTTGCCTGTATCCGTCTGCGCGGTCTGTCCTGACCACCGGCGGACATGATGGTGGCCAGAAGCTGATCGAATCCAATGCGCTCTTCACAGCGGCGGAACACCTGTTCGCGCCCGCAGGCATGGCGCCGCCCGCATCCCTTGCGGACCTCAAGGGCAAGACAGTGGCGGTCCCCACGGGCTCAATCATGACCAAGCTTTTAAAGGATACGGGTGCACAGTTGATTTCCGTGCATGACGAAACGGCCAAGGCCCAGATGCTGATCACCGGGCGGGTGGATATGATGTCCGGCATGCTGCCGAATGAATATCTGGTCTTCAAGTCGCTGGATACCCGCATGGCGTCCTACGACCGGGACTTTTCCCTGATTGAAGCAGGTGTCGCGATTGTATGCCACGACACGCCCGCCAACCGTGCGTTCATTGCGCAATTGAACGAGCGGATCGATTTGCTGCAGGCTGACGCCGCGTTTCAGGACCTTCTGGCCAGTGCGGGCGTGATGCAGGCGCCTTATGCAGGAGCTGCAGACCTGAATGATATTGCGCCGGCCGCCGGGGTGAAGCCTCGTTTCGCCCATCCGGGGAGACGGGTACCCTTCAGCAATATTCGCTGATATAGTTATCAGCTCGCCGTGCCTGGGGGTCTGTGCGAAAGGGCTTGTTGCCAATGGTGCGCACCGCCGCATACAGTTTTGGAATCCTATGTCTGGCGATCTGCCAGACGTTTGGCGCCTGGGCAGAGGGCGGGTTGAGGCAACCCGCACACCCAGACGGCCAGGGCGATATATACGGCACCAGTTGGGGCATGACGCTCGCGCTCGACGGTTCTGGTTTTTATAACGAAGTGCTGGGCACCGTCCTTGATGCGATGGACAGCCCCAAGGCCTACCAGCCACTGCCCTATAAGCGCGCCAAAGTCAGTTTTCAGGATATCGCAGGCAGTTGTCTTTATCCCAGTGATATTGGTCATTTGGTAACCGGCAAAGAGATTGAGGGCCCGGACGGCTTCATCCAGACTGTCCCGCTTATATGGGTGGAAAGTCACATTTTCAGCCGCTACGGCGAAGCGCCGCTTGCCTCGCTTGAGGCGCTTGAAGGGCGCAAGATTGCCTATCCAAACGGCTCTGCCCTGCCCACGGTGCTGGAAGGCTATGGCGCCAGCTTTTTGCCAACCACCACGGAGACTGCGAAAGCCCGCATGTTGATTGCGGGCCGTGTGGACCATATGTCCGGGTCACTGCCGGACAATATCTTTGTTTTCAAGTCCCTGGGGCGCCCGCTGCCGCCCTATAACCCGGACCTTGCGCTGATCCGCGTCGGTGTTTCCGTGGTTTGCCACGACACGCCTGAAAACCGTGCCTTTGTTGGGGCATTCGACGGCGTCACTGCAAGGCTCGTGGGCTCCGGCGTCATGGCGGATGTCTTTGCCGGGGCAGGCGTGGATGTCAGGTTCATGCCGAAACCGTGAATGGCCGGTCCCGCGAAAGTGCTGCCAAGATTTCGCCTTCTTATGGTAATAGTGTGAAGCTGCTAGCGGGAAGGGACAACCATAGTATCGAGTGCCATAGCTGATATCCTTGCTGATATCTTTACTGAAATCTTTTCAGGCACCTTCCGCCATAGCTGAATTCTTTCTGCACATACGGAGAATGTGAAATGGCGACAATCAAGAATATTCTGACAGCTTGTGTCATGGGACTGACGGCCCTTTCGGTGGCTGCCCCTGCCTCTTTTGCCTTCGATCATCATGGCGATGAAAAGAAGCACGAAAAGAAGCACGAAAAAATGAAGGACAAGAAGAAGCACAAACACGAGAAAATGATGGACGACGAGGACATGGGTCCTGAAGCCGCTGAGATGAAAAAGCGCCATCATGAAGAATGGCAGGCCATGAAGATGCGGCACAAGGAATCCATGAAGGGCATGAAAGATATGTCCAAGGACGAAAAGAAGGAAATGAAAGCCGCCCAGAAAGCCGAAAAGAAAGAGATGAAAGAGCGTCACAAGGCTGAATGGAAGGCGCTTAAGGAATCCATGGGCAAGGGCGATGACGACGATGACGATGATCATGACGACGAAGACGACGGCTAAGCCCATATAGCCTGGCTGATTGAAGCGCCCCGTGGCCCATGACTGGCTGCGGGGCGTTTTCTATTTATCGCAAGGTGGGTGCATTCTGTCGCACGGCGGATGACCCGTGCGCGAAGCTGCAGTATCCAGAATGTACAAGCACCCGAGAAATGACAGCTTTCAGATTTGAGTGGTGTTCCGAGTAAAGGGTTCGTTCAAGAAAAACAAACGCGGCCCGAGTGACGACATCGAGCGATCGCAGCGTGTGGTTCCTGCCTAAGCTAAAAGATTTGAAAATCTGTTTCCTCCCTGGGTAATACCCCCAATAAATAGCGGTACTCAAAAGTAGAATTTTCTCGTAACCAGAACGCAGGAGATTTTACATGAAGACATCACGTTATTCGGACAGCCAGATCATCAGCATCTTGAAGCAGGCGGAGGCTGGCACGCCGGTGCCTGAACTGTGCCGGGAGCATGGAATGAGCAGCGCCTGCTTTTATCGGTGGCGTGCAAAATACGGAGGCATGGATGCCTCGCTGATGAGCCGAATGAAAGAGCTGGAAGCGGAGAATGCCCGGCTCAAGAAGATGTATGCCGATGTGCAGCTTCAGAATGATGTCATCAAGGAAGCCATGGCAAAAAAGTGGTGAAGCCGTCCCGACGTCGCGAGATGGCAAGAACTGCTGTCTGCAAGGGGCGGCTGAGTATCAGGGCGGCGTGCAGCGCCTTTTCGATCAGCGAGACATGCTACCGGTATAAACCGAAGCTCTCAGACGAGAATGCCGAGATCGCTGACTGGCTTGTCGGCATAACCGATCGTCAGCGCAACTGGGGTTTCAAACTGTGCTTTTTGTATCTACGCAACGTGAAGGGCTATGGCTGGAACCATAAGCGTGTGTACCGGGTCTACCGGGAACTGGAGCTGAACCTACGGATCAAGCCGAGGAAGCGTCTGTATCGGGAAAAGCCTGAGCCACTTTCTGTGCCTGAGGCGATCAATGATGTCTGGAGTATGGA
>NZ_LRUB01000034.1 GCF_001550065.1 Kordiimonas lipolytica
GTAAGCGGTGATTTTCCCCCACGTCTATATGGGAGCCAGTGACGCTGCTCTCAATCGGGCTATTGTGTTCACACCGGGTGGAGGAACTCGTTGGTTTCAATGGCCTTGAGGGCGGCTTTGAGCGATAAGCCCTGGTGGACAGGGAACCATTGGCCGGTATGGCGATGCCATTGGACATCGAACCTGTTTTGGCCGATCCAGTCGATGCGAACGAAGGGTGCATCGAACTCCTCACCGAGGTTCTCAGGAAAGCCCGACCGGTAGCGTTGCAGGAAGCGATACTTGCTGCCATGCCATTTCCCCTGGATATCGACGGGGTAATTGAAGGGTGTCTGATTGACGACCGGCAGGAAGCGCAGCTTTAGGACGGTGTCGATAAAGGTCTGGCATGTCGCGGTAATAGTGGCCTTTTCATTGGCTGACAATGTCATGGGGCACCCTCTGTTGTCGCAACTTTCCTGTTCCAGGGCAGCAGACCTTCGATGTCGGCCTGCCTGTGGCCGGTGACGATAGCCGAGAATGTCTGAGTGAGCCAAGCCTGGGGATCGACGGCATTAAGTTTGCAGGTCTCAATCAGTGACGCGATGACAGCCCAGTTCTGGGCGCCGACATCATGACCGGCGAAGAGGGCATTCTTCCGGTTCAGGGCAATTGGCCGGATCGTGCGTTCGACGGTGTTGTTATCGATCTCAACGCGCCCGTCTGTCAGATACAGGCTCAGCCCGTCCCAGTGCTTGGTGATATAGCCCAGTGCCTGTCCGAGCGGGGATTTGCCCAGCACCCGCGCCTGGCTTTGGTCAAGCCATATCTTGAAGGCGTCCATCAGCGGTGCGGCACGCTCTTGTCTGACCGCGAGGCGCACGTCAGCACTCTGGCCCCGGATGTCGGCCTCAATTCGGTAGAGGACGGCGATGCGCTTCAGGCCCTCTTCAGCGATCGGGGCAACATTGTTCTTTGCCACATCCATCAGCTTGCGGCGGGCATGAGCCCAGCAATAGGCGAGGTTGAGCGGCGCCTCCGCCCGTCTAGCAAGGCGGTTATAGCCAGCATACCCGTCCACTTGCAGTGTCCCCCTGAAGCCTGAGAGCATATCCTCACCATGCTGGCCACTTCTGCCCGGTGCATAAGAAAGGCCACCCCGGGTGGACCCTCGCCATTCCATGGCCGGTCGTCGCGCGCCAGCGCCCATAGATAGCCGGTTTTGGTCTTGCGCCGCCCGGGGTCCAGGACGGGCACCGGCGTCTCGTCCATGAAGAGTTTCGATGATCGCTTGAGCTGATTGAGCAGGCAGTCATACACGGGCCTGAGCTCAAACGCTGCCCGCCCGACCCAGCCAGCGAGTGTCGACCGGTCGAGCTTGATGCCCTGCCGGGCATAAATCTGGCTCTGGCGATAGAGCGGGAGATGATCGGCGTATTTGGAGATCAGAACCTGGGCCACTGTGGCTTCCGTCGGTAAGCCCCCTGGGATCAGGCGGCCTGGCGCAGGCGCCTGGACGATACCATCCTCACACGTCCGGCAAGCATAGCGGGGGCGGCGGGTGACGATCACCCGGAACTGGGCCGGGATGATATCCAGCCGTTCCGACACATCCTCGCCAATCGCATGCATGTGGCAGCCACAGGCACAGAGAGTGCTCTCGGGTTCGATGACCTCATCAATACGTGGAAGGTGCTGCGGCAGACTGGCGCGCTCACTCTTCGGCTGGCGAACCTTCTCCACAGCCTGGGCGGCGGTCTTGTCTTCGGTGGCGATGGCGACAATCCCAACCTCGATATCCTCAAGCGCCAGGTCATATTGATCCGGATCGAGCTTCTCGGAACGCCGCCCGAACATGGCTGCCCGGAACGCCTTCACCAGCGCCTCAAGCCGGGTGATGCAATCCTCCTTGGCGGAGATCACGCCTTCCTTCTGGATGATCACAGCTTCCTTCGCGGCAAGCTCTGCTGCCTGGGCGATAATCATCGCCTTCAGGGCTTCGGTATCATCGGGAAGGTCGGTCTCTTTGAACATGATCAGACCATAGCAAAACAGCGGCCCGAGCGGCAGGATTATTGTTTCCCTGAGTCACTCTGCCGCAGCTATCCAGAGACTTTGTCAGACCTTCGGTGTCCTCGCCCGGAGCGGCGTCACCCGCCGCCAGTCGAGACCGGCGAACAAAGCCTCAAACTGGGCATGGCTCAGCGTCATCATGCCCTCGTGCACCTCGGGCCAGGTGAAGCTGTGCTCTTCCAGCCGCTTGTAGGCCAGCACCAGACCGCTGCCGTCCCAATAGAGAAGCTTCAACCGGTCGGCCCGCTTCGCCCTGAACACAAACACCGTGCCCGTGAAAGGATCCTTCCTGAGCTCAGACTGGACCAGCGACGCCAATCCGTCGTGGCCCTTGCGGAAGTCCACCGGCTTCGTCGCTACCAGGATACGCACCCGATTGGATGGGAAGATCATGCCCCAAGAGCTCCGAGCGCCTTGGCGATCTCGGCAATCCGCGCCGCTGGCGTTGCACCGTCAAGCCGTACCGTAACACCGCCCGAGATGACATCGACCGTGCCAGCCAGGATGGGCGCAGACCCCGACCGGGACGGCGCATCGTCCTCCACACAGACAGGAGCAAAGAAGCCGACCTCGTCATCCTCCGGCAGCACCAGCTTGCCCTGTCGCGCCAGGCGTCGCCAGGTCGACAGATGGTTGGGACGAAGGTCATACCGCCGAGCAACACCATCTACCGTCGCGCCCGCCCTCAACGTCTCCGCTACAATCCGCGCCTTCACCTCATCAGGCCATCGCCGCTGACCCTTCGGCGTCATGACAATCTGCGAAACGACATCACTCTCACGCTGTAGCTCCATATGGCCTCCCATGGACAAAATCACTCCCTGCACCTTGTGGCAGATCATGAACTCATACGGAACGTGGGGGAAAATCACCGCTTACGGATCGCCTATGAGCGATCATGACTTACCAACCGAGCGTGACCTTTTAAGATTACCACTTTCTTATAGGTCAAAAGACAACATCGACTTGCCGATATGCTCCAAACTGTCGCTCCTGGCTTGTTCCAAACATGCAGCTAATAGTGTAGCTTCATTGGTAACGCACAACACCAGATCGCGAGCTAAGACCAGATGGGCTATTGTACGTATCATCATAGAAATGCGCCCCGAGGAAGCCCTGATTGCTCTCTCTGCACAATGTGGGTCATTTACGCTATCTGCTGTATAATTCTGGGTATTATTGGCTTGTTTTTTAGTCTCTGGTTGTCTGCCGTCGCAGTGATTGGATACGTACATGCTGCCACGGGTTACGATAGGATCAGCTCCCAGAAACCTAGTACAACGGACAAAAGAACGTCTATAAGGCTGGCTGCAGCCAAAAAGAAGTTGCACGACCCGTCAGCTCTATATCTGACGGCACCGTTACATTATACGGGGCGGGATTTATCAATACAGTCGCATTCGAATGATAGGCGCTCATACAAGGTATCGTTAAAAAATATGACCTGCAGCTGTCCTGACTTCCGGAAAAGCAGAGCTTCATTCCCTAAACGAGATCCACGACGAGCCTGTAAGCATATCGTTGAGGGATTGGATCAATGCGGACTCTTGGACAAAGAGGGCCACCTAACCCGTGCGCTTCTAGGGAACAAGAACCCTGAACTTGGTTTGGCGACTCTTTCTGCCGGATATCAGGTGATCTTAACCCACAACGATAGAGGTTGGACTGATATCTATTCGCCAACCAGAAGATGTAAAGAGCTTGCTGAAAATCCAACCGGGCCCTATGAATGGTTTGGATTTTCCTCTGGTTGGCAAGACCAAAGGCCGCCTAACGCCAGGGAGGTAAGGCAAGTAATTGCAGCGTTTTTGGATGGCAAAGAAGACAGATGATTCTTGGAAAACGCCATAAAGCATACAATCATATGGCATTGAAAAACTAAATTTGAGAACAGGGTCAAACTGGACCTCTTAAATCGCCTGCAGTTTTCTAGTTAGTAATTACACCATTAATCGTTTAGCATTCTACCCTAGGGTAGAATTACTTCGGGGACTTTCCAATGAGGGATTGTGTTTCTTGGCGTGCATTTGGTGTGTCGTTAACTCTGATATTTGCGTCAGCTCAAGTGAATGCCGCCTCTCGCAGTTGTACTGCTGCTGAAAAACAAGCTGCAAACGATCAGCTGAGAGCTATGGAGGCTGACGCAACCCTTCAGTCGCAGATTGCTACCAGGCACGCACCGTTTGGCGTGCAGGTGGACACTGTCTCAGCCAACAACGAAAATGTGCTGTTCCAGAACGGATATACTCTTAACCAAAATATCACGACGGATTTGACTAAAGCGAAGGAAGCCTTGTGGTCATACAACCCTATTGTTGTTGGGATCAGGAATGGTCAACTCACAATCGTGCCTCAGGAAGTAGTTGATCAAGAAGTAGCTGTTTACATGATTGCAAGTGCCCTCGCATCATATGTACATTTGGGTGAGGCTTCTTTTAACAGTTTTGACAAAATCAAAGTTGACTCACATTTATTTGAATTTGGGGCACCATTTGGTGAGTGGTGTAAAGCTCGGGGGCACCTGCAAAGTTTTGACTTTCTTGTCCAAATAGGTCTGACAGCGCGCCAGAGATAATGAGTGGGATGATGTGGGGCCAACAAGGTAAAACTGAAGGTGAAAGTTGACATCTCGTCCTTTGCTGTAGTGGAAACGGCAGCAAAGGCCCGACCTTTTCCCATACGTCGACTTAGCGAGCATTAAGGAAAGCTATGATAGCTCCGGCTGGGAACTATCCACCGGACGGTCAAATTTTAGCAAGAGTTGTAGGTAATTATATGAACAAGCAGCCATCGTGGATTGAGCGCCAGAAAGCTAAGGCTAATCTTAGAGCACAAATGACTTTTGGCGATGCTCTGAAAAAAGACCTACAGGAGATGGGTCTCTCTGGTCTGCTGTTCAGAATTGCTATCGCGGGATTTATGATTCTTGGTTTTGTCTTCTGGCTCCAAAATGTAACTGCTTCTGAATACTCCACACCACAAAGCACCGACTTAATGCCATCTAACCAAGTAACTCCGAAACCTGCCGACAAGGACACAACTGCAACTGCCTTGGAAAGCCAAACACAGTCTTCAAAGAAAGCGGAGCCCGGTGAAGATGTTTCCCGGCAGGACCTGGCTGCTGAGGTAGATCTGATTGTGGTCGCGGGTTCGTCTTATGAAGAGATAGGTGGTGACCCCAATCTGTTGCCACCTGCTGGAAACCGTGAAGAGGGTGATATGGGGAATAAAACCAACTCTCAAGAAACACTGGTGACAGAAGGTAAAACAGCTGACTCTTTGTCAGTGCCGTCTGACGTAGTGTTATCAGAATTGCTTAAAAGAAGTCAGGCTTATTATCAGCCCCGCGAAGCTAACTCTAACCAAGGCAGCTATAGCGAAGACGCTAGTCGGCACGACGGTGGTATCTTACGACAAGCGACAGGCCACCAATGGGTTCAATCAACATATGCGAACAAGTTGGCCACTGCTTCAGATATAGTGTTTGCGGTGAATAAGACCAGAAACCAGTTGCTTGCTGAACAGGTAGTAATTTGTATGGATGAAGCCCTAGATGAGCCCATGGTGCGCGACCAAAGCATTGCCAGCCTGTCCTCAATGTGCCTGCTTTTATTGGAGTGAACTGAAATTTAGTCACCTATTAATCCGTAATATTAGGACGCAGCAAGGTTTTTATCGTTGAGAAAAAGGCAGACTAAATAAGGGTCGAATAAGTTCAGATTAGGTATGAACTATTGCATCACCGAGTTGATGGGTGCGTTTGCGCCACCATACCGAGAAACACGAGGGTCATTTGCCCCCAAACCTTGGTGCCAGCATACGCGCCATCCCCCGTCAGCAGAAAACCATATGCGGCATAGGCCACAATCAGGAAAAGCGAGAGAGAGACAGATATCTTCACGCGCTTTCCAATCAGCGGCTTCATTGCCCGCATCTGCACCTTTTCACGGTCAGACAAACCTAGTTCCATAATCTTCAACTTCCCTGTTCAGCCATACGAGTTGATCAGGAGCACATGATGCTGGGCACCATATGCTCCTGACCTAGGGGGGTTGGGGGGAGGGTAGGTCCGCCTAGTAGTTGTAGGTGAAGGTCAGCCCGTAAGTCCGCGGCATGCCATACTGGGCAAAGGCGATCCGACCACCACGCTGTGTAAACACGTGCGTCCGGTATTCCTCATTGCCGATGTTCTGACCCCAGAGGGATACTTCATAGTTACCCTCTACAGACTTCCAGACCAGACGGGCATCCCAAAGGCTGTAGCCAGGAATGGTCGCCAGATCGTTCATGTCCGGGTCGTAGTAGCTCAGGCTCTGGTGACGCCACTCAACAGTTGCCGACAGCGTGCCGTTGTCGGCCATATCGTGTGTGTAGTTCAGATAGGCGTTGGCACTGTTCTTTGGAGCCTGACGCAGCCGGTTACCGTCAAATACTGCATCCGGATCTGCCGCGGATGGCGTGCCCTGGAACTTGGAGTAAGTCGCGTCCAGATATGCATAGGAACCGCCGAACTCAAGACTTTGCGTAATCAGCGCAGTCCACTCGACTTCAAGGCCTTTGATATCCGCTTCACCGGCGTTTTCGGTGATAAATTCACCAAAGTCACCGCCCAGAGGCTGGAAGAAACGGGTAACCTGAAGGTCTTTATAGTCAGTATAGAAAGCCGTTACGTTCAGGCGCAGGCGACGATCCAGCAGGTCCGATTTGAAACCAACTTCAAAGTTGGTCGCTTCTTCTGGACCGAATGGCGTGGCTGCAACTGCAGCCGTAGAGGCACTACCTGTGAAACCGCCACTTTTGAAGCCCGTGGACACGTTAGCATATGCCAGCACGTTGTCGTTGATGCGGTAATCCAGCGCGACCCTCCAGGAGAAGTCCTTCCAGGAATCTTCAAAGGCAACTTCATCAAATGCCTTCAACAGAAGGCCAATACCTGGGTCCAGAACGGCTTCAGCTGTACCTTCCTTCTTGTCGTAGGAATAGCGCATGCCAACTGTCAGGCCCAAGTCTTCGTTCACATTATAAGTGCCCTGACCGTATAGCGCCCAGCTCTTACCTTTGTGAGTTTGATAGGAGGTTTCCACATCCTGACCAGCAGGGCCGCCAAGGGTGGTGAACTCGAAGGTCTCGGACCGGTTGATCTCTTCTTTACTGAAGAAGGCACCAACCAGCCAGTCAAACGTCTCGCCACCAGGAGATGTCAGGCGGAATTCCTGCATCCACTGTTCGGATGTTTCAAGCGCTGAGTCATTGATGTCGAACGTAAAGCCTTCGCTTGCCGAATCCGTCAGCGGAATACCCGGGTTACCGGAACTGCCCGTCAGGTCGATCAGGCCAGGATATGGTGGCAGGCCTTCAGAGTCCTCAAGCCAGTCGAAATCACTTTCGCGGTAGGCCGTAAGGGACATGAAGCTTGCCCATTCCATGTCATAGTCAAGCTGCAGGTGCGTACCAAACACATCACGTTCGGTATAGCCTTCCGTTTCCGCCAGGGTGTCCCAAGGGCTGGTGTTACCACCAAGCGCTTCGTTCACCGCCACAGGATCGGATGCACAGCCACAGTTATGGAGCGGGCCAGCCGACCCAACAGGTTCACGGTTGGTTGCGCCCATGCTGTCGTCGGCACCATCAAAGGAAAGCAGCGCTTCGAAATTGTCGCTCAGCACTCAACGGAACTGGCTGCGCCATGCGAACGTATTCTGCTCACCCCATTTTTCGCCGAAGTTCTCGCCCGGCAACACATTTTCAATGTAGCCGTCGCGCTTGCGACGGGAAAAGGCGAACTTGCCGAAGAATGTGTCGCTGATAGGACCAGAGATCATGCCGCCCGTATCGAACGTGTCATAGTTGCCAACAGTTTGGCGGACACGGATTTTGGTTTCATCGCTTGGCTTGGACGTCACAAAGTTGATCGAGCCACCGATGGAGTTTTTGCCGTACAGGGTCCCTTGCGGACCACGCAGCACTTCCACGCGCTCCAGGTCGAAAATATCGAATACCTGGGCGGTACGTGCAGCGATATAGACACCATCGATCGATACAACGGTTGAGTCAGAAGCAGAAGCACCATCTTCCTTGGTACCAATACCGCGAATGGCGATTTCCGGCTGACCCGGGCTAAAGGCCGCGAAGACCATACCCGGTGTCCGGTTGCCGACATCCTGGAGCGACGCGATATTCGCTTCACGCAGTTTGTCGCCCGCAATAGCCGTGATAGCCAGCGGTACATCCTGCATGCTCTCAGAACGTTTCTGAGCCGTTACAGTGATTTCTTCGAGCATGAACCCGCCGGAATCTTCATCCTGTGCCAGGGCATAATTCGTAGGTAGCGCAGCCAGTAAGGCCGACGCCGAAGCAGTAAGCATAAGTTGTTTCATGTCACTTCCCATTTACATTACCGGCGGCAACTCTTCAGTTGCCAATTCACGTTCTCAGCCATCTCTTCCTTGCAGCTTCAAACGCGATACTCCCTTCAATCCGGTAGTGAGCGTTTCCCCTTCCAAACTATCCAACGTCCCAACCAGCTTCTGTCCCCTTATTGGATGACAGGGGCTGTGCCATCCGAGGCCGATTGGTGAAACACGATCATTGACTGACCGTTCGTTCTATATAATTAAAAAACCTCCTCATATCTGCATTCTAACTTCAGGACCCAATCCTGTCTTGCGGGCCTTATCAGGCGTCAAAATCTAGGATCAAATTGTCAGATACTGGATAACTCTGACACGTAAGAATGAATCCTTTTTTAACATCATCCTCTTCAAGGCCATAATTTAGCACCATTTCCGCCTTGCCCTTCACAACCTTGGCGCGACAAGTACAGCAAACACCACCTTTGCACGAATATGGTACATCAATACCGCCATCGGCGATTTCATCGAGCAACGGCTTGTCCGTTTGCTGTACCTGAAGATTGAAGCTTTCGCCGTCTCGGATTACGGTCAGATTGACTTGGCCGGTCTTGGCATTCTTGGCCCGGGGCGCGGCATTCTTCGCGGCAGCGTCCGTGACACCGAAATGCTCATGGTGGATACGGGAAGGCTCAACACCTTCTTCTACAAGCGCAGCCGTTACCTCTTCGATCATGGTGCCCGGGCCACAGACATAGGCCTCGTCAATCGCGTCAACAGGCACAATGCGCCCAAGAAGGTCTTTCACCTTTTTGCCGTCCAGGCGACCATTGAACAGCTCGATGTCATTTTCTTCCTGACTGAGGAAGTGATAGACGCTGAGCCTGCCCATAAACTGGTTCTTAAGATCGGTAAGTCGGTTGCGGAAAATGATGGACCGGCCATTCCGGTTGCCGAAGAACAGGACAAACCGGCTCTCTGGCTCTGCCTCAAGCGTCGTCTTGATGATGGAATAGATCGGCGTGATACCACTGCCTGCCGCAAACGCCACATATGTGCGCTCTGCAGACGGCTCAAGTTCCGTGCGGAACGTCCCTACTGGCGGAAAGACATCAAGGGTATCACCCACTTTCAGATCGTTATTGATGAAGGTCGAAAAGATGCCGCCTTCCACCTTGCGAACTGCAATATCCAGCCGCCCGTCTTGCACGCTGGACGCAATGGAATAGCTGCGGCGAATATCCTGGTCGTCAAACTTCTTGCGCAGGCCAACATGCTGGCCCTGCAAATAGTTGTATGTATCCGCCAGTTCCTCCGGAACCGCAAAACTCACACACACCGTGTCCTGTGTTTCCTGGGCGATACTCTGAACCGTCAACGGGTGATAATGCTTCATCTACTGATCCCTGACTTAGATACACTTGAAATATTCGAAAGGTTCAAGGCATGCATTGCACTTGAAAAGGGCTTTGCAGGCTGTGGAGCCGAACTCGCTCACAAGCGCCGTATCCTCTGAACCACACTGGGGGCAGGCAATGGTCATGCCTGCACCGCGCGTCCCACATGGGGAAGGTGGCGCGATGCCATATTCCTTCAGCTTGCGCCGACCCTCTTCGGACATCCAGTCCGACGTCCATGGGGGAGACAAGACCGTTGCCGTTTCCACCGTGTAGCCAGCATCCTGAAGCGCAAGCTCGATCGCGGCGGTAATCAGGCTGGTGGCCGGGCACCCGGAATAGGTCGGCGTCACTTCCAGCTTCACAGCTGCATCACCGGCAATCTCCACGCTGCGCACAAGCCCCAGGTCCACAACCGAAAGCACAGGCACCTCCGGGTCCGGCACGCCTTCAAGCACTTGCCAAACGTGCTGTTCGGTTCCAAAGGCGGCATCTTGTTGGGGGCTTGCGGTCATCATGGTCACCAGGACAGGCCGGGATAGGCGCGCTGCAGGAACTGCATTTCTGCAAGCAGGTGCCCCAAATGTTCTGTGTGGTGCCCCGCGATGCGTCCTTTCGTGGGCGCAGCTTTCCGGGCAGACGGGCTGATATCAGCTTCCTGCAACAGGTCTGCAACTGCCGCGTTCCAGCCCGCCTCAATCCCGGATGGCCGCGGCACGGTACCCGCTTCATAAAGCGGCGTCTCTGCGGGTACATCCTTGAACATCTCAAAAGTGAAAGACCAGAGATTTTCAAGACCGTCCTGGATACGGCGATTACCTTCGTCCGTGCCCAAAGCCAGGCGACGGAACCAGTCGGCTGAAAAGCGGAGGTGATATTCAAGCTCGCGCACGGTTTTCGCCGCGATTGCCGCCAGCTCCTTGTCGTCTGAACCAACCAGCAGTTCCGAGCGCTTCAGGTGGAACATCATGAAAAGATAGTGGCGAACAATTGTCTGCCCGAAGTCACCGTTGGGCTGCTCCACCAGCAGGTGGTTACGGAAATGATGACCGTCTCTGAGGAAAGCGAGATCGTCGGCCGATTTGCCCTCGCCCTGAAGTTTGGCGGCATATTCATAATAGAGCTGCGCCTGACCGATCAGGTCCAGGGCAAGGTTGGAGCATGCAATATCAAGCTCCATGGCCGGTGCGTGACCAAGCCACTCAGAAACACGCTGCCCCAGGATCAGGCTGTCATCAGCCACACCCAGCACATACTCCAAAAGGGCAGCCTTTGTGTCATTTGCTTTCTGCGTCATCTGTCCACCCCTTAAATATTCGGGACATCTTTGGGGATGTCATAGAAGGTTGGATGGCGATAAATCTTGCTCTCTGCTGGCTCGAAAAGCGCGGCAGCTTCACCTGGGTCAGAGGCTGTCACATCCTTGGACCGCACAACCCAGATGCTGGTTCCTTCGCCCCGGCGGGTATAAAGGTCCCGCGCGTTGTCTATGGCCATTTGCGCGTCTGCCGCATGGATACTGCCGGCGTGTTTGTGCGAGGTGCCGTTCTTGGAACGGATAAACACTTCAAAAAGATCCCACTGGTTACTCATCTCACTCTCCCGGCTTATGCTACTGCGGCTTTTTGGTTCTGTTTGGCGGCATAGGCTTCCGCGGCTTCGCGAACCCAAGCGCCATCTTCATAGGCGTTGACACGGTCTCGGATACGGTCGCGGGCACAGATGCCTTCGCCGCGCACCACCGCCCAGAATTCATCCCAATCGATCTCGCCGTAATCATAGTGGCCGCGTTCTTCGTTCCACTTCAGGTCGGGATCGGGAACAGTCAGACCCAGCGCCTCGGCTTGCGGTATGGTCGCGTCAATGAAACGCTGGCGCAGCTCGTCATTAGTGAAACGCTTGATCTTCCAGGCCATGGACTGTGCCGTGTGGGTCGATTCCGCATCTGGCGGCCCGAACATCATCAAGGACGGCCACCACCAGCGATTCAGCGCGTCCTGCGCCATTTCTTTCTGCGCTTCAGAGCCCTTCGCCATGGCCATCATCAGCTCATAGCCCTGGCGCTGATGGAAGCTTTCTTCCTTACATACCCGAACCATCGCCCGCGCGTATGGACCATAGCTTGTCCGGCACAGCGGAATCTGGTTGGTAATGGCCGCGCCATCCACCAGCCAGCCGATGGCGCCAATGTCGGCCCAGTTCAGCGACGGATAGTTGAAGATCGTGGAATATTTGGCCTTGCCTTCGTGCAGTTCCTGCACCAGATCATCGCGCGCAACGCCTAATGTCTCTGCAGCGCTATAAAGATAAAGGCCGTGGCCGGCTTCATCCTGGATCTTGGCGATCAGGATAAGCTTACGGCGCAGCGATGGCGCGCGGGTTACCCAGTTTCCTTCCGGCAGCATGCCGACAATCTCGGAATGCGCATGCTGCGCAATCTGACGGATCAGAGTCTTCCTGTAGGCCTCTGGCATATAATCTTTTGGCTCGATGAACTGATCATCGTCAATGCGCTCCTGAAAGGCAGCGTCATCCTCAGTCACAGTAGCCAGCTGCTCCTGCTGGTCCTTCTGCTTCTGCTCTTTGGTCCGTAGGTCGGTTGTGTACATTTGACTGCCTCTTTGCTTTCGCTTTGTTCCAGCGGCACCTTAGAAGTTCGGTCAGGTGCTCAATCAGCGCGACATTTTCTTCATTTTATAATTAATCGACCGGTCGGTCAATATACTTAAAAAATGAAGCCCTTACTTCACTCTGCCTAGTTCCCTCGGTTATCCACCACTCTACGGGCCTTGCCCTCAGAACGCGGCACACCGCCCGGCTCACGCAGGTCGATCTTTGTCGACACGCCGATCAGATCCTTGATCTTTTTCTGCAGCGACACAGCGGCAGCGGCCTTGTCTTCGTCACCCGTTACGCCCGCCGAAACCTCGGTCACCACGGTCAGCGTATCCATCCGCCCCGTGCGGTTGATTTCACAGTAATAGTGCGGCGCAAGCCGTGGATCCTGACAGATGAGATCCTCAATCTGGGTCGGGAACACATTCACGCCGCGAATGATCATCATGTCGTCGCTGCGACCCCGGATACGGTCCATGCGGCGCATGGTGCTGGCGCTGCCCGGCAGCAAGCGCGTCAAATCCCGCGTGCGGTAGCGGATGATCGGCAGCGCCTCCTTGGTCAGGGACGTAAAGACAAGCTCACCCTCTTCGCCGTCCGGCAGCACTTCACCGGTTTCAGGGTCGATAATCTCTGGATAGAAATGGTCTTCCCACAGAGTCGGGCCGTCTTTCGTGGACCTGAATTCCTGCCCTACACCGGGGCCCATCACCTCCGACAGGCCATAGATGTCGACGGCGTCAATATTGAAACGAGCCTCAATTTCCTGCCGCATCTCAGCCGTCCAGGGCTCTGCACCGTGAATACCGATCTTGAGCGAAGTCGAAGCAGGGTCAATGCCCAGCCGCTCAAACCCATCCGCCAATGCTAGCATATATGACGGCGTCACCATGATGATGCTCGGCTTGAAATCCTGGATCAGCTGAACCTGCTTGTCCGTAGCCCCACCCGACATGGGCACTACGGTACAGCCACAGCGTTCCGCGCCGTAATGAGCGCCCAGGCCACCTGTAAACAGCCCGTAGCCATAGGCCACATGCACCATGTCACCAGCCTTGCCGCCCGCAGCGCGGATCGACCGCGCCACAACATCAGCCCATGTATTGATATCCTTCATGGTATAGCCAACCACGGTCGGCTTGCCGGTCGTACCGCTTGAGGCATGCAGACGCGCGACCTTTTCCCGCGGCACAGCAAACATATCGAAAGGGTAATTGTCCCTTAGGTCCTGCTTCACCGTGAAGGGAAATTTAGCAAGGTCACTCAGGCTTTTCAGGTCATCTGGGTGTACGCCCGCCTCATCAAAGGACTTTTTGTAGAAAGGCACATTGTTATAGGCGTGCGCCAGCGACCATCTCATGCGTTCAAGCTGCAGGCCCTGAAGCTCATCGCGGGAGGCGTTCAGTATCGCATCTTCTTTGACAGACATGACGAATTCTCCCTTAAACGCGCTCAATGATCATGGCAATACCCTGACCAACACCAATACACATGGTGCACAGGCCATACCGGCCACCAGTATTCTGGAGCTCTTTCGCAGCTGTCAGAACAAGGCGGGCACCGCTCATACCAAGTGGGTGACCAAGCGCGATCGCCCCACCGTTCGGGTTGACCCGGGCATCATCGTCCGCAAGGCCAAGCTGGCGCATTACCGCGAGCCCCTGGGCTGCAAACGCTTCATTGAGCTCGATCACATCCATATCGTCAAGGCTTAGGCCCGCGATTTTCAGAACTTTTTCCGTGGCCGGCGCAGGGCCAATGCCCATAATACGCGGCGGCACGCCGATTGTGGCTGTCGCAACCACCCGCGCCATAGGCGTCAGCCCTTGTGAAGCCGCCGCCTCTTCAGAGGCGATCACCAGCGCGCATGCTCCATCATTCACGCCCGAGGCATTCCCGGCGGTAACGCTGCCATCAGCGCGGAAAGGCGTTGGCAGCTTCTGCAGGCTTTCAATGGTGGTGCCTGCGCGGGGATGCTCATCCTTGTCGACAAAACGCGTTTCCTTGCGGCTCACTTTCACATCCAGCCCGACAATCTCCTGGGCCAGGCGGCCATTTTCCTGGGCCTTGGCTGCCTTTTCCTGGCTGCGCACCGCGAACGCGTCCTGATCAGCGCGCGAAATATCAAATTCCGCCGCGACATTTTCTGCCGTCTCCGGCATCGAATCGATGCCCCAGTTTTCCTTGATCAGCCGGTTCACGAACCGCCACCCGATGGTGGTATCGAAAATTTCGGCATTGCGGGAAAAGGCCTGGGTGGCTTTCGGCATTACAAAAGGCGCCCGGCTCATGCTTTCCACACCGCCCGCAACAATGGTCTGGGCTTCGCCGGTGCGGATCGCGCGGGCCGCAATGGCCACGGCATCCATGCCAGAACCGCAAAGCCGGTTCACCGTTGTACCGGAAACTGTTTCGCCGTACCCCGCCAGCAGGGCGGCCATGCGCGCAACATTGCGGTTGTCTTCACCCGCCTGGTTGGCACAGCCAAGAATGACGTCATCCAGTTCTTCCGTTTTCAGGCCACCGTTGCGCGCCTTCAGTGCCGCAAGGGGCACCGCCGCCAGATCATCAGCACGGACCGCAGACAAGCTGCCACCGTATCGGCCAATCGGCGTTCTTACTCCATCACAAATAAATGCGTCCTTCATTGGTTTCCCTTCCGCGGACCTAGTCTAAATCAATCGGCGTAGATGTTCGGTGAGCCCTACCTGTAAAGCTGGCCACCAACTCATCATCGCCGTTAAAAATTTCAGTATGGTAAATGCCCGACTTTCCGGCGTCGCCGCTTAAGCGGCAGACGGCCGTCAACTCATCGCCTGGCTGGCTTGGGCGCAGGAATTCGATCGAGCAACCAGACGCCACAGTCATGAACCCTGTAGTATTGCAAGCCAGGGCAAAGGCACTGTCAGCAAGGCTGAAAACCGCACCGCCGTGCGCTGTGCCGTAAAAATTCAGCATGTCCTCGCGCACCACCATGGATAGCTTGGCGTATCCCGGCCCGACATCCAGCATCCGGATATCCATCAGCCCATCCATCTTCGCACGCGGCAGAAGATGATTGGCGCATCGCCGCGCCAGTTCCTGCTTTTCGAAACTCACGCCCTAGCTTCCCTTGTAGTTGGGTTGGCGTTTTTCCAGAAAGGCCGAAACACCTTCTGCGTAATCGTCGGAATAGCCGGCCTGGCGCATCATCTCCGCCTCCAATGCGAGCTGTTCCTGCAGGCTGTTTTTGGCGCTTACATGGAAGGCCTTCTTGGTAAGCGCGAGGCCAAGTGTCGGGCGCTGCGCCAGCGTCTCTCCAAGCTCGTTGGCTTCAGCCATCAGGCTGTCGTCGGCGACCGCTTTCCAGATCATGCCCATATTAGCGGCCTCTGCGGCCTTCACAGGAAGCGCAAGCATGGCAAGCGCCTTGGCCCGCGCCATTCCAATAAGCTTCGGCAGGATGAAGGTGCCGCCCGTATCCGGGATCAGGCCGATATTACTGAAGACCTGCACGAACTTAGCGCTTTCAGCCGCCAGGACAATGTCACAGGCCAAGGCGATATTCGCGCCCGCGCCCGCCGCAATACCATTGACTGCCGCAACCGTAGGCACAGGCAGATTATATAGACGCGTGATCATCGGCGCATAACCGTCGCGAACCGTGGCACCAAGATCCGGGCGCTCGCCACCCGAGCTGACAGCCCGTTCGTTCAGGTCCTGCCCGGCGCAGAAGCCACGCCCCGCACCCGTAATCAACAAAGCCCGAATGTCAGAGTCTGTTTCCACAACATCAAGCGCGTGGCAAATTTCACGCAGCATCACGGCTGTTACAGAGTTCAATTTGTCAGGACGATTAAGCGTCAGGTGCGCGGCACCGTTCTCTACCGCGAATGTGATCGCCGTATATTCCATAGGGCTTCCCTTCCCTCAGTTTCGTCCCCCGTGACGAAAGCTGCAAATCTTCCCAAGTTGATCATTTATTGACCGACCGTTCAATCTTTTATTGACGGCGCATCATGATTTGTCAATATCTATGTGTGTCATTTCGCCGCAGCGATGCAAAGCGAAAGCAAGAGATGAAATCTAACCAACTGATTTCAAAATAGAAAATAGCGAGATTGAATGTGACGCCTTTTTTTGACCGCCACCGGGACCTGCTCCAGCAAGCGATTGCCGCAGCGCAATCCAGACAGTTCTGGAGCCCGTTTTCGGAGATTCCGTCACGCAGCATCTATGGTGAGTCCGCGCCGGACGATGGCGAACAAGCCTTCATGAAGCTTCTGGGGAAGAAGTTCGTGATCGACCAACCCCAAAGCGGCAGCTGGATCGGCAATGAGAATGCCCTTTATGGCCTGCCACTGGATATCAGCTACCCTGCTTCCAGCCCGGATGCCCTAGTTGGCGCCGCCAAAGCGGCTGCTCGGGATTGGGCGGCGACATCCATCGGTGAAAGGATCGGCATACTGACCGAAGCCCTGGTCAGGCTGAATGCCCGCAGCTTTGAAATCGGCCATGCGGTGAAACACACTACAGGCCAGGCCTTTGCCATGGCCTTCCAGGCTGGAGGCCCGCACGCGCAGGACCGCGGTCTTGAAGCGCTGGTCTATGCTTATCAGGAAATGGGCAATGTGCCGGGCCCGGTTACCTGGCACAAACCCCAAGGCAAAAGGCCGCCGCTGGTTGTTGAAAAGGCATTCCATATCCGACCCAAGGGCATCGCCTTGGTTATTGGATGCAACACCTTCCCGACATGGAACAGCTATCCTGGTCTTTTCGCCTCCCTCGCCACCGGGAACACTGTGATTGTCAAGCCGCACCCAAAAGCCATCCTGCCGCTTGCGATTACAGTTGAGGTTCTGCGCAGCGTCCTGAAGGAAGCTGGCCTTGACCCGAATGTTGTCACCCTTGCGGTCGACACTTCTGAGAACCCAGCAACCGAAGCGTTTGTCACCCACCCGGCCATCGGCATCATCGATTTCACCGGCAGTGCAACGTTCGGCAACAGGGTTGAAAGGGAAGCCCTGCGCGGCGCGCGCACATACACGGAAAAGTCTGGCGTCAACAACATCCTGATCGACAGCACAGACGATATCAGCGGCATGGCCTCCAACCTCGCCCTGTCGCTCAGCCTCTATTCGGGGCAGATGTGCACAACCCCGCAAAACCTGTTTGTGCCGAAAGACGGCATCCAGACCAATGAAGGCCACCTTGACTTCGGTGACGTCGTCAACCGTATCACCGAAGCAGTCTCAAACCTCCTCGCGGATGACCAGCGGGCCGCAAGCATTCTGGGCGCCATCGTTAATGACGACGTCAGGCAACGCGTCGAAGACATCCAGCAACAACCAGGACTGGCACTCCCAGCGCGCAGCGTTACCATTGAGGGCGGGCCCAATTGCTGTTTCACACCAAGCTGCCGCATTGTTGAAGCTTCGGAGGTGGAAGCCTACGGTCAGGAACAGTTTGGACCGATATTCTATATCGTCCGCACGGAGGATACCGACCATGCGCTCGGCTGCATCGATACGCTGGTCAGGTCCCGCGGGTCCATGACACTCGGCGCCTACAGCACGAACCCTGAGGTTCTTGACAAGGTCACCAGAACGGCCGTTGACGCCGGCGTGTCGCTATCCTGCAACCTGACTGGGCCATTGATGGTCAACCAGGCCACTGCCTTCAGCGATTTCCATGGCAGCGGGGCCAACCCCGCCGCCAATGCCAGCCTGACAGACAATGCCTTTATTGCGGGCCGGTTCAATATCGTGGAGGTCCGGCACAATGCAGGCTAATCCAGACTGGAACGCGATACGCGAGTCGATTGAAAGCGGCACCTTCGGGACACCCCTGAATGGCGGCCCTGTAACCTTGATGCTGGGCACATCAATCGAAAACTATGATGCCGATAGCGGCACGTTGACCGCTGGCTTTGTGCTTGGCACAGACTTTCTCAATGACAATGGCGTCGTCATGGGCGGCATTGTCACGGCAGCGCTGGACCTGGCCATGGCCATGAGTGTGATGGCCCGCGTGCCGGAAGACACGGCGGTCGCCACCACCAATCTCCAGATGCAGTTTTTTCGACCCTGCCTGCCAGGTAGCTATTTGGCCGAAGCACGGCTGGTAAAGTTCGGGCGGCGCATCGCCTTTTGTGAAGCGCAGCTGCTTGACAGCGCAGGAACACATATTGCTACTGCAACCAGCACAAATCAGCTACTGGTGTAAAAGACCCGGTCATATGCACCGGGTTTTCAGAAGTCTTCTGGACCACCACCAAGACAGTTGCTACTGTCTCGCAGTATTAACGAAGAACAAGGGCTTTACCAAACATGGCGCGTCCACAATCACCGGATTATGATGAGCGGAAACAGGCGATCCTTGACGCCGCGACGCGCATTTTCTCGCAGGAAGGCTTTCACAAAGCCTCTATTGGCCAGATCGCGCGCGAGTGTAAAATCTCAAAATCCCTGCTGTATCACTATTTTTCCTCGAAGCAGGAAATGCTCTATCACGCGATGGAAGACCATGTTCAGGACCTGCTGGCCACCGCAGACGAAGTGTTGGCAAAGGGCCTGCCGGCACAGGAGTGCTTGAGCGAAATCCTCAAGGAATTCATGCACCTGTATGAAACCGCGTCAGACAAGCACGTCGTTCTTTCAAATGAACTTGGGTCGCTGACAGACGAACAGCGCAAACATATCGTTGCCCTGCAGGCCAAGGTCGTAAAAGCCTTTTCCGACACGCTTGATCAGATGGTGGATGTAGACCTGCAGGAAAAGCAGGCAAAGACAGCCATCGGGATGCTTTTGTTGGGCATGATCAACTGGACCCACATGTGGTACAAGCCAGACGGCGTTCTGAATTCGTCGGCCATCGCCCATTTGACCAGCCGCATCTTCACAGCGGGAATCACATCGCTCGGCGAGGATGATTTCAAAAGCTGACCCACTGGAAACCAGTGGGCCAGCAGGCTCCATCGACCCTAGTAGGTGCCAGGTTGCGCGTTCAGGGTCAGCAGCTCATATGTCGCGCAGATATCCCCGTCCTGATTTGTAATCTCGACATCCCAGCGCACTTCGCCGTAGTCAGACCCGATCCGTTCCACCTTCTCCTTGCAGGTCAGGCGGACTTTCATGGAATCACCAGGGAAAAGGGGCTGCATGAAGCTCAGGCTGTTAAGGCCGTAGTTGGCCAGTACCGGCCCTGGATCCGGGTCTACGAACAGGCCCGCCGCAAAGGAAAGCATCAGATACCCGTGCGCCACCCTTTTGCCGAAAAACGGGTTGGCGGCCGCCGCCTCTTCATCCATATGGGCATAGAAGGTATCGCCGGTGAAATTGGCGAAATGCTCGATGTCTTCCATCGTAACAGTCCGCGGGGCGGTATGGATGGTGTCGCCAATCTGAATTTCAGCGAAATTCTTGCGGAACGGATGCGGCTTGCAATCAGCCTCCGTTGAGCCAGGTACCCAGCGGTGCGTCACTGCGGTGAGAACGTCGGGTGATCCCTGAACCGCCACACGCTGCATATAATGTGTCACGCCGCGAATGCCGCCCAGCTCTTCGCCGCCACCGGCCCGACCTGGGCCGCCGTGTTTCATGTGCGGCAGCGGAGAACCATGCCCCGTGGCCTCGCCCGCACTTGTGCGGTCAACCACATAAAGCCGGCCATGATATGCCCCAATGCCCAGAAGGGCTTTCCTTGCGGTTTCAGGATCGCGTGTGAACAGCGATGACACAAGGCTGCCATGGCCCTTGTTGGCAAGGGCAATCGCTTCGTCAAAATCACCGTATGGCATCAAGGTGCTAACAGGCCCGAAGGCTTCCACCGCATGCACAAGCTCTTTCTTGAGCGGATCGTGGCAAACCATCAGCGTCGGGGCCACAAACGCCCCAGGCTCACTCGGATCAAAAGCGTTCCGGCCATCCAGAATGATGTCGCACTCTGTTGCCAGTTCGCCGATCCGCTGGATAACCTCATCGCGCTGAGACCGGCTCGCGAGCGCGCCCATACGGACGCCTTCGCTGCGCGGGTCGCCAACAGTAATCTTCTGCAGCCGCTCCTTCAGCGCTGCCGCCACGGCATCAAGTTGTGCTGCAGGCACAATTGCACGCCGGATAGCGGTACATTTTTGCCCCGCCTTGACAGTCATCTCCCGCGCTACTTCCTTCACAAACAGCTCAAACTCTTCGCTGTCGGGAGAAACGTCCGGTCCAAGAATGCTGGCATTGAGCGAATCTGTTTCGGCAATGAAGCTCGTGTTTTCCCGGCGCAGCACCGGGTGGCTAGAGAGTTTGGCTGCAGTATCGGCTGACCCCGTAAAGGACACTACATCCTGGCAGGTCATATGATCCAATAGATCTCCAGTGCCGCCGCAGATAAGCTGCAGCGCGCCTTCCGGCAGGATATCAGCTTCAATGATGCGCTTCACGACAGCTTCAGTCAGGTAGGCGGTCGCCGAAGCCGGCTTGACGATGGCAGGAACGCCAGCAATCAGCGTCGGCGCCAGCTTTTCCAGCATGCCCCAAACGGGGAAGTTGAAGGCGTTAATGTGAACGGCCACGCCCTGCAGGGGCACCATCACATGCTGCCCCAGAAAGCTGCCGCCACGGCTAAGGCGCTCGACATCGCCGTCGACCAGCACATAGTCGTTCGGAAGCTCCCGCCTACCTTTTGAGGAGTAGACGAACAGGGTGGAAATACCGCCATCCACATCGACCCAAGTATCTGCCTTTGTCGCACCCGTCTTGTAGGAAAGGTCGTAGAATTCGTCCTTATGCTCGTTCAAGAGCTGGGCGATTTCCTTCACCATCAAGGCCCGCTCGTGAAAGGTCTTGCTCCGAAGGGCTGGGCCACCTTTTTCACGGGCGAAAGCCGCCATCGCCCCGAAATCAAGACCGTCACTGCTGCATTCAGCAACTACTTCTCCCGTCGATGCGTCATAAAGAGGTGCGCCGCCACCGGCAGGCCTGTGCCAACGGCCTTCAGCAAAACTTCCCAAAATCATCTTACTTCCCTATCAGTTTGAAATACCGAATCCCGGTATAATTCCAGATCATAACTGTAATAATTAACTGACCGATCAGTCAATCATTTAATCGCATGCATCAGATGGGGAGATATTGGCAGCATGACAGCCGCCCTCATCGGGCAATCAGAAAATGAAGTTTGTCAGAATGAAGTTTGTCAGGCGGAAGCGCCCTCACCCTGGCACCCAAATCAGGCCGCGCAATACAGATCCTTTAGAAGCCCGATCATCTGGCGGACCTCATCGCTTGCCAGGCTGTAGATCACTGTTTGGCTTTCCTTGCGGCTGGTCACCAGGGCTGCATTTTTCAGCACCGTAAGGTGCTGGGACACGGCTGACATGCTCAGACCCGAAGCCGACGCCATGTCTGAAACATTTGCCTCGCGGTAGCACAAGATGCACAATATCAACAGCCGATTGCGGTTATCGAGCGATTTGATGAGGGTCAATGCGCGCTCGAACCCCTCAGCGTCAAATGGGATTTCCGAGTCTACCAAGTTTGCAGTCACTGTCTTGACTCTCCAGTTATTTTTATTATTTTAGCTATTGCTAAATTAGTATGTTCTAAATTAGATAATACTAAACTGAAAACGAGGTGACAAGATGAATATCGATCGGACTGTTTTCGCATTCGCAGGCTTCATGATTCTCCTGAGCCTCGCGCTGGGGCTTTTGGTTCACCCCTATTGGTTTATCCTGACTGGTTTTGTCGGGCTCAACATGTTTCAGGCGGCCTTCACTGGCTTCTGCCCCCTGGCCATGATCCTGAAAAAGCTTGGCTTCAAGCCTGGCGAAGCATTCAAATAAGGTTTTAGAAATGCTGGCACTATCCGAACACGCCGTAAAGCGCCCTAAACACTGGTTCTGGCTTGCATCACTCGCCAGTCTATTGCTGATCGTCGCTGTGGCGCTGCCCAGCCTGGCGCCAAATTATGCGCCCGGCTTTCTGAACCCGCTCAAGATCGACACCGACCCGGAGAATATGCTTTCCGCGGACGAGCCGGTGCGTGTCTTCCACAATGAAAAGAAGGCCGCCTTCGGCCTTTATGACATGGTGGTTGTTGGCGTGGTGAACGAGGCAAACCCAAACGGTGTGTTCAACCAGCAGTCCCTGGCTGATATCTACAGCCTTACGGAAACCGTCAAATCGCTCGACCTGATGCCAGATGAAGATGGCAGCGGCATCATCACAGCCGATATCATTGCGCCGTCCACTGTCGATAATATCGAACAGGCAGGCCTTGGAGCCGTGCGCTTCAACTGGCTGATGCAGTCTGCACCGACCTCTGAAGCCGATGCCAAGGCCGTGGCCCAGAAGGCCGCACATATCCCGCTTCTCGATAACACGCTGGTCTCGGACGACAGGAAGGCGCTGGCGCTTTATATCCCGATTGCTTCAAAAGACCTGAGCTATACCCTGGCCGAGGAAATCCGCGCAGCCACCGCATCGCACACCAGCGGCAATGTCTATCACATCACCGGCCTGCCGGTCGCGCAAGACCAGTTCGGCGTTGAAATGTTCGTCCAGATGGCGATCTCCGCCCCTATGGCTATGCTGCTGATTTTTGCCCTGATGTGGTATTTCTTCCGTAACCTGAAGCTGATCGCGGCCCCCATGATCGTGGCTATGATTGCTGTGATCCTGACAATGGGCCTTCTGGTCGCCACCGGCAACACGGTTCACATCATGTCGAGCATGATCCCCATCTTCATTATGCCCATTGCCGTCCTGGATGCCGTGCATATTCTGTCGGACTTTTTCGACCGATATAAGGAAACAGGCGACCGGGGCAAGACCGTACGCGCGGTGATGGAAGAACTGGCCGCGCCCATGTTCTTCACCACGCTGACGACCTGTGCGGGCTTCGCGTCACTTGCCTTCACGCCGATCCCGCCTGTTCAGGTGTTTGGTGTGTTTGTTGCCATCGGCGTATTCATGGCCTGGATTCTTACGGTCACGCTGGTGCCCGCCTATATCATGCTGATGAACGAAAGCTCGTTTTCAGACTTCGGCCACGGTGATGCCGGCGAGGAAAGCGGCCTTCTGAACCGTACCATGGCAGGTATTGCTCGCCTGTCCTTTGGCCGCGCCAAACTGCTTGTCCTGTTGACACTGCTGATCTCCACCGGCGCCCTTTACGGCATCAGCAAGATCCAGATCAACGACAACCCGGTGAAGTGGTTCTCTGAAAACCATCCGATCCGCGAAGCGGACCGTGCGCTGAACGAACGCTTCGCAGGCACCTATATGGCGTACCTGACGCTGGGCCCGGCTAGCGACGAAGCCCCGATCACCGCACAGTCCCTGATGGCAGACATGCCGACAGTGGCACGGGCGGCGCTTGACGGCCGCGTATCGGATGAGACCACCCCCGCAGATATCAAGTCCATGCTTTATGCCGCGCAAGACGCTGTTGAAAGTGATGCCGACTGGGACGCGCTCGACAGCGCCATCACAGGCATCGACGCCAAACTGCAGGCGCGTGAGATTTTCAAGCGGCCGGATGTGTTGGCCTATATTGAAAAGCTGCAAGCCCACCTCTTGACCACCGGCCTTGTGGGCAAAACCAATGCCCTTACGGATGTTGTCAAAACCGTCCACCGCGCCCTTTATGAAGATGATGAAGCGGCGTACCGCCTGCCAGCCACTTCGGCCGCAGTTGCGCAAACCCTGCTTACGTATGAAAGCAGCCACCGTCCGCAAGACTTGTGGCACTTTGTGACGCCGGATTACCGTGAAACCAACATTTGGCTGCAGCTTACGAGCGGCGACAACAAAGACATGAAAGCTGTTGTCGACGCGGTTGACGCTTATGTCGCAGACAATCCCATGCCAGCGGGGTTGACGCACAACTGGTTCGGCCTGACCTACATCAATGTGGTGTGGCAGGAGAAAATGGTCGCGGGCATGCTGGAGGCCTTCGCAGGCAGCTTCATCATCGTCCTTGTGATGATGGCTGTGTTGTTCAGGTCACCTTTGTGGGGCGTGCTTGCCATGCTGCCGCTTAGTGTGACGATCCTGGTGATCTATGGCCTCATCGGCCTCATCGGCAAGGACTATGACATGCCTGTGGCGGTCCTTTCCGCACTCAGCCTTGGCCTCGCGGTTGACTATGCCATCCACTTCCTGGCCCGCAGCCGCCAGATCGCCAGCCGGTTTGGCAACAACTGGGGCGATGCCATCAGTACCGTGTTCGGTGAGCCCGCCCGCGCCATCAGCCGCAATGTGATTGTGATCGGTGTTGGCTTCCTGCCGCTGCTGGCCGCACCCCTGGTGCCCTACCAGACGGTGGGTGTGTTTATCTCTGCCATCCTTTTGCTGGCGGGTGCCGTGACGCTGTTGCTGCTGCCAAGCCTGATCACAATCCTGCAGAAATATCTGTTCCCCAAAAAAGATGGAGCCGAAGCATGATGAAAAAACTGGTTTCCACATTCGCCCTTGCGACAGCCCTGACTTCTGGCGCCTTCGCCATGCCCGTGGATGAGGTCGTGGCGAAAGCCAACCACGCCGCCTATTATCAGGGTGCTGACGGCAAGGCCAAAGTGTCCATGACCATCACTGACACACAGGGCCGCACCCGCACGCGAGAATTCACGATTCTGAGGCGTGACGGCGAGCCGGATGACGCAGCGCAGAAATTCTATGTTTATTTCCGCGGCCCCGCAGACGTTGCCAAAACCGTTTTTATGGTCTGGAAAAAACCGGAAGCGGACGACGACCGCTGGATGTATCTGCCCGCGCTTGATCTGGTCAAGCGCATCGCCGCCAGCGATGAGCGCACAAGCTTTGTAGGGTCGCACTTCTTCTATGAGGATGTCTCTGGCCGGTCACCGGAAGAGGACAACCACGAACTGGTGGAAGAAACCGACAATTACTATGTGCTGAAGAACACGCCAAAGGACAAAGGCGCGGTCGAGTTTGACCATTATATCGCCTACATCCACAAGGCCACTTTCCTGCCTGTGCAGATCAAATATTTTGACGAACAGGGCGAAAATTACCGCACCTATGACGCCCTGAAGGTTGACATGGTAAACGGCATTCCAACAGTGACTGCCGCCCGCATGTCCGATAGCCGTATCGGTGGATCCACCGAGATGCGCTATTCGGATGTCAGCTACGATCAAGGTATCGATGAAGACATTTTCAGCGAACGCTACCTGAGGAACCCACCGCGCAGGGAGCTTCGCTAAGTGACGCGCCTCTTCTTTCCATTTCTTGTGTCCTTGGCACTGGCCGTTCCGGCAGCTGCGTTTGACGCAGTCACTCCCCCATTGCCTGAAGGGCTGGAAGACACGAAAGACCAGGAAAAGAAAGAAGAACCAGCGTTGCCGCCAGGGCTGTTCGGGGAAGCCCCCCCATCCTTGCCCCCCGGCCTTGGCGGCACACCTGACACTGACGCGGCTAACAAGATGGATAGCCGTGACAGCGGTTTCCATGGCCTTGACCTGACAGGTTTTGCTGAGACCCGGCTGGGGTTCAGAACGCAATCAGACCCGAACCAGAAAGCGGCTTCCATTGCCGAAGCGCGCCTGCAGCTATCGTTTGAAAAGGCCTTCAGCCTGGGCACACTTTCCGTGACCGGCGACCTGCTGTTTGACCCGGTGGCGGGCAGCTACAAACCGCGCCTGGAGAGTGGCCGCGGTGCCATCGACCTTCGGGAGGCGAATTTCCTCGCGCGGCCAACCAGCTTCGCTGACCTCAAAATCGGCCGCCAGGTCCTGACATGGGGCACGGGAGACCTTCTGTTCATCAACGACATGTTCCCAAAGGACTGGAATGCCTTTTTCATCGGCCGGGACGAAGAATACCTGAAGGCGCCATCTGACGCCGTAAAGCTGGCCATGTTCAGCGATTTCGCCAACCTGGATGTGGTCTATACCCCGCGTTTTGACGCCGATCGCTATATCGATGGCAGGCGGCTTTCTTATTTTCATCCGGGGTATAACAGCGTTGTTGGCAGGAATGCAGTGGTGAACGCCAACCGTCCCGACAGCTGGTTCAGCGAAGATGAAATCGCCCTGCGCCTGCACCGTAATATCGGCGCGGCGGAAGTGGCAGTTTATTTCTATGACGGCTACCAGAAAAGCCCGAACAGCATGGACCCGGTCTCGGGCCAGGCCACCTTCCCGCGCCTCAGAACCTACGGCGCCAGCCTTCGCAAACCCATGTTCAGCGGCATCACCAACATCGAGATCGGCTTTTATGACAGCCGGGGTGACAATGCTGGCACCAACCCGTTTGTGCCTAATGGGGAGTTCCGCTTCCTTGCCGGATATGAACGTGAACTGGCGTCAGAGCTGACGGGCTCTGTGCAATATTATCTGGAGCATATGGCTGATTATGACGCCTACCGCACCACCCTCCCTGCGGGTTTTGCCGCGAAGGACAAGAACCGCCACGTCCTGACCGCACGGCTGACAAAACTGGCCATGAACCAGACCCTGACATGGTCGCTGTTCGCATACTATAGCCCATCAGACCAGGATGCCTACCTGCGCCCAAAAGTCAGCTACAAGCTGACGGATGCCTGGCTTCTGGAAGGCGGTGCCAACTGGTTCATCGGCAAGAATGATTATAACTTCTTCGGCCAGTTCGAGCGCAACAGCAACATCTTCGCCGCCGTGCGCTACAGCTTCTGAATGAAAAGCTGTAGCGTGGCAAGCCAAAGTGGCGGTTACTGCGTAATCTGGCCCAGCCAACCCTCCACCGTTTGAACATACGCGGCTGGCAGCACATGCTTGCTGTCAAAGGATACGGCTTCGGGCGCACGACCGGCCGCAGCAATAAGTTCTGCATTCTGCTTGCCGGTGGAATATTCATCCCGTTCCGCAGTAATCAATAGCCAAGGAATATTTATACTAGGTGCAAAACGAATGGGCGAGACTGCGGGCACATTGCGAACAGCCGGCGGCACCATGGTCACCAGATGGGTTACCCGATCATCCTGGGCTGCCAGAAGGGTGCCCATTTGTGCCCCCATGCTGTAGCCCACCACCAGCACCTGTTTGGTTTTGGCGTATTTTTTCAGAACCTTATCCAGCAGGAACTGATAGTCCTTCACTGTATTGGTAATCATGGCCTCATAGGCAGCACTGTTGCCCCGGCGGGCCGCTTTCACATAGACGATGGGCTTATCATCCACGATGCGCGCACCGTGGGCTCGGGCATCAAGGGCAACCACTCGGAAACCGCGCTCGATCAGCTCCGCCGTCACATCATCGCCATACATCAGGTTGTCTTCCGCCAGCCAATAAAGGCTAGAGCCCATCAGTCCGTGCATGAGAACCGCGAGCGGCGCATCTTTCTTGGTGTCCTCTGACTGATAGATAAAACCCGTGATGCGGTTACCGTCCGGCGCATCATAGCCAAGCTGCTGGACATAGGTCCCCGCGAGGCTGGCTGTGGTCGCTGTCATGACCGCAACAATGGCGGCATATAGTCTTATTAATTTGGTTTTCATGGTTAAAGTCTCCTTTCCGGAGACCTTCTAGCGCGGCATCTGTCAAACCGGTGTCAAACGCCATTGCGCCAGGTCAGAACGGCCCTCGTGCCTCCCTCGTCTCGGGCCGCGACATCAAAGGCGATGCCAAAATGGGAACACAGACGCTCTACAAGCGTCAGCCCCACGCCGAAGCCTTGACGCGATGGTTCGGCGCCACCGAAACCAACTCCTGTATCAACGACTTCAACCATGTCTTTGCCAAAGAAAACCGTTACCGAACCACGGTCCGTGTAGGAAAGTGCGTTGCGCAGCACATTGCCAACCATCACATGGGCCACAGCCTCAGGAACGGGCATCAGTGCGCCCTCATCGCCTTCAACTTTGACGACTACATCCCTCGTGCCAACCAGATGCCGATAGGCCTTGATGGTGTCCGCGCATACGGCCCCGATATCGCAACTATGTGCACCGCCTGGGTCCCGGCCAAGCCACAGGATGCCTTCTGTCAACTGCTGCATGTCCTTGATAGCACCCTTCAACCGGGTGAGCGCGGCGCTGGGTTTTTGTTTCTCTTCCAGCACTTCGGCTGCGCCGTAAGCGACTGCAAGCGGTGTCCTGAGCTCGTGGCTTGCATCTCGGTTAAACTGGCGCTCCCGCTCGAGAAGCGTCTGAATGCGACGGTCCCTTTCCTCGATGGCTTGAGCCAACGCATGCAGCTCGCGCGGGGCCTCAGGCGGCAGGTCAACGCGCCCGGCAAGGCTTTCGCCATTCGCCAAGAGTGCGGCCATGCCTTCAAGCGGGCCAGAGACCTTCCGGCTCATCCTGTTCAGGAAGAAAAGCGACAGCAGAAGCCCAAGCCCAGCCATGCCGCCAATGACCACAAGGAATCCCTTGATTTGCGGCGTTGACTGAACGAAAGGCCGGGCGTTGAAGAAAACATACAGGTTCCTGCCATCCGCCATCGTCCGCACAAGCGCATGGAAATGGCCATGCTCTTTGCCGAAAACTTCAAACGGGCGATTACGGTAGCTTGGGTCCACTTCGGCGCGCAGCCAGGCGGGCATCGCCTCCAAACCGACATAGTAGGTCATATCGAGGCCGGCCAGCGTTCCGTTATCCGCCAACGGACTGGGGTTTCCTGCCAGAAACTTGTCCGCGGCTTCGCTTACCTGCAGTTCAAAGATGTCGTCCTCAAGCGTGAAGCCGAAGAACACAACCATTATGGTAAAAACGGCAAAGCTGCTGACAAGAGCACCCACGAAGGTGCGCATGATCATGCCACGGACACGGCGGGGGGACGATGTCATTTTTCCTCCTTCAGGGCATAGCCCTTGCCGCGCACGGTTTTCAGCATGTCCGGCAAGCCCAGGCCCGAAACCGCCTTCCTGAGATTATAAATATGTGTTCTAAGCGCACCAGATTCCGGCGGTTCATCCCCCCACAAGGCATAGCTAATATCTGCAGTGCTGACGACTTCAGGTGCTGCGTCCAGAAGAAGCGCAAGGACCCTGGCTTCTTTTTCGTGAAGTGACACGCTGACTTCATTCGCCTGGGCAGTCAATGCAACCACATCAAGGGAAAGACCGGCAAAAGAAGGCTTAGGGGTACTACGGTTTTTCGGACGCCGCGCCAGCGCCTCGATCCGCATCTTCAACTCCCTGAGCGAAAACGGTTTAACCAGATAATCATCGGCGCCAGCCTCAAACCCGGCCTCCTTGTCGTCAATGGTGTCGCGCGCCGTCAGCATGATGATGGGTGCCTGAAGCCCCGCCGCCTGACGGTATGCCCGGCATACATCAAGCCCGTCGCGCCCGGGCAGCATCACATCCAGCACGATCACGTCGTAGCTGCCCTCTATGGCAAGCTCCAGCCCCTGGTCGCCGCTGTAGGCGAAATCCAGTAGATACTCATCCTCAAGGTAATCCGCGATATTGGCCTGAATATCCAGGTTATCTTCAACGATCAGTATGCGCATGTATATGCCCCTCTCTCTGACGATCAAAGACCATCCCCCAAGGCATGTCAAACGAACGTCAAATATGCGTTTCACCTTCATTTGACATTGCGCGCCTTATGTCTTGGCAAGCGACAGGAGGCATCCATGCAAGATACAATCGAGCTGAACAATATCAGCCACCATTTTAACACATCAGAAGAACGCATTGAGCTGTTTCACGATCTTTCACACACCATCCGCGCAGGAGAGACACTGGCAATCGTCGGCCCATCGGGCGCAGGGAAATCCAGCCTGCTTTCCATTGCCGCCGGCCTTGAAACGCCGGCGAGTGGTTCTGTGCGCTTTATCATTGACGGTGACACAGTTGATGCCCTTGCCCTGCGGGCCAGATCCGGCTTCATTTTCCAGCAGTTTCACCTGATGCCTGAGCTTGACGCCATCGGCAACCTGGCCTTGCCGCTCAGGCTCAAGGGCAACAGGAACGCTTTTGATATCGCCGCAAACTGGCTTGGGAAGGTTGGCCTCAAGGACCGGGCCAGGCACCGCCCACACCAATTGAGCGGCGGTGAACAGCAACGCATCGCTGTCGCCCGGGCTTTTGTATCCAGCCCCCGGTTCATTTTCGCCGACGAACCCACAGGCAATCTGGATGCCCGCACGTCTGAAAGCGTCTCAAACCTGATGTTCGATTGCGCAGCCGAGACCGGGTGTGCCCTTGTGATTGTAACCCACAGCAAGCGGTTGGCACTGAAGGCGCAAAACAGCCTTCATCTTGAAGCCGGGCGACTGGAGGCGGCAGCATGACCAAGCTTAAACTGATGATGGAAAACAGCCTCCGCGACCTCTCAAACGCAGATGGCCGTATCAGCATGCTGACCCAGAGCGTCTTGCTTGTGTTTTTGTTGACACTGACGCTTACCAGCGCATCCATTCAGGCCTACCTGAAAGATAACCTGGACCAGATGCTGGGCTCTGACCTTGTGATTGAAACCCACAGTCCGCTCGCCACAGCAGAATTGGACACACTGCAAGGCATGGCCGGGGACCTATCAACGACAGCCCTGACCGATATTACCCTGACCAACGGAGAAAAGTGGGCTCGGGCCCAGTTGAAACTGGTAGACAGCGCCTACCCCCTTCAGGGCACGCTGCAAATCGGCAGCAGCCAGTCAGGGACCCAGCGCCCGGCCACGCACGGCCCCGACATGGGGGAGGTCTGGCTTGGACCCCGGCTCGTCACCGAGCTTGGCCTGAATGTTGGGGATACTCTCACACTTGGCGAATCGACCCTGATTGTCACCGCAATTCTGTTCCACGAACCAGACCGCATCCTGGAAGGGCACAGCGTGGCCATGCGGGCCATGGTCCATGGAGCCACGCTTGAGGGCACATCTGTCGGCACTGGTAAAGGGCGCAGCCGCTACCTGATAACTGCGAACCAAACCCAGCAGGAGGAAATTGAGGCCTGGGCCACGAAGGCCCTTCCCGGCGCCTCGATCATAAAAAAATATGGCGGGCAGCACCCGCTTGCCGGCTTCTGGAAGCGGACAGAAAATTTCCTGGGCCTCGCTTCGGTCATTTTGTTTTTCCTCGGTGCCGTCGCGCTGGATATGACCAACCGCCGTTGGCTTGCGAAAATGCGCTACCGCCTGGCAATTTACGCCAGTTTCGGCACACTGAGGCGTACCGGCATATTGATGGCACTTGGAGAATGGCTCTTCGGTTTCATCATGTGTGTGCTGATGGCCGGTCCCGTCGCCGTCTTTGCCCACACTCTGATCATCACAGACATGCAGTCATATTTTCCAGGTTTGGCCACAGGCTGGTACCCGCTTGCGGCAATCAAGACAATAGCGCTGCTCTTTGCGCTGATACTGGCGCTGCAAGTGCCCAGCTTTGTTCAGCTCACGCGGGCATCCCTCCTTAGTCTGATCCGCAGCACCTCCGAAGGCCACTATGTTTGGCCACGGCTGTTGATGGGGTTGATCTCTGTGACCATCCTCGCAGCCGCCTATTCCGACAACTGGCTTCTGACCGGCATGACGCTGACTGCCATTGTTTTCGCAATGCTTCTGATGATCCTGCTCACCTGGGCTATCGTCAGGCTTGGGGACACCTGGGGCAAGCGCCGGGCCGGCCTGCTGCCATTTGCTTTCTTCATCATGCGCCAGCGCCTGTTCGCCAAGTCGGCGCAGGTGATGGGACTTGGGCTTTGCGGTCTCTTGCTTCTGTTCACTCTGATGCTGATGCGTGACTTTGGCGCCATGGTTGAAGGCCATAGTCGTTCCCATGATGGGAATCTGTTGGTTTCTGAAGCCCTCGAGGACCACACAGAAGCCATTCATCAGTGGGCCAAAGAGACCGGCAGCAAGGTCCGCACACTTCGCCCCTATGTCTCTGCCCAACTGGTTGCTGTCAACGGAGAGCGGCTGGCGGATTATATGCAGAAACCAAGCGATACGCTTGCCTCGCTCAAGAACCCGATCCGCCTGAGCTGGAGCGACACCCTGCCTGCAAACAACCGCCTGGCTGGTGGCTCCTGGTGGCAACAGGGCACGGACGACTGGCGCCAGATTTCTACTGAACCTGAAGTAATGACCGACATGGGGTTCGCGTATGGCGACACCCTGACCTATCAGATTGAAGGCGAGCTCTATGAATTCCGCCTTGTGGCCAGCCACGCGTTCAAGCCTGGCGGTGGGTCCATCACTTTCTGGTTTCAGGTACCCTATGCCGCCCGCGCACATATCGATGCCCCGACACGCTACATGGGCAGCATGGAATTGCCGGAACAGGCCTGGAATGACCTCGCACGGCTTTGGCAGGCCCACCCGACACTAGCCCTTGTGTCGCTGAAAGAGTTGACCGACCGTTTCGACCAGACGCTTGCAGTCATAACCAAGGTCACCAGCGGCTATGCCGGCATGACGCTTCTTCTGGCCCTTTTCGTTTTAGCGGCCTCCATCAGCGGCTTCAGCGCAGACGACCGCCAGAAAAACGGGCTTCTCATGAGCATGGGACTAAAACGCGCTGAGTGCCTGCGCCTTAATCTTTATGACTGGGGCCTTACAGCCCTGATTGCAGCCACAGGCGCCATCACGGGCACCTGGATATCCGGGGAACTGATGTATCAAGCCCAATTCGGCTTGACCTATGACCCGGACATTGTGTGGCTTGTTGCGACTATGGCCATCATGGTCAGCGTGGTCTGCCTGGTAGGGCTCCTGGCCTGCCGTCAGTCCCTGCAGTCGTCTGTTCGTGACCTTCTGACGGCGTAGACCATCCTACAAATGGGTGTCCCCTGGCTCTTGACCAGGGGCTTCCCATTATCTCACCTGTATGGCCTCACAGCTGGTCGCACGTGTCACTCACTTTACCTCAATGCAGTAGCGGGTATTATTACCCACCTCTAGCTGTGCATCTCAAGAAAAAGGCGCGGGCCAAAGCAAGCCAGCGAGCCGTAACACGCAGGAGGAATATGTCGTGAAGTTGAAAGTTTCCCGTCTGGCCATTTCAGTAGGTTTGATGGTCACCAGTCTCGCCGCTTATGCCGACGCCAAGGAAGAAGCAGTAATAGACAAGGCTGTGGCTGCCTATGGTGGTGACGCCCTGCTGCAACTGGAAACCCTACGCATCAATGACACCTATAAGGGTTTTCGCGAAGGACAAAGCCGCATCCCGTCCGAAATCGACCAGGTTAGCTACCAAACCAGCACAACAATCGATTTTAAAAACAGCCGCAAGAGCATGCAGTCTGTTGGCGGGGTCTATGTGCAGGGCCTCTATGTACAGCACGCCTTCTTCAATGGGGAAAAAGGATACCGCATCCAGCACACGGCACAAACATCCTCCGAAGACCCATGGACCAGCTTTGCCCGCGCAGACAGGGGACTCTCTTGGCGGCTGGATATTGCCTTGGTCAAGTTGCTGGCGGACGCACGCACTACGGCAACCTATAAAGGCGAAGACACCCATCGCGGCAAACCCCAGCACCTTCTAGCCTTCAAGCCAGAGGGTTACCCCGAGTTCACACTATATGTCGACAAGGCAAGCGGCCTTATCAGCAAAATGACCAGGCCCGGCAGAAAACCTGACAGTTTCTACAGCTATGTATTTAGTGATTACCAAAAACGGGGCGGCTTTACGTTTGCGGCCGATACCTATGTCATGCATGACGGCAAACCGGATAGCCTGACGGTCTCAAGATCGCTGGACTTCAACGCCGATATCGATGACGCATACACCGTGCCGGAAACATATGGCACGCCCGCAAAAATGCTGGACGATTCCGAAATGGCAGTCCGCCGGTTGGCAGACGGTGTCTATCATGCCGGCAAGAATGGCGGTTTCTCAATTTTTGTCGACGCGGGTGACTATCTTATCGCCTCGGGTGGTTACCCTGGGCTGGAGGACCGCTTCAACGCCGTGAAGGCTTTCGCTGGTACAAACAAGCCCCTGAGATACCAGATTGTGACCCACCATCATGACGACCATATAGCCGGGCTGAAGGACGCGGCCAGGCTCGGCGCAACCTTCATAGTGGCGGAGGAGCATATCGATGCCGTGCGCGCAGCAGTGCCAACTGATCTTGGCACCGACCGCTTCCTGATTGCAGGTGATCGCAGTAGCTACGGCAAAGGGCTGGTTGAGGTGGTTGATATCGCCAGTTGGCACGCAAACCATAACCTAGTCACCTACATCCCGCATGCCAAGCTCGCCTTCAGCGCCGACCATTTCTTTTCATTTGCTGAAAATGGTTTGCCCGCCCCTGCCGAAATGTACGCGGAATTCAAGGCGGCATTGGATGGATACGGACTTGATATCAAACAGCTCGCCGCTGTACATAGCGGCAGGGTCCTGAGCTATGAAGATCTTGTCCAATCCTCGACTGGCCCATTCACCAGGCTTGAGTGTCCGGCATTTTGGGACTTTTGCAGCTAATATCTATGGGGCGTTCTAGGCCTAGCCAGCCCGCCCCTTAACTTTTTTCCGCCCGAACCAACTTGTTCATTCACGGACCAGAGCGGACCAGATAAAACAAAAGGGCCCCAGATGGGGACCCTTTGTTTTATTGGTTGCGGGGGCAGGATTTACTGTTGCGGGCGCTTTGCGCTCCTCACATTACCTTCGCTACGCTACGGTCGAACACAGTTTCATTCACCATGCCCACAGCAAGAACTAAAAAGCCCCTGCCACACGAGGTGACAGGGGACTTTTGAGTGGTTGCGGGGGCAGGATTTGAACCTGCGACCTTCAGGTTATGAGCCTGACGAGCTACCGGGCTGCTCCACCCCGCGTCAATTTCATTTCCGCGGGGTGCTTGGTGCGGCACGCTTTCGCGTGCAATGCGCCTTTTGGCCCGCGTCATAAATGTTGCTTCCGCTTCGCGATCCCTAACGGGCTTCGCTCACATGAAGCGCGCTCAGGGCTGCCGGTTTTCCGGCGAGGGCTGAGCGTTCCCTCTTAAAACAACAAAACCGCCTTATGGGCGGTTTGTTAGTTTTTTGAGATTGTGACGATGTTTTACTCTTTTGTAGATCTGGCGGCGACCTACTCTTCCGCGCCTTAAGACGAAGTACCATCGGCACAAAGACCTTTCACTTCCGGGTTCGGGATGGGACCGGGTGGGACAATCTTGTTATAACCACCAGATCAACAAAAGAGTAAACAGTAAGCAGTGCTTACCGGATTGCGTTTTTGTCTTGCATGCTTTGAAGTATTTCCATTCTGTCCGCTCTTGGCTGCAGCAGCCTTGAGCGCGGTTCATGGGATCGCCGTGGCGATACCGGAACCAGGACAAAGAGTATTCCTCTCTGTCTATGGAGGGGCTCTTCAAGCCTATCGAGCAATTAGTATCAGTTAGCTTCATGTGTTGCCACACTTCCACACCTGACCTATCAACGTGGTGGTCTTCCACGGCTCTCAGAGAGACCTTATCTTGAGGGGGGCTTCCCGCTTAGATGCTTTCAGCGGTTATCCCGTCCGGACATAGCTACCCTGCAATGCGGCTGGCGCCACAACAGGTCCACCAGAGGTCCGTCCACCCCGGTCCTCTCGTACTAGGGGCAGCTCCTCTCAAGTCTCTTGCGCCCACGGCAGATAGGGACCGAACTGTCTCACGACGTTCTAAACCCAGCTCACGTACCTCTTTAAATGGCGAACAGCCATACCCTTGGGACCTGCTCCAGCCCCAGGATGAGATGAGCCGACATCGAGGTGCCAAACACTGCCGTCGATATGAGCTCTTGGGCAGTATCAGCCTGTTATCCCCGGCGTACCTTTTATCCGTTGAGCGATGGCCCTTCCACACAGAACCACCGGATCACTATGACCGACTTTCGTCTCTGCTCGACTTGTCAGTCTCGCAGTCAGGCAGGCTTATGCCATTGCACTCAACGATCGATTTCTGGCCGATCTGAGCCTACCTTCGCGCGCCTCCGTTACCATTTGGGAGGCGACCGCCCCAGTCAAACTACCCGCCACAGTGGGTCCCAGTCCCGGGTTCACGGGACGTGGTTAGATATCAGGAACAACAAGGGTGGTATTTCAAGGGTTGGCTCCACAAGGACTGGCGTCCCTGCTTCAAAGCCTCCCACCTATGCTACACATGTTGTCCCTAATACCACACTGAAGCTGTAGTAAAGGTGCACGGGGTCTTTCCGTCTAACCGCGGGTACTCCGCATCTTCACGGAGAATTCAATTTCGCTGAGTCTATGTTGGAGACAGTGGGGAAGTCGTTACGCCATTCGTGCAGGTCGGAACTTACCCGACAAGGAATTTCGCTACCTTAGGACCGTTATAGTTACGGCCGCCGTTTACCGGGGCTTCAATTCGGTGCTCTCACACCTCCTCTTAACCTTCCGGCACCGGGCAGGCGTCAGACCCTATACGTCGTCTTGCGACTTCGCAGAGCCCTGTGTTTTTAGTAAACAGTCGCCACCCCCTCTTTTGTGCCCCCAGCTAAAAGTTGCCTTAAAGCTGGGCCTCCTTCTCCCGAAGTTACGGAGGCAATTTGCCGAGTTCCTTCAACATAGTTCTCTCAAGCGCCTTGGTATGCTCTACCATCCCACCTGTGTCGGTTTCGGGTACGGTCTATATGGTGGTGCTATTTCCTGGGACACCTTCGCGGCCCTTCCAATCCAATAAGGAAGAACAACTTACGGTATCCGTCACATTCCACCAGGTACAGGAATATTAACCTGTTTCCCATCGACTACGCCTTTCGGCCTCGCCTTAGGAGCCGACTCACCCTGCGCGGATTAGCCTTGCGCAGGAACCCTTGGGATTTCGGCGACAGTGTCTCTCACACTGTTTATCGCTACTCATGTCAGCATTCTCACTTCTGATATCTCCAGCATGGCTCACGCCACACCTTCGCAGACTTACAGAACGCTCCGCTACCACTTGCACTAATGTGCAAATCCACAGCTTCGGTACATGTCTTGAGCCCCGGTACATCTTCGCCGCAAGACAGCTTAATTAGACCAGTGAGCTGTTACGCTTTCTTTAAATGATGGCTGCTTCTAAGCCAACATCCTGGTTGTTTTGGCCGTCTCACATGCTTTCCCACTTAGACATGATTTAGGGACCTTAGCTGGTGGTCAGGGCTGTTTCCCTCTCGACTATGGACCTTAGCACCCACAGTCTGTCTCCCAGGCTCTACTCTACGGTATTCGGAGTTTGGTTAGAATTGGTAAGGCTCGCGCCCCCCGCATCCATCCAGTGCTCTACCCCCGTAGGTAATACCTGAGGCACTACCTAAATAGTTTTCGCGGAGAACCAGCTATCTCCCGGCTTGATTGGCCTTTCACCCCTAGTCACAAGTCATCCCCGTCTTTTTCAACAGACGTGGGTTCGGTCCTCCAGTGCGTGTTACCGCACCTTCAACCTGCCCATAACTAGATCGCCGGGTTTCGGGTCTAATCCACTTAACTCAGTCGCCCTATTCAGACTCGCTTTCGCTACGCTTACACCTAACGGCTTAGGCTTGCTAAGTAGACTAACTCACTGACCCATTATACAAAAGGTACGCCGTCACGGAACAAGTCCGCTCCGACTGCTTGTAGGCATTCGGTTTCAGGTTCTATTTCACTCCCCTCATCGGGGTACTTTTCACCTTTCCCTCACGGTACTGGTGCGCTATCGGTCGTATGGTAGTATTTAGGCTTGGAAGGTGGTCCTCCCATGTTCAGACAGGATTTCACGTGTCCCGCCCTACTCGAGGCTATCTTCTTTTCTTTCCCGTACAGGACTATCACCCACTATGGTCCAACTTTCCAGATGGTTCCGGTAGATCAAAAGATAACACTGGCCTGGTCCCCGTTCGCTCGCCACTACTAGGGGAATCTCTGTTGATGTCTTTTCCTCCGGCTACTTAGATGTTTCAGTTCGCCGGGTTCGCCTCCTATACCTATGTATTCAGTATAGAATACCCCTAAGGGTGGGTTTCCCCATTCAGAGATCCGTGGGTCAAAGGTTACTGGCACCTCACCACGGCTTTTCGCAGCCTGTCACGTCTTTCATCGCCTCCATACGCCAAGGCATTCACCAAATGCCCTTACGTCACTTGAGAGCTCCTCCATATCCAGAGAGCAAAACTCTCTATCAATGAATGGAACTTTTCTCAGCATGCAAAATTGAAAATAAGATTTATGTCTTGTCCCAGGCATCGCAAGCGATCCCATGGAACGCGCTCAAGGCTGCCTTCAGACAGACCTTAAACAACATAATCCTTACCCTAATTTTCAGACCAGATAAGGATAATTATCTGGTCCAATTCGTAACCATATCGCCATAAGGTTTTGAGGGGCCCTATGGCAGTTACGAACGCAATCAACATCTTCACAATTTCAAAGAACAAACTCGTTACATCCTCCGAAGAGGAATTCGTTTCCCGTTTGACAGAGATTAAAAACTCGCCACGCTAATAGCTCTAAAGTGAGGATCACCATCGCAAAGCGATGGTGGGCCGAGGAGGACTTGAACCTCCGACCTCACGCTTATCAGGCGTGCGCTCTAACCACCTGAGCTACCGGCCCTCACCAACTCGAACACTGTTTAGGTGAATGGTGGAGCCTAGCGGGATCGAACCGCTGACCTCCTGAATGCAAATCAGGCGCTCTCCCAGCTGAGCTAAGGCCCCATTTTTGGATGTCTCAATCGCCGCGCTCGCGCTTGGCTCAAGAGGCACAGGGTCATTCACTCACAGTTCAACCGGCGTGCAGATACCTATGTATCTGTATTTCTTAATCTCTTTGGAAGGGACATGTGAACGGCGGCCTGATCTCCTGAATAAACAGGACTTGCCTGATTTATCTCCGTTGACTTGGAGAAAGGCTCATGTGCAGCCTTGATGCTAAGTTGGTGATGATACTAGATCATCGCCATCCTTAGAAAGGAGGTGATCCAGCCGCAGGTTCCCCTACGGCTACCTTGTTACGACTTCACCCCAGTCGCTGACTCTACCGTGGTCGGCTGCCTCCAAAAGGTTAGCCCACCGGCGTCAGGTAAAACCAACTCCCATGGTGTGACGGGCGGTGTGTACAAGGCCCGGGAACGTATTCACCGCAGCATGCTGATCTGCGATTACTAGCGATTCCAACTTCATGCTCTCGAGTTGCAGAGAACAATCCGAACTGAGACGGCTTTTAGAGATTAGCACCCCATCGCTGGGTAGCAGCTCTCTGTCACCGCCATTGTAGCACGTGTGTAGCCCAGCCCATAAGGGCCATGAGGACTTGACGTCATCCCCACCTTCCTCCGGCTTATCACCGGCAGTTCCTCTAGAGTGCCCAACTAAATGATGGCAACTAAAGGCGAGGGTTGCGCTCGTTGCGGGACTTAACCCAACATCTCACGACACGAGCTGACGACAGCCATGCAGCACCTGTATCCGATCCAGCCGAACTGAAGAAATCCGTCTCCGGAAATCGCGATCGGTATGTCAAGGGCTGGTAAGGTTCTGCGCGTTGCTTCGAATTAAACCACATGCTCCACCGCTTGTGCGGGCCCCCGTCAATTCCTTTGAGTTTTAATCTTGCGACCGTACTCCCCAGGCGGGATGCTTAACGCGTTAGCTTCGGCACTGAATAGCAAGCTACCCAACACCTAGCATCCATCGTTTACGGCGTGGACTACCAGGGTATCTAATCCTGTTCGCTCCCCACGCTTTCGCACCTCAGCGTCAATACCTGTCCAGTGAGCCGCCTTCGCCACTGGTGTTCTTCCTAATATCTACGAATTTCACCTCTACACTAGGAATTCCGCTCACCTCTCCAGGATTCTAGCTTAGCAGTTTTGGAGGCAGTTCCGAGGTTGAGCCCCGGGATTTCACCCCCAACTTGCTAAGCCGCCTACGCGCGCTTTACGCCCAGTAATTCCGAACAACGCTAGCTCCCTCCGTATTACCGCGGCTGCTGGCACGGAGTTAGCCGGAGCTTCTTCTGATGGTACCGTCATTATCTTCCCATCTGAAAGAGTTTTACAACCCTAAGGCCTTCATCACTCACGCGGCATCGCTGGATCAGGGTTGCCCCCATTGTCCAATATTCCCCACTGCTGCCTCCCGTAGGAGTCTGGGCCGTGTCTCAGTCCCAGTGTGGCTGATCATCCTCTCAAACCAGCTATAGATCGTCGCCTTGGTGAGCCATTACCTCACCAACTAGCTAATCTAACGCGGGCCAATCTTTCGGCGATAAATCTTTCCCCCTCAGGGCGTATAAGGTATTAGCACTCGTTTCCAAGCGTTGTTCCTTACCGAAAGGCATATTCCCACGTGTTACTCACCCGTCCGCCACTCTAATAACACCCGAAGGTGCGTTCGCGTTCGACTTGCATGTGTTAGGCGTGCCGCCAGCGTTCGTTCTGAGCCAGGATCAAACTCTCAAGTTGAACAGGAACCAATAAATGGTTCCTAAAAACCATCATCAATTCACACAACAAGAAAATCTGAATGCATACCGAAATATGCGCTCAAGAATTCACTGACGTGACTAACCAAAGTTAGTCACTGCTTATTTCAACCGGTCCGAAAACCAGTGAAACATGTCGGAAAATATAGATGATGATCAACCAGACCACCGTCCACATCTCCCTTCCAATCTACAATGTCAAAGAGCAAA